>NZ_LBMU02000027.1 GCF_001005085.2 Streptomyces humi
CGACCTCTTCGGTCAACGAGGGACGCTGAGCAATCAGCACGGGGTATTGCCTCCAGTGTTTGGCGCCCGCTATGTGACGCCGTCGTCCACGAAGGGTACGGGCGGTTCGGCCCTGCATGAAGCCGAACCGCCCGACCCCGCCCGCCCGCCGACCGCTCGGAGGCCCCGACACGGACCGCCACAGGGCCGGACCGGGGCCGCCAACGGGCCGAAACGGGGCCGAAAATGAGGGCTGGCAACGTGCCTGAACGCGACCGGAACGGGAGCCCGGCGACCAGCCTGAACGCGACCGGAACGGGAGCCCGGCGACGAGCCTGAACGGGGCCGTACAGGGGTCGGCGGCGGGCCCGTGCGCGGGTCGGCGGGCTCAGGCACGGCGATCGGCCGTTCCGGTCTCCGGGACCCCGGCGCGCGGCCCCGGCGCGCGGCCCCGGCGCGCGGCCCCGGCGGGGTGTAGTACCGCGGTACGACCCCGGTGGACCCGTTCAGCCCCCGGTACCACCGGATCGGGGCGATCACGGACTTAGCGTGGCGGAGAGGCGCCGGATCGCGGGACGCCGAGTCCGAGAGAAAGAGCTCCGATGATCGAAGCACGGCAGCTGACCAAGAGATACGGGGAGAAGACGGCCGTGGACGGCCTCGACTTCGTCGTGAGACCGGGTACGGTGACGGGCTTCCTGGGACCGAACGGTGCGGGAAAGTCCACGACGATGCGGATGGTCGTCGGGCTGGACGCCCCCACCAGCGGCTCCGTCACGGTGAACGGCCTCCCCTACGCCCGGCACCGGGCTCCGCTCCAGGAGGTCGGTGCCCTGCTGGAGGCCAGGTCGATCCACCCGGGCCGGTCGGCCCGCAACCACCTCAGGGCGCTGGCGCTGACGCACGGCATCCCGCGCCGCCGGGTCGACGAGGTCATCGAGCTCGCCGGTCTTGACAGTGTGGCGGGCAAGCGGGCGGGCGCCTTCTCCCTGGGCATGGGCCAGCGGCTCGGGATCGCGGCGGCTCTGCTGGGCGACCCGCAGACGGTGATGCTCGACGAACCCGTCAATGGTCTCGACCCCGAGGGCGTCCTCTGGATCCGCAACCTGCTGACCTCGCTCGCCGAGGAAGGGCGCACGGTCTTCGTGTCGTCGCACCTGATGAGCGAGATGGCGCTGGTGGCGGACCACCTGATCGTCGTCGGCCGCGGCCGGCTGCTGGCCGACACGACCGTGCGGGACCTGGTGCGCCGGGCCGGCGGTGACACCGTGCACGTGGCCACCCAGGACCCGGCGCGGCTGCGGGACGTCCTGGCCGGCCCGGACGTCGACGTCACCGGTCGCATCGGCTCCGAGGAGCTGGAGGTGACCGGGCTGAGCGCGCGGGAGATCGGGCTGAAGGCCGCCGAACACGGCATCGCCCTGTTCGAACTGAGCACGCGCCAGGTCTCCCTGGAGCAGGCCTTCATGGACCTGACCAAGGACGCCGTGGAGTACCACGGCTCCGCGACGGCCACCGGCACCGCGCAGGCCACCGAGACCCTCGGGAGGACGGCATGACCTCCACGCTCACCGCCACCACCGACGCGCCCCCCGCGGCCGCGCGCCCCGTGCACCGGGTGACCGGCAGGCGGGTGCTGGCCTCGGAGTGGGCCAAGCTCTGGTCGCTGCGGTCCACCTGGATCACCCTGGGGCTGGGGCTGCTGTTCCTCGTCGCGTTCGGGCTGATCGCGTCGAGCCGGTACAAGTCGGGGATCGGCTCCGCCCACATGGACCCGGACTTCGCCCGCTCGACCGCCGTCAGTCTGTCGCTGTTCGGGACGAACTTCGCGCAGCTCGCCCTCGGCGTGCTCGGTGTGCTGGTCACCGCGGGCGAGTACTCGACCGGCATGATCCGCTCCACGCTGGCGGCGGTGCCTCGCCGGCTGCCGGTGCTGTGGTCCAAGGCGGCCGTGTTCGGCGCGGTCGCGCTGGTGGTGGCCACCCTGGGGGTGTTCGTCGCGTTCCTGTTCGGCAGCCGGATCGTGTCCGGTACGCCCGCCGCGATGGGCCTCTCCCACGCCGGTGTCGTACGGAGCCTGCTGGGCGCCGGTCTCTACCTGGGCCTGGTCGCCGTGATCGGCACGGCGCTCGGGATGCTGCTGCGCTCGGTGGCCGGCGGCATCTCGGTGCTGGTCGCCTCGCTGATGCTGATCCCCGGGCTGATCTCGCTGCTGCCCAGCTCCTGGCGGGACGACATCGGCCCCTACCTGCCCAGCAACGCCGGCGAGTCGGTGTTCGCCCTGACCCACGACTCCACGAGCCTGTCGCCCGGGGCCGGCCTGCTGGTCTTCCTCGGCTGGACGGCGCTCGCGCTGGGCGGGGCGGCGTACCGGCTGCTGCGCAGCGACGTGTGACACCCGCATGATGGTCCGGTGACCCCCGTGACATCCGCGACCCCCCAGGTCATGGCGCCCGGCCCGGCCGCCGACGACCTCGGCGGGATGGGACCGCTGGTCGCCCGGTTCGCCCGGGCCGGCCAGCGGCTGCGGCATGCCGACCGGGCCCGTCCCTGGGTGCTGGACACCACGGTGGTGGTGCTGGTCTTCCTGCTGTTCTGCCTGCCGGACCTGGTGCGGACGGCCGGTGGCGGCCATGACGGCGACGAGCCGCACCATCTGCGGCTGGCCTTCACGCAGCTGCCTCTGGCGGGCATGCTCGCCCTCCAGGCCGGGCTCGTGCTGCCGCTGCTGTGGCGGCGGCGCAGGCCCGCGGTGGCGTTCGGGGCCGTGGCGGCCGTCTTCGTGCTCCATTGGTCGCTGGATGTGCTGCTGCGGGCGGACGTGGCGCTGTTCATAGCCCTGTACAGCCTCGCCCTGCACGGGCGGCCGCGGCAGCTGGCCCGGGCCTGCGGGGTCATGGCGGGCGCCATGGCACTGGTCGCGGTGCGGGTGTCGGCGGTGGTGTCGGTCTGGGACGCGCTGTTCTTCCTGCTGAGCACGGCGACCGCGGCGCTGGCGCTCGGGGTCGCGGTCCGTATCCGGCGGGCCCAGCTCGCGGGTCTGCGGGACCGGGCCACCCGTCTGGAGGTCGAACGCGACCAGCGCAGCAGGCTCGCCGCCGCGGCCGAACGCGCCCGGGTGGCCCGGGAGATGCACGACATCGTCGGCCACAACCTGGCCGTCATCATCACGCTCGCCGACGCGGGCGGCTATGCCGGCGCCGGCTCTCCGGAGCGGGGCCGGGAGGCCCTCCGGCTGATCGGTGACACGGGCCGGCAGGCGCTGGGGGAACTGCGGCGGGTGCTCGGGGTGCTGCGGGAGGCCTCCGACGGCCCGCGCGGCGAACCCGAGCTCAGTCCGCAGCCGGGCCTGACGGACGTGGACGCGCTGTGCGAGGGGGTGCGGGCCGCGGGTCTCGAGGTCCGCTACCGGACCGCGGGGGACGTCGAGACGCTGGACAGCGGGGTGCAGCTGGCCGTCTACCGCATCGCCCAGGAGGCCCTGACGAACACGCTCAAGCATGCCGGGGCCGGGGCCCGCGTGAACCTGGCGGTCGTCGTGCGGGGGACGCGGCTGACCGTCACGGTCCAGGACACCGGGCCCGCCGGCGCCGAGCGCCGTACCGGTCCGGCGAACGAGGAAGGGCACGGTCTGGTGGGCATGCGGGAACGGGCGGCACTCTACGGCGGGAGCCTCAGCGCGGGCCCCGCCGACGCGGGATGGACGGTCGAGGCCGTCCTGGACCTCACCCCTCAGGACGGTGTCAGGTGACGACCGTACTCATCGTGGACGACCAGCAGTTGCAGCGTTACGCCTTCCACCTGCTCCTCGACTCGGTCCCCGAGACGGAGGTCGTCGGTGAGGCCGCGCACGGTACGGAGGCGGTCCGCATGGCGGCCGAGCTCCGCCCCGACGTCGTCCTCATGGACGTCCGCATGCCCGGCATGGACGGGATCGAGGCGACCCGCCGCATCACCGCAGCGGGCGACCGCTCCCGGGTCCTCGTGCTGACCACCTTCGACCTCGACGAGTACGTCCACGCGGCGCTGCGCGCCGGAGCCAGCGGCTTCCTGCTCAAGGACGCCCGCCCGGACGAGCTCCTCGCGGGCATCCGGGCGGTGGCCGTCGGCGACGCCGTGATCGCGCCCGCCCTGACCCGCCGCCTCCTGCACGAGTTCTCACAGGTCGTGCCGCCGGCCGCGGGCGGTCCCGGCGGGGACCCGCGGCTCGGCGCCCTGACCGAACGCGAACGCGAGATCCTCGTGGCCATCGGCAAGGGCTGGAACAACAGTGAGATCGCCGCCCGCTTCGTCGTGTCCGAGTCCACGGTGAAGACGCACGTCGGCCGGGTGCTGGCCAAGATCGGCGCCCGTGACCGCGTCCAGGCCGTGATCTTCGCCTACGACCACGGCCTGGCCCGCCCCCACGCGGACTGACCCGTCACGCCGGAAGGTCAGCGATGTCTCGCATGTCTCGTATGTCACGGGTCCCGACCGTGCCGCGGGCCGCCTGAACGCATCGTGAGCGTCCCGGGCACCGCCTGAACCCTCCGGCGGGGCTATCGTCGGAATCACAGGCCAGGGCTGGGAGGACGGTCGGTGATGCCGCAGGACGAGGCCGTGATCGGCTGCATGGGGAAGGTACTCATCGGAACGCGTGGTTCCGGTGGTCCCGGTGAGGTCCTGGTGCGGGTCAGGGGCGGTTCGGAGACGTTCCTCGCCTGGTCGGAGGAGCCCCTGCCCGCGGGTGCGACGGTGCTCGTGATCGAATCACGGGGATGCCGCGCGGTCGGCGTCATCGAGTGGGTGGATCCATTGGACGCGCTCGGCGGGGATGCCGCCGACGCCGGCTGAGGAGTAACAGGAATGTTCGGATACCGCGTACCCGCTCCCGACGAGGCGATGCTGATCTCGGGGGGCAGGCGGGGACTGGGGGGCGCGCCGTTCCGAGTGGTCACGGGGCACGGGAAGTTCGTGCTGCCGGTCTTCCGGAAGGTCCGGTTCCTCACCCTGTCCATGTGCGAGTCCGAGGTCACCGAGACCTGCGTGACCCGGCAGGGCATCGCGCTGCACGTCCGCGCGGTCATCGCCTTCAAGGTGGGCAACGACCACGAGAGCATCATCAACGCCGGCCAGCGCTTCCTGTCGGACCAGGAGCAGATGTCGGTGCTCACCGGCCGGATCTTCGCCGGTCACCTGCGGGCCATCATCGGCTCGATGACGGTCGAGGAGATCGTCACCGAGCGGCAGAAGCTCGCCGCGGAGGTGCTGGACACGTCGAAGACGGAGATGGCGAAGATCGGCCTGATCGTCGACTCGCTACAGATCCAGTCGATCGACGACGGCGACACCGGCTACATCGACGCCATGTCCGCGCCGCACAAGGCGGCCATCCAGCGGCAGGCGCAGATCGCCCAGGCGCAGGCCACCCAGGCCGCCGTGGAGGCGGAGCAGGCGGCGGCCCGCAAGCAGGCCGAGTACGCCCGGCAGACCGCCGTCGTCAAGGCCGAGTACTCCGCCGAGGTGGACCGGGCCCAGGCGCAGGCCGGGCAGGCCGGACCGCTGGCGCAGGCGCACGCCCAGCAGGAGGTGCTGGCCGCCCAGACGGAGCTGGCCCAGCGTCAGGCCAAGCTGCGCCAGCAGCAGTTGGTGGCCGAGGTCGTGAAGCCCGCCGAGGCGGAGGCCGAGCGGGTCAGGATCCTCGCGGCGGCCGAGGCGCAGCGGATGAAGATCCAGGCGGAGGCGGCGGCGTCGTACGACCGGGTGGCGCTCGACCGGATGCTGATCGACCAGCTTCCGCAGATCGTCAAGGAGGCCGCGGGCGGCCTCGCCGGCGCCAACGTCAACGTCCTCAACGGCGCGGACGGTCTCGGTGAGATCGCCGCCGGCCTCGTCTCCCAGGGCCTGACGATCCTCGACTCGGTCCGGCAGAACCTGAGCGGCGGCCAGGACTCCGACGGGCAGCGCTCCGAGAACGGCAAGGGCGGCAACAGCCTGCTGCAACTCCCCGGCGGCAAGGGCAGGAAGTCGGACGACGGCCCGGTGGACGTCGACTAGGGCCGGTACTCCGAGGCGAGCAGGCCGTAGAGGAGGTCGTCGGTCCACTCGCCCTTCATCCAGGTGCTCTGCCGGAGGTGGCCCTCGCGGCGGAAGCCGACGCGCTCCAGCAGGTGCGCCGAGCGGACGTTGCGGCTGTCGCAGTCGGCCGAGAGGCGGTGCAGGCCGTCCTCCAGCAGCAGCGACCGTGCCACCCGGGTCACCGCCTCGGTGGCGTACCCGCGGCCCTGGAACGCCGGGTCGAACGTGAACCCCAGTTCGGCCTGGCGTCCGTCCTCGGCGCGGCGCACCCCGATGTCCCCGATCAGGCCGGGGGCGTCCCGCAGTTGGACGGCGTACTGGAACCAGCCCGGACCGCGCGGGTCGCCCGCCGCGAACCCGGCCACGAGCCGTTCGGCCGTCGCGAGCGGTACCGGCGCCTCCCAGGACTGGTACCGGCTCACCTCCGGGTCCGAGCGGTACGCCGCCAGTGCCGGCGCGTCGTGCGGACCGAACCTCCGCAGCACCAGCCTCGCCGTCTCCATACCCGCATCCCCTCTCTCGTCTCTCTTCCCCAGCTTCCGGCACCCGCCAGGTATGTCGGTCCAGGCACTGTCGGCCCAGCACTGTCGGCCCAGCACTCTCGGCCCAGCACTGTCGACCCATCGCCGACCGGCCCCAGGCGCTGTCGTCACCTGCCCGTCGTCGTCGCCCCGAGGGCGGCCCCGCGGCACCAGGTGCGTACGAGTGGAGGCCCCTGCCCTGCCGAAGGCCGGGGGAGCGCATGGCGTCGCGGGGCAGGCGGGCGGGCATGTGGGGGGGCAGGCGGGCGGTCATGTGACGGCGGGGCCTAGGGCCGGTCGGGGTCCGGTGTGGACAGGAGTGCGCGCAGTGGTGCCGAGGTGTGGGGGCCGGGGCGCCAGATGAGGGCCTTGGCGTAGGGGACGCGGGGGTTCAGCGGGACCGCGGTGACCCGGGGGTCGGCGGCGGCGCCCCGGGCGGCGGCGGCCGCCAGCGCGATGCCGACGCCCGCGGCGACCAGTTCGATCTGGAGGGCCACGTGGTTGGTGGCGTAGGCGGGCCGGAACGGCACGCCCGCCCGGTCGAACGCGGCGCTCAGATGGGGTCGCAGGCCACTGTCGGGCCCGTAGGTGATCAGGGGGGTGTCGGCGAGCTGGCCGAGGCCCAGCTCCGGCCGCCCCGCCTCGGGCCGGTCGGCCGGCACGACCGCGACGATCTCGTCCCGGACCAGGATCCGGTGGTCGAAGTCGGGGTCGAGCCCGCCGGGCGGCACGGCGACGAAGGCCGCGTCCAGGGAACCCTGCCGGACCTGCGGGACCAGGCTGGCGCTGGTGCCGTCGACGAGGTGGACGTTGACGCCCGGGTACTGGCGGTGGAACGCGCCGAGCCGGGCGGGCAGGCTGCTGTGCTCGACGCCGTCGGCGGCCCCCAGCGAGAGGTTCCCCGTCAGCAGCCCGGAGCGGGCCGCGAACTCGGCCCTGGCCGCGGCGACCGCACCGGTGACCGTCCGGGCGTGCGGCAGCAGCGCCTCGCCGGCGGCGGAGAGCCGGACGGTACGGGAATCCCGCTCGAACAGCGCCTCCCCCAGCTCCCGCTCCAGTCCGCGGATCTGCCGGCTGATCGCCGGCTGGGCGACATGGCAGCGGGCCGCGGCCCGGGTGAACGACCTCTCCTCGGCCACCGCGAGGAAGTATTGCAGGGTCCGGACCTCCATGGCTCCAGTGTACGACCCGTTGGCCTGCGCGTATTCCGATTTCTTATCGGTGGAGGAAGACCTAGGTCTTTGCGCTATCGATGGCTCCAGGCCCACTCTGGAGACACCGCCGCACGGCCCCCGGGCCGCGCCCGCTTCCGATAGGAGCCCCCCATGCCGCTGGTCCGTATCGACCTCCTCAAGGGCCGCGACGACGCCCAGGTCCGGGCCGTCGCCGACGCCGTCCACACCGCCGTCGTCGACGTGCTCGGCATCCCCCCGCGGGACCGCTTCCAGATCGTCACCGAGCACGAGGCGGGACGGGTCGTGGCGCTCGACGCGGGGCTGGGCTTCGACCGGGGCGACGGCGTCGTCATGATCCAGATCTTCACCCAGGCCGGGCGCCCGACCGAGGTGAAGCAGAAGCTGTACGCCGCGATCGCCGCGTCGCTGGCGACGGTGGGGGTCGCCGGGGAGGACGTGTTCATCGGCTACGTCGAGAACACCGCGGCCGACTGGTCCTTCGGCTTCGGCCGCGCCCAGTACGTCGAGGGCGACCTGGGGATACCCGGCACGGCGGCCTGAGGCAGCAAGCCGCCCGCCGCCTGCCCTCCGTTCCCGGTCCGCAGTGGTCGTCCCCCTTCCGGGCCTCCGCGGATGCCCGTCGCGTGCCTCCGGGGTGGACTGGGAACCGGCCGGCCGGGACGAACGGAAGGCATCCCCGATGCGCGAGACCCCCGAAACCCCCTCTCTCCGCTCCCGTCGCGCGTTCCTGCGCGACGCCGCCGCGGCCGGTCTGGTGACCGCCGTACCGGGTCTCGCGGTGTCGGCGTGCTCGGGGGCGGAGCGGACCGAGGCCGCGGCGGCCAGCCCCCGCCCGGCCACCCCGGCCGCGAGCACCCCGGCCGCAGGCCTGACCTCCAACGGCTACGGCCGCACCGCCGCCGACTACGCCAGGACCGGCCTCACCCCCGGCACGGTCCAGCAGTGGGAGGACGGCTTCCGCACGGCCGCCGGCAACGACGACCCGGACGTCTTCGAATGGTGGTACTCGGACTTCACCGGGGACGACGGCACGGTCGTCTCCTTCACCCTGAGCACCCGCCTGGACGACGGCTTCGTGCCCGAGCCCGGCGAGGACCGCCGTAAGCCGAAGTCCGCGGTCGTCGTCACCGACCCGGACGGCACGAGTCACGGCGGCCCCCAGGAGTACGACTGGAGCGAGTTCTCGGCCGCCCGGGACCGCTGCGACGTACGGCTCGGGACGTTCACCTTCACCGGCGACCTGAAGACGTACCGGATGCGGGGGCACTCCGGGGACGTCGGTGTCGACCTGACGCTGACCAGCCTGGTGCCGCCGTTCCGGCCGGGCACCGGTGTCATCTACTTCGGCGACACCGACGACCACTTCGGCTGGCTGTGCGTGGTGCCGTCCGGCACGGTCACCGGCTCGGTCACCGTGAACGGGAAGGAGCGCTCCTTCACCGGCCACGGCTACCACGACCGCAACTGGGGCAACCGCCCCTTCCCGTACTCCGTCGAGCACTGGCGATGGGGCCGCGGCAGCGTCGGCGCGTACTCGGTGATCGGCGCCGACCTGCATCTGCGGGAGCAGTACGGCTCCGCGACGGTCCCCGTCTTCCTGGTGGACGACACGAAGGCCGGCAAGCGTCTGGTCGGCGCGTACGACACCCGGACGGTGACGGCCACCGAGTCCGCCCCGGTGCCGTACGACGACCCGGCCTACCCCCGCGACTACTACAGCAAGGTCCACTGGGCCTACCACGACGGTGCCGACCGCGCCGACTTCACCTTCACGGACACCGGGCAGCGGATCGTCTCCCGGCACTACCTCACCTCGCCGACCGACGCCCAGCAGAAGGCCCTGGACCGGCTCGGCATCGACGAGATCTGGTACACCCGGTACGCCACGGACAACGACCTCACCCTGGCCCTGGCCACCACCCATGCCTCCGGCTCCGGCACGGGCACCCTGGAGGCCGCCCAGTTCGGACTCGCCGACGCACCTGCCAGGACCGGAGCTTCCGCTTCCTGACGGACGGCGCCCCTCCGCGCTTTCTTTGCACACTCCTGACGCCGGGTGCCGCATCCGGGCGGGCGCGCGCGGTGTCATCTCCCTTGTCCGGATTCCTGTCCGGATTCTTGTCCGGGTTCTTGTCCGGGTTCTTGTCCGGATCACGTCGAGAACGGAGTGTGTGCCCATGGACGGCGCCGTCGTAGGGGTCGTACTGGTGGTCGTGGCGGCCCTGCTCGTGCTGCGCGGCGGGATGCGGGTCGTCAACCAGGTCGAGCGGGGGGTCGTGTTCCGGTGGGGCAAGGCGCTGCCCGGCTACCGGCAGCCGGGGATCACCTTCCTCATCCCCTTCGCCGACCGGATGCGCAAGATGAACGTCCAGGTCGTCACCATGCCGGTGCCCACGCAGGAGGGCATCACCAAGGACAACGTGTCGGTGAAGGTGGACGCGGTCGTCTACTTCCGGGTGACCGACCCGGTGCGCGCGGCCATCGAGGTGCAGGACTACGTCTTCGCCGTCGGCCAGGTCGCCCAGTCCTCGCTGCGTTCCATCATCGGCAAGAGCGACCTGGACGACCTGCTGACCGACCGTGAGCGGCTGCACGAGGGGCTGGCCCTGATGATCGACAGCCCGGCCGCGGAGTGGGGCATCCACATCGACCGCGTCGAGATCAAGGACGTACAGCTGCCGGAGTCGCTGAAGCGGTCCATGTCCCGGCAGGCCGAGGCCGAGCGGGAGCGGCGGGCCCGGGTCATCACGGCGGACGGCGAGTTCCAGGCCGCGCAGCAGCTCGCGAACGCGTCCAGGATCATGTCCGACACCCCCGAGGCGATGCAGCTGCGGCTGCTCCAGACGGTCGTCGAGGTCGCCGCCGAGAAGAACTCCACGCTGGTGATGCCCTTCCCGGTCGAGTTGCTGCGCTACTTCGACCGGGCCACCAAGCGGCTCGACCAGGAGGTCGAGAAGAACGACCGGGAGCTGACCGGGCCGGACGCCGTCGACGGTCCGGCCGCGCTCAAGGCCGGGATCGAGCAGATCGCCGCCGTCGCCGACAAGTTCGCCCCGCCCGCGGAGATCACTCCACCCGAGGGCACGGCTCCGGAGATCACGGCCCCGGAGGCCACGGCTCCGGAGGTCGAGACCCCTGAGATCACGGCCCCGAGGGAGCCGGCGTCGGAGCGGTCCGGTTCCGGCGACCGGCCGTAGCCAGCAGCAGCGTCACCACGAGTGACGTGGCCGCGACGAACGTCATCGCATGGGCGGGCGAGGTGAGTTGGGCCACCGAACCCGCCAGCGTGGCGCCCACGCCCTGCATGGTCAGCATGCCCGACGAGTGCAACCCGAGGGCGTGGCCGCTGAGTTCGTCCGGGGTCAGGTCCATCAGCCGCTCCTGCTGGACCAGGCTCGCCCCGAACCCGACGGAGGCGACGGCGGCGCAGCCCGCGGCGAGCGCCAGCGGCGGGTGCGGGAAGAAGAACAGGTAGGGCGTGGCCAGGAGCAGCAGGAGCGGGGTCGCCGCCCGGCGACGGACGGCCGGCGGCAGCAGCCGGCCGACGGTCAGGTCACCGGCGAGCATGCCGAGGGCCCCGCAGGCGAAGAGGGTGCCGGCCGACTCCGGGGCGTACGACACGTACAGCGACTCGCAGCCGACCACCAGGCCGTTGGGCAGCCACAGGCCGAGATAGGTGAGCCGGCGCGGACGGGACGACCACAGCAGGGCGTTGGTGCGCCAGGTCGCCGCGACGGAGGGGCGGCCCGCGGACCGGGGCGGTCGGGCCCCCAGACCGCGGCGGACGACGACGGCGGCCGTCAGGTAGAGAGCGGCGGCGAGCAGCAGGCAGGTGCGCGGGGAGACGGCGGCGAGCAGGGCGCCGCCGGTGGCGTACCCGGCGATCTGCACCAGCCCGCTCATCATGTTGAACAGCGAACGCCCGGGCAGATAGCCGTCCTTGGTGAGGATCTCGGTCAGCAGCCCCCAGCGGACCCCGCCGCCGAGCGCGGCGACCAGGCCGAGCAGCAGGACGCAGCCGAGCAGCACGGCGGGCGGCAGGCCGGGCAGCGCCATGGCGGCGGTGACGACGGCGAAGGCGAGGGAGATCGCCGCGAGGGTGGTGCGGGGCGGCAGCCGGTCGGCGCCGGAGAGCAGGAAGGTCGCGCCGAGCACCTGGGCGAGCGAGGGACCGAACATGCTGAGCGCGGAGAGCAGCGGGGAGCCGGTGCTGCGGTAGACGAGCGTGCCGAGGGCGAGGCCGCCGACGGTACCGCCGGCGTTGTGAGCGGCGGAACCGAGGAAGAGAGGCGTGAACTCGGGGGTGCGGAACAGGGACCGGTAGGTGGTGGACGAGGTGGGCGCTTTCGAATCTTCGGACGCGGTGGGCGCGGTGGGCGCGGTGGACGAGCCCGACGAGCCCGACGAGCCCGACGAGCCCGACGAGCCCGACGAGCCCGACGAGCCCGACGAGCCGGACGAGCCGGACGAGGTGGACGCAGAGGTCATGCGGGGAGTCTCGGGGGAGGACGAAGCGGGCGTTATTGTTTCTCGTGAGCGCGAAAGGTTGTCACGTGCGCGGGCGCTGTCGCGAAGGTGAGAGGGGCTGGCGCCCGTGATGAGCCGCCCGTTCGCGAGAGGCTGTGACGTCGGCCAGGGACCTTCTCGACAGCGAGAGGCACTAACTACTGGGAGACCTCATTGGGCTGGTGGGAGCTCAACGCGGACACGCTCGCCCGTAGCCGGTTCGTGCTCTCGCCGCTCGCCGAGACCTTCGCGAGCCTCAAGCTGCTGCACGCCCGTACCGCCGCCCACCCCGGCGAGCGCCGCTGGCTGGACGCCCATCTGCCCGCCTACCGGGCGCGGCTCGCCGCCGACCCCGTCACCGCGCTGCTCGTCCGGGCCGGCCTGGGCCGTGAGTGGATCGCCGACTTCCTGACCCCCACCCCCCATGACGGGGAGACCGCCGAGGCGGGCATCGCGCGGGTCCGGGCGGCCGCCGCCGGCGCCGCCCGCGCGCACCTGCGGGTGTCCCTGCGCGGCCCGCTCCCCGCCGCCCTGGACCGCGACGACCTGCCCGGCCGGGCCGCGGACCTGCTGACGTGGGTGTGGGAGACGACCGTACGGCCCGACTGGGACCGCCGACGGCGGATCCTGGAGGCGGACGTGGTGGCCAGGACCGCGCAGGTCAGCCGGGGCGGCTGGGCCGACGTGCTGGACTCGCTGCGGCCCGGCCGGACCCGTTGGCTCGGCTCCAACCGGCTCCAGGTCAACCTGCACGAGTACCCGCCCCGCGCGATCTCCGGCGCGGACCTGCTCCTCGTCCCGGTCACACCGAGGTGCGGGTGGGTGTCCTGGGAGGAACCGGACCGCTACGCCCTGGTCTACTCCTGCGCCGGCGCCCTCGCCGACCCCGCCCGGCAGCGGGTGCCGGCCGCCCTCACCGCGCTGCTGGGCGCCGCCCGCGCCGGGGTGCTGGTCCTGCTGGCCGCGCCGATGAGCACGACCCAGCTGACCGCGGTGACCGGGCAGGGGCTGGGTTCGGTCGGCCGGCATCTGAAGGTGCTGCTGGACGCCGGACTGGTGGAGCGGCGGCGGGCCGGGCGGTCGGTGCTGTACTCGCGGACGGTCGCCGGGGACGCGGTGGTGGAGGCCGGAACCCGGGACGCCACCTGACGGAGTTAGCATCCGGCCATGACGACTACTGAGAACAACGGATCCGTGCTCGATGTCGAGATCGGGGCGCTGCGGGGCGGCTCCGCCGACCTGAGCCGCTATGCCGGCCAGGCCGTGCTCATTGTCAACGTGGCCTCCAGGTGCGGCCTGACCCCGCAGTACGGGGGCCTGGAGAAGCTCCAGGAGCAGTACGCGGCGCAGGGCTTCACGGTGCTCGGGGTGCCCTGCAACCAGTTCCTGGGCCAGGAGCCCGGCAGCGCCGAGGAGATCGCCGAGTTCTGCTCGGCGACGTACGGCGTGACCTTCCCGATGACCGAGAAGGTCGAGGTGAACGGCGAGGGCCGGCACCCGCTGTACGAGCGGCTCGTCGGGTTCGCCGACGGCGAGGGGCACACCGGGGACATCCGCTGGAACTTCGAGAAGTTCCTGATCGGCCGGGACGGGCGGATCGCCGCCCGGTTCTCGCCGCAGACCGAGCCGGAGTCGGCGGAACTCGTGGCGGCCGTGGAGCGGGCCATCGGCTGAACCGTCCGGGGCCCGGTTGACCTTGCCCCTGGGGCAGGGCGGAGTCTCCCGGTCACCGGGCGGAAAGGAACCGCCCGGTGACGGAGGATGCGGCCGTTGGAGGACGCCGTGGACGAGGAACTGCTCACGATCGGCGCGTTCGCGGCGCGGTCCCGGCTCTCGGCGAAGGCCCTGCGGCTGTACGACCGCCTCGGACTGCTGGCCCCGGCGTACGTCGACGGGACCACCGGCTACCGCTACTACCGGGCCGGCCAGACGGAGCGTGCCCGGCTGGTGGCGCTGCTGCGCCGGCTGGACATGCCGCTGGCGGGGATCGCCGAGGTGGTGGAGGCGGCCGACGGGCGGCACGGGGACACCGCCGCCGGGCTGCTGGCCGCCTACTGGGCGGACGTCGAGGAGCGGTTCGCCGGGCAGCGGTCCCTCGCCGCGTACCTCCGTGGACAGCTTTCCGGGAGGAGTTCGGAGATGGGTGAGTCGTTCGCGGTGGAGACGGTGGAGGTGCCCGCGCAGGTGGTGATCACCGAGACGCGGCACAGTCTGGCCGACGAGCTGCCGGCCTGGATCGGTGCCTCTCTGGGCCGGCTGGAGGCGGCGGCGGGCGAGTGCGGGGGCGTGGCCGGGGTGCCGTTCGTCGTGTACCACGCCGAGGTGTCCATGGAGAGCGACGGTCCGGCGGAGGCCTGTGTCCCGGTGGCGGACGAGGCGGCGGCCCTGGCCTGGGCGGAGCGGCACGGGCGGACCTGGCAGACGCGGGTACGGGTGGAGCCGGCGCGCACGCTGGCGTACACCCGGATCCGCAAGGCGCAGGTGGCCAATCCGCAGATCATGGCGGCCTTCGAGGCGGTGGAGCGGTGGATCGCCGGGCGGGACGGGCTGTCGTACGACGGTCCGTGCCGGGAGGTCTACTTCGCGGACTGGGACGCGGCGGGACCGGAGGACCCGGTGTGCGACGTCGCGTTCCCGGTCCGCCGGTCGGACGGCTGACGGGCACAAGCCGAGCCCCCTCGGCAAGGACGGCGAGCTGGTCGAGAGGGCTCTGTGCGTGACGCTTGTGCAGTTGTCGTGGCCGGAAGGCCGAGCGGTGGGTCAGCGAATGCCCCCTACGCCTTGACCGAGGCCACGAACGTGTTCCACGCGTCGGCCGGGAACGCGAGGACCGGGCCCTCCTCGACCTTGGAGTCGCGTACGGCGAGTCCCGCGGTCGTCGGCGACTTGACCTCGACGCACGCCCCGTTCCCTGCGGAATAGGAGGACTTCGTCCACGTCTCCGTGGCGCCCTGAAGCAGTGCCATGTCCACTCCTGTAGCGAGTTGCTGTGGTGCTTGGTGTAGTGCGATTCACGCCAACCTTTCTGACCGGTTGGCGTGATCGACGCTACTAGGCAACTTCCCCACCTGGAGTACCCGTTCACTCGACCGGATGGCATATTCCAGAGGAGACTTCCGCTGGAGCGTGTCCTCCGTGTACCATCCGCCGCTCATAGCTCAAGAGGGCTCAGCGGGCGTACTCCTTGGCCGCGTCGGCGATGAACTGTCGGGACTGCTCGACGTTCAGCGACTGGGCCCGCAGGTGCTCGTACATCACGGCGTACTTCTGCACGTCGTGCGCCTTCTCCAGGTACAGGTCGCTGGTGACGCCCTCCAGGTAGACGACGCTGGAGTCGGCCGCGTCGGCGAACTCCAGGATCGCGTACTGGCCGTTGAGGCCGGGATGGGCGCCGCACTCGAAGGGCAGCACCTGGACGGTGATGTGCGGCCGCTGGGACATCTCCAGCAGGTACTCCAGCTGTTCGCGCATCACCAGCCGGTTGCCGACCAGCCGGCGCAGCGCGGCCTCGTCGAGGACCACCCAGAGGCGGAGGGGGTTGTGTTCCGCGGTGATACGTTCCTGTCGGCGCAGCCGCACCTGGACCCGCTTCTCGATGTCGGCGGCGGAGGTCTCCGGCAACGCGCCCTGAACCAGGGCCTCGGCGTACGCCCGGGTCTGCAACAGCCCGGTGACCAGCTGGGGTTCGTACACCCGCAGCGACTCGGCGTCGGTCTCCAGACCGATGTAGACGCTGTACGGGATGTCGCCGAACGCGTGCCACCACCCCTGCTGCCGCGAATCCCTGGCCATCTCCATCAGGGAGTCGACGACCCGCTGGTCCTCGACCTCGTACACCCCGCACAGGTCGCGGACGTCACGCTGGCTGATGCTGCGCCGGCCGTTCTCCAGCCGGCTGATCTTCGACTGGGAGACGAGCAGCCGCTCGGCCACTTCCTCCGCCGTCATGCCCTTGAGCTCACGGAGCCTGCGGAGCTCCTGGCCCAGCCGGCGCCGCCTGACGGTGGGATTGACATTGGACGCCACGGGACGTGCACCTCCGGCTGCCTGCCTGTAACTACCACTTTGCGTATCTGCTGTTGAGCAGACTGCCACCAAGGTGCTTCCTACCGCTGGGAAACACCGGATATGCGGCGCGTACGCGTCAGTTCGGGCACGTTCCGGATTCTCCGGACCCGGGGCCGGAAGACGGCCGAGCGGGACGGCGAGGCGCGTACTGCCGTGTACGCCTCACCGTCCCGCTCGGACCAGCGGCTCCCGAACCGGGTCTCAGGGGTGCTGTGTTGCCGGTCGTCGCTGCCGTGGCACCGCGGCTCAGTGCACCACGGCACGGGCCATCGCGCCCCGGCGCGGCTGCATCGGAACACCGCGGGCGGGTTCCGGGGCACCGGGCCTGGCTCCCGGACCGGCCGGAGCCGGCGCCGGGTTGCGGCGGGGCTGGGCGCCCGCGCCGTTCTGCACGTCCATGACGGCGTGGGCCACGAGTCCACCCATCGGGTCGTGCCTGATCAGGTCCCGCAGCCGGGACCGAGAGGAGCGCCCCTCGTTCCCCGGGTACAGGTGCTTGCCGAGGCCGACCGCGTGGGCCAGGGCGGCGAGCGCCGCGGTCCGCGGGTCCGGCGGTACGCCGGTGCGGATCGCCGAGTCCAGCCGGCCACGGATCTCCCGGGTGACGGCGTTGTCCGTCGCCTGGTAGCGAGTGGTCGGCAGCACCCCGCACATCTGGCCCGCCACGGCGGCGACCATGCCGCACCGTTCGAGATGCGAGAGGTAGACCTGACGGAGCCCCAGGCGGGGTCCGCCGATCCAGTGCACAGCCCGCACGGGAGCGCCACGCCTTCGCAGCAACTCCAACGCGCAGTCCAAAGTCGGATCTCCAGTCGGCCGTGGCTGCACCACGGCGATACGATCCCCGTCTGGGGCTATCCGTCCGGCCAGCGCCAGCTCCACTAGCTGTGCTCCGGCCAGACCGAGGTCGAGCGACTGCGGCTGCGCAGTGGTACCCGTGGCCGGGTCCAGTGCCAGCAGCAGAAGCTCCTCCGGAAGTGTTCTGCGGCTCCTGCCCATCCATGCCTCCCCGCGTGGATGAATGACAGGGTGACCCCTCTCACATTGGTCTGTCGAGGGTGCGTGACCGGTTCGTAGTGGAACCGGTAGGTATGTCGTTCTCGTCTACCGCAGGGGCTAAGCCCGCACACAGGACACTGGTACATGGTTCGGACAGCGCACGGAGACGTGCGAAGCGTGGAGGAGGCATCGGTGGCGGGCGAGTCCCCCGACAGGTCGAAGCAGCGCGAGTCGTCGGCGGAACCGACGTCGGGGAGCGCGGGTTCGGTTCCCGAAGCACGCGATCCGCGACTGGCGGTGGCCGCCGAGAAGGAGACGGCCGGCGGTGTGGACACCGCGACCCGGGTCTTCTCGGTACGGGACCCGAAGCCGGCCGGCGAGGACGACACGAAGCTCCGCGCGGCGGTGGCGGCGTGGGTGCGGACCTCCGACGAGACCCCGGAGGAGCCGGCCGACGGCGACTCCGAGGACACGGCCGGACCGGAGGCGGCCGGCGAAGGCCCCGAGAAGGGCTCCGAGGGCCCCCAGGAGGGCCGGGAGACCCCGGAGCCCTCCGAGGAGGCGCCGGAGGCCCCCGACACGGCGCCCGAGGCAACGACCGCCTCGAAGGAGACGGCGCCCTCGGAGACACCCGGGCCGGAGGACGCCCGCCCGGAGGCGGCGCCCGAGGCGACGAACGCGCCCGAGGACGCACCGAAGCCCGAAGCCACCGGTGCGGAAGGCGAGTTGAAGACCACCGCCGAACCCGAGGACGCCGAGCCGCAGGCCGAGCCGCAGGGCGAGTCCCAGGCCGAGTCCGACCCGGAGGACGCGAGGCCGGCGAACGGGGACGAGACCGACGCCGAGCCCGAGGACGCCGGGCCCGCGGACCGGGAAGGCACCGAGGCCGAGCCCGAAGACGCCGAACCCCGGGACGACTCGCAGTCCACGACCGAACCCGAGGACGCCGAGGACGCGGACGAGGCCGGCACCGAGCCCGAGGACGCGAAGCCGGCGGGCCAGGACGAGGCCGAAGCCGAGCCCGAGGACGCCAAGCCCGCGGGCCAGGACGAGGCCGACGCCGAGCCCGAGGACGCCGACGGTGCGGACGCCCCGCAGGGATCGGCCCCGGCTGACAACGATGGCCGTGGCGCCGCGGTGGATCAGCCGACCACCACGCTCAAGGCCCCCCGCGCCACGCGCCCGTCGCAGGTCGACCAGCCCACCACCATGCTGAAGCTGGGTGGCACGCCCAAGCCCGAGACCCGTGCCGGCGACGCCGAACGCACCAGCAAGTTCGTCGCCCTCAAGTCGGACATAAAGCCGGACATAAAGCCGGTCGCGGCCCCCGAGGCCAAGCCGGGCACGAAGCCGGAGGCCAAGCCGGGCGCCGCTCCCGCGGGCAGGCCCGAGACGGACTCCGCCACCCGCACCACCGCCATCCCCCAGGTCGGCCCCGAGCGCACCACCCAGCAGCCGCTTCCCCCGAAGCCCCCGCTGGACCTGCTCGCCGAGCTGACCAACACGCCCCGGCCGCCGGAGACCCCGGTCAGGACCGCCATCCGCCGGGTCAAGATCTGGACGCCCCTGGTCATCGTCCTCCTGATCATCTTTGCGGTCGTACAGAACTTCCGTCCGCTCCCCCAGCCCACCCTCGGCCTCACCGCGAAGGACACGTACACCTTCGACGGCGGCAAGGTGGACATCCCCTGGCCGGCCGAGGGCCAGGCGGCGCTGGACGTGCAGGGCATCGGCTCGTTCGGTTCCTCCGGCGCCCAGAAGCCGGTGCCGATCGCGAGCGTCGCCAAGGTGATGACCGCGTACATCATCCTGCGCGACCACCCCCTGAAGAGCGGCGCAGCCGGCCCGAAGATCAAGATCGACCAGGCCGCCCAGGATCAGGCGAACGCGGGCCAGGAGTCCACCGTCGACGTGACGGCCGGCGACTCGATCACCCAGCGCGAGGCCCTGGAGTCCATCCTGATCGCCTCGGCCAACAACGTGGCCCGCCTGCTGGCCCGCTGGGACGCGGGCAGCGAGAAGTCGTTCGTGGCGAAGATGAACACCACGGCGAAGAAGCTCGGCATGACGAACACGACGTACACCGACCCGTCGGGCCTGACGAACTCCACCGTCTCCACCGCCGTGGACCAGGTGAAGCTGGCGAAGGCGGCGATGGCGAGCGAGCCCGCGTTCCGCGAGGTCGCCGCGATGATGTCGTACGACGACTACAAGGGTGTCAACCACGGCAACTGGAACCAGTTGGTCGGCCACAACAACGTCGTCGGCATCAAGACCGGCACCACCACCTCCGCCCTCGGCAACCTGGTCTTCGCCGCGAAGAAGGACGTGAACGGCGAGACCCGCACGGTCATCGGCGCGGTGATCCGGCAGCCGGCCAACGCCAGCAACGGCAACAGCATCCTCAAGGCCGCCCTCAACGCCGGCGACCAGCTGATCCAGGCCGCGCAGGGCGCGCTGAAGGCGGCGACCATCTACAAGAAGGGCGCCGTCGTCGGATACGTGGACGACGGTCTCGGCGGCCGTACCCCGGTCGTGGCGACCAAGGACGTCACCGCCGTCGGCTGGTCCGGGCTGAAGGTGAAGCTGACGTTCGCCGCCGACGACGTACCGCACACCGCGAAGGCGGGCACCAAGGTCGGCACCCTCACCGTGGGTGACGGCTCCGGCTCCGCCGTCCAGGTCCCGGTGGCCCTCCAGAAGGATCTGGCCGAACCCGGGTTCGCGAGCAGGCTGACCCGTCTCGGCTGACCCATAACGCACATACCGTCTCCGCACCCCGCCGATGGCGGCCCACCCCAGGGCCCCGCGGCGGGGTGCGTGCTAGCGTCACGAATCGGGGCAGGTCGCCGGTCGCCGGGACACGGCCGCGAACTGGACGGGAAGCGGCCGGTAACACCGTGGAACGCGGCCGGGAACAGAAGACGGGACACGGGGAGTGCCTTCAGGTGGCCACAGCGGAGCCGACACGCGCCGACGACGCCGATCCGGGCCCGGTAGCCGGCCCTCGAATAGCCCTGCCGTCCGCGGCCCCGGGCGTCGCGGCCGACCCGGCCGGCACGGAAAGTGACAGTCGCGTCGCGCGGCTGCTGACGGCCGCCGAACCCCTGCGCCTGCGGCTGCTGCGCCATCCGGTGCTCTCGGTCACGGTCCTGGCCGGGATCCTGCACATCATCTGGTTCTTCACGTTCGCGAACAGCGGCGGGGACCTGGCCGCGCAGGACGCGTGGGCCGAGTTCGTCGGCCGGCACCCGGACTCGGCGTACAACCTCGCCTGGTACGGCGGAATGCACCCGGTGTCGTACAGCGTGGTGTCGCCGTACCTGATGTCGGTGCTCGGGGTCCGGACGACGATGATGATCGCCGGCACCGTCTCGGCCGGTCTGCTGACCCTGCTGCTGATCCGCAGCCGGGCCGTGCGGAACCCGCTGTGGGCCGCGCTCGCCGGGGTCTTCGCGCTGATCTGCAACGCGGTCTCCGGACGGGTCACCTTCGGGCTCGGCACGATGTTCGCGCTGGCGTCGGTCGGGGCGGTGTTCTGCTGGCCGCACCGCTGGCGTTTCAAGCGGTGGGCGAAGGCGCTGGTCGCGGCGCCGCTGGCGGCGCTGGCCACCATGTCGTCCCCGGTCGCCGGCCTCTTCGTGGGCCTGGTGGCGGTCGCCCTGTTCCTTCAGAAGCGGCGGCCGGGCGCCTGGGCGCTCGGGCTGGCGCCGGCGGCCGTGGTCGCCGTCTCCGCCTGGCTGTTCCCGTTCTCCGGCACCCAGCCCATGACCATCGGTTCGGTGGTCATGCCCCTCTCCTACGGTCTGCTGTGCCTGTTCCTCGTCCCCAGGGAGTGGAGGACGGTCCGGCTGACGGCCGCCGTGTACAGCCTCAGCGTGGTGCTGGTGTGGCTGGTCAGCTCGCAGATCGGCTCGAACATCTCGCGGCTGCCCATGATGTTCGCCGGCGCGGCGCTGATCGCCGCGCTCCCGTACACGGTGCCGCGCTCGCGCAAGTACTACGTCACGGTCCTCGCGTTCCTCGGTTTCGTCGGCTGGCTCGGCTTCAAGTCGGTCGACGACATCCTCCACACCACCCCGGCCGCGTCCTGGGCCCGCGAGCTCGCCCCGCTCGTCCACCAGCTCCAGCAGGTCGGCGCCGAGAAGGGCCGCGTCGAGGTGGTCCCGGCCCGCTCGCACCGGGAGGCGTCCGCGCTCGCGCCGTACGTCAACCTGGCCCGCGGCTGGAACCGGCAGGCCGACATGGAGCGCAACCCGCTCTTCTACGACGACACCCTCAACTCCGCGAACTACCACGAGTGGCTCCAGCGGTGGGCGATCCACTTCGTGGTCCTGCCGAAGGACGAACCCGACGGCGACGGCGGCGAACGGGAACGGGCCCTGGTGCAGCGCGGGATGCCGTACCTGAAGCAGATCTGGGGTGACGCGAACTGGCAGCTGTTCCGGGTGACCGACCCGGTGCCGCTCGCGGAGCCCAACGCCTCGGTGGACAGCGCCGAGCAGGGCGAGCTGACCATCGAGGTCCGCAAGGCGGGCCGGATCCTGATCCGGATCCCGTACTCGCCGTGGCTGAGCATCGTCGACGCCGAGGGCAAGAGCCTGAAGGCGCCGCAGGAGACCCAGGCGTCCAAGCACCGGGCCGACGGCGAGCCGAAGACGTACGTCAACGTCAACGGCTGCCTCGCGGAGACGGCGGAGGACACCAAGGGCGACCGGTGGACGATGCTGCTGGCGCCTAAGGCGGGCACCTACCGGCTGGCGGCGCCGTACCAGCTGCCGCGCGGCACGCCCTGCCCCGACGAGCTGAAGTGACCGGGGCCCGCCCGCTCTTCCCGGCCGGGGAGAGCGGGCGGGTCTCGCGTCGCTTCCGGAAGTGGCTGCCGGCTACCGGCTGCCGGCTACCGGCTGCCGGCTACCGCGGTGACCGGAGTTCGTCCACGTACCGGTCGGTTCCCGGGACCGTCGGGACGAACGGGGCGACGAGCTGCACGGTGCCGAGCCCCGTGCCGGCCACCTCGGTGTCCAGTCCCGTGAAGTGCTCCTCCCAGGCGTCCCGGGGGTCGGTCTCCAGGAACCACAGCAGGGTCAGCCGGGTGTCGACGCCCTCCACCTGCTTCACGTACGTCATCCGGTCGCCGGGCAGGGGGGTGGGCCGGAAGACGGTCACCATCGCGGCCGGGGAGCCGGCCAGGCGCCTGGGCAGCTGCCGGGCGCGCAGCAGTTCCAGCAGTTCCGCGCGCTGCTCGGGGGACTCGCTGTCCACGACCTCGACCACCAGGCCGGCGTACGGGTGGTCGAGAGCGTGGAAGTCGCGGGGGCCGGCCGCACCGTCGCGGTACACCGTCGCCTCGTGGTCCTGGAACGCCGTGAAGACGTGGGTCCGGTCCTGGTACACCCGCGCGTCCCGGTTGAGCCGCTTGTTGATGGCGACCGTCCACTTCATGTGGTCGGCGTAGCGGCCGTCGGTGATCCAGTAGACCGAGATGTAGCAGCCGGCGGTGACCGGCTGGACGACGGCCGACTTCTCGGGGTAGCGCAGGAGTTGCAGGTCGCGGGTGGCGACCCAGCGGCGCCCGGCGTACATCCAGGGCATCGCCATGGCGCCCGCGTAGTAGTGGTCGTCCTCGTACCAGCGGTTGTACGCGTACTCGTGTCCGGGGTGCGGTTCGACCATGGTGACGAGGGCGTGCCCGGGACGCACACCGTACGGCCCCACGGCGGCGAGTTCGGCGTAGACGTCACTGCGGGTGTCGTCGCTCATGCGGTTCCCCTTTCCGGTGGACGCCCATACTCTGACGCTCCGTCAGGTAAAGCGCCAGGGCCGTGCGGGCCCCGGAGCCGGGAGGTCATCGATGTCACTGCTCGCGGGCAAGACGGTCGTCGTCTCGGGGGTCGGCGCCGGGCTCGGGCACCAGGTCGCGGCGGCCGTCGTACGGGACGGCGGGAACGCGGTGCTCGGCGCGCGGACCGAGGCGAACCTCGCGAAGAGCGCGGCCGGGATCGACCCGGACGGCACCAGGACCGCCTACCGGGCCACCGACATCACCGACGAGGAGCAGTGCGGGGCGCTGGCCGCGCTGGCGCGGGACCGGTTCGGCGGGATCGACGCGGTGGTCCATGTCGCCGCCTGGGACTCCTACTTCGGCGGGGTCGAGGACGCGGACTTCGCGACCTGGGCCTCGGTCATCGACGTGAACCTGCTGGGGAGCCTGCGGATGACCCGGGCCTGCCTGCCGGGGCTCAAGGAGGGGGGCGGGTCGGTCGTGTTCGTCGGCACGCAGTCGGCGGTGGCCGCGCCCTCGCAGGTCCGGCAGGCCGCGTACGCCGCCTCCAAGGGGGCGCTGACCAGCGCGATGTACTCGCTCGCACGGGAGCTGGGGCCGTACCGGATCCGGGTCAACACGGTGCTGCCTGGCTGGATGTGGGGGCCGCCGGTGCAGGCCTACGTGCAGTTCACGGCGCACACGGAGGGGGTGCCGGAGGACGAGGTGCTGGGGCGGCTGACCGGGCGGATGGCGCTGCCGGAGCTGGCGACGGACGGGGACGTGGCGGACGCGGCGGTGTTCCTGGCCTCGGACCGGGCGCGGGCCATCACGGGCCAGTCTCTGCTGGTCAACGCGGGGGAGCTGATGCGCTGAGGCACTGTTTTCGGCCATGATGGCCGTCCATGGCTGTTCATGGATATGAATCAAGGTCAGTAAATCGAACGATTTTACTCCCCCTTGACCTTACGCCCGCTTGTCGTGCCCTCGTAAACGAACCCACGATGAGCGGGCACTTCGCGGCCTTCCCCGTCCCCGCTCCGCTTATGCGAAGTGCCAGCCAGCTGAGCGGAGTTCACAAGGCGGACCCTGGAAGGGGGGCGCATGAACGGGCTCGACTGGGCCGTGCTCATCGGCTACTTCGGCGTGATGGTCGCGATCGGCGTCTGGTCGCACAAGCGGGTGGACGACGTCAGCGACTTCTTCACGGCCGGCGGGAAGATGCCCTGGTGGCTGTCCGGCATCTCGCACCACATGTCGGGCTACAGCGCGGTGATGTTCACCGGCTACGCGGGCATCGCCTACACCTACGGCGTGACGTCGTTCGTCACCTGGTCCTTCCCGATCGCGCTCGGGGTCGCGATCGGGTCCAAGCTCTTCGCCCCGCGTGTGAACCGCCTCCGCTCCCGGCTCCACGTGGCGTCCCCGCTCGAATACCTGAAGAACCGCTACGACCTGAAGACCCAGCAGGCCCTCGCCTGGTCCGGCATGCTGCTGAAGATCGTGGACGTGGCCGCGAAGTGGGCGGCCATCGCCACGCTGCTCTCCGTCTTCACCGGCGTGACCCTGAACCAGGGCATCCTCATCACCGGCGCGATCACCGCCGTCTACTGCACGATCGGCGGCCTGTGGGCGGACGCGCTGACCGAACTCGGCCAGTTCGTCATCCAGTTGCTGGCCGGGATCTCGATGTTCGTCGCGGTCGTGCTGAAGCTGAACGACAAGAACATCGGCTTCTTCGACGCCTGGAACCAGCCCGCCCTGCACGGCCACGACAAGGGACTGGTCGGGCCGTACGGGACCGTCTTCCTGCTCGCCTTCCTCTTCATCAAGCTCTTCGAGTACAACGGCGGCATGCTCAACCAGGCCCAGCGCTACATGGCCACGGGCAGCCCCCGGGAGGCCGAGCGCGGCGCCCGGCTCTCCGCCGCGCTGTGGCTGGTCTGGCCGGTGATCCTGTTCTTCCCCATGTGGATGTCGCCGCTGCTGGTCCACGCCAAGAAGCCGGACGGCTCCGACTCCTACGGCCTGATGACCGAACAGCTTCTGCCGCACGGCCTGTTGGGCCTGGTCATCGTCGGCTTCTTCTCGCACACGATGGCCATGTGCTCCTCGGACGCCAACGCCATCGCGGCGGTGTTCACCCGGGACGCGGCACCGGTGCTGTCCCGGCGGGCCCGGGAGTGGGGCCCGCGCACCGGGCTGATCGCGGCCCGGGTGACCACGGTGGTCTTCCTCGGTCTGTCGATGACAGTGGCGACCCAGGTCAACTCCCCCACCTTCAAGGACATCATCACGATCGTCATCAAGTGGGTGGCCGGTCTGATGGGCCCGATCGCGATCCCGATGATGCTCGGTCTGCTCCGCCCGTTCCGCCGCTCCGGCCCGACGGCCGCGCTCACCAGCTGGGCGGCCGGCCTGCTGGCCTTCTGGCTGGTCAACTACCCGATCAACTGGAACGTCGACGGCGGGGTTCCGCTCCAGTACCAGGTCTCGGTGCCGCTGGCCGTCTCCCTGGTGCTGTACATCCTGATCGGCTACCTGAAGCCGGAGGACACCCCGGAACGCCTGGCGATCATCGAGACCGTCAACACCGACGGCGACGGCGCGGCGGCCGCCCCGGTCCCGGCCCAGGCCCCGACGGGCGGCGACGAGGTACCGGCGACATAGCGACGGCACCGGCCGGGTCCGTCGGGCCGCGGCCGGGTCCGTCGGGCCGCGGCCGGGTCCGTCGGGCCGCGGCCGGGTCCGTCGGGCCGGGGGCGTGGGACGGCGGTCAGCGTGGGTAGCGGGCCAGCCAGCCCGGGGCGGCTCCGACCGGGCTGTGCAGGGCGGGCCCCTGGGTCATCTCCATCGCGAAGTCGTCGGCCAGCTCCAGCATCGTCTGACGGCCCTCCAGCTCGGCGATCCAGGCCGGCGGGAGGGCCGTCTCGCCGTGCAGGGCCCCGAGGAGGCCGCCGGTGAGGGCACCGGCGACCGCCGAGGGCCCGGCCTGGTTGACGGCGAGGCACAGGCCGTGCCGTACGTCCTCGCCGACGAGCGCGCAGTACACGGCGGCGGCGAGCGTCCCGTCGGCCGCCCCGTCGCCGGTCAGTTCCTCGACCCGCGCCGGGGACGGCATCCCCTGCCGCACGGCACCCAGCGCGTGCTGCAACGCGTCCGACACGGGCTGGTGCCCCGGCCGGGCCGCGAGCAGGGCGAGCGCCCGCTGCACCGCCCCGTCGAGCGAGTCACCTCTCGCCAGCGCGTGCACGATCACCGCGTACGCGCCCGCCGACAGGCAGGCCGTCGGATGTCCGTGCGTCTGCGCCGCGCACTCCACCGCGAGCTGGACGACGAGCTGCGGCTCCCACCCCACCAGCAGCCCGAACGGCGCCGACCTGGCGACCGCCTCCGGCCCCATGTCCTCCGGGTTCTTGGGCGCCTCCAGCGTCCCCATCCGCTCGTCCCCGAGCCCCAGCAGCAGCGACCGCGTGGGATCCCGCCGGGCGTACAGCCACTCCTCCCGGGCCAGCCACCCGTCGTCCTTGCGCCGCTCGTCGGGTCCCCAGTCCCGCTGGGTGGCCGCCCACCGCAGATACGCCCGGTGCAGGTCGGTCGGCGGATGCCAGGCGCCCGTGTCCCTTCTCACCTGGGCTCTTATCAGCCCGTCCACGGTGAAGAGGCTGAGCTGCGTGTGGTGCGTGACGGTCCCGCGCCGCCCCTGCCCGAACCCGAGATCGACCAGCCCCTCGGGCCCGTAGGCGGCCCGGATCTCCTCCAGGGTCAGCCCGTCCACGGGCCCGCCCAGCGCGTCCCCGACGGCGGCCCCCAGCAACGTCCCCCGCACCCGGCTCCGGAAGTCCTGCTGCTCGACCCGCCCCCAGACGGCACCCGACGTCGCACTCACCACCATGACCCCCTCACGGGCACCGTCCGTACGTACGAGCGCACAGCACTGTAATCGACCGGGAACGGTCCGTTCAGGGCCCGGTCGAGTATGCGGAGTGTGGGTTGTGTGCCCCCGGACGACCGGATTCCGGCCGGGAGCGGGACGGGGGCTCCGGCGCCGGACCGGTGTCCGGGGCCGGTCGGTCCGCGCCCGGTGCCGGTCAGTCCCCGCCGGTGCCGACCAGGTCGCGGCGGACCCGGTCGCGGGTCTCCTTCGCCCAGGTGAAGGCGGGGTCCAGGGCGATGGCCCGGTCCAGGTCGGCCAGGGCCTCCTCGCCGCGGCCCAGTTCGTGGAGGGCCGCGCCGCGGCCGGCCAGGGCGGAGGGGTAGTCGGGCAGCAGGCCGGCGGCCCGGGTGAGTTCGGTGACCGCGTCCGCGAAGCGGCCCGCGCGCCGGTAGGCGTCACCGCGCTCGGAGGCGATCCAGGGCGAGTCGGGCGCGCGCCGGACCGTCTCGTCGAGGTCGGCGAAGGCCTCGGCCCACTCGCCCCGGGCCCCGCGCAGCCGCGCTCTGCGCACCCGCGCCCACAGGTGCCCCGGGGCGAGGTCCAGCGCGCGGTCGAAGTCGGCGAGGGCCGCGTCGTACTGTTCCAGCGCGTGCCGGCACACGCCCCGGCCGGCCAGGGCGTGCGGGTCGGACGGGTCCAGGGCGACGGCCCGGCCGAGGTCGGTCACCGCCTCGGCGAACCGGCCCGCCAGGCGGTGGGTCTCACCCCGGGCCGCGACGAACAGCGCGGTGTCGGGGGCGAGTTCGTCCGCCCGGTCCAGGTCGGCGAGGGCACCGTCGAGATCGCGCAGCGCCCGGCGGCACAGGCCACGGCCGTAGTACGCCGTGGCCCCCTCCGGGTCCAGTGCGATCGCCAGGTCGTACTCGGCCAGGGCGCGGCCGAAGTCCCCGGCGTTGCGGAGTTCCCGGCCCCGGACGACATGGGCCAGCGCCCGGCCGGCGCCGTCCAGACCCGGCCAGGCGAGGAGCAGGTCCATGGCCTCGGTCATCCCGTCGGTGAGGGCCTGGCTCAGGCGGCGGCCCCAGTCCCGCACCGCCGGGGCCTCGGCGGCGACGCCCGCTTCCGCGACCGTGACCGCCCAGCGGCGGCCCGCAGCCGGATCCGCCGCGCAGGCCGGCAGGAGGGTGTTCAGCGCCTCCGGCAGCGCGGTTCCCGGCCGGGCGCACAACCGGTGGTACGTCTCCTCCAGCAGGAGTTCGCGCCACGGCTCGTGGTCCCATTCCGTGCCGGGGCGCAGGCCGTTCGCGGTCTCCTCGCGCCAGCCGCCGTAGGCCTCGGCGAGCCTCTCGTGCTCCCGTGTCCAGCCGCGTGGCGAGTGCCGGCGGCGCAGCCGGAGCATGGCGTCCCGGACCAGGTCGTGGTAGGTGAGCCGGTCCCGGCGCTCGGTGACGAACGGCAGGCCGCGCAGCCAGCCGAAGAGCGCGTCGGCGTCCTCGTCCGGGCAGTCCACTACCGTCCGGAAGACGTCCAGGTCGAGGCGCCGGGGCAGCGCGCAGGCGAGTGCCACCGACCGGCGGGCCGGATCGGGCTCCCACTTCAGGAAGCGTTCGACGGCGGTGGCGCTGGGGTCGCCCACGTCGTCCGGGTCGGTGGGGTGCTGTTCGGCCAGGGCGGTGACCAGCACGGGCAGGCCGCCGGTGAGCCGGAGCACCTCGGCGACCACCGGCTCGTCCCGCACCCCCTTGTCCGCGAGCAGCCCCCGGGCCTCCGCCTCCGTGAACGGGCCGAGCGGCAGGTCGGTCCTGAAGTCGGCGAAGCTGCCCCAGCGGGCCGTGTCGAACGGGTGCTGGCCGGAGGTGACCACGACGACGTCGGCGGGGAGGGCGCCGTACCGGTCGGTGGTCATCACGTCGTGCAGCCAGGGATCGAGGAACGGGCCGGTGCGCTCGTAGGTGTCGAGGAGGAGCACGATCCAGGGGACGGTGTCGGCCGCCGCGGCCAGTTCGTCCAGCAGCACCGGGGTCAGCACCCGCTCCGGGGAGAGCACCAGCTGGACGTCCTCCCGGCTGCGGAACCGGGCCCGGAGCCGGTCGGCGCCCTCGGCGAGGCGGTCCGTGTCCAGGGCGACGGCGAAGGCACCGGCCACCGGCACCATGCCCAGCCCCACCTGCGCCGCCCGCGCCACGGCCAGGCTCCCCGTCGACGGCCCCTCCCGGTCCTCCGGACCGCCGCCCACCGCCAGGGCGGCCTCCGCCTCGTGCCGGCGCTCCCGGTGCGCGGCCAGCAGCCGCTCCAGCTCCTTGAACCGCCGTCCCTGCGACGCGAACTGACGGGTCATCACCGCCAGGGCCTCGGGCACGCCGGCCACGCCCTCGTCGACGTACGCGGTCAGCGCCCCGGCCTCCCGGGCGATCTGCTCCAGCTCCCGGACCAGACGGGTCTTCCCGACACCGGCGTCACCGTGCACATGGAAGAGGAAGCGATGCCGCTCGTCCTCGGGCGCCAGCTCCAGGTTCCGCCGGAACGCCGCCCGCTCCTCGACCCGCCCGACGAACCCGGCACTCCGCCGCCGCCCGATCAACTCCTGCATCGACGGCCGTGTCGACCCCATCCGCGTCCCACCCCCCGCAGCCGATCCACGCCAAGTCTGACAGAGGCCCCGGCAGCCGACGGTCACCGTGCCCGGTTGACTTCGGAATCGACTCGAAGCGGGTCGCCGGGACCCTCGACCGGTCCCAGCGAGTACTCATCACCCGCCGGGAGCGACACCGGGGAGAGAGCCATACAGCAGGCGCTCCCGTCCGTCTTCCCGTGGGTCCGTCACCTGTCGGCGGACGAGCTGAGGCAGTTCGTGGCCGAGCTCGTCGACGCCACCCATGACGCCGCCCCGCTCGACGTCCACACCAACCTGCACCGCGTCGTCGTCGAATGGCGTGCCACGGCCCGTGTCCTCGCCGACCCCGAGCTCACGGCCCGGCTCACCCGTCGGCTGCCGGACGAGGACCACGGTGAGGTGACCGTCCCGTGAGCCCCAAGCGCGGCGACGACGCGCCCCGCCGCCCGTGGGCGGGCGGTGAATGGCGCCTGCGTTTCGCGACGAACGAAGCGGCGAAGGGCTGGGGAGAACTGAGTGCGGAGGCGCCGGGGAACACGCGGCGCTGCTTCGAGGCGCTGCGGAGCGACCCCGTGTCCCGAACGGACCCCGATCGTCAGCATCGGCTGCGGGGCCGATTGTCTTCAGGCGACCTCGGCGGTCGCGAGTACCCGCAGTGGGAGTACGAGGTGACAGCCGGCGGTCGCGAGTACCCGCAGTGGGAGTACGAGGTGACAGCCGGCGATCGCGAGTACCCGCAGTGGGAGTACGAGGTGACAGCCGGCGGTCGCGTCCGCTGCCTCGTCGACGAGACGCGTCACACCGTCCATCTCGTGTACGCGTCCACGCGCCACCCCGAGGACACCGAGTAGCCGGCCTCCTGGGTGCCGTCACAGGCCGCCGTCCCGGTGAGCGCGGCCGAGGGTCGCCGCCCGCATCCGCGCCCGGGTTTCCGGCGGTGGAGCCGGCCTCGCTGAACCCGCCGGACCCGAACGTATGCTCAGGGAATGACGACTTCCGAGACCTCCGGAACCGGCCCCACCGACCGCCCCGGCGGTACCGGCCCCACCGAGAACTCCATGCGTCGCGCCCTCAAACGCGCCCGGGACGGCGTCGCCCTCGACGTCGCCGAGGCCGCCGTGCTGCTCCAGGCGCGCGGTGAGGACCTGACCGACCTCGCCGCCTCCGCCGCCCGGGTGCGCGACGCGGGCCTCGCGGAGGCGGGCCGCCCCGGTGTCATCACGTACTCGAAGAGCGTCTTCATCCCCCTCACCCGCCTGTGCCGCGACAAGTGTCACTACTGCACGTTCGTCACCGTCCCCGGCAAGCTCCGCCGGGCTGGGCACGGGATGTTCATGTCCCCCGACGAGGTCCTCGACGTGGCCCGCAAGGGTGCGGCCCTCGGCTGCAAGGAAGCCCTGATCACCCTCGGCGACAAGCCCGAGGACCGCTGGCCGGAGGCGCGCGAATGGCTCGACGCGCACGGTTACGACGACACGATCGCCTACGTCCGCGCCATCTCCGTCCGCATCCTGGAGGAGACCGGCCTGCTGCCCCACCTCAACCCGGGCGTGCTGTCCTGGACGGACTTCCAGCGCCTGAAGCCGGTCGCTCCGTCGATGGGCATGATGCTGGAGACCACCGCGACCCGCCTCTGGTCCGAGCCCGGCGGCCCCCACCACGGCTCGCCGGACAAGGAACCCGCCGTCCGGCTGCGGGTCCTGGAGGACGCGGGCCGCTCCTCCGTCCCCTTCACCTCCGGGATCCTGATCGGCATCGGCGAGACGTACGAGGAGCGCGCCGAGTCGCTGTTCGCGCTGCGCCGCACCGCCCGCTCGTACCACGGCATCCAGGAACTGATCATCCAGAACTTCCGCGCCAAGCCGGACACGGCGATGCGCGGCATGCCGGACGCCGAGCTCGACGAACTGGTCGCGGCCGTGGCGGTGGCCCGGCTGGTGATGGGCCCGGCCGGCAACATCCAGGCCCCGCCGAACCTGGTGGACAGCGAGTACGAGCGCCTGATCGCCGCCGGGATCGACGACTGGGGCGGGGTCTCCCCGCTCACCATCGACCACGTCAACCCCGAACGCCCCTGGCCGCAGATCGAGGAACTGGCGGAGAAGTCCGCGGCGGCCGGTTTCGAACTGCGGGAACGTCTCTGCGTGTACCCGGAGTTCGTCCGCCGCGGCGAGCCCTGGCTGGACCCGCGGCTGCGCCCGCACATCGCCGCCCTGGCGGATCCGGAGACGGGACTCGCGGTCCCGGACGCGGTCGTCGAGGGGCACCCGTGGCAGGAGCCGGAGGAGGTCTTCGTCGCGACCGGCCGCACCGACCTCCACACCTCGATCGACTCCGAGGGCCGTACGGCCGACCGTCGCGACGACTTCGACGAGGTGTACGGCGACTGGGGCGCCCTGCGCGAGGCGGCGGCCCCCGGCATGGCACCGGAGCGCATCGACACGGACGTCCGCGAGGCCCTGGCGACCGCGGCCGACGACCCGACGCGGCTGACGGACGCCGAGGCCCTCGCCCTCTTCCACGCGGACGGCCCGGCGCTGGACGCGCTGACCCGGATCGCCGACGACGTACGGAGGTCGGCCGTCGGCGACGACGTGACATACATCGTCACCCGCAACATCAACTTCACCAACGTCTGCTACACCGGCTGCCGCTTCTGCGCCTTCGCGCAGCGCCGCACCGACGCCGACGCGTACACGCTCTCCCTGGACCAGGTCGCCGACCGGGCGCAGCAGGCGTGGGACGTCGGCGCGGTCGAGGTCTGCATGCAGGGCGGCATCCACCCGGACCTGCCCGGCACGGCCTACTTCGACATCGCGAAGGCGGTGAAGGACCGGGTCCCCGGCATGCACGTGCACGCCTTCTCCCCCATGGAGGTGGTGAACGGCGCGACCCGTACCGGCCTGTCGATCCGCGAGTGGCTGACGGCGGCGAAGGAGGCGGGCCTGGACACCATCCCCGGCACGGCCGCCGAGATCCTCGACGACGAGGTCCGCTGGGTCCTGACCAAGGGCAAACTTCCCACCGCCACCTGGATCGAGGTCGTCAGCACGGCCCACGAGGTCGGCATCCGGTCCTCCTCCACGATGATGTACGGCCATGTCGACCAGCCCCGCCACTGGCTGGGGCACCTGCGCACCCTGGCCGGGATCCAGCAGCGGACCGGCGGCTTCACGGAGTTCGTGACGCTCCCCTTCATCCACACCAACGCCCCCGTCTACCTGGCGGGCATCTCGCGGCCGGGCCCGACCATGCGCGACAACCGGGCGGTGACGGCGATGGCCCGGCTCCTCCTGCACCCGCACATCCCGAACATCCAGACGAGCTGGGTGAAACTGGGCGCGGAGGGTGCGGCGGAGATGCTCCGCTCGGGCGCCAACGACCTGGGCGGGACCTTGATGGAGGAAACGATCTCGCGGATGGCGGGGTCGTCGTACGGCTCGTACAAGTCGGTCCGTGACCTGATCGCGGTGGCGGAGGCGGCGGGGCGGCCGGCGAAGCCGCGTACGACGCTGTACGGCGAGGTGCCCGCGGAGCGGCGGCGGGCGGCGGAGGCCTCCGACGGGCACCTGCCGGAGCTGCTGCCGGTACTGGACTGAGGGCCGGGCCCCCGGGCAGGGCCCGGTAGGATGATCCGACCTCTGTCGTCTGTACAGGGGGCCTCACAGCGGAGGAGATACGTACCCGTGGCTGCCCTACTGCCCTCCTGGGTCACGGTCACCGGTCTGACGGCGGGGGCGACGGTGGCCGTCGTCTTCCTCGCCGTACAGGCCGAGCAGGGGCCGCACCCCGCGGCCGCGGCGGTCCGCCCGTCGGCGAGCGCGTCGGCGGGCGCCCATCCCTCCGCGTCACCGGCCCCGGCGAAGGCGCCCGCCGTTCCGGCGGCCTCCGGGACCGGCCGCCGGGTCGTCTACTCGCTCGGCGGCAAGCGGGTCTGGCTGGTCGACGCGAGCGACAAGGCGCTCCGCACGTTCACGGTGTGGCCGGGGACGGTGAGTCCCGACCCCGGCAGCTACAAGATCTCCAAGACCCTGGCGTCCACGACCGGCTCGGACGGCGTCCAGATCGAGCACATCCTCTACTTCGCCGCGAAGTCGGGTCTGTCGATCGCCTTCTCCAACGCGGTCGACGGCTCGTCCCCGCCGCCGGCCGCGGGCAAGCAGACCAGCGGCATCCGCATGCCGAAGGCCGACGGCACGGCCCTGTGGACGTTCGGCACGGAACCGGACACCAGGGTGACGGTGGTCAAGTGACCACCGAGCCGACGCCGCCCGCTCAGGCGGCTCCCTGTCCCTCCTGATCCGCCGGGCTCAACTGGACGACGAGCAGGGCGAGTCCGGTGAGGACCAGTACCCGCGTCGCGGCGTCCAGGCCGTTCCAGGTCTTCGACTGCCACATCGCGAACCACTCGCCGCCGATCCCGATGAACCCGGCGCCGAAGAGCAGCACGAGCATCAGCAGGCCGTAGGTGGACAGCCGGCGCGCGCGTGCGTCGTCGCGCCGGAACCACAGCACGGTCCCGGCGATCAGCACGAGCGCCGCCAGCGTCTCCCACACGATGACGGCGACGTAGGCCGCGTTCTCGAGACCCTTGTCCGTGACGGCCCGCCACATCAGGTCGTCGTCCTTGAACGTCGTGTCCATGGCCAGCACATGCTGGACGAACGCCTGGTTGGTGCCGAAGTCGGTGATGTTCCCGAAGGCGACGAGGGCGATGTAGAGGGCGACCGTGCCGGTGAGCACGGCGGCGGCGACGGAGAGCGCGCGGGGCGCGTGGGAGGTGGACATGACATCGTCCTTTCCCTGCCCCGGCCGATTACACCTCGTGGACGGGGCCCTGGAAGCGGTGCTCGAGCACTGCGACGCCGGCCCGGCGGACGGGACGCGACGTCCTCCTCACAGGTACTGCGCACACGCGTCCAGCACCCCCAGTACCGCCGCCTCCCCCGCCGGCGGCAGCTGCACCACGACCTCCTCGACGCCCAGCTCCGCGTAGTGCGCCAGCTTCCCGGGCGTCGGGAACACCGCGTACGGCACCACCTGGAGCGCGTCCGCGTCCCGCCCCGCGTCGGCCCACACCGAGCGGAGCACCGGCAGCGACTCCGACAGCCCGCGCCCCCCGATCGGCATCCACCCGTCCGCGTACTCCGCGATGTGCGCGAACAGCTTCGGCCCCGCGGCCCCGCCGACCAGCGTGCGCGGTCCGGCCACCGGCCCGCGCGGCTTCTGCACCGGCTTGGGGAACGCGGAGGACGCCCGTACGCTCCCGAACTCGCCCTCGTACGCGGTGGGTTCGGACGCCCACAGGGCCCGCATCAGCGCCATCCGGTCCCGGGCCAGCTCCCGCCGGGTCCCCCACCGCACCCCGTGGTCGGCGGCCTCCTCCACGTTCCAGCCGAATCCGACGCCGAGGGTGAAGCGGCCGCCGGACAGGTGGTCGAGCGTGGCGATCTGCTTGGCGAGGTCGATCGGGTCGTGCTGGGCGACCAGGGTGATGCCGGTGCCGAGGCCCAGGCGTTCGGTGACGGCGGCGGCCTGGCCGAGGGCGACGAAGGGGTCGAGGGTGCGGCCGTACTCGCGCGGCAGCTCCCCGCCCGCCGGGTACGGAGTGGTCCGCTCGACCGGGATGTGGGTGTGCTCGGGCAGGTACAGCCCGGCGAATCCGCGCGCCTCCAGCTCACGGGCGAGCCGGACGGGGGCGATGGTCTCGTCGGTGAGGAAGATCGTGACGGCTATACGCATGCCCCATCTGTACCGGGGGTGGCTCGATATGTCCATACCGACTGGTCGGCATCACCCGCCCCACCTTTCACACCGCTATGCACATGACATAAGGACTTCTGTGGATTCCCTGTCCTTCCGGGGGAGTTCACGTCCACCGGGGAGAGTGAGCCGTATGTGTGAGGACACGCACGACATCGGCAGACGCGCGCTGATCGTGACGGGCGCCACCGCAGCCCTTACGTTGGGAACCGTGAGCTTCGCGGCGGCGGACGGTCAGGGCCGGCAGACCCAGAGGACGGCGACGGTACGCGGCACCCTGCCGCCCGGCTGCCCGGACTTCGTCTACGTCCCGGTCGAAGTCCCCGCCGGGGTGAGGGAGATCAAGGTCTCCTACACCTACGACAGGCCGAGCGTCCCGGTCGGCACCACGGGCAACGCGCTCGACATCGGCCTCTTCGACCAGCACGGCACCGAGCTGGGCGGCAAGGGTTTCCGGGGCTGGTCCGGGGGCGCCCGCACGGAGTTCTTCGTCCGCGCCGACGACGCCACGCCCGGCTACATCCCCGGCCCCGTCGGCGCCGGCACCTGGCACATCGCTCTGGGCCCCTACACGGTCGCCCCGCAAGGACTGTCGTACGAGCTGACGATCACCCTGACCTACGGCGAACCCGGCACGCCCGTCCGCCCGGTCTACCCGCCGCAGCGCGCCGAAGGACGCGGCCGGGACTGGTACCGCGGCGACTGCCACCTGCACTCCTGGTACTCCGACGGCCGCCGCACCCCCGCCGAGATCGCCGCCCTCGCCCGCGCGGCCGGCCTCGACTTCATCAACTCCTCCGAGCACAACACGCACTCCGCGCACGCGCACTGGGCGGACCAGGCCGGCGACGACCTGCTGATCATGCTCGGCGAGGAGATCACGACCCGCAACGGACACGTGGTCGCCCTCGGCACCGACCCGGGCACCTTCGTCGACTGGCGCTACCGGGCCCGGGACAACCGCTTCGGCCGCTTCGCCCAGCAGATCCACAAGGCCGGCGGCCTGGTCGTACCGGCACACCCGCACGCCACCTGCGTGGGCTGCGCCTGGAAGTTCGGGTTCGGGGAGGCGGACGCCGTCGAGGTCTGGAACGGCCCCTACACCCCCGACGACGAGGTGGCCCTCGCCGCCTGGGACGCCACCCTGGTCGCCTCGGTGCGCGGCGACAGGCGGTGGCTGCCCGGCATGGGCAACAGCGACGCGCACCGCGACCCGGACGCGGTCGGCTCACCCCAGACGGTCGTCCTCGCCGACGACCTGAGCCGCGAGGCGATCCAGGCGGGCCTGCGCGCGGGCCGCTCCTACATCGCCGAGTCGAAGAACGTGACGCTGCGCTTCACGGCGACGGGCGGGCGGGGCGAACAGGCCGGGATCGGCGAACGCCTCGCGGTGGCCGCCGACACCCCGGTGACCGTCCGCCTGGAGGCCTCCGGGCTCCCCCGCTGCACGGTCCGCCTCGTCACCGACGAGGGCGTCCTGCTGACCAGCGACCCGCTGCCGGTGACCGGCTCGGGCACGGTGGAATGGCGGACCACCCCCTCCTACGCGGCCTACGTCCGCGCCGAGATCCGCCACGAGACGGCGGCGGGCCCCGTCCCCGGCGCCCTGGCCGCCCTGACCAACCCGATCTTCCTGGGGCGGTGACACGGCGCCGCAGACGGCAGACGGCAGACGGCAGACGGCAGACGGCAGAACTGTGAAGGAGCCGACATGTCCCCGCACCGCTGGCAGAAGTCGTCCTACTGCCAGGAAGGCGACGCCTGCGTCCACATATCCACCGGCCCCACCCTCGTCCGCATGGCCGACGCCGACCCGCCCCGCAACGTCCTCACCGTCGGCGCCAAGGCCTTCGGCGGTCTGCTCGATCTGCTGAAGTCTTCCGGCGGACGGTGAGTCGGGCCCACCGGCCGCCGGACGGCAGCGTCTCCGGATGCGGTCAGCGCACCGGCAGCGACCGGGTGTGCTCGATGCGGACGGCGTCCAGATCGCGCGGGTTCAGGCCGAGCAGCCGCAGCATCGTCGGCGCGATCTGCGTGGTCCGCACCGGGGCGTCGACGCGCACGGCGTGCGGGGTGCCGGCGCCGTAGACGACGAGCGGCACGTCGCGGTCGTCGGCGGCCGCCCCGCCGTGCTCGGCGATCTTCCCCTTGTCGCCGGTGTAGACCACGCCGTACCGGCTGATGCCGAACACGTCGGGCACGCGTGGGTCGCCGGGCCGGGCGTGGAAGTACCGGGCGGCGGCCGCACCGGCGTACACGGTCTTCAGGCCGCTCGCCGTGAACGGCTTGGCGGCTCCGTCGATGCCGTTGCCGGTGCCCGACTGGGCGAGCAGGTAGGCCTTGGCGAACTCGGCGGCGGCCTGCGAACGGTCGTTGAGCCACAGCAGCATGGCGTCGTCGTCCACGGCGTGGGCGACCAGGTCACCGGCGCCGGGGTGGGCGGCCTTCCAGGCGGCGTTCAGCCCGTCGAGCAGCGGCCCGTCGTCGATGCGGGTCAGCGCCTTCGGGTCAGTGGGCGACTGGCCGTGCTTCGAGGACAGGATGACGGTCGTGCTGCCGTCGAGGCCCCGCTGGTGGATCTCGGCGAGGAACGCCCCGACCTCCCGGTCGACGAAGGCGAGGTTCTTCGCGAGCAGCGGACCGGGGGTGCCGGGTGTGGTGTAACCGCCCGTCAGGCCGTCGGAGACCGGCAGCTTCTGGGCGGTGGACACGGACTGGAAGTTCATCCCGAAGACGGCCGGGACGCCGGTCCGGTGGGCGCCGCTGTGGTCGTGGCCGTCGATCTCGTTGAGGACGGCCTTCACCTTGTACGCGTCGTACTGCTCGGTGGCCGCGTTGTCCTTCGTCCAGTCCTGGCCGGCCGGGTAGCCGATGGCCTGGCTGTTGATCTCGGGGGCGAACAGGTCCTGGATGCCCTTGCCGGACGGCCCGTCGAGGATCTCGTAGGCGACGTGCTTGTCCGACCACGCGGTGCGCAGCCCGGCCTTGCGGGCGACGTCGAAGACCGTGTTCACCCTGAGGTAGGAGTGCGGGTAGACCGGCTTGCAGGTCTTCGGGTCGACGGGCAGCTTCGCCGGGTCGATGAGGCGGGCGGCGTCACCGGTCATGTGCAGGATGCTGCCGGGCAGGTTCGACAGGCCCTGGCCCGCGTCGAGGGAGTTCTTGTTCCTGTCGAGGTCCTCGGTGAGGTCGACCTCGGCGCCCGGCTTGGCGCCCGCGCAGTGCGTGGTGCCGGCCGGGAGCAGGGCGTTGCTGTAGGTGTCGTCGTAGTAGACGCCCGTGACGCCCGGGTCGCCGCCGGTCAGCTGGCCCACCATGCCGGGGAAGGAGTCGGAGGGGACGGTGGTTCTCGCGTGGGTGTACTCGACGCCGCCGGCGGCCAGGCGGGCGAGCGCGGACCGCGGGTGCCGGGCCACGTACCAGGCCAGGTCGGACTGGTGCAGGCCGTCGACCGACAACAGCAGGACGTGCCGGGAGCGGGACGCGGGGGAGGCCGCGGCGGGACCTGCTGTCGCGGCGGTCAGGCCGCCGACGGCGGCGAGCGCGGCGGCGGCGGCCGCGACAGGACGGAGGGGGTGTCGGAACACGGTGGTTCTCCTCGAAACTGTGCGGTGCTTGTGATCCTGCGGGAGGCGCACCGACATTCGAGAAGGAGAACGTGTACGGAACCGGACCTGCGTGCCCGATTCTGTCAAAGAACGTCATGTCGGCGCGCAAAGCCCACCGGCCTGTAGCCCACCTCGGAGGCAGAGGAACGATGTCCGACCGCAGATTCCGCATCACCACCGCTTTCCAGCGGCACGTCGCCAACCCGCTGACCAGGCTCATGCCCTTCCAGACGCTGCTGGAGACCACCGGGCGGGTGTCCGGGCGGGCCCGGCGAACGCCGTTGGGCGGGCGGCGGGTCGGGGACTCGTTCTGGCTGGTGTCGGAGTTCGGGACGAAGTCGCAGTACGTGCGGAACATCCAGGCCGATCCGCGGGTACGGGTGCGGATCGGCGGGCGGTGGCACCACGGCACCGCCCACCTGCTGCCCGACGACGACCCGGTCGCCCGGCTGCGCACGCTGCCGAAGGGCAACAGCGCGGCCGTGAAGGCCCTGGGCACCCAGCTCCTGACGATCCGGGTCGACCTCACCGACTAGGCAAGGGCCAGGTGCTCGGTGAGGCATCCAGATTTCTGCTTCTCCTGTGGGACGTAACCCGGCTGCCACAGCGTCTTCAGAATGTGGACGACGAACAGGATCTGGGATGAAGCGCCGGTACGAAGAGGAATTCATGGCGTTCGCCGCTGCGCGATCCGCACCTCTGTTCCGCTCTGCGTGTGTCCTCACCAGCGGTGATGTGCACCTCGCGGAGGACCTCGTGCAGGACACGCTGGGCCGCATGTACGCCAACTGGCGCAGGATCGCGCAGATAGACGACCCAGCGGCCTACACCCACACCGTCCTCGTACGGACCTACCTGTCCTACCGCCGTCGGCGCAGCAGCTCCGAGCAGCCCGTCGGCACCCTTCCGGACTCCGGTGCCGTCACCGAGCACGACGCCACGCTGCGGGTCACGTTGCTCGATGCCCTCGGCCGGCTCTCCGCCCGGGACCGGGCCGTGCTGCTCCTGCGCTACTGGGAGGACCGCAGCGTCGAGCAGACCGCCGCGGTCCTCCAGGTCCGGCCGGGCGCGGTACGCAACCAGAGCATGCGCGCGCTCACTCGGATCCGGGACCTCCTGGGCCACGACCTGACCGAGCTCGTCAGCCCCTGACCCGGTGCCGCGGCACCTACCGCGCCCTCATCACCGAACCCCCGAAACACGGTGCCCCGCCATGCCCATCGAAGAAGACTTCACCGAAGCCCTCCGCACCACCCTCCTGACCTTCGAGCCGCCCGCCACCCCGTCACTTGTACAGGCCGGAGTCCGCAACGGCCGGCGCAGGCGGCGACGCCGCGCCATGGCCGTCGGCCTGAGCGGAGCAGCCGTGCTCGCGCTCGTCGGGCTCGGCGCGGCGGCCGTTCCCGGGCTGCTGTCCGACGGACGAACAGGCCACCGCGCGATCGCCGGTCCTGCGGCCTCGGCCACAACCCCCTCGGCCACCGCATCCGCCACCCCGAAGCCGACGTTCACCGGGACACTGCCCGCCGACCGCGCCCTTGCCACCCTGGCCGCGCTGCTGCCGACCGGCCTGACCCGTTCGAGCCCACCCGGCGGCGGGCGGTCCGGCCAGCTGTGGGTGGACGACGGCCATGGCAAGTCACTGCTCGAAGTGCACGTCTCCCGGCAGACCTCCACCACCGCGATCCGCAGCCACGTCTTCGCCGGCACGACACCCCTGGCCGACGGAACCCTGATCGAGTCCCGGCAGACACCACCCGGAACGGGCCCCGGGCACGAGACGGTGAACGTCCTGCATCCTGACGGGCTCTACGTCACCCTCATGCAGTGGCAGGCGGCGAGCCAGAACGCCCCCTCGACCCGTTCTGCGCCGATCATGACACTGGCCCAACTGCGGGCCATCGCAACCAGCTCCCGGTGGCGGTGACGCCCGCGGCGGCCGTGCGGCGGGCCGACCCGGTCACGGCGGGCAGATCCACGGAGCCGGCACGGCTCCCTGGCCCGGTGCCCCCTCCGAACAAGCCGTACCCAACCCGACTTGCCTTCTGCGAGTCCCCCTTACGGGTTGTTCCGTCCGTCGCCTCCTGAAGGTACGAGGAAGTTCTCATGACGCAGCCCCTCAGATCGCGAAGGCACGCCATCGGCCGGACGAGGGCCGAGAAGGCGGATCCGGCGGAGTCGGCCGGCGGTGGCAGGGCTGCCGTGCGCAGAGCCGCCAAGAAGCCTGACAGAAGGCGCGCGCTCAAGATCGTCGGGCTGTTGCTCGGGTTCGTGCTGATCCTCGGCGTCGGCACTGCCGGGTACGCGTACTGGAGGCTGAACAGCAACATCAGGTCCGACGACCTGTCCGCCAACGGCAAGGACGGCGCCGGGCACGAGAAGATCGACGCGTTCGGACGCAGCCCGATCAACATCCTGGTCATCGGATCCGACGCCCGTGACAGCGCGGCGGACTGCAAGCTCGGGGGCGCCTGCGGAACGGCCGGCGGTGCCCGAGCGGACGTGGAGATGATCGTCCACATATCCGCCGACCGGTCCAATGCCACGGTGATGAGCATCCCCCGCGACCTGCGGACCGACTGGAGCGGCTGCCACGACCCGGGCCACCCGAGCATGCCGGCGCGCACTCGCGCGCAGATCAACTCGGCGCTGAACGGCGGCCCCGGGTGCAGCGTCGTCGCGGTGCACCAGCTCACCGGGATACCCATCGACCACTTCATGATGATCGATTTCGCCGGCGTGGTGGCGATGTCCAACGCGGTCGGCGGGACGCGCGTCTGCGTCAGCAAGAACGTCTACGACCCCTACAGCCACCTGAAGCTGAAGGAGGGGTCGCACACGCTGAAGGGTGACGCCGCGCTGGAGTTCGTGCGGACCCGGCACGGCTTCGGTGACTCCAGCGACAGCCGCGGCCGGACCGACGCCCAGCACATATTCCTCAACGCCCTCCTCAACCAGATGAAGAGCAGGGGCACGCTGAGCAGCCCGTCGAAGATGTGGGGCATGGCCAACGCCGCGACCAAGGCGCTGACCGTCGACAACGGCCTGGACTCCGCCGACAAACTCATCGGCCTGGCTCTCGACCTCGACAAGGTGCCCGCCGGCCGGATCACCTGGGCCACCATGCAGACCCAGGACGTCGACCTGCCGGGTGGCGGGTCCGAGACGCTGATCGGCCCCGGGGCCAAGGAGTTGTTCAAGACCATCGCGGACGACGAGTCGCTCACCGCGTCCACCAGGAAGAAGGGCTCCCCCTCGGCGAACGCCGACCCGATCTCCGCCGCCTCGGTCGCCGTCCACGTCGAGAACGGCACGGGGGTGTACCACCGGGGGGTGGCGATCGCCCAGGCGCTGATCGACCAGGGCTTCAGCAAGGAGACCGACTCGGGAAACGGGACCTTCTCGACCGCCACCTCGCTGACCTACCCGGCCGGGCGGAAGGCACAGGCCCAGGCGGTCGCCAAGGCGCTGGGCCTCCCGTCCAGGGCGGTCGAGCAGGGCACCGGTTCCCGGATCGTGCTGCTCATCGGCACCGACTGGACGACCGGCGAGACCTTCCCCGGCGGGGAGCCGACTCCGGCGCAGGTCGACACCCAGGTGGCTCTGAACGGCTCCCACCAGCAGACCGGCGACACCGAGAAGTGCGCGACGGTCAGCCCCTACGACGACGTCATCGGGCTGGACGCCAACGGCATGCCCACCAGTGAGGACCACCCGCCGTCAAGTACCTCCCCGACCGAGGCGTACGCCCTCGCCAGGAACGTGAAGGACTCCGCGCCGTGAGCCACCGGGCCCCCGACAGCCGGCCGAAGAGACACCGCCTGGTTCAGCTGGCGGCCTTGTAGAACGCGTATGTCGCCGAGTACGGCACCGAGACCTGGTCCGTGCCGGCGCACGCGGCGGCCGGGGCCACCCCGCCCTCCGTGTCCAGGCGCTGGACGTAGGTGACGCCCTCGAAGGTGCCGGCGCCGCGGGTGGCCGTGGCCTTCAGGAGCAGTTCGGGGACGGCGCCGTCCTTGGGGGAGTTGGCGATCGCCGAGGCGTTCACCGCGCTGCCGTCGACGGTGGAGACCCACACCGGGCCACGGGAGTGCAGGGCGACCGGGCGGTGGGCGCGGTCCCGCCGGTCGGAGAGGGTGGCGGCGGGCTCCAGGAGCTTCCAGGCGCCGTCGGTGCAGGTGTAGGTCTGTACGCCGTGCGCGGAGTAGACGCCGGTCAGCCTGTTGCCGTCGGGCACCGCGAGGGCGGCGGGGGCGTGGACGGCCGGGAGGTGGGCGGGCCGGGCGGAGTACGCCTGGACGGCGGTCGTACCCAGCACGGTGGCGGCCGCGGTGGCGGCGACGGCCGTGGTGGTCAGGGCGATTCTCTTGGCGAGCTTCATGGAGTGGTCTCCAGGGATTCCGTGCGTGTTCGAGGAAGGGAACGGCCGGACGTCGACCGATCGGAAACCGGCCGGTCCCCTTGTGCCCAGGACGCTACGGATCCGCTCCCTCCCGTGGAGCCGCTTTCACGATCTCTGCCCGCCGGGGACACCTCCCCGGGCCCCAAGGGGCACGTGACCGGCCGGTAACACCTCATCCCGGCCAGACGATCGCCTGTACCTCGCTGTAGGCGTGCAGCGCGTACGAGCCGACGTCCCGGCCCACCCCGCTCTTCTTGAACCCGCCGAACGGAGCCTCCATGTTCCGGCCCACCGTGTTGATCCCGACCCCGCCGGCCCGCAGCCGGCGCGCCACCCGGAAGGCGCGGGCCACGTCCCCCGACCAGACGTAGTCGATGAGGCCGTAGTCGGAGTCGTTGGCGAGGGCGATGCCCTCCTCCTCGTCGTCGAAGGGGATGACGGAGACGACCGGGCCGAAGATCTCCTCACGGGCCGCCCGCATGTCGTTGCCGCAGTCGGCGAGGAGGGTGGGCGCGACGTAGAAACCCCGCTCCAGCGGCGGGCGTTCACCGCCCGCGACCACCGTCGCCCCCTCCTTGCGGGCGAGTTCGACGTACGACTCGACGCGCGCCCGGTGCTCGGCGGAGATGACCGGTCCCACCACCGTGTCCGGCGCCGCCGGGTCCCCCACCGGCAGCCGGCCCGCGTACGCGGCGAGCCCGGCCACCAGCCGGTCGTACAGGCCGCGCTGCACCAGCACCCGGGTGGGCGCCGTACAGATCTGCCCGCTGTAGAAGGAGAAGGTGGTGCCGATCCCGGCGACCGCCGAACCGACGTCCGCGTCGTCGAGGACGACCGCCGCGCCCTTGCCGCCCAGCTCCATCAGCTGCCGTTTCATGTCCCGCCCGCACACCTCGGCGATGCGCTGCCCTACGGCCGTGGACCCGGTGAAGCTGACCATGTCGACGTCCGGGGAGGCGACGGCCGCCTCGCCGACCGCGGTGGACCGGCCGGACACCACGTTCAGCACGCCCGGCGGGACGCCCGCCGCCTCCAGCGCCTCCGCCATCCGGTAGACGGACAGGGGGTCCTGCGGGGCGGGTTTCACCACCACCGTGTTGCCCATGGCCAGCGCGGGCGCGACCTTGCCCGCCGGGTTGGCCCAGGGGTTGTTGTACGAGGTGATGCAGCTGACCACCCCGACCGGCTGCCGTACGGCCAGCGCGCCCATCACCCCGGCCTTCCCCATCGGGCCGGCCTCGTTGATCTGCGGCGGGACCGCCCACTCGGCGGGCTCGACGGTCGCGTAGCGCCGGAACCGGGCCACGGCCACGCCCACCTGCATCGCCCGCGCCGTCCCGGTGGTCGCCCCGGTCTCGGCCCGCGCCAGCTCCGTGTACGGCCCCATCCGCTCCCGGATGACGCCGGCGGCCCGGCCCAGCACCGCGGCCCGTTCGGCCGCCGGTGTCCGCGACCAGGCCGTGAACGCCTCCCGGGCGGCGGCGCAGGCGGCCAGCACCTGCTCCTCGGAGGCCTCGGGCGCCCAGCCGACGGTCTCCTCGGTCGCCGGGTCGACCACCGCGTAGTGCCCGGCGTCCGGCTCCACCCAGGCGCCCCCGACGAACAGCCGCTGCCGGCCGGCCGCCTCGCTCACCGGGTGCTCACCGTCCTGGTGTCCCGCCCGGACCGCAGCACCGTCCCGGGTACGGCCCCGCTCACCACGTCGTCCCGGATGGCCTCGACGCCGTTGACCCAGACCGCGCGCACGCCGATCGCCTTCGAGTCCAGGCGCGGGCTGTCTCCCGGCAGGTCGTGCACCAGGGTGGCCTGGCCGGCGGCGATCCGCTCCGGGTCGAAGAGCACCAGGTCGGCATGGAAGCCCTCCGCGATCCGTCCGCGCTCCCGCAGTCCGAAGAGGCGGGCGGGATCGTCGGTCAGCATCTTCACGGCCTGTTCGAGACCGAGCAGCTTCCGGCCGCGCAGACAGTCCCCGAGGAACCGGGTGGTGTACGGCGCCCCGCACATCCGGTCCAGGTGCGCCCCCGCGTCGGACCCGCCGAGCAGGACGTCCTCGTGCCGCCAGGTCTCGGCGCGCAGCGCCCAGGAGGCGGGGTCGTTGTCGGTGGGCATGGGCCACAGGACGGTACGGAGGCCGTCGGCGGCGCAGATCTCGACCAGGCAGTGGAAGGGGTCCTGCCCGCGCTCCCGCGCGATGTCCTTGACGACCCGCCCGGTGAGCCCGGCGTTGGCCTCGCTGTAGGTGTCCCCGATGACGTACCGCCCGAAGTTCGCCAGCCGCCGGAAGACCCCGGCCTCCTTGGAGTGGGCGCGTTCCAGCATCCCGGCGCGCACCTCGGGATCGCGCAGCTTCTCGATCCGCTCCGGGACCGGCAGCCCGAGGACCGGCCCCCATCCGGGGATCAGGTTCAGTGCGCAGAAGGTCCCCAGTGACATGTTCATCGGCGTGAGGATGGGCATGGTCAGCGCCACGACCCTGCCGCCCGCCTTCCGGGCCCGCTCGCTCGCCTGGAGCTGCCGGGGGACCCGCTCGGGCACGGCGGCGTCCACCGTCAGCACGTTCCAGTTCAGGGGCCGTCCGGCCACCGCGCTCATTTCGGCGAACAGGTCGATCTCGGCGTCGCTGAACTGGTCCAGGCAGCCGGCGACGATCGCCTCGATCTGCGTCCCCTCGTGCTCGCCGACGGCCTTGGCGAGGGCCAGCAGTTCGGCGGGGCGTGCGTGCCGGGAGGCCACGGGCTGCCCGTCCCCGTCCGAGTGGGTGCTGGACTGGGTGGTGGAGAAGCCCCACGCCCCCGCGTCCATGGCGTCGTGCAACAGCCCGACGATCTGGTCGAGTTGTTCCTCGCTGGGCTGTCCGCCCACCGCGTCGGCGCCCATCACGTACCGGCGCAGGGCGCAGTGCCCCACCATGAAACCGGCGTTGACGGCGATCCGTCCCTCGAGGGCGTCCAGGTACTCCCCGAAGGAGTTCCAGCTCCAGGGTGCCCCCTCCTCCAGGGCGACCAGCGACATCCCCTCGACCCTGGACATCATGCGCCGGGTGTAGTCGGCGTCGTCGGGGCGGGCCGGGTTCAGGGGCGCGAGGGTGAACCCGCAGTTCCCGGCGGCGACCGTGGTCACCCCGTGGTTCAGGGAGGGGGTCGCGTACGGGTCCCAGAACAGCTGCGCGTCGTAGTGCGTGTGCGGGTCGACGAACCCGGGAGCGAGGACGAGCCCCGTGGCGTCCTCGCTGGTGCGGGATTCCCCGGTGACGGTTCCGATGACGGCGATCCGCCCGTCACGGACACCGACGTCGGCGACGTAAGCGGGCGCGCCGGTGCCGTCGACGACTGTCGCCCCTTTTATGACGTGATCGAGCATTGGGCTCACCTCTTGGTATGCGGCAGGACTGCTTGCCTAGGGGCGCGGGGAACTGCGCGACCAGCCACAACGCACCCGCACCCGCCGGCGCACGCTCAAGCCCCCTGACGGAACCGCGTCGTCCGGTGCACCGGATCCGTGTCGATCTTCGGAATCACGTGCTCCCCGATCAGCCGGATCGTCTGCATCGTCTCCTCCTTCGGCACCCCCACCGGCAGCCCGAAGCTCAGCTGGTCGGCCCCGGCCTGCTCCCACCGCTTGCACTGCCGCAGCACCTCGTCGGGGTCGCCGCAGATCAGCAGCTCCTCCTCGACGAGCAGTTCGACGAACTCGGGGGTGTACTCGGGCAGCGTCTCCGGCCACACCGGGAACCCCTCGGGCCGCGGGAAGGTGTCGTGGTACCGGAACACCAGCGAGGGCAGGTAGTGCAGCCCGCCGGACGCCGCGATCCGGATCGCCTCGTCGTGGGTGGGCGCGCAGATCGCGGTCGTCGTCACCATCACGTTGTCGTTGACGAAGTCCCCGACCGGCTCGGCGTCCACGATCGCCGTCTTGTACTGCTCCAGCACCCACTCCATGTCGGAGACCTTCTGGATGCTGAACCCGAGAACCCCCAGCCCCTTCTTCGCCGCCATGGCGTACGACGGCGGCGACCCGGCCGCGTACCACATCGCCGGGTGGGACTTCCCGTACGGCTTGGGCAGCACCTTGCGCGGCGGCAGCTGCCAGTGCTTGCCCTGGAAGCCGGCGTACTCGTCCTGGAGCCACATCTTGGGGAACTCGGCGATGGTCTCCTCCCAGATCTCCTTCGTGTAGTTCATGTCGGTCACCCCGGGGATGAACCCGAGGATCTCGTGGGAGCCGGCGCCCCGCCCGCTGCCGAACTCGAAGCGGTTGCCGCTGAGATGGTCGAGCATGGCGACCTTCTCGGCGACCTTCACCGGGTGGTTGACCTGGGCGAGGGGGTTGAAGATCCCGGAGCCGAGGTGGATCCGCTCGGTGGCGTGGGCCAGATACCCCAGGTACACGTCGTTCGCGGAGAGGTGCGAGTACTCGTCCAGGAAGTGGTGCTCGGAGGCCCAGGCGTACTTGAAGCCGGACCTGTCCGCCTCGATGACGTACTCGGTCTCCTCCATCAGTGCCTTGTGCTCGGCAAGCGGGTCGGTCTCGGCGCGCTTGCCCACGTATCCCTGTACAAAGAGCCCGAATTCCAAGGCGGTTCACCGTCCCATGTCCAGGTGGGTGGTCCCTATGAGTCCTACGCACTTTCTGACGTCACGTCAGAAACGTCAATAGCTGACGAGCCGTCAGATGACACTGACCCCGGCCAGCCATCCCCCGTCGATCACGAACGGCTGCCCGGTGATGTACGACGAGTCGTCCGAGGTCAGGAACAGGGCCAGCCGGGCCACCTCCTCGGCCCGCCCGATCCGCCCGAGCGGCACGAGCTTGCGGTACAGCTCGTCCAGGGCACGGCTCATCTCCGCCGGATCGGCGTCCGGGTCCAGCCGCGCCGGGTTGGACATCGCGGTGTCGACGGCGCCGGGGCAGATCGCGTTGACGCGGATCCCCCGGTCGGCCAGCTCCAGCGCGGCGACCCGGGTGAGCCCGAGCACCGCGTGCTTGGTCGCGGTGTACGACCCCACTGCCGCCATCCCGGTCAGCGCGGTGTAGGAGGCCGTGTTCACGATGGTCCCGCCGTCGGCCAGCTCCGGCGCCACCGTCTTCATGCCGAGGAAGCAGCCGACCTGGTTGACCTGCACGACCTGCATGAACTCCTCGAGCGGGGTGTCCACGAGGGCGTTGAAGCGCAGGATGCCCGCGTTGTTGACCAGCCCGTCGAGCCGCCCGTACGCCTTCTTCGCGGCGGCGACGGCGGCCTGCCACTCCTGCTCCACGCCCACGTCCAGGTGGACGTAGCGCGCCCCTATCTCCTTGGCGAGCGCCTCGCCGAGGTCGTCCAGGACGTCCGCCACGACCACGCGCGCGCCCTCCGCCACGAAGAGCCGCGCCTCCTGCTCGCCCTGTCCGCGGGCCGCCCCGGTGACGATGACGACCCGCCCGTCCAGCTTGCCCATGCCACGCACTCCTCAGGTCAGGTGGGGCGCTACCTCGGCCCCGAACGCCTCTATCTGGTCGATGAGTTCGGCGCGGCTCCGGCTGCGGAACCGCACCTGGAGCTGGTGCACGCCCATCGCGCCGTAGGCCCGCAGCGACTCGGCCAGGGCGTCGGGGCCGCCACTGAGGGTGCGGCGGCCCACGTCCCAGCCGGGTGTGCCGACGTACAGCGGCTCGGTGATCGTGCCGACGGTGACCGGCTCCTCGATCCCGGCCTCCGCGCGCAGCCGCCGCAGCCGGTCGATCTGGGCCGGCAGCCGGTCCCTCGGGTCGCCCTGCGGCAGCCAGCCGTCTCCCTTGAGCGCGGCCCGGCGCACGGCCGCCGGCGAGGACCCGCCGACCCACACCGGTACCCGCGCCTGGGCGGGTCGGGGCCGCTGGCCGAGCCCCTCGAAGTCGTAGAACTTGCCGTGGTGGGCGGGGAACTCGTCAGGTCCCAGGGCCGCCCGCAGCGCGTCGACCGCCTCGTCGAGCACGGCGCCGCGCTGCCGGAAGTCCACGCCCAGCACCTCGAACTCCTCCCGGACGTGCCCGGCGCCGACCCCGAGGATCAGGCGTCCGCCGGAGAGGTGGTCGAGGGTCGCGTACTGCTTGGCGGAGAGCAGCGGGTGGCGCAGGCCCACGACGGCGACATGGCTGAGCAGCCGCACCCGCTCCGTCACCGCGGCCAGGTGGGCCAGGGTGGCGACCGGGTCGTACCAGACGGTGCTCATCGCGTCGGCCAGCCGGTGCGGGATCGCCACGTGGTCGCAGACGGCGAGGTAGGCGAAGCCGGCCCGGTCCACGGCCCGCGCGATCTCGACCAGGTCGGCGGCGCCCGCCCCGGCCTCCCAGCGCTCCGCGTAGAGGGTGGACTGGGACTGGACGGGGAGCTGGATGCCGTAGTCGGTCACCGCGGACCGCCCCACAGACCCTCCGGGGTGAGGCCCAGCAGGTCGATCGCGTTGCCCCGTACGATCCGCTCCACCACGTCCGGGGCGAGGTGGCCCATCTGGGCCTCGCCGACCTCCCGGGACTTCGGCCAGGTGGAGTCGGAGTGCGGGTAGTCGGTCTCGTAGAGGACGTTGCCGAGGCCGATGGCGTCGAGGTTCCTCAGGCCGAAGGCGTCGTCGAAGAAGCAGCCGTAGACGTGGTCGGCGAAGAGCTCGGAGGGCGGCCGTGTGACCTTGTCGGCGACCCCGCCCCAGGCCCGGTTCTCCTCCCAGACGACGTCGGCGCGTTCCAGGATGTAGGGGATCCAGCCGATCTGGCCCTCCGCGTACATCACCCTCAGGTTCGGGAAGCGCTCGAACTTGCCGCTCATCAGCCAGTCGACCATCGAGAAGCAGCAGTTGGCGAAGGTGATGGTGGAACCGACGGCGGGCGGGGCGTCCGGCGACGTGGACGGCATCCGGCTGCTGGAGCCGATGTGCATGGCGACGACCGTGCCGGTCTCGTCGCAGGCGGCGAGGAAGGGGTCCCAGGCGTCGGTGTGGACGGAGGGCAGCCCCAGGTGCGGGGGTATCTCGGAGAAGGCGACGGCGCGGACCCCGCGGGCCGCGTTGCGGCGGACCTCGGCGGCGGCCAGTCCGGCGTCCCAGAGCGGGATGAGGGTCAGCGGGATCAGGCGGCCCCGGGCCTGCGGGCCGCACCACTCCTCCACCATCCAGTCGTTGTAGGCCCGGACGCAGAGCAGGGCCAGTTCGCGGTCCGCGGCCTCGGTGAAGGTCTGCCCGCAGAAACGCGGGAAGGTGGGGAAGCAGAGGGCGGACTGGACGTGGTTGACGTCCATGTCGGCGAGCCGCCGCGGCACGTCCCAGGAGCCCGCCCGCATCTGCTCGTACGTGATCACCTCGAGCTTGATCTCGTCGCGGGAGTAGCCCACCGCGGTGTCGAGGCGGGTGAGCGGGCGGTGCAGGTCCTCGTAGATCCACCAGTCGCCGATCGGGCCGTCCTCGCCCGGGTCGCCCATGACGGGCTTGAACCGGCCGCCGAGGAAGCTCATTTCGCGCAGCGGGGCGCGGACGATGCGCGGTCCGGTGTCCAGGTACTTCTTCGGGAGGCGGGACTGCCAGACGTCCGGCGGCTCCACGGTGTGGTCGTCGACGGAGATGATCAGCGGGAGGGTGCCGTCCTGGATGTCGTCACGGGTGTCCATGGCGCTCACGGTAGCGCCGATCTGACGAACCGTCAGCTGTCAGAGTGACGGTTCATCAGGCTTGCGCACGGGCCCGGCGGAGCCCCCGGAAGAATCGTTCCGTCTTCAGTCCGGCCTGTTCACGGAGGCCGTCGCGGTGTGAAGACTCTGTGGACCACCGCGTGTCGCCCTGTGATCGGTGTCTCGCCCGGCTGACGCAACCCGCCTGAACAAGGCAAACTGACGGGGTGAGTCGGGTCTCTAGGGGGACGGGCATGGACGGTGGACCGCGGGTACCGGAGCAGCGGCGCCCCTCCTCCGCGGCGGAGGCGGCGGCGGTGCGCTTCAGCGTGCTCGGTCCGGTGCGCGCCTGGCGTGCGAAGGAGTCGCTCAACACCGGCTCCCCGCAGCAACGCGCACTGCTCGCCGCCCTGTTGCTGCGCGAGGGCCGCACGGCCACCGCGGCCGAGCTGATCGACGCGCTGTGGGGAACCGAACCGCCGTCGCAGGCACTGGCGGCGGTCCGCACCTACGCCTCCCGGCTGCGCAAGGTCCTGGACCCCGGGGTCCTGGTCAGCGAGTCCGGCGGATACGCGGTACGGGGGCTCGGCGAGGGCGCCCTGGACCTGGCGGCCGCGCAGGACCTGGCGGCGGAGGCGGAGAAGGCGCGCGGCACCGGAGACCTGTCCCAGGCCCGTGACGTACTGAACCGGGCGCTCGCCCTGTGGGACGGCGAACCGCTGGCGGGCGTCCCCGGCCCGTACGCCGACGCGCAGCGGGCCCGCCTGGAGGAGTGGCGCCTGCAACTCCTGGAGTCCCGGCTGGACATGGATCTGGAGCAGGGCTGCCACGCGGAGGCGGTGTCCGAACTGACGGCACTGACCGCGGCGCACCCGCTCCGCGAGCGGCTCCGCGAACTGCTCATGCTCGCCCTGTACCGCAGCGGCCGGCAGGCGGAGGCCCTCGCGGTCTACGCCGACACCCGCCGTCTGCTCGCCGAGGAACTGGGTGTGGACCCGCGGCCCGGCCTGCGCGAGCTCCAGCAGCGGATCCTCCAGGCCGACCCGGGGCTGGCGGAGCCGTCGTCCCCGGCCTCGGAGACGCCGGTCGTCCCGGTCCGCCCGGCCCAGCTCCCGGCCACCGTGCCCGACTTCACCGGCCGTTCCGCCTTCGTCGCCGAGCTGGGCGAGGTGCTGGCCTCGGCGGAGGGCCGGGTGATGGCGGTGTCCGCGCTGGCCGGGATCGGCGGCGTCGGCAAGACGACCCTCGCGGTCCACGTGGCCCACCAGGCACGGTCCGCCTTCCCGGACGGCCAGCTGTACGTGGACCTCCAGGGCGCGGGCGCGCGGGCGGCGGAACCGGAGACGGTCCTCGGCTCCTTCCTGCGCGCCCTGGGCACGCCGGACTCCGCGATCCCCGACTCCCTCGACGACCGCGCGGCCCTGTACCGCTCGGTCCTGGACGGCCGGCGGGTCCTCGTCCTGCTCGACAACGCGAAGGACGCGGCCCAGGTACGGCCGCTGCTGCCGGGCACCGAGGGCTGCGCGGCACTGGTCACCTCCCGGGTCCGGATGGTCGACCTGGCCGGGGCGCATCTGGTCGACCTGGACGTGATGTCCCCCGACGAGGCGCTCCAGCTCTTCACGCGGATCGTCGGCGAGGAACGGGTGGCCGCGGAGCGCGAGTCGGCCCTGGACGTGGTGGCGGCCTGCGGCTTCCTCCCGCTGGCGATCCGCATCGCCGCGTCCCGCCTCGCGGCCCGCCGCACCTGGACGGTGTCGGTGCTGGCGGCGAAGCTCGCCGACGAACGCCGCCGGCTGGACGAACTCCAGGCCGGCGACCTCGCGGTGAAGGCGACCTTCGAACTGGGCTACGGCCAGCTGGAACCGGCCCAGGCCCGCGCCTTCCGCCTGCTGGGCCTGGCCGACGGCCCCGACATCTCGCTGGCGGCGGCCGCGGCGGTCCTCGCGCTCCCGTCGGAGGACACCGAGGACCTGCTGGAGTCCCTGGTCGACACCTCCCTGCTGGAGTCGGCGGCCCCGGGCCGCTACCGCCTGCACGACCTGGTCCGCCTCTACGCACGCGCGTGCGCGGAACGCGACGAACAGCCCCCGGGCGAGCGGGAAGCGGCGATATCCCGCCTCCTGGACTTCTACCTGGCCACGGCGGCGGGGGTGTACGCGATCGAACGGCCGGGCGACCGGACCGTGGAGCACCTGGAGCCGACCGGGTACCCCGGGCTCTCCTTCACGAGCCACCGCGCGGCACTGGACTGGCTGTACGCCGAGGCCGACTGCCTGCTGGCCTGTGCGCGGCAGTCCGTCCGCGGCGGCAGGCTGCGCGGCGCGATCGACCTGCTGTGGGTGGTCAAGGACCTCGCCGAGTCCGGAGCCAACGCCCGTGACTACGAGGTGGCGGCCACGGCGGTGCGGGACGCCGCCCAGACGCAGGCCGATCCGCTGGCCGAGGGCCGGGCCCGGATGGCGATCACCAACGTCCACCTCGTCGCCGGGCGGTTCGATCTGGCCGACGAGGAGGCCGCGCAGGCCATGAGACTGGCTGCGGCGACCAGGGATCCGCTGCCCAGCGGCGTCACACCGAACGACCGGGGGATCATCGCGCTCTACCAGGGTCGCCACCACGACGGCGAGGCCCACCTGAACGTGGCCATCGCCAACTACCGCGCCGACGGCAACCGGCCGGGCGAGGCCAGCGCCCTGTGCAACCTGTCCCGCATCCAACTGGCCACCGGCCGCGTCGCCGAGGCGGTCCGGCTGGCCGGTGAGGGTGTGGCGATCTACGACACCCTCGGGCACACCCTCAGAGGCGCGAACGCCCGGTACGCGCTGGGACTCGCCCTGACCCAGTCCGGGCAGCCGGACCAGGCCCTGGACTGCCTGGACGACGCCCTGAGCGTCTTCCAGGAGAGCCGACAGCGCCTCTGGGAGGGCATGACCATCTTCCGTATGGCGGAGGTGCACCTGTGGGCACACCGCCCCGCCCAGGCCGCCACGATGGCGGAGCAGTCACTGTCCCTGCTGCGTGGCATCGGAGGTGAGTGGCGGCACGCGAACGTGCTCACCGTCCTGGGCCGCAGCCTGCGCGACATCGGGCACTCCGACCGGGCCCGTGCCTGCTGGCGCGAGGCGCTGTCGGTGTTCGAGCAACTGGGCGCCCACGAGGCCGACGAGGTGCGCGCCCTGCTCGAACCGACGGCGGCTGCCTGACCTGCGCCGCAACACGTTCATCGTTCGTTTATCGGCACCCGCCATCCTCGATTCATCGGTCCGGCGCGTCGGGGGGCAGGCGGATCGACACGGCAGGCCCACCCGTTAGGGTGACGGCCGCCGCGCCTGTCCGGCAGCACCCGGGGGAGCTGCCGGACAGGCCTTGCCTACTTTTACGCAGAGGAGCACAACCGATGAGCGACGAGAAGACGAGCCAGTCGGTCACCACGCCCGACGAGAACCACGCGACCGACGTCGAGTCCGTGGTGGCGCTGGAGAACCACGCGACCGGTGCGGAGAAGGCGGTCCTGAAGAACAGCACCGCCGACACCGAGGACGTCGTGGCGCTGGAGAACCACGCGACCGGTGCGGAGAAGGCGCTGCTGGAGAACCACGCCACCACCGAGGCCGCGGGCTGAACCACGACCAGGGGGAACACCGGCCGCGGCGGCGCCGAGGGGGAGCCGCCGCGGCCGAGGTGTGTGCCGGGGGCGGGGCGTGCTGCGGGGCGGGGGTCCCTCAGGCGCACCGCCCCCGCAGTTCGCCCTTGACCACCTTCCCGCTCGCGTTGCGCGGGAGTTCCGCCACGAAGTCGATCGTCCTCGGGACCTTGTAGTTCGCCATCTCGCGGCGGGCCCAGGCGATCAGGTCGTCGCCGGTCAGCAGGGCGCCGGGGCGGCGGACCACGAACGCCCTGCCGACCTCGCCGAGACGGGCGTCCGGCACGCCGATCACCGCCACGTCGGCCACGTCCGGGTGCAGGCCGAGCAGTTGCTCTATCTCCGCCGGGTACGCGTTGAAGCCGCCGACGATGAACATGTCCTTCAGCCGGTCGGTGATGCGGAGGTTGCCCGCCGCGTCCAGGATCCCGACGTCGCCGGTGCGCAGCCAGCCGTCCGGCGTCAGCGTCGCGGCCGTCGCCGCCGGGTCCTCGTAGTAGCCGCGCATCACGTTGAAGCCCCGGACCAGTACCTCCCCGGTCTCGTCGACCCGCACCTCCGTCCCGGGTATCGCCCGGCCCGACGTCGACGCGATCACCGTCGGGTCGTCGCCCCGGCGGCACATCGTCACGATCCCGCTCGCCTCCGAGAGGCCGTAGGCGGTGAGGACCGTCTCGACGCCGAGCTCACCGCGCAGGCGTTCCACGAGCCGCAGGGGTACGACGGCGGCTCCGGTCACCACCAGGCGCAGCGCGGAGAGGTCGTGGGCGGCGCGTGCCGGGTGGTCCAGGAGGGACTGGTGGAGGGTCGGGGGGCCGGGCAGCACCGACACCCGTTCCGCGGCCACGTTGGCCAGGGCCGTCGCCACGTTGAACACCGGCTGCGGGATCATCGTCGCGCCGCGCATCAGGCAGGCGATCACCCCGGCCTTGTAACCGAAGGTGTGGAAGAAGGGGTTGACGATCAGGTAGCGGTCGTCGGCGCGCAGACCCGCCAGGTCCGCCCACACCTCGTAGGCCCGCAGGGTCTGCGCATGTGTGATCATCGCTCCCTTGGGGCGGCCGGTCGTCCCCGAGGTGAAGACGATGTCGGAGAGGCAGTCGCCGTCCAACCCGGCCGCTCTGGACGCGACTTCGCCGTCACCGACTCCTTCGCCCGCCGCCAGGAAGTCCTTCCAGGTGCGGAAGTCGGCGGGCGCGTCCTCGGCCAGCACCACCACGTCCCGCAGGTCCGGCAGACCGGGCAGCGGGCCGGTCCCGGCCCCCTCCCCCGCCGCCCGGCGCAGCGACGCCACGTACGAGGTCCCCAGGAACGTGCCGGTCACGAACAGCAGCCGGGCCCCGCTGCGACGCAGCACGTCCGCGGCCTCCGCGCCCTTGAAGCGGGTGTTCAGCGGGACCAGCACCCCGCCCGCCGACACCGCGCCCAGCGCCGCGACGATCCACTCCAGGGAGTTCGGCGCCCAGATGCCCACCCGGTCGCCCGTGCCGACACCGGCGGCCAGGCAGGCGGCCGCCGACCGTTCGACCCGGGCACCCAGTTCGGCGTAGCTGATCCGGGTCCTGCCGTCCACCACCGCCTCGGCGTCCGCGTACCGCCTCGCCGCCGACCGCACCAGCCCCGGAACGGTCCCCCACTCCATGTCACCGCGCACAACCGACCTCCCCGGACGCATAGCTGACTGACCGTCAGATTAGCTGTAGCCTGACGGCCTGTCAGCAAGTCGCGACAGCCGTGGAGGTGCGGGCACATGGCCGGTCTCAGAGGCATCAAGGACGCCACCGCCATCGTCGGGATCGGGCAGACCCGCTTCGCGAAACGGCTCGACGAGGACGAGCGGATCCTCGCCTGCCGGGCCGTCCTCGCCGCCCTCGACGACGCCGGCATCGCCCCGGGTGAGGTGGACGCGCTCGCCTCCTTCACCATGGAGGAGACCGACGAGGTGGAGCTGGCCAAGGCGGTCGGCCTGGGCGACCTGACCTTCTTCAGCAAGGTGGGATACGGGGGCGGTGGCTCCTGCGCCACCGTCGCCCACCTCGCCGCCGCGATATCGAGCGGGCAGGCGTCGGTCGGGGTCGCGTGGCGGTCCCGGAAGCGGGGCAGCGGCCCCCGGCCCTGGACCAACACCACCGTCCAGCTCCCGACCCCCGCCCAGTGGACCCGCCCCTTCGGCCTGCTCCGGCCCGCCGACGAGATAGCCATGCTCACCCGCCGCTACATGCACGAGTACGGCGCCACCCGCGACCACCTCTTCAACGTCGCCCTCGCCTGCCGCAACCGCGCCAACCAGAACCCCGCCGCGGTCATGTACGACTGTCCGCTCACCCGCGAGATGTACATGACCTCCCGCTGGATCAGCGAACCCCTCTGCCTCTTCGACAACTGTCTGGAGACGGACGGCGCACTGGCCTGCGTGGTCGTCTCCCGGGAACGCGCGCGGGACTGCGCCAAGCCGCCCGTCTACGTCCACTCCGCCGCCCAGGGCCTGCCCGCCCAGCACCACGGCATGGTCAACTACTGGAACGACGACCCGCTCACCGGCCCGGCCTGGACCGCCGCCCGGCACCTGTGGAAGCACGCCGACCTCACCCCCGAGGACGTCGACGTCGCCCAGATCTACGACGCGTTCACCGCCCTCGTCCCGCTCTCCCTGGAGGGGTACGGCTTCTGCGGACGCGGTGAGGGCGGCGCCTTCACCGAGCAGGGGGCGCTGGAGACCGGCGGGCGGCTGCCGATCAACACCGGCGGCGGCGGACTCAGCGAGGCCTACGTGCACGGCTTCAACCTCATCACCGAGGGCGTCAAGCAGCTGCGCGGCACCAGTACCGCGCAGGTCCCCGGCGCCGCCACCTGCCTGGTCACCGCCGGCGAGGGCGTCCCGACCTCCGCCCTCCTCCTCACCAACCGGAGCTGAGATGCTGCGACCGGCCACCGACACCGACGGCGCCCCCTTCTGGGAGTACGCGGCCCGCGGCGAACTCCGCGTCCAGGCCTGCGCCGACTGCCGTGAACCCCGGTTCCCGCCCCGCCCCTGCTGCCCGCACTGCCAGTCCTTCGCGAGCGAGTGGCGGCCGACCAGCGGACGCGGCCGGATCTGGTCGTACGTCGTCCCGCACCCGCCGCTGCTCCCGGACTACGCGGCACAGGCCCCGTACAACGTCGTGGTGGTCGAGCTGGACGACGCCCCCCGGGTACGGCTCGTGGGCAACCTGGTCAGCGAGGCCGGGGCCCCTCTCGACTCCCTTCCCCCGGACCGCGTCCGGATCGGCGCCCGGGTGCAGGCGGTCTTCGCGGACGGTCTGCCGCAGTGGGTCCTGGAGCGGCCGTGACGGTGCGCGTCACGGCCGACCAGGGCACCGGGGTCGCCGTCGTCACGCTCGACCGCCCCGAGCGGCACAACGCGGTCGACCTGGCCATGGCCCGGGAACTGGGCGCTGTCTGGCGGGCGTTGCGGTTCGACGACACGGTGCGGGCCGTCGTCCTCACCGGGGCCGGCGGGCGCGCCTTCAGCACCGGCCTCGACCGGGACGCGGTGGTGCCGCAGCCCGCGTCGCCGTACAGCCAGGACGATCCGCTGCTCGCGATCGGGCCGAAGACGAACGACCTGTGGAAGCCGGTGATCGCGGCGGTCGCCGGGATGGCCTGCGGGGGTGCGTTCTACCTCCTCGGGGAGGCGGACTTCGTCGTCGCCGACGAGACCGCGGTCTTCTTCGACCCGCACACCTCCTACGGCATGGTCAGCGCCTACGAGTCGGTGCTGACGGCACAGCGGATGCCGTACGGGGAGGTGGCCCGGATGGTGCTGATGGGCAACGCGGAGCGGGTCTCCGCGCGGCGGGCGTACGAGGTGGGGCTGGTCTCCGAAGTGACGGAGGCGGGCGGGGCGTCGGCGGCGGCGGTACGGTGCGCGACCGTGATCGCCGGGTATCCGACGGAGGGGGTGCAGGGGAGCGTGCGGGCCCTGTGGGCGGCGAAGGAGGCGGCGCGGGAACGGGGGTTCGCGACGGCGCCGCACCTCATCTCGCTGGGGAACCTGCCGGACGAGCGGCAGGCGGAGCTGTTCGCCGGCCGGCCGCGCACGCCCCCTCGTATCCGGTGAGCGAGGGACCGCCCAGGGGGTAGCCGCTCCGTGCCGTCGGGCGGCTGCGGCTGCGCGGTGGCTGATCGCGCAGTTCCCCGCGCCCCTGAAAGAAGCGGCGCTGCGGTGCGCCCCCTCAGGGGCGCGGGGAACCGCGCGAACGGCCCCCACACGCCTGTAGCCGACACTCGACCGGAGTTACGCCGTGCGGGCCGTTCCCGTCCCCTTCTCGGCGTCCAGCGCGTACACGCACCGGTCCTTGCTGCACGCGTACACGACCCCGTCGCGCACCACCGGCGACCCGGTGATCTCCCCGCCCGTCGCCAGCTTCCAGCGCAACCGCCCGTCGTCGGCCTTCAGGGTGTACAGCAGGTGGTCGGTGGAGCCGAAGTGGATCCGGCCCTCGGCCACCGCCGGGGCGCCGACGACGTCACCGCCCGCCTGGAACCGCCACTTGGGCGTCCCGGTGACCGCGTCCAGGGTGTACAGCCCCTTGCCGCTGCCGACGTGGACATGGCCGGCGGCCACCAGGACCGGTTCGACCGACGCGCGGGCCTCGGTGGCGATGCGCCAGCGGTCGCGGCCGTCGGTGGCGTCGAGGGCGTAGACCGTGCCCAGGTAGTCGGCCAGGTAGATGCCGCCGCCCGTGACCGCGGGGCCCGGGACGAACGCCGGCGGGGAGAGGAACACCGCCGGTGCCTCGAAGTGCCAGCGGACCCGCCCCGTCGCGGTGTCGAGGGCGATGACACGGGTGCCGGCGGAGGCGTACACGAAGCCGTCGTCGGCGTGGGTGAGACGGACCGGGACGCCGCCGCAGGAGGCCGCGTCGCCGATGGGGTACGACCAGCGCTCGTCGCCGGTGCGGGCGTCCAGCGCGCGCAGCCTCGCGTCCTGCCAGACGTACACCGTGCCCTCGTGCAGGGCGGGCCCGGACTCGGGCGTCTCGAAGTCGGTCTGGGCGCCGGACAGCTCCCAGAGCTTCTGCCCGTTGGAGGCCTCCCAGGCCTGTACCCCGCCGCCCCGGGTGCCGGTGACGAGGGTGCCGCGGTCGGCCTTGAGGGAGTACACCCAGGCGTCGGTGGACAGCCGCCACAGGTCGCCGCCCTCGCGGGCCTCCAGGGCGAACAGGGTCGGGCCGTCGGAGGCGTGGATACGGCCGTCGGCGACCGCCATGGACCAGGCCACGTCGCGGGTCTTGAAGCGGCGGCGGCCGGTGGCGACGTCGAGGGCGTGCACCTCGAAGGAGGTGACGTAGACGAGGTCGCCGTCGACGGACGGGGTGCCCCAGACGTCGTTGGACATCCGGAACCGCCAGGGCCGCCAGCCGGACGCCGTCTCCGGGGGCTGGACCGGCACCGGCGGTACGGCGGGGTCGGCGCCGTTGACCCCGGGGCCGGGGCGGGACCAGCTGGCCACCAGGCCGGCCTCCGGCGGGGGTGCCTTGACGGCGGCGGCGCGGGCGTCGGCGACCCGCGGGCCCGGGCCGATGGGCACCTGGCCGCCGGCCAGCCGGACCGGGCCGGTGTCGGGGGCGCCGACCGGGACGGGCGCGGGGATCGCGGGGTCGTACGAGGGCGGCGGCGGAAGCACCGGACGGCCGCCGCTGCGGCCTCCGGACGGGTGGGCGGAGGGCTTCACGGCGGGACGGCCACCGCGGCGGGACTCGATCAGGCCGACCGCCTTCTCGGGCAGCCAGGCGGACGCCGTACCGCTGTCGTCGGAGCCGGAGCCGAACAGGTGGGGGGCCAGCTGGGCCTGGAGGTCGGCCGGGTTGGGCCGGCCGGCGGCCTCCATCTGCATACAGGACTCGATGAGCGGGCGCAGCTCGTCCGGGAGGCCTTCGAGGTCCGGGCCCTCGCGCAGCAGCATGAAGACGGTCTCGACCGGGTTGGCGCCGTGGAAGGGCGGGTGGCCGGTGGCGGCGAAGACCAGCATGGAGCCCAGCGAGAAGACGTCGCTGGCGCCGGTGACGCTGCGGGAGTCCTTGGCCTGCTCGGGGGACATGTAGGCGGGGGTGCCGACCGCGACGTTGGTCATGGTCAGGCGGGTGTTGGAGACGCCGGACGCGATACCGAAGTCGATCACCCGGGGGCCGTCCTCCACGACGAGGACGTTGGAGGGCTTGAGGTCGCGGTGGACCAGCCCGGCGCCGTGGATCGACTGGAGGGCCTCGGCGACGCCAGCGGCGAGCCAGCGAACGGCCTGGGCCGGCAGGGGCCCGCAGTCGTTCACTATCTCCTCGAGCGAGGGCGCGGGCACGTAGGCGGTGGCGAGCCACGGCACGGCGGCGCGCGGGTCGGCGTCGACGACGGCCGCGGTGTAGAAACCGGAGACCGCGCGGGCCGCCTCCACCTCGCGGGTGAAACGGACCCGGAACAGCTGGTCCTCGGCGAGCTCGGTCCGGACCGTCTTGATCGCCACGCGCCGGCCGGACGCCGAGCGCGCCAGATAGACCAGCCCCATGCCGCCGGCCCCCAGCCGTCCCAGCACCTCGAACGGCCCGATCCGCCGCGGATCGTGCTGCGTCAGCTGATCCACCACTTGCCTGCCACCTCCCCGTACGGGCCACGTCCACCCACATATGTACGCGACCCCGTGCAGCGTCTCACCACCGCACCGCCGTGGCGGCACGCACCCCGATTCTTCCTGGCCCGGGCGCAGGTTGCGAACCCGGCGACCAATCAGGGTGTCTCGTGACAAAGTGAGACATTTGACCGCCGATATCCACCTTCCGGTGGCCTCAGCGTTGCAGCAGCGCGAAGGACGCCCCCTGATTGTCGGTCACGACGGCCACTTTTCCGTACGACGTCTCGAAGGGCGGCGCCTGGACCCGGCCGCCGAGCTGCCGTACCGCCCCGGTCGCGGCCTCCACGTCCCCGGTGCGGAAGTGCACGACGAACTGGGACGGCATCCCGGCCGCGAACACCTCGGTCACCGGGGCCCGGCCGAAGTCCGGGTCGGCACCGGCGCCGAACAGGGCGTCGTGGAAGAGGCGGGCGTAGAAGGCGTTGGCCGCGTCGGTGTCGCTGGTGTAGAGCTGCGCCCAGGCGAAGGTGCCGGGGGCGTGCCGCACGCCGAAACCACGGTGGGCGGCGGCCTGCCAGACGCCGAAGACGGCTCCCTGCGGGTCGGTGACCAGCGCGGCGGTGCCGAGGTCGCGGACGGGCGCGGGGGCCGTCACGACGGTGCCGCCTGCCACCAGGACGCGCCGGCACAGGTCACCGGCGTCGGGGGTGGCGAAGAACACCGTCCAGACGGTGGGCATCCGGCCGTCCGTCTTCCGCGCCAGCCTCGCGACGTCCGCGCCGCCCAGCCGGGCCCACGCGGAACCCCCGCCGGCGGCGGCGCCGACGGCGCCGTCCGCGGTGTCGGCGGTGTCGTTCTCGAAGCTCCACCCGAAGAGGTCACCGTAGAACCGCTTGCCCGCCTCGACGTCGGGAAGCTGGACGTCCACCCAGCACGGGACGCCCTCCGCGTACGCGGCTGCCCTGTTTTCGGCCATGTCGTCAAAGTAACCGCCCCGCCCGCACCCCGCAGACCGGCCGCACCCGCCCGGAGTGACCGGGGCGTTCCCGCCCGTTTCCGTTCCGGGCAGACTCCCTCTACACCCGCGCACCCCATTTGCAGTCGGCCGAATCGCGCTCGGATCACCCCTCGGTAAGCTGACGGCATGACAGGACAAGTGCGTACCGTCGACGGCCGCGTGGCCGGTCGGCGTGGGCAGGCGACCCGGCAGAAACTGCTCGACTGCCTCAGCGAGATGCTCAGCTCCTCCCCGTACCGGGACGTCAAGGTCATCGATGTCGCCCGGAAGGCGGGGACTTCGCCCGCGACCTTCTACCAGTACTTCCCGGACGTCGAGGGCGCCGTCCTGGAGATCGCCGAGCAAATGGCCACCGAGGGCGGCCAGTTGACGGAACTGCTGGCGGGGCGCTCCTGGGTCGGCAAGGCCGGCTGGGCGACCGCGCAGGAACTCGTGGACGGTTTCCTGGAGTTCTGGCGGAAGAACGACGCGATCCTGCGCGTGGTCGACCTCGGTGCCGCCGAAGGGGACAAACGGTTCTACAAGATCCGGATGAAGATCCTCAACTCGGTGAACAACTCCCTGACCGACTCCATCGCGGAGTTGCAGTCCAAGGGCAGGGTCGACAAGGACGTGAACCCGGCGGCGGTCGCCGGTTCGCTGGTCGCGATGCTCGCGGCCGTCGCCGCGCACCAGAAGGGGTTCCAGAGCTGGGGCGTGAAGCAGGCCGAACTGAAGCCGAACCTGGCGCTGTTGGTGCACCTGGGCGTGACCGGGAAGAAGCCCACGAAGTAACACACGCACGGGGTCCTGTCTGGCAGGCGGTGGTTCACGCACAGCGGTGAACCACCGCCTGTCGCCCTACGCGGGCAGCGGCCGGTCCCGCACCACGTGCTTCATCACCAGTGTCGAGTTCAGCCGCTGCACCCCCGGCAGGGTCGCGAGCCGTTCGTCGTAGAGCCGCTGGAAGGCGGCGAGGTCGGCGGTGGCCACCCGCAGCAGGTAGTCGGGTTCGCCGAACAGCCGCTGCGCGTCCAGCACATGGGGGATCTCGGCGAGCGCCCGCTCGAAGTCGGCGATCGTGTCCCGGTCCTCCTGCCGCATCGACACGAACACCAGCGCCTCGAAGGTCAGCCCCACGGCCGCCGGTTCCACCACCGCCCGGTACCCGCTGATCGCCCCCGTCCGCTCCAGCTCGCGCAGCCGGCGGTGGCAGGGCGAGACGCTCAGCCGCACCCGCCCGGCCAGTTCGGTCACGGTCAGCCGCCCGTCCTGCTGGAGCTCGGCAAGGATTTTCCGGTCCATGTCGTCCATGGGGAAGATTCTCCCCCAGAATCAGCACTGACGAGCAAATTTTGACAACACTTTCGGGCAGAACATGCCTAATGTCCCCTCCATGGACCTCACACCCCTGCTCTCCTTCCTCGCCGTCGACCTGCTGCTGGTCTGCGTCCCGGGCGCCGACTGGGCGTACGTGATCGCCGCCGGGGTGCGCGGCCGCCCGGTGGGACGGGCGGTGGCCGGCCTGGTCGCCGGGTACGCGCTGCACACGGCGCTGGCGGTCGCGGGGCTCGCGGTGCTGGTGGCGGGGTCGCCGCGGCTGCTGACGGCGCTCACGGTGGCGGGCGCCGGCTACCTGCTGTGGCTGGGCTGGAGCGTGCTGCGCCACCCGGCGGTACCGAGGGCGGCGGACGCCGACGCGGACACGGCACCGAAGACCGGGCGGGGCGGCGGAGCCGAGGTCGGGCGGACCGCCGGGACTGGTGGCGGCCATGCCGCCGGGGCCGGTGGCGGCCGGAGCGCCGGGACGGAGGGTGGAGCCGGTGGCGGCCGGAGCGCCGGGGCGGAGGGTGGAGCCGGTGGCTTCTGGCGGGGGGCGGCGATCAGCGGGCTGAACCCCAAGGGGCTGCTGCTCTACCTCTCCGTGCTCCCCCAGTTCCTGGTGACCGACGGCGCCCACGCCCGGGTGGCGGCCCAGACGGCCCTGCTCGGCGCCCTCCACATGGCGTGCTGCGCCGCCGTCTACCTGACCGTCGGCGTCCTGGCCCGCCGCCTGCTCGCCGCCCGCCCGAGGGCGGCCCGTGCGGTGACCCGCACCTCGGGGGCGGCCATGCTGGGCATCGGCGCACTCCTCCTCGCCCAGCACGCGCTGTGAGGCCAGGCACCGCCGTCACACCGTGCGGTCCAGCCGGAAGACCCTGATCTCCCGTTCCACGCGCTCCTGGTAGGCCGCGTACGGCGGCCAGAAGACCAGCAGCGCCCGCCAGGCCGCCGCCCGCTCCTCCCCCGTCAGCAGCCGGGCGGTGACCGGGATGTCCCTCCCCTTCCAGCTGATCCCGGCGTCGGGGTGCCGGAGCAGGTTGTGCGTCCAGGCGGGGTGACCGGGCCGCCCGAAGTTGGACCCGACCAGGTACCAGCCGTCGCCGTCGGGCATGCACGCGAGGGGTGTACGGCGGGGCTGCCCGCTGCGCGCCCCCGTGGAGGTGAGGACCACCCCGGGCAGCATCCGCGCGCTGAGCAGCACCCGGCCCCCGCTGAGCCGGTGCACCGCCCGGTCCAGCGCCGGGACGACATGCGGCGCGACCTTCGCGAACCCCCGGGTCGCGGACACCTTCTGGACCAGCCGTGTCCCGATCACATCGCCACCCCCGCACCCTCGAACAGGCCGGCCCGGCCGGCCGCGTGGTCGCGCAGCCGGTGCACGGGCCCGAAGAGCAACTCGTCCCCGGCGGCCCGCTTGAAGTACAGATGCGCCTCGTGCTCCCAGGTGAACCCGATCCCGCCGTGCAACTGGATGCCCTCCCCGGCGGCGGTCCGCAGCGCCTCCAGCGCCTGCGCGAGCGCCACCCCGCCGACCCGTTCGCCGTGGGCCGTCGCCCAGGCCGCGCAGTAGGCCGCCGACCTGGCCGCGCGCACCGCCACGTACACGTCGGCCAGCCGGTGCTTGACCGCCTGGAAGGAGCCGATCGGCCGCCCGAACTGCTCGCGCTGCTTCACGTACTCGACGGTCCGTTCCAGCACCCGGCCGGCCGCCCCCACCGCCTCACCCGCGAGCACGGCGGCGGCCGCGTCCCCGAGGGCGGCGAGGGCGGGATGGATGTCGGTGTCCTCGTCGCCCAGCAACTCGGCCGGCGCGTGGCGCAGTTGGACGCGTGCCTGGCCGCGGGTCGGGTCGAGGGCGGTCCGCCGCGTCCGTACGACCCCGGGGGCGTCCCCCGCGACCAGGAAGAGCAGGACGCGTGAGCGGGCGTACCCTCCGGCGTGCGCGGGGACCAGCAGGAGCCCGGCGCTGTGGCCGTCCAGCACCTGGTCGGCCTCCCCGTACAGCCGCCAGCCCTCAGCCGTGCGCCGCGCCTGGACCCCTCCGGCCCGCCCGCCGCCGGCCCAGTCGGCGGCGGGCGGGCCGGTGAGCGCGAGGGCGGTGCCGAGCCGGGTGCCGGGGACGGCGAGCGCGGCGGTGAGACCGCCGGCCGCGATCCTGGGGAGCAGTTCGGCACGCTGGGCCCCGGTACCGAGGGCGAGCAGCAGCGGGGCGGCGAGGACGGCGGTGGCGAGGAACGGGGTGGGGGCGAGGGTACGCCCCAACTCCTCAGCGGCCAGTGCGACTTCCGTGAGGGTGCAGCCGACGCCGCCGTACTCCTCGGGCAGCGCGAGCCCGGGCAGGCCGAGATGTTCGGCGAGGGCGGTCCACAGGCCGGGGTCATGGCCCTCCGCCCGGTCCACGGCGGCCCGTACGTCCTCCGTGCCGCAGCGTTTGTGGAGCAGTTCCCGCAGGGCGCGCCGGATCTCGTCCTGCTCGTCGGTGAAGCGGGTGTCCATGACGGACCTCCTGACGATCTGACGGCCCGTCATGCTAGGGGCGCCGGATGCAGATGCCCAGGGGTGGCGTACGGCCGATCTGATGTACCGTCAGATTCATGACTGGACCCCGCAAGGTCGCCGTGGTCGGTGTGGCCCTCTCCGACTGCGGCCGGGTGGACGACGCCACCCCGTACGCCCTGCACGCCCAGGCGGCCCGGCGCGCGCTGGCCGACGCGGGCCTCGGCCGCCGGGTGGTGGACGGCTTCGCGTCGGCGGGCCTCGGCACGCTGGCACCGGTGGAGGTGGCCGAGTACCTGGGCCTGCGCCCCACCTGGACCGACTCCACCTCCGTCGGGGGCGCCACCTGGGAGGTGATGGCGGCGCACGCGGCGGACGCGATAGCGGCGGGCCACGCCAACGCGGTACTGCTGGTGTACGGCTCGACGGCCCGCGCCGACATCAGGGCGGGCCGCCGGACCGGGAACCTGTCCTTCGGCGCCCGCGGCCCGCTCCAGTTCGAGGTCCCCTACGGCCACACGCTGGTCGCCAAGTACGCGATGGCGGCCCGCCGCCACATGATCGAACACGGCACCACCATCGATCAGTTGGCCGAGGTGGCGGTCCAGGCCCGGGCGAACGCGGCGCTGAACCCGGAGGCGATGTTCCGCACCCCGGTCACGGTCGACGACGTCCTGTCCGGCCCGATGATCGCCGATCCCTTCACCAAGCTGCACTGCTGCATCCGCTCCGACGGCGGCGCGGCGGTGCTGCTGGCGGCCGAGGAGTACGTGCGGGACTGCCGTACCGCCCCGGTGTGGGTGCTGGGCACGGGCGAGAGCCTGTCCCACGCCACGATGTCGGAGTGGCCCGACTTCACGGTGTCCCCGGCGGCGGTCAGCGGTGAACTGGCGTTCCGGCGGGCCGGGGTCACCCCCGCCGACATCGACTTCGCCGAGATCTACGACGCGTTCACCTACATGACGCTGGTGACGCTGGAGGACCTCGGCTTCTGCGCCAAGGGCGAAGGCGGGGCGTTCGTGGAGAAGGGGCGGCTGCGGGTGGCGGGCGGGGAGTTCCCGGTGAACACGGACGGGGGCGGCCTCTCGGCCCAGCACCCGGGGATGCGGGGCCTGTTCCTGCTCGTGGAGGCGGTACGGCAGCTGCGCGGCGAGGCCGGTGACCGGCAGGTGCGCCGGGCGGACGGAGGGCTGCCGGAGCTGGGGGTGGCGTCGGGGACGGGGGGCTGGTTCTGCTCGTCGGGGACGGTGGTGCTGGGGCGGGGGTGAGCGGAACCGGCGCCCCGTCCGTATGGGGATCCGGCGTGCCGCGGCAACCTTTCCGGCCCCGGCGGCCACTGCCGTACCGGAAGCTTCGATGTTTCGAAGGACGTGCACCGCAGACCCGCGTAAGGAACCCCCGTGGCCTCCTCCTCACATCGCCGCCGCCCGCGGCAGGACCGGGACTTCGAATGGCGGCCGGTCCGCGGCCCGTTGCTCGCCGTGGCCGCCGTCGCCGGCGTCGCCCTGCTGGTGACGCTGGTCGTGGCGTTCCGTCCCGGCGGCCCGGGCGGCAGCGGGCAGGACCGTGCCGTGTCCGCGTCCTCCGCGGCGACCACGGCCGGCGCGCCGGAACGGGCGTCGGCACCGTCGTCCACGTCACCCGCCTCGCCGAGGCCGTCGTCCGCCGCGCCGGCGCCCACGGCGAGCGGGCGCACCGGGGCACCGTCGGCGTCCACGGCCCCGCCGGCGGCCTCCCCGGCCCGGCAGGCGGCGCCCGGCACCGCCCGCACCCCGGCCACCACCACCGCCCCCGCGCCCGGCCGGATCCGCCCCGGCACCACCTACGACGGGGTCGCCACCTCGTACGACGTCGGCGACGGAGACGGCGCCTGCTCCTACGGCCCGACCTCCGACGTGATGACCGCGGCGATGAACACCGCCGACTACGAGACGGCCAAGGCGTGCGGGGCGTACGTGTCCGTCCGCGCGGCGGGCGGCGCGTCGATCACGGTGCGGATCACCAACGAGTGCCCGGCGCCCTGCGCGGTGGGCCAACTGGACCTCAGCAGGCAGGCGTTCGCCAAGCTGGCGCCGATCTCGGCCGGCCGGATCGCGATCACCTGGAGCCTGCTCAGCCCGGCCGTCTCCGACACCGTCTCGATCCGCTACAAGACCGGCTCCACCCAGTACTGGTGCGGTGTCCAGGCGATCGGCCACCGCAACCCGCTGGCCCGTCTGGAGGTCCGCACCGGCGGCGGCTGGCTGGCGCTGACCCGCACCGGGTACAACTACTTCCTCTCCGAGCAGGGCACCGGCTGCGGGAGCGAGATCCGGCTCACCGACATCTACGGCGAGCAGCTGGTCGTACCCGCCCTCGCGGTGCGCCCGGACACGGTCCAGCGGACCGGCCTCCAGTTCACCCGCCACTGAGCGGGCTGAGTGCCGAGGGCGCTACCCGCGCACCGGGACGACGCGGTGGCCGCCGCCGGGCTCGGGACCGTCGGTGAGGAGTCTGACGCCGATGTGGCCGCGGCGGACCGCGAACGCGGTCAGTGCCAGGGCGAGGAGGACGGCGGCGACGACCACGCCGGCCGGCACCAGGGCGGCCTGCGGCTGCCCCGGCGGGCGGGTGCCGGCGCCCTCGTGGAGGGCGTAGCCGAGCGAGACGGCGCAGAGGATCAGCGCGAGGACACCGGCCGCCGCCCAGGCCGCGCGGACGCGCCGGGTGCGGGCGTGGTCGCGCACCTCGGCCAGGACCGGGACCGCGCAGACGGGACACTCCAGCTCGACCCGGTCCAGGCCGACGGCCGGCCGGACCAGCTGGAAGTCACGGGCGGCCCAGGTCACGGCACGCGTCCGGCGCCGTCCGGCATCGCCGCGTACGTGGCGTACGGCCACTTTCACGGTCCTGGGTCCCTTCATGCCGGACAGTGTGCGGCCGGGGCACAGACGTTCGCAGCGGTTTGCCCGGCCGGCCCGCGCGTGCGCACTCCGGGAGACACCCGGCCGCCGTACGAGCCCCTGATGACACGGCTGCCGGAGGTGCCCGAGTGATACTCGGCACATGGCAGCAACGGATCTCCACACGCTCCTGAAATCGCTCCGCGTCTGGTCCCCCGAGAAAACCGACCTACGGCCGTTCGACCCGGCGGCCGCTCCCGACGCCCCGCTCCCGCTCTTCACCACGTGGTTCGCGGAGGCGGTGGCGGCCGGGCAGCCGGAGCCGCACACCGTGTCGCTGGCGACGACGGACGCGGAGGGCCGGGCGGACGTACGGATCGTGATGCTGCACGGCGCCGACGCCGGCGGCTGGTCCTTCGCCTCGCACGTGACCAGCCGCAAGGGGCACCAGCTGAACGCGCGCCCGTACGCGGCCCTGGTCTTCTACTGGCCGGTGCTGGGCCGCCAGGTCCGGCTCCGGGGCCCGGTCACCGCCGCCCCGTCCGAGGAGAGCCAGGCGGATCTGCACGCCCGCTCGACGGGTGCCCTGGCCGCCGCGCTCACCGGCCTCCAGAGCGGGAGGCTGTCCTCGCTGGCGGAGCTGCGCGAGGCGTCCGAGGCGGCCTGGGAACGCGCCCGCGCCGACCCCGGCGCACTCTCCCCGACCTGGACCCTGTACCACCTGCGCCCGGAGGAGGCCGAGTTCTTCCAGGGCGACCCGGAACGCCGGCACGTACGCCTGCGGTACGCCGCGCGGCCGGACGGCGGCTGGGACAGGCAGCTGCTGTGGCCGTAGGCCGGGCCGTCAGGCTCCGAGGTCGTACTCCGCCCAGTCGGCCACCGGTCGGTAACCGATGCGCTGGTACAGGGCGTTGCTCGTCGGGTTGGCGAGGTCCGTGAAGAGGAGCAGGTCGCCGACCCCTTCGGCCAGCGCCGCCCGGCTGACCTGCGCGGTGACCGCCCCGGCATAGCCGCGGCCGCGCAGCTCCGGCGGGGTGTAGACGGGTGCGATCCGGGCCTGCCCGGCGATCGTCGGGGTGACCCCCGCCATGGAGACGGGCGTGCCGTCGGGGGTCTCCCAGAGGGTGACCCCGCCGTACGAGAGCCGGAAGTCGGCCCACTCACCGCCGTCCCGCCCGGCGTGCAGGCCCGCGTCCGCGAGGAACCCGCCGTACCAGCGGACCAGCAGGTCCCGGTCCGCCTCGGACGCGACCCGCGCCCGGCCCTCGGGCAGCGGCGACGGGTCGGTCAACTCGGCCAGCCGGTACAGCCGCTGGCGTTCCCCGAGCCGTGCGGTCACCCCGGTCCGCCGCTGCCACGCCGTCGCGAACGCCGCCGCGGTGGCCTGCTCGGAGGCGAAGCCGGTGACGGGATGGCCGCGGTCGAGGAGACCGTCGACCAGCGTCTCGGTCTCGTCGGCAGTGAGCCGGGTGGTGCGCAGGGCGTGCGGCGGGGTGTGCAGCAGCGCGGCGCCCACGCTGCCGTCCGCCCGGACCAGCCGGCCGAGGAGCGGGGGCCGGTCGCCGTAGGCCAGCGGCCCGCTGCGCCGCAGTTGCTCCGTCACCGTCAGGTGGACGGTGTGCAGGTCGGGGCGTGAGTGCAGGAAGTCCCGGGTGTGACTGAGGAATTCGTCGACGTCGGTGGTGAAGTGCCAGTCGGGTGTGTGGGTTCGGGGGTTCATGGTCGATGGTCCCGTCCAACAGCCCTGTCCGGCACCTGAATTACCCGGCCACGGCGGTTGCGGGGTCCGTCGCGAGGCGGGCGTGCAGGTGGACGTCCCGGAAGGCGTCCTGGCGGCCCGCCTCGAACATCGCGCCGCGCAGGGTCCCCTCGTCCGGGAACCCGCAGGTCCGGGCGATGCGGCAGGACGCCTCGTGGCCGAGCGCGTGTCCCAGCTCCAGCCGGTACAGGCCCAGTTCGGCGAAGGTCCAGGCGGCGGCGAGGTCCAGGGCGTGGGTGGCGACCCCGCGGCCCCGCGCCTCGGGGAGCACCCAGTAGCCGACCCGGGCCGACCGGAACACCCGGTCGATCACGTTGATGCCGATGTGACCGAGGGTCGCACCGCTCGCCGCGTCCGCGATGCGGAACGGCACGCAGATCCCGTCGTCCGCCTGGGCCTGCTGTCTGACCAGGGCGGCCCGGGCGCCGGCCAGGTCGGTCTCGGTCGTGAGCGGAGTGTTCCAGCGGCGGAACTCCGGGTCGGTACGGCCGCGCAGCCAGCTCTCCAGATGGGCTTCCGTGTCCGGGTCCCAGTGGTCGAGCCGCAGGCCGTAACCGTGCGGAGCGGGGTCGGGACGGCGGGCTGCGGGCTGTTCGTCGGTCAGGGCCATGCGCCCATTGAAACCCGTGGGGCAGGTGACGGCCCAGCGGGTTTCAGTGGTCCGCCGGGCGGAACACCGGCACCCCGTCCCGGAAGGCGACCTCCAAGGGAAGACCGGCGCGCGGCCGGGGCGTCTCCACCAGTTCGGTCATCATGCGCGGCCCCTCCGCCAGGTCGACCACGGCGGCCGTGTACGGGACCCGGTCGCCGAACGGCGGGAGGTCGTTGCGGTGGACGACGGACCAGGTGTAGAGCGTCGCTCGGCCCGTCGCGGCCTCCCAGGCGCCGTCCTCGCTCCAGCAGTGCGGGCAGAACTCCCGGGGGTAGTGGTGGGCCCGGCCGCACGAGCGGCAGCGGCGCAGCAGCAGCCGGCCCTCGGCCGCCGCCGCCCAGTAGGGGCGGGTGAAGGCGTCCGGCTCGGGGAGGTCGTGGCGCCGGGGCGGCGGAGTGCCGGGGGACCGGTCGCCGGTCGTCGCATCCATGCTCCTGACGGTACGTCAGGTCGGCGGAGAAGCCGAGGGCCGGGCCCGAAAAGGCTGTGCGTTCCCCGCGGGACTGTGCGCCACCCATGAATTGCCGGCAATTGTTGACGATTTTGTTGGAGCTCACCTACGTTCGCAGACGCAAGGCCAAGGAGACGGAAGACGAGGGGCAGCACCGTGAAGCACAGGTCAGTGAAGCGCAGGACGGTCGTCATGGGCATCGGCGCCACGGCCGGCGTCGCGGCGGCCGGCGGGATCGCGCTCGGCGCCCAGGCGGCCGACGGCTCGTCCGCGGATTCCCCGGGCGCCTCCGGCTCCCTGGCGTTCGACCCGGACGCCTACACGAAGCTGACGAAGACCATCACCGACGCGGACGGCGCGGACCACTCCGTGACGTACCACTTCTGGAAGGCGATCACCTATGTCGCCAACCCGGTGGACGAGACCTACCAGTCCCTGATCGTCAGCGCCCCGGTCGAGATCGACGGCAAGGCCGTCGACCCGGCGGACGCGCCGATCCTGCTCGCCAACTCCATCGGCGGCTACATGCCCGCCTCCGTCGCGGACGCCACCGAGGTCGGCGGCGGCGGTTCGGCCATGGGCGGCGGTGCGGCCCCCAGCGGCGCCCCCGGCTCCACCACCAGCGCGGCCCCGAACGCCAACGGCAACACCAACGCGACCGGCGGTGCCACCTCGAGCAACCAGCTGCTCGCACTGGCCGCCGGGTACGTCGTGATCGAGCCGGGTGCCCGCGGCCGCACCCTCAAGAACTCCGCCGGCGAGTACTACGGCACCGCGCCCGCCGCGATCGTCGACCTCAAGGCCGCCGTCCGGTACATCAAGGCGAACAAGGGCGCCGTCCCCGGCGACGTGGACCGCATCGTCTCCGCGGGAACCAGCGCGGGCGGCGCCCTGTCCACGCTGCTCGGCGCCTCCGGCGACAGCCCGGTCTACGAGAAGTACCTGAAGGAGCTCGGCGCCGCCGACGCCTCCGACGCGGTCTTCGCGGTCGGCGCCTGGTGCCCGATCACCGACCTGGAGCACGCCGACGGCGCCTACGAGTGGAACTGGGGCACCAACGCGCTCGCCACCGGCAAGCAGGTCGACCAGTCCGTCTCCAAGGACCTCAAGGGGCAGTTCGCCGAGTACCAGGCGAGCCTGCGGCTCCGCGGCCTGTCCGGCTTCGGCCCGCTGACCGCCCGCAACTACGACGACTACCTGGTCGAGCAGTACCTCCAGCCGTCCGCCACCGCCTACCTCGCCGCGCTCTCGGACTCCGACCGCGAGACGTACCTCGCCTCCAACACCTTCATCACCTGGTCCGGCGGCAAAGCCACCTTCACCTGGGCCGACTTCCTCACCCACGTCGGCGCCCGGAAGAAGGACACCCCGGCCTTCGACGCCTTCGACCTGTCGGCGGGCGAGAACAACGAGTTCGGCGCGGGCACCACGGAGAGCCGGCACTTCACGGCGTACGGCGCGAAGAACGACAGCACCGGGCTGAGCAGCAAGCGGGTCGCCGCCGACATCCCCGCGAAGCTGAACCTGATGAACCCGATGTACCACCTGGTGGAGAAGGTCAACGACCGCCGCTCCAAGCACTGGTGGATCCGCCTCGGCACCAGCGACTCCGACACCTCGCACGTGATCTCGGCGAACCTGGCCGCCCGCCTGGACAACCTCGGCGACGACGTGAACCACCTCTACTACTGGGACCAGGGTCATGGCGCCAACACCGACCCCGGTGACTTCATCACCTGGATCGCGAAGGTGACGGGCTATCGCAAGGGCAGGAAGCACTCGTAAAAGCAGCGGCCCTCGCAGAGGTAAGAACCTCTCACAATCGAGATAGGCCCCCCACTGCCGCGATAACCTCCCCGAACGCGGTGTCCTTTTCCCGTCTGTCTGAGGACACCGCCCACCCGTGCCGTCGGGCTCCAGCGCACCGGAGCCCGACGGCACGGGCCTTTTCGCGCCCTTTCTCTTCCGTTTCCGTGCAGACCGAGTGGGCTACGCCACAAATCCCACCCACGACTCCTACGGGTGTGATCAATCCGCAACCAATTCCGGTCTTGACCGAGACCCATCAACGTGACGCGTGATTACGCTCGCGCTCATGGCCGTGTTCTCCCCCACCGTTTCGCCCGTGTACGTCATCGGCGCCGGCCCCGGAGGTCTCGCCGCCGCGTACGCGCTGCGGGCCCGGGGCATCCGTGCCGTCGTCCTGGAGAAGTCCGACAGCGTCGGCGCGTCCTGGCGCCGCCACTACGACCGTCTCCACCTGCACACCACCCGCCGGCTGTCCGCCCTGCCCGGGCTGCCCATGCCACGCCGGTTCGGCCGCTGGGTCTCCCGCGACGACGTGGTGCGCTATCTGGAGAAGTACGCCGAGCACCACGAGCTGGAGATCGTCACCGGTGTCGAGGTGTCCCGCGTGGAGCGCTCGCCCGACGGCGACGGCTGGCTGCTGCACGCCTCCGGCGGCCGCGAGCTGACCGGCTCCGCGGTGGTGGTCGCCACCGGCTTCAACCACACCCCGCGCATCCCCGACTGGCCGGGCCTGGACGGCTACGGGGGCCGGTTCCTGCACGCCGGCGAGTACCGCGACGCCAAGCCGTTCGCCGGGCAGGACGTGCTGGTCGTCGGGGTCGGCAACACCGGCGCCGAGATCGCCGTCGACCTGGCGGAGGGCGGCGCGGCCCGGGTCCGGCTGGCCGTCCGCACGGTCCCGCACATCGTGCGCCGCTCCACGGCGGGCTGGGCCGCCCAGTACAACTCGGTCCTGGTACGACGGCTCCCCACCGCCCTGGTGGACCGGCTGGCCCGCACCATGGCCAAGGTCAGCGTGCCCGACCTCGCCGCCCACGGGCTGCCCCGCCCCGACACCGGCCTCTACAGCCGGGTCAAGCAGGGCTCCATCCCGGTCCTGGACGTCGGCCTGATCGACGCCGTGCGGCAGGGCAGGGTCGAGATCGTGGCCGCCGTCGAGGGCTTCGAGGACGGCAAGGTCGTCCTCGCCGACGGCACCCGCACCTCCCCCGACGCGGTGATCGCGGCCACCGGGTACGTGCGCGCCCTGGAGGGCCTGGTCGGCCACCTCGACGTCCTCGACGGCCGCGGCCGCCCCGTCGTGCACGGCCCGCGCACCCCGGGGAACGCCCCCGGCCTCTACTTCACCGGCTACACCAACCCGATCAGCGGCATGTTCCGCGAGATGGCCATCGACGCGGAGAAGATCGCGAAGGCGCTCGCGAAGGTGCTCGCGAAGCGCGGCCGGACGGCGTAGAAGTCCTCAACCTCCTTACGTACACGTTCTCTTGGTCATGTGACGGATGCGACCAGAGTTGTTTGTTACCGGCGGTAGCAGCATGCCCGTGCGCGAGACCAGAATGTGAGCCCTGCTCAACTTTCCGGCTCCACCCCTCTCGCTCAGTACGGAGGACGCACGTGGCACGTGAAAGACAGCTCTCCCGCCGCTCCCTGCTCGGCGGTGCCGCCGCCGGGGCGGCCGGCCTCACCACGGTCTCGGCGGTCTCCGCCGGTACGGCCGCGGCGGCGACCACGGCCGGCTCCCGGACCGTCGACGTCGCGGTCGTCGGCGGCGGCCTCGCCGGGCTCACCGCGGCCCGCGACCTGGTGGCCGGCGGCAGGACCGTGGCCGTCCTGGAGGCCCGGGACCGGGTCGGCGGCCGGGTGGTGAACCTGAAGCTGGCCAACGGCGGTTTCACCGAGGGCGGCGGCGAGTTCATCGGCCCCACCCAGGACCGCGTCAAGGCCCTCGCCGACTCCCTGGGCGTGGCGACCTTCACCACCTACAACACGGGCGACAACCTCCTCTACAAGGGCGGCAGGCGCACCCCCTACGACACCGGCGGCCTGCTCGGCTCGGTCCCGCCGGTGGACGCGGCCGGGCTCGCCAACGCGGCGATCGTGCAGTCCGAGCTGGACAGCATGGCCGCGACGGTGCCGGTGGACGCGCCCTGGACCGCAGCCAAGGCCGCCGAGTGGGACAAGCAGACCTTCGAGAGCTGGCTGAACGCCAACGCGGTCGTCCCCTCCGCCAAGTTCCTGCTGGACCTGGCCTGCACGTCGATCTTCTCGGCGCAGCCCCGCGAACTCTCCCTGCTCTACGTCCTGTACTACATCGCCGCCGCCGGGAACGAGTCCACGCCCGGCACCCTGGAGCGCCTCACCGACACCGCGAACGGCGCCCAGGAGTCCCGGTTCGTGGGCGGCTCCCAGCAGGTCCCGATCAAGCTGGCGGCGACCCTCGGCGACCGGGTGGTGCTGGGCGCCCCGGTGCGCTCCGTCGTGAAGTCCGGCGGCTCGTACCTGGTCACGGCGGACGGCGTCACGGTCACCGCGACCCGTGTCGTCGTCGCCGTACCGCCCCCGCTGGCCGCCCGCATCACCTTCGACCCGCTGCTGCCGGCCGCCCGCGACCAGCTCACCCAGCGGATGCCGATGGGCTCGATCGGCAAGGCGATCGCGGTGTACGACACCCCGTTCTGGCGGGCCGACGGCCTCAACGGGCAGGCCGTCAGCGACTCCGGCGTGGTCCGCTCGACCTTCGACAACTCCCCGCCGGACGCCTCCTACGGAGCGCTGATGGGCTTCATCGAGGCCGACGAGATGCGGGCGTACGACGCGGCGGGCGAGGCCGAGATCAAGGCCGCCGTGCTGGCCGACTACGTCAACTACTTCGGCGACAAGGCCAAATCACCCACCTCCTTCGTGCTGCAACGCTGGGACAATGAGGGCTTCTCCCGGGGCGGCCCGGTGGCCTACGCACCGCCCGGTGTGCTGACCGCGTACGGGGCCGCGCTGCGCGAGCCGGTCGACGGCGTGCACTGGGCCGGGACGGAGACCTCCACGTTCTGGACGGGCTTCATGGACGGGGCGGTGCGGTCGGGCGAACGGGCGGCCAGGGAGGTGCTGGCCGCCCTCGGGTGACGGACGGAGCGTTTTCGGCCTCAACTTTGCGTGCAGACCGGTTCCTGACGCAGTGTCAGTTCAGTAATCTGACACTGCGTCAGTTAATTGTGCTGTCACACAGGAGCGGGCGGACCGATGCTTGGATCAACCCACGGCACCCTCACCACCGACTCCCGCCGGGCCCGGGCCATCGCCTGCGGTGAGCAGCGTCCCGGCCCCGCCGTCCACGGCCGGACGGCCGACGAGGACGAACTGGACGTCAGCGGACGGCCGCTGTACGCGGACGTACCGGATCTGGACCGGTTCTTCCGGCCCGAGTCCGTCGCCGTGATCGGCGCCTCGGACGCCGAGGGACGGCCCAACACCGGTATCACCCGGCAGCTGCTCGACTGGGCCGGGCGGGTCGGAGCCCGGGTGCACCCGGTGCACCCCACCCGGCCGTCGGTCTTCGGCATCGCCTGCGCCCGCTCCGTCGCCGACCTGCCCGAGCAGGTCGACCTCGCGGTGCTGCTGGTCGCCGACCCCCTGCCGGTGATCGAGGAACTGGCCGAGGCCAAGGTCAGGTTCGCCGTGGCCTTCGCCTCCGGGTTCGCGGAGACCGGCGTGGCGGGGGCGGCGGCCCAGACGCGGCTCGCGGCGGCCGTACGGCGCTCCGGGCTCCGCCTGCTGGGCCCGAACACCAACCTGAACGCCTTCGAGCGCTTCCGTGACGACCTGGACGGCCCGGCGATCGCCCTGATCACCCAGTCCGGCCACCAGGGCCGCCCGGTCTTCGCCGCGCAGGAACTCGGCATCCGCCTCTCCCACTGGGCCCCGACCGGCAACGAGGCCGACCTGGAGACCGCCGACTTCATCTCGTACTTCGCCGAGCGGCCCGAGGTCGGCGCCATCGCCTGCTACGTCGAGGGGCTGAAGGACGGGCGCGCCTTCCTGCTGGCCGCCGACCGCGCGGCCCGCCGCAAGGTACCCGTCGTCGCCGTGAAGGTCGGCCGCACCGAGACCGGCGCCCGCACCGCCGCCTCCCACACCGGCAAGCTGACCGGCGCGGACGACGTGGTCGACGCGGCGCTGCGGCAGTACGGCGTGATCCGCGTCGACGGCCTGGACGAACTCCAGGACACCGCCGCCCTGCTGGCCCGGGCACGGGCACCGCGCGCCGACGGGGTCGTGGTCTGCTCGATCTCGGGCGGCACGGGCGCGCACGTCGCCGACCTGGCGTCCGGCCTGGGGCTGCGGCTGCCGGTGCTGTCGCCGGCCCGGCAGGCCGAACTGCACCAGTGGATACCGGAGTACCTGAGCGTGGCCAACCCGGTGGACAACGGCGGGCATCCGGTGGGCGACTGGCGCGGCCGGAAGATCATCGACTCGATCCTCGCCGACCCGGAGGTCGGGGTGCTGATCTGCCCGATCACCGGCCCCTTCCCACCGCTCAGCGACAGGCTGGTCCAGGACCTGGTCGACGCGGCGGAGGCGACCGACAAGCTGGTCTGCGTGGTGTGGGGCTCGCCGGTCGGCACCGAGGCCGCCTACCGCGAGGTGCTCCTCGGCTCCTCCCGGGTGGCCACCTTCCGCACCGTCGGCAACTGCCTGACCGCCGTCCGCGCCTATCTCGACCACCACCGCTTCGTCAGCGGCTACCGCTCCCCCTTCGACGAGGCCCCGCGCACCCCCTCTCCCTCCTACCGCAAGGCGCTGGCGCTGATGCGGCCGGGACAGCAGCTGAGCGAGCACGCGGCGAAGCAGCTGCTGCGCGCGTACGGCATCCGGGTGCCGCGCGAGCAGCTGGTGACCAGCGCGGCGGCGGCCGTGCGCGCCGCCGGGCTGGTCGGCTACCCGGTGGTGATGAAGGCGTCCGGCGGGCAGCTCGCCCACAAGACCGAGCTGGGCCTGGTGAAGATCGGGCTGACCTCGGCCAGCCAGGTCCGGGACGCCTACCGGGAGCTCACCGACATCGCCCGCTACGAGGGGGTGGCCCTCGACGGCGTGCTGGTCTGCCAGATGGTGGAGCGGGGGGTGGAGATGGTCGTCGGGGTCACCCACGACGACCTCTTCGGGCCGACCGTGACGGTGGGGCTGGGCGGGGTGCTGGTGGAGGTGCTGCACGACGCGGCCGTACGCGTGCCGCCGTTCGGCGAGGAACAGGCCCGGGACATGCTGGCCGGACTGCGCGGGCGGGCCCTCCTGGACGGGGTGCGGGGCCGGCCGCCGGCCGACCTCGACGCGCTCGTCGAGGTGATCCTGCGCGTCCAGCGCATGGCCCTGGAACTGGGCGACCAGCTCGCCGAGCTCGACATCAACCCGCTGATGGTGCTGGACCAGGGGCAGGGCGCGGTGGCGCTGGACGCGCTGGCGGTGTGCCGCTGATGGACAGCGTCCGGTACGTGACGGCGGAACGGGTCGCCCACCTCACCCTCGACCGTCCCGAGGCCCTCAACGCCCTCACTCCCGGCCAGCGGGACCACCTCGTCCAGCGCCTCGGCGAGGCGTCCGCGGACCCGGGGATCGGCGCGGTGGTCGTCACGGGCACCGGCCGCGGTTTCTGCGCGGGCGCCGACCTCCGGGGCGGTGGTGCCACGGCCGAGCGCGTTCCCGGTGACGTGGCCCGTACCATCCGGCTCGGCGCCCAGCGCCTGATCGCCGCCGTGCTCGACTGCGAGAAACCGGTGATCGCGGCGGTCAACGGCACCGCGGCCGGGCTCGGTGCCCATCTCGCGCTCGCCTGCGACCTGGTACTGGCCGCCGAGTCGGCCCGTTTCATCGAGGTGTTCGTCCGGCGCGGCCTGGTCCCCGACGGCGGCGGCGCCTACCTCCTGCCGCGCCTGGTCGGCCCGCAGCGCGCCAAGGAGCTGATGTTCTTCGGCGACGCGCTCTCCGCGCCGGAGGCCGAGCGACTGGGCCTGGTCAACCGGGTCGTCCCGGACGAGGAGCTGGCGAAGACGGCACGGGAGTGGGCGGTACGGCTGGCGGCCGGCCCCACCCGCACCCTGGCCCTGACGAAACAGCTGCTCAACGCGTCCCTGGACGGCGACCGCGCGGCGGCCTTCACCGCCGAGGCCGCCGCCCAGGAGATCAACATGACGACCCACGACGCCCAGGAGGGCCTACGGGCCTTCGTGGAGCGCAGAAGCCCGGACTTCCGGGGCCGTTGAGACCGCACGGGCCGGCCGTGCGGCGCGCCGCCGGCCGTCAGCCGGCGGTCCGTTCGAGGATGCGGAGGGTGCCCGCGTCCGGATCGCCGAAGAGTACGAACAGTCGGGGGGACTTCTCGCTGCCGCCGACGGACCAGTGGGTGTTCTCGCCACAGTCGGCGTCGAGGCTGAGCAGCACGCCGGCCCGGCCGGAGCCGTCGGCGTCGGCGTCGGCGTCGGCGTCGGCGTCGGCGTCGGCGTCGGCGTCGGCGTCGGCGTCGGCGTCGGCGTCGGCGTCGGCGTCGGGCAACCAGGTACCGGACCCCTCCACCGCTCTTCCCATCTGACGATGTGTCAGCTTCAATGAAGAGGTGATGGGACACGCAGGGGCGGCGGCCGCCGCCGTCCGTTATCTCAGGTCGACTCCCGGGCCGGGGTCCGTGGAGGCCATGCCACGCCCGGAGTTGCGATGTGTGCGCGCCGACGAGCGGGCACCGGTCGACCAGACGGAGTTCCGGCGGGTCCTCGGCAACTTCGCGACCGGGGTGACCGTGATCACCGCACCGGCCGCCGAGGGCGAGCCCTCCCCCGCCGGTTTCGCCTGTCAGTCCTTCTCGTCCCTCTCCCTCGACCCGCCGCTGGTCTGCTTCATGGTCGGCCGTACGTCGGCCACCTGGCCGCGCATCGCCCGTGCCGGCGTCTTCTGCGTCAACGTGCTCGGCGCGGGCCAGGGCGAGCTGTGCCGGGCATTCGCGGTGAGCGGCGCGGACAAGTTCGCGGGCGTGGCCCACGACGCGGCCCCGGTCTCCGGCGCACCCCGGCTGACCGGCGCCGCCGCGTGGATCGACTGCGCGGTCCACGCGGTGCACACGGGCGGCGACCACCTGATCGTGGTCGGCCGGGTCGACGCCCTGGGCACGGGCGACGACCCGGACCAGGCCCCGCTGCTGTTCCACCAGGGGCGCTTCGCCGGGCTGGGCGGTTAGACGTCAGGGACGGTCAGACGGCGAGGGCGGGCACGGCCGGGACCGTACGGCGGCGGATCACCAGGGCCATCAGCGCCGCCGCCGCGCACAGGGCACCCGACGCGTACCAGACCATGTCGTAGCTGCCGAAGACGTCGCGGGCGACACCGCCGAGGAAGGCGACGAGGGCCGCGCCGACCTGGTGGGAGGCGAGGACCCAGCCGAAGACGATTGCGCTGTCCTCGCCGTACTGCTCACGGCACAGGGCCAGGGTGGGCGGGACGGTGGCGACCCAGTCGAGGCCGTAGAAGACGATGAAGAAGATCATCGGAGGGTGCACCGACGGGCCGAGCAGCATCGGCAGGAAGAGCAGCGAGAGGCCGCGCAGCGCGTAGTAGACGGCGAGCAGGCGGCGCGGTTCGAAGCGGTCCGTGAACCAGCCGGAGGCGATCGTGCCGACGACGTCGAAGACGCCGATGACCGCGAGCAGGGAGGCCGCCGCGGTGACCGGCAGGCCGTGGTCGTGGGCGGCGGGCACGAAGTGGGTCTGGATCAGGCCGTTGGTGGACGCCCCGCAGATCGCGAAGGTGCCGGCGAGCAGCCAGAAGGGGCCGGTGCGCACGGCGGAGCGCAGCACCCCGACCGCCCGGCGGGCGGCCCCGGTGACCGGCGGCGGCTTCGGCACGAACTCGGTCGCGCCGTACGGCTTCAGGCCCACGTCGGCCGGGTGGTCGCGCAGCAGCAGCCAGACGAAGGGGACCACGGCCAGGGCGGCGAGGGCGACGGTGACGGCGGCCGGGCGCCAGTCGTACGTCTCGACCATCCAGGACAGCAGCGGCAGGAAGATCAGCTGGCCGGAGGCGGAGGCCGCGGTCAGGATGCCGGTGACCAGGCCGCGCCGGGCGGTGAACCAGCGGTTGGTGACGGTGGCGGCGAAGGCCAGCGCCATCGAGCCGGAGCCGAGACCGACCAGCAGCCCCCAGCACAGCATCAGCTGCCAGGCCGCCGTCATCCACACGGTCAGACCGGATCCCAGCGCGATGACGGTCAGCGCGACGGCGACCACGCGCCGGATGCCGAACCGGTCCATCAGGGCGGCCGCGAAGGGCGCGGTGAGCCCGTACAGCGCGAGGTTGACGGAGACGGCCGCCCCGATCGTGCCGCGCGACCAGCCGAACTCCGCGTGCAGCGGGTCGATGAGCAGGCCGGGCAGGGAACGGAAGGCGGCCGCTCCGATGATCGTGACGAAGGTGACGGCGGCGACGAACCAGGCGCGGTGGAGGCGCGGTGAGCGGGTCGGCCTCGGGTCCCGGCGGGCTGCTGCGGCTTCGGTTGTCTGGGTCACGCCATAAAGCTTCGGCCAGGGGGTTCGCTCCATCGAGTGGCCCGAAGGACAGTATTCGCTAGGATCGGGCCATGAGCAGTGTGCCCGGTTTCCGCCCCCACCGTGTGGTCGTCCTCGCCCTGGACGGCCTGCTCCCCTTCGAGCTGGGCATCCCGCACCGCATCTTCGGCCGCCCCAAGGACGCCCGGGGCCGGCACCTGTACGAGGTCGTGACCTGCTCCGTCCGCCCGCCGGGCCCGGTCGAGACCGACGCCGACTTCTCGATCCACGTGCCGAACGGCCCGGAGACGCTGGCCACCGCCGACACGGTGATCGTCCCGGCGTCGTACGAGCTGGGTCCGGTCTTCGAGGAGGGCGTCCTCACCCCCGAACTGGCCGCGGCCCTGGCCCACATCCGCCCCGGCACCCGGCTCGCCTCCATCTGCACCGGCGTCTACGTGCTGGCCGCCGCCGGCTTGCTGGACGGCCGCCCGGCGACCACGCACTGGGCCGAGGCGGACCATCTCCAGCGGCTGTTCCCGCGGATCGAGGTGGACCCGGACGTCCTGTTCATCGACGACGGTGACGTGCTGACCTCCGCCGGGGTGGCCGCCGGCATCGACCTGTGCCTGCACATGGTCCGCCGTGACCACGGCACGGCCGTCGCCAACGAGGTGGCCCGCCGTACCGTCGTACCCCCGCACCGGGACGGCGGCCAGGCCCAGTACGTCCACCGCCCGGTCCCCGACCTCCGGACGGCGACCACGACGGCCGCCCGCGCCTGGGCGCTGGGCCGCCTCCACGAGCCGATCCAGTTGCGCGACATGGCCGAGCAGGAGGCCATGTCGGTACGGACCTTCACCCGCCGTTTCCGCGAGGAGACCGGCGTCAGCCCCGGCCAGTGGCTCACCCAGCAGCGCGTCGAACGCGCCCGTCACCTGCTGGAGTCCACCGTCCTGTCGGTCGACCAGGTGGCCCGGGACGCCGGTTTCGGCACCGCCCAGTCCATGCGCCAGCACCTCCAGGCGACGCTGGGCGTCACCCCGACCGCCTACCGACGGACCTTCCGCACCGCCCCGGGCGAGTCCCCGGGCCCCACCGGCGCCCGGCCGTCCGCCCCCGCCCGCTGAAAGGTCAGCACCCCCCGGGCCACCCGGCCCGCCTCCGCGTCCGCGCGGGCCTTCTCGAAGTCCTCCACCGGGTACGTCGCGGTCACCAGTTCGTCCAGGAGCAGTCGGCCCTGGCGGTACAGCTCGGCGTACAGGGCGATGTCGTGCTGGGGGCGGGAGGAGCCGTAGCGGCACCCCAGGACGGACTTGTCGAGGAACATGGAGGCGACCACGAAGGACGCCTCGGCGGTGGCGGCGGGCATGCCCAGGAGGACCGCCTGGCCGTGCCGGTCGAGGAGGTCTATGGCCTGCCGGACCAGTTCGACGCGGCCCACGCACTCGAAGGCGTGGTCGACGCCGTACGGCAGCAGGTCCTTCACCGCGTCGGTGGCGGTCAGGAAGTCGGTGGCGCCGAACTGCCGGGCCACCTCCTCCTTGGCCGGGTTGGCGTCCACGGCCACGATCCGCAGGGCGCCCGCGATCCGCGCGCCCTGGATGACGTTCAGCCCGATCCCGCCGGTGCCGATGACCAGCACGGTGTCGCCGCGGTCGACGCGGGCCCGGTTCAGTACGGCGCCCACCCCGGTCAGCACCCCGCAGCCGATCAGCGCGGCGGACGTCAGCGGGATGTCCTTCGGGATCCGGACCGCCTGCACGGCCTTGACGACCGTGCGTTCCGCGAAGGCCGAGTTGCACGCGAACTGGTGGACGTTGCGGCCGCCGCGCGTGAACGGCTGCTGCGGACGGCCGATGGCCTTGCGGCACATGGTCGGCCGCCCCCGGTCGCAGTCGGCACAGGCTCCGCAGTTGGCGAGGGTGGACAGCGCCACATGGTCTCCCGGCGCCACATGGGTCACCCCCACACCCACCGCCTCGACCACGCCCGCACCCTCATGTCCGAGCACCACAGGAACGGGGAAGGGTATGGTCCCGTCCACCACGGACAGGTCACTGTGGCAGAGCCCCGCCGCCGCCACCGCCACCAGCACCTCACCCGGCCCCGGTTCCCGTACCTCCAGGTCGTCGACGACCTGCACCTGTTTCCCGTCGAACACCACACCACGCATCACGACTCGACCCCCTTCGGTTCCCTCGGCAGACCGAGCACGCGCTCGGCGATGATCGTGCGCTGGACCTGGTCCGAGCCGCCGTAGATGGTGTCGGCGCGGGAGAAGAGGAACAGGTGCTGGGCGGGGTCCAGTTCGTACGGCGCGGCCGCCGACCAGTCGGCCGGCCCGACGCTCGCCGCCGCGCCCCGCACCTGCACGGCGAGTTCGCCGAGCCGCTGGTGCCAGCCGGCCCACAGCAGCTTGGCCACGCTCGGGGCGCCCGGCTCGGCGGCCGGGTTCCCGAGCGTGCGCAGGGCGTTCCAGCGCATCACCCGCAACTCGGCCCACAGCCGCACCAGCCGTGCGCGTACGACGGGATCGGCGGCGGCGCCGCTCGCCACCGCGTCCCGCACCACGCGGCCGAGTTCCTCGGCGAACCCGATCTGCTGGGCCAGCGTGGACACGCCCCGCTCGAAGCCGAGCAGGCTCATCGCCACCCGCCAGCCGTTGCCCTCGCCGCCGACGACATGCTCCGCGTGGGCGCCGTCGAAGAAGACCTCGTTGAAGTCGGCGGTGCCGGTCAGCTGCCTGATGGGCCGGACCTCGATCCGGCCGGGCTGGTCCATGGGCACGAGCAGGAAGCTCAGTCCGTGGTGCCGGCGTGAACCGGCCTCGGTCCGCGCGAGCACGAAGCACCAGTCGGCCTCGTGCGCGAGCGAGGTCCAGATCTTCTGTCCGGAGACGCGGTAGCCGTCCGCCTCCCGTACGGCCGAGGTCCGCACGCCGGCCAGGTCCGATCCCGCGCCGGGCTCGCTGTACCCCTGGCACCACAGCTCCTCGCCGGCGGCGACGGGCGGCAGGAACCGCGCCTTCTGCTCCGCGGTGCCGTGTGCGATGAGCGTCGGTGCCAGCAGGTTCTCGCCGATGTGCCCGGAGCGCGGTGGGGCGGCCGACCTGGCGTACTCCTCGGCCCAGACGACCTGCTGGGTGAGGGTGCCGGTCCGGTTCCCGTACCCGGACTCGGCCCACCCGAGCCCGATCCAGCCATCGGCTCCGAGCGTGCGCTCCCAACCGCGCCGGTCCAAGTCCCCTTGGACGTGCGCGTCGAGCCAGCCCCGCACTTCCCGGCGAAACGCCTCGTCCGCCGGCCCTGAACCGAACTCCACGGTGCCCTCCCAAGATGGTTCGAGTTGGCCGAGCCAGGGGCGCGAGGAACTGCGCGAACAACCACGACGCCGCCGCACCCGCGCACACACCGCCCCCCTGTGCCCCCTAGGCGTTCGGCCGGCTTCCCGCGCGCGCCGCCGCTTCCATCGCCGCCAGCCGCGCCAGCATCGGCATCGGGTCCGCCCCCACGCTCCCCGGCAGCACCTCGGCGATCCGCTCCGGCGTCCAGGTGCCGCCCTCGGCGTACGCGGCGCGCAGTTCCCTCGGCTGGGCCCACACCGCGATCTTCGGCCCGGCGACCGTGTACACCTGCCCCGTGATCCCCGCGTCCCGCGCGGCGTCCGACAGCAGGTAGACCACGAACGCGGCCACGTCCTCCGGTTCGCCGATCTCCGCGAGCTCCGTCGGCACCCCCGCCGACATCCGTGTACGCGCGACCGGCGCCACCGCGTTCGCGGTCACCCCGTACTTGTGCAGACCGAGCGCCGCGCTGCGCACCAGCGAGATGATCCCGCCCTTGGCCGCGCTGTAGTTGGCCTGCGCGACGGAACCCTGGTGGTTGCCGCTGGTGAAGCCGATCAGGGTGCCTGCGCGCTGCTTCCGCATCACCGCGGACGCCGCCCGGAACACCGTGAACGTGCCTTTGAGGTGGGTGGCGACCACCGGGTCCCACTCCTCCTCCGTCATGTTGAACAGCATCCGCTCGCGCAGGATCCCCGCCACGCACACGACCCCGTCGAGCCGGCCGTACGAGGCCAGCGCCACGTCCACGATCCGCTGTCCGCCCGCCATCGTGGAGATGTCGTCGGCCACCGCGACCGCCTCGCCGTCCGCCGCCTCGATCTCCTTGACCACGGCTTCGGCGACCTCGCTGGTGGGTGATCCGCCGTCGACCGCGACGCCGTAGTCGTTGACGACGACCTTCGCCCCCTCGGCCGCCGCCGCCAGCGCCACCGCCCGTCCGATACCGCGCCCCGCACCCGTCACGGCGACGACCCTGCCTGCCAAGAAGTTCCCCACGCCCGGCCCCTTCCCGCGGTTTCTGACGGACCGTTAGATTTTATGGCGCGTCTGATGTGCGGACACAAGCCCCGGGGAGGAACCGGATGTCTCTGCCGACCCTTCATCCCGCGTTTCACGAGATCGCCGAGCGCGTCAACAACTGGGGGCGCTGGGGCGCCGACGACGAGATCGGCACCCTGAACCTGATCACCGACGAGGTGGTCCGGGAGGCGGCGGCGACGGTCCGCACCGGCCGGCGCGTCCCGCTGGCGCTGCCGCTCCGGCAGGACGGGGTGCAGACCGGGATGATCCCGGGGCGGGTCAACCCGCTGCACACGATGGTGCAGATCAACCAGGAGCTGTTCGGCCCGGGGACGGTGGCGTGCAGCGACGACGCGGTGACCATGGGGCTCCAGGCCGGCACCCACTGGGACGCGCTCACCCATGTCTCGCACTCGGGGCGGCTGTACAACGGCCGGCCGGCGGACACCGTGACCGCGCACGGCGGTGCGGGGTTCGGCGGGATCGACAAGGCGCGGCACATCGTCTCGCGCGGGGTGCTGCTGGACGTGGCACGCGCGCGCGGCGTCGAACGGCTGGCGGGGGGCCACGCGGTCACCCCGGAGGACCTGGACGCGGCCGAGGAGCTCGCCGGGACCACCGTCCGCGCCGGCGACATCGTCCTCGTACGGACCGGGCAGGTGCGGGTGTACCTGGCCGGGGACAAGCACGGGTACGGCTATCCGTCGCCGGGGCTGTCGGTGCGCACCCCGGAGTGGTTCCACGCGCGGGACGTGGCCGCCGTCGCCAACGACACGCTGACCTTCGAGATCTTCCCGCCGGAGATCGAGGACCTCTGGCTGCCCGTGCACGCGCTGGACCTGGTGGAGATGGGCATGCTCCAGGGCCAGAACTGGAATCTCGAAGAGTTGTCCACAGCCTGTGGAGAAACCGGCCGGTACGCGTTCCTGCTGTCGGCGATGCCCGAGCCGATCACCGGTGCCACCGGCACGCCCGTCGCCCCCGTGGCCGTCCTCTGAAACCGGAGTCGGTGTCACGCCGACCCGGCGTGACACCGACCCTCCCCCATCCCCCCGGAAACCGGACGGTCACGCGCACGGGCCCGCCCCGAGCCCGGCCCCGCGCACTGCCGTCCGTCTCGACCCACGCTCGACGAGGGCGTCCGTCACCAGACCCCTCGCCGTCCCCTCGCGGCGAATCGCAGACCTCAAGCGTGTTCAAATGGTCACGGGGCGTCAACACCCGTTCGGGGTTTCAAGGCCTGTGCCCCGGTTCATCATGGGCGCGCACGGATGCAACCCCCCGGCGCATCACCGCGCACCGGGATCACACCGCCTCGAAAGCCAGCCCCTCGTACGAGGCCAGACCGCCCCCGTACGCCACCGCCGCGCCCCGCCTGGGTTCCGAACACCGGTCGAGTTCGCACCAGATGCGCTTGCCCGCGCCTTCGGGGCTCCAGCCCCAGCGGTCGGCGAGCCCGTCGACCAGGGCGAGACCACGGCCGCCGGTCGCGTCGCCGTCGACACACCTCGGCACGGGCGCACGGGTACTGGTGTCGGCGACCTCCAGCCGCACGGTGGCCGCCCCGTCGACGCCCTCACGGTCGGCACCCGGCAGCGAGAGGCGCAGCACGGCCGGCCGGCCGGTGTGCACCACGGCGTTGGTGACCAGCTCGGAGACCAGCAGGATCAACGTCTCGGCCAGCGACTCGTCCGCCGCTATACCGGACCCGGCGAGGCGCGAGCGCGCCCACCTTCTGGCCCGCCCCACCTCCGCGGGGTCGGGCCGGATCTCCAGCTGCACTTGAAGCACCTGCACCGCTCACACCATCCGAACCGGCGGACACATGAACCCGCGCCGCGCGGGCGCCGCGAGGAGGACCGCGACGACAACGGCGACGAGGGCCACGATCGTAGCCATTTTCTGCATGGCCAGAACAACGGCCAGAGCAAGGGTCACGGAACGTGATTCCCTTACGAGACAGCATGGTTGACGTACAGTCACGCCAACAAGCGCTTCGGGCATATTCCAGCGCGAAGGAGTACGTGTGGGCCATACTGTGCGACGCTCGCGGCGGGGAGTCGAACACGCGGGACCGCAAACCCTTACCGCCCTGCGAACAGCGGCACGCGCCATGAACCGCGGGGCCGTCTCGACGGCGCCGCCGGCATGGCTCGTCCTCGGAACCACTCGCATCTCACAGAAGGTACCGGAGGGGACACCCGACTCCAGGCCGTGACGAGTCACGCGTTGGACACAACCCGGTATCAACGCTCCGTGATTCCGGTATGCCACAATCCGCGACATCCTGACACCCGGGACGTCGATTCCGCAGACCAGGGCCGTTTCGAACGCTCACCCGAGCAGCTCGGCGGCGAGCATTTCCTCACTCTCCGTGACGCCACCGGCACGCTGGGATCGCACCCAGGACCGCTTCAGATGCAGGTGGACCTCTGCCTCCCAGGTGAAGCCCATCCCGCCGTGCACCTGGAGGCAGTCCCGGGAACCGGCCACGGCGGCCTCGTCGGCCAGCAGCCGGGCCGCGGCGATGTCCAGGGGGTCGGCGGTGACGGCGGCCGCGTAGACGGCCGCACGCGCGGTCTCGGCGCGCACCAGCATCTCGGCGCAGAGATGCTTGACCGCCTGGAACGCCCCGATCGGCCGGCCGAACTGGATGCGCGTGCGCGCGTGTTGCACGGCCAGCTCGCACACGCGTGTGGCCGTGCCGAGCTGCTCGGCGGCGGTGAGGAGCACGGCCACCGGGTCGGGGGGCCCGGAGACCGCCTCCGGGACCCGGTGCAGGGGCGTCAACGGGTCCACGGAGCGCAGCGGTACGGCCCCCGACGCGTCCCCCGTCACCACGTCCGCCTCGGCCAGCCACTCCACCAGGCCGCCGTCCGCGCGGGCCACCACGGTCCGCCCGTCGGCCGCGCCGGGCACGTCGGTCGCCGCCAGGTGGGTGGCCAGCAACGGGCCGGTCAGCAGCGCCCGTCCGGCCTCCTCGAACACCAACACGGCCTCCGGCAGGCCCAGTCCCACCCCGCCCTCGGCCTCCGGCAGCCGCAGCGCGAAGAAGCCGGCCGCCCCCAGCTCCCGCCACAGCTCCCGGTCGGGTCCCGGCGCGGCCACGGCGGCCCGGAGCGCACCGGCGTCGAATCTCCGTGCGAGCAGCGCCCGCATGCCGTCCCGCAACGCCTTCTGTTCGTCGGTCGGTTGGAAACGCACGTTCGCTCACGGCCCTTTCGGCAGGCCGAGGATCCGCTCGGCCACGATGTTCCGCTGGATCTGCGAGGTCCCGGCGGCGATGGTGTACGAGAGGGAGGAGAGCCGGTCGAGGACCCACGGCCGGTCGAGGTCGAGCGCGTCGGGGCCGAGCACGGCGGCGGCCGCGTCGTAGAGCTCCTGGCGCGCGTGCGAGTAGCGCAGTTTGAAGACCGAGCCGCCGGTACCGGGCACGCCCCGGCCCTCCGCCTCGCTGACGTTCCACTGGGTGAGCCGCCACAGCGCCCGGAACTCGGCGTTCAGCCGGCCGAGGCGGCGGCGCAGCACCGGGTCGTCCCAGCCGCCGTTCGCGTGGGCCGCGCGCGCGAGTTCGCCGAGCACCCGGCGGCAGGCGACGACCTCGCCGACGAAGGCGGTGCCACGCTCGAAGGAGAGGGTCACCATGGTGACCCTCCAGCCGTCGTTCTCGGCGCCCACCCGGTTGGCCACCGGAACCCGTACCTCGTCCAGGAAGACCTCGGCGAACTCGGCGGACCCGGCGAGTGTGCGCAGCGGCCGTACGGTGATGCCCGGCGCGTCCATCGGCATCGCCAGCCAGGTGATGCCCTGGTGCCGGGGCGCCGCGGGGTCGGTGCGCACCAGCAGCTCGCACCAGTCGGCGACCTCCGCGTGCGAGGTCCAGATCTTGGCGCCGCTGACCACGTAGTCGTCGCCGTCACGCCACGCGCGCGTGCGCAGCGCGGCCAGGTCGGAGCCGGCGTCCGGTTCGCTGAACCCCTGGCACCACACCTCGTCGCCGCGCAGGATCGGCGCCAGCCAGCGGGCCCGCTGCTCCTCGGTGCCCTCGGCGGCGATGGTCGGTCCCGCGTGCAGCAGACCCACGAAGTTGGCCCCCACATAGGGCGCGCCCGCCCGCTCGGTCTCCTCCAGGAAGATCAGCCGGACGGTCGGGGAGGCGTCCCAGTGGACGTCCGCGTACCCGGCGTCGTGGAGCGCGCGCTGCCAGCCGAGGTCGTAGGCGCGGCGGCCCGGCCAGTCCTCGGGGCGCGGCTTCGGCGGCAGGCCGGGCAGCACCTTGGCGAGCCACTCCCGAAGCCGCGCCCGGAAGTCCTCCTCCTCGGGCGTGTACGACAGATCCACCGGCAGACACCCCCACGGAACTGATGGTTCGTCAGATCTCGCAGGCTAGCCCCGCGCCTCTGGACCGACAAGGCGCCAGGACCTACGATCTGACGACTCGTCAGCTGGAGAGGGAGCAGGGGCCCGGCCATGGACGACACGAACGCCACCGCACACGAGCTGAGCGCCTCCCGCACCCTCTGGGACCTGGCCGCCCGCCGCGCCGAACTGACCCCCGGGCGCCCGGTGTTCCTCCAGGGTGACCGGACGCTGTCCTTCGGCGGACTGCGCGCGCGTGCCGAACGCGTGGCCGCGGGCCTGTACGGCATGGGGGTGCGCCCCGGCACGGTCGTCGCCTGGCAGCTGCCCACCCGGATCGAGACGGCCGTGCTGTCCTTCGCGCTGGCCAGGCTGGGTGCCGTGCAGTCGCCCGTCATCCCCTTCTACCGCGACCGCGAGGTCGGCTTCGCGCTGCGCGAGTCCAGGGCCGAGTTCTTCGCGGTACCGGGTGTGTGGCGCGGCTTCGACCACACGGAGATGGCCCGGCGGCTGGGCGCGAAGGGCGTCTTCGAGGTGTACGACGCCGACGGGATGCCGGACGGCGACCCGGCCGTCCTGCCCGCCCCGCCCGCCGAGGGCACCTCGGTGCGGTGGATCTACTGGACCTCGGGAACCACCTCCGACCCCAAGGGCGTTCTGCACACGGACCGTTCACTGATCGCGGGCGGTTCGTGCCTCGCGCACGCGCTGCGGCTCACGGCGGACGACGTGGGCTCGATGGCGTTCCCGTACGCGCACATCGCGGGCCCCGACTACACGGTGATGCTGCTGCTGTACGGCTTCCCGGCGGTGCTGTTCGAGCAGTTCGCGCTGCCGGACGCGCTGCCGGAGTACCGCAGGCACGGGGTGACGGTGGCGGGCGGGTCGACGGCGTTCTACTCGATGTTCCTGGCCGAGCAGCGCAAGCAGCCGGGGACCAGGGTGATTCCGTCGCTGCGGCTGCTCGCGGGCGGCGGGGCACCCAAGCCACCGGAGGTGTACCACGCGGTGGTGCGGGAGATGGGGGTGCGGCTGACGCACGGGTACGGCATGACCGAGGTGCCGATGATCACGATGGGCGCGCCGGACGACACCGCGGAGAACCTGGCGACGACCGAGGGGCGGCCGCCGGCCGGGATGGAGATCCGGATCGCCGAGGGCGGCGAGGTGCGGCTGCGGGGGGAGGCGGTGTGCCAGGGGTACCTGGACCCGGCGCAGACCGCCGAGGCCTTCGACGGGGACGGGTTCCTGCGCACCGGCGACCTGGGCCGGGTGACCGGGACCGGCCACCTGGTCCTCACCGGACGGCTCAAGGACGTGATCATCCGCAAGGGCGAGAACATCTCGGCGAAGGAGATCGAGGACCTGCTCGCCGCGCATCCGGCGGTCGGCGACGCGGCGGTGGTGGGGCTGCCGGACGCGGAGCGCGGGGAGCTGGTGTGCGCGGTGGTCGAACAGCCGCCGGGCACGGCCGTGTTGACGCTGCCCGAAGTGGTGGCGTACCTGCGCGCGGCAGGGCTGTCGGTGCACAAGCTGCCGGAGCGGCTGGAGGTGGTGGACGCCCTGCCGCGCAACGAGACCCTGCGCAAGGTGCTCAAGTACCGGCTGCGCGAGCGCTTCTCGGACAGCCCCACCCCGGGACCGTGAAGCGGGCGGCCCTGCTCCGGGACCGTGAAGCGGGCGGCCCTACTCCGGGATCGTGAAGCGGGCGGCCCTACTCCGGGATCGTGAAGCGGGCGGCTCTACTCCGGGATCGTGAAGTAGCGGGCGAACGCCGGGACGATCTCCGCCTCCGCGACCCTGTTGTCACCGTCGGTGTCGAGGCCCGCCGCCACCGCCCGCGCGGTCTCCGGGGGCACCCCGAGGACGCGCAGCACCCGCACGGTGTCGGGGACCGTCGCCGTGCCGTCGCCCGCGGTGTCCGCGAGGGCGAGGGCCGCGTGCAGGAAGGGGCGGGCGATCTCGGCGAAGCGCTCGGGGTTGTCGTGCAGCCGCTTGACCGCGCCGCTGACGAACTCCTCGCGGGTGATGCGCTGGTCGCCGTCCCGGTCCGCCATGCCGGCCATGCCCTGCCAGAAGGCCTCGGCGCCGGCGTACAGGGCCTGGCCGCGGTCGGAGCGGGCGGGGGTGCCGAACTCCGCGAGCAGCGCCTTGGCCGCCGAGCTGAAGTCCTCGCGGTCGATCCAGCCGTTGCCGTCCTGGTCGAAGGTTGCGAAGCGGGCGGCGATCCGTCGCTCGTACTCGGTGCTGACCATGTGTGTTCGGGCCGCCTTACGTGACGTGGGGGTTCCTTTCGCAGCGAGCGTACGACGCGGGTGGCGGCCGGGGAGCGGGAAAACGTCGGTTGTGCCAAGACCGGGGGAATTCCGCGACAACAATGTGGCACTGCCACGTTCGTCGGCTATGTGCACCCGCGGGGTGTCAGGCGGAGAGGGGGTCCGCCTCGTCGGAGACCGCGCTGTCGATGTCCGCGTACACGTCGAACAGCCGCCGCACGCCGAGGGCGCCGAGCACCCGGTTGACGTGAGAACCGTCACTCGCGCCCTGGGCGGGCAGGATCAGCCGCAGCCGGCCCCGGCAGGAGCGGATCAGCCGGCGGGCGGCGATCAGCACCCCGACCCCGCTGGAGTCGCAGAAGAAGACGTCGGACAGGTCGAGGACGAGGCAGTGATGGCCTTCGGCCACCGCGTCGTGCACCCGCTGCCGCAGCACCGGCGAGGTCACCAGGTCCAGTTCGCCCGACACCCCGATCACGGCCCACTCGCCCTGTTCGACGCCGGTCACCTTGAAAGCCACGGCTCAGCCCTCCGCTCGCCGGATCTCCGGAACCGCCCGGAAACGGAGCCAGTTCCTACGCTTCTTTTCGCGCGGCTGCCCAGCGGCCGTTCCCCGAAACCCCGGATGGCAAACGAGCGACGATCAGGGAGGGTCCTGTTTCAGTCACTGCCGATCCTGATCAGTCATGATCGATCCTGTTCAGGCGGAAACAGGAGGTTCGCTCGGATACGGCTGCGCCGACGGAACGGCACGGCGCGATCCGGGCGGTCTTTACCACTCCATGTCCGTCAGGGGGCGCGCATTGCCACAAAGGGGCGTGCGTCGCCGGACGTGCCGACTACATTCGAGGAGACGGTGGAGACACGCTGGACACGGGCACGGGGAGGGGGCCGCATGGCGAAGAAGGACGTTCCGCCCCGCTGGGACCGCAAGATGCAGCAGCGGCTCGCGCGCGGTGAGGCGGCCGCCCTCGGTGAGCTCTACGACCGCTTCGCCTCGCTGGTGCACGGCCTGGCCCACCGTGTCCTCGGCGACGAGAGCGCCGCGGACGCGATAACCCGCGAGGTCTTCGCCCATGTCTGGGAGCACCCCGACGCCTACGACCCCCGGCAGGGGCCGCTGCGCTCCTGGGTCGCCGCGCTGACCCACCGGCTCGCCGTGCAGCGCCTGCGGGCCACCGAGACCGCCGCGCTCCCGGCCGGCGACGGCGGCTCGGCCGAGGCCGCGGAGGAACTGGAGCGCAAGGTGCGGCGGGCCTCCGTGGCCGCCCGCGCCGACTACATCGTGCACTCCATGCCGACCCCGCTGCGGGCCGCCCTGGACCTCGCCTACTTCCAGCGCCGCGACTACCGGCAGACCGCGGCGGACCTCGGCGTCACCGAGGACGAGGCCCGCCGCCGGCTGCGCCTGGGCCTGCAACTGCTCTCCACCGCGCACGACGCCGGCAACCCGCCGGGACACGGAGGCGGCGCATGAGCGACACCTTCGAGTCAACCGACGAACACGAGCCCCCTACCGGGCCCGACCGACACAGCGAATCCGGCGGGCACGGTGGGAACGGCGGGCACGGTGGACCCGGTGGGAACGGCGGGCACGGTGGACCCGGTGGGAACGGCGGGCACGGTGGACCCGGTGGGAACGGCGGGCACGGTGGACCGGGCGAGCACGGTGAGAACGACCGGCGCGGTGAGAACGACCGGCACGGCGAGCACGACCGGCGCGGTGGATCCGGGGGGTATGGCGGGTCCGGTTCGTACGGTGGGCGTGGTGGATCCGGTCGGCACGGTTCTGGTTTCGGGGGCGGTGACGTGCCCCGGGGCGGCGGTGGTGGAAGGGGGCGGCCGCCGCGCATACCGTTGCCCAGGGCCTCCGTGGAGGACGGCGGGCAGCCGCTGCCCGAGCCGGCCGACCTGCCGTCCGTACCGCTGGAGTTGTCGCACGACGTCCTGAAGTCGCTGCTCGGCGCATGGGCGTTGGCCGCGTGCTCGGCACCGGAGGCGCTCGCCGTCGAGGTTCACCTCGGGGACTGCGGGGCCTGCGCGGACGAGGCGCGGCGGCTGCGGGAGGCCGTCGGCCTGCTGCACCAGCCGGAGAGCCTGGACCTCGACCCCGGGTTGCGCACCCGGGTCCTGGAGGCCTGCCTGGACCGCAGGCCGGCCCGGATCCCGATCCCCGCCTGGGCTGCGCCCTACGACGCCGAGACCGCCCGCCTGGACGCCCTGCTCCAGGACATCGGTGACGCGGAGTGGCATGCGCCGGTCCGGCTGCGCTGGTTCGACGGCCAGTCGCCGACGAGCCGCCGTACGACCGTCGCCGGGGTCATCGCGCATCTGCTGTCCGTCGACGGGCTGGTGGCGGCCGCGCTGGGCCTGGACGACCCCCTCGGCAAGGCCCCGGTGACCGGCCCCGCCGCCCGGACCGAGGCCTTCTGGGAGGCGTCGTACTTCCCGCCGACCCGTGCGGTGCGGGTGCCCTGGCGGGAGCAGAGCCACCGGCTGGTGCAGACCGTCTCCTTCACCGGCGGCGGCGCCGGGCGCCTCGGGGTGTCGTACGGCGACTTCGAACTGCCGTTGCACGACGCGATGCTGGACCGGGCGTTCGAGTGCTGGGTGCACGCCGAGGACATCGCGGAGGCCGTGGACTACCCCTACGGGCCGCCGGCCCCTCGGCACCTGCACAAGATGATCGACCTCGCGGCCCGCATGCTGCCGGTCGCACTGGCCGCCCGTCGGCGGGCGGGGCTGGCGGCGCCCGGTCCGACGCCCCACCTGGTCCCCGCGGGACGGCCCGGCCGGAGCCTGCGGCTGGAGATCGAGGGCAGCGGCGGCGGCGAGTGGCTGATCCCGCTGGACTCGCCCGGGGCGGTGGGGTCGGCGGAGTACGAGGTGGCGCATGTGGCGCTGGACGACGTCGAGTTCTGCCAGCTGGCCGCGGGTCACGTGCCCCCGGAGGAGGCGGCCGCGGGCCAGCGGGGCGACCGGACGGCCATCAGAGACGTCCTGTTCGCGGCAGCGAGCCTGAGCCGGATGTAGGGGCGACGCCTGTGGGGGCGGGGGCTCCGCGGGACGGACGGCGAGTGCGGGTGGTTCGTGGCTGGTCGCGCGGTTCCCCGCGCCCCTGAAGGGGCGTTGGCGCAGCGCGCCCTTCAGGGGCGCGGGAACCGCGCGAGCGACCACGGACCGCCCGCGGCCGCCCTGTGACGAGAACCGCTCCGCCCGCTAGGCGAAGACGACCGTCCGGCGGCCGTTCAGCAGGATCCGGCGTTCCGCGTGCCACTTCACCGCTCGCGCCAGCGCCTGGCACTCCACGTCGCGGCCGATCGCGACCAGCTGGTCCGGGGTGACGTCATGCCCCACCCGCTCGACCTCCTGCTCGATGATCGGCCCCTCGTCGAGGTCGGCCGTCACATAGTGCGCGGTCGCGCCGATCAGCTTCACGCCCCGCGCATGCGCCTGGTGGTACGGCTTCGCGCCCTTGAAGCTCGGCAGGAACGAGTGGTGGATGTTGATGATCCGGCCGCTCAGCTGCTTGCACAGGTCGTCCGAGAGGACCTGCATGTAACGGGCCAGGACGACCAGCTCGACACCCTGCTCACGGACCAGTTCGAGCAGCTGGGCCTCGGCGTCGGCCTTGGTCTCCCTCGTCACCGGGATGTGGTGGAAGGGCACGTGGTACGACTCCACGAGCTCCTGGAAGTCGGTGTGGTTGGACACCACCGCGGCGATGTCCACCGGCAGCGCCCCGATCCGGGCGCGGAAGAGCAGGTCGTTCAGGCAGTGCCCGAACTTGCTGACCATGAGGACGATGCGCATCCGCTCGTCGGCCCGGTTGATCTGCCACTCCATGTGGAAGGAGTCGCCGATCGCCGCGAAGCTGGCCCGCAGCTTGTCGACCGTCACCGGCGCCTCGGCCGAGAAGTGCACCCGCATGAAGAACAGACCCGTGTCGTGGTCCCCGAACTGCTGGCTGTCCTCGATGTTGCAGCCGGTCATGAAGAGATAGCTCGACACGGCGTGCACGATGCCCTGCTTGTCCGGGCAGGCGAGGGTGAGGACGTACTGGTCGGCCGGGGCGGCCTGGGCTCGGGTGGACTGCTCAGTCATGCACCACAGAATCTCATGTCCCGCCGCCCCCGACACGGGATGCCCGCATCCCGGACCGCCCAGAGCCGGTTTCAGGCCGCGCGCGTCATGATCCGCAGCACTTCGAGACTGCGCGGCGGGATCTCCGGGTCGTCGCCGTCGCTCGTCGCCAGGCGTATGTGCGCGTCCCGGGCGGCCCGGACCGCGTCCGGCCACCCCTGGTGGTCGAGGTAGGCGGAGACCTGCGCGTCCGGCCCCACCTGGTGCATGATCCGCAGCACCCGCAGCACGGCGGTGTCGACGAGCGCCGCCTCCTGCGAGTCGCGGAATATCGTCCCGACGTACTTCTCGGCGGACCAGTTGTCCAGCCAGGTGTCCTCGACCAGCCGGTAGACCGCGTCGGTCACGTCGCCGTACCCGTCCTGGCCGGCCAGCCAGACGTTCCGCTGGAAGTCCGGGTCGGAGAGCATGTGCAGCGCGGAGCGCACATTGCTGCGCCAGCGCCACCATGGCATGTCATTAAGTGGCATGTCGCCCATGGTGGAGGAGCGACGGCCGCGACGGGAAGAGTTCTCCGAACCTTGCACGGTCATCGATCGTACGTTCCCCGGCACACGCCCTTCACCCGCCCCCGCAATTCACCTGCGCGTCACCCTTCGTTGACCGAGGGTCACTCCCGGGTTTTTGATGTGGCGGAATCGTGCGTGTCCATGACCGGCAGTCGGCACAAGCGCAGCACATTCCCCCTCTCGCCCCACCGGCCCCGCAGAACCACCGCCCTGTCCGCGGTGGCCATGGCGGCCTGCGTGTCGCTCGCCGCCGGCTGCGGGACCGTCCCAGGGTTCGCCGGCGCGGCCGACGACGAGATCAAGGTGATGACCTGGGCGCCGCAGCAGACCGGCGCCACCAACAAGCCGGGCATGCCCGCCATGGCGTCGGCCTTCGTCCGCTGGATCAACTCCCAGGGCGGCATCGGCGGACGCAAGCTCAAGCTGCTCACCTGCAACGACCACAACACCAGCGTGGGCGCGGCGAACTGCGCGCAGCGCGCCGCCGACGAGAACGTGGTCGCGGTGGTCGGCTCCTACAGCCAGTTCGGCGACTCGTACTTCGCCCCGCTGGAGGGCGCCGCCATCCCTTACATAGGCGGCTACGGGGCCTCGAACGTGGAGTTCACCAGCCCCGTCTCCTATCCCGTCAACGGCGGCCAGCTCACGCTGCTGGCCGGGCTCGGGGAGGCGCTGGCCGAGTCCTGCGGCCCGGTCACCCTGGTCCGCCCCGACAGCATCGCCGGTGACCAGCTGCCCCAGCTGCTCGACTCGGGCCTGCGGGCGGGCGGCCACGCCAAGGCGATCGACCAGCTCGCCGCCGAGGACCTCACCGCGTACGACGAGCAGTCGAAGAAGGCGCTGGGAAGCGCGTCCTCGGACGCGGCGAAGACGGGCTGTGTGGTGCCCGAGCTCGGGGGCCGCACGGCCACCTTCATGGACAGCTTCCAGCGCGCCCGCCAGGACTACCCGAAGGTGAAGACGGCCGCCGAGGTCGGCAGCGTCGACCAGACGGTCATCAACTCCACCGGCGGGGCGTCCGGCCCGTACGAGGGGTCGTACATCACCGGCTGGTACCCGGTCGCCTCGGACCCGCACTGGGACGAGATGAAGAAGGTCATCAGCAAGGAGGCGTTCGGCGACAACCGGATCGACCCGGCCGACGCCGGGGTGCAGACCACCTGGATCGCCTACAAGGTCCTCACCGCCGTCCTGGAGAAGATCGGCGACGGCGAGGTGACCTCCGACAGTGTGCGCCGCACCCTCAACGACGGCCTGAAGGTGTCCACCGGCGGCCTCACCCCCACCCTGACCTGGCCCTACCAGGGCAAGCTGGCCGCGGCCGGGTTCTCCCGGCTGGTCAACGCCGACGTCAACGTCCAGACCGTCAAGGGCGGCCTGCTCCAGTCGGCCAACAAGAACGCCCTCGACATGACGGAGACCCTGGAGAACGCCGACCTCAGCTGACGCTCAGCCGGCCGCGGGTGCCGGGGTCCTCACAGCTGGGTCGGCTGCCGCTGGGTCAGCCCGTACTTGCTCGCGATCGTGTTCCACAGCCCGGCCGCCTTCACCTTCTGGGAGCTGGCCGTGCCGCTCTCCCGGTTGCCGGCCGCGGTCTGGCCGGTGGCGCGGGCCTGGCCCTTTTTGCAGCCGTGCTTGCCGCCGGCCTGGTCGGCCCAGGCCGCGTAGTGGTTGTCGGCGTTCGCGGAGGCCTGCCAGGCCTTGGTGAGCGAGGCGGTCAGCTCGGCGTTGTTCGGCAGCTTGTCGACGGACAGCTTCGACAGCCGGGTGACCAGCTCCGTGCGCTGCTTGGCCGCGTTGCGCAGGTCGGAGGCGGAGCCGCCCAGGTTGTCGCACTGCTTCACGCTGGCGACCGCGCTGATCACGGTGGCCCGGCTGCTTCCGCTGTCGGCGAGCAGCTTGTCCAGGGCCACGGCCTGCGCCTTCGCGGGGTCGGCCGCGGCCGCGGAGGAGTCCTCGGAGGCCGACGCGGACGCGGCGACCGTCTTGTTGTCGTCCGACTTGTCGCCGCCCCCGCCGAGCAGGGCACCGGCACCGATCCCGAGGACGGCGATCCCGATCCCGACGGCCGCGATCAGGGGCACCTTCGACCGGGTACGGCCACCCCGGCCACCGCCGTTGCCGGCGTCGTCGTAGCGGTCGTACGACGGCGGGGGCGGAGGCGGGGTGTAGCCGGGCTGGGGCTGCTGCTGGAAGCGGGGCAGCTGGGCCGTGGACGCGGCGGGGGGCTCACCGCCCGGCCCGCTGCGGAAGAGGTTGTCGAACTCGGCGGGCGGCTGCCGGTCGGCGCCCGGGGCGCCCTGTGGGCCACCGGCCTGGTAGGGCGCGATGTACTGCGTGGCGTCGGCGTCGGAGTGCGCCGCGGGGGCGGGCTGACGGCCGAGGAAGGCGGTCTGCTCGTGCGAGTTCTCGGGCGGCAGCGCTCCCGGGCCGACCGGCGGGATCAGCTGGGTCGCGCCGTCGGGGGCGGCCGCCACCGGCGGTATGTACTGGGTGGCGCCCTCGTCGACCGGTGCGGCGGGCACCGGGGGTATGTACTGGGTCGCGCCCTCGTCGGCGGACGGCAGCGCGCCGGGGTGACCGCCGTGACCGCCGTGGTTCGCGTGCGGGACGGCGGGCGGCAGGGCGGCGCCGGGAGCGCCGTAGGGGTCCTGGCCGGCGGCCGGGGGCAGCGGGGCGCCGTACGACTGCTGCTGGGGCGGGGTGCCGTAGCCGCCCCCGTACGACTGCTCGTAGCCGCCGCCGTACGGGGCCGCCGACGCCGCCTCGGGCGGGAGCGGACCGGCTCCCGGAGTGTGGGCGGTGTGGGACTGGCCGTTCCAGGCGGACGGCTGGTCCGGGGTGCCCCACTCCTGGCCGGCCGCCTGCGGCCAGCTCTGCTGGGGCTGGGCGGCGCCCTGCTGGTGGCCGTTCTGGTGGCCGTTCTGGTGGTCGGGCCCCCAGGGCTGTCCCCAGGACTGCCCCTCGGTGGGCGCGGTGGCCGGCGCCGGGGCCGTGGCGGGCGGCTGGACCGGGCGGCCCGAGCCGCCGGTCATGCCGGGCAGCAAGGGCTCGCCACCGTCGGAGGGCAGCACGATGCCTTCGCGCGCGGGCTCGCCCTGTCCACTCTGCGTCACCGGGACTCCTACTAATGGGGGACCTTGTGAATCGTCGGCTCACGCTACCGGGTCCCCTCCACCGGGTGCCACGCAGCCATGGGCGCGATCTTGTTCCCGGTGACGGTGGTGACGAAACCGCCCCGCGGTGCGCTGTATATGCCGTGTTCTGCGCGGCAAGGTGTGGTTTGCCACACGTTCACACATCCGCGGGGCATGAATTCACGCGGCCGCCTGGAGGTCCAGGCGCGCCCCGAACTCCCTCACCACCGGTTCGTCCCGGAACGGCTCCAGCCGCTGCTGGAAGTCCTCCAGGTACTCGGCGCCCCGGTTGGAGCGGACGGTCTCCAGCAGTTCGACCGCCTTCGTCCCGGTGGCACAGGCCTGTTCGATCTCGCGCTGCTGCACCTGCGCTGTGGCGAGGAGCACATAGCCGATGGCGCGGCGCCGGGCGCGGGACTCCGGGTGCCCGTCCAGCGACTGCCGGGCGCACCTGGCCGCCGCCTCGGCCTGTCCCAGGTCACGGTGGCAGTGCGCCAACTCGTCGGCCAGATAGGCCTCGTCGAAGTGCGCGATCCACGCCGGGTCGTCCCCGGAGGAGGGATCGGCCGCCTCCATCGCCGACACCGCCCGCCCGGACGCCAGCTGCGTGGCCCGTACGTCACCGAGCAGTGCGTGCCCGCGGGCCTCGGCCGCGAAGAACATCGCCTCCGCGCGCGGGGTCACGCGACCACGCGCTCCCTCCTGCGCCGCCCGGGCCAACTGGGCGATCTCCCGCGGGTTCCCGAGCTGTGCGGCGAGATGGCTCATGGAGGCGGCGAGCACATAGCCGCCGTAACCGCGGTCGCCGGCGGCCTGCGCGAGCCGCAGCGACTGGATGTAGTACCGCTGCGCGAGGCCGGGTTGACCGGTGTCGACGGCCATGTACCCGGCCAGTTCGGTGAGTCGGGCCACCGCGGCGAACAACTCCCTGCCGGTCGACTCCCGGTAGGAGCCGGCCAGCAGCCCGGACACGACGCTGTTGAGGTAGTGCACGACGACCGGGCGCACATGCCCGCTGCCGAACTGGTGGTCCAGGTCGGTCAGCGCCTGTGTCATCGCCTTCACGGCCGCGACGTCCGCCTGCCCGACCCGTGGCCCCGCCTGCCGCGCCACCTGGGCGTCCGGCGCCGAGATCAGCCAGTCCCGGCTCGGCTCCACCAGCGCGGACGCGGCGACCGAGGAACCGGACAGGAAGTCGCGGCGCCCCACGTCACTGCGCCACAGCTCGCAGACCTGCTCGATGGCCCCCAGGACGGTCGGCGAGAACTGGAGACCGACGCCCGACGCGAGGTTCTTGCCGTTGGCCATGCCGATCTCGTCGATCGTGACCGTACGGCCCAGCTTCCGCCCGAGCGCCTCGGCGATGACCGCGGGCGCCCGGCCCCGCGGCTGCTGGCCGCGCAGCCAGCGCGCCACCGACGTCTTGTCGTACCGGAGGTCGAGACCGTGCTCGGCGCCGCACATGTTGACCCGGCGGGCGAGCCCGGCGTTCGAGCACCCCGCCTCCTGGATGAGCGCCTGCAACCGTTCGTTCGGCTGCCGCGCGACAAGCGGCCTTGCGGCCATGGCGTACCCCCTGCGAACTCCCTGTCGGGAAAAGATCCGGCCGTTGCGATCACTGCCCAGCGGACATACCGAAAATGCGGGACATGCGAGGATTGCCGGGTAAACGCGGCGGAACTGCGGGTACGACCGCCGCCAACCCCCCACTTCTGACTACCCGCTCACGCCCCGGTTCCTCCTGCGCGCCCCCGCACATGCATCCATGCGCCCCGATTGCGGAGAACATGCTCCTCCCCCGCGCGCGTAACGCCCGTAACTCCAGGTGGGTGCGGGAGTTGTGTTGGGCGTGGAAGAGACGATCGTCGGCGCCGAAGCCGCTCAGATTCCGAAGCAGCGCGGGGAATCGCTGCTGGAGACCGCCGTACGCTACGCCGAGGAGCGCCACTGGGACGTCTTCCCGGGAACCTGGCTGGAAGCGGCCGAGGGGGTGCAGCGCTGCTCCTGCGGGGAGGTCGCGTGCGCGGCACCCGGCGCGCACGCGGCGCGTCCGGACTGGGCGTCGCAGGCGACCGGTAGTGCGACGGTGGCGCGCCGGATGTGGCAGAAGCAGCCGACGGCGTCGATCCTGCTGCCGACGGGTCGGACCTTCGACGCGCTGACCGTCCCGGAGACGGCGGGGTTCCTGGCGCTGGCCCGTATGGAGCGGATGGAGCTGACGCTGGGGCCGGTGACGCTGACACCGGACCGGCGGATGCAGTTCTTCGTTCTTCCCGGGGCGGCGGTGAAGCTGCCGGACCTGGTGCGGCGGCTGGGCTGGTCGCCCGCGTCGCTGGATCTGACGGCGCTGGGCGAGGGGGCGTACGTACCGGCGCCGCCGACGCGGTACGGGTCGCGGGGGGCGGTGCAGTGGGCCTGCCGGCCGACGGCCGCGAACCGGTGGCTGCCGGATGCGGAGGAGCTGATCTCGGCGTTGGCGTATGCGTGCGGGAGGGATCGGTAGCGGCTTCGTCCGCCCGGTTCGGTCTCATGGGCGGCCGCGGGCGCGTCGTGGTTGCTCGCGCGGTTCCCCGCGCCCCTATGGGGGCGCTGGACAGCGCCCCCATAGGGTTGGTCCATGACCGATGCCGTGCGTGTTCGTGGGCTCTGGAAGCGGTTCGGGCAGCAGGTCGCCGTCGGTGGCATCGATCTGTCGCTGCCCGCCGGGAAGTTCGTCGGGCTGGTCGGGCCCAACGGCGCCGGGAAGACCACCACCCTCTCCATGGTGACCGGGCTGCTCCGGCCGGACCAGGGAAGCGTCGAGGTCGTCGGGCACGACGTCTGGCGGGACCCGGTGGCGGTGAAGGCCCGCATCGGCGTGCTGCCCGAAGGGCTCCGGCTCTTCGAACGGCTTTCCGGGCGCGAACTGCTCGGCTACTCGGGACGGCTGCGCGGCCTCCCCGGCGCCGAGGTCGACAAGCGGGCCACCCAGCTCCTCGACGTGCTCGATCTCGCCGGTGCCCAGCACAAACTCGTCGTCGACTACTCGACCGGGATGCGCAAGAAGATCGGCCTCGCGGCAGCGCTGCTGCACAACCCGGAGGTGCTCTTCCTGGACGAACCGTTCGAGGGCGTGGACCCGGTGTCCGCGCAGACCATCCGGGGCGTACTGGAGCGCTACACCGCCTCCGGGGCGACCGTCGTCTTCTCCTCCCACGTCATGGAACTCGTCGAGTCGCTGTGCGACTGGGTCGCGGTGCTGGCGGCGGGCCGGATCCGCGCGACGGGCACCCTGGCGGAGGTCCGTGGCGACCACCCCACCCTCCAGGCCGCGTTCCTGGAACTCGTCGGGGCGAGCGGCCGGGACGCGGCCTCGGACCTGGACTGGCTGGGCGGCGGGGCCCGATGACGGACGTGACCTCCACCGTCGTACGGCTGAAGCTGTCGCTGCTGCGGAACGGACTGCGGCAGTCCGGCGGCCGGCGGGCCGCGTTCATCGCCTCGGCGGTCCTCGCGCTGCTCTTCGCGGTACTGCAACTGCTGGGCCTGGTGCTGCTGCGCGGGCACCCGCACGCGGACGCGGTGGCCGTACCTGCGGCGGCCGTGCTGGCGCTGGGCTGGGCGTTCATGCCGCTGTTCTTCCCGAGTGGCGACGAGACCCTGGACCCCACCCGGCTGGTGATGCTCCCGCTGCGGCCGCGGCCGTTGGTACGGGCCCTGCTCGCCGCGTCCCTGGTCGGCATCGGACCGCTGTTCTCGCTGTTGCTGCTGGTGGGCTGTGCGGTGGCCGTGGCGCACGGGGCGGCCGGGTACGGCGTCGCGGTCGTCGGCGTCGTCCTCGCGCTGCTGGTCTGCGTGGCGCTCGCGCGGGCGATCGCCGCCGCGAACGTACGGCTCCTCAGCAGCCGCAAGGGGCGGGACCTGGCCGTACTGAGCGGCCTGGTCGTCGCGGTCGGGGCGCAGCTGGTCAACTTCGCCGCCCGGAGCCTGGGTTCGGCCGGGCTCGGGGAGCTGGCTCCGGTGGCCGACGTACTGCGGTGGCTGCCGCCCGCGTCGGCGATCGGCGCGGTGGGTTCGGCGAGCGAGGGGTCGTACGGCACGGCGGTCCTACAGCTCGCCCTGTCCGGCGCCGCGCTGGCGCTGCTCGTGGGCGCGTGGGCGCGGACCCTGACCCGGCTGATGACGGCACCCGACGGTGCCACGCTCCAGGTCCCCGACCGGGCCGGCCGACGCCGTACGTCCGGGGGCGGCGGTCTCGGCGGTCTGCTCCCCACCGGACGCACCGGCACGGTCATGGCGCGCAGCCTCCGCTATGTCTGGCGCGATCCCAAGACCAAGGCCGCCTGGGTGACCTCGCTGGCCATCGGTCTGATCGTGCCCGTCTTCAACGCCGTGCAGGGCACCGGGTCGGTCTACTTCGCGTGCTTCGCGGCCGGGATGCTCGGCATCCAGATGTACAACCAGTTCGGGCAGGACACCTCCGCTTTCTGGATGGTGGCCATGACCGTCTCGTCCGCGCGGGACGCCTACGTCGAACTGCGCGGCCGGGCCCTCGCCCTGCTGGTGATCACCCTGCCGTACGCGACGCTGGTGACCGTCCTGACCACGGCGCTGCTCGGCGACTGGCACCGGCTGCCCGAGGTGCTGGGCCTCTCCTTCGCCCTGCTCGGCGCGATGCTGGCGACCGGCGCCTGGACCTCGGCCCGCTTCCCGTACTCCATCCCCCAGGAGGGCCACCGCAACGTGGCGGCCGGACAGACCGGCCTGGCCTGGATCGCGATCTTCGGCGGCATGGTCGCGGCGGCCCTGCTGTGCGCCCCCGTCATCACCCTGACGATCGCACTGAACGTGACCGCGGGCGGCGCGGCCTGGACATGGCTGCTGCTGCCGGCGGGGGCAGGTTACGGAGCGGCGATCACCTGGGCGGGCCTACGAGCGGCGGCACCGCGCACGGCGGCCCGCCTCCCGGAGATCCTGGTGGCTGTCAGCAGGGGTTAGCGGCAGCGTGCCCCGCAGGGGCGCGGGGAACTGCGCGAGCAACCGCAACGGACCCGCAGCCGCCTACGTCACGCGGCCCCTGCCCCGCGGGCGCCACTACTCCCCCACCCGGTCGAGAAACGGCTCCACGGCCGCCCGCCAGGCCTCCGGCCGGTCGAAGGGCAACAGATGCCCGGCGTCGGCCACCTCGGCGTACTCCCCTTTCGGCAGCACCCGGACCATCTCCTGCGCCTCGGCCCGCCCCAGCTCCCCGTCGACCCCGCGTACGACCAGCGCGGGGCACGGCACCTGGGCCAGCTCCTCCCAGTGCGCGTCGTACACCCAGGTCTCCCGGGACCTCAGCATCCGGTCGGGATCGAACACCGGCCGCCAGCCGTCGCCGCCCTCGTGCATCACCTCGGCGTAGAACTCCCCGCGCGCGGGGTTCGGCCGCTCCACCCAGGGGTCGTCCTCACCGAACCACTTGCGTACGTCGGCGAGCGTGGCGAAGGGGACGGGCCAGGACCGGAACCACTCGGCCCACTCGCGCTGCGAGGCCGCGCCCAGCGCGGACGCCCGCATGTCGCAGATGACCACGCCCCGGACCAGTTCGGGGCGCTTCGCGGCGAGCTGCCAGGCGGTCAGCGCGCCCATGGCGTGGCCGACGAGCACGGCCGGGGCGAGTCCCAGCTGCTCGACGGCGGCCGCGGCGTCCTCGACGTACGCCTCACGGGTGTACGCGGCCTGCGGGGGCTTGTCGCTCTGGCCGTGACCGCGCTGGTCGAGGGCGACGGCCCGGTGCCGTTCGGAGAGCCAGCGGGCGGTGGACGCCCAGTGCGAGGCGCGGCCCATCAGGCCGTGCAGTAACAGCACGCCGGGCGACGGCCGGTCCGGGTCGTCCGACTTGGGCGGGTCCGCGAACTCCCAGGCGGCGAGGTGTACGCCGCCGGCTCCTGTCACGTCGATGCGCCGTGCCATGGGCCTGGCACCCCCCTAGCTCCGCGTGCCTAGTGTCGCCTCGTATCGGTTCGTGGTGCTTCGGTACCGCTCCAGACTATCGAATGCCTATTCGAAAATCGGGTTGCTGCGGGCAACACCCCTCATTCGAGTGACCTCTCTCCAGGCATGATCGGCGCCGTCGGGGGGATTTCTTCTGCGGGGGGCGGACCGCTCGGGGAAAACGGTCCGAGGGGATGACCCTGGGAGCTCGGGGCTCCGGGTCAGCACCGGGGAGGACAGGCCCCGGCGCCGGAAGGCGCCGGGGCCAATCCCATGACCGCGTCGGCGTCCTCGGCACACCCTCCGCCCTCGGCACACCCTCCCCGCCCCCTCAGGTCACACGCCTTCCGCGACAGCCTCGCACGCGAAAAGCGCGAGCGCTGCGATTCGACGCAGTGAATCGCGGATCCGACGCCCTCGACAAGCCCGCGACGGACATCGAAGCGGGCGTCAACTCATTGACCAGCCGCGGAAGTTGACGTTCAGCGCTTGGCGACGAACACATGGGAGGCGACGTCCGCCTCCAGCTCGGCCGCCTCACCGCCGCTGCCCACCAGCACCCCGCCGGCCGACTCCGTCACGCTCACCACCGAACCCGGCTGCACACCCGCCCGCCGCAGCGTGTACATCAGCTGCGCATCGGTCTGGATGGGCTCACCGATCCGGCGTACGACCACGGTCTTGCCGTCGCTGCCCGGGTCCAGGTCGGCCAGCGACACCATGCCCGCGTCGAGGAACGGATCCGCGCCGTCCTTCTCGCCCAGCTCCTCCAGGCCCGGGATCGGGTTGCCGTACGGCGACTCGGTGGGGTGCCGCAGCAGCTCCAGCACCCGCCGCTCCACGGCCTCGCTCATCACGTGCTCCCAGCGACACGCCTCGGCGTGCACCTGCTCCCACTCCAGGCCGATCACGTCGACCAGCAGGCACTCCGCAAGCCGGTGCTTGCGCATCACGCGCGTCGCCAGCCGGCGGCCCTCGTCGGTCAGCTCCAGATGGCGGTCGGTGGCGACGGACACCAGTCCGTCCCGCTCCATCCGCGCCACCGTCTGGCTCACCGTCGGTCCGCTCTGGTCGAGCCGCTCCGCGATGCGGGCGCGCATGGGGACCACGCCTTCCTCTTCGAGCTCGAGGATGGTGCGGAGATACATCTCCGTGGTGTCGATCAGTCCGGACATACGTGCCCCTCGATTACCTCTGCCGAATACCTCTGCCGGCGGCCCGGCCGCGTGCGCTGGCCCTGCCACCAATTCTGCCGGATCCCACCGACAACCGGGCCGCACCGCAAAAACGGGCGCCCGGCCCCGTCGCGGGAACGGGCGCCGGGCCCGCCCGCACCGGGCCCGGCCACGCCCGCACCGACCCACCGGCCGTATTGACACCGAGATGGTCCAGACCGGAGGGTGATCCGCGACACAGACGCTGACACCGGCGCCGGCACCGGCGCCGGCACCCGCGCTGACGCCGACCGTGCAAAGGGGCACCGCATGAGCGACGGCACACCCGCCGACCTGTTCCTCGACGCCGCCATCGGCCTCCTGCAACGGGTCCGCGAGGAGGAGGCCGAGGCCATCGCCACCGCGGGCACCCTCCTCGCCGACACCGTCGTCGCCGACGGCCGGCTGTTCGCCTTCGGCGCCGGGCACTCCTCGCTGCCCGCCCAGGACGTCGTCTACCGCGCCGGCGGCCTCGCGCTCATGAACCTGCTCTCCGCGCCCGGCCTCGTCGGCGTCGACGTGATGCCCGCCACCCTCGGCTCCCGCCTCGAACGCGTGGACGGCCTCGCGACCGCCGTCCTCGACACCTCACCCCTGCGCCCCGGCGACGCGCTGGTGATCATCTCCCTCTCCGGCCGCAACGCCCTGCCCGTCGAGATGGCCGTCGAGGCCCGCCGGCGCGGCGCCAAGGTCATCGGCGTGACCTCCGTGGCGTACGCCGGGCAGACCACGTCACGGCACTCCTCCGGCACGTACCTCAAGGACCACTGCGACGTCGTGCTCGACTCGAAGATCTCCGTGGGGGACGCCGAGCTCACCCTGGACACCATCCCGGCGCCCTTCGCGCCCGCCTCCACGGTCGTCACCAGCGCCCTGCTCCAGGCCGTCCTCGCCACCACCGCGGCGACCCTCGCCGACCGCGGGGTGGAACCCCCGCTCCTGCGCTCGGGCAACGTCGACGGCGGCCACGAATGGAACGCCCGCGTCTTCGCCGAATACGCCGACCGCATCTTCTACCAGCACTGACGCGAGGCCGGCCCGCCACCGGGACCGGCGCCGGCGCGGGGACCGACGCTCGCGGGGGCTAACGCTGTCGCGTGAGGCCCGCCAGGTCCAGGGCCGTGGCGATACGCACGGCCACGTCCTCCGCGTACACCGCGTCCAGGCGCTCGAAACGGTTGCGGCCCGGCCCGCGCAGGAACGTCAGCACGCCCAGCGTCCGCCCCCGGCTGCGCAGCACCGCGCACATCGCGTGCACCGCGTCGCCCGGCCACTGCCGGTCCAGCGCCCACGCCCGCGCCCGGTCCGGCGGCACCGAACCGGCGTCCGCCCGCACGCTCCCGGCCCGCTGCACGCACTGGAGCGCCGGATGACCCTCCTCGTAGCGCACCGGCAGCCCGGCCGCGCCCGTCAGCAGGCTCGGTCCCGGCGCCCCGGTCGGCGTGGCGGCGATCCGCACCAGCCGCACCGGCCCGACGTCCCCGTCCGCGCGGGCGCCGCCCACCACCCGGTCGATCACCGCGTGGTCCGCGAACCCGGCCAGCGCGAAGTCGAGATGGACGGTGGCCGCCTCCAACGGGTCCTCGCACTCGGCCGCCGCGCGGGCCGCGCGGTGCAGCTGGTTGGCGCGGAAGCGCAGCACGGCCGCCTCCTGCTCGGCGAGCCTGGCCTCCGTGACGTCCTGGAACAGCCAGCCGACCCCGAGCGGAACCGGCTCCTCCGCGAGCGGCGACGCGAGCCGCAGGAACCCGGACCGCCAGCACCGCCGCTGCTCGCCCTCCGGCGTCCGCACGCTCACCCACATCTCGGCCGGCGCGGGCGGCGCACCCTCCGCCAGCACGTGCGTGAGGGCGCTCTCCAGGTCCTCCACGCCCTGCGCGAGCAGCTCACCGAGCGGCCGCCCCAGCGCCGACGAACGCCCGATCCCGAGCGCCCGCGCGGCGTGCGCGTTGACGACGGCGGGCCGCAGATCGGCGTCGACCAGTACGACCCCCCAGGCCGCGTCCTCGAACAGGGCCTCGCTCAGCGCGATCGACCGCTCCAGGTCGATCTGCGCGTGCACCTCGCTGAACGCGCAGTACACGCCCGCCGGCTTCCCGTCGGGACCGCGCACGGCCGCCGACTGCGTCCGTACGAGGACCCGCCCGCCGTCCTTCGTCAGCAGCGCGAACTCGTGCACCTGGCGCCCGGAGGCGTGCATGGCGGCCATCAGCCGCCCCTCGATCTCCTCGGCGTCCGCCTCGCGCACCGCCCAGCCGGCGAACCCGCGCCGGCCCACCGCCTCGGCCGCCGCCCAGCCCAGGATGCGCTCCGCCTCACGGTTCCAGTGGGTGACGAAGCCGTCCGCGTCGAAGGCGCACAGCGCCGCGTCCATGCCGTCGAGGAGCGCGGCGAGCAGGTCGGAGCCGCCCGAGTCCTCCGGGGCATCGCGCTCCGGCTCCGGCTCGGGCTCGTCGGGCCCCAGCTCGTCCGTGGTCCCACTACGCCGGGAAGCACTCACCTGGACCCCCATCAGGCTGCGTCCGCACGCACGGCGCGTCGGTTTTCACTCACTGCCCTTTCATTCAACTCGAACGTGACGCAGCCCACACTGTGTTCCCGCAAGATTGAGGGAATCGTTGCAAGCCCCCGTTCACAGCTCCAGCCGCAGATCCACCCACTCGTCGGTCTCCCCGTCCAGCACGTACCGCTCGACCTCGGTGAACCCGTACCGCTCGGCGAACCGCAGCCCGCCCTCGTTGACGGCCAGCACACACGTCTCAAGCGCCCGGGCCCCCTGCACACGTGCGAGCACCTGCTCGTACAGGGCCGCGCCGAAACCCCGCCCCCGCCACTGCGGCAGCACCCGCACGATCACGGTCACCACCCCGTCGACGGCGGGCCGCACGGTCGAGCACCCCACGAGCTCGTCCCCGACGTACGCGTTCTCCAGCCGGTACCCCCGCGCCACCCGCTCCCCGGCCTGCGCGGCCGACATCGCGGCGACCGGCACGACCACGTTGTGCACATACCGCCACCGCTCCAGCGCCTCACCCTCACTGGCGGGAACCACCCTGAGCCCACTCACGTGCGCACCTCGATCTCTGCTGCGAAAAACAGTTGAACCCTTCCGATGTGCTTCCTAGAGTGGCTGTTACTTCAGAAGGGAGGTGGTTCGGTAGATGTATGCATATCGGACGGAAGAGGTGGCTGCGGGCTAGCGGCTCGCCACCACACGATGTGCGGTGCCGGACCAGCGTGCGGAGACGTGCGCAGCCGGCCCAATCCCAAGCAGTCACCCGACCCGCGAGCTCGCCGGTACGTCCGGCCGGCTCCTCCGTTCAGGCGGAGGGACCCGAGCTCGCGGGTCGTCTGCGTGCACGGGCCCGCTCAGGGGCTGAGGCGTTCCACGTGCCAGGTGGCGTCGGGGGTGGCCGTGTAGCGGAGGCGGTCGTGGAGGCGGTTGTAGCGGCCCTGCCAGAACTCGACCGTCCGGGGGGCCACGCGGAAGCCGCCCCAGTGCGGGGGCACGGGGACCTGCTCGCCCTCGGGGTAGCGGGCGCCGAGTTCGGCGTACGCGGTGTCGAGTTCGGCGCGGGAGCGGATGACCGCGGACTGGGTGCTGGCCCAGGCGCCGAGCTGGGAGCCGTGCGGGCGGGTGCGGAAGTACGCGGCGGTCTCGTCGCGGCCGGTACGGCGGGCGATGCCGGTGACGACGACCTGCCGGCCGATGGGGTGCCACGGGAAGAGCAGTGAGACGTGCGGGTTCTCGGCGAGGTCGCGGGCCTTGCGGGAGTCGTAGTTGGTGTAGAAGACGAAGCCCTGGGTGTCGTACTGCTTCATCAGGACCGTGCGTGAGCTGGGGTGGCCCTGGGCGTCCGCGGTGGAGACGACCATCGCGTTGGGTTCGTAGATCATGCCGTCGTCGGCCGCCCGCACGGCCTGCCGGAACCATTGGGTGAACTGGTCCATCGGGTGTGCGGCCAGGTCGTTCTCGTCGAAACCCTCGGCCCGGTAGTGCTGCCGCATCGCGGCGGGGTCGTGGATGGAGTCGTCGGAGGCGGCGTCACGATCGGTCACGCGGTCATCTTGCCGTACCGCCCCGCGCCACAGCACGGAGTGGCACTGAGTGCCGCTGGGCTCCCCAATTCTGGCACTCGGGGTTATGGTGCAGTTGCCTCCGCCTACACCCCAAGAGGAGCCGCCCCATGTCCGACTTCGTACCTGGGCTCGAAGGAGTCGTCGCGTTCGAGACCGAGATCGCCGAACCGGACAAGGAGGGGGGCGCCCTGCGGTACCGGGGCGTCGACATCGAGGATCTGGTCGGGCACGTCTCGTTCGGGAACGTGTGGGGGCTGCTGGTCGACGGGGCCTTCAATCCGGGGCTGCCGCCCGCCGAGCCCTTCCCGATCCCGGTCCATTCGGGTGACATCCGGGTGGACGTGCAGTCGGCGCTCGCCATGCTCGCCCCCGTCTGGGGTCTCAAGCCGCTCCTCGACATCGACGCGGCGCAGGCCCGGGAGGACCTGGCGCGGGCCGCGGTCATGGCCCTGTCGTACGTCGCGCAGTCGGCGCGCGGGCAGGGGCTGCCGATGGTGCCGCAGCGGGAGATCGACAAGGCGCACTCGGTGGTCGAGCGGTTCATGATCCGGTGGCGGGGGGAGCCGGACCCGAAGCATGTCGCGGCCGTCGACGCGTACTGGACCTCCGCCGCCGAGCACGGCATGAACGCTTCGACGTTCACGGCCCGGGTGATCGCCTCGACCGGTGCGGATGTCGCCGCGGCACTGTCCGGTGCGGTGGGCGCCATGTCGGGGCCGCTGCACGGTGGTGCGCCGTCCCGGGTGCTCGGGATGATCGAGGAGATCGAGCGGACCGGGGACGCGGAGGCCTACGTCAAGCAGGCCCTGGACCGTGGTGAGCGGTTGATGGGGTTCGGGCACCGGGTGTACCGGGCGGAGGATCCGCGGGCGCGGGTGCTGCGGCGGACCGCGCGGGAGCTGGGGGCGCCGCGGTTCGAGATCGCGGAGGCGCTGGAGAAGGCGGCGCTGGAGGAACTCCACAACCGTCGGCCGGATCGTGTGCTGGCCACGAACGTGGAGTTCTGGGCGGCGATCATGCTGGACTTCGCGGAGGTGCCGGCGCACATGTTCACGTCGATGTTCACGTGTGCCCGTACCGCCGGGTGGTCGGCGCACATTCTTGAGCAGAAGCGGACGGGGCGGCTGGTGCGGCCGTCGGCGGAGTACGTGGGGCCGGGGGTTCGGAGGCCTCAGGACATCGAAGGGTTCGCGGACATCGCCCACTAGAGGGGGTGCGACGGTGCGTGGGCGGCTGCGGGTTGTGCGTGGCTGAGCGCGCAGTTCCCCGCACCCCTATGGGGCGCTGTCCAGCACCTCGTCGAGCAGTGCCGCCCATTGGGCCACCACCCGCTCCCGTCTCGCCCTGTCGTCCGTCAGGAGGTTTGCCAGGCCCAGGCCTCTCGCCATGTCCAGGAGGCCCTGGACCGTCTCGCGGGCGCCCGGGCGGGTCTCGTCGGCGTTGAGGAGGTCCACGGCGATGCGGTGGGTCTCGCGGCCGACCCGGGCTTCCAGTTCGGTGACCCGGGAGCGCAGCTGGTCCTCGTTGGAGGCGGCGACCCACAGGTGGAGGGCGGCGCGGAAGAGGGGGCCGGTGTAGAGGTCGACCAGGGCCGAGACGACGGCTCCGCGGTCGCCGGCCGTGCCCTGCGGGAACAGGGCGCGCAGGGCCGTGGAGCGTTCCTCGGCGACGTATTCGACGGCCGCCGTGAAAAGGTCCTCGCGGGTCGGGAAGTGGTGCTGGGCGGCGCCCCGGGAGACGCCGGCGCGTTCGGCGACGACGGCGACCGTGGAGCCCGCCCAGCCGTGTTCGGCGAGGCAGGCCACGGCGGCTTCCAGGAGCCGCTGCCGGGTGGCCCGGCTGCGGTCCTGTTTGGGGGCACGGTCCGGTTGGGGCCCGCGTGCGCGTTCCGTCGTACTCACACCACCCACGCCGCATCCCGTCGTTCGAGGAAGGCCGTCATCCCCTCGCGCGCGTCGTCGGAGGAGAACAGCCGGGCCGAGAGGGCGGTCAGGTGGGCCGCGTCCCGGTCGAATGTCTCCAGCACCCTAGCTGTGAGCAGCTGTTTCGTCTCGGCCAGGGCCTGGGGTGCGGAGCGGCGGATGCCGTCGAGGACGGGTTCGAGGGCGGTGTCCACGTCGTCGGCCGTGGTGGTGAGCAGGCCGAGGCGGACTGCTTCGGCGGGGGTGAAGCGTTCGCCGGTGAGGTAGTAGCGGGCGAGGGTCCTGGGGTCGGTGCGGGGCAGCAGGGGCAGGGAGATGACGGCGGGGGCGACTCCGATCCGCACCTCCGTGAAGGCGAAGGTGGACCCGGTGGAGGCGGCCGCGATGTCGCAGGCCGCGAGCAGGCCGATGCCACCCGCGCGGACGTGGCCGGTGACGCGGGCGACGACCGGCTTGGGCAGTTCGACGAGCCGGCGGAGGAGGCCGACCAGGGCGTCGGGGTGGGGTGGGTCGCGCAGGTCGGCGCCGGCGCTGAACGTCGTACCGGTGTGGGTGAGGACGACCGCGCGGACGTCGGGGTCCTTCGCGCAGTCGGTGAGGGCTTCGGCGAGTTCGGCGACGAGGGCGGCGGACAGGGCGTTGCGGGTGGTGGTGGAGTCGAGGCTGAGAGTGGTGACGGCGCGTGTGCGGGTCTGTCCGATCAACGTCACGGGCGCTCCTCGGGTTCCCGGGTCCTGGCGAGGTCGCGCAGTTCGCGGCGGAGGATCTTCCCGGAGGCCGCGCGGGGCACGCTGGTGATGAAGGTGACCTTGCGGACGCGTTTGTAGGGCGCGACGCGTTCGGCGACGTACAGCATGGTCTCGTTCTCGGTGAGGTCGCCGGCGGTGGGCTGGCGGACGACGAAGGCGTGCGGGATCTCGTTGCCGTCCTCGTTGTAGGCGCCGATGACGGCGGCGTCGGCGATGCCGGGGTGGGTGAGCAGGAGTGCCTCCAGTTCGGCGGGGGCCACCTGGAAGCCCTTGTACTTGATGAGTTCCTTGACCCGGTCGACGACGAACAGCCAGCCGTCGGTGTCGGCGTGGCCGACGTCCCCGGTGTGCAGCCAGCCGTCGCTGTCGATCATCGCGGCGGTGTCGTCGGGGCGGCCGAGGTAGCCCTTCATGACCTGCGGGCCGCGGATGAGGATCTCGCCGGGTTCGCCGGTGGCGACGTCCTTGTGCGGGTCGTCCAGGGACACGATCCGCATCTCGGTGCCGGCGATGAGCTTGCCGACCGTGCCGGGGGGTGCCTGGTGCATGGCGTCGAGGGGGACGACGTGGGTGCCGGGCGACAGCTCGGTCATGCCGTACGCCTGTCCGACCGGCGGCAGTCGGAGCCGTTTCGCGCAGGCCGCGGCGAGCTGCGCGTCCAGGGGCGCGGCGGCGCTCATGACGTACTTCAGGGACGACAGGTCGTACCGCTCGACCAGGGGGTGCTTGGCGAGGGCGAGGACGATCGGCGGGGCGACGTACAGGCCGGTGATGCGGTGGTTCTGGATGGCCGCGAGGAAGGTCTCCAGGTCGAAGCGGGGCAGGACGACGACCGTGGCGCCGTTGCGCAGGGGCGCGTTCATGAGCGCGGTGAGGCCGTAGATGTGGAAGAGCGGCAGGACGGCGAGGATGCGGTCGCCGGGGCCGGCCGGTACGGAGACGTCGAGCTGGGCGAGGTTGGTGGCGATCTGCCGGTGGGTGAGCATCACGCCCTTGGGGACGCCGGTGGTGCCGGAGGAGTACGGCAGTGCGGCGACGTCCTCGACGGGGTCGATGTCGACCTGCGGCTCGGGTGCGTCACCGGCGAGCATGTCGATCAGTGAGCGGTGGCCGGTGGCGCTGTCGCAGACGAATATCTCCTCGACGCCGCCCGCGAGTTCGGCTGCCCGGCGGGCGGTCTCCAGCAGTGGTGAGACGGTGACGATCCAGCGGGCCGCGCAGTCTGTGAGCTGTTTCGCGAACTCCTCGGGCGTGGCGAGCGGGTGCACGGTGGTGACGGCGGCACCCGCGCGCGTGGCCGCGTAGAACGCCGTCGGGAAGGCCACCGTGTTCGGGCTGTGCAGGGCGAGCACATCGCCCTTGCGGACGCCCGCGTCGGCGAACGCGGCGGCGATCCGCCGGTGGAACCGGTCCAGTTGTTCGTAGGTGAGGGTGGTGCCGTCGGTGCCGTCGATCAGGGCGGGCGCGGCGCCGAACTCGGCGGCCCGGCCCAGCACGGCCTCGTGGATGGGGAGTTCTACGGGCGGAACGTCTGCGTACTCGCTGCGGAACACGGTTCCTCCAAGGCGGCCTTGGGCCTCAGGGCGACGTCGGTGCGGCCTGGGTGCGACCTCAGTACGACTTGGGCAGGCCGAGGGTCTGGTGGGAGACGTAGTTGAGAATCATCTCCCTGCTCACCGGAGCAATACGAGCCACGCGCGCGGCCGTTATCAACGAGGCGAGCCCGAATTCCCGGGTCAGTCCGTTGCCGCCGAGGGTGTGCACGGCCTGGTCGACGGCCCGTACGCAGGCCTCTCCTGCCGCGTACTTCGCCATGTTGGCGGCCTCACCTGCGCCGACGTCGTCCCCGGCGTCGTAGAGGTGGGCGGCCTTCTGCATCATCAGGCGGGCGAGTTCGAGGTCGATGTGCGCCTGGGCGAGGGGGTGGGCGATGGCCTGGTGGGCGCCGATGGGGGCCTTCCAGACGGTGCGGTCGCGCGCGTACTCGATCGCCTTGGACAGCGCGTAGCGGCCCATGCCGATCGCGAACGCGGCCGTCATGACGCGTTCCGGGTTGAGGCCGGCGAAGAGCTGGAGGAGTCCGGCGTCCTCGTCGCCGACGAGCGCGTCCGCGGGCAGCCGTACGTCGTCCAGGGTGAGTTCGAACTGTTTTTCGGCCGCGTTGAGTTCCATGTCGATGGGGCGCTTCCGGAAGCCTTCGGCGTCCGTCGGGACGATGAACAGGCAGGGCTTGAGGCGTCCGGTGCGGGCGTCCTCGGTGCGGCCGACGATCAGGACGGCGTCGGCCAGGTCGACGCCGGAGATGAAGACCTTGCGGCCGGTGAGCAGCCAGTCGCCGCTCGCCGGGTCGCGGCGGGCGGTGGTGGTGATGCGGTGGGAGTTGGAGCCGGCGTCGGGTTCGGTGATGCCGAAGGCCATGAGGCGCGTGCCGTCGGAGAGTCCGGGGAGCCAGGCGCGCTTCTGCTCCTCGGTGCCGAAGCGGGAGATGACCGTGCCGCAGATGGCCGGTGAGACGACGAGCATGAGGAGCGGGGAGCCCGCCGCGCCGAGTTCTTCGAGGACGATGGAGAGTTCGGTGATGCCGCCGCCTCCGCCGCCGTGTTCCTCCGGGAGGTTGACGCCGAGGTAGCCCAGTTTTCCGGCCTCCTGCCAGAGTTCGGTCGGGGGGCGGCCTTCGGCGATCGTGCGGGTGATGTAGGTGCGGCCGTACTTGGCACCGAGGGCGGCCACCGCCGCGCGGAGTGCCTTGTGTTCGTCGGATTCGATCTGGGGGGTCACGGTGCTCCTTCGGGGGCGGGTCGTGTGTGGTCGCTCGCGCTCACGCGGCGGTAGCCGCATATCGATACAGCCCCGCGCCCCTAGAGGGGCGCTCGTACCACCGCCAGTAGGGAGCCTGGCTCGACCTGTTGGCCCACGGTCACCCTCAGCTCGCTCAGTGTCCCTGTCACCGGTGCCGTGATCTGGTGCTGCATCTTCATCGCCTCCAGCCAGAGGAGGGGCTGGCCGGCCTCCACCGTCGAGCCGGCCTCCAGGCCCTCCGCCACCCGTACGACCGTTCCGGGCATCGGCGCCAGGAGGGAGCCCGGGGCCAGCTGGGCCTTCGGGTCGGGGAAGCGGGGCAGGGCGGTGAGGGCCGTGTTGTTGACGTGGACCTGGTCGCCGTACCGGGCCACCCGGAACTTCCGGTGGACGCCGTCGATGTCGAGTACGACGAGATCCGCGCCGGCGTGCACGACGCGTACGCCGTCCGCCGTGCAGCCCTCGCGGGTGTGCCGGTAGCGGACCTCGTGCTCCTCGTCGGCCATCAGGTAGCGCTTGACCTGCGGTTGGGAGGGCACGTTGCGCCAGCCGCCGAGGCGTGAGCGGCCGTGGGCGTCGGCCAGGGCTGCGGCGAGGGGGGCGTGCGGGTCGGGGGCGGGCGCCGTCAGCTCGGCGAGATGGCGGTCGTAGAAGCCGGTGTCCATGCGGGCGGTCGTGAACTCCTGGTGGCGCAGGGAGCGGACCAGGAGGTCCCGGTTGGTGGTGGGGCCGTGCAGCGTGGTGCGGTCGAGCGCGTGCGCCAGCTTGCGCAGCGCCTCGGCGCGGGTGGGGGCGTGCGCGACGACTTTCGCGAGCATCGGGTCGTAGTGGACGCCGATCTCGTCGCCGTCGGTGTAGCCGGTGTCCAGGCGGACGCCGGCGGGCACGGCGAGACGGTGCAGGGTGCCGGTCTGGGGCGCCCAGTCGTGGGCGGGGTCCTCGGCGTAGAGGCGGGCCTCGACGGCGTGGCCGCGTGCGGACGGCGGGTCGAGGGGGAGGGCGTGGCCCTCGGCGACGCGCAGCTGTTCCGCGACCAGGTCGATGCCGAACACGGCCTCGGTGACGGGGTGTTCCACCTGGAGGCGGGTGTTCATCTCCAGGAAGTGCGGCTTTCCGTCGGCGACGAGGAACTCGACGGTGCCCGCGCCGACGTAGGCGACGGCGCGGGCGGCGCGTACGGCCAGCGCGTACAGCTCTTTCACGAGCCCGTCGGGGAGCCCGGGCGCCGGTGCCTCCTCGATGACCTTCTGGTGCCTGCGCTGGAGGGAGCAGTCGCGGGTGCCCAGCGGCCACACGGTGCCGTGGGTGTCCGCGAGGATCTGTACCTCCACATGGCGGCCCGACTCGAGGTACGGCTCGACGAACACCTCCCCGTCCCCGAAGGCGCTCGCGGCCTCGGCGCGGGCGCCCTCCAGGGCGGCGCCCAGGTCTTCGAGGCGGCGCACGACGCGCATGCCGCGCCCGCCGCCGCCCGCGGCCGCCTTCACCAGGACCGGCAGGTCGGACGCGGTGACCTCGCCGAGCGGCGCGATGCCCATCAGTTCCTTGGCACGGGTCTTGGACGCCATGGCCTCGATGGCCTCGGGCGGCGGCCCGATCCAGGCCAGGCCGGCGTCGAGGACGGCGCGCGCGAAGTCGGCGTTCTCGGAGAGGAAGCCGTACCCGGGATGCACGGCGTCCGCGCCCGCGTTCACGGCGGCCTTCACCACCAGGTCGCCGCGGAGATAGGTGTCGGCGGGCGTGGCGCCCGGCAGCCGTACCGCGGTGTCGGCCACGCGCGCGTGCAGGGCGTCCCGGTCGGCGTCGGAGTGCACGGCGACGGTGGCGATGCCGAGATCGGCACAGGTGCGGAAGATCCGGCAGGCGATCTCGCCGCGGTTGGCGACCAGCAGGGTCGAAATCACGTGATCCCTCACATCCGGAAGACGCCGAAGCCGCCCCGCGCGCCTTCGTAGGGGGCGGTGTGGATGGCGGACAGGGCAAGGCCGAGGACGGTCCGGGTGTCGCGCGGGTCGATGACGCCGTCGTCGTAGAGCCGCCCGGACAGGAACATCGGCAGCGACTCGGACTCGATCTGCTGCTCGACCATGGCACGCAGCGCCGCGTCGCCCTCCTCGTCGTACGGCAGGCCTTTCGCGGCGGCCGACTGGCGGGCGACGATCGACAGGACGCCCGCGAGCTGCTGCGGGCCCATGACGGCCGACTTGGCGCTGGGCCAGGCGAACAGGAACCGGGGGTCGTAGGCGCGTCCGCACATGCCGTAGTGCCCGGCGCCGTAGGAGGCGCCCATGAGGACGGAGATGTGCGGGACGCGGCTGTTGCTGACCGCGTTGATCATCATCGCGCCGTGCTTGATGATCCCGCCCTGCTCGTACTCCTTGCCGACCATGTAGCCGGTGGTGTTGTGGAGGAACAGCAGGGGGATGTCGCGCTGGTTGGCGAGCTGGATGAACTGGGCGGCCTTCTGCGACTCGGCGGAGAACAGGACGCCCTGGGCGTTGGCGAGGATGCCGACGGGGTAGCCGTGCAGGCTCGCCCAGCCGGTGGCGAGGCTCGTCCCGTACAGGGGCTTGAACTCGTCGAAGTCGGAGCCGTCGACGAGACGGGCGATCACCTCGCGCGGGTCGAAGGGGACCTTGAGGTCGCCGGGGACGACGCCGAGCAGTTCCTCGGGGTCGTACTTCGGCGGTTCGGCGGGGCCGGGGTCGGCGTGGGCCTTGCGGTGGTTGAGGCGGGCGACCACCCGCCGGGCCTGGCGCAGCGCGTCCGGTTCGTCGACGGCGAAGTAGTCGGCGAGACCCGACACGCGCGCGTGCATCTCGGCGCCGCCCAGGGACTCGTCGTCGCTCTCCTCGCCGGTCGCCATCTTCACGAGGGGCGGCCCGCCGAGGAAGACCTTGGCACGTTCCTTGACCATGATCACGTGGTCGGACATGCCGGGGATGTACGCGCCGCCCGCGGTCGAGTTGCCGAAGACGACGGCGACGGTGGGGATGCCGGCGGCCGAGAGCCGGGTCAGGTCCCGGAAGATGGCGCCGCCCGGGATGAAGATCTCCTTCTGCGAGGGCAGGTCGGCGCCGCCGGACTCGACCAGGCTGATGCAGGGCAGCCGGTTGGCGAGGGCGATGTCGTCGGCGCGCAGGGCCTTCTTCAGCGACCAGGGGTTGCTGGCGCCGCCGCGCACGGTCGGGTCGTTGGCCGTGATCAGGCACTCCACGCCCTCGACCACCCCGATCCCGGTGACGAGCGAGGCCCCCACGGCGTAATCGCTGCCCCAGGCGGCCAGTGGTGACAGCTCCAGGAAGGGCGTGTCCGGGTCGAGGAGCAGTTCGATGCGCTCCCGGGCGAGGAGCTTGCCGCGCTTGCGGTGCCGTGCCACATATTTCTCGCCGCCGCCCGCGAGGGCCTTGGCGTGCTCGGCCTCCAGGTCGGTGAGCCTGGCGAGCATGGCGTCGCGGTTGGCCCGGAAATCGGGCGTGTTCGTGTCGAGGGTGGTCTCGATGACCGTCACAGCAGGGCCTCCGGGATGTCCAGGTGGCGGGAGCGGAGCCATTCGCCGAGGGCCTTGGCCTGGGGGTCGAAACGGTGCTGGGCGGCCACCCCCTGGCCGAGGATGCCCGCGACGGTGAAGTTGACGGCGCGGAGGCCGGGAAGGACGTGCCGGGTGACGGTCAGTCCGCCGGTCTCGGGCAGCAGTCCTCGGAACGCGTCGACGGTCAGGGTGTGCGCGAGCCAGCGCCAGGCCTCCTCGGAGCGCGCCCAGACGCCGACGTTGGCGCTGCCGCCCTTGTCCCCGCTGCGGGCCCCGGCGACGAGTCCGAGCGGCGCCCGCCGTGTGGGTCCCGCCGGGTACGGCTCGGGCAGCGGCGGTTCCGGCAGGTCCCGGAGTACGAGGGTGTCCCGGGCCGGCGGCACTGGCGTCCGCCGGCCGTCGTGGAGGACGGCCACATGGGGCACCTCCTCCTGGGGGACGTACCCGTCCTCGAAGACCCCATAGGGCGCGCCCTTGCCAGGTGGCGCGAGCACATGGAAGCCGGGATAGCTGGCGAGAGCCAGTTCCACGGCGGCGCCGCTCAGCGCCCGGCCGACGGTGTCCTGGCCGGGGTCCCGCACGACGAGCCGGAGCAGGGCGCTGGCCGTCTCCTCGGTGTCCGCGTCGGGCCGGTCCGTGCGGACGAGTTCCCACCGGACCTCGTCGGGCGGCGACTTGGCGAGCGCCTCGGTCATCTGCTCCCGCACCAGCGTGGCCTTCGCCTCGATGTCGAGGCCGGTGAGCACGAAGACGACCTCGTTGCGGAAACCGCCGAGCCGGTTGCGGCCGACCTTGAGCGTGGGGGGCGGTGCCTCGCCCCGGACGCCCTCGATCCGTACCCGGTCGGGGCCGTCCTGACGCAGCCGGACCGTGTCGAGGCGGGCGGTGACGTCGGGTCCCGGATAGCGGGCGCCGCCGGTCTCGTAGAGGAGCTGGGCGGTCACCGTGCCGACGTCGACCAGGCCGCCGGTGCCGGGGTGTTTCGTGATGACACAGCTGCCGTCCTCGTGGACTTCGGCGAGCGGGAAGCCGGGCCGCCGCAGGTCCCGGCCCGCGTCGCCCGCCGCGGCGAAGAAGGCGTAGTTGCCGCCGGTGGCCTGGGTCCCGCACTCCAGGACGTGCCCGGCGACCACGGCGCCCGCGAGCCGGTCGTACGCGTCCGGCCCCCAGCCGAAGTGGGCGGCGGCGGGCCCGGTGACCAGGGCCGCGTCGGTCACCCGCCCGGTGACCACGATGTCGGCGCCGGCCCGCAGGCACTCGGCGATCCCGAAGCCGCCGAGGTAGGCGTGGGCGGCGAGGCTGCCGGGGTGGGCGGCGGTGAGGTCGTCGCCCTCCACATGTGCGACACGCACAGGGATGCCGAGCCGGTCGGCCAGCTTCCGTACGGCGTCGGCGAGTCCGGCGGGATTGAGCCCGCCCGCGTTCGTGACGATCCGTACGCCCCGCTCCCGGGCGAGACCCAGGCAGTCCTCCAGCTGGCGCAGGAAGGTGCGGGCGTATCCGGCACCGGGGTCCTTGAGGCGGTCGCGGCCCAGGATGAGCATGGTCAGCTCGGCGAGGTAGTCGCCGGTGAGGACGTCGAGTTCGCCTCCGGTCAGCATCTCGCGCATCGCGTCGAAACGGTCGCCGTAGAAACCGGAGGCGTTGCCTATGCGGAGGGTCACGCCGGGCCGCCCTTCGGACCGGCCTTCGAGCCGCCGGACTTCGAGCCGCCGGACTTCGGTGTGCGGCCGGGGCCGGGTGGGCCCGCGAAGGCCTGGGCGATGTCCAACCAGCGGTCGGCGTCCGGTCCGACGGAGTCCAGCGCGAGATCGGCACGGTGGGCGCGCTGGGTGACCAGGAGACAGAAGTCGAGGGCGGTACCGGTGACGCGGTCGTCGGCGTCCTCGGGCCCGTACGTCCACAGCTCGCCGGACGGCGCGGTCAGCTCGACGCGGAACTCCTCGAACGGCACGGGCAGTCCGTGCACGCCGAAGGCGAAGTCGCGGGTACGGACACCGAGGCGGGCGATGTGCCGGAGCCGGTCGGTCGGGGTGCGGGTGACACCCACCGTGTCCGCGATGTCCAGGCCGTGCGCCCAGGTCTCCATGAGCCGGGCGGTGGCCATGGAGGCGACCGCCATGGGCGGGCCGTACCAGGGGAAGCGTGCCCGCGGGGGCGCGGTGCGCAGCGCCTCCGCCAGGGCCTGGCGACCGGCCCGCCAGTCCGTCAGCAACTGCCCGGACGGCTTGGCCGCGCCCTCCTCCGCCCCGTTGTCCACGAAGTCCCCGGGCTGGGCGAGGGCCTTCTCGACCTCGCGCGCGAAGGCGTCCTGGTCGGTCACGGCCAGCAGGGAGGAGTGGTCGGTCCAGGCGAGATGGGCGATCTGGTGGGCGACGGTCCAGCGCGGCGCGGGGGTGGGCAGGGCCCACTGCTCGGTACCCAACCCGGCCACCAGCCGGTCGAGTTCCTCGCTCTCCGCACACAGGTCGTCGATGACGGGCGTCGGATCGGACATGGGGAGGAGCATGGCAGCGCCACCAGAAACAATCAAGCGTGCTTGCATTAATTCCGGACGGGGTCCGGGCCGGGTGGTCCTTGGTGACATCCGGGGTGATCCTGGGGCATCCCTTGGGTCGGCCCGGCGTGGCAACGGTGGCCCTATGCCCTATGTTCGATGCGAACATCCGGCGATGGAGTGATGTGTGGGGCGTACGGGGCGTGCGGAGCACTGATGAACCGGCCGTGGGGGCGCAGGCAACGGCCTTCGTAGCACCCACGGCGAGCGGTCACCCGACGGCCGCGGTGGCCGCGGACGCGGGGGCCCGGGACGGGCGGACCGCGAATGCGGGGGCCGAGGGCGCGGGGGCCGAGGCTGCGGGGGCCGAGGCTGCGGGGGCCGAGGCTGCGGGGGCCGAGGGTCGGGCTCCGCGGGAACTCCCGCGCTTCTGGCCCCTCTTCCTGGTGGCCGCCGCCGTGTTGCCCGGTACCGGCCTCTTCCTCCTCGGCCAGGGCGTGAGCAAGGCCGCGTTGCAGGCCTGGCAGACGGTGTGTCTCGCGGTGATCGTGCAGGCGACGCCGTTCCTGCTGCTCGGTACGGCACTGTCGGGGGCGATCAACGCGTTCGTGCCGGAGCGGGTGTTCACCCGGCTGCTGCCGAAGCGGCCCGCGCTGGCCGTGCCGGTCGCCGGGATCGCGGGCGTGGTGCTGCCGGGGTGCGAGTGCGCGTCGGTGCCGGTGGCGGGCAGTCTGATCGGGCGCGGGGTCACCCCGGCCGCCGCTTTCGCGTTCCTGCTCTCCGCGCCCGCCATCAACCCGGTGGTGCTGACCGCCACCGCCATCGCGTTCCCCGGCACCCCCCTCATGGTGCTGGCCCGGCTGGTCGCCTCGCTGGTGACCGCGGCCGTGATGGGCTGGCTGTGGCTGTGGCTGGGCCGGGAGGAGTGGCTGCGGCCCGCCGTCCGGCACACCGGGCACCAGCCGGGGCACCGCCGGTGGACGGAGTTCCGGCGCGCCTTCCAGCACGACTTCCTCCAGGCGGGCGGCTTCCTGGTGGTCGGTGCCATGGCCGCGGCCACCTTCAACGTCGCCGTACCGCGCTCGGTGCTCGACACCTTCTCCGGTTCGCCCTGGCTGTCGGTGCTGTTCCTGGCGGCGCTGGCGGTCATCCTCGCGGTGTGCTCGGAGGCGGACGCGTTCGTGGCGTCGTCACTCACCGGCTTCTCGCCCACCGCCCGGCTGGCCTTCATGGTCGTCGGACCCATGGTCGACCTGAAGTTGATCGCCCTCCAGGCGGGTACGTTCGGACGGGCCTTCGCGGCCCGTTTCTCGGCGGCCACGACGGTCGTCGCGGTCCTGTGCGCGGTGCTGGTCGGAGGGGTGCTGCTGTGAGACGTCCGCTCCAGGTGACCCTGCTGGTCCTCAGCGGTCTGGGCCTGCTGCACTCCGCCCTCTTCACCGACGTGTGCCTGCGCTACGTCAAGCCGGGCATGCGGCCGCTGCTGATCGTGTCCGGGTTCGTGCTGCTGGTGCTGGGCATCGCGGAGGCGGCGGCGCGGGAGGGCGGGACACGGGAGGGGAGGAAGGGACACGGACGACATGGGGGCCACGCACACGATGACGGCTCGGCACACGGTGACGGCTCGGCCCACGGTGACGGCTCGGCCCACGGGCACGACCACTCGGCCGTCCCCCGGGTCGCCTGGCTGCTTCTGCTGCCCGCGTTGAGCCTGCTCTTCTATGCCCCGCCGGCGCTCGGTGCCTACACCGCCTCCCGGCAGCCCGCGAAGGTGGTGGCGGCGCAGGACAGTTTCGATCCGCTGCCGAAGACCTCACCACTGCCCATCACGCTCACGGATTTCACCACCCGTGTGCAGCAGGACCGCACACTCGCCCTCAAGGGGCGGACGGTGCAGATGAGCGGTCTGGTCACGCCCGTCGCCGGGGGCGGCAGCTGGGATCTGACGCGGATCATCATCTCCTGCTGCGCCGCCGACGCGCAGTCCGTGAAGGTACGGATCTACAGCAACAGCGTGCCGCCCGCCAACACCTGGGTGTCGGTCACCGGGAACTGGCATCCCGGCGGGAAGCTGGGCACGAAGTCCGCGCCGGTCGCGCTGGACGCGGAGACCGTGAAGAAGATCCAGCGCCCGTCGAACGGCTATCAGGACGCGCTGCCGTTCCCCTCCGGCTGAGAGCCGGTCACCGGCACCGGCCACCCACCGGCCCCGTGCTCCTGCTCCTGCTCCTGCTCCTGCTGGGCGCCGACGACCTGCTCCGGCTGGGCGCCGATCACCGGCACGGGCTCCGCCTGCGGGCCGCCCGCCGGCCGGTTGCCACCGCGGCCCACCTGGCTGCGGACCGCGCCGATGCTCGCCGCGATGACGAGGGCGATGGCGGCGGCTTCGGTGGCCGTCAGCGCCTGGTCGAGGATGAGGAAGCCGGCCGTGGCGGCGATGGCCGGTTCCAGGCTCATGAGGACGGCGAAGGTGTGGGCGGGCAGCCGCCGCAGCGCGAGGAGTTCGAGGGTGTAGGGCAGCACGGAGGAGAGGATCGCGACCGACGAGCCGAGGGCGAGGGTGGTCGGATCGAGGAGCCTGGTGCCGGCGTCGGCGATGCCCAGCGGGAGGAACAGCAGGGCCGCGACCGCCATGGCCAGGGCGAGGCCGTCGGCCTGCGGGAAGCGGCGGCCCGTACGGGCACTGAAGATGATGTAGGTGGCCCACATGGCGCCGGCCGCCACGGCGAGGGCGACGCCTATGGGGTCGAGGCCGCCGAACCCTCCGCCGCCGAGCAGGAAGACACCGCCCAGCGCCAGTCCCGCCCAGAGCACGTTGATGAGGCGCCGGGAGACCAGCACGGAGAGGGCCAGCGGGCCCAGGACCTCGAGGGTGACGGCGGTGCCCAGCGGGATGCGGTCGACGGCCTCGTAGAACAGGCCGTTCATGGCACCCATGGTGACGCCGAAGACGACGACCGTCCCCCAGTCGGTGCGGGAGTGGCCGCGCAGCCGGGGCCGGCAGACGACGAGCAGCACCACGGCGGCGGCGAACAGCCGCAGCGCCACCACCCCGAGCGCGCCCGCCCTGGGCATCAGGGTCACCGCGATGGCGGCGCCGAACTGCACGGAGACCCCACCGGCCAGCACCAGCCCGACAGGACCGAGCGAGCCGAGCCGGCCCGGGCTCGCCGTGGCGGCGGACGTGGACACGGAGGTGGACGTCGACTGCGGGGTGCTGGGGGTGGTCACGGGCGTTCCAGAGGGCTCGTCGTTCATTGCGATGCACTGTCCAGTCCAGGGTAATAGACTTGGACAGGCGCGTGAACCCTTTATGGAACTGTCCGTGGAACCGTCCTGGATGCTGAGATGCGACGGCTTCGGCGGGGCGGCGGCTCAGATACCCGGCCAGGGTTCCTCGTCGCGGAACAGGGGGCGGCCGTCGGAGAGGGTGGTGGGCACGCTGGTCCCGTGGTCGGCCCCCGTGGGGGCCGCCTGCACGTAGCCCGCATCCATGTGCGGTGCACCCATGTGGGGCGCACCCGTGTGGGGCGCACCCGTGTGGGGCGCACCCATGTGGGCCTCGTACATGGGCTGGGGCCATAGGCCTGCGGCCGCGTACACGTCGTGGTCGTAGTCGTAGGGGTGCGCGTTCCCGTACGGCTGCTGCTGGTAGGCGTAGCCGTCGGCCCGCGCCCCCGCGTAGGAGACCTGCGGCGCGGGCTGCTGGACCGGCGGGGCGGTGTGTTCGGCGAACAGGGGCAGGCGCAGTTCGCCGGTGTCCATGATCGCGTTGTTCTGCGAGCGGTGCAGCCGGGAGTAGGCGCCGCCGCGGGCGAGGAGTTCGTCGTGGCGGCCGGTCTCGACGATGCGGCCCCGGTCCACGACGAGGATGCGGTCGGCGTCGGGGGCGAGGTTGAGGTCGTGCGTGATCATGATCGTGGTTCGGCCGGTCATCAGGCGGCGCAGCGGTTTGACGACGCGGCGCGCGGCCATCGAGTCCAGGCCGGTGGTCGGTTCGTCGAGGACCAGGACGGGGGCGTCGCGCAGGATGGCGCGCGCGATCGCCAGGCGCTGGAGCTGACCGCCGGAGAGCCGGGCCGAGTTGGGGTCCACCTTGGTGTCGTAGCCGTCGGGGAGCCGGACGATGAAGTCGTGCGCGTCGGCGGCCTTCGCCGCGTCCTCGATGGCCTGGTCACTGGCGCCGGGGCGGCCGCAGGCGATGTTGGCGCGCACGGTGTCGTGCAGGACCAGGGTCTCCTGGGGCAGGAGGGTGATGTACTCGCGCAGCCGGGCCAGCGGGAAGTCACGCAGGGGCACGCCGTCGAGGAGGACCTCGCCGCTGTCCGGGTCGTAGAAGCGGAGCAGCATCTTGGAGACGGTGGACTTGCCGGCGCCGCTGGGGCCGGTGATGATCACGAGTTCCCCGGGGCTGACGGCGAAGGAGAGACCCTCCAGGGCGGTCTTGTCGGCGCCGGGGTAGCGGAAGCCGACGTCCCGGACCTCGATGGCGCCGTCGGGCCGGCCGGAGTCGGTGCCGGTGCGCGGGTCGGTGACCGAGGGCCGCACGTCGAGGATCTCGATCAGCCGTTCCGCGCCCGCCGTGGCGGCGGTGATGGTGAGGCCGAGCTGGGCGAGGCCGCGCACCGGCGGGTAGAGGTAGCCGAGGAAGGCGGAGAAGGCGAGGAGCTGGCCGAGGGTCATACGGCCGGTGGAGATCTCCCAGGCGCCGATGCCGATCACCGCGAGGACGCAGACGGTCTCGATGACCTGGACGAGTTGTTCGTAGGCCTCGTTGAGGCGGGTGGAGCGGACGGAGGCACGGAACCAGGCGCTCGCCTCCTCGTTCAGCCGGCGGCGTTCGGCGTCCCGGCGGTCGTAGGCCTGGGTGAGCACGATGTTGCCGAGGGACTCCTCGACGACGGACGTGATCGCGCCGTCGGCGACCCGGCCCTCCCGGGACACGTCCTTGATGGAGCCGGAGAAACGGCGTGCGGCCAGCCAGAACAGCGGGGCGAGGACGAAGGTGGCGGCGGCCAGGTCCCAGCGCAGCCAGAACGCGGCGGCCGCGTAGAAGATGGCGCTGAACAGGGCGGACGCGGCACCGACCAGGCCGGACACGACCAGGGTCTCGATGGCGTCGACGTCGCTGGTCAGACGGGAGAGCAGGTCGCCCTGGCGGTGGCGCTGGAAGAAGTGCGGGGGCAGTTGCTGGACGTGGTCGAAGACGTGTTCCCGCAGCCGCATCACGAAGCGTTCGGTGGTCCAGGCGGCCAGGGAGTTGCCGGCGTACGCGACGATCGCGCCGACGACCGCGATGCCCAGCCATTTGGTCGCCGGGCTCCAGAAGGCGCTCAGCGAGCCCTCCTGTAGGGCGTGGTCGGTGAGGTCGCTGAAGAGGAGGATGGCCTCGGTCTCGGCGAGCGCGGCGATCACCGTGCACACCCAGACGATCACCAGCCAGCCGCGCAGACCCCTGGTCAGCGGCCAGAAGCGGCGGAAGGCGGTGCGGGACGGGATGGTGGGCGTGTACTCGTCGTCGTCCTCGTACTCGTCGTCCGCGTCGTCCGTATTGCCCGCGTATTCCGAGTCGTCGACTCCGTACTCGTATTCCTTGCCGTCACTCTCCTTCTTCAGGTGCATTTCACACTACCTCCGCTATCCGTCGCCGGAATTTCTGGAATTCAGGGATTGAAAAAGGACCGACGGCGAACCGTCGGTCCTTTCTACAGCTGCCTCAGTTGTCCTGACCCGGGCCCTGGATGGGCTTCGGGGCCGGCTTCGGGGCCCGCTTCTTGGGCTTCGGCGGCGGCGGGGGCAGCTGCTTCTTGGGCTTGGGGGGCAGCGGGGCGAGCTTCTTGAGGCTCATTCCGACTCCTTGAGAGTTCGAAGTGCAAGTGGTGCGGGATGGTACGAGAATTCTCTTGGGCAACGTACGGGGATTTCGGATCGTCATCCTCGGCAATCCCCGCCGCCCGACACCGATGAACTTACACGGCCCAGATCCCAAGCAACGGCAAAGTCGGCTCGCGAACGGCAAACAGGTGCTGTGAATACCTGGGTAACAGCTGTATAACGGCCCCGAACCTGAGAGTTCTCTTATGTAGCTGAGAGCCAGCTTATGAAGCGGCGCCGCGGCGGGCCATGTACAGGGCGAACGCCTGGTGGAGCAGCCTGTTGAGCGGGCGGTCCCACTCGCCCAGGTACTCGACGGCCTCCCCGCCCGCGCCCACCTTGAAGCGGAGCAGCCCCAGCAGGTGGTCGGTCTCGTCGAGGGTGTCGGTGATGCCCCGGAAGTCGTAGACGGCGGCGCCCAGTTCGTGGGCGTCGGACATCATCCGCCACTGCATGGCGTTGTTGGGCTGGACCTCGCGCCTGCGGTCGGTGGAGGCGCCGTAGGAGTACCAGACGTGCTCGCCGACGGTGAGCATGGTCGCGGCGGCGAGGATCTCGCCGTCGTGGTGGGCGAGGTACAGACGCATCCGGTCGGGGTGCTCCGAGGTCAGCGCGGTCCACATGCGCTGGAAGTAGGAGAGGGGGCGCGCGACGAAACGGTCGCGCTCGGCGGTCTCGGTGTAGAGGGTGTGGAAGGCGGGCAGGTCCTCGTACCCGCCGCGCACCACCTTGACCCCCGCCTTCTCGGCCTTCTTCACGTTGCGCCGCCACTGCTGGTTGAGGCCGCACCGGATGTCGTCCAACGACCGGCCGGCGAACGGCACCTGGAACACGTACCGGGGCTGGCCGGCGGCGAACCCCGCCGTCCCGTGCTCCTCCGGCTGCCGCCACCCCGTCCGGCGCAGCCGCTCGGCGAGATCGGCGGCGCCCGGTTCGTACGAGGTCGGCTCGGCGTCCCGCAGCCGCCGGACGGCGGGATCGGCGATGGCCTCCTTCACCGCCTCCGCGCTCCACCGCCGTACGACTACGGGCGGCCCCATCCTGACCGTGAACGCCCCGCGCCCCTTCAGGTACGCCAGCAGTGGATCGAGCCACCGCTCCAGCCTGGGGTCGCCCCAGTCGATCACGGGCCCCTCCGGCAGATACGCCAGGTACCGCCGCATCCTCGGCAACGCCCGCAGCAACACGAGTCCGGCCCCGACGATCCGCCCCTCGCCGTCGAACCACCCGAGGCTCTCCGCCTCCCAGTCCGGCTTCACGTCCCCCCAGGACGGCAGTTGCATATGGCTGACGGAGCGACGGGAACCGACGAAGGCGAGGTGCTCCGCACGGGAGACGGGCCGGAGACGGAGGGGGCCGACGGGGCTGGTGGCGACGGCTGCTGCTGTCATGCGCGGGGCTCCTCGGGGCTGCGGGACCGGTGACCCGATCAAGGACAACAGACACCCGCCGCTCGCGTTCCCCGTGACACGACGGCTCCTGCGACAGGAGGACCGCTGCCATCCCCATGGCTCCTTCGCCCCGCCGGCGCCGGGGCCGAGGCCTGGTCAGTTCTCCGGTCCGGCGGCCCGGTGCGTCCATCGGTTCATCGCCACGTAGGCGTCCCGGACGCGCGGATGGAGTGCGCCGAGGCCGCGGGCGCAGTCGTCGCCGAGAGAGCGGCAGAGGACCGCCACGCCTGGGGCGTCGCCGCCGCGGCAACAAGAACGCGTCGTCGGCGCCCTCAGCGTCCTGGACGCCCTCGGTCCTCCGGACCTGTGTCCTCCAGCGCCTCCGCGAGTACCTCCGCCAGGTGTCTTCCGCGTACGCCCGCCAGTTGCTCCAACTGGGTCCGGCAGGAGAAGCCGTCCGCCAGGATCACCGTGTCAGGGGCCGTCTGCCGGACCGCCGGCAGCAGTTGTTCCTCCGCGCACGCTCTGGACACCTCGAAGTGGCCCTTCTCGAAGCCGAAGTTGCCGGCCAGGCCGCAGCAGCCGCCCACCAGGTCGCCGGTGAGGGCGGCGGCCGCACGGAGGCGGCGGTCGGGGGCGTCGCCCAGGACCGCGTGCTGGTGGCAGTGGGTCTGGCCGGTGACCGGGCGGTCCAGGCGGGGCGGGGTCCAGCCGGGGGCGAGACGCTCCAGGGCCTCCGCGAAGGTGAGCACCCGCGCGGCGAGACGCGCGGCCCGGGGGTCGTCGGGAAGCAGTTCCGGCAGGTCACCGCGGAGAGCGGCGGCACAGCTGGGCTCCAGGACGACGAACGGCGGCGCCGGGAAATCACCCTCCACTTCCGACGGCAACGGCGACGACGGCGACTGCGACTGCTCAGACCCCGGCCCCGGCTCCAGCCCCGGCCCCGGCTCCAGCCCCGGCTCCGGCTCCGGTTGCAGGAACGGCTCCAGCAAGTCCAGTGTCCGGCGCAGCACCGTGCGGGCCTGGTCCAGTTGACCCGTCGAGAGGTAGGTGAGGCCGCAGCAGGCCTGGGTGCGGCGGGGGTTCAGTACGGACATGCCGTGGTCCTGCGGCGTGCCGTCGCCCGACGCTCGTGTGTACCGGCGCCGGGTCGGGAACGGGAGCACTCCGATACCCGCCGCCTCCAGTACCCGTACGGCCGCCCGGCCCACGGACGGGGACAGGTGCTCGGTGAAGGTGTCCGGCCAGAGGAAGGCCGCCCGGGCCGGGAGGTCCGGCCGGCGTCCCGCTCGTGCCTCCTCCCGCCAGTCCCGGGCCCGCCGGTGCCGGCGGCGCCGCTCCCACCGGCTGAACGTCTCCCGTGCGAGGCGCGGGATCGTCCGCTCCGGTGCGATGCCGCCCAGGCGTCCGGCCAGTGCCGCCAGCGGCCGTACCGACGCGAGCGCGTTGACGACCGCCGCCGTGCGGGTGCGGTCCACCAGGCGCAGCCACACCGGCAGCCGGCCCATGCTGTAGTGGGAGGCGGGCCGGCGCCGTCCCTCGTAGTGGTGGTGCAGGAACTCCGACTTGTAGGTCGCCATGTCCACCCCGACCGGACAGTCCGAGCGGCAGCCCTTGCAGGACAGGCAGAGGTCGAGGGCGTCCCTGACCTCCGTCGAGCGCCAGCCGTCCGTGACCAGTTCGCCCGCCAGCATCTCGTGCAGCAGCCGGGCCCGGCCGCGCGTCGAGTGCTCCTCCTCGCCCGTCGCCCGGAACGACGGGCACATGACGGACGGACCGGACACCGCGGTCGTACGGCACTTGGCCACGCCCACGCAGCGGCGGACCGCCGCCGTGAAGTCGCCGCCGTCGGACGGGTAGCCGAAGGCCACGGGCACCGGTTCGCGGGGCAGGACGGCGAAGCGGAGGTTCGTGTCCAGGGCGGCGGGGCGGACCAGCATGCCGGGGTTCAGCAGGTCGTCCGGGTCCCAGACGGCCTTCACCCGCTCGAACAGCGCCACCGTCTCCGCCCCGTACATCCTGGGGAGGAGTTCGGCCCGCGCCTGGCCGTCCCCGTGCTCCCCGGAGAGCGAGCCGCCATGTGCCACCACCAGGCCGGCGAGTTCCTCCGAGAAGCGGCGGAAACGGACCACACCGGGCTCGCTCAGCAGGTCGAAGTCGATACGGACGTGGATGCAGCCGTCGCCGAAGTGGCCGTAGGGGGTGCCGCGCAGCCCGTGGGCCGACAGCAGGCTCCTGAAGTCCCGCAGGTACGCGCCGAGGCGGGCGGGCGGTACCGCGCAGTCCTCCCAGCCGGGCCAGGCCTCGGTGCCGTCCGGCATCCGGGTCGCCGTGCCGGAGGCGTCCTCGCGGATGCGCCAGAGCGCGCGTTGCCCGGCCGGGTCGGTGACGACCCGCGCGTCGAGGACGTCCGCCGCCCGGACCACCGTCTCCGCACGCGTGCGTGCCTCCGCCGCCGTCTCACCGCCCGTCTCCACGAACAGCCAGGCCGCGCCCCGTGGCAGTCCGGCCGGGTCGGGCACCAGGTCGGCGGCCATGCCCTCCACCGTCAGCGGCGCGTGGGCGAGCAGCCCGGCCGCGGCCTCCGCGGCCGCGGTCTCGTCGGCGTACCCGAGGACGGCCAGGGCACGCGCGCGGGGTGACTCGACCAGGCGCACGGTCGCCTCGGTGAGGACGGCCAGGGTGCCTTCGCTGCCGCAGAAGGACCGGGCGACGTCGGCCCCCTTCTCGGGCAGCAGGGCGTCCAGCGCGTACCCGGAGATCCGGCGGGGCAGTTCCGGGAAGCCGGTGCGCAGCCGGGCCAGGTCGCCGGCCACCAGCTCCCGCAGTCCGTCCGGGGTCCCGGCCCAGTCCCGCCCGAGTCGCAGTCGCCGGCCCCGCGCGGTGATCACGTCCAGTTCGCGCACGTTGTCCGCGGTGGTGCCCCAGGCCACACTGTGCGAGCCGCAGGAGTTGTTGCCGATCATCCCGCCGAGCGTGCAGCGGCTGTGGGTGGAGGGGTCGGGTCCGAAGCGCAGCCCGTGCGGGGCTGCGGCCTCCTGGAGCCGGTCCAGGACCAGCCCCGGCTGGACGACGGCCGTACGGGTGGCCGGGTCCAGGCCGACCAGGCGGTTCATGTGCCGGGTGAGGTCGAGCACCACGCCGGTGCCGGTGGCCTGTCCGGCGATGGACGTGCCCCCGCCGCGCGCGACCACCGGCACCCCGTGGCCGCGGCACACCTCCAGTACGGCCGCCACGTCGTCCGCGTCCCGGGGTGCCACCACCCCGGCGGGGACCCGCCGGTAGTTGGACGCGTCCATGGTGACCAGCGCCCGGGCCGTGACGCCGAAGGCGACCTCACCCCGGACGGCGGCCCGCAGTTCCGTCTCTAGTCCCGCCAGATCCGTCATGCGTCCAGGATGCATCCGATCACTCACAGTCACGGTTGCTTTTCCACAACCACGCTAATATCGTCGTACAACCGCACAAGTCCAGGGCTTGGCGATCTCGTCTCATCGAACGGACACGGTTCCGTCCCGTTTCACCCAACGGCTACCCTCCGACTCGTGGCTGACATCCAGATTCCTGCTGACATCAAGCCCGCGGACGGTCGGTTCGGCGCGGGTCCCTCCAAGGTGCGGGTGGAGGCGCTGGACGCGCTGGCCGCCACCGGTACGTCCCTCCTCGGTACCTCCCACCGCCAGGCCCCGGTGAAGAACCTGGTCGGCCAGGTCCGCGAGGGCATCAGCGCCCTCTTCTCCCTCCCGGACGGCTACGAGGTCGTCCTCGGCAACGGCGGCTCCACCGCCTTCTGGGACGTCGCCACCCACGGACTGATCGACAACAAGTCGCAGCACCTGAACTTCGGCGAGTTCTCGTCCAAGTTCGCCAAGGCGGCCAAGCTCGCCCCCTGGCTGGCCGAGCCCACCGTGATCGCCTCCGACCCGGGCACCCACCCGGAGCCGCGGGCCGAGGCCGGCGTCGACGTCTACGCCTTCACCCACAACGAGACCTCGACCGGTGTCGCCATGCCGATCAAGCGGGTCGCGGGCGCCGACGAGGGCGCGCTGGTCCTCGTGGACGCGACGAGCGGCGCCGGCGGCCTCCCGGTCGACGTCGCCGAGACCGACGTCTACTACTTCGCCCCGCAGAAGTCCTTCGCCTCCGACGGCGGCCTGTGGATCGGCGTCTTCTCCCCGGCCGCCATCGAGCGCGCGGAGCGTGTCCACGCGTCGGGCCGCCACGTCCCGGAGTTCTTCTCGCTCCCCACGGCGATCGACAACTCCCGCAAGAACCAGACGTACAACACCCCGGCCCTGGCCACCCTCTTCCTGCTGAACCAGCAGCTGGAGTGGCTCAACGGGCAGGGCGGCCTGGCCTTCTCCACCGGCCGCACCAAGGACTCCTCGACCCGCCTGTACACCTGGGCGGAGGAGTCGAAGTACGCCACCCCGTTCGTCTCCGACCCGGCCAAGCGGTCCCAGGTCATCGGCACGATCGACTTCGCCGACGAGATCGACGCGGCCGCCGTCGCCAAGGCGCTGCGCGCCAACGGGATCGTCGACACCGAGCCCTACCGCAAGCTCGGCCGCAACCAGCTCCGCGTCGCGATGTTCCCGGCGATCGACCCGGCGGACGTCGAGGCGCTGACGAAGTGCGTCGACTACGTCATCGAGAAGCTGTAGCGGCAGCGCGCCGCACCGGCCGCAACTCCCGTAACAAGCTGCTGGTTTACCCGGAAGGCATCAGCAAGGCAAAGCCTTCCGGGTGCCGTTGAGTCCCCTTCGTCGCACACCGGACACTGTGTGCCCCATGCGCCCCCGCAGGGCCGTGCGACGAAGGAGATCCACGCGCACATGAACAGACCGATACCGGGCACCGTCGAGGTGGCGGTGCGCCACATCCTCAGCGACAAGGTCACCGGCTTCCTCGTCCGTACCCGCAGCATCACCTGGAAGGACAACGTCTTCCGGGTGCGCCGCCCGGGGACCGGCAAGCAGACCGTTGAGCTCACCTGCCCCGTCTGTGACGCGTCCCTGCTGGCCGAGGTCCGCACGGAGGCCCGCGCCCGCCGAACCAGGATCGTGCTGCGCGTCCTGGCCGCCCTCTGCCTGGTCGTCTTCTTCGCGGCCCTTGCCTACGCCGTCCACGAGGGCGGCAGGACCCTGCCCGAGGGCCAGTCGCTGCCGACCCTGTTCCCGATCAGCATCGTGGCGGTCTTCGTCACGTTCGCCGTGACTCCCGCGCTCTTCATCCACAGCCGTGTGTACAACGGCGTCAGCCTGCTGGACGCTCCCAAACCGCGCCGCAGGCACAGCCTCAGGCCGGTGAAGGGCTGACACCCGAGCAAGCACGGCGAGGGGCGCCCGGCGATCACCGCGGGCGCCCCCGGTGCCGTCACTCCTCGATGAGCTTCCGGTACGCCTTGGCGTCGAGCAGCCCGTTGGAGGACGCCCCGCCCTTGGTCCTGATCTTGATGAGCCACACCCCGTAGGGGTCGCCGTTGACGTCCTCGGGGCTGTCGACAGCATCCTGGTTGACCTCGACGACCTCGCCGGCGACCGGGCTGAACAGGTCGGAGGCCACCTTGACCGATTCCACCACGCCGAGGGGCTGCCCGGCCTCGGCCTTCCTGCCGACCTCGGGCAGCTCGAAGAAGACCAGGTCACCGAGGTTCTTCTGGGCGTGGTCGGTGATGCCGACGGTCGCGATGCCGTCGCCACCGGTGAGAACCCACTCGTGGTCCTCGGTGTAGCGGAGTTCGTCGGGTACGTAGGACATGTCTCAGGGCTCCTTCGGCGGTCGCGGTGCGATCGGGAACAGCCTGACCCCAGGAAACCGCACATCCCCGCATTTCGGGCGCCACGGTCCACCAAGCAGGTGACGGCCCGTCACACCGCGTCCCGGCATCCCTCTCAGGTCGCCGTGCAGCTCACGACCGGCACGGCACCGCCACCCGGCGCGCCCCCGAACCCGAGGCTCGCCGAGCCGCCGGCCGGGATCGCCCCGTTGTGCGCGGCGTTCACCGCGGTGACCGTCCCGCCGCTCTGCGTGTACGACGCGTTCCACATGTTCGTCACCTGCTGCGCTCCGCTCCACGTCCAGCTCACGCGCCACGAACCGATCGCCGTGGTACCGGTGTTGACGACCGTGACGGCGGCGTTGAAGCCGCTCCCCCAGTCGCTGGTGACGGCGTAGGAGGCCGCGCAGGAGGCCGACGTGCCCCCGCCGCCTCCGCCACCGCTCCCGCCGCCGGTGCCCGGGAACAGCGGCGCCTTGACGCTCGCCAGGTACCCGTCCTTCACCGTGTCCACGGTCGCCCAGTCGTCCTTCAGGATCCCGCCCGTGTCACCGGAGTTGGGGTTCCACGACCAGAAGGTCCACTGGAAGGAGTCGGCGCCGTACGTCGAGGTCGGACGCAGGTAACTCACCAGCGCGGCCAGCCACTTCTGGTCCACGGTCGAGGCGAGCGTGGTACCGAACTCGCCGACCCACACCGGGGCGATGTCCTGCTTGAAGATGTAGCCCCAGTACGAGTCCCACACGCCCGGCATGTTGGCGGGGAACGACGGGTCGCTGAACCAGCTCTGCTGGGCCACGCTGGTGGCGTAGTCGTGGGCCGAGTACACCACCCGGTTCGCCACGTCGAGCCGCACCGGATACTGCGCGACACCCATCAGGTTGCCGCCCCACCAGCCCGACACCCCGTTGAACGTCTGCACGCCCTCGACGAAGACCAGCAGCTCCGGGTTGACGGAGAGGACGGCGTTCCCGGCCCGCTGGGCGGCCAGCCGCCAGTCGACGGAGACGTCACCGCAGCCCCAGCAGGCCGGGTCGTGCGGCTCGTTGTGGAGGTCGATGCCGATGACGGTCGGGTCGGACGCGTACCGCGCCGCGAGTGCCTTCAGGTCGGCGATCCACGTCGACTCGGGGACCGCCGACGTGTACCAGAGCGCCGACTGGCCGCCGGCGTCCGGGCGGTGCCGGTCGAGGATGACCTTGAGGCCGTCCTGTCCGGCGTACGCCACGATCCTGTCCATGATCTGGAGCGAGTTCAGGCCCTGGAGGTCGGCGTTCTTGCCGTTGCTGAAGTCGATGCTGTTGGGGACGGTCGAGCTCTTGAAGATGTCGTCGCTGTAGGGCAGCCGGATGGTGTTGTACCCCAGCGACCTCATCTGGTCGATCATGCTCTTGTAGTCGCGCGACCAGAGGCCGTGCACCACGTAGTTGGCGGTCTCGAAGCCGAACCAGTTGATCCCGGCGATCCGGACCGGCTGCCCGGCCGCGTCCAGGATCTGCCGGCCGCTGGTGTGCCAGTACCCCGCCCCCGGAGTGGTCGCCGCGTGTGCGGAGGTCACCGCACCGGCCAGGGGCAGGAGGAGCGCGGCGGCTGCGGCGCACAGCGCCCTGCGCAGGCTGCGTAAGCGGAACATGGGCCCGTTCCTCTCGGAGTCTCACGGAGTCTCGCTCGGGAAAGCACGGCCCGGAACAGTATGGGAGCGCTCCCATACACCGCGCACCTCCCAGGAAACTGACACACCATCGTCACGTCAAGACGTACGACAGACCAGGGGCGTCAGTGCCGACGGGTCCGGGGGGGGAGCCGGGGTGGACGGGCCCGAAAGACAATCAGGGGCGGCGGGCCCGGGAGGCAGTGAGTATCGACCGACCCCGGGGACGCCCCGTCAGTGCCGGCGGGCCCGGGGGGAGGCCGTGTCAGTCGGGCCCGGGGACGCCCCGCCAGTGCCGGCGAGGCCGGGGGGAGGCCGTGTCAGGCGGGCCCGGGGACGCCCCGCCAGTGCCGGCGAGGCCGGGGGGAGGCCGTGTCAGGCGGGCCCGGGGGCGCCCGTCAGTGCCTGCGGGGCCGGAGGGATGCCGTGTCAGGCGGGACCTGGGGGGGAGAGGCCGTGTCAGGCGGGACCCGGGGGGGGAGAGGCCGTGTCAGGCGGGACCCGGGGGGCTGTCAGTGTCGGGGGTCCGAGGGGCGGCGCAGGCGTCGCAGGGCGAAGAAGGCGAGTGCGAGGGCGCCGACGGCCAGCGCTCCGAGCTTCACTTCGCCGGACGCCGGGCTGCCACTGTCGCCGCCGCTCGCCGAAGTCCCGTCGTCGGCGGACGACTTGCCGGACCCGCCGGGCGCGGCCTCGGCCTGCACCGGGCTGTCGGCACCCTCGCTGCCGTACATCAGCCTGGTCCCGTCGGGCGAGTAGGTGACCGACTCGCCCTGCTTCTGGAGCGGCACGTCCAGCCGCCCCTTCCGCTTGATCGCGCCGCCGTTCCAGTCGTAGTAGATCCCGCCGAAGTAGCCGCGTACGGCGAGCTGTTCGCCGTCGGGCGAGAAGGCGGCGTCGGTGGCCCAGAGGTCGACGGTGGCGACGGGCCTGAAGATGTTCGTGCCCGAGGCGGAGAGGGTGGCCGGACCCTCGTAGAGGTGCCCGCCGTCCTCCTTCTTGTCGATGATGTAGACGCGCCCGGTCCTGGGATGGACGACCAGCGACTCGGCGTTGCGGGCGCCGTTCGCGTACTTGACGACGTACTGCGTGGCCCGCACGGTCTGGTCGACGAGCTTCTTCGGCTCGGGCAGCCGGTAGATCCAGACGTACGGCCAGCTGCCGTCGAGGTTGTCGCCGATGTCGCCGACGTAGATCTGGTTGCCGGGGCCGATGGAGATGGCCTCGACGTCACGGGGCGTGCCGACACCCTTGAGCGTGATCCTCGCGACCGTCCTCCCGGTCGCGCTGTCGACGGCGTAGATGTACGGGCCGTCACCGCTGTCGTTGTGCGTCCAGTAGATGCCGGGGTGGAGACGGGAGGCGGCGAGACCGCTGGACTCGGTGACACGCGGGTCCTTGATCGTGAACCCCTGGTCGCCGGCCCCGTCGGCGGCGGAGGCGGGCGCGGAGGCGAGGGCACCCGTGAGCAGGAGCCCGGCGAGGAGGGCGAGCGGTCGTCGGCGCATGGGCCCAAGCCTGCCATCCCGCGGCGGATTCGATCACCGATCACCGGGGACGACGGGGACGCCCCGGGACACGTGGTGGGCCTCACACCCCGGCCCGGCCCCTCCCCTCCCCGTGATCGTCCATCATGAGCGGATGCTCAGGTTCATGCCCGTCGGGGACTCGATGACCATCGGCAGCGCGGGCGAACACACCTGGCGGTACCGGCTGTGGCGGCACCTGTGCGCGACGTACGGCGGCCCGTTCACGCTGGTCGGCCCGCGCGAGACGCTGTACGACAAGGCGGCCGAGGCCCCGACCTCGTACGCCTACGCCGATCCCGACTTCCCCCGGGCCCACCTGGCCGGCTGGGGCGAGGGCTGGCAGCACATGGTCCCGCTGATCGGGGACGCGGTGCGGGCCCACCGTGCCGACGTCCTGCTGGTCTCCCTCGGACTGATCGACCTGGGCTTCTACACGAACGCCGAGCAGACGGCCGCGAACGTGGAGTCCTTCGTGGCGGCGGCACGGGCGGCGGACCCGCGGATCCGCATGGTGATACTGCCGGTGATCCGGAACATCAGGGCCGCCTCCGACGAGGCGTTCGCCGCCCAGGTCGACCGGTTCAACGTGCTGCTCGCCAAGGCCGTCGCCGATCTGGACCAGCCCCGGTCGCCGCTCCTGCTGGCCTCGCCTCCGGAGTCGTACGACATCGACACGGACACCTACGACGGCACGCACCCGAACGCGAGCGGGGAGCACCGGATCGCGGGGGCGTTCGCGGAGGCGATGTGGCAGGGGTGGGGCGTGGCACAGCCGTACGAGGCGGGAACGGACTGACCGAAATCCGCCGTTGCCCGGTCACCGTGCGTATCGTCGAACCGCGCGGCCGCACTCGTGTGGAGGGCGGCCGGGGAGGAGCGCCAGGATGACCGTCCTCGAAGACAGGATCGCGATGGCCAAGAGCGACGACGAGATCACGCTCGACGAGCTGTTCGAGCAGATCGAGAAGATGCCCGCCCCCGAGGGATACAAGGTCGAGATCGTCGAGGGGACCGTCTTCATGTCGCCACAGCGGGACCCCCACTGGGAGGTCATCCTGGACATCGTCGAGCAGCTCCGGACCAAGTACCCCCGGAAGCGGGTCAAGTCCGACGTCCGTATCGACTACCCGGGGCATCTCAACGGGTTCGCGTCGGACGTGACGTTGATGGCCGAGGACGCCGCCAAGAGGGACAGCGGGCTCTGGCGGCACCAGGACGTCGAGTTCGTGGCCGAGGTCATCTCCAAGGGCACGGCGGCGAACGACTACGGCGCCAAGAAGGCCGCCTACGCCACGGCCGAGGTCCCGGTCTACCTGATCGCCGACCCCTACCAGCGCCGCTGCCACGTCTACACCCACCCCAAGGGCGAGGACTACACGACCGAGACGAGGGTCGCCTTCGGGTCCGACGTCGACCTCACGGGAACCGTCGTCGGCCTCACCCTGAGCACCGCCGAGTTCCCCGCCGACTAGCGCTCCCCACAACGGAGTCGAGCGGTCGACGGGGGCCCTTCGGCCGGGGTCGCGAGTGGCCCGGCGTCCGGCTGCCGCGGCTGCCGTCGACGCGTGTGAAGGCGGTAGCGGATGCTGGACTACGGTCAGGTTCTTGCCTAGAGCGCACTCCACGCCGTTGGCTGGGTGACCATGAAGTACACGCAGCTCGGACGTACCGGACTCAAGGTCAGCCGACTCGTCCTCGGCACCATGAACTTCGGCCCGCAGACCGACGAGGCCGACAGCCACGCGATCATGGACGCGGCGCTGGACGCGGGCATCAACTTCTTCGACACCGCCAACGTGTACGGCTGGGGTGAGAACAAGGGCCGTACCGAGTCCATCATCGGCAACTGGTTCGCCAAGAACCCCGCGCACCGCGACAAGGTGGTGCTCGCCACCAAGGTGTACGGCAACATGGCCGCCGACGGCGACGCCTGGCCCAACCACGACAAGCTCTCCGCGCTGAACATCCGGCGCGCCGTGGACGCCAGCCTCAAGCGGCTACAGACCGACCACATCGACGTCTACCAGTTCCACCACGTCGACCGCCGGACCCCCTTCGAGGAGATCTGGCAGGCCGTCGACGTGCTGGTGCAGCAGGGCAAGATCCTGTACGTGGGGTCGTCCAACTTCCCCGGGTACAAGATCGCCCAGGCCAACGAGATCGCCGCCCGGCGCGGCGGGACCATCGGTCTGGTCAGCGAGCAGTGCCTCTACAACCTCGCCGAGCGGCGCGCCGAGATGGAGGTCGTCCCGGCCGCGCAGGACTACGGCCTCGGAGTGATCCCGTGGTCGCCGCTGCACGGCGGACTGCTCGGCGGTGTGATCAAGAAGGAGGTGGAGGGCGGGCGCCGGGCCGGTGGCCGGGCCGCCGACTCCCTCGCCAACACCTCCCTGCGGGCCCAGGTGCAGGCCTACGAGGACCTGCTCGACAAGCACGGGGTGGAGCCGGGCGAGGCCGCGCTGGCGTGGCTGCTGACCCGCCCGGGAGTGACCGGCCCGATCGTCGGCCCGCGCACCGCCGAACAGCTCGCGTCCGCACTGCGGGCCGTGGAGCTCGAACTCAGCGAGGAACTGCTGACCGGTCTGGACGAGATCTTCCCGGGCCCGGGCCCGTCACCGGAGGCCTTCGCCTGGTAGTCCCGCGTAAGGGTGAGCCCCTCCAGGGGCGCGGGGAACTGCGCGAGCGGCCACGGACGGCCCGCGGCCGACGACGAACGGCCGGCCGCAGTTCCCCGTCCGGCCCTCACCTCATCGCAGAGGCCAGGGCAACCACGACGAACAACAGCACGAGCGCACCGGCCATGATCCGGTTCCGGGTCTTCGGGTCCACCCTCCGAGCCTAACCGCCCGCCCCGAGCCCCCACCCGTCGACCACCTCGTACCGCGGCTGTTCCCCCGGCACCCCCGACGTCGGCAGGTTGCTGCGCACCAGCGCCAGCTCCCCCACCGTCCAGGTCCGGCTCGCGAACTCGGCGAGCAGCGCGACGTACGGCCGCACGTCCACCGCCTCCCGGCTCCTGGCCACCGTCAGGTGGGCCCGGTAGCGGCGGTGCTCCCCCATCGGCAGGCCCGCCTTCCGCGCCGCCGCCTCCGTCCGGTCGGCCAGCAGGCGCAGGGTGGCCAGGTCGCCGTCCGCCCCGGCCCACAGGGCCCTGCCGTGCCCGAACTGTCCGCCGCCCGCGACGGCCAGCTCGAAGGGCGCGGTGCGGTGGGCCGCGCGGGCCAGCCGCTCCGACAGGTCCGGTACGACGCCGTCCTCGACCTCGCCGTAGAAGGCGAGCGTGTAGTGCCAGCCGGGCCGCCCGGTCCAGCGCAGCGCGTCCGCGCCCGGCAGCCGCCGCAACCGGTCGACCTCGGCGGCGAGTTCGGCGGCCACGTCGGCCGGGGGCAGCACGGCGGCGAAGAGTCTCATGCGGGCCAGCCTGCCATCATGACCGGATGCGGATCACCATCAGAGAAGGCGGCCCCGACGACATACCGGCGATCCTCGCCATGCTCGACAGCTCCGTGGCGTGGCTGGTGGGCGAGGGGCGGACCGAACAGTGGGGGACGGCGCCGCTGTCGGAGAACCGGAAGACGGTGGAGTCGGTCGCCCGGTACATGGACGAGGGTGTGACCTACCTCGCCGAGGCCGACGGCGTCCCGGCCGCCACCCTGACCGTCACCGGCGCCCCCGGGGCCTATCTGTCGCACCTGCCGCCGCCCGGGGAGCCCGAGCGGTACATCCACTGGCTCGCCTCCGACCGCCGTTTCAAGGGCAACGGCGTCGGCAGCGCCCTGCTGGCGCACGCGGCGGAGGAGACCGGGCGGGCCGGGATCTCGCTGCTGCGGGTGGACTGCTACGCGGGCGCCGACGGCAAGCTGGTCCGGTACTACGAGGGCAACGGGTTCACCCGCACCGAGGCATACACGCTCGCGAACGGCTGGCGCGGTCAGGTGCTGGCCCGGAGGGTGTGATCTCCGGGCCGGCAAAGCGCCTCGTGCCGGGGTGCCGGGCCGGGGTGCCGGGCCGGGGTGCCGGGCCGGGCTCAGGCCGGGGCCGCCGGGCCGGCTCAAGCCGGGGCGCCGGACCGACTCAAGCCGGGGCGCCGGACCGACTCAAGCCGGGGCGCCAAGCCGGCTCAAGCCGAGGCGCCAGGCCCGGGGTGCCAGGCCGGCTCAAGCCGGGGTGCCAGGCCGGAGTGTCACGCCGCAGGTGCCAGTTGTTCCTGGGGCTCCTGCTCTCCGGCCCCTCTCGGGACGAAGCGGACGCGGGGGTGGCCGCCGTGCCAGCCGACCGACAGCCGCAGGTTGCCGACACGGGCCAGGACGAGGCCGATGACGAGCGCCGCGGCGCCGGCGATCGCGCCGCCGACGGCCAGGCCCGCACGGACGCCGTACGCGTCCGTGATCCAGCCGGCGATGGGTGCGCCGATGGGCGAGCCGCCCATGAAGACCATCATGTAGAGGGACATCACCCGGCCGCGCATGGCCGGGTCGGTGCCCATCTGGACGGTGGTGTTGCCGGTGACGTTGACCGTCATCCCGAACATGCCGATCGGCACCATGAGCAGCGTGAACAGCCACAGGGACGGTGCCGTGGCGGCCACCACCTCCAGGGCGCCGAAGGCGACCGCGGCCGCGATCATCACGCGCATCCTGGCCGTGCCGCGTCTGGCCGCGAGCAGGGCGCCGACCAGGGAACCGACCGCCATCAGCGTGTTGAAGAGGCTGTAGGAGCCGGCGCCCGCGTGGAAGACGTCGTCGGCGAAGGCGGACAGGTAGACCGGGAAGTTGAAGCCGAAGGTGCCGACGAAGCCGATGAGGACGATGGTCCAGATGAGGTCGGGGCGGCCGGCGACGTAGTGCAGGCCCTCCCGGAGCTGTCCCTTGCCTCTCGGCGCCCGCTCCACGACGTACAGGTCACGCCCGCGCATCAGCACCAGGCCGACGACCGGGGCGACGAAGGACAGGCCGTTGAAGAGGAACGCCCAGCCGGTGCCCACACCGGTGATCATCAGACCGGCGACGGCGGGCCCGACCAGGCGGGCGGACTGGAAGTTCGCGGAGTTCAGGCTGACCGCGTTCTGCAACTGGGCGGGGCCGACCATCTCGGAGACGAAGGACTGGCGGGCCGGGTTGTCGACGACCGTGGCGAGACCGACGGCGAAGGCGGCGAGGTAGACGTGCCAGACGTGGACGTGCCCGGAGAGGGTGAGCAGCGCGAGCGCGATGCCGGTGAGGCCCATGGCGGTCTGGGTGAAGAGGAGGGCGCGCCGCTTGTTCAGCCGGTCGACCAGGACGCCGCCGTAGAGGCCGAAGAGCAGCATCGGCAGGAACTGGAGGGCGGTGGTGACGCCGACGGCCGTGGCGGAGCCGGTGAGGCTGAGGACCAGCCAGTCCTGGGCGATGCGCTGCATCCAGGTGCCGATGTTCGAGACGACCTGGCCCGCGAAGAACAGGCGGTAGTTCCTGACCTTCAGCGAGCTGAACATCGACGACTTGCGGGATGCGGGGGTAGTAGGGGCGGTCGGTGCGGGGGCGGAAGGTGCTCCGGATCCCGTACTCAAAGTGGGTTCGCCTCCTCTTTCGTGGCTCGTTCGCCTGCGGGGCGCCCCCGGCGCGCCCCTTCGGCTCACTCACGGTCGTAGAGCGTCTTACAGATGCGCGAGCTTCTCCAGCACGGGGGCGGCGGCGCGGAGTTTCGCCCACTCGTCCTCGTCGAGACCGTCGACCAAGCCGGCCAGGAACGCGTTGCGCTTGCGGCGGCTCTCCTCGAGCATCGCCTCGGCCTGTTCGGTCCTGGTGACGACCTTCTGGCGCCGGTCCTCGGGGTGGGGCTCCAGCCGGACCAGGCCCTTGGCCTCCAGCAGTGCCACGATGCGGGTCATCGAGGGCGGCTGGACGTGCTCCTTGCGGGCGAGCTCACCGGGGGTGGCCCGGCCGCAGCGGGAGAGGGTGCCCAGCACCGACATCTCGGTGGGGCTCAGTGACTCGTCGACCCGCTGGTGCTTGAGCCGTCGCGAGAGTCGCATCACGGCGGAGCGGAGGTCGTTCACAGCGGCTGCGTCGTCGCCATGGCTAAGGTCCGGCATGTTCTTTAGAGTAACTCATTACTCTAACTAAGGACCACTCGGGACACGCCAGGATGCCCGTGACCTCGGCCACTGAATCCGATCGTCACCCATACGAGTGAGACAAGTCCGGAAAGTGACGCACCGGACGCACGGATGTGGCGCCCTCATAGGCATGGGGACCAGTGTGCTCAGCCTGCGGATAGACAAAGAGCTGCTCGACCGGCTCCGGCACCACGCGGCCAAAAGGGGAATGAGCGTCCAGGACTACGTGGTCCGGACGCTCATTCGCGACGACTTCGACGAGCGGTTCTCGGCCGCCGTCGAGGAGACGGAGAGGTTCTACGGGGTCACCTGACCCCCGGGGCTCAGGTGAGGCCGAGAGCCGGCATCAGGTAGTAGAAGGCGAAGACCGCCGAGACCACGTACATCGCGGCCGGGATCTCCCTGGCCCGGCCGGCGGCCAGCCGCAGCACCACGAAGGTGATGAAGCCCATGCCGATGCCGTTCGTGATCGAGTAGGTGAACGGCATCATCACCATCGTCACGAAGGCCGGCATCGCGAGGGTGTAGTCCGACCAGTCGATCTCCTTGATCGAGCCGGCCAGGATCAGGAAGCCGACCGCGAGCAGCGCCGGTGTGGCGGCCTGGGACGGGACCATGGTGGCGACGGGCGTGAGGAACAGCGCCACGGCGAAGAGGCCGCCGGTGACGACGTTGGCGAAGCCGGTACGGGCGCCCTCGCCGACGCCGGCCGTCGACTCGACGAAGCAGGTGGTGGCCGAGGAGGAGCTGGCACCGCCGGCGGCGACCGCGACACCGTCGATGAACAGGACCTTGTTGATGCCCGGCATGTAGCCCTGGGCGTCGGTCAGCTTGGCCTCGTCGCTGATGCCCATGATCGTGCCCATGGCGTCGAAGAAGCAGGACAGCAGCACGGTGAAGACGAAGAGGATGCCGGTCAGCAGGCCGACCTTGTCGAAGCCGCCGAAGAGGCTGACCTTGCCGAGCAGGCCGAAGTCCGGGGTGGCGACCGGGTTGCCGGGCCAGGTCGGGACGGTCAGGCCCCAGGTGGTCACGTGCCCGACGGCGTTGATGACCAGCGCGAGCACGGTCATCGCGACGATCGAGATGAGGATCGCGCCGGAGACCTTGCGGACGATCAGCGCGAGGGTGAGCAGCGTGCCGAGGACGAAGATCAGGACCGGCCACCCGTTGAGGTGACCGTCGCCGCCGAGCTGGAGCGGGACGGTGGTCTGGGCGGCGTCCGGGATACGGCTGACGAAGCCGGAGTCCACCAGGCCGATCAGCATGATGAACAGGCCGATACCGATCGAGATGGCCTTGCGCAGGCTGTACGGCACGGCGTTCATGACCCGCTCGCGCAGCCCGCTGGCGACCAGCAGCATCACGACGATGCCGGCCAGTACGACCATGCCCATGGCGTCCGGCCAGGACATCCGGGGCGCCAGCTGGAGCGCCACGACCGAGTTCACCCCGAGGCCGGCGGCGAGCGCGATCGGGACGTTGCCGATGACACCCATGAGCAGCGTCGTGAAGGCGGCGGTGATCACGGTGGCGGTGACCAGCTGACCGTGGTCGAGCTGGTGGCCGTACATGTCCTTCGCGCTGCCGAGGATGATCGGGTTCAGCACGATGATGTAGGCCATCGCGAAGAACGTGGCGAAGCCGCCGCGCACCTCGCGGGCGAGGGTGCTGCCCCGCTCGGAGATCTTGAAGTAACGGTCGAGTGCGCCGTACGCGGGAGTCGCACCCGGCTGTTCGGGAGCGGGGGCCTGAGTGGAAGCCGGGGTCGACATTGGAGGTTCCTACGAGCAGAAGTGGCCAGAGACAAACGGTTTCAGTATGAACGTATGATTACTAGATCGCTATCTCCGCGCGTAGATCCGCGAGGTGCGTAAGCTGAGCGTCATGGCGAAGTGGACCCCCCGGCACGAGGCACCCGAGCCCCTTGAGGGCCCCGTCGTCCCGACGATCATCGGCGGCACGATCGTCTGGTTCGTCCTCTTCCTGGCCCAGCTCCCCTTCTACGGCTGGTACTCCGACCACGGCCACACCTGGTGGGTGTGGACCTGCCTGGCCGGCGCCGGGCTGGGCCTGATCGGCATCTGGTACGTGAAGAAGCGGGACGCGGCCATCAAGCGGGCCGAAGCGGCACGCTCCCTGTAGGACCTCCGCGGCGCCGGCTACGACCTGGGCACGACTTCGCTCCTCCCCCGGTCGGATCTTTGGCGCACTCCGCATGTGAACGCGCAAAACCGCACGTACCGTCGAATGCATGCAGCACATCGACGCGGGCGCGGAACTCGACCCCGTGCATCCGGTCCCCCTCCCGGCGCCGGCCAGGACCGGCGGCCTGACGTCCGCCGACGTCGCGCAGCGCGTCGCACGCGGCGAGGTGAACGACGTACCGCTGCGCAGCAGCCGCTCGCTCGGCGAGATCGTGCGGGCGAACGTGTTCACCCGGTTCAACGCGATCATCGGCGTGCTGTGGCTGGTCATGCTGTTCGTGGCACCGATCCAGGACAGCCTGTTCGGCTTCGTGATCCTCGCCAACACCGGGATCGGCATCGTGCAGGAGTGGCGGGCGAAGCAGACCCTGGACTCGCTCGCGGTGATCGGCGAGGCGCGGCCGACCGTGCGCCGGGACGGGGTCGCCGTCGAAGTGGGCACCGGCGAGATCGTGCTGGACGACCTGATCGAGATCGGGCCCGGAGACAAGATCGTCGTGGACGGGGTGTGCGCCGAGACCGACGGGCTGGAGATCGACGAGTCGCTGCTCACCGGCGAGGCCGACCCGGTCGTCAAACACCCCGGCGACCCGGTGATGTCGGGTTCCTTCGTGGTGGCGGGCGGTGGCGCCTTCACGGCGACGAAGGTCGGCCGGGAGGCCTACGCGGCCCAGCTCGCCGAGGAGGCCTCCCGCTTCACCCTGGTCCACTCCGAACTGCGCACCGGCATCTCGACGATCCTCAAGTACGTGACCTGGATGATGGTCCCGGCCGCGATCGGCCTGGTCGTCACCCAGCTGGTGGTGAAGAACAACGGTTTCAAGGACGCCGTCGCCCGCACGGTCGGCGGCATCGTCCCGATGGTCCCCGAGGGGCTCGTGCTCCTGACCTCCGTCGCCTTCGCGATCGGCGTGATCCGGCTGGGCCGGCAGCAGTGCCTGGTCCAGGAACTCCCCGCGATCGAGGGCCTGGCCCGCATCGACACCGTCTGCCTCGACAAGACCGGCACCCTCACCGAGGGCGGCATGGACGTCACCGAGCTGCGGGCGCTGAACGGAGCCGACGAGACGTACGTCCGTACCGTGCTGGGCTCGCTCGGCGAGTCCGACCCGCGCCCCAACGCCTCCCTCCAGGCGATCATCGACGCCTACCCCGACAGCGAGGACTGGCGGTGCGTGGAGTCGCTGCCGTTCTCCTCCGCCCGCAAGTACAGCGGCGCGACCTTCAGCGAGGGCGACGGGGAGACCAGCACCTGGCTGCTGGGGGCACCGGACGTGCTGCTCGGCGCCGACGACCCGGCACTGGCCGAGACCGTACGCCTCAACGAGGAGGGGCTGCGGGTGCTGCTGCTGGCCCGCGCCACCCGGGACCTCGACCACGCGCGGGTGGCCGACGGCGCCCGCCCCACCGCCCTGGTGGTTCTGGAACAGCGGCTGCGCCCGGACGCGGGCGACACCCTCCGCTACTTCGCCGACCAGGACGTCCGGGCGAAGGTCATCTCCGGCGACAACGCGGTCTCGGTCGGCGCCGTGGCCGCGAAGCTCGGCCTGAGCGGTACGACGGTGGACGCGCGCCGGCTGCCCGCCGAGCCCGGCGCGATGGCCGAGGCGCTGGACGAGGGCACGGTGTTCGGGCGGGTCACCCCGCAGCAGAAGCGGGACATGGTGGGGGCGCTCCAGTCACGCGGGCACACGGTCGCGATGACCGGCGACGGCGTGAACGACGTGCTCGCCCTCAAGGACGCCGACATCGGCGTCGCGATGGGCTCGGGATCCGAGGCGACCCGCGCGGTCGCCCAGATCGTCCTGCTGGACAACAGCTTCGCCACGCTGCCCTCGGTGGTGGCCGAGGGGCGCCGGGTGATCGGCAACATCACCCGGGTGGCGACCCTCTTCCTGGTCAAGACGGTCTACTCGGTGCTGCTCGCGGTGCTGGTGGTGTGCTGGCAGGTCGAGTACCCCTTCCTGCCCAGGCACCTGACCCTGCTGTCCACCCTGACCATCGGCATCCCGGCCTTCTTCCTGGCCCTGGCCCCCAACAAGGAGCGGGCCAGACCGCACTTCGTCCGCCGGGTGATGCGCTACTCGATCCCGGGCGGGGTGGTGGCGGGGGTCGCGACCTTCGTGACGTACCTGGTCGCCCGGCACCACTACACCGGCACCGGCTCGCTGGACGCGGAGACCAGCGCCGCGACCCTGACCCTGTTCCTGGTCTCGATGTGGATCCTGGCGATCATCGCCCGCCCCTACACCTGGTGGCGGATCTGCCTGGTCGCGTCGATGGGCGTGGCCTTCGTCCTCGTGCTGGCCGTGCCCGCGCTACAGAGCTTCTTCGCGCTGAAGCTGGTGGGGGTGGCGATGCCGTGGACCGCCGTCGGCGTGGCCGTGGTGGCGTCGGTGGTGCTGGAGTTCCTGTGGAAGTGGGTGGAGCGGAAGTATCCGGTGTGACGCGGCGGGGGGAACCGCGCGGGCCCGGTGGGGGCTGGTCGCGCGGTTCCCCGCGTCCCTTACGGGGCGCTGCGCCTATGGGCGCTGCTACTGCACGTCGACGTAGTCGCCGGTGGCGTTGGCCGCTCCGGACGTCGTGGTGGCGGCGAAGGAGTAGCGGTAGTAGCCGTCGACCGTCGCCGTGGTCGTCGTCTTCAGGGCGCCCGTGGAGGACGACTTGATGGTCTTCAGCGTGGTGTAGGTGCCGGCGCTCTTCTTGCGGAACTGGAGCTTCACCGACTGGCTGCCGAAGGCGCCGTACTTGTGGGTGTCCCAGTTGGCGCGGGTCAGGGAACCGGTGACCGTGACGGTCTTGCCCTTCTTGACCGGCTCGGGGGTGGCGTTGACGGTGAGCTTCGTGGCGCGCAGGACCTTGGTGGTGCCCAGGCCGCCCACCCACTTCGAACCGCCCTCACCGACGGCGACGGCGCCGACGTTCCAGGATCCGGCCTCGGAGTTGGTCAGGTCCCAATCACCGTTGACCGTGAAGACCAGGGATGCCTTGCAGTTCAGGACGGTGCTGGAGGCGGCGGTGCAGGTGCCCGGGTCGTCGGAGACGAACAGGTCGCTCGGCTTGGTCACCGAGGTGCCGCGGTAGATGGCCGGACCGGTGGCGAAGTCGCTCGCCTTCAGGGTCGACGGGTGGGTCACGGTGTAGGTGACCGAGAAGGACGCCTTGGTCGTACCGACGACCATGCTGCTGCCCTTGTTGACCTTCACGTTGGAGAAGGTGACGTTCGGCGCGGTGCCGGCGGCGTGGGCGGCCGGGGCGACGAACGCGGAGATGGCCAGGGCGCCGGAGACGGCGGCCACAGTGGCACGAATACGCATGGATTCCCCAGGTGGAGAACAGTGGGCGTGAGGCCCAAGTGATCTAGGGAGTCTGTTGACTCGGATGATCAGATCCATGAGCAGGGAGACTGGTTGTACGGGTGAGACGTAATCCGGTCAGATTTTGATTCTTTTGCGACCGGATTACGTCTCCTTGGGACTGCCGCTGCCCGCGGGAGCCGCTACTTCACGTCGACGTAGTCACCCGTGGCGTTGACCGCCGGGGTCGTGGACGTGCCGACGAAGGAGAAGCGGTAGTAGCCGTCCACCGTCGCCTTGGTGGTGGTCTTCAGCGTGCCGGTCGAGGACGACTTGATGCCCTTGACGTTGGTGTAGGTGCTGGAGTTCTTCTTGCGGAACTGAAGCCGCACCGACTGGTTGGCGTAGCCGTGGTACTTGCCGTCGTCCCAGTTGGCCCGGGAGAGCTTGCCGGTGACCGTGATGGTCTTGCCCTTCTTCACCGGCTCCGGGGCGGCGTTGACCGTCAGCTTGGACAGGCGCTGGAGCTTGGTGGTGGCCAGGGCGTCCTGGTCGACATAGCCGATCTTGGTCCAGTCGACGTCCTCGGCGAGCGGGTCCTGGCCGTTGAGGGCGATGGCGTAGCCGATCGCCTTCCAGCTGGTGGCGTCCGCGTTCGAGAGGTCCTCGTTCGCGTAGACGTCGATGGTGCCCTTGCAGCTGGCGGTGGTCGCCGAGGTGTCCGTGCAGGACGGCCAGTCGTCACCGGCGAGGATGTTGACCGGGTTGCTGTAGGAGCCGCGGTAGATCTCGACGTCCATCAGGAAGTCGTCCGCGTGGATGTCGACGTCGGCGGCGTGCGTCACGGTGTAGGTGACCGGCGCCTTCACGTGGGTGGTGGTGCCCGCGACGATCGGCTTGCCCTTGTTGACCTTCACGTTGGAGAAGGACAGGTCCAGGGTGTACGGCTCACCGGTGTCGTCGGCGGTCGACGCGGTGTACGCAGCCCGGCCGGAGGCGGCCTGCTGGGCCGCGGCCGCGACCTTCGCCAGGTCGGCGGGGCTGTAGGAAGAACCGCCGGAGGCCTGCGCGGCCGGCACGGCGAGAGCGGAGAGGGCCAGGGCGCCGGAGACGGCGGCCACAGTGGCACGTATGCGCATGCGTTCCCCTGCATGTAAGTGATCGGGGAGTCAGTCGACTCGCCCGATCAGATCCGCCAGGGGCGACAAAGGTTGTACGGAATTTGAAAGTTGAGGACAACCTGTGAAACGGGTGGTGCCCGTCCGGATCGGGGATTGCTCGTCCGGATCGGGGATGCCGGTCCGGATCGGGGATGCCGGTCCGGATCGGGGGCGCTCCGCCGCCCCGGCTCAGTCGAACCAGCGGTCCCGGGCCAGCTCCTCCGTTCGGGACGGGTCCTCCAGAAGGGCCGCGACCTCGAAGCGGCGTGGCCACTGGCCCGCCGCCCAGGCGAGGCCGGCCGCGACGCCCTCCAGGGTCGCCGCGTGCAGGACGCCGTCCCCGGTGAGGCGCCAGTCGATCTCGACGCCGTCGACCACCAGTTCCTCGTGCTCGACGTAGGTCTCGGGAGTACGCGGGCCGAGCAGGACGCGGACGGACTCGGGGACCTCGTGTTCCGTGCCCTGCGAGTCGACCGAGCCCGTCACCGACTCGCTCAGCCGCCGTACCTGGAACAGCTCCGCCAACTCCGCCGCGCGCGCGGGACGTACCGGCAGCAGCGGCACGCCGTCCGTGAACGGGAGCAGGTCCGGGGAGTCGACGACCACCGCGTCCGCCGCGTCCACCACCTCCACCCGGCCGTCGATCACCGCGCGCAACTCGTCGGGCAGGGTCACCTGTTCGGGATCCAGGTCCGCCAGCGCACCGTACAGGGCGTGCAGTTGGCCGGGGGTCACCCGACGGTCGGGGTCCGCCAGGCGGTCCAGGAGTTCGGCGGCACCGCCGGGCTCGTCCAGGAGCGCGGCCACCGACGTCCGTACGCCCAGCGCCCGCAGCACCTGCTCGTCCTCGAAGCCGGTGGCGTCCGCCTCCTCGTAGAGACCGCGCAGCAGCGGGTCGCCGCCGGCCGCCAGCAGTCCGGCGGGGCGGCGGCCGTCCAGCACCGGCTGGCCGCGCAGCCACCAGGCCGTGTACGGCCGTACGACCTCGTGGGTGCCGTCCGGCAGCAGGACGCGGACCGGCTGGGTGAGGGCGTCACGCAGGGGCGGCCGGGCGAGCAGCGCGAGGGCCTCCGGCCAGTGGTCCTCGTCGACGAGGTCCAGGTCGCGGACGGCGATCAGCTCGGTGGCCACCGGCGGCACCGGGGTGTCGGGGAAGCGGTCGAGGACGTCCTCGCTCCAGACGTCGACGGCGTCCAGCAGACCCGCGTCGTCGGGCTCGGCGAAGTCGCCCTCCCGTGGCTCCAGTTCGTCCGGGTCCAGGACCACGTCGGTGGCGCGGACGAGTGCGAAGTTGGCGAGGACCCCGCAGGCGGTCAGCGGCTGTTCGCCCCACTTCTCGGCCAGTTCGGCGTCCACGGCGGCCAGTTCGCCCTCGCGGATGATCCGCGCGAACGGGCTGCCGGGCAGCACCAGTTCACCTGCCGGGGCCGGCTCGCCGTCCTCGTCGGGCAGGGCGAGCGCGCCCAGCCAGGGCTCGTCGCCGGGTTCCAGACCGGCGTCCCGCACCAGCGCCAGCACCGTGTCCGCCAACTCCTCGGCGTCCAGGGCGTCCTCCTCCCACAGCGCGCCGCCCTCGTCGTCGAGGGAGGCGGCGACCGCGGCCCGCACCTGCGGGGTGGTGAGCACCGCGCGCGGCGACGCGGGCAGCGCGCCGAGCTTCTCCAGCAGCGGGTGGACGGCGTCCTGGTGGGCGACCTTGAGGCCGAGCCGGGCGAGCACCTCGGGGTCGATGGCGGTCGCGTCGGGAGTGGGCAGCAGCACCTGACGGGGGCCGATCGTCGTCCGCCCTCCGCCAGAGCCAAAAGCCTGGGAGGTACCCCCGGCCAACGGCACGGGCAGGCCGGACAGCCGCTCCGGGTCGACGCCCGCGAGGCTGTCGTAGAGCCGCCACCACCAGTCCGGGTCCTTCTCCAGGCCGGCCAGCCGGTCGACGGCGTCGGCGAGCGGGAGCCGGGCCACGGACAACGTGCGCAGTTCCACGCGGCGTTCCAGGCCGGCGGGCAGAAGGGTGGGCAGCACCTCGGCGAGGACGCGGACGGTCTCCGCACCCGCCCCCTCCACGATCTCGGCGTCCCGCGGCCGCAGCGCCTCGGGCAGGTCGCCGTCCTCGCCGTCCTCGCCGCACTTGACGGCGGGCGGCAGGAAGGCGGTGCGCGGCAGCCGGTCCAGGATCGCCTGGCGCAGCGCGCCGTCCAGCTCGCCCTTGCCGAGCGGGCCGGGGACGAGGTGGATGATTCCCTCGCCCACCGGCCGCCAGCCGGCGAGGAGTTCGGCGTACGCGTCGGCCGCGCGCCGCACCAGGAAGTCGGTGAGCGGGCCGGGGGCGGTGTGCCGGCGGGTGGTGTCGAGCGGGAAGGACGCGATGAGCAGGGCGGGCACGCCGAGCGGCTCGTCACTGGGGGTGGGCGCGTGCACGACGGCGGCGGTGCGCGGCCGGTCCGGGGCGCCCTGCCCGTCCGTGGGTACGGCCCAGGTCAGTGACCAGTGCGGCCGCAGCCGCTCCTCGACCGGCCGGTCGGCGAGCAGGTCGGGGGTGAGCGTGCCGTGCGCGGAGACGGTACGCCAGCGGGTCGTGCCGTGCCGCGAGTCGGACACGACCGTGTGGGCGCCGTCGGTGTCGCGGCGCAGGGTGCGGGACGGCTGGTCGCCGTTCTCGATCACGACCTCCGCCAGCCCCGGCAGGGCGAGCAGCAGGGCGTCGTCGACGGCGTCGAGGAGGCGCTCGGCGAGATCGGTGGCCGCGGTGTCCCGCAGCGGCAGGATCACGACCGTGTCGTACGGGTCCGGGGCGGTGCCCTCGGCGGCGAACGGGAGCCGGAGCAGCGGGACATGGCCGTCGCGGCGGCGGATCTCGTCGCCGAGTCCGGAGGTCTGGGCGGCGGTCTCCTCGGCCAGTTCCCGGGCCTCGGCGAGGGACCAGCGGACCCCGCCGTGCCGGCCGACGACCGCGGGCTCGTCCGTGACCGCGAGCACGGCGGCGAAGCCGACGCCGAACCGGCCGACGGCCCCCTCGGTCTCCTCCCGCTTCGCGGAGGCGCGCAGGGTGGAGAGGGACTCGGCGCCGGCCGCGTCCAGCGGGGCGCCGGTGTTGGCGGCGAACAGGACGCCGTCGCGGAGGGTGAGCCGGAAGCGGCCGGGGACGCCGGCGCGGGCCGCCGCGTCGGCCGCGTTCTGCGCGAGCTCCACGACGAGCCGGTCCCGGTAGCCGCCGAGGACCAGGTCCTCCTCGGCGTTGGCGTCCTCACGGAACCGGGCGGGGCTGGTGGCCCAGGCGTCGAGGACGCCTCGCCGGAGACGGGCGGTCCCGAACGGGTCGGCACCCTCGGCTGCGGGCCGCACGAACTTGCTCACGTTCACTCTCCTCATCGGCGTGAGCACGAAGGTACCGCCTCGGCCGAGGCTCTTCGCCTGGAGGCCACCGACCTCGCCGGGGAGCGTTCGGAGCGTCGCGACCGCACCGCCGGACCGCTTCCGGCCGGACGGCTGAGGGGTGCTCCACAGCCGCCGGAGGGCAGCCGTCACGAGGCCTGCCGACGGTCACGGGTGAAGGGAGCAGGTCAGCGGTGAAGGCAGCCGGTCAGCGGTGAAGGCAGCCGGTCACGGGTGAGGGGAGCCGGTCACGGGTGAGGGGAGCCGGTCACGGGTGGAGGGAGCCGGTCACGGGTGGAGGGAGCAGGCCAGCGGTGAAGGCAGCCGGTCACAGGTGAGGGGAGCCGGTCACGAGTAAGGGGAGCACCCGCGCGTTCTCGCGTTCTCGACCCTGAACGGGAACGCGTGGGGCTGCCCGAGCGCGTGCTCAGGACCACGCCGGCGCGGTCGCCGGAGCGGGCGGCTCGTACGGGGTCACGAGTGGCCCAGTTCCGCTGTGGTCTCGTCCTCCGTCGCCGGTACCGAGCCGGAGTCGGCGGACGGGCGGAGGGGGAAGGGGTCGATCCTCGTCTCGTCGATCACCGGCGGGGCCGGCTGCGGGGTCTTCGGCATGACCGCGGCCTCCGAGTGGCCGCCGCAGCCGTAGGCGAAGGAGACCACGCGGCCGTCGGCCGGGGAGAACTCGTTGGCGCAGACGCCGAAGGCCTGCCCGAGGGAGCCGCCGATGGGGCTGAGGAAGCCGCAGCTGACGCAGGTCGCGGGGGCCGCCTGCGCCATCGGGGTCTTGGCGCCGAACGCCTCCTCCCAGCGGTCGGCGGCCACGTGCAGGCCGTAACGGGAGAGCACCCGGGCCCGGCGCATGCCCAGTTCCTCGGCGACCGAGGCGATCGTGCCCCGGGTGGGGACCGTGGGGAGGTTCGCGGGGGTGCCCGCGGTGACGTCGGCGTCCTCCGCCTCCGCCAGTTCCTCCATCTCCTCGGAGACCGGGGAGTTCGGCTCCGGCTCGTCCTCGCCGGTGTAGCCGGGTTCCAGACGGAGATCCTCTGCCTCGGTGGGCAGCAGGTCGCCCGGCCCCATGTCACCGGGGCGCAGCCGCTCGCTCCACGGCACCCACTCCGGGGCCAGCAGGGCGTCGGGACCGGGGAGCAGGACCACCTCGTCCAGGGTGACGACCTTGGCGCGGGAGGCACGGGCGACGGTCACCGCCCAGCGCCAGCCGCGGTACCCGAGTTCCTTGCACTCGAAGAAGTGCGTGACGACGCGATCGCCCTCCGCCACCGCTCCGGCGTGCTCTCCCACCACCCCGGGTGCCGCGGCCTCCTCGGCGGCGGCACGGGCGAGGTCGACGGCCTCGGCGCACAGACGGTCGGGGGTGCGGCTTCGCGTTGTCGCTGCGCTCACAGGTATCGCTTCTCTCCTACGCCGTCTCACGGGTGCGGTCGCCTCCGGCGGTGGGGCGGACGGAGCGGACCTGTGGGCCGCATCGACGTCCGCGTCCGATCGCGCTCGGGCGCACCTATGCCATCCATTCTGCGCTATGGCTGAGATACGCACGCTACCCCGTCGCCGGTGGTGGGGGACAGTCCGGCGGGGCCGACGGCGGTGGGGGCGCGCCCCGGTCGTGGGGCGGCTGCCGGCCGGTACGGGCCGGTCGCGCGGTTCCGCGTGCCCTCGCGGGGCGCTCCGCGGCCGCTGCCCGTCCGCGTCGCTTGGCGACAAAGTGCACTAGGAACAGCGGTCTCAGGGCACTATGAAGCACGTGGCAACCGCGAAGTCCCCCCAACGGTCCGTCGGGGTCGGCGGCGGCGGTGCGGGCCGGGTGCGCGGTACCGTCCGCTCGGTCGGCCGTGCCCTGCACCTCCCGGTGACCGGTACCGCCCGGGGCATCCGCAAGGCCACCCACGCGCACGGCGCCGGCGAGTCCGGCCTCGGGAAACTGATCGAACTGCACGCGGTGAACGGCGCGGGTGACGTGATGATCACCGTCGCGCTCGCCTCGACCGTGTTCTTCTCGGTGCCGACGGACGAGGCCCGCGGGCGCGTCGCGCTCTACCTCGCCATCACCATGGCGCCCTTCACGGTCCTCGCCCCCGTCATCGGCCCCCTGCTCGACCGGCTGCCGCACGGCCGCCGGGCCGCGATGGCCGCCGCGATGCTGGCCCGCGCGCTGCTCGCGCTGATCATCTCCGGGGCGGTGGCGAGCGGCGGTCTGGAGCTGTATCCGGCGGCGCTCGGGGTGCTGGTCGCGTCGAAGGCGTACGGCGTGGTGCGCAGCGCGGTCGTGCCGCGGCTGCTGCCGCCCCGGTTCTCGCTGGTGAAGGCCAACTCCCGGGTCACCCTCGCGGGGCTGCTAGCCACCGGTGTGGCCGCCCCGGTCGGTGCGGGGCTGCACGCCGTCGGCGACCCCTGGCCGCTGTACGGGGCCTTCGTGATCTTCGTCGCCGGGACGTTCCTCTCCTTCACCCTCCCCCCGAAGGTCGACTCGGCCAAGGGCGAGGACGTGGCGCTGCTCGCCGCCGACGAGGAGCACCTGCACGGCCCGCTGCGCCGGGAGGCCAGGGAAGCCAAGGAGGCCAGGGCGGCCAGGGACGCGAAGAACGCCAGGGAGCCGAAGCGGCCGGGACTGCGGACCGTCGGGCCGGCCGTCACGCACGCGCTCGGCGCCAACGCGGCCCTGCGCTGTCTCTCCGGCTTCCTGATCTTCTTCCTGGCGTTCCTGCTCCGCGAGCACCCGCTGACCGGCGAGAGCGCGGCGGTGTCGCTGGGGATCGTGGGCGTCGCCGCGGGCACGGGCAACGCGCTCGGCACGGCGGTGGGGTCCTGGCTGCGCTCCCGGGCGCCGGAGATCATCATCGTGACGGTGGTGGCCGTGGTGCTGGGCACGGCGGTCGTGGCGGCCCTGTTCTTCGGCGCCTTCCTGGTGGCCGTCCTCGCCGCGGTGGCCGGGTTCGCGCAGGCGCTGGCCAAGCTGTGCCTGGACGCGCTGATCCAGCGGGACGTGCCGGAGCAGGTCCGCAGCTCGGCGTTCGCGCGCTCGGAGACGCTGTTGCAGATGGGGTGGGTGTTCGGTGGCGCGGTGGGCATCGTGATGCCGCTCAACGGCACCCTGGGGCTGCTGGTGGCCGCCGCGATCGTGGCCGTCGGCTGGCTGACCACCCTGCGCGGTCTGCTGGCCTCCGCCCGGCACGGCACCCGCGCCCGCCCGCGAGTGGCGTAACGAACCGGGCACGCCGCACCCCACGTGGGGAGCGGGCCGGGAGCGCCCGATAGCCTTCGGCCATGACCACGCTGCACTCCCGCTCGCGACGCCGCCGCGTCGTCGCCGCCGCCGGCGCCGTTTCCGCCGGACTGCTCGTCCTGTCTGCCTGTGACAAGCCGACCCCGATCGCCACGATCACCGTCGGCACGAACTCGGTCAACTCCGAGGCGACCTGCTACAACGACGGCAAGGCCCTGGACACCGCCGCCCTCACGAAGTGCCTGAAGGACACCGGGATCAAGTCCATCTCGGTGGACCCGGACGACACCGTCCGCTTCGGCGTCGACCCGAAGATCGCGGACAACGGCTGGACCATCCTGATGAACGGTCAGGCGCTCACCGACTCCAGCAGCAAGACGTACCGCACCATCCCGGGCAGCGTGTTCTTCAACGCCCAGTACGGCGCCTCCGGCAACTCGACGCTCGTCTCCATCAAGGAGGGCGACAAGTCGGTGCTGGGTCTGTGGTCCTTCAAGCTCAAGAAGGACGCCTGACCACGTCCGCCGTACGCGTCCTCGTGACCACCGCGGTCCCCGCCGAGCGGGACGCGGTGGCGGGGGCGTTCACCGACGGTACGACCGAGGTGCGGCTGCCGGCCGGGACACTGCTGCGCACCGCGGGCGGGTACGACCTGCTGGCCGCCGGGGTCGGCCCGGCCCTGGCCGCCGCGGGCACCGCGACCGCCCTCACCGCCGCCGCCCTCGAAGGCCGCCCCTACGCGCTGGTCGTCTCCGCCGGGATCGCCGGCGGTTTCCAGCCGGAGGCCCCCCTGGGTTCACTGGTCGTCGCCGACCAGATCACCGTGGCCGACCTGGGCGCCGAGACCGCCGACGGATTCGTGCCGGTCACCGGGCTGGGTTTCGGCACCGTCAGCCACCGTCCACCAAATTCACTCGTACGAGTTATCGCCGCGGCGACCGGGGCACGTCCCGGCACGGTGCTCACCGTGTCCACCGTGACCGGAACCGCCCCCCGTGCCGCCGCCCTGCGCGCCCGGCACCCGCAGGCCCTCGCGGAGGCCATGGAGGGCTTCGGGGTCGCCGAGGCGGCCGCCGCGCACGGGGTGCCCGTGCTGGAGATACGCGCGGTCTCCAACGCCGTCGGCCCCCGCGACCGCGCCGCCTGGCGCATCGGCGACGCGCTGGCCGCCCTGACGGCGGCCTTCGGGAAGCTCGCGCCCGCCCTGGAGAGTTGGAACCCACATGACCACCGGTGACCTGCTGAAGATCGCTTACTCGCCCTGCCCGAACGACACCTTCGTCTTCGACGCCCTCGCCCACGGCCGGGTGCCGGGCGCGCCCGCCCTGGACGTGACCTTCGCGGACATCGACATCACCAACGGCATGGCCGAGCGCGGCGAGTGGGACGCGCTGAAGGTGTCGTACGCCGTGCTGCCGTACGTCCTCGACGAGTACGCGCTGCTGCCCTGCGGGGGTGCGCTGGGGCGGGGCTGCGGGCCGCTGGTGCTGACCCGGGAGGCCGGGGTGGACCTCACCGGCCGTACCGTCGCCGTACCGAGCGAGCGGTCGACGGCGTACCTGCTGTTCCGGCTGTGGGCGGCCGACACCCTGACGGACGGCGGGGTGGGCGAGATCGTGGTGATGCCGTTCCACGAGATCATGCCGGCGGTCCGGGACGGGAAGGTCGACGCGGGGCTCGTCATCCACGAGGCGCGGTTCACGTACCAGAACTACGGGCTGCACAAGCTCGCCGACATGGGCGAGCACTGGGAGGACACCACGGGCCTGCCGATCCCGCTCGGCGCGATCATCGCGAAGCGCTCGCTGGGCGCGGAACGGCTCACGCGGCTCGCCGAGTCGATCCGTACGTCCGTCCACGCGGCCTGGGACGATCCCGAGGTCTCCCGGCCCTATGTCATGGCCCACGCCCAGGAGATGGACCCGGCCGTCGCCGACCAGCACATCGGGCTCTACGTCAACGAGTTCACCTCGGAACTCGGTGAGGACGGCTACGCGGCGGTCCGCGGGCTGCTCACCCGCGCGGCGGCCGAGGGACTCGTACCGCCCCTCGGTCCGCACGCACTCGATTTCCCGTAATTGGTTCAGACGTCCAGCTGGTCCGCGACCGCGCGCAGAAGACCCGCAATCTTCTTACCGGCGGTCTTCTCCGGGTAGCGGCCGCGCTCCAGCATCGGCGTGATGTTTTCGAGCAGGGTCGTCAGGTCCTGCACGATCGAGGCCAGTTCGTCCGGCTTCTTGCGCTGGGCGGCGGCGACCGACGGGGTAGGGTCGAGAAGGACCACCGACAGTGCCTGGTCACCGCGTTGACCGGCCACGACGCCGAACTCCACGCGCTGACCGGGCTTGAGGGCGTCGACCCCGTCGGGGAGAACCGAGGAATGGACGAAGACGTCACCGCCATCGTCGCGGGAGAGAAAGCCGAAGCCCTTCTCACTGTTGAACCACTTGACCTTGCCGGTAGGCACGTCTGTCCTCGTCCTCGTATCTCGTCGGAAACTGCTCGGAAAACTTCTGAATGCAACAGCTCTGGAACGGGCCTTGATAGCACTCGGGCGGGTCGACCATGACCCGCCGGTACCAAGGCTAATGGTCTTCGGGCGCGTGACAAGACGTCGCCCGGTTGTTCCTTCGGGCAGGGAACTACCCTGGTCGAGTGCGTGACAAAACCCAAGCGAATTCCACCGGGCCCGGTGACCGACTGATCCGCGCCGGTGCCGTGGTCTTCTTCATCGGTACGGTGGCCACACTCGTCACCGTGATACCGCTGTTCCTCGGTGCGAAGCCTTTTCCGACCTACATGTACCTGCTGAGCATGCTCATGGGCGTCGGCTTCCTGGTCGCGGGCGCCGGAGTGCTCCAGTCGGTCGCGGCCGGCCGCCGTCAGGCGCGGGAGGCGTCCTCGCGGTAGCCGCCCTCGCGGTAGCCGGCCAGCCAGGCGGGCAGTTCGGTGAGGTCGGCGAGCACCACGTCGGCGCCGGCCGCGCGCAGCTCCTCGGCGTCGCAGGGCCCGGTGGCCACCGCCACCGCCAGGGCTCCCGCCTTGCGGGCCCCGCGTACGTCCCCGACGTGGTCGCCGACGTACGCGCCCGCGTCGTGCTCGCGCAGCGCCACCGCCTTCTGTTCGGCCCACAGGTCGCCGACGACGGCGTCCGGGACTATGCCGAGGTGGCCGAGGTGCAGTTTCGCGTTGGGCTCGTACTTCGCGGTGACCACCACGCTCTTCCCGCCGGCGTCCCGCACCGCGGCGATCGCCTCCCGCGCACCCGGCATGGCGGGCGTCGCGGTGATCGCGATCTCCGGGTACATGGCCCGGTAGAGCTCGCTCATCTCCGCGATCCGCTCGGCCGGGAACCAGTGGATCAGCTCCTCGGCGAGCGGCGGCCCCAGCCGGGTGACCGCCAGATCGGCGTCGATGTACGTCCCGGTCCGCTCGGCGAGCGCCACATAGGTGGCGTGGATGCCGGGCCGGGAGTCGATGAGCGTCATGTCGAGGTCAAAACCGACGGTGAGGGCGCGAGAAGTCATATGGGTCATTGTGCAGGTCCCTGCGGGGCGGGGGCCGGGGCCGGATGCCGGTTGCCGGTTGCCGGTCGGTTGCCGGTTGCCGGTTGCCGGTCGGCTGCCGGTTGCCGGTTGCCGGTCGGCTGCCGGCCGGTGGGGGCTTGTCGCGCAGTTCCCCGCGCCCCTTTCAGGGGCGTATCCGCAGCGCCCCTTTCAGGGGGGATGTGCAGCGCCCCGGCAGGGGCGGGTGGGCAGCGACCCGGCAGGGGCGGGTGGGCAGCGCTCACCCGGCGGGGGCGGGTGGGCAGCGCTCACCCGGCAGGGGGAGGTGCAGCGACCCGGCAGGGGCGGGTGGGCAGCGACCCGGTAGGGGCGGGTGTGGAGCGACCCGGTAGGGGCGCGGGGAACTGCGCGAACGGCCCCCACTCACCCGCGGCCGCCCGCCGACCGGATTTGGCAACCCCTACCGCGTCCTCTGCGACCGCCACACCAGATAGAGCGCCGACGCCACCGCCGCCCCCCGCACCACCCACGGCCAGGTCTCCGCGACCGCCCCGCTCATGTGCCCCTGGGCTATCGGCTCGCCCCAGCGCCCCGCGCTGCGGCCCCACAGCCAGACCAGGCCGGCCGTCACCGAAAGACCCGGCACCCACATCACCGCCAGCTTCGTCTCCGCCGGGGTGAGGCGCTTCGAGCCGTAGGCGATCAGCCAGCCGAGGATCAGCGCGAACCAGTTGCCGAGCAGCGCGCCGACCACGAGCGCGGCGGCGGCGAGCAGGAGCAGCGGGTTGGACCAGCCCGCGGCGGGGCGGGGCACCATCCGGATGCCCCGCCGCGGTGCCGGCACGACCTCGGCCTCCGGGACCGGTTCCTCCGGCGCGGCCTCGGCCGATCCGTCCCCGGGCTCCTCCTTCCGGAAATCCGGCCTGCGGAGCATCTCCGGGATCTCCACACCGCCCACGAACCCGGGCACCCCGTCGGCGTCCCCGAACGGACTGCTGTCCACCCGCCACCAGTCGGTCCGGCCGGCACCGTACCCGGGCCCGTCCGGCCCACCCGGCCCACCCGGCCCGTCCGGCTCGTCCGGCCGGGGCCGGGGCACGACCCGGCGGGGCCGCTCAGCCGAAGACCCCGGCGTGCCCGACGCCTTGGACGTCCGCGTCGGCGCCGACGGCCCGGTGTCCCGCTGGACGGGGACCGCGGGGGACGGGGGCTGCGGCGCGCCGTCCGCCGTACCGCCCGCCGCCTCGACCACCTCGTCGGGGGTGCCCAGCCGGTCCAGGATGCGCCGGACGGCGGCCGGGCTGTCCACGGTCGCCTTCGACCGGTGCCGGTCGATCTCGTTGCGCAGCCCGGACACCAGCCGCATGCGTTCGGCCGACGACAACTGGCGCTGGTGCGCGATGTCCCCGACGCGGCTCAGATACTCGTAGACGACCTGATCGCTCTCGATACCCACGAAGTCCCCTCCGGGGCCTATGCGTTGAATGACCCGCGACGACGGTAGCGCAGGCCACGGCTCATGTCGGCCGGGACACCGGCGGGCAGCGCGTCCGCGAGCAGCACGGTCGCCGGTCGCGCACGGATGATCCCGGTCCCGACCCCGCACCCGCTACCGTGGGTCGGATGAGCAACCCGGCCACACCGCCGCGCTCCCTCGCGGAGGCGCTTCGCGCCAGGGACGACGCCTCCCTGGCGCTGCTGCTGCGCGCCCGCCCCGATCTCATCACCCCCGTCCCCACCGACCTCACGCAACTGGCCACCCGGGCCGGCACCCGGGCCTCGGTGCTGCGCGCCCTGGAACGGCTGGACCGCTTCACCCTGCAAACCGCGGAGGCGCTGGCGGTGGCCGGCGACCCCGCGTCGTACGGGGAGCTGCAACGGCTGATGGCCGGCGACGCCGGGGACCCGGCCGTGGCCGCCGCCCTGCCGCACGCCCTCGGGGCGCTCCGGGACCAGGCACTGGTGTGGGGGGACGACGAGCGGCTGCGGCTGGTGCGGACCGCGCGGGAGGTGCTGGCGCCGTCCCCGCAGCATCCCTCCCCGACCGGTCTCGGCCCGACCGTGCGGGAAGCCACCACGGGCATGTCGCCGGGCCGGATCCAGGAGATCCTCACCGCCGCCGGGCTGCCCTCCACGCACGACCCGGTCTCCGCCGTGGACAAGCTCACCGCCCTCTTCGGCCACCGGAAGAAGATGGCCAGGCTGCTCGCGGCCGGGCCCGCCGAGTCCCTGGAGGTCCTGGGCCGGCTGGTCTGGGGGCCGCCGTACGGCCAGGTCACCCCCGAACCGGCGGCCCATCTGCGCTGGCTCCTGGACCGCGGCCTGCTGCTGCCGACCGCGCCGGGCACGGTGGTCCTGCCCCGCGAGGTCGCCCTGCACCTGCGCGAGGGCCGCGCGCACCGCGAGCCGGAGCCGGTGCCGCCCGCCGTGGAGCCGGCCGCCACGCACCGCCCACCGGTCGTGGACGCCACCGCGGCCGGGCAGGCGTACACCGCGCTCGCCACCGTCGAGGAGCTGCTGAAGGACTGGGACGAGGGCGGACCCGCCGTACTGCGGGCCGGCGGCCTCAGCGTCCGTGACCTGAAGCGGACGGCGGTGGCCCTGGACGTGCCCGAGCCGGTCGCCGCGTTCTGGGTCGAGCTGGCCTACGCGGCCGGACTGCTCGCCTCCGACGGCGAGGCCGACGAACGCTACGCGGCCACCCCCGCCTACGACGAGTGGCTGGACCGCCCGCCCGCCGAACGCTGGTCCCGGCTGGCCGAGGCCTGGCTCACCGCGACCCGCAGCTCCGGTCTGGTCGGCGGCCGGGACGCCAAGGACCGCGCCCTGTCGGCACTCGGGCCGGGCCTGGACCGGTCCGCCGCCCCGGAGGTACGGCACCGGGTGCTGGCCCTGCTGGCCGGGCTCCCGGAGGGCGCCGCCCCGGCCGCCGGGTCGGTACTGGCCCGGCTGCGCTGGGAACGCCCGCTGCGCGGCCCGCAGCAGCAGGGCGAGGACCTGCGGACCCGGCTGGCCCGCTGGGCCCTGTCCGAGGCCGAGATGCTCGGGGTGACCGGGCGCGGGGCGCTGTCGGCGCACGGCCGGGCCCTGCTCGGCGCACCGCCCGTCCCGAGGACGGCCGAACCGGCGGCGGAGGGCCCCGGCGACAAACTCCCCGTGCGCCACCACCACGGCGTCCCCTCCCTCACCGCCCTCACCGCCCTCACCGCCCTCGCGACGCTCGAACCGCTCTCCCCGCCCGAGCAGGCCGTGGCCACCGCGAACGCCGGCCGGCTGCTCACCCCGCTCCTTCCCGAACCCCTCGACCACGTGCTGCTCCAGGCCGACCTGACGGCGGTCGCCCCGGGTCCGCTGCGCCGCCCGCTCGCCGACGCGCTGGGTGTCCTCGCCGACGTCGAGTCGAAGGGCGGCGCCACGGTCTACCGGTTCACGCCGGCCTCCGTCCGCCGCGCCCTCGACGCCGGCCGCACCGCCACCGACCTGCACGCCTTCCTGGCCACCCACTCCCGCACACCGGTCCCGCAGCCGCTCTCGTACCTGGTCGACGACGTGGCCCGCAGGCACGGCCACCTGCGGGTCGGCGCGGCCTCGGCGTACGTCCGCTGCGACGACGACACGGTCCTGGGCGAGATCCTGGCCGACAAGCGCGCCGCCGCCCTCCGGCTGCGCCGCCTGGCGCCGACCGTCCTCGCCACCCAGGCCGACCCCGCGACCCTCCTGGAGGGCCTGCGCGCCATGGGCTACGCGCCCGCCGCCGAGTCCGCGGAGGGCGACGTCCTGATCACCCGTGCCGACGCCCACCGCACCCCGCCGCGCACCGCCCCGGAGCCGGTGCCGGACGGCCCGCCGCCGCCGGACCCCACGCTCCTCGCCGCCGCGATCCGCGCGATCCGGGCCGGCGACCTGGCCGCCACCACCCCGCGCAAGAGCTCCGGCACGAGCGTGCAGGGCGGCGAACTCCCGCGCACCACCGCCGCCGAGACCCTCGCCACCATGCAGGCGGCCGTCCTCACCGGCGGAACGCTCTGGATCGGCTACGTCAACGCCGAGGGGACCGCCAGCCAGCGCGTCGTCGCCCCGATCCGCGTGGAGGGCGGCTTCGTCACGGCGTACGACCACACCGCCGACGAGGTCCGCACCTATCCCCTGCACCGGGTGACCGGGGTGGCGGAACTGGCGGAGGAGTAGCCGTCGACCGTCCGCGGCACCTGTCGTGGCTGGTCGCGCGGTTCCTCGGGCCCCTTCGAGGCGCTGCCGGACCGCGGGCTCAGCAGTCCCGGACCGGCGCGTCCGGCGGCAGGCCGAAGTGGCTCCGGGCCGCCGACCGCAGCGCCCCGGAGCCCATCCCCCGGTCGAGGCGGGACACCGCGTAGGGGCTGAAGTGGCTCGCGTTCCACCCGGCGTCCGCGTCCTCCGGCTGCTCCTCCTGGGAGACCACGCGGTAGCCGCCGTCCGGCCCGTCCCGCTCCAGCCGGATCACCTGCGGTGTCTCCGCGCCGCTACAGAACACCAGGGCGCCCGCGTGCACGCCGTACTCCTCGCACAGGCTGTCGACGCCGGCCCGCACCCGGTCCCCGTTCTGCTCCAGGTCCAGGGCCTCGGCCCGGCAGAACCACCGTGTCCTCAGGGCGGGCTCGCTCTCCCCCGCGCCGGTCCCGGCGGACTGCGCCACGAGCCGGGCCTCGACCGCGGGCCGCACCCGGGCCCACAGGCCGGGGTCCACCGCACTCGACCCGCGCGCCCACGCCCCGGCCGCCACCAGCACCACCAGGGCCCCGGCACCGGTCCCCCAGATACGTACGGACATCACCCCGCGCTCCTCCCCGAGCCGCACGCGCCGCGCGGCTCCCCCCGGACATGACACCCGAAACGGTCGCAAGGTTGCACAGGACGATCGGACACCCACGCCGGCCGGGCACCGAGGGCACGTGTTCCGTCCGACGGCGAAGGTGATCGTTCGCGCATCAGGCACACTGGGAGTTTGGTCCATGACGATGGCCGCCACGGCGATGGCCGCATGGACCGAAGGGAAAGGGTGCCGCGCGTGAATGGTCCGTTGATCGTCCAGTCCGACAAGACCCTGCTCCTCGAAGTGGACCACGAGCGGGCGGACGACTGCCGTCGGGCCATCGCGCCCTTCGCCGAGCTGGAGCGGGCACCGGAGCACATCCACACCTACCGCGTGACCCCGCTGGGCCTGTGGAACGCGCGGGCGGCCGGGCACGACGCCGAGCAGGTCGTGGACGCCCTGGTGGAGTACAGCCGCTACCCCGTGCCGCACGCGCTGCTGGTCGACATCGCCGAGACGATGGACCGGTACGGGCGGCTGACGCTCTCCAAGCACCCGGCGCACGGGCTGGTGCTGACGACCACCGACCGGCCGGTCCTGGAGGAGATCCTGCGCTCCAAGCGGATCATCCCGCTGGTCGGCTCCCGGATCGACCCGGACACCGTCGCCGTGCACCCCTCCGAACGCGGGCAGATCAAGCAGACCCTGCTGAAGCTGGGCTGGCCCGCCGAGGACCTCGCCGGGTACGTGGACGGCGAGGCGCACCCGATCGAGCTCGCGGAGGACGGCTGGGCGCTGCGGCCGTACCAGAAGCAGGCCGTGGAGAACTTCTGGCACGGCGGGTCCGGTGTCGTCGTGCTGCCCTGTGGCGCGGGGAAGACGCTGGTCGGCGCCGGGTCCATGGCACAGGCCAAGTCGACGACCCTGATCCTCGTCACCAACACCGTCTCCGCGCGGCAGTGGAAGCACGAGCTGGTCAAGCGGACCAGCCTCACCGAGGACGAGATCGGCGAGTACAGCGGCACCCGCAAGGAGATCCGGCCGGTCACCATCGCCACGTACCAGGTGCTCACGACGAAGCGGAAGGGTGTCTACCCGCACCTCGAACTCTTCGACTCCCGCGACTGGGGTCTGATCGTCTACGACGAGGTCCATCTGCTGCCGGCTCCGGTCTTCAAGTTCACCGCCGACCTTCAGGCGCGCCGGCGGCTGGGGCTGACGGCCACCCTCGTGCGCGAGGACGGCCGGGAATCGGACGTGTTCTCCCTCATCGGGCCCAAGCGTTTCGACGCCCCCTGGAAGGAGATCGAGGCGCAGGGCTACATCGCGCCCGCCGACTGCGTCGAGGTGCGGGTCAACCTCACCGACTCCGAGCGGCTCGCCTACGCCACCGCCGAGACCGAGGAGAAGTACCGCTTCTGTGCGACCACCGCGACCAAGCGGAAGGTCACGGAGGCGATCGTGAAGCGTTTCGCGGGTCAGCAGATCCTGGTCATCGGCCAGTACATCGACCAGCTCGACGAACTGGGCGAGCACCTGAACGCGCCCGTCATCAAGGGCGAGACCTCCAACGCCCAGCGCGAGAAGCTCTTCGACGCCTTCCGTGAGGGCGAGATCAGCGTGCTGGTCGTCTCCAAGGTCGCCAACTTCTCCATCGACCTGCCGGAGGCGACGGTCGCCATCCAGGTGTCGGGCACCTTCGGCTCCCGTCAGGAGGAGGCCCAGCGTCTCGGCCGGGTCCTGCGCCCCAAGGCCGACGGCCACCAGGCCCACTTCTACTCCGTCGTCGCCCGCGACACGATCGACCAGGACTTCGCCGCCCACCGGCAGCGCTTCCTGGCGGAGCAGGGGTACGCCTACCGGATCGTGGACGCGGACGAACTGCTCGCGGAGGGCTGAGCCCGGCCGGCCCGCCGCAGGGCCACGGCCGCGGCCGTCAGCAGCGCCAGCCCGAACAGCGGGTACGGCGCCGCGAGCGGCTGTTGCCACCACGGGAGGCGCAGGTCCAGATCGCCCTCGTGGGGCAGCAGCCACATCGAGCGGGCGGTGAACAGGGCCGCGGCCGTCAGGGCCGGTCGCGGACGTCCCGTCGCGAGCAGCACCGCCAGGAGCGGGACGCACCACACCCAGTGGTGGGACCAGCTGATCGGGCTGATCAGCAGCGCCGTGAACGCGGTGACGAGGATGCCCCAGCGGTCCCGCGGGTCATGGTCGACGCGGTGGGTGCGGGACGCCAGCCACAGGCCCGTCGCCGCCACCGCGGCCGTCGGGACCGCCCAGGTCAGGCCGGGTGTGGCCGTGTGCAGGGCCCTGGCGGTCAGCCCCTGGAGCGACTGGTTGTCGACGATCCAGGCCTTGCCCACCCGGCCGGTCTCGAACAGGCGCCCCGTCCAGAAGTCCACGCCGGCCGAGGGGAGGAGCACGGCACCGAGCAGTGCCGTGCCCGCGAAGGACGCCGTCGCGACAGCCGCCTCCTTCCTGCGTGCGGTGAGGAACAGATAGGCGATGAAGACCGCCGGGGTGAGTTTGATGCCGGTCGCGATGCCCAGGGCCACGCCCCGGGCGCGGGCGCCCGGCGGGCGGGTGAGGTCCCACAGGACCAGGCAGGCGATCGCGAGGTTGATCTGGCCGAAGAGGAGGGTCTGGAAGACCGGCTCCAGCCAGAGGGCGCCCGCGGTGGCCGCGCACAGCACGGGCAGGGACGCGGTGCGGCCGGCCAGCCGGGCGGAGAGGGCGACGAGGAGGGCGAGCAGGAGCGCGTTGCCCGCGAGGAACGTCACCTTCAGGGCCGGGACGGGGATCCAGGTCGTCGGGACGAAGAGGACCGCCGCGAAGGGCGGATACGTCGCCGGCAGCCGCCACCGGGTGACGGTGAAGCCGTACAGGTCACCGCCGTGCACCACGGCCTCGCCCTCGGCCCGGTAGACCAGCAGGTCGGCCATCGGGGCGTGGAGCAGGAGGCAGAGGGCGGCCAGCGAGGAGAAGGAGACCGCGAGGAGGGAGACGGACAGGAGGAGGCGCGGCGGGCGGGAGCGGGGCGGGCGGGGGTCGGGCAGGCGGGCGCGGGGCGACGACACCGTGCGGTTCGGCACGGTGGTGACCCTATGCCGTCACTTGCGGCGTATGCCCGCCTCCTCGCCGTACTCGCCGAGTACGGCGACGCTGAACGCCGCGGTGACGAACACCTTGACGGCTCGCAGGGCGTCGCCCAGGCGGTGGTGGGGGACGCCGTCCACGGCTGTGGCGCCGGGCGGACGGCTGGGGGCCGGGTTGATGGTTGCTGCGCTCATGCCTCAATGATGGAACTTCGGACATATGGACGGCATCGGTCCAGAGGTCCAATTTCCGGCACGTGTCCGTCCACCCCAGGACGGACCTCCACCCCTACCTCCGACCCGCCTTCCGGGTGAGCCTCCCCCTAGGGGTCGGAGGGCCGGGAAAATCCATTGGCCTCCCCCACCCCCACCTCACTAGAATCTCCGCTCTTGCCCGCCTCCCACCCCGGAGTGCCGCCGCCCGGACGGAAACCGGTCGGCTGATCGCCATCCGCGCGACAACCCGCACGCGCCGTCCACCGCAGGCCTTTCGGAGGCACTCCCTTGTCCACGCCCGCCCACGACCCGCTCCCGGACCGGCCCACGGCCCCCGCCACCGCAGCCGCCACCACCGCCACCAGCACCGGCACCGGCGTCGGCACCGATCTCCTCTCCCGCGAGCGTTCCCACCTCAGCGAGTCCCGGGCCGCCCTGCGCGCCATGCGTGAGGACGTGGAGTCGCTGGACATCAGCAACGTCACCGCGAACTGGGTCAACGCCGAGGTCCTGGCCCGCCAGATCGACGAGCGCATCAAGGCGCTGGCGGACCTCAGCGACACCCCGCTCTTCTTCGGCCGCCTCGACTACCTGCACGCCCCCGGCGCCGACCAGGCCGAGGGCGCGGACGGGGAGCGCTTCTACATCGGCCGCCGGCACGTGCACGACCACGACGGCGACCCGATGGTCATCGACTGGCGGGCGCCGGTCTCGCAGCCGTTCTACCGGGCGTCCAAGAAGGACCCGATGGACATCGCGCTGCGCCGCCGGTTCGGCTACACGCGCGGCGAGATCACGGCGTACGAGGACGAGCACCTGTCGGATCCGGCGGAGGCGGCACGCACCAGCAAGCTGCTCCAGCAGGAGATCGAGCGGCCGCGTGTCGGCCCGATGCGCGACATCGTCGCGACCATCCAGCCGGAGCAGGACGAGATCGTGCGCAGCGGGCTGGGCGGCACGGTGTGCGTGCAGGGCGGGCCGGGGACCGGGAAGACGGCCGTCGGCCTGCACCGGGTGGCCTACCTCCTCTACGCGCACCGGGAGCGGCTGGCCCGCACCGGCACCCTCGTCATCGGCCCGAACAAGTCCTTCCTGCACTACATCGAGCAGGTGCTGCCCGCGCTGGGCGAGCTGACGGTCCAGCAGGCGACGGTGGACGACCTGGTGGGCCGGCACGTCGAGCTGCGGGGGACCGACGACGCGGCCGCCGCGGTCGTCAAGGGCGACGCCAGGATGGCGGAGGTCCTGCGCCGGGCCGTGTACGCGCACGTCACGATGCCCGCCGAGCCGGTCGTGGTGGTCCGCGGCTCCCGGCGCTGGCGGGTTCCGGCGTACGAACTGGAGGACATCGTCCGCGAGTTGCTGGAGCGGGGGATCCGGTACGGCGCCGCGCGCGAGGCCCTGCCGCAGCGCATCGCGCACGCGGTGCTGGTCCAGATGGAGCGGTCCGGGGAGGCGCCCGACGACCGCGTGCAGGACTCGGTGGCGCGCAACGCGGCGGTGAAGGCGGCCGTGAAGCAGCTCTGGCCGCCGGTCGACCCGGCGAAGCTGGTGCTGCGCCTGCTCACGGACGCGGACTTCCTGGCGGAGCACGCCGACGGGATCCTCACCGAGGACGAGCAGAAGAGGATCGTCCGGGCGAAGCCCGTGCGGTCGGTGAAGGCGGCCAGCTGGTCGCCCGCGGACGCCGTGCTGATCGACGAGGCGACGGATCTGGTGGAGCGGACGCACTCGCTCGGCCATGTGGTCCTCGACGAGGCGCAGGACCTGTCGCCGATGCAGTACCGCGCGGTGGGCCGCCGCTGCACCACGGGCTCGGCGACCGTCCTCGGCGACCTGGCGCAGGGCACGACGCCCTGGGCGACCCGGAGCTGGGACGAGGCGCTGGCCCACCTCGGCAAGGCGGACGGCGTGATCGAGGAGCTGACGGCGGGTTTCCGCGTCCCCACCGACGTGATCACCTACGCCTCGCGGCTCCTCCCGCACATCGCCCCCGGCCTGACCCCGGTCGCCTCGGTCCGTGAGAACCCCGGGTTCTTCGACCTCCGCGCCGTCACCGGGGTCGCCGACGTGGTGGCGGCCTGCGAGGAGCTGCTGCGCAACGAGGGCTCGACGGGTCTGATCGCGGCGGACGCGCGGGTGCCGGACCTCGCGGAGGCGTTGGCGGCGGCGGGCATCGGCTGTCTCGCCCCCGGTGAGGAGACCACCGCCGAGACCCGCCTCACGCTGGTCCCGGCCTCGCTCGCCAAGGGCCTGGAGTACGACTACGTGGTCCTCGACGAACCGCAGGCGGTGGTCGACGGCGAACCGGACGAACGCACCGGCCTGCGGCGCCTGTACGTGACCCTCACCCGGGCCGTGTCCGGCCTGATCGTGACCCACGCGGCCCCGCTGCCACCGCAGCTGGTCTGAGCGGCCGGGGGGCGGCGGGGCTAGTGCGGTGCCACCCGGGAACCGTCGCCGGGTGCGGGCGCGTGTGCGTGAAGGCTTGTCGCGTGGTTCCCCGCGTCCCTGGGCGGGACCGGTGAAGGGCGGTCCAGCGCCTGCCGCCACTCCCGTACCGCCTCCGCCGACACCGGCGCGGCCCAGCCACCCGGGCGGGCCGCGCCGCCGATGTGGAAGGCGTCGATGCCCGCCGGCAGGAGGTGGGGCACGTGGTCGAGTCGCAGGCCCCCGCCGACCAGGAGCGTCTGACCGTAGCCGGGCTCCCCGCGTCGGCCCGCCTCGGCCAGCAGCCTGGGGAGCCCCTCGTCCACGCCCGTCGCGGCGCCCGCCGTGAGGTACGTGTCCAGGCCCGGCATGTCGGCGAGCTCCTTGCGCAGGGCATCCCGGTCGGCGGACCGGTCGATGGCCCGGTGGAAGGTCCACCGGCAGCCCGCCAGCACCTCCACCACCCGTTCCACCGCGCGCAGGTCCACCGCGCCCGCCGCGTCGAGGAACCCGAGCACGAACTGGTCGGCGCCGGCCGCCCGCAGTTCCCCGGCCACGTCCACCAGGCGGTCGGCGTCCCCCGCCGCGAACCCGTCCGCCAGCCGCAGCATCACGCGCAGGTCGATGTCGACGGCGGCCCGGATCGCGGTGAAGGTCCTGGTCGGCGGGGTCAGCCCGTCGGCCGCCATGTCGGTGACCAGTTCGAGGCGGTCCGCGCCTCCGGCCTGGGCGGCGACCGCGTCCTCGGCGTCGAGGGCGATCACCTCCAGGACTGCACGCGTGCTCATAGGGCCCCTTCCGTGGTGTTCCCCGTGTACCCATGCGACCGACCACAGGAGGTCTAGTCCAATCCAGGGTACGCGGGGAACACCGGCGCCCGCGAGACCGCCTCCTCCGTCACCCGGCCCGCCGCACCGTCGCGCGGCCCGTCGCACCGTCGCGCGGCCCGCGTCACGCGTAGAGGTTCAGCTCCCCGGCCGCCGCTCCCGTCAGCTCGTAGGTCGCGCCGTCCACGGAACGCCCGGTGTACAGCCGTACGAGCGTCGCCGCGTCCCCGATGAAGCGGGCCGGGGTCCTGGTTCCGCTCGGCTCGCCCAGTTGCAGGGGCTCGTCCACGTCGTCCAGGTCGGCCTGCACCCGCAGGTGGCCCCGCCCGCGGGTCACCCGGGCCAGCAGCGCGAGGGCGTGCGGCAGTCCCTCGCCCGCGTACGCCCCGGGCTCCCCGAGGGCGTCGCGGACGTCACCGGCGTGCACCCACTCACCGAGCGCGATCGGGTCGAACACACCGTCCTCCCGGCCCGCGATCACCGCCCCGGCCTCGGTCATCCCGCGCTCCAGTTCGTCCAGCACGCGCGCGTTCGTCCACTCGGCGCGCTCCGCGATGTCCCGGTCGTTCGACGCGGGCGAGAACACGCCCGTCTCGAAACGGTGTTCCACCACCCGGGCCAGCGCGGACGAGCAGTGCGCGAGCACATCGCGCACCGTCCATCCGGGACACGCGCCGGCCGGCAGCGCGAAGTCCGCGTCCGGCCGGGCGCGCAGCAGCGGGAGCAGGGTGTCGCGTTCGACGGTGAGGAGACGTCCGGGCAGCTGGGGATCGCGTACGTCGTCAAGAGTCATGCCCGCCACGCTAGGGCGGGGTGGGCGGAGCGCGCGAGAATGGGCGCATGGCCGATCTCGACGACCTGCGCTCCCGGTGGCTGCGCGCCCTCCGCGGCACGACGGACGACGCCCGCCACCCCGACTCCGCCCTTCACCCCGACCCCGCCCGTCACCCAGACCCCGCCCGGTACGCCGACGCGCTGCTGGAGCGCTGGCAGGAGCCCCAGCGGCGGTATCACACGCTCGCCCACCTCACCGCGGTCCTCGACCGTGTCGACGTGCTGGCGGAGTACGCGGACGAGCCGGACCTGGTCCGGCTCGCCGCCTGGTTCCACGACGCGGTGTACGCGCCGGACCGCTCGGAGAACGAGGAGCGCTCGGCCCGGCTCGCCGAGCGCGCCCTGCCCGAGGCCGGGGTGCCCGGGGCCGGCACCGCCGAGGTGGCCCGCCTGGTGCGGCTCACCGTCACCCACGACCCGGCCCCCGGCGACCGCAACGGCGAGGTGCTGTGCGACGCCGACCTGGCGATCCTGGCCGCTCCGCCCGCCGCGTACGCCGCCTACACCGCCGAGGTGCGCGAGGAGTACCACTTCGTGCCCAACGAGGCCTTCCGGGCGGGCCGTTCCGCGGTACTTCGCCAACTCCTGGATCTGCCCAGGCTGTTCAGAACGCCGTACGGCCGCACCGAGTGGGAGCCGACCGCCCGCTACAACCTCACCGCCGAGCTGGAAATGCTGTCGACCGCCGAGGATCCGGCGTCCTAGGGTGCGGCCCATGCGTGAAATGGGCGGGGATCAGGTGACAGCGGCCGTCGCGGGCTGTGTGGCGGCCCTGGGGGCGGCAGTGGACCGGAACTGGACCGAGGTGACGGCCGGCGGGCTGGACTGGAACTGCCATCAGACGGCGGTCCATGTCGCCGACGACCTCGTCGCGTACGCCGCCAACCTGGCCGGCCGCGCCCGGGACGCGTACGTGCCCTTCGAGCTCACGCTCGACGACGGCACCGACAACTCCGGTCTGCTGCACGTGATCGAGACGACCGGCGCCCTGCTCGCCGCCACCGTCCGCACCACCTCCCGGCAGGTCCGCGCCTTCCACCCGTACCCCTTCCGCAGTGCCGACCGGGCGGGCTTCGCCGCGATGGGGGTGGCCGAGGTACTGCTGCACACGCACGACATGGCACAGGGCCTGGGGCTCCCCTACCGTCCCGCCGAGGAGCTCGCCGAGTCCGTCCTCGCCTACCTGTTCCCGCACGTCCAGCCCGGCCCGGCGCCCTGGGAGACCCTGCTGTGGGCGACCGGCCGCGGCGGGCTGCCCGGCCGTGCCCCCGTCACCGGCTGGCGCTGGAACAACAACCTCGTCATCCCCGCCGAACGCCTCGACCTGGTCGGCATCCGCCCCGCGGAGGCCCGTGACCTGCGCCTCGGCGGCGACGGCGGCTTCGAGTGGATCGAGGGCGGCCCGTACGAGGGCACCCGGGACGCGGCCGGCTTCCTGCTGAAGGCGTACGAAGGGGGCGTGCACCGGCCGGAGTTCGGGGTCTTCGCACTGGTCCGCCGCGACGACGGCCTGGCGGTCGGCGGTATCGGCTTCCACTCCGCGCCGGACGAGGAGGGCCGCGTCGAGATCGGCTACGACCTGACCGAGGCCGCCCGCGGCCACGGCTACGCGACGGAGGCGCTCCGCGCCCTGGCCGACTGGGCACTGGCCCGCGACGACGTACGCTCCGTGTTCGCGACGACCGAACCCGCCAACGCCCCCTCCCAGGCCGTGCTCTCCCGCGCCGGTTTCACCAGGGTGAGCGCGGCCGGCGAGGGGCCGGCCTTCGAACTGCGCGCCGGGTAGCGGCCGTCACCGGGGAGCGTCGCTCTTGCGTCTGCGCAGCCCCGCCCCGTGCAGCAGTCGTACCACCTCACGGCTGCTGACCTCCACGGCGCCGGCCCGTACCGCGTCGGCGTAGCGGTGGGAGGGGATGTCGTAGTGGTCGCGTTCGAAGGCGCGGCGCGGGACGGCCAGTTCCTCGGCGAAGCCATGCAGTTCGGCGTAGGAGACGTCGCTGACCAGGTGGGACCACATCCGGCCGTGGCCCGGCCAGTTCGGCGGGTCGATGTAGACGGTCACGAGGACGACGTCCCGCTGCCGGTGGCCCGGCCGAGCGAGCCGACGGAGGCGACCTTCACGCCCGCCTTGTGGCACACCCAGTGCGGATCGGGGCCGAGTTCCGGTTCCACGTCCAGGGCGTGCGGGTCGCCGGAGCCGCACACCGGGCACAACGGCCAGCGGCCGTACCGCTCCAGGAGCGCGTCCTGCACGTCCTGGGCGACCAGCCCCGCCACGTACCCCGCGCCCTCCGGCCACTGCTCGACCCACCAGCGCCGCTGCACGACGGAGTCCTCGACCAGGGAGACCACGTCCGCCTCGGCGACCTCGCCCGCGACGAGATCCGCGAGCACCAGGGCGCGGGCGGCGTGCAACGACTGTTCCAGGGGGCTTACGGGGTCCATGGTCCCATTGTGCGCGGTCTTGACCCGGAGCCCGATACGAAAATATCTTTCAAGGGTGACCGAGGAGGTGAAGGAAATTTTCACTCCGCACGGAAGCGGCCCGCCGGGCGCGAACCCGCCGGCCCCGGCCGCCCTCGCGGCCAAGGTGCGTACCCTCGCGCCTTCCATGACCCGCTCCATGCAGCGCGTCGCGGAGGCGGTCGCCGGGGACCCCGCGGGCTGCGCCGCCCTCACCGTCACCGGCCTCGCGGAACTCACCGGCACCAGCGAGGCGACCGTCGTGCGCACGGCCCGGCTGCTCGGCTACCCCGGCTACCGCGACCTGCGGCTCGCCCTCGCCGGGCTCGCCGCTCAGCAGCAGTCGGGGCGGGCGCCCGCGATCACCACCGACATCGCCGTGGACGACCCGATCGCCGACGTCGTCGCGAAACTCGCGTACGAGGAGCAGCAGACCCTGGCGGACACGGCCGCCGGCCTCGACACCGGGCAGCTGGGGGCGGCCGTCAGCGCGCTCGCCGGGGCGCGGCGGACCGACGTGTACGGCATCGGGGCGTCCGGTCTGGTCGCCCAGGACCTCACGCAGAAGCTGCTGCGGATAGGGCTGATAGCGCATGCTCCCGGTGATCCGCACCTCGCCGTCACCAACGCGGTGCAGCTGCGGGCGGGTGACGTGGCGATCGCCATCACGCACTCCGGGTCCACCGGGGACGTCATCGAGCCGCTGCGGGCCGCGTTCGAGCGCGGGGCCACGACCGTTGCCGTCACCGGGCGGCCGGACGCGCCGGTGACGCAGTACGCCGACCATGTGCTCACCACCTCGACGTCGCGGGAGAGTGAACTTCGGCCCGCGGCGATGTCCTCGCGGACGAGTCAGCTGCTGGTGGTGGATTGTCTGTTCGTGGGCGTGGCGCAGCGGACCTTCGAAGCGGCGGCACCGGCGTTGGCGGCGTCGTACGAGGCGCTCGCTCATCGGCACCGGAGTCTGCCGCGATAGACCGTGGGGTGCGTGTCGCGTCACTGCCACGGGTGGTTGTGGCTGGTCGCGCAGTTCCTCCCCCGGCCTTCGGCCGGGGGTGCCCCCAACGCCCCTGAGTTGATGCACTCGTCCGCGTCGGAAAGAGCCGTCTGCCCATGACCACCGAACACCACGGCCTCCGTGCCGAACTCGACTCGCTCACCACCGAGGCCTTCAGACCGGACCTCGCCGAGATCGACACACTCCCCACCCTCGACATCGCCCGCCTGATGAACGGCGAGGACGCCCAGGTCGCAGCCGCGGTGGCGCGGTGCCTGCCCGCGATCTCGGACGCCATCGACGCCGTCGCCGCCCGGATGGCGCACGGCGGACGGCTGGTGTACGCGGGGGCCGGCACCGCCGGGCGGCTGGGGATCCTCGACGCCTCCGAGTGTCCGCCCACCTTCAACACCCGGCCCGGTCAGGTCGTAGGGGTGATCGCGGGCGGGCCCGCGGCCATGGTCACGTCCGTCGAAGGTGCCGAGGACTCGGCGGAGCTGGCCCGGCAGGACCTGGACGCGCTCGGGATCGGCGCGGCGGACACGGTCGTCGGGATCTCGGCGTCCGGCCGCACCCCCTACGCCGTCGGCGCCGTCGAGCACGCCCGCGCCCTCGGCGCCCTGACCGTCGGTCTCTCCTGCAACGCGGCCAGCGCGCTCGCGGCCGCCGCCGAGCACGGCATCGAGGTCGTCGTCGGCCCCGAGCTGCTGACCGGCTCCACCCGGCTCAAGGCGGGCACCGCCCAGAAGCTCGTCCTCAACATGCTGTCGACGGTCACGATGATCCGGCTCGGCAAGACCTACGGGAACCTGATGGTCGACGTCCGCGCCTCGAACGACAAGCTGCGCGCCCGTTCCCGGCGGATCGTCGCGCTGGCCACGGGCGCGTCGGACGCCGAGATCGAGGACGCCCTCACCGCGACCGGCGGGGAGGTGAAGAACGCCGTGCTGGTGATCCTGGCCGGCGTGGACGGGCCGGCCGCCGCCCGCCTTCTGGAGGAGTCCGGCGGCCACCTGCGCGCGGCGCTCACCGCGGCGGCCGGCTGACCCGCACGCTCGGAGGGTGCAGAGATCGCCGTACGACACCGCCACCGCGCTGCTCCCCCTCGTGGGCGGCCCCGCGAACGTCATCTCCGTCGCCCACTGCATGACCCGGCTGCGGCTGGGCCTCGCCGACCCGGAGCGGGTCGACGGGGAGGCGGTACGGGCGGTACCCGGGGTGCTGGGCGTGGTGGCCGACGGGGAGACCCTCCAGGTGGTGATCGGCCCGGGCGCGGTGGTACCGGTGACCACGGCCTTCGAAGCAGTGCTCGCCGCCGCGGCAAGGGCGACCGCCCACGAGCCGAACGACGACCGTACGGACGCCGGGGGCGACGCGACCGGGCTTGCCGCGCGGGGGGCCGGGCTGAAGGCGGCCCGGGACCGGCGGAACGCGACCCCCCTCAAGCGCGCCCTGCGCCGCATCGCCGACGTCTTCGTGCCGCTCATCCCGGCTCTGATCGGCTGCGGGGTGCTCGCCGGCCTGGACGGGCTGCTCGTGAACGCCGGCCTGCTGACCGGGCTGACCCCCGCCCTCGCCGCGATCGCCTCCGGCTTCATGGCGCTGATCAGCGTCTTCGTCGGCTACAACACGGCGAAGGTGTTCGGCGGGACGCCGGTGCTCGGTGGTGCTGTCGCGGCGATCGTGGTCTCGCCGGGCGTGGCGAAGGTGACCGCGTTCGGGGTCGCCCTCTCCCCCGGTCAGGGCGGGGTCCTCGGAGCCCTGGCCGCCGCGCTGCTGGCGACGTACGTCGAGAAGCGGTGCCGGGGCCGGGTCCCGGACGCCCTCGACGTGCTCCTCACCCCGACCGTCACCGTCCTCGTCGCCGGACTGGCCACGCTCTACGGCCTCATGTACGTCGCCGGACTCGTCTCCACCGCCATCGGCACCGCCGCGAACTGGCTCCTCGCCACCACCGGACCGCTCGCCGGACTGGTCCTCGGCGGCCTCTTCCTCCCCCTGGTCATGCTGGGCCTGATCCCCATCCACACCACCCTGATCCAGCAGCAGGGCTACACCGTGCTGCTTCCCCTGCTCGCGATGGCGGGCGCGGGCCAGGTGGGCGCGGCCCTCGCCGTCTACGTCAGGCTCCGCCACGACACCTCGCTGCGTACGACGATCAGGTCGGCCCTCCCGGCGGGTCTGCTGGGCGTCGGCGAGCCCCTGATCTACGGCGTCTCGCTCCCCCTCGGCCGCCCGTTCCTGACCGCCTGTGCGGGCGGGGCGGCCGGCGGCGCGTTCGTCGGGTTCTTCGCGATGCTCGGCGACCGGGTGGGCGCCACCGCGATCGGTCCGTCGGGCTGGGCCCTGTTCCCGCTGGTCACGGGGAACAGGGGCCCGGCCCTGGCGGCGGCGGTCTACGCGGGCGGTCTGCTGACCGGTTACGCGGTCGGCTTCCTGGCCACGTACGTCGGGTTCAGGGGCGCCGCGCGGAGTGCGCCGAACGCGCCGGGTGACCCGTCACCTCCGCGATCCAGCTGACGAAGTCCCCCGGGTCCTGGTCGGCGCCGTGACCGGCGTCCCAGTAGTACCTGATGTTCACGTCGTCGCCGAGGTTCCTCAGCCTGGCGGCGAGGTTGGCGGCGACGGTGAGCGAGGTGTCGCTGTCCTTCGTGCCGAGCCGGATCCACCAGTGCCGGGCCCGGTTCGGGTTGACCCGCTCGGCCACGTGGTACATGGCGTTCATCTGGTCGAGCTTCCTGGGCAGGTCGCCGTCGAGGCGTGCGCTGTCACCCTCCGCGTGGCGCAGGCTGTAGAGGGTGAAGTGGCGGACGGCGGTGGTGCCGGTGCCGAACTCGTTGCACTCCGGGGTGGACAGGTCGAAGGCGTCGAAGGCGGGGGCGTTCTTCTTCCGGGCGCCGACGTGGGTGAGGAAGTCCGCCCAGGTGAAGGTGGCGTTCGTGCCGTCCCAGCCGATGAAGGTGTGCGCGGCCAGGTAGGCGGCCCGGTCGGTGTCGGAGAGGGCCGCCAGGTAGGCGGTCGCGGAGGGCTCCAGATGGGTCCTGAGCAGGTACTCGTCGAGGTTGCGGTCGGTGAGCCGCCCGAACCCGGGGGCCGTGAGCCGGAGTCCGGCCAGATACTCGGTGAACTGGGCCTTCAGCTCACCGGACACGGTCGCGTCTACCGTCGTACCGTCGGCGAGGGGGTTACCGCCCCAGCACCACTCGTAGGACATGTCGGAGTGTTCGAGGTCGGTGATCGGGCACCAGTCGGCGCTGGCGAACACCGCGTCGCTCGCGTCGGCCGCGCCCAGCGCCGCCAGTTCCGCCGCGTACAGGGGGCTGTCGCCGGAGGTGCCGAGCAGCGCGGAGAGCGCGCCCCCGGCGCTGGTCCCGGCGGTGACGATCCGGTCCACGTCCCCCGGGACGCGCCCCCGGTTGAACCTCACGTAGCGCACGGCCGCCTTGAGGTCCACGATGGCGGCGGGCGCGCACCCGTAGTACACGCCGGCCGAGTCCACGAGGGTACGGCCGCGGGCCCCGGGCTCGACGACGACGTACCCGGCGAGCAGCGCGAGCAGCGTCCGGTTCGGGCCGCCGCTCCCGCCGCCGGGGCCACCGGGGCCACCCGGGCCGCCGGGCCCGCCGGCGCCCCCGCCGCCGATCCCGGTCGCGCCCGCCACGGACGACGGCATGTAGCCGCCGACGTTGTTGGCCAGCAGGATCGGCGCGTGGGTGGCGTCGACGGCGGTCCCGTCGACGGACACCGGAACGCTGACGTTGAGTCCCTGGTACGTGGTGTCCACGGGGTTCGCCACGTAGCCGGCGACCTTGTAGAAGCGGTACGTCACGTCGTGGGTGGCGCCCGCGGTGTCGGTGATGCCGGTGGTCAGCTCCGTGTACGCGCTCGGGTCGAACACCAAGGCGGTCTCCGTGCCGGCCGCCGTGTCGGCCGCCGTCTCCGCGGGGTCCTTCCGCGCCGGGCTCGCGGCCCGCGCGGCCGTCGCGGGCCCGGCGGCGGGGACCGCGGCGGCCGCGGTGAGCCCCATGACCACAGTTCTGCGCTTCACTCGCTTCACTTCCGTCTCCTGAGTAGGCGGCTCGTGACAACGGGGCCCAGTGGAGCACTGGTTCACAAAATTGTCAGCAATATCGCCGGAACCCCGGGCTGTTCTCAGCCACGTCCGGCGGCGTCGGCGAGGATCGCCCGGAGCCGCGCCAGGCACTCGGCGACGAAGGCGGGGAAGGTCCGCCAGTAGTAGGCGACCCCGCTGACACCGACGGCGATCGCCCAGCCCCGGGCCCGGTCCCAGGTCTCGTCGTCCAGGCCCGACGCGTCCCGGTAGGCGTGCCGAGCGGCCGCCGGCAGGTCCCAGAGCACGGAGTGCTCGGCGTCCGGGTGACCGACCGAGAGGGACCCGAAGTCGATGACCGCGTGCAGCCGGCCCTCCCGGACCAGGAGGTTGGTGGGCTTGAGGTCGCCGTGCAGCCACACGTGCGGGCCCCGGGGCCCGGGCAGCGCGCGGGCCGCCCGCCACAGCCGCTCCAGGGTGTCGACGTCGAGTTCCGCGCCCGCGACCGCGCGGCACTCGTCGAAGTACTCACCGACCCAGCCGTCGCACTCCCCCAGGCCGCCTCCGCGGTACCAGCTCAGGTCACCCGCGCGCACCGCCCCCATGAGATCGATGCCGTGCAACTCCCGTACGAACGCGGCCAGGTCGGCGCCGAAGGCGGCCCAGTCCCGGACGCTGTCCGGACCGGCCTCGGCGCCCTCGATCCAGCGGTAGACCGACCAGCGGGCCGGGTAGGCGCCGGTGGGCGTCCCGGCGTGCACGGGCTCGGGCACCGGGCACGGCAGGGCGGGCGCCAGACGCGGCAGCCACTCCTGCTCCTTGCGCAGCGCCAGCCCCTTCTCCACGGTCCGGGGAAGCCGCACCAGCAGGTCTCCGCCCAGCCGGTACATGGTGTTCTCGGTCCCCGCCCCGACCCGCGCCAGCGGCAGCCCCGCCCACTCCGGGCACTGGGCCGCCAGCAGCCCCCGCACCAGCCCCTCACCGACCGCGATCTCACCCTCGTGAAGCCCCACCCCAGCAGTCTGACCACCACCCGCCCCACAGAGCCAACGAGTTACGCCCCCGACCGCCGGGGCCGACCGCCGTCCGGGGTGCTGTCGGTGGTGTGTGCCAGGCTGGTTCGTATGAATCATGCCCAGCTCACCGCCCTCGGACGGGCGCTTCGTCTGCTCGGGGAGCATGGGGAGGCGCTGACCGGGGACACGCCCGACGCGAAGTTGCACGAGGTCAAGGACGATCTGCGGCGCGCTCTCGACCTGCTGGAGGAGAGCGTCAGCGCCGCCGCGCCCACCACCCGGTGCGCCGAGCACCCGCAGGGCCCCGTGGACGAGAGCGCACCCGACCTGTGCCTGCTGTGCGAGACACGGCGGCGGGCGGCGCGGCGGTCGGAGTTCGGGGGCGGGCCGCGGCCGGCCGCGCAGGGCGAGGCCGCGGCGCCGTCCATGTCCCGGTACGGCGTGCGGGCCGACCGGCCGCAGGCGCAGCAGCGGTGGCTGCCGGAGGCGTGGAACGGACGGGAGTGGGAGCTGTGCGGCACCCCCCGGCGTGACCGGCGGGAGGCCGAGCTGTACCTGGCAGCCCAGCGGCGCGGGTCCCGGCCCGCGATGGCCTACCGGCTGGTGCACGAGTTCACCGACTACGAGGTGCTCCGGGTGTGGGGCACTCCCGTCCACGTCGACATCGAGCCGCTCGGCAATCTGTAGCGGCGGTGCGAGGCCGTCGGGTGCGCCGGGGTGAAGCTGCCGGCCGGGGCCCCGGCGGAGATCAAGCGCATGTGGGTGGCCCCGCGGGCCCGCCGGCTCGGCCTCGCCCGCCGGTTCCTCACCGAACTGGAGGCGCGGGCGGCCGGGCACGGCTACGACACCCTGCGCCTCGACACCAACAAGACGCTCGACGCCGCGATCAGCCTCTACCACTCCTTCGGCTTCCGGGAGGTCCCCGCCTTCAACGACGAGCCCTACGCCCATCACTGGTTCGAGAAGCGGATCACCCCGGCACCGCCGACGGGACCGGTGCCGCCGACGGGACCGGTGCCGCCATCCAGGCAGTGAACGCCCGGACCCCATGTGTCACGGCACCGTCCCGGGTACCTGAGCGGAGACACGTACGCGGAAGGGGTTCGGCGCAATGAAGATCGATCTGACGGGCCGCACGGCACTGGTCACCGGCTCCACACAGGGCATCGGCGCGGCGATCGCCGTCGGGCTGGCCCGCGCCGGGGCCCGGGTGGGCGTCAACGGCCGGGACGAGAAACGCGTCCGGGACAGCGTCGCCCGGCTGGCGGAGCAGGCGCCCGGCGCCGACCTCGTCCCGGTCGCGGCGGACGTGAGCGGCGACGACGGGGCCCGGCGGGCGGCCGAACTCCTGCCGGACGTCGACGTCCTCGTCAACAACCTGGGGATCTTCGGCTCCGAGGACCCCCTGAAGATCAGCGACGACGAGTGGCGGCGTTACTTCGAGGTGAACGTCCTGGCCGCCGTCCGGCTGACCCGGATGTACCTGCCGGGGATGACCGAACGCGGGTGGGGGCGCGTGCAGTACATCGCCAGTGACTCGGCGGTCGTCATCCCCGCCGAGATGATCCACTACGGCATGTCGAAGACCGCGCTGCTCGCGGTCGGCCGCGGCTTCGCCAAGCAGGCGGCGGGTACCGGCGTCACGGTGAACTCCGTGATCGCCGGTCCCACCCACACCGGCGGCGTCGAGGACTTCGTCTACGAACTCGTGGACCGCGACCTGCCCTGGGACGAGGCGCAGCGCGCCTTCATGCGCGAGCACCGGCCGCAGTCGCTGCTCCAGCGCCTGATCGAACCGGAGGAGATCGCCCACATGGTCGTCTACCTCAGCTCCGACCAGGCCTCGGCCACCACCGGCGGCGCCCTGCGCGTGGACGGCGGATACGTCGACGCGATCCTGCCCTGAGCAGCCCTGAGAGCCCTGAGAGCCCTGAGAGCCCTGAGCAGCCTGGGGCGACCGTCGGCCCGGGTCAGCCGAGCAGCGGCGACGGGGTGAAGTCGTACCCCTCCCACAGCCGCCGCGTGGTCTCCTCCGGGTACGGCGTGACCGTCGGGGTCGTGTCCAGGACCTGGGTGCGGCGGTGCTCGGGGTCGTACGCCGGCCAGCCCGGATCTCCCGTCCTCGCGAACGCAGTCCACGCGGTGCGGAAACGGGCGGAGAGGGTCTCGGCCTCGGGGGTGACGCCGGCCCCGGCCCAGAGGAGGTTGGCGAGGTCCGCCTCGAACGTGCCGAAGAGCAGCGGGATGTCCAGGCCGTGGCAGGCGCCGAGCAGACCGCCGCTGCCCGGGGCGCCCCAGGTCAGTTCGTAGAGGTGGGCGCGGCCGCCGCCCGCGGTCTGGGCCTCCGCCAGGCGCAGCGAGGGCATGGCGAACAGCCAGTCCGTCTGGACCTGTTCGTACAGAGCGGTCGGTGACGCCTCGGGGTAGGCCGCGCGGTAGGCCCGCTCGCCCGCCTCGCCGCCGGGCGCGAACAGCCGCAGCGCGCCGGTCGCCTGCTCGTCCGTGATCTTGCCGTACATGCCGCCCATCACCAGGAAGAGGCGGAACTCGTCGCGGTTGTGGCCGACGAGGAGGTCCACGTCCCGGGCGGCGCCGGAGGCGAGGGCCTGCCAGGGGGTGGCGGGCAGCACGTCACCGTCGACCACCGGGGAGAACGGGGTGACGGTCGGCGCGATCCGGCCCCAACGGTCCACGTACTGGGCCATCTTGACGCCCAGCGCCTGCCCGGCCTCGGTCAGCCGCCGGGGATCGGTCGTCGCCAGGTCGGCCACCGTGGGGCGCAGCCCGGCCTCGGCCGCCAGGGCCCGGCCGATGTCCTCGGCCAGTTCGGCGGAGAAGAAGGTGCCGGGGACGCTCTGCGCGATCGCCCGCCGGAACAGGCCGCGTGCCCTCGGCATCGCGAGGAGGGAGGCCACCGACCCGGCGCCCGCGGACTCGCCGAAGACCGTGACCTGCCCGGGGTCGCCGCCGAACGCCGTGATGTTCTCCCGCACCCACTCCAGGGCCGCTACCTGGTCCAGCAGGCCGCGGTTCGCGGGCGCGCCCTCGATGTGGGCGAACCCCTCCATGCCGACGCGGTAGTTGAGGGTGACCACGACGACGTCACCCGCACGGGCGATGCGCCGCGCGTCGTAGCCGGGGCTGCCGGAGTGGCCCAGCTTGTAGGCGCCGCCGTAGATCCACACCATCACCGGGCGCCGGGCGGCCGGGTCCGGGGCGGGGGTCCACACGTTCACCGTCAGCCAGTCGTCGCCCTCGGGGGCGTCCAGTACGCCGGTGCGCCCCTGGATGCCCAGGTCCTGCGGGGGCGGCGGGCCGAAGGCGTACGCCTCCCGGGTCCCGTCCCACGAGCGGGCGGGCCGGGGCGCCGCGAACCTCGCCTCCCCCACCGGGGGCTCGGCGAACGGGATGCCCCGGAAGACCGCGAGGCCGTCCTCCCGGAGTCCGCGCACGGCACCGGCGGCGGTACGCGCGACGGGGCCTTCGGCTCCGGAGACCGACTGGGAGGGCTCGCTCGTGGTCATGGTCACTCACCTTCGCATCGCCGACTGGTGGTCACCGGTGGAACGCACGGCACAGCCCACAAGTGCCGGCGTGCACGCGGCCGTGCCGTAGCCCGTGCACCGGAGCCCGGGGGCGGACACGGCGTGGATCCTGGCCCTGGTCCTCGGCGTTCTCTCCCTGCCGGTGCGGGGCGGGGTCGCTCTGGTCATGACCGTGTTCCGGTGATCACGCGCGTCCCCGCCCCGCCCCGTCCCGCCGGTCCGCGTGGCTCGGCTCAGCGTGGCTCGGCTCAGCTCAGGGACTTCAGGGCCGCCGCGTCGTACGGCTTCAGGGCGGCCGTGTCGCCGGCCAGCACCTTCGACGCCCACTCGGGGTCCTGGAGGAGGGCACGGCCGACGGCGACCATGTCGTACTCCTCGCGCTCCAGGCGGTCGAGGAGGTCGTCGATGCCCTTGACCGGGGAACCCTCGCCCTGGAAGCCCTTGATGAAGTCGCCGTCGAGGCCGACCGAGCCGACGGTGATGGTCGGCCTGCCGGTGAGCTTCTTGGTCCAGCCGGCCAGGTTCAGGTCGGAGCCGTCGAACTCGGGGAGCCAGTAGCGGCGGGTGGAGGCGTGGAAGGCGTCGACACCGGCGGCGGCCAGCGGCGTGAGGATCGCCTCCAGCTCCTCGGGGGTCTCGGCGAGGCGGGCGTCGTAGTTGTCGGACTTCCACTGCGAGAAGCGGAAGACGACGGGGAACTCGGCGGAGACCGAGGCGCGGACCGCGGCGACGATCTCGGCGGCGAACTTCGTACGGGCGACCGGGTCGCCGCCGTACGCGTCGGAACGGCGGTTGGTGCCCGCCCACAGGAACTGGTCCAGCAGGTAGCCGTGAGCGCCGTGCAGCTCGACGCCGTCGAAGCCGATGCGCTCGGCGTCGGCCGCGGCCGTGGCGAACGCGGCGATCACGTCGTCCAGGTCCTGCCGGGTCATCTCCTTGCCCTCGCCCTCGGTGCCGTCCAGGCGGATGCCGGAGGGGCCGACGGCGGGCGCGTCCGCGAACGGCGGCTGGCCCTGCTTGCGGACCATGCCGATGTGCCACAGCTGCGGGACGATCGTGCCGCCGGCCGCGTGCACGCCCTCGGCGACCCTGGCCCAGCCCGCGAGCTGCTCCTCGCCGTGGAACCGCGGGACGCGGCTGCTCTGCCCGGCCGAGTCGTGGCCGACGTACGTCCCCTCGGTGACGATCAGACCGACACCGGCGGCGGCCCGGCGGGAGTAGTACGAGACCACGTCCTCGCCGGGGACGCCGCCGGGGCTGAACTGGCGGGTCATCGGCGCCATCACGATCCGGTTGGGGACCGTCAGCCCGTTCAGGGCGATGGGACGGGAGAGGATCTCGGCCGCGCGGGAGGCGGGGGGCGTGGTGACGGTCACGTGGGGGGCTCCTCGTGAGTAGGTCGGGTACCGGGGGTGGGGGTACCCGAGTCCATAGACCAGACGGTATGTGCACACGCATCGAGTGCACGTCTGTGCACAACGGTCTGCCCGGACGCGCGCATTCCCGCTCCCGCACCCGAGCCGTGTGACCCCCGCCACGAAGCGCCGCTCTTATCGGATGGCCGCAGCGCCCCCCGCCCTGCGAGCATCTGCGGATGCTGACACTCGCCGACGATCTCGGCCATCTCTCCTACGACGTCGCCGGTGACGGGCCGCCCGTCGTGCTCGTGCACGCCGGTGTCGCGGACCACCGCATGTGGGACGCGGTCGCGCCGGTCCTCGCGGCACGGCACGCGGTCGTCCGGTACGACCTGCGCGGCTTCGGCGAGTCCGCGCCCCCGAGCGGGCCGTTCCGCGAGACCGACGACCTGCGCCGGCTCCTGGACCACCTGGGTCTCGGGCGGGTCCGGCTGGTGGGCGCGTCCTGGGGCGGCCGGGTGGCCGTGGACTTCACCCTCACCCACCCGGACCGGGTGCACTCCCTGGCGCTGCTCGCGCCGCCCTGGCCGGGATACGACTGGTCCGCCGAGATGATCGCCTACGACGGGGCCGAGACGGCGGCCCTGGCCGCCGGCGACCTGGACACCGCGGTCCAGGTGAACCTGGACATGTGGCTGCGCGGACCGGCCCGCGCATGGTCCGACGTCGCCGCCGGACTGGCCGACGGACTCCGCGGCCCGCTGCGGACCTCGCTGGTGAACCAGGACGTCGTGGGCGGGCACTCCCAGGGTCCCGCGTCCGGTGACATCGCCGCCGTCTCCGTCCCCACCCTGGTGGGGGTCGGGGGGCTCGACGTCGCCGACTTCCAGGACATCGCCCGCCGGTACGCCGCCGGGATCCCGGGCGCCACCCTGGTCGAGTTCCCCGCCGCCGCGCACCTCATAGCACTGGACGCCCCCGCCGAACTCGTCACGGCACTGGAGCCGTTCCTGGCCCGCTGAGCGGACCGCGCCCGGGTACGGCGAAGGGCGGCACTCCCTGTCCGACAGGGGGTGCCGCCCTCGGTACCGCTGGGGAACCGCCGAGCCGTCAGGCTCAGAAGTCCATGTCACCGCCCGGCATGCCGCCCGGAGCGGCCGCGGCGGCCTTCTCCGGCTTGTCGGCGATGACGGCCTCGGTGGTGAGGAACAGCGCGGCGATGGAGGCCGCGTTCTGAAGAGCGGAGCGCGTCACCTTCGCCGGGTCGATGATGCCCTCGGCGACCAGGTCGACGTACTCGCCGGTCGCGGCGTTCAGGCCGTGACCCGGGGTGAGGTTGCGGACCTTCTCCACCACGACGCCGCCCTCGAGGCCGGCGTTGACGGCGATCTGCTTCAGCGGGGCCTCGAGCGCGAGCTTCACGGCCTGCGCGCCGGTCGCCTCGTCACCCTCCAGCTCCAGCTTCTCGAAGACCTGGGAGGCCTGGAGCAGGGCCACGCCACCACCGGCGACGATGCCCTCCTCGACGGCCGCCTTGGCGTTGCGCACGGCGTCCTCGATGCGGTGCTTGCGCTCCTTGAGCTCGACCTCGGTCGCGGCACCGGCCTTGATGACGGCGACGCCACCGGCGAGCTTGGCCAGGCGCTCCTGGAGCTTCTCGCGGTCGTAGTCCGAGTCGGACTGCTCGATCTCGGCGCGGATCTGGTTGACCCGGCCCTGGACCTGCTCGGTGGAGCCGGCACCGTCGACGATGGTGGTCTCGTCCTTGGTGATGACGACCTTGCGGGCGCGGCCCAGCAGGTCGAGGGTCGTGTTCTCGAGCTTGAGACCGACCTCCTCGGAGATGACCTCGCCGCCGGTGAGGATGGCGATGTCGTTCAGCATCGCCTTGCGGCGGTCGCCGAAGCCCGGGGCCTTGACGGCGACGGACTTGAAGGTGCCGCGGATCTTGTTGACGACCAGGGTCGACAGGGCCTCGCCCTCGACGTCCTCGGCGATGATCAGCAGCGGCTTGCCCGACTGCATGACCTTCTCCAGGAGCGGGAGCAGGTCCTTGACGGAGCCGATCTTCGAGTTGGCGATCAGGATGTACGGGTCGTCGAGGGACGCCTCCATACGCTCCATGTCGGTGGCGAAGTACGCCGAGATGTAGCCCTTGTCGAAGCGCATACCCTCGGTGAGCTCCAGCTCCAGACCGAAGGTCTGGGACTCCTCGACGGTGATGACGCCTTCCTTGCCGACCTTGTCCATGGCCTCGGCGATGAGCTCGCCGATCTGGGTGTCGGCGGCGGAGATGGAGGCCGTGGAGGCGATCTGCTCCTTGGTCTCGACATCCTTGGCCTGCTCGAGCAGGGCACCGGAGACGGCCTCGACGGCCTTCTCGATACCGCGCTTGAGGGCCATCGGGTTGGCGCCGGCGGCTACGTTGCGCAGACCCTCCTTGACCAGGGCCTGGGCGAGCACGGTCGCGGTGGTCGTACCGTCACCGGCGACGTCGTCCGTCTTCTTGGCGACTTCCTTGACCAGCTCGGCGCCGATCTTCTCGTACGGGTCCTCGAGCTCGATCTCCTTGGCGATGGAGACACCATCGTTGGTGATCGTGGGGGCGCCCCACTTCTTCTCGAGGACGACGTTGCGGCCCTTGGGGCCGAGCGTCACCTTGACGGCGTCCGCGAGCTGGTTCATGCCGCGCTCGAGGCCGCGCCGCGCCTCCTCGTCGAACGCGATGATCTTGGCCATGTGAAGTGGTCCCTCCAGGACTGGGGGTGAGTCTTCGAGGACCGCGCCCGCGCCCGCGACGGACGGCTCGCCGACCCGTGGGTTCCTTGCCCCACCCGGCCTGCGGGCCTCACCGACCCGGTCCTTCTTTGTCACTCTCACCTTCAGAGTGCTAACGCCAATGATTAGCACTCGCCCATGCCGAGTGCAAGCGCCTCCCGGGGATCGGCCACCGGGAGTCAGGCCCGCCAGGGGCGCGGCCCCCGCCCCGCAGCGGGGCCGCCCCCGGGCATGCCGAAGGGCTCGTGCCCCGGGAGGCACGAGCCCTTCGAAGAAGTACAGAAGAACGTCGCTGTCAGTCGGCGCGTGCTTCAGCTGGTCGCCAAGCGGACCATGTCCGCCTGCGGCCCCTTCTGGCCCTGCGAGATCTCGAAATCGACTCGCTGACCCTCTTCCAGGGTGCGGTACCCGTCCATCTGGATCGCGCTGTAGTGGACGAAAACATCCGCACCACCGTCGACCGCGATGAAGCCGTACCCCTTCTCCGCGTTGAACCACTTGACGGTGCCCTGAGCCATGCCTAACTCCCCTATTACTGGCCCTTGCACAGATCCACACTTCGCGGATCCGGGTCAGACCTCACCCCCCATTGGTTGGGGGCGTGCGCCGGAACGCGTCGACCGCGGCTGAATGTATCTGTCCAACTGCCGTCTGCAACAGGTCAATCGGACGAGAATTCTGGGCGGGAAGGGTCCGGAATGTAGCGAGAATTCGGCCGAATTCAGGGCAAGTCGGGCCACATAAAAGCCGCAAAAGCCGCATATAACCCACACACTTTGGCTACTTCTTGGCGGGCTCGCGGTATCGAATAACAGGGCCCGTGACCCGGAGATCGGGACCGTGTTCCCCAACTGTACCGCGCTCAACCACACAGAATTGCCCCCTCCGCTTCTCTCGCGGAGGGGGCAATCCGATGAACAATCGGTGATGGCTGTTACCGAAGGTAATGTTCGGTCATTCGGCCATCACGTCAGGGTGATCGACGGTTCAGCCGCCGGCGACGGCCGGGATGATGGAGACACCGGCGCCGTCCGGGGTGGCCGTCTCCAGGCCCTGCTCGAACCGCACGTCGTCGTCATTGACGTACACGTTGACGAAGCGGCGCAGCTTGCCCTGGTCGTCGAGGACGCGGGCGGCGATCCCGGTGTGGTTGTTCTCCAGGTCGGCGATGACCTCGCCGAGGTTCGCGCCCTCGGCGACGACCTCGGCCCTGCCGCCGGTGTAGGTACGCAGGATGGTGGGGATGCGAACGGTGACGCTCACGCTTGAACCTCCGGTAGCTGTGGCACCCCGTCAGGGGCGCTGGGGGTACCCCCGGCCGAAGGCTGGGGGAGGAACTGCGCGACCAGCCCCCACCGGCCCGCAGAGTGACGACTGCCTACTGGGCGAGCCCAGCCTCACGGAACGCATCGAGAGTGGGCCGAATGGTCGCGGTCAGCCCGGTCCCCGCGACAGCGTCCAGTGTCTTCAGTCCGTCACCCGTGTTGAGCACGACGACCGACTTCGACGGGTCGATGAGCCCGCTCTCGATGAGCTTCCTGGTGACTCCGACGGTCACCCCGCCGGCGGTCTCCGCGAAGATGCCCTCGGTCCGCGCGAGCAGCTTGATCGCGTCGACGATCTGCTCGTCGTCGACGTCCTCCACCGCGCCGCCGGTGCGCCGGGCGATGTCGAGGACGTACGGCCCGTCGGCCGGGTTGCCGATCGCCAGCGACTTGGCGATGGTGTCCGGCTTCTGCGGCCGGACCACGTCGTGACCCGCCTTGTACGCGGTCGACACCGGCGAGCAGCCCTCGGCCTGCGCACCGAAGATCTTGTACGGCCTGTCCTCGACGAGCCCGAGCTTGATCAGCTCCTGGAGCCCCTTGTCGATCTTCGTGAGCTGCGAGCCGGAGGCGATCGGGACCACCAGCTGGTCGGGGAGCCGCCAGCCCAGCTGCTCGCAGATCTCGTACGCGAGCGTCTTGGAGCCCTCGGCGTAGTAGGGCCGCAGGTTGACGTTGACGAAGCCCCAGCCCTCGCCGGCCGGGTCGCCGATCAGCTCGGAACAGAAACGGTTCACGTCGTCGTAGTTGCCCTCGATGCCGACGAGCTCGCCGCCGTAGATCGCGGCCATCACGACCTTGCCCTGCTCCAGGTCGTGCGGGATGAACACGCAGGAACGGAAGCCGGCCCGGGCGGCGGCGGCACCCACCGCGCCGGCCAGGTTGCCGGTGGAGGAGCAGGAGAGCGTGGTGTAGCCGAAGGCGCGGGCGGCCTCGACGGCCTGGGCGACGACCCGGTCCTTGAAGGAGTGCGTCGGGTTGCCGGAGTCGTCCTTCACGTACAGCCCGCCGGTGACCCCCAGCTCCCCGGCCAGGTTGTCGGCCTGCACCAGCTTGGTCCAGCCGGGGTTGATGTTGGGCTTGGTCGTCACGTCCGCCGGGACGGGCAGCAGCGGCGCGTAGCGCCAGATGTTCGCGGGTCCCGCCTCGATCCGCTTCCGCAGCTCCTCGGCGTCGTAGGCCGAGAAGTCGTACGCGATCTCGAGCGGGCCGAAACACTCCTCGCAGGCGAAGACCGGGCCGAGCGGCACCCGGTGGCCGCACTCGCGGCAGGACAGCGCCGTGGCGGGGCCGAGGTCTACGGTCTTCGGGGAATCGGTTGCAACAGTCTGCGCAGCCATGTGAGGCGAGGCCCTTTCTCCTCATCTTCCTCACGACGCATCTCGCCGTGAGACGGATTTGGCACCTTCCCTAGCCGGGAGCCTCACCACGACGACGTGGAAAGACCGACTGGAGGGTTGCCGGGGCTTCATCGGGCCGTTTCCCTCTGCCCCTCTGGATGAGCGGTATTCAGTTGTCCGTTCAACGACCTTGGACATGCGATGGTCATCGGCGTTGTTCAAGACTGTAACCGAAGGCCAGGACAGTTGAGATAGTCGTCCGTACCGCGAGACACACGTAAGGAGCCGCTGACTGTGCTGGAAGAAGTCGAGCGCTGGCTGGCCACCCGCTCCTGGTCCGTGAACGACCGCCCGCTGCACCGGATACTCGCCGCCAAGCAGCGCACCGGTCAGTCCGTCTCCGTCGTGCTGCCCGCGCTCGACGAGGAGGAGACGGTCGGTGACATCGTCGCCGTCATCCGCCACGACCTGATGCGGCAGACGCCGCTCGTCGACGAGATCGTGGTCGTCGACTCGGGTTCCACCGACCGCACGGCGGAGGTGGCCGCGGCGGCGGGCGCGCGGGTCGTCCACCGTGACTCGGTCCTGCCGCGCATCCCCGCGGTCCCCGGCAAGGGCGAGGTCCTCTGGCGCTCCCTCCTGGTCACCACCGGGGACATCGTCTGCTTCGTCGACGCGGACCTCAGGGACTTCTCCTCCGACTTCGTCACCGGGATCGTCGGCCCGCTGCTGACCGACCCCGGCGTGGACCTGGTCAAGGCGATGTACGACCGCCCGCTGGCCGGCGCGGCCGGGCAGGGCGGCCGGGTCACCGAACTGATGGCCCGCCCGCTGCTGAACATGCACTGGCCGCAGCTGGCCGGGTTCGTGCAGCCGCTCGGCGGCGAGTACGCGGCCCGCCGCAGCCTGCTGGAACAGCTTCCCTTCCCGGTCGGCTACGGCGTGGAGCTGGGCATGCTGGTGGACGCCCTGCACCTGGTCGGCCTGGACGCCCTCGCCCAGGTGGACGTGGGGGTCCGCAAGCACCGCCACCAGGACGGCCAGGCACTCGGCCGGATGTCCGCCGCGATCTACCGCACGGCCCAGCTGCGACTGGCCCGCGGCCACCTGGTCCGTCCGGCCCTGACCCAGTTCGAACGGGGGGAGAACGGCTTCGAACCGCGCACGTACTCCGTGGACACGGAGGAGCGGCCGCCGATGGTGGAGATCGCGGAGTACGCCGAGCGCCGGGTGGCGTGACCTCGTATACCTTCCGGGCATCGGGCACAGCCGTACGTTTGAGCGTTTACGGGCCGGGCTAGGTTCAGGCGTATGGCTTCTCCCTTGGCTTCCACCGGCGGTGCCGAAGTGCTGGTCGCGTCGAACCGCGGCCCGGTTTCGTACGAGGTCCGCGCCGCCGACCCGGCCGGCGCGCTGCACGTCAAACGCGGCGGCGGCGGGCTGGTCTCCGGGCTGTCGGCGATCGGGCCGGACGCGAACGCGGTGTGGGTGTGCGCCGCGCTGGGCGACGGCGACCGCGAGGCGGTCCGCCGGGCCGCGGGCGGCCGGCTGCCGGCTGCGGACACCGGGGGCCAGCAGGTCCGGATGCTCGACATCGACGCGGACGTGTTCTCGGACGCGTACAACGGCGTCGCCAACTCGGTGCTGTGGTTCGTCCACCACATGCTCTACCAGACCCCGCTGGAGCCCGTCTTCGACGCGGAGTTCCGGCGCCGGTGGGCGTCGTACCAGGCCTACAACCGCGCGTTCGCCGAGGCGCTGGCCGAGGAGGCGGGCGAGGGGGCGGTGGTGGTCGTCCAGGACTACCACCTGGCGCTCGCGCCCCGGATGCTGCGCCGGCTCCGTCCGGACCTGCGGATCGGCCACTTCTCCCACACCCCCTGGGCGCCGCCGGACTACTTCCGGCTGCTGCCCGACGACATCGCGGCGGAGCTGCTGAGCGGGATCCTCGGCGCCGACCACGCGGCGTTCCTGACGCGGCGCTGGGCGGACGCGTTCGTCGACTGCTGTCACGCGGTGCTGGGCCCGGGGATCCCCTCCTCCTCGGACACCCGGATCGGGGTGCACGGACTGGGGGCCGACGCGGACTTCCTGCGCAAGCGGGCGCACGAACCCGACGTGGACGAGCGGATGCGGGCGCTGCGCGAGGAGATCGGCGGCGCGGACCGCAGGACCATCGTGCGCGTCGACCGGACCGAGCTGTCGAAGAACATCGTGCGGGGGCTGCTGGCCTACCGGCAGCTGCTCGACGACCACCCCGAGTGGCGGGAGCGGGTGGTGCATGTCGCGTTCGCGTACCCCTCGCGGCAGGACCTCGCCGTGTACCGGGACTACACGGCCGAGGTGCAGCGGGTCGCCGACGAGATCAACTCGGCGTACGGCACGGCGGGTTGGACGCCGGTGGTGCTGCACGTCAAGGACGACTTCGCCCGGTCGCTCGCGGCGTACCGGCTGGCCGACGTGGCGCTGGTGAACCCGATCCGGGACGGCATGAACCTGGTCGCGAAGGAGATCCCGGTGGTGTCGGACGAGGGGTGCGCGCTGGTGCTCTCGCGGGAGGCGGGGGCGTACGAGGAGCTGGGCGAGGACGCGGTGGTGGTGAACCCGTACGACATCGGGGGGACGGCGGAGGCGTTGGCGCGGGCGCTGGCCATGCCGGCGGGGGAACGGGCGGAGCGCTGCAAGCGGTTGGCCGCGGCGGCGACCGCGTTGCCGCCCGCGGCCTGGTTCCTCGAGCAGTTGGGGGCGTTGGGCGGGTAGTTCGTCGGCCGCGGGACGGGTGGGGGCTGGTCGCGCAGTTCCTCCCCCAGCCTCCGGCCGGGGGTATCCCCAGCGCCCCTCAACGGGCGCTGATCCTTAGAGGGTGAGCAGTTCCGCCAAGTTGTTCAGGAGGCGTACTACTTCCTCCGGGCCGTTGACCACCAGGTCGGCTCGGTCGGCGAGGTCGGTGACCTCCTCGCTGCCGCTGCACACCAGGAGGCCCGGGACGCCCTCCTCCCGGAGTTTCTCCACCGCGGCGAAGGCCGGGATGTCGCCCAGGTCGTCGCCCGCGTAGAGGACCGCGCCCGCGCCGATCTCCCTCGCGAACTCGCGGAGCGCCACGCCCTTGTCCATGCCCGGGGGGCGGAGTTCCAGGACCAGGCGGCCCGGTTCGACGATCAGGCCGTGCCGGGTGGCCAGGTCGGTCAGCGGGGCGCGGAGGGCGTCGAAGGCGGCCTGGGGGTCGTCGGCCCGGCGGGTGTGGACGGCCACCGCGAAGCCCTTCTCCTCGATCCAGGTGCCGTGCGCGGCGCCGACGCGGTCGAGGAGGGCGGGGAGTTCGGCGCGGACGGCCGCGATACCGGGGTGCGGCGGCGGTGCGGTGAGCCGGCCGGTGGCCGCGTCCCAGCGTTCGGCGCCGTAGTGACCGAGGACGACCAGGTGCTCCAGACCGGGGACGTCGGCGAACCCGCCGTGGCGGACGGCCACCTCGGCCGGGCGGCCGGTGATCACGGCGACGGCGGCCACCCGGGGCGCGAGGGCGGCGAGGGCCGGTACGGCGTCCGGGTGGGCCCGCGCCTGCTCGGGGTCGGCGACGATCGGCGCGAGCGTCCCGTCGAAGTCGAGCCCGACGAGGGCGGAGCGCGGCCGTGCGAGGAGAGCGGCGAGCCCGTCCCGCCCGGCTGGGGTGCGTGGCGTCGGGAGGGGTTCCGTGGCGTGGGGGTCCGTGCTGTGGTTGCCCATACGGCTGACAGTATCCGAGCGCTCTCGGTTCAAGCGCCCGGATGGGCGGGCGCCCGGCCCCCACCGGCCCGCGGATCCCCACGCCCTCGACCCGCCTGTCACCGCTCCCCGCGCCGCGCCTCCCGCACCCTCCGCAGCCGGTTCACCGTCACCGGGTCGTGGGCCAGCGCCCGCTCGTCGTCCAGCAGCGCGTTGAGGAGCTGGTAGTAGCGCACGGGCGCCAGGTCAAGCTCCTCCCGTATCGCCCGTTCCTTCGCGCCGGGGCTCGGAAAGCCCCGGCGTTCCAGAGCGAGGATCGTCAGCTCGCGCGCGCCCAGTTCTTGCCGGTCCATGCCGAGAACCGTAATACGCGTTCAGCCGGTCGCCGCCGCCGTACGGCTGTCCGCGAGGGCGGCCTCGGCCTGGATCGCCGTGAGCACGCTGGTCGGGTTGCCGGACGGGCTGACGGCCGTACCGATCTGCTTCTTGAGGTCGGCGCTGACGGCCGCCCAGGACGTCTTGCCCGCCGGGTACAGCTGGGACGTCGGCAGCTCCTCCAGGAAGGGGCGCAGCTGCTTGTCCTCGGCCCGGCCGGAGTCGGTCATCGTCTGGGACGCGGAGGTGGTGACGGGCAGCAGGCCGTACTCACGGGAGAAGTCGAGGACGTTCTTCTCGCTGTAGACGTAGTTCAGGAAGTCGCCGACCTGCTCGGCGTGGCCGTTCTGCTTGAACGCCGCCATCCAGTCGGTGACTCCCATGGACGCGGTGCTGGTGCTCTGGCCGCCGCGGGCCGGCATCGGGACCGCGCCGAACTTCACGCCCTTCTTCTCGGCCTGCTTGATCAGCGTGGGGTGCCCGTTGAGCATGCCGACCTGGCCGTCGGCGAACGCGGCGAACGCGGTGGCGCGGTTCAGCTTGCCGGGGGCGGTCGGGCCGGTCAGGCCCTTGCCGACCAGGTCGTCCTTGAGCCAGGTGAGGGTGTCGACGTTCTGCGAGGAGTCGATCGTGTAGGTGCCGGTGTCGTCGGTGTAGCCGCTGCCGCCGCTGAGCAGCCACTGCATGGTCTCCGCCTGCGCCTCCTCGGGGCCGAGCGGCAGCGCGTACGGGTACTTCACGCCGTGCGCCTTGAGCGCCTCGGCGTCGGCCGCCAGCTCCGTCCAGGTGCTGGGCGGGGTGATGCCGGCGTCGGCGAAGAGGGTCTTGTTGTAGAAGAGGACGCGCGTGGACGCGGCGAACGGTATGCCGTACTGCGCGTGGTTCCACTGGCCGGCCTCGGCGAGCTGGGACGGGAAGTCGGCCTGCACGGGGATGGAGAGCAGGTCGCCGGCCTCGTACAGCTTGCCGGCCGCCGCGTAGTCGGCGTAGGAGCCGATCTGCGCCAGGTCGGGGGCCTTGTCGGCGGCGACCATGTCCTTGACCTTGCGGTCGACGTCGTTCCACGAGTAGACGGTGACGTCGATCTTCACTCCGGAGTGCTGGGCCTCGTACGCCCTGGCCAGCTTGTCCCAGTACTTCTGGGAGCTGTTGGCGGCGGAGTCCCCGTAGTCTGCGGCGACGAGTCTGAGGGTGACGTCGGAGGATCCGGTCGTCCCACAGCCACCGAGGACCGCCGTCATGCCCAGGGTGGACACCACCGCGATCATTCCTGCCTTACGCCGCCGCACCCGCACTACCCCGATCTGACTGTGTCGCCGTTCAACATGTGGACACATAAGGTCTACACCACGCAAGTGGACTAGACCTCTTGAGGGTCCACGGGCCACACTGTTCCCGTGAGACATGTCATCGCCCTGGACGTGGGCGGCACCGGAATGAAGGCCGCGCTCGTCGGCCCGGACGGCGAGCTGCTCCACCAGGACCGCCGGGCGACCGGCCGCGACCGCGGCCCCGACGCCGTCGTGTCCGCCATCCTCGACTTCGCCGCCGACCTGCGGGCCCACGGCGAACAGCAGCTCGGTGAACCGGCGGCCGCGGCCGGCGTGGCGGTGCCCGGCATCGTCGACGAACGGGCCGGCACCGCGGTCTACGCGGCCAACCTCGGCTGGCGGGACGTCCCGCTGCGCGCGCTCCTCGCCGACCGCCTCGGCGTCCCGGTCGCCCTCGGCCACGACGTCCGCACCGGCGGTCTCGCCGAGGGCAGGCTCGGCGCGGGCCGGGGAGCGGACCGCTTCTTCTTCGTGGCGCTCGGCACCGGCATCGCGGGCGGCTTCGGCCTGGACGGCCGGGTGGAGTCGGGCGCGCACGGCTTCGCGGGCGAGATCGGCCACATCGTCGTACGGCCGCAGGGCGCGCCGTGTCCGTGCGGGCAGCGCGGCTGCCTGGAGCGGTACGCGTCGGCGGCGGCGGTGAGCGAGGCGTGGGCGCAGGCCTGCGGCGACCCGGACGCGGACGCCGCGGACTGCGCGAAGGCCGTCACGTCCGGCGACCCGAACGCCGTACGGGTGTGGGGCGGGGCGGTGGACGCCCTGGCCGACGGCCTGGTCACGGCCCTCACCCTGCTGGACCCACGCGTCCTGATCGTCGGCGGCGGCCTGGCGGAGGCGGGAGACGTGCTCTTCGAGCCCCTGCGGGAGGCGGTGGGACGCCGGGTCACCTTCCAGAAGCTCCCGGCCGTCGTCCCGGCCGAGTTGGGAGACACGGCGGGCTGCCTGGGGGCGGGCCTGCTGGCACAGGACCTGTTGACCACGACGACTGCGGAGGTAACCCCCTGATGGCTGCAAACGAGCGTGAGGAGAGCGCTCCCCATGCGGGGCGCTGGGGGTCCCCCCGGCCGAAGGCTGGGGGAGGAACTGCGCGACCAGCCCCCACGCACCCGCAGCCGGGGTCGAGCGGCCTGATCCTCTCCGGTGCCCGCACAGTCCTTCCCACCGGAGTGGTCGACAAGGGCCAGGTGAACGTCAACGGCACGCACATCACCGCCGACCCCTCACCGAACGCCCAGCGCATCGACCTCACCGGCCACTGGCTGCTGCCCGGCTTCGTGGACATCCACAACCACGGCGGCGGCGGCGCCTCCTTCAGCTCGGGCACCGCCGAACAGATCCTCACCGGCGTCCGCACCCACCGCCTGCACGGCACCACCACCCTGGTGGCCTCCACCGTCACCGACGACATGGACGTCCTCGCCCGGCAGGCCGGCCTCCTCTCCGAACTCGCCGAGCAGGGGGAGATCGCCGGGATCCACTTCGAGGGCCCGTTCATCTCCCCGTGCCGCAAGGGCGCCCACTCCGAGGCGCTGCTGCGCGACCCGGACCCGGCGGAGGTCCGCAAGCTGGTCGACGCGGCGCGCGGGCACGCGAGGATGGTCACGCTGGCCACCGAACTGCCGGGCGGCATCGAGTCGGTACGGCTCCTCGCCGAGCACGGCGTGATCGCGGCCGTCGGCCACACCGACGCGACCTACGAGCAGACGGCCGAGGCGATCGACGCGGGTGCCACGGTCGCCACCCACCTCTTCAACGCGATGCCGACGCTGGGCCACCGCGCTCCCGGCCCGATCGCCGCCCTCCTGGAGGACGAGCGGGTCACGGTCGAGCTCATCAACGACGGCACGCATCTGCATCCGGCGGCGCTTCAGCTGGCGTTCCATCACGCGGGCCCGGACCGGGTGGCGTTCATCACGGACGCCATGGACGCGGCGGGCGGCGGTGACGGCCGCTATCTGCTGGGCCCGCTGGAGGTCGAGGTCACGGACGGCGTCGCCCGGCTGGTGGAGGGCGGTTCGATCGCGGGCTCGACGCTGACCCTGGACCGCGCGCTCCGGCGGGCGGTCACCGTCGACCGGCTCCCCGTCGAACACGCCGTCGCCGCGCTGTCCGCCAACCCGGCCCGGCTGCTGGGCCTCTACGACCGCGTCGGCTCCCTGGAGCCCGGCAAGGACGCCGATCTCCTCGTCCTGGACGCGGAGTTCACGCTGAAGGGCGTGATGCGACAGGGCACGTGGCTGGTCACACCCGAACTTCCCTGATCATGACCGTGGTTCGAGAGACGGCGACCTAGGCCTGGTCGCCGTCTCTTTGGCATGATCAGGGCTCCGGACGAACGCCACGGTCGCACCCGCGAGGGAGGTCTCCCGGTGATCCTCACCGTCACGCTGAACACCGCGCTCGACATCACCTACCGGGTCGGTGCGCTGCGCCCGCATGCCTCGCACCGGGTCTCGGCGGTGACCGAACGGCCGGGCGGCAAGGGGGTGAACGTGGCCCGGGTGCTGGCGGCGCTCGGACACCCGGCGACCGTGACCGGGTTCGCGGGCGGGGCGACCGGGGCGGCGGTGCGGGAGCGGCTCACGGAGACGCCGGGGGTGGTGGACGCGCTGCTGCCGGTGGCCGGGGCGACCCGCCGCACGATCGCCGTGGTGGACGAACTGACGGGCGACACGACCCAGTTGAACGAGCCCGGCCCGCAGATAGCGGCCGCCGAGTGGGGTGCCTTCCTCGACCACTACGAGGAACTGCTCGCCGGGGCGTCGGCGGTGGCACTGTGCGGGAGTCTGCCGCCGGGCGTGCCGGTCGGGGCCTACGCCGGGCTGATAAAGGCCGCCCGCTCCGCCGGGGTGCCCGTGCTGCTCGACACCGGCGGTGAACCGCTGCGGCGCGGGGTGGCGGCCCGGCCGGACCTGGTCAAGCCGAACGCCGACGAACTGGCCGAACTGACCGGCTCCCACGACCCGACCCGCGCGACCCAGGACGCCCGCCGCCGGGGCGCCCGCGCGGTGGTCGCCTCCCTGGGCCCCCGGGGCCTCCTCGCCGTCACCCCGGAAGGCACCTGGCGAGCCACTCCGCCCAGCCACGAACACGGCAACCCGACGGGCGCGGGCGACTCCACGGTCGCCGCCCTGCTGTCGGCCCAGGCGGAACAACTCCCCTGGCCGGCCCGCCTGATCCGCGCGGCGGCCCTGTCGGCGGCGACCGTACGGTCCCCGGTGGCGGGCGAGTTCGACCGCACGGCCTACGAGAAGCTGCTGGGCCAGGTCACGGTGACGGGCGGGACGACGGCCCCTTAACCCTTGTTCGTGTGCTTGCCCTGCTGCACCCACAGCTGGTCCAGCAGAACGTCGCAGCTGTCACCGCTCTGGCAGGACAGGGAGATCGTGTTGGTGCCCTTGGTGAGCGTCGGCCAGGCGTAGCTGGTGGTCCAGGCCTTGGTCGGGTCGCTCTGGTGCGTGTAGTTGTCCAGGCTGAACTTGCTGCCGAACGCCTTGCCGTTGATCGACAGCGTCATGCTGCCGTCCTGTATGGCGCTGTAGTGCGCGAAGACCGTGTAGAGGCCGTCCGCCGGAATGCCGTTGACCGTCCAGGTGACGCCGGCGCCCGTCTGGTTGAGGTTCGTGACGTAGATGCCGCCGTCAGCCCTCGCCCCCTTGACGTCCGAGGCCAGGCTCGCGCCGCCGTCCAGCCGGAAGGCCTTGGCGTCGACCGGCGCGATGTCACCGGACGCCGACACCGAGCTGGAGCTGGACGGGCTCGGGGACGCGCTCGCGCTCTGGGTCGGGGTGGTGGAGGCGCCGCTGTCCGCCTTGTTGTCGTCGCCGTTGCCGTTCAGCATGGCGACGCTGATGCCTATGACGACCGCGGCCACGACCGCGATGGCGCCGATCAGGAGGCCCTTGGTGTTCGGGCCGCGGCCGCGGCCCGGACCCGGCGGGGCCTGGCGGGTGGTCGGGGCGCCGCCCGGGAAGGTCTCCGGGGCCTGGTAGGCCGCGCTGGGCTGCTGGCCGTAGCCACCCGGCTGCTGCTGGCCGTACCCGGCGGGCTGCTGCGGGATGGTCTGGCCGCCGTACTGCGGTGCCTGCTGCTGCCCGCCGTAGGTGCGCTCGCCGACCGGACGCACTCTGCTGACGGCGTTCGGGTAGCCGTAACCACCGGAGCCGGAGGGCGGCTGGGCCCCTCGGGCCTGGCCGTCGGCGTACAGGTAGCCGAACGGGTCGTCGTCCTCGGGCGTGCTCGCGCCGTTGTCGCCGGGCGTCATCCCTTGGTACTCCTCAACAGGTGCGGGCGGATGCAGTACAGGTATTGAGAGTCGAGCCTACCCGGTCTGACTGAGCCAAACGGGTGACTCGGACCGCATCAGCGAGCTGACCTGCGCATCATCCGGCACGCCTGTGTGCTTTGGGACGAGATCGTTTCTCTACGTACATCCGCTCGTCCGCGGATTTCAGGACTTCGTCCGCCGTCATGCCGCAGTGCGCCCACCCGATGCCGAAGCTGGCGCCCACCCGGACGGCCCGGCCCTCGGCGCGGATCGGCTGGATGATCTCGTTGCGCAGCCGTACGGCGAGGTCCTGGGCGTCGGCCTGGCCGAGCCCGTCGGCGAGGATCACGAACTCGTCGCCGCCGAGCCGCGCCACGGTGTCGCCGTCCCGTACGCCCCGGCTCAGCCGCCGGGCGACCTCGATGAGGACCGCGTCGCCCGCGTTGTGCCCGAACCGGTCGTTGATCGACTTGAAGCCGTCGAGGTCGCAGAAGAGCACCGCGAGCCCCTTGGCGCCGTCGTCGCGGTTCGCGTCGGGGGCGACGGTGTGCACGTGGTGGTCGAAGCCGTCGTACGCCGTCGAGCCGCCCGCCATCGAGCCGCCCGCCATCGAGCCGCCCGCCGTCGAGCCGCCCGTCCCGCCGGCGAAGTCGAAGCCGTGGCCGTTGACGTCGTAGGCGGGGTGGCCGTAGGCCGCGTCCAGGGACTCCAGCTCGGCGCCGCTGCCGGTCCGGCGGCAGAGCCGGGAGGTGAGGCGGGAGCGCAGTTCGGCGGAGTTCGGCAGGCCCGTGAGGGCGTCGTGGGAGGCGCGGTGGGCGAGCTGGAGCTCGCGGCGCTTGCGTTCCTCTATGTCCTCGACGTGGGTGAGGAGGAAGCGGGGGCCGTCGGCCGCGTCGGCGACCACGCTGTTGCGCAACGACACCCACACGTACGTGCCGTCGCGGCGGCCCAGGCGGAGTTCGGCGCGCCCGCCCTCGGCCGAGGTGCGCAGCAGGGTGCCGATGTCCTCGGGGTGGACCAGGTCGGAGAAGGAGTAGCGGCGCATCGCGGAGGCGGGGCGGCCCAGGAGGCGGCACAGGGCGTCGTTGGAGCGCAGTATTCGGCCGTGCTGGTCGCCGCCCATCTCGGCGATCGCCATGCCGGAGGGGGCGTACTCGAAGGCCTGCCGGAAGGACTCCTCGCTGGCCCGCAGGGCCTGCTGCTCGCGCTCCAGCCTGACCAGGGCCCGCTGCATGTTGGCGCGCAGCCGGGCGTTGCTGATCGCGATCGCGGCCTGGAAGGCGTACATCTGGAGGGCCTCGCGGCCCCAGGCGCCGGGGTGGCGGCCGTTGCGCGGGCGGTCGACGGAGATCACGCCCAGCAGTTCGCCGCAGGAGCTGCCCGATATGCCGGGTGTGTACATCGGGGCGAAGAGCCGGTCGGACGGGTGCCACTCGTCCTCGAAGCGGGGGGCGGGGCCGTCGGTGTACCACTGCGGGACGTCGTCGTCGTCGAGGACCCAGCCCTCGGTGTGCGGTATGAAGACGAGGTCGCCCCACTTCTCGCCCATGCCGAGCCGCCGGTCCCAGGACTCCCGGGAGCCGACCCGGCCGGTGATCAGGGCCTCGGCGGCGGAGTTGCCGGAGAAGGCGGCGACCACGAGGTCCCCGTCGGGACGCACCAGGTTGACGCACGCCATCTCGTAACCGAGGGCGGTGATCACGCCGTCGGCGACGGTCTGAAGTGTGTCCGCCAGGCTCCGTGCCGTGTTCATGTCGGCCATGACCTGGTGCAGCTGTCGCAGGGACGCAAGACGGACGTAGGGCTCGGACTCGGTCTCCATGCTCGCCCTCCCCCCGAGACCTCGTAGCGAATCAAGGGTCTGCTTCCACGCTACTTTTCCCCGCCACTGAATCACAGCGCGCTGCCCACTCGGTACACAGGGTCAACAATTAAGGCCCCTTGTGACTCAAGTCACAGGAGAAGATGAACAATTGCGTGGAGTTTCTGCGTTTTCCCTGTGCGTTTACTGAACGCAGCCTTTGCGACTGTGCGCACATCATGCACGTTACGGCCCGACGCCCGCCGTTGGTCCTAGGACCCGGCTCGGGCCGATGGCCGATGCGGCGGCACGGGAGCCGACATTAGCGTTTCCGGTGTGCTGAAGACTCCCTCCGCCGCCGCCGCAGAAGCCACCGGGCATGCTGTGGGGGTGAGCAACGAAGCGTTCAAGGCCGCGATGTCCCGGCTGGCCGCCGGTGTGGTCCTGGTGACCGCGCAGGAGCCGCCGCTGGATCCGGACGATCCGCTGGCACCGGTCGGCGAGGACGTCGGCATGACCGCCACGGCGTTCCTCTCGGTGTCGCTGGATCCACCGTTGGTGCTGGTCAGCCTGCGTACCGGCGCCCGTATGGACGACCTGCTGGACGAGCAGCCGCTGTGGGCGGTCTCGGTGCTCACCGACAGCCAGCGGCACATCGCCGGCCGGTTCGCGATGAAGGGCCGCATCAGCGACCGGCTGCTCTTCGAGGACATCCCGTACGAACGCGGCGAGACAACGGGCGCCCCGCTGGTCGGCGGCGCGCTCGCGACCCTGGAGTGCCGCACCGAGCAGCGGGTGACGGCGGGCGACCACACCCTCGTCATCGGGCGCGTCCTCACCGCCCGGCTCCCGAGCACCGAAGACGGTCCGCTGATGTATTTCCGCGGCCGCTATCGCCAGTTGGGATGAAACCACGCGGTCTGTTTTCCGCAATTTCCGCGGGAGACCGCCGAACTCCCCTCCGCAGAAGTCACATCCGCGAATTGAACATCGGTCGAAAACCGGTACGCGCGCGTGCCGACGGGGTCGGACGCACCGCGAAATGATCGCCGGCGCGGACCGCGTGGTCGGGTTTTGCGAGGGCTACCGGGTTTCGCGGACCAGCGGTCGCGGGCCACCGGTCGCGGGCTACCAGTCGCGGCCCGTCCGGCCCCGTTTGGTCTCCGAGCGCTGCTTCTTCTCGCGCAGCCGGCGTTCGTTGATGCCGCGCGGGATACGGGTCGGCCGGCGCGGCTTGGGCGGGGGCGCGGTCGCCTCGGCGAGCAGCGCGGCCAGGCGTACGGCTGCGGTCTCGCGGTTGCGCCACTGGGAGCGGTGCTCGGACGCCCGTACGACGACCACGCCGTCGACGAGCCGGCCGGCCAGCCGCTCCAGCGCGCGCTCCTTCCAGACCGGGGGCAGGGCCTCGGTGTTCGCGAGGTCGAAGCGCAGCTCCACCTGCGAGTCGCTGGTGTTGACGTGCTGGCCGCCGGGCCCGGACGAGCGCGAGAAACGCCAGTGGAGCTCGGCCTCGGGGAGCGAGACGGAGCCGCGGATGACGTAAGGACCGGACATGCCCCCTATGGTCGCGCGGCTGACCGGCACACGTCACGCGAATAACGTTCATCACCCGTTTGGCAAAGAAGGTAAAGGAAGCTGGAACCTTCGGTACCCCTCGTGGCGTTCATACCGGTAGCTGTAGCTTCAAGCCCGTACGCCGCACGGCCGTACGCATACGAGGGAAAGGACCCCCGACCATGGCTGTAAGCCTCTCCAAGGGTGGCAACGTCTCGCTCACCAAGGAGGCTCCGGGCCTGACCGCCGTCACCGTGGGCCTCGGCTGGGACGTCCGCACCACCACCGGCACGGACTTCGACCTGGACGCCTCGGCCATCGCGGTCAACACGCAGGGCAAGGTCTACTCCGACGCCCACTTCGTCTTCTTCAACAACAAGAACACCCCGGACAACTCGATCGTCCACACCGGCGACAACCGCACGGGCGAGGGCGCCGGCGACGACGAGGCGATCAACGTCAACCTGGCGGCCCTGCCCGCCGACATCGACAAGATCGTCTTCCCGGTCTCGATCTACGACGCGGAGAACCGCAGCCAGAACTTCGGCCAGGTCCGCAACGCCTACATCCGTATCGTCAACCAGGCCGGCGGCGCCGAGATCGCCCGCTACGACCTCTCCGAGGACGCGGCGACGGAGACGGCCATGGTCTTCGGCGAGCTCTACCGCAACGGCGCGGAGTGGAAGTTCCGCGCGGTCGGCCAGGGCTACGCGTCGGGCCTGGTCGGCATCGCCCAGGACTTCGGCGTCAACGTCTGAGTGACGCTGCGCTGAGCGGGAGCCCCTGGCCGCGTGGGTGCGGCCGGGGGCTCCGGTGTATCGCCGGATCAGTTCGCCGCCACGTACGGCACGAAGGCCGCCCAGGCGGAGGGGGCGAGCGCGAGCCGGGGGCCGGGGGCGGCGGGCGTGTTCGGGTACTTGGAGTCGCGGATGTGGATGGCAGTGGAGGTGGGGGCTATTTCGAGGCAGGATTCGCCGTCGTTGCCACCGCTGTAGCTGCTCTTGAACCAGGCGAGGGCGACTTCTACGCAGCTGTCGCCCTCAGGGCCGTCGCTGTAGCTGCTCTTGAACCACGCCAGGTTGGAGGGGTCCCCGGCCGAAGTCTTGTGGATCATGCTTCTCCCAGCAGTTGCTCGATGAAGGCCCGCGACTCCCGTGGCGTGAGCGCCTGAGCCCGGATCGTGCCATAGCGCAGCTCAAGGATGCGCAGCTCTTTGGGGTCGGTGGTCGGTCGACCGTTGTACGCACCGTCGGATCGACCTACGGCTGAGCCGTCCGGGAACTTCAGCACCTCGATCTTCCCGCTCAGTCCAGGGTGAGCTTCGGAGTTCATCGGCATCACCTGGAGGGTGACATTTCGCAACTGGCTCACCTCCAGCAGATGTTCGAGCTGCTGACGCCACACCATTGTGCCCCCGACGGGTCGACGTAGAGCCGCCTCCTCCTGCACAAAGCTGAGTGCCGGTGCAGGCGTCCGCTCGAAGATCGACTTCCGAGCCATCCGGGCGGCCACCAACCGCTCCATCTCTTCCGGTGAATACGCCGGCTGCCCCGCATCAAAAATGGCCCGCGCATGCTCAGGCGTCTGCAACAGTCCGTGAAGACTGAGTCCGACGTACACCCCGATCTCAACGGCCTGCCCCTCCAGCTTCGCCAGCTCCCGCACCTTCTTCGGATACCGGACCCTCTTCACGTCCTCCCAGGTCGCCGAGATCAGCCCACCGGCCCCCAGTACCTCGTCCGCCCGGTTGAGGTAGTCCTGCCGTGGGATCCGCTTGCCGCCCTCCACCTTGTAGACCATGTCCTCCCCGTAGCCGACGGCCTCCCCGAACTCGGCGGCGCGCATCCCCACCGCCTCGCGCCTCAGCTTGAGCTGACGTCCGACCGTCGCGATGACCGCCACACCCCAGTCGTCGTCCGGGTCGACCTCCCAGCCCGGCTCGGCCACCTCGCCGTCCACGGTCATCCCCCACACCCCTCTCTCCGACAGCCAAGACAGCACTGGACAAGCGCCGGACAGTCACCGTACGTAAGCCCTCCGTCACTGTTCACCGTACGCACGCGCGGCCACGCTGGGTGACGTGAACGATGAAATCTCCACCCCCGTCCGCAACATGAGCCTGCGCCTCTCCCCCACTCCGCGAGGCGCCCGGCTGGCCCGGCTGCTGACGGCCGAGCAACTGCGCAGCTGGGGACTGCCCTTGGACCCGGCGACGCAGATCGTGGCGGAGCTGGCGGCGAACGCGGCGACGCACGGCAGGGTGTCGGGGCGTGACTTCGGCCTCGTGGTGTACGTCGTGGGGAACACCCTGCGCATCGAGGTCACGGACACGCGCGGTGACCTACAGCCGCAGCCCCAACCCTTCGCACCGGACGCCGAGTCGGGCCGGGGCCTCGTCCTCGTGGACGCGCTGGCCGACAAGTGGGGCGTGACACCGGGCCTGTCGCCGCGCAAGACGGTGTGGGCCGAGATCGACGTGTCACCGTAGCCCGCAACCGCGGGCTTCGGCCGCGAGGGACGTCACCAACAAAGAACGACGGGGAGAAAGAACCCGACCAAACCCCACCCCTCCCACCCGTCGCACAGAGTCACTCCCGCGGGTGAATACGCCCAACTCGGCTGGCTTTGAGGCGGGTTGCGCGCCCTACGTTCAGCGCACCAACCGCAGAAAAACTTCGGCCCCCGCCGGGACGGCAATCCCAGTGCGAGGGCCTGACCACCTAGGAAGCACAACCTTCCCGATGGATACGAAAAACCCTAGCGCGCCCTCGTGCGCCGAGTCCCGCACTGCCGCCAAGAAGCACCCGAACCGGGGGTCCGGCAGTCTCCTGCACGACAACGCCCGCCACACCTCACACTTCGTGGTGATCGGCAACCACCTCGCCCAGCACCCCACCCTCTCGGCGCTGGCCATCGGCCTCGGCGTGCACATCCAGTCGCTTCCCAAGGGCGCCCAGGTCGACATCAAGAGCCTGGCGCTCCGCTTCCCGGAGGGCAGGGACCGCATCGGCGCGGCCCTGCGGGAGCTGGAGGCGGAGGGCTATCTGCGGCGCGAGCGGGAGCGGATCCCCGACGGACGGATCGTCACCCGCACGGTCTCCTGCAACAGGCCGGGCCACCGGACCACCGGGACCGAGACCCCCGACAGACCCGCCCGCCGTACGGCGACCACCACGGACAAGCCACCTCCCCGTAAACGCCTCCCCGCCGTACCGCAGCCCGCCGCCACCTCCCCCGCACTCCTCGGCACAGCCCTCGACGTCCTCGTCGGCCTCCGCCGCCGCGACCCCCGGCTCCGCCGCGCCCGGGCTCTGCCGTGGCTGCCGAACCGATCGCCCAGAGGAGACCTAGCATGAAAGCGACGATCCTTGCCCCTGGGCACAGACGACGAGGAGCGAGCGCCATGACCATCGCACCGGACAGCGCGCGGCAGGGCGCCTCCCACCTCTACCGAACCATGCGGGATTTCGTGCACTCCACGGACGACACCCTTCCCGGCAAGTTCGAGATCACCAAGGAAGGGATCGTCCTCGACATGATGTCGCCCTCGAAGCCGCACGAGCTCACCGTGCTTCGCGTCCGGCAGAGGCTGGAGAGGGTGATGCCCGAGTCCCTGGTGGCTCACACTGGCGAGCCCGACGTAGAGGACGAACCTGAAGGGGTCATGCGTCGCCCCGATGTCATGGTGATCAGCGAGGCGGAGATGGAGGGGGACGGTTCCTTCGACGCACGCTCGCTCGTCGCCGCCATCGAGATCGTCTCGCGCTCCAACCCGGACAACGACTGGGTTTCCAAGATGCGCGACTACCCCCTGATCGGCGTTCCGGTCTACGCGGTCTTCGACCCCCGTACCGGCACCGGTGCCGTCCTCACCGACATCCACCCCACCCCCGACGGCCCGCGCTACGCGACCCGCAAGGACTTCGTCTACGGCGAGGACGTGACGATCGGGGACTGGACGATCCCGACGGACGGCCTGCCCCGCTACGGGCCCCCTGACCGGTAGTGGCGCCGCCGAAGTCCCTTTGGCCGACGTGAAGTTATGGTTGCCTCCGGGATCGAAGGCCGGGGGGCGGATGAGGTCGGGACGTTTGCTGTGCAGGCCGGCCTGTGCCGGGCTGGTCGCGGTCGTCGCCGTGGCGACGGGGTGCACGAGCCCTTCGCAGGAGTCACCGGACGACGGCATGGCGCCCCACGCACGGGCTTATTTGTCGAAGGCGCTGAGCATCATGGAGGAGCGCTCTCTCCTCCGCCGCCAGGTCGACTGGGCGGACGTGCGGGCCAAGGCGTTCGCGCGGGCCCGTGGTGCGCGGAAGCCCGCGGACACCTATGAGGCGATCGGCGCGGCGCTGCGGTCTCTGGGCGACGGCCACAGCACCTTCTGGGAGCCGGAGCAGGCAAAGGAGAACGTGGAGTCCTCCGTCGCTCCCGACGGCCTGGAGGGCCGTTCGCTGAAGAACGGCATCGGGTACCTCTCACTCCCCGGAGCGCGGGGATCCCAGAATTCGTACGACGCGTACGTACGGCAGGGCCGGGACGCCGTGGCGAAAGTGGACCGGGCGGGGGCCTGCGGCTGGGTGGTGGATCTGCGTTCGGACACCGGCGGCAACATGTGGCCGATGCTCGCCGTCGTGGGACCCGTCCTGGGCGACGGGAAGGTAGGCATGTTCGTGGATGCCGACGGCAGGAAGTCACTCTGGTCGATCAAGCACGGTGCGCCGTACGAGGACGGGAAGTCGGCCGGCTGGGGCCCCGTCCGGCCCGTGACCGGGAGCCTGCCACCGGTCGCGGTCCTGACCGGCGGGCTGACGGCGAGTGCGGGTGAAGCAGTCGCGGTGGCCTTCCGAGAGCGTCCGGGCACCCGGTCCTTCGGTGAGCCGACCTACGGCATCCCCACCGGGAACGAGCCGCACCGTTTGTCCGACGGCGCCATGCTGTTCCTGACAGAAGTCAGGGAAGGGGACCGTACGGGCCGTACCTACGATGCGGCGATCCCACCGGACGAGGAGATCGTCAAGGACCCCCGCCCGGCAGCCCGCAACCACGACGAGGTCCTACAGGCAGCACAGACCTGGCTGCTCGGACAGACGGCGTGCCGACGGCCATGACCCGCTCCGTCGGCGCGGGACCGAGCGCGCCTGAGGCGCGGGACCTACGCCCTGCGGCGTAATTCGTCACGGGTGGTGTGTCGATCCGTGCGGCTCCCGTTCGACGCATGGGCAGAGCGGCACCCGGAACAGAGCCGGCCGTCGTACTGACCGAGGAGAGATCATGCAGATTCGTGCCCGTGTGAGCATGAGTGCCGATGGTTATGTGACCACGCCGAGCGGGTGGCCCGCGCTGACCGCCGATCCCGCGTTCGTCTCCGGTCAGAGTCACGGGATCCGGGAGTTCCTGGAGGGCTGCGAGGCGGCGCTGATGGGGCGTACGACCTTCGAGCCCGCGCTGACCAACAGCCGCTGGCCGTGGCCGACCCTCGACGTGTTCGTGCTCGGCTCGCACCGCCCGGACGGCACCCCCGACCACGTCACCACCGACAGCGACCCGGTCCGGCTGCTGGAGAAGCTCCGCGCGGCCAACCGGGGCGGCGACGTCCACCTCGTCGGGGGCGCACGGACGATCGGGACGTTCCACGCGCTGGGCGCGCTCGACTCCCTCGAACTCATCGTCCTGCCGATGCTGTTCGGCGGGGGGACACGGCTGACGCCCGCGCTCAGCCCCGACGCCGGGCTGGTCCTCCAGCGCCAGCGGGCCCTGCCCGGCGGTGCGGTGGAGATCGTCTACTCCTGCCGTGGCAGTCGCGCCGGACTTCCGGCCAAGCCCGCCAGTCAGCGCTGAGACCGGCCACGCGCGCACGCGGCCCGGATAGGTTGCCCGCATGATCCTTCAGCCCCTGGCCGTGCGGCCCGGCGCCGACATCCCGGCGCCGGTCCTCACCGAACTCACCGCCCTGTACGCGTCCAACCGGGAGTTCCAGGCGCTCAGCGGCGACTTCCCGGATCCGGACGACATCCGGCCCGAGCAGGTGGCCGCGCAACTGGCCGACGAGTTGGCGAACCCGGACGTCGAGGTGCTGCTGGCCCGCGCCGAGGGGCTGCTGGTCGGCGTGGTCGTCACGCTCGCCCGGCACCCCGACCCGGCCGACCCGGACCCCTGGATCGGGCTGCTGATGGTGGACGCGGGAGCGCACGGGAGGGGGTACGGGCGGCGGATCGCGGACCAGGTCGAGCAGCGGTTCCGGGCGGAGGGCCGGGACGCCGTCCGGCTCGCCGTACTGGAGAACAACCCGAAGGGGCTCGCCTTCTGGACCGCCCTCGGGTACGAGGTGATCGGTCACCGGCCGGATCTCCAGCTCGGGCGTCCGTGCGCCGTCCTGCGGAAGGCTCTGGGCGAGCGGGAAGCCTGACCCGCTACGGGTGCGCCGGTCTGCCGACGCCGTACAGCCAGGTCTTCCAGATGGCGGAGAAGTCCTTGCCGGGTGCCGTCTTCTCCACGTAGGCCGTGAACTGGGCCGTGTCCGCGTTGCCGTGGCGGTGGGCGGCGGCCCAGCCCTGGATGATGTCGTAGAAACGGTCGTCGCCGACCGTCTGCCGGATCTTGTGCAGGACCATCGCGCCCCGCTCGTACACCGGCCGCTCCGAGATGTACGCGGCGCTCGGCGGCTTCGCCGGCGCGAAACCCCACAGGGTCGCGTCGTCCGCGGCGGTGGCGTAGACCTCGTCGAATATCTTCTGGGCGGTCCGGCCGCCGTGGTCCTCCTGCCACAGCCACCCGGCGTAGGTCGCGAAACCCTCGTTGAGCCACATGTCCCGCCAGGTGCGCGGGGTGACGGAGTCGCCGTACCACTGGTGGGCGAGTTCGTGGACGAGGGTCTCGGTGTCCGGGGTGCCGGGGAAGACGGGCCGGTTCTGGGTCTCCAGCGCGTACCCGGCGTCCCCCGGACGGTCGATGATCACGCCGGTGGAGGAGAAGGGGTAGGGGCCGAAGTTGTACCGCTCCCACTCGATGATCTCGGGGAGCTTCGCCAGCACCGCCCGGCTCGCCGTCACCTGCGTCGGGTCCACGGCGGTGTACACCGGCAGGCCGCCGGGGAGCGTGGACCGGGTGACGGTGTAGTGGCCGACGGCGACCGTGGCGAGGTAGGTCGCCATCGGCTCGGCGGTGCGCCAGGCGAAGGTGGTCCGGCCGTTCTTCGTCGTCTCGCTCCGCAGCTCGCCGTTGGAGACGGCCTGAAGGCCCTTCGGGACGGTGATCGTGATGTCGTACGACGCCTTGTCGGAGGGGTGGTCGTCGCCGGGGAACCAGGCCATCGAGCCGACCGGCTCGCCGAGGGCCAGCGCGCCGTCCGCGGTGCGCAGCCAGCCCTCCTCGGAGCCGTCGGGGTCGGTGATCGTCTCCGGGCGGCCCGAGTAGCGCACGGTGGTGGCGAAGGTCTCGCCCTCGGCCAGGTCGTCGTGCGGGCGGACGGTCAGCTCCTGCCCGGCGCGGTTCCAGCGGGCGGCCCGGCCCTCGACGGTGACCGCGTCGACGTCCAGTCCTCGCAGGTCGAGGTCGAAGGCGGTCAGGTCCCGGGTGGCGCGGGCGGTGATGACGGCGGTGCCGGTGAGCTCGCCGGTGCCCGGGTCGTAGCCGAGGTCGAGGGCGTAGTGGCCGACGTCGTAGCCGCCGTTGCCCGCCTTCGGGAAGTAGGGGTCGCGCAGGCCCGCGCCGCCCGGGGTGCCGTGCACACCGCCGTCACAGGCGGTGAGCGCGAGACAGAGCAGGACGGAGGGGACCAGTGGGACGCGTCGGGGCACGCTCGTGATCGTAGGACGCCATGACACCATCGGCTACGTGCTCGACATCGGCTACGCCCTCTCCAACCGCTTCCCGGACCCGCCCCAGACCGACTACCGGCGGGTGGACGTCCGCACCCTGCGCCACGACCTGTTCTGCGGGGACGTCTACCTCGCCGACACCAAGGCGGACCGGGAACTGTCCACAGCCTGGGGATGGGTGCCGGTGCTCGACTTCGCGTGGGCGCTGTGCGACATCGTGGAGCGGATCGACCGGGACCCGGCGGGGTCCAGGGCCGCCCGCCCGCAGCACGCGGAGCTCGACTTCACCGAGTCCACCGACCGCATGCTCTTCGAGCGCCGCTTCGGCTGGGTGGACATCGAGGCGGACTGGATGCCGGCCGAGGAACCGCCCCTCACCTTCTCGCACGCGGAACTGCGCCGGGAGGCCAGGGACTTCCTGCACGACCTGCTCGCCGACCTCACCGACATGCACGAGGAGCTGGCCGACAACCCGGCGGTCTGGACCCTCCAGGCCCGCTTCCCACGAGTCTCCTGACCCTTCCCCGGTCCCGCTGAACGACCGTCACGTGTACGGGAGTTGACTCGCCGCTGAGGCGGGGGTGACAACTCACACCGGAGTCCGCGGAAGGCGATCCGGCCGGCCCTGACCTGCATACGTTGACTCCGTGCGGACGCAGCGACAGGCAGGCGACAACGGCAGGGACGCCGTCCCCGGGACCTCCCGGGCGGCGACCGGCGCCCGGCTCACCGGTCCCACCGAACACGCGATGCTCGCCCTCCAGGGCAAGGCGGGGAACACGGCCACCACGCTGGCGCTCGGCGGCGGCAAGGGCAAGGGCGTCTCCCGGCCGGCGCCGGAACGCCGGCGGCCCGCGCCGCCCGCGCCCATCGAGGAGGAGCACACCGCTCCGGGCCTGGTCCTGCCGCCGTACCTCATGGAGTTCCAGGCCGCCGGGCTGTCCACGGCCTACGCGCTGGCCGGGCAGGAGTTCGTGCGCAACGCGGTGGCCGCCGTGGTCGGCCACGGTGACGGCACGGTCGCCGCCCTCGCCGCCGACCTGGCCGCCCGCCCCGAGGCGTACTACGGGCAGGGCCGCGCCGTGCCGGTCCAGGGCAGGACCGGCAAGGAGTGGTACGACGTCACGGTCACCGTCTCCCGCGCCCCTGACGACCGGCCGCCCGTCTTCCACCCGGAGGACCTGCTCGCGAAGACCGTGCCGGACCCGGACGGGGCGCCGCTCGCCGCGGTCGACGAGGCCGAGGGCAAGGACACCAAGGTCGACGTCCAGCACAACTCCGCGGCCACCGTCGCGACCACCGCGAGCGGCGGGTCGAGCACGGGCGTGGGCGGCATGGCCTTCGGACTCGCGCCCGTCGTACCGGGGCTGTGGCTGGGCGGCGCCGGGATGGCGAACGCGCAGCCCTGGCAGTCCTCTCGGGAGTCCCGCAGCCAGCGCAACGTGGCCGAACCGCGGGTGCTGCGCAGCGACAAGGGCTCGGTCGAGGCACCGCGCAAGGTGCGGTACGGCGTACGGATCAAGAAGCACGGCGCCGAGGACGTGCGGACCTTCCACGGGTCGGGCACCCTCACCCAGCGGGTGCCCACCGAGCACCTCGTGCCGGCCGGCACCCTGGCGCCCGCCGCTCCGCAGGCCGTGGCGGCGGACACCGCGCGACGGGTCTCGCTCGCCGACTCCATGGCCCCGGTCGCGGTGACCGACACCGCCGCCCCGCACCAGGGCGGCGGCGGGCTCTTCGACGCGGTCGCCTCCGTGCTGCACCCCTCGCTCACCGCCCCCGGCGCACCCGGCCGGGCCCGGCTGCACGAGGCGACGTCCACGGCGACCGTCCTGGAGGACCTGCCCCGGCTGCTGCGGGACGGCGTCACCGGCGAGGACCTGTCGTCCAAGGACGGTGGCAGCGTGGGCAGTTACCGCATGCACGCGGAGATCACCGGGATGTCGCCCGGCTGGGGCACCGGCGGCACCCAGCTGCGCACCCACCAGCAGACCCAGCACACGGTCACCGAGAGCGCGGGCAAGGGACGCGCCCTCGCCGGCGGCCTCGGCCCGGCCGTCGGGGTCGGCGCGGCCGGCAACGCCGCCGTCCTGCGGGGTACGGCCATGCCGGTCGCGGCGGCCCGCAAGGCACGGTTCACCGTGGCCGAGCAGACCGTGTCCAGCCGGCAGGGCGCCGAGGTGCGCGGCGACAAGGTGCTCTACCTCGCGAGCGTGCGGATCACCGCGGAGGGCACGGGACCGCGCTCGGCGGAGATGATCCTGCGCCCGGGGGCCCGGGTCGCCCGGCACTCGATGCGGGTGTGGATGAGCCTGCGCGCCGACGAGGCGCAGTCGCTCGGGCTGCCGCTGCCGCCCGGCACCGAGGCCGGGGAGTTCGTCGAGAAGCCCAGGCGGACCGACGAGAACGGCAACGAGACCGACGTCGAACGGCACCTCCCGTTCGGCGCCATGGGCTCCAGCGTCACCCTCAGCCGGCTCGACACCGGCCCGATGGTGCGGGCCGTGCGGGAACTGTTCGCGACCGACCCCCGGCTGGCCGGATACCTGCCCGACTTCGGCACGGAGACGGTGACCTCGACGCCGGGCAAGGAGGAGGCCGCGCTCCAGCGGCGCAACCACCGCGAGCTGATGGCCGCCCTGTCCGAGACCAACCTGCGGGTCAACAAGGACCAGCTGACCTCGACCGGCATCCGGGTCCGGCTGCGCCGCAAGACCGCCCTGCACGCGCACGACGTGCAGATCCGCGTCCGCGGGCAGCTCCGCGAGACCGGCTACCTCGGCGACACCGACAACTGGCTGGTGCGCAGCCACTCCGGTGTCACCGCCAACGCGCAGAGCGGGCGCGGCAGTTCCCGCTCGATCGGCGGTCTGGTGCTCGGCCAGGCCCGGATCGTGCCCGGCGTGCTGACCGGCTCGGCCCGCTACGAGAGGCACCGCACCGGCACCCGCCGCAACCAGGCCGGACCCGGCACCCGCACGGACGTCCTCACCAACGGCTCCGAGAAGGCCGCCACCTTCGGCGCCGCCCTGCGCCTGGACGTCGACGTCACCATGACCTCCCGGCAGCGCAAGCTCGGCCGCGCCCTCACCCCCGGCGCCCCGGGCCGGGACACGCCGGAGGCCGCCCCGCTGGCGGGCCTGCACCTGGACGAGCAGGACGTACGGCTGGTCACCCCGGCGGAGTTCACCCTCGACGAGGAGGGCAGGCAGCGGCGGGACGCCGTGCGCGACCGGCGCACGGCGCGGGCGCCGCGCCCCGAGCACGCCGTCACCGCCGAGGGCATCGGCGACCTGGCCACGCTGGTGCCCCGGCCGTCCGTCGGGCAGCCGCTGCGGGACTGGCAGCTGGTGGAGACGGTCGGCGACGGGCAGGCCGTCCGCGACCTCGCCTTCCAGTTGCTGTCCCGGGCCGCCGCCCGCAACAAGGGCGTGCGTGAGGATCCCGCGCTGCGGGCCGAGGGGCTGGCGCCGCGGCTGGCGATCGAGGAGCGGTTCGGGCCGCAGGCCATCACGGCGGCGCTGCGACAGGCCGCGTCCTCCGGGTGGGTGGTGAAGAACCTGCGGTATCCGCGGCGGCTCGCCGCGCTCGACGGGGCGGTCGGCACCCGGCTCACCCTGACCAACCCGAAGTTCCTGCACCGGGGCGCGGGGCCCGGCACGGAGACCTTCGTGCTCGGCGGTCACCAGGCGGCCGGCCAGGAGGGGGAGGCCACCACCAGCACCTGGCAGTTCGGCGCGACCGGCTCGGAGAACGCCGCCGAGTGGCGGCTCGGCCAGGGACTCTCCGGGAGCCGGACCACGAGCGCGGGCGACACCAGGGCGGCGGCCCTGTCGGGCACGGTCGAGCGCAACGCCCACACCCCGAAGAAGGCGCCCCTCCACCTCGTCCAGTGCGATCTGCTGGTCACCATGGTCGCCGAGGTCAAGGTCACCGGCGGCGGCCCGTACGTGGCGACGGCCGCCCGCACCCTGCCGGCCGAGGCGGCGGTGTGGCTGACCGAGGCGCAGCTGCCGGCGGCGATCCGCAGACAGCTGGGCCTGGACCCCGAACCGGCCCTGATGACCTCACCGGCGTCCTCGTCCCGACCGGGGCACCGACCGGCCGAGGGGCCGCGGACGGCGGAGGGGGCACGGAAGACGGCGGAGGGGGCTCGGAAGACGGCGGAAGGGTCGCGGACGGCGGAGGGGGCTCGGACGGCCGACGGCTCACGCGCGACCGACTCCCGCGCGACCGACGGCTCACGTACGGCCGACGGCTCACGCGCGACCGACGGCTCACGCGCGGGCAGTGGGCGCGCGGCCGGGTCGTCCACCTCCGTACCGCCGCGTACCGGCCCGACCTTCGACCGCGGTCTCCCGCTCGGCTTCGGCATGATCGAGAACCTGCCGAACTTCGTGCCGCTGCTGGCCCGGCTGCGCACCCGGCTCGCGGAGAGCGGACAGCAGCGCCTCGCCGACGACCTGCTGCCCCGGCAGCAGCTGGCCGACCGCAACGACAACGTGCAGCGGCTGCTGCGCGTCCTGGACCGCGACGGCAGCACCGGGCTGCTCTCCGGCGCCATGGACGGCGGGGTCACCGTCGAGCTGTTCGACGGCCGCAGGACCCCGTACTGGGCGGTGTTCAAGGTCAACCGTCTCGGTGACGGCGGCTATGAGGGCGCGGCGGACGACGGCCGGGACATGGAGTACATCACCGCGGCCGTCACCCAGCAGGCCACCGCCCACGACGAGGGCGTGACGACCGGGGTGGAGGGGATCTTCGCGGGCTCCGGCAAACCGGACGGCGGGGCGGGGCAGCTGAAGAGCACGGGCGGCGCGGCGGGGCTCGGCGCCGGCTGGGGCGGCGCCCGGCGCTCCGGCGCGGCGGCCCGCGGCCAGCTCGGCATGAAGACGGTCGCGGAGGCGAAGACCGCGAAGTCGTCGAAGATGCGGGTGCCGATCGAGGCGACCCTCGAACTGCACCGCGGTGACCGCCGGGTCGCGCTGGTCTCCCTGGGCCGCCAGGCGCTGACCCATCGCGTCCTGGACCAGGACCTCGCCGCCCTCGGCCGGCTCACCGCACCGCGCCCGGCCCCGGCCGCCACCGCCGCCGCCCCCGGCCCGGCGGCCGGCGCCCGGGACGACCGCGCGGCGGCGCTCGGCGCCTGGCGCTCCACAGGCGCGCGGCTGCCGATGGAGGCGCAGGTCAACGGCTTCCAGGGAGCCCCGCAGGTGCGGGAACTGGTCAACTCCGCGGTACGGGAGGCGGGCGGCGGTGAACGCTTCCGCGGCAAGGGCCAGGCGGCCGCGTACACCCTGCACGAGGCCGTCTCCACCGAGTGGCTGACCGCGGCGCTGCCGCTGCTGACCTCAGCGGGCGCGGAGCTGCCGCCCGTGCACGCCACGGGGGCGACCGGCCAGGACCTGCGGGCGTCCCTGCACGCACGGCTGCGGGACGGGCGGGTGCTGGGCGTCGGCGACAAGATGACCTTCGAGACGGTGGGGCAGAGTCACCTCGACGCGCCCCGGCCCACCCAGACGGACGGACTGAGCTCGGCCGACCAGGGCAGGTCGGCGCGCGGCCTGGCGGGCGCGGGGCTGCTCAACGCCGACGAGTTCCGCCTCAACCAGCTGATGGGCAACGCCGGTGGCGCGGGCGGCGCGGGCGGCCTGGCGGCGAACGCGGCCGGTTCGATGCCGCTGCACAAGCCCAAGTCCGCTTCGGTGCTGGTGCAGTTCACGCTGGACGTGCGGGTGGTCGCGCGGGTGACGGACCGGGTCCGCCCCGGCCGTACCGGTACGGCCGTGCGGGAACTGACGCTGCCACGGCCGGTGGTGGTCCGGATGCCGGAACCGGCGGTGCGCCGCATGCTTGCCGCGCAGCCGGACCGGGTCCAGGATCCGGACGACCGGCTGGGCCTGAGGAAGACGGCGGCGCCCCCGCCCCCGGTGAGCTGAGTGCCGGTTCTCGGCCGCGGGCCGGTGGGGGCTGGTCGCGCAGTTCCTCCCCCCAGCCTTCGGCCGGGGGGACCCCCAGCGCCCCCGAAGGGTCGCCGTTCCTGAGGTCGGTCAGTCCTCGACGTTCCTGAGGTCGGTCAGTCCTCGACGCGGATTCCCAGCTGTGCCGCCAGTACCGGGGCCAGGTCCATCAGCTGGGGCATGCTGATCACCGCCCCGGCCAGCCTCTCCACCCCGCCTGCGATCTCCAGGGACGCGGCGCCCCGCAGATCGACGTCCTTCATCGTCACCCCCCTGAAGTCGGCCGCCTTCACCGTGCAGCCGACGAACTCCACCCGCTCCAGCACGGCGTTCCCGAAGTCCGGCTCCACCAGGACGCAGCTCTCGAAGACCACGTCCCTGAGTCTGGCCGTGCGCAGGTTCAGGTAGTCGATCTTGCCGCCGCGGATCACCACCCGTTCCAGCACGGAGCCGTGCAGCTGGGTGCCGCCGAGGCGGGCGTCGACCAGTTCGACGTCGCGCAGGGTCGCCTCGGCCAGGTCGGTGCCGACACCTCTGGCCCCGGTGAGGACGCTGTCCAGCAGCCGGGCGTGCCGCAGTCCCGTCTCGTCGAAGGCGCAGTCCGTCAGCGCGCAGTCCATGAAGCGGGCGCCCGCGCCGTCCTGCCCGGCGAGGTCCGCGCCCCGGATCTCCACCCCGTCGTAGTCCCCGTCCGGCTCCAGTGCGCCGTCGCTCCACGGCTCCAGGGGTGGCAGCCGCACCTCCGGCCGCCGTGCGCCCTTCACCCTGTTGCCGCCGGCCCCGCCGGTCCCAGTCCTCGCCATGCCCTCATAGTGCAGCCCCCCACTGACAATGCCCCCGAGCAGCACGGACGCCCGGCCGGCCCCGGCCATGTCACATTCCGGCCCCGCCGATCCGTCGTATCGGCGATGAAGCGCATGACGCGCACGACGCGCGTGACGCGCACGACGCGCGTGACGCGCGTGACGCGCACGACGCGCGTGACGCGCGTGACGCGCAGTCCTCGGCCGGCACGGCCGGAAAGGGGGTCCTGGAGCCATGACCAGGAACAGCACAGCACGGGATGCGACCCGTCCCGATCCGTGGTCTTCTGACCGAATGAGCAGCGCCCGGACGGGTGGGACGAACACCGGTGCCGACGGAGCCGATCCGCGCCGCTGGTGGGGGCTGGTCGTCATCGCGCTCGCCCAGCTCATGGTCGTACTCGACGCGACGATCGTGAACATCGCGCTGCCGTCCGCGCAGCGCGCCCTCGGCATGTCCGACGGCAACCGGCAGTGGGTGATCACCGCCTACACGCTCGCCTTCGGCGGGCTGCTCCTGCTGGGCGGCCGGATCGCCGACCTGGCCGGCCGCAAGCGCACCTTCGTCATCGGGCTGATCGGTTTCGCCGCCGCCTCCGCGTTCGGCGGCGCCGCCCAGACCCCGGGGATGCTCTTCGGCGCCCGCGCGCTCCAGGGCGCCTTCGCCGCCGTCCTCGCGCCGTCCGCGCTCTCCCTGCTCACCACCACGTTCACCGACCCGCGTGAGCGCGGCAAGGCCTTCGGGATCTACGGCGCCCTCGCGGGCAGCGGCTCCGCGATCGGGTTCATCGTCGGCGGGCTGCTCACCGAGTACCTGAACTGGCGCTGGTGCCTGTACGTCAACGTGCCCATCGCGGTCCTGGCCGTGGCCGGCGCGCTCGTGCTGCTGCACGACCGGCCCGGCCAGGCCGGCGGCCGCCTCGACGTACCGGGCGCGGTGCTCGGCTGCGGCGGGCTCGTCGCGATCGTCTACGGCTTCAGCGAGGCCCAGCCGCGCGGCTGGAGCGATCCGCTGGTGCTCGGCCTGTTCGCGGCCGGGACCGTCCTGCTCGTCGCGTTCGTGCGGTGGCAGACCCGCGCGCCGAGCCCGCTGCTGCCCCTGCACATCGTCAGGGACCGGGACCGCGGGGGCAGCTTCCTGACGATGGCCCTCGCGACCGTCGCCATGTTCGGGCTGTTCCTCTTCCTGACCTACTACCTCCAGGTCATCCTCGGCTACTCGCCCGTCCGGGCGGGTCTCGGTTTCCTCCCGCTGACCGTGGCGATCATCATCGGCTCCACCCAGATATCGGCACGCCTGCTGCACCGGCTGGCCCCGCGGCTGCTCATGGTCCCCGGCACGCTGCTCGCCGCCTGCGGTCTGCTGCTCCTGACCCGGATCACGGTCCACTCCTCCTACCCCACCGAGATCCTGCCCGCCCTGCTGCTGATGGGCCTCGGCATGGGCCTGACCTTCATGCCGGTCTTCGCCACCGCCACCTCGGGTGTCGCTCCGCGGGACGCCGGGGTCACCTCGGCCACCGTCAACACCTCGCAGCAGGTGGGCGGCTCCATCGGCACGGCACTGCTCAACACCGTCGCCACCACCAGCAGCGCCGCCTACCTCACCGCCCACCTGCACGACCCCGCGCGGAGGGCGGCGGTGGTCCCGGAGGCCGTCGTGCACGGCTACACGGTCGCCATCTGGTGGGCGGCCGGCGTGATGCTGCTGGCCGGCCTGGTCGCGGGCCTGCTGGTGACGGCGGAACCCGTGAAGCACGACAGTCCGGCCGAGACGCCGATGCCGGAATGTCAATCACCCATGTGACGTTACGGTCGTGCGTGAATCGCCTCATGGGATTTCTCCGGGGCCTCGGCGGCAGGGTGTGGGCGTACGTCCGCGGCGCCCCCGGCACGTACGTCTGGCTGGCGATCCTCTTCGTGACGACCGTCGCGCTGCACCACATGTCCCCGGAGTTCGAGCAGCAGTTCCTGCGGCAGCGCTCCACCAACCTGCGGGAACTGTCGGACAACCCGGTACGGGTGCTGATCGCCAGCGCGATGTGGATCGACGGCGGGCACTGGGTGCCGTACGCCCTGCTCTACACCGTCTTCCACGCGCCGGCCGAACGCTGGCTGGGTACGCTGCGCTGGCTGGCGGTGTGCGTCCTCGCGCACGTGCTGGCGACGCTGATCAGCGAGGGCGCCCTGCTGGCGGGCATCCACGACGGCCTCGCCCCGCCGTCCGCGGTCAACACCCTGGACATCGGGGTGAGTTACGCGCTGGCCGGGGTGATCGGGGTGCTCTCGTACCGGATCGCGGCGCCCTGGCGGTACGGGTACGTCGTGGTCGTCCTGCTGGTGTACGGACTGCCCCTGACCGAGTCCCCTGGCTTCACCGACCTGGGACATTTCGTCGCCGTACTGATCGGTCTCGCCTGTTACCCGCTGGCCGGAGGGCGCGGAAAAGCATGGAATCCGAAGGAGACACTGGCCGCTCTCAAGGGTTAGCGTCCCGGCATGAGCAGCTCGGCAAGCAGTGTCGTCAACGGTGGCATCTCCTTCTGGTACGCGCACGACGGTCTCCCCGCGGTCCGGGAGCCGCTCGCCGGTGACGCCTCGGCGGACGTGGTGATCGTCGGCGGCGGCTACACCGGTCTGTGGACCGCGTACTACCTGAAGAAGGCCGCCCCCTTCCTCCGGGTCACCGTCCTGGAGCAGAAGTTCTGCGGCTACGGCGCCTCCGGCCGCAACGGCGGCTGGCTGTACAACGGCGTCGCGGGCCGCGACCGGTACGCCGCGCTGCACGGCCGGGAGGCGGCCGTACGCCTCCAGAAGGCCATGAACGAGACCGTCGACGAGGTCGTCGCGGTCACCCGGGCCGAGGGCATCGACGCCGACCTGCACAAGGGCGGGGTCCTCGAAGTGGCCACCACCCCGGCCCAGCTGGCCCGTCTGCGGGCCTTCCACGAGCACGAGCTGTCGTACGGCGAGAAGGACCGTGAGCTGTACGGTGCCGGGGCGACCCGGGAGCGGATCCGGGTCGTGGACGCCGTCGGCTCCACCTGGACCCCGCACGGCGCCCGGCTGCACCCGGTGAAGCTGGTGAAGGGGCTGGTGGCGGCCGTGGAGGCGCTCGGGGTGGAGATCCACGAGTCCACCCCGGTGACCGAGATCCGGCCCAAGCACGCCGTCACGCCCTACGGCACGGTCCGCGCCCCCTACGTGCTGCGCTGCACCGAGGGCTTCACCGCGAACCTCAAGGGGCAGCGGCGCACCTGGCTGCCGATGAACTCGTCGATGATCGCCACCGCGCCGCTGACCGAGGAGCAGTGGGAGTCGGTGGGCTGGTCGGGGCTGGAGACCCTGGGCGACATGGCGCACGCCTACATGTACGCCCAGCGGACCGCCGACGGGCGGATCGCGCTCGGCGGCCGCGGGGTGCCGTACCGCTTCGGCTCGCGGACCGACAACGACGGCCGGACGCAGGCGGCGACCGTCGAGGCGCTGCGGGAGATCCTCGTCCGGTTCTTCCCGTCGCTGGCCGGGGTCGCCGTCGAGCACGCCTGGTCCGGGGTGCTCGGGGTGCCGCGCGACTGGTGTGCGACCGTCACCCTGGACCGTTCGACCGGCCTGGGCTGGGCGGGCGGGTACGTCGGCTCCGGGGTGGCCACCACGAACCTCGCCGCCCGGACCCTGCGCGACCTCGTCCAGCTCGACTCGGGGCAGGCCGGCCGCACCGACCTGACCGAGCTGCCGTGGGTGAACCACAAGGTCCGCAAGTGGGAGCCGGAGCCGCTGCGCTGGCTCGGCGTCCAGGGCATGTACGCCACCTACCGCGCCGCCGACCAGCGCGAGCGACTGCACCCGAGCACCACCTCGTCCCGGCTGGCCCAGGTCGCGGACCGGGTGGCGGGACGGCACTGACCCACCGGCACTGACCCACCACCGCGGCCCGGCGGTACGACGCCCCCCGTGATCACCGATCACGGGGGGCGTCGCGTTGCCGGGAGAACCTCACCTCGCAGGGTATTGACATAAGTATGTCCTGACATACTCTGGACGGAGCGCCCCCGTGGGGCACCCCAGGTGAAGGGAAACCAGTCTGATGTCGTTCGAAGTGCTGACCGTCGGCCGCGTGGGAGTGGACGTGTACCCGCTCCAGACCGGCGTGGGGCTGGCCGAGGTCACCTCGTTCGGCAAGTACCTGGGCGGGAGCCCGACCAACGTGGCGGTGGCGGCGGCCCGGTACGGGCGGTCGGCGGCCGTGATCACGAAGACCGGCCGGGACCCCTTCGGCGACTTCGTCCGCACGGCCCTGGACGGCTACGGCGTGGACACCCGCTTCGTCGGGACGTCGGACATCGCCCCGACCCCGGTGACGTTCTGCGAGATCTTCCCGCCGGACGACTTCCCGCTGTACTTCTACCGGCTGCCGAAGGCCCCCGACCTGGACATCCAGCCGGCCGAGCTGGACCTGGACGCCGTCCGGGACGCCGGGATCTTCTGGATCACCGGCACCGGCCTGAGCGAGGAGCCCAGCCGCTCCGCCACCCTCGCGGCCCTGGCCCACCGGGCGAAGTCCGGCACGACGGTCTTCGACCTCGACTGGCGCCCGATGTTCTGGCGGGAGCCCGCCGAGGCCCGCGCGTTCTACGCCGAAGCCCTGCGGCACACCACCGTGGCCGTCGGCAACCTCGACGAGTGCGAGGTGGCCACCGGCGAGCGCGAGCCGTACGCGGCGGCGCAGGCGCTGCTGGCGGCGGGCGTGGAGCTGGCCGTGGTGAAACAGGGCCCGAAGGGCGTGCTGGCCGTGGACCGGGACGGCTCGGCCGCCGAGATCCCGCCGGTGCCGGTGGACGTGGTGAACGGCCTGGGCGCGGGTGACGCCTTCGGCGGCGCCCTCTGCCACGGCCTGCTGTCCGGCTGGGACACCCGGCGCACGGTCTCCTTCGCCAACGCGGCCGGCGCCATCGTCGCGAGCCGGCTGTCCTGCTCCGACGCGATGCCCACCGAGGCCGAAGTCAACGCCAAGCTGGACGAGGTGACCAGTGCTGTCTGAAAAGCTGAACCGGATCGTGGCGGCCCGGGTCAACGACCCCGGTGCCATCGCGGCGGCCGCCGAACGCCGGGTGAGGGCGACCTCGCTGCTGGGCGAGCACGGCAAGGCGATGATCATCGCCGCCGACCACCCGGCCCGCGGCGCCAACGGCGTCGGCGACGACCCGAACGCCATGGCCGACCGCTTCGAGCTCCTCGACCGGCTGTGCGTCGCCCTGGAGCGGCCGGGCGTCACCGGTGTCCTCGGCACCGCCGACATCCTGGAGGACCTCCTCCTGCTCGGCGTCCTCGACGGCAAGTCCGTCTTCGGCTCCATGAACCGCGGCGGCCTGGCAGGCTCGGTCTTCGAGATCGACGACCGGTTCACCGGGTACGACGCCGAGACCATCGCCGCGATGGGCTTCGACGGCGGCAAGACCCTCACCCGCATCGCCCTCGGCGACCCGGCGACCCCCTCCGTCCTGGCGGACACCGCCCGCGCCGTCAACGAACTCAACGACCGGCGGCTCATCGCGATGGTCGAACCGTTCCTCTCCACCTGGCAGGACGGGAAGATCCGCAACGACCTGTCGACCGACGCCGTGATCAAGTCGGTCACCATCGCGTCGGGCCTGGGCCGGCGCACCGCCTACACCTGGCTCAAGCTGCCCGTGGTCGAGAACATGGAACGCGTCCTGGCCGCCTCCACCCTGCCCGCGCTGCTGCTGGGCGGCGAGGTCAGGGACGCCGAGGCGGCGTTCGCGTCCTGGGGCCGGGCGCTGAAGCAGCCGACCGCGCAGGGCCTGGTCGTGGGCCGTTCCCTGCTCTACCCGGCGGGCGGCGACGTCGCCGGCGCCGTCGACAAGGCGGTGGGTCTGCTGTGACCTCCGTGCACACCGCCAAGTACCACCTGCCGAAGGGCACGTCGGCGGACGGCCCCTACGACCTCCTGGTCACGCCGGAGTCGGCGGGCTGGGGATACTCCGGCCTGCGGATCCTGACCCTCGGGCCGGGCCAGACGCACGCCCTGTCCACCGGGGACTCCGAGTTCCTGGTGCTGCCGCTGGCGGGTTCCTGCACCGTCACCACGGACGGCAGCACCTTCGAACTCACCGGCCGGACGGGCGTGTTCGCCTCGGCCACGGACTTCGCCTACCTCCCGCGCGAAGCCGAGGCCGTGATCAGCAGCGCGGCCGGGGGACGGTTCGCGCTGCCCTCCGCCCGTACCGAGCGGGGAGGTCACCCGGCCCGGTACGGGCGCAAGGAGGACGTCCCCGTCGAGCTGCGCGGCGCCGGGGCCTGCTCACGGCAGGTCAACAACTACTGCCTGCCGGGCACGTTCGACGCCGAACAGCTGCTGGTGTGCGAGGTGCTCACGCCGGGCGGCAACTGGTCCTCGTACCCGCCGCACAAGCACGACGAGGTACGCGTCGACGCGGACGGCCGCCCGGTCGAGTCCGAGCTGGAGGAGATCTACTACTTCGAGGTCTCCGACGGCAGCGGCGGCGAGGGGAGCGGCTTCGGCTACCAGCGGGTGTACGGCACCCCGGAGCGGCCGATCGACGTGCTCGCCGAGATCCGCTCCGGCGACACCGTGCTGATCCCGCACGGCTGGCACGGCCCCTCGGTCGCCGCGCCCGGCTACGACCTCTACTACCTCAACGTCATGGCCGGTCCCGGGCCGGACCGGGCCTGGCTGATCTGCGACGACCCCGCCCACGGCTGGGTGCGCGGGACCTGGGACGCCCAGGACGTGGACGACCGGCTGCCCTTCGGAGAGGACCGATGAACACCGTACGACTGACCACAGCCCAGGCCCTGGTCCGCTTCCTGGCCAACCAGTACAGCGAGCGCGACGGCCAGGAGCAGCGCCTGATCCCCGGCGTGTGGGGCATCTTCGGCCACGGCAACGTGGCCGGCGTCGGCCAGGCCCTCCTCCAGGCCGCCACCACCGGTGAGGCCGACCTGCCCTACTACCTCGCCCGCAACGAACAGGGCATGGTCCACGCGTCGGTGGCCTACGCCAAGATGCGCGACCGGCTGGCGACCTTCGCGTGCACGGCCTCCACCGGCCCGGGTTCGACCAACATGATCACCGGTGCCGCACTGGCCACCACCAACCGGCTGCCGGTCCTCCTGCTGCCCTCCGACATGTTCGCCACCCGCGCCGCCGACCCCGTACTCCAGCAGCTGGAGGACACCCGCGGCGGCGACGTCACCGTCAACGACGCGTTCCGGGCCGTGTCGAAGTACTTCGACCGCGTCCAGCGTCCGGAGCAGCTGATCCCGGCCGCGCTGGCGGCGATGCGGGTGCTGACCGACCCGGTCGAGACCGGCGCCGTCACCCTCGCGCTGCCGCAGGACGTGCAGGCCGAGGCGTACGACTGGCCGGTCGACTTCTTCCGGCGCCGGGTCTGGCACGTGGGCCGCCCGGTGCCGGAGCCCGCCGCCGTCGAGCGGGCCGTGGCCCTGCTGAGGAACGCGAGGAAGCCGCTGATCGTGGCCGGCGGCGGTGCCGTGTACTCGGGCGCGGAGACCGCGCTGCGCGCCTTCGCCGAGGCCACCGGCATCCCGGTCGCCGACACCCACGCCGGCAAGGGCGCGGTGCCGTGGGACCACCCGTACGCGGTCGGCGGTATCGGCTCCACCGGGTCGTACGCGGCGAACGAGCTGGCCCGCGAAGCCGATGTCGTCGTGGGCATCGGCACCCGCTACAGCGACTTCACCACCGCCAGCCACACCGTGTTCGGCAACCCGGACGTCACGTTCGTCAACCTCAACGTGGCCCGCCTGGACGCCGTCAAGCACTCGGCGGAGCCGCTGGTGGCGGACGCCCGGCTCGGCATCCAGGCCCTGGCCGGAGCCCTGGACGGCTGGGAGGTGTCCCCGGAGTACCGGCGTCACAGCCGTGAACTCATCGCCCGCACACGGGAGATCGAGGACGCCTGCTTCCACGTCGGTCACGGCCCGCTGCCCGCGCAGACCGAGATCCTCGGCGCGCTGAACGACGTCCTGGACGACCGCGCGGTGGTCATCAACGCGGCCGGTTCCATGCCCGGTGACCTCCAGCAGCTGTGGCGGGCCCGCGACCCGAAGGCCTACCACGTGGAGTACGCCTACTCCTGCATGGGCTACGAGGTGGCGGCCGGCGTCGGCGCGAAGATGGCCGACCCCTCGCGTGACGTCGTCGTGCTGGTCGGCGACGGCTCGTACCTGATGATGGCCCAGGAGATCGTGACCATGGTCTCCGAAGGCCTGAAGGTCATCATCGTCCTGGTCCAGAACCACGGCTTCGCCTCCATCGGCGCGCTCTCCGAGTCCCTCGGCTCGCAGCGGTTCGGCACCAAGTACCGCTACCGCGACGGCGATTCCGGCCAGCTGGACGGCGATGTCCTCCCCGTCGACCTGGCCGCGAACGCGGCGAGCCTCGGCGCGGACGTCCTGCACGCCACCTCGGTGGAGGAGTTCCGTTCCGCGATGGACAAGGCCAAGGCCGCCACCCGCACCACCGTCGTGCACGTCGAGACCGACCTCTACGGACCCAACCCGCCCGGTCACGGCTGGTGGGACGTGCCCGTCAGCCAGACCTCCGCCCTCGACACCACCCAGGCCGCCCACGACACCTACGCCACCCACAAGCGCGCCCAGCGGCACTACCTCTAAGGACACCCCACCCCGTGAACACCATCCCGCACTGGATCAACGGCTCCCCGGTCTCCGGCACCACGACGGCCCCCGTCTTCAACCCGGCCACCGGTGCCGAACAGGCCCGTCTCGTCCTCGGTGCCGCCCCCGAGGTGGACGCCGCCGTCCAGGCCGCCGCTGCCGCGTTCGAGACCTGGTCGGAATCCTCGCTCTCGCAGCGCACCCAGGTCATGTTCGCCTTCCGCCAGCTGCTCGTGGAGCACGAGGAGGAGCTGGCCCGGATCATCTCCGCCGAGCACGGCAAGACCGTCGACGACGCCCGTGGCGAGATCACCCGCGGCCGCGAGGTCGTCGAGTACGTCTGCGGCCTCGGCGACGTGCTCAAGGGCAGCTTCTCCGACCAGGTCTCGCGTGGCGTGGACGTGCACAACTTCCGCCAGCCCCTCGGTGTCGTCGCGGGCATCACGCCGTTCAACTTCCCGGCGATGGTGCCGCTGTGGATGCACCCGGTCGCGATCGCCACCGGCAACACGTTCATCCTCAAGCCGTCCGAGCGCGACCCCTCCGCCGCGAACTTCGTCGCCGACCTGTACCAGAAGGCCGGCCTGCCCGACGGCGTCTTCAACGTCGTGCACGGCGGCAAGGACGCGGTCGACGCGATCCTCACCCACCCGGGCATCGAGGCCGTCTCCTTCGTCGGCTCCACCCCGATCGCCAGGTACGTCCACGAGCAGGCCACCGCGCACGGCAAGCGCGTCCAGGCCCTCGGCGGCGCCAAGAACCACGCCGTCGTCCTCCCGGACGCCGACCTGGAGTTCGCCGCCAACCACATCACCGCCGGCGCCTACGGCTCCGCGGGCGAACGCTGCATGGCCGTCTCCGTGGCCGTCGCGGTGGGAGACGCGGCCGACGCCCTGGTCGGGATCCTGGAGCGCAAGGCGAACGAGGTGCAGGTCGGCCCCGGCGACCGGCCCGGCACCGAGATGGGCCCGCTGGTCACCAAGGCCGCCCAGGAACGCGTCGAGAACGCGGTCGGGGGCGCCGCCGCCCAGGGCGCCACCGTCGTCGTGGACGGCCGCGGGCTGAAGGTCGAAGGACACGAGGACGGCTTCTTCACCGGCCCGTCCCTCCTCGACCACGTCACCACCGAGATGGACGCCTACAAGGAGGAGCTGTTCGGCCCGGTCCTCGCGATCGTCCGCGCCGAGAGCCTGGACCAGGCGATCGACCTGATCAACGCCAACCCGTACGGCAACGGCACCGCCCTGTTCACCGCCTCAGGAGAGGCCGCCCGCCGCTTCCAGCGCCGGATCAAGGTCGGCATGATCGGCATCAACGTGCCCGTGCCGGTCCCGATGTCCTACTACTCCTTCGGCGGCTGGAAGGACTCGCTCATCGGCGACAACCCCATCCACGGCCCCGAGGGCGTCCGCTTCTACACCCGGCCCAAGGTCGTCACCACCCGCTGGCCCGAGCCCAGGCAGCAGGTCGCCGCCGGGTTCGACTTCCCGACCTCCAACTGACCGACCGCACCCCGGAAAAGACCAGGTCACGGACGACGTGAACTGGTCTTTTCCGTTGCCTGGGGACTCGGCCCGGCCTGGCGTTCCGCCTCGACCTGGACCAGCATCGCGAGCAGGGAAGCGACCGTGAGCCCCGCCTCGGCCGGATGGCGCAGCACCTTGCCGGGGTCGATCCGGTACTGGTTGGCCCGGCCGTTGCGGGTGTGGGAGAGGTAGCCGTCCTCCTCCAGATCGGAAATGATCTTCTGGACGGCGCGTTCGGTGAGCCGGCAGCGGGCCGCGATGTCCCGGATCCGCACGTTGTGGTTGTCGGCGATGCTGGCCAGCACGCGCGCGTGGCTCGTGAGGAACGTCCACCCGTTGTGCGGCTCGGGAACTGCGTCGACTCCCACCATGTGTCCACCGTACGACCGTCTGTTCACGAAGACAAAAACACGAACATGATTTCACGTATGTCTTGACGCGTCTTCGTGTTCGTACGAATCTGGGAAGGGAGAGACGAGGAGAGGATCCGGAGGCGACCATGCTGGTGCAGGCGGGACCGACCGGCGACCGGGTGACCGTCGCGCTGAGCGGCGAGTACTGCCTCGACGACGGCCAGACCCTCCAGCACGCCCTGCACGACGCCCTCGGCCGTTCGGCCGCGGGCGTGGACCTGGACCTCTCCGGCCTGGCGTTCGCGGACTGCTCCGCGCTCAACGTGCTGCTGGCCGTGCGCGGTCAGGCGGCCGCCACGGGCAGAACGCTCACCGTCACCGCCGTCAGCCCGGCCGCGGAACGCCTGCTGACGTTCACGGACACCTACGCCCTCTTCACCGCGCCGGCCGTCGCCACGGACGCGTCCCACACGGCGCCCGAGAGAGTCCTCCAGACCGAGGTCGTGCAGCTCCGCCGCGCGCTGCGGACCCGCCCGGACATCGATCTGGCGCGCGGCATCCTCATGGCCACCTTCGGGCTGAACGCCGAACAGGCATGGCAGGCACTGGTCCTCACCTCCCAGCACACCAACCTCAAACTGCACCGGCTGGCGGAGGACGTGGTGACGACGGTGGAGGGTGCCTCGCTGCCGGAACCGGTCCAGCGGGAGCTGACAGCGGCCGTCTCCCGGGTCCGCGGTGCTACCGGCACCGAGGACACACGGGAGACGGTCCCCCAGGCCCGGGGACGTTGACCACCCGGGGCCCGGCCGTCGCTCAGTCGTCACCTCTGACGATGTTCCACTCGGCGCCGGACCGCGCGGCGGGCGACGCGCTCTCGTCCGCGACGGCGGCCACACAGGTACGTACTCCCCTGCGCGGGAGATGACGCTTCTTCGCCCAGCCGGTCCTCGCCACTCGCAGGGCGGGCTTCTGTGCGGTTGGCCTGGTCACGGCGTCTCATCTTCTCTCTGCGTATTGCCTGTTCGCCGAGTACCCGCCGCCCCGCGAGCAAACACCGGCCACCGCGGTCACGGGCCGAGCAGCCCCGACACCGCCTGCTCCACGGGCCCCTGGGTGGCCGGGCCGCCTCCAGCACGTGGTCGCGCTTGGCCGCCTCCTGCTGCTCGCGGAACCGCTGGTGGTAGAGGTACTGACGGCGGCCCGCCGGATCGGTGACCGTGCGTCCCGCGGTGTCGAGACAGCGGAAGCCGCGACCGCAGCGCCGCCGGCCGTGTCCCGGGGCGCGCACGTCGCTGGTTCTCAGCCGCATCGGCGGTACCGGTTCCGGGGGCGCCCGTCGCGGCCGGGGTGGCACAGCAGCCGTATCCCCTGCACCAACGTCAGCGGCCACACCGCGGCGAGGCACCACAGCACCACGGGGTCCGAGGTCCGGATGCCCACGACCATCAGGAAGACGGACGCCACGCCCAGCAGCGCGACCGACAGCCCCAGCCAGCCCCGGGCAGGCGGGGCGCCCATCCGGCGGGCGAAGCGACGGTCGCGGCGCAACTCGGCCTCGATCCCCCACAGCGCGAGGCGTTCGTACGGGGAGAGCCGTACGTCGTCCGACGGATCCGCACCCTCAGCCATGGTCACGGCACCTTCCTGGGCGGCGAGCAGATTCGCACCGGCGCCGGCTCCGACGGCAGGGGGTGCTCGCAGCCGAGTGCCCGCGTCGCGACGGCCGATGCGGACCACTCGGAAAAACCGAAAGGCCAGGTCACGAGGTGTGACCTGGCCTTGTCCGAGCCCCCTGTCGGATTCGAACCGACGACCTACGCATTACAAGTTGTCCGATCTTGGTCCGGGGACGTCCATGGCGGTAGTTGGGACCCAGGTCAGACGGCTATTCGGATGAGAGCGGATGTCTATGGACAAGGTCGGATCGACCGGCTAGCGAGACCACAATTGAGACCACCCCAAAGTGCTCCCGTGCCGCTCTCAGCACCGGCACGTAATCCAACCGATTGACCAATTGGTCATCAAAGCGAGCCGAGAAATGCCTGCACTTCACTCAAGTTCACCTCGTCGGCACCGGATGGGTGCACGACTACTGTCAGCTTTCTAGAAATCAAGGAAACGCGAGAACTGGCCACGAATGAGAGTATGATCATTTTGATCAGACTCTCGCGCCCAAGACTTCCAACTCTCGCAAGATCAGATCCAAGGACAGGAACCGCCACGGGCTGCAATTGACCACTCGAAGCGACTGCCGACCACACGCTGCTTAGACCCTGCCAGAGATAATCAACACTTGATCGAGCAACTAGGTCATTACTCATGTGCGAGTACGCGACGCAATAGTATCTATTCGCCCCCTTGGCAACAACAGCGACAGTGCCTAGGGGGTAACGATCGCGCTTACCCCTTGGCTTACTGACTTCGCTCTCCGACTCACGGATGGCCGCGCCACTCAACGCCACTTCCAGAGCCGCATCGAGAGCAGAAGCGTCCCCGCTAAAAACTTTGTCGAGAAACTGGGCCTGTACGCTTCTAGGAGCGATAATATCCCCGGCTTCAGTCGAAGTATCGAAAACATCCGTGAAGCCGATAATCAGGTCAGACTGCTCGGCAAACAAATCCCCCACTTTCACAGTTACAGAAAAGTCAGGCTGTTTGAAATGTCGACCGATTGATTGACGAGGAGCAGATCGCATGAGCGCCCACAGGCAAGAAAGAGCGATCATCCCGACTATCGTTCTCCCGCCCTGAAGTTCAACGGTTGGCCGTACCGCCAGAACGAGTTGCACAATTCCCGCTAACGCGGCGAAGAAGAATGAAAAGTGCGCAGAGAGGAGCGCCCACCCTCGCCGCGAACGGAAGATGGCAACCAAGCGAGTCATCGCGATACCCTGAATACTCTTTAAGGGTGACTAGAAAGGCGGGTAAGAAGCTTCCTCTGTGCCGTCCGGCCTATAAAGCGTAATGCCAACCATGTAATCTACCGCAAGATTTGAGAGTTCGAGCGCTACTGCACGCGCCTTCAAAATCCCCTCTTCGGTGCACACAAACTCGATCTGCGATCCACCACCGACAACCACGGATTTCGTTACACGCGAACGCCCACCGATCAACTCCCGGGCCATGCTCCCCACCCGCTTGGCTCGTTCCCTTCGACCAGCGACTGTCGATGAATCGTCTGCATCACTGGTGATCCGAACTTCCTTCGGGTCGTTAATCGTATAGTGGGATGTGGTTCCCCCGGTGCTTCCGATCGACTTTTCCAGAGCACCGATCCGCGTGTGTTGTTCTCGCGCCAGCTTGACTAGTTCATCAAGAATCTCGGGAACCTCCCGTTGCGCAGTTTCAGTAGGTGGATTCGCGTTCCGGATCGAGGTCAATTGGACTGCCAAGTCACCCCAGAACCTGTCGAACATCGTCCGCAGCCTTGCCTGTTCGACAGGCGGCTCACATTTTTCATTGATGGACTTTACCATCGCCCATACGTCGGTTTCGTTCGAGCTATCAGCCGCTTGGAATTGAGTAAGAGGCCCAGAAGAAAGATCTTTTACTTGCATATCTAGCAGGAAAGGAATCAGTGAACTTTCCCCCAACTCGCGCGACAGGGCCCCTGATTCAAAGTTAATCCAGGGTGCAGATTGATTCTCACGAGTTACGCAGACAATGCCGAACGAGCATTCTTGAAGCTGGCCCGCGATTTTAGCGAGCCCTCGCTCCCCCTTCGAAATATCCTGAGATGAGACGAACGGGGAGATGGCGTTATTCATGTACGGCAGCCAGTCTCGGAGCGCTTCCGCGCACAGCTTCGCCATGTCCCCCGACCAGCTGATGAAAATCTGCATGCGTCTGTACCCCCCACGGCACCGTTCTGGTGAGCACTCATGATGCCCCAACTAGGACCTTAGGATCCGCAGTTTCCCCAGATGAACCCCATACGGGGCCTGCGAAGCCTTCCTTCGGCAAGCTGTACGCACCGTCTCGGATCGAGAGTGCTCCGCAGATGGAGTGCCCATGACGAACAAGGTCTACGCGACGCTCAGCGCGCGGCTCGCCGCTGGTCAACTCAAATGAGACAGGCGTCAGGGGACGGCTGAGCACCTGCCCGCATCAGGCAGATCGAGACAGCGATTTAGTGCGCCCTTGCGTGTTGCATCCCGTCCGGGCCCCTCCGCAACGGTCGCAGGTCGTGGGAGCCTTGAGGAGACCACGAACGAACAGAGAGGGAGAGCGGGTGCCGGAGCAGGCCAACCCTCGGGGAACCTTCCTGAAGATTGCCCACTCAGTGAAGCAGCAGATCGAAGATGACCCGACCATGACAGAACTTCCGTCGCTGGCTGAGGTCATGCGCGATCACAAGGTCTCACGCGGGGTCGCGGTCCGGGCGTTCGGCGTCCTGCGTCGGGAAGGCGTGGCCGAACCGGCGAAGGGCGGCCGATGGCGAGTCGTGCGATCCGGCACCCCCGTGGACCGACGCCCGCTGGAACAGCAGATCACGGACATCATCACGGCTGAGAAGCTGGAAGTAGGGGAAGCGTTCCCCAGTGCCTCCGTGCTGGCTACGCGATTCGGGGTCTCACGCCCCACAGTGACCAAGGCTCTGGACAAGATGGAGTCTGCCGGCGTGCTAGCGAGCGGAGGACAGGGCAAGGTGCGGACAGTCCGCGCGGTGCCGATTCGAGAGGAGCGTTCCTAGCTTGTTGACAGAGTGGGCCTATCCCCTGGCTGAGTCGTTGCTGGCTGAGTCGCTGCCCCGCCGATGGCGACACTCACAGGGCGTCGCCGAACGGGCCCGCACGATCGCGCCCATCCTCGGGGAGGATGCCGTGTTGCTGGAAGCCGCGGCCGTCCTGCATGACATCGGGTACTCCCCCTCGCTGGTCAAGACCGGCTTTCATCCGCTTGACGGCGCACGCTACCTCCGAGACGTCGCCAAGGCTGATGAGCGAGTCATCAACCTGGTTGCCCACCACTCGTGTTCGTGGATGGAGGCCGACGCGCGGGGCTTGCGTGAGGAGTTGGAGGGCGAGTTTCCCCGCGAACACGCGCATCTCAATGACGCGCTGTGCTTCTGCGACATGAACACCACACCGGACGGCACGTCCACGAACCCGATCGACCGGGTGAACGAGATCACCGGACGGTACGGGCCTGACAGCCTGATCGGGATGTTCATCCGGCGAGCCGAACCGGAGATCCTCGCCAGCACTTCGCGAGTGCTCGAACGGGTGGCCGCCGCCAAGCGTCAGCCAATGTAGGGGGCGGTACGCGCCCGGTCCATGGCGTGCTCGATGCGGAGCCGCATCGTGGGATGTATGTCGAGTTGAGACAGGTCTGCCGGGGTGACCCAACGGACTTCTGTCGTCTCGTTGCTCGTACGCACCTCACCGCCGACAAGACGGGCCCGGAAGCAGATGCTGAACTGCTGCCTAACTTCGCCGTCGTCGTACTGCATCACGTGACCGGGGTCGGTGTAGATCCCGGACATGTCGAGGACTTCCGCCTTGATCCCCGTCTCCTCCCAGACCTCCCGCGCGACGGTGTCGCTGATGGACTCCCCCACGTCGTGACCACCGCCGGGCAGAGCCCAACGGCCGTTGTCTGACCGCCGGATCATCAGCACCTCCCCCGCGTCGTTCTGCACGAACGCGACGACGGACGGCACAACCGAGTTGGCCGGCGGCGCGTCGGGGTCGTGAAGGTAGTCGATCCGCCCCATGGTCAGGCTCCCGTGTTGCTCGCAAAGTCCGCGTCGGTGATCTGGCGCGCGTTCTCCCAGGTGTGTTCGATGCTATTCGCGTACGTGTCGAACAGCCCACCGTCGGCCAGGCGACGCAGGTGTAGCACGGGGGCCATGTAGGCGCCGATGCCGTAGACGTGGGGGTTGACGAGCATCTCGTCATCAGCGCGGTAGATCGAGTTGTAGAGAGTCGAGTCATGCAGCCGGAACCCGATGTCAGGGTGGCTCCGCATGAGCGGACGGTAGAGCACCATGGCGTTGCGAATCTTTCCGTCCATAATCCGGTGACCCTCGTCTATCCCGCGCTGCCGCACGGCCGCGCTACCAGGCTCCCCGAGCAGGATCCGCACGCGGACGCCGGCCGCTACCTTCGCCTTGAGAAGGTCATGGAACAGCGGGTCTTCCGACAGGAACAGACCGGAGTAAACGAGCACGTCAAGGGTCTTTTGTGCCCTGCCGTAGATCTCGCGCCACAGCCCGGACGGCACAGTGTGCCGGTGCGGGTAGACCGTGCCAATCTCAGCTTTGGACAAGTCAGTTGCGCTGTCGATAGTGCGGTCGTCGTCCCACAGTGAGGTGACGTCGACCTTGAGCACGGTGGCCGTCGCGTACTGGTGGCGCCGGTACGGCACTTTGCCTTGCGTGATCCAGCGTTCCACGGTCTTCGGGTTGACCTCGATCGCTTCGGCCAGCCCCTGAACCGTCATGCCCCGAGCTAACAGCGCCGAGCGCAATCGTTCGTTGGACATCTGAACCCCCGTTGGGACGTCTAGGGACGTCTTGACCGTAGCCAGAACTCCCGAAGCTGTCCATGCAGGGGGTCAACAACTCCCCTGACCTGGGGCGATTCTGAGTGTGCGCCAAGAAGTCCTGGCGTGAAGTCAAGGAGTTCCGTCGACAGACTTGACGGACCACTATGCAGTACCTGTAAAACAGGTACTGCATGAACGCCCGGAGGGCTCCGTGAAACGGGCTCGAAGGAAGCGATTGATCTTTGAGAACTTCACACAGGGAACTGCCGGTAACCCGTGGTCCGCCTGCCCGAAGGGGTCGGAAACAAGGCGGAGAAGACCGGCGTGCCCCGTACGGCAACCCGACCGGTTCGAGTCCGGTCCGGGGCACTTCGGCCACTCCTTAGTGGCCGTGCCGCGTGCGACGCGCGGCTTTCCCCACCAACGGCGCGCACCCACCGGAGAGGCAACTCCGGTGGGTGCTGTTCGGGCCGTTCACCCTGCGAGAGGAACCACGACCCATGAACCCCATCGTCACTGTTCAGGACGCCGTTACCGCGTTCGCCGACTGGATCGAACCGACGGCGGCGGAACTCGACGCGATCGAGCAGGAGATGCCCCTGATCTTGGCGGACGTCGACCTGTTGGACGCGCAGATCGCCACCCTGGACCGCACCCCGACCGAGTTGGACGCCCGCCGGATCCGCCGGGCCCGCCGCCGGGCGCTCGCCGCCCGGCTGGCCCTGGTCAACCGCACGGCCGACACGAGCCTGCCCGGCGGTGCCGCATGAGCGCCCCGACCGGACAGACCCTGACCGCCGCGCACGCCGAAGTCCGTGCGGAGATCGCGCGGACGGACAACAAGACCGCGCTGCTGCTCGCGTTCGTCGGCGCTGTCCTGGCCGGCGCATGGACCATCGGCAGCTCCCTGCCCCTCACCCCGGCGGCGGTCGTCGTCGGCGTGCTGGGCATGGCGCTGCTGGTGAGTGCGGCGAGCGTGCTGCTGACGTCGGTACGGCCGAACCTGAACGGCGGTCATGGGTTCCCGCTGTGGGCGACCCTGACCCCCGAGCAGATCACCGCAAGCCTGTCGACGGACCTCGCCGCAGACATCGCCGGCCTCTCCCGGCTCGCGGTCGTCAAATTCACCTGCCTGCGCCGCGCGGTCGACCTCACCCGCGCCGGCGGCGCCCTCCTGGTCCTCGCGGTGGTGCTGGCGCTGGGGGGTGCGGCATGAACGAGCCCAAGCCCCTGAACAAGGTGCAGATCGGCGTTCTGTCCGCCGCGTTCGTTCCGATGTTCGCCACGGGCGTGGTCGGCGGGATCGGCACGTACAGCAACATCGGGCACGCATACGGCACCGGCACCGCCCTGGGCGCCCTGGGCGCGGGTGAGGGTGCCACGGCGGTTCTCGCCCTGGTCCTGCTCGGTCTGACGCTGCTGGGGCAGTCCTCGCCGCGCGTCATCCGGATCGGGTTGTGGGCGCTGCCGGCGGCCGCTGCCGTCATGGGCGCCACGGCGGCACCCGACTTCGGCCGGACTGTGATCTACGCCCTGACTCCGCTGGGTATGTCCGTGTCGGCGGAGGGCATGGCGTTCCTCGCGCGACGGATCGTGGTGCACACCGATGGCCGGGACGCGGAGCACGAGCAGCGCACCGCCGACATCGTGCAGGCGCTCGCCTACCACCGCGCCCGTGCTGCTCACCACCCGAGCGATCGGGTCAAGTGGTGGTCGGAGCGGAAGTCGTGGCGATTGGCCCGCAAGGTCGGTGTCGGAGACACCGTGCTGGGATCGAGTCTGCTGAACGTGCAGCGCCAGCGGGTCACTGCTGGCGCGGACGCGGCACTCGCGTCGATGTTCGGCACCGCCGCCGCACTCCCCGCCCCGGTCACGAATGCGGATGAATCCACCGGAAGTAGTCGAGAACGGTCTACCTCTGACCAGCCTGTATCGAGCATGCCCACGGTCGTGGTGGCACGGCTGTCGGTGCCCGATCCTGCGCCCGTCGACCTGGGAAAGTCGGGTACCGGCATGAAGCCGATGCCCGCCGTCGTCCCGACTGTGAAGCCGGTCCCGATCGCCCCGGCACCCGCCCGATCGGTCCCGGCCGCGTCGACCGCGCCGCGTCGGGCAACCGGTCGTGTGCCGGTCGCCGCGAAGTCGCCCCGCACCCGCCGCACTCCCGATCAGCTCATGGCCGAAGCGCGGAAGGCGACGGCCGGTCTGACGGACGCTGAGGTGACCGGAGAGGGTATCCGCCGGGCCCTGCGCACGTCGCCCGCCAACGCCCGCATGCTGCGGGATGCTCTGCTCACCGAACGCGCCGCCGGGGTGGTGGCGCCGTGAGCAGCCTCGCCGCGCTCTTACCGGCCCTGCCCGTGCTCGGGTGGGCGGTTCATGCCCGGTGGCTGCACTCCCGGTTGACGACGGCCCGCCGTGACCCGCTCACCGGGTTGTGGACACGGGACGCGTTCACCCGCCGGGCCCGCCGTCTGCTCCGGGACTCCCGCGCCGTGGTGGTGTTGGCGGACGTCGACCACTTCAAGCAGGTCAACGACCGCCACGGCCATGCGGCCGGTGACGTGTTGCTGGCCACGGTCGCCGCCCGCCTCGCCCACGGCACCACCCCCGGCGGTGTGGCGGGCCGGCTCGGCGGTGACGAGTTCGCCGCCGTGGTCATCGACCGCGACGGCACGATGCCGGACCGGCTGCACACCCTCGCCCGTGTCCTGGCCCGGCCGGTCGACACCGCCCCCGACCTGCACACCACCGTGTCCCTGGGCTGGGTGAGGGCCGGTGACCATCCGGGCGAGGATCTGTCCGCGCTGCTGCGCCGCGCCGATGAGGCCATGTACGCGGCGAAGCGCTCCGGCCGGTCCGGTCCCCGGCGGGCCCGTCTCGGGCGGCTGCTCGGGTCGGTGGCCGGTCGTCGTCCCGGACGGCGCGGCGCGGCGTGAGCACGCTGCCCGTCTACCGGTGGCGCCTGGCGCCGGACGGCTACGCCACCCGCCGCCAGCTTCGGGCCCGTGGCCTGCGCCCCGGTGGTCAGGACGTTGCCGCGCAGCTCGAACGCCCCCGCCGCCGGCGCGGCCCGCTGGTCGCGTACCTGTACCGCGTCGACCTGGCCAAACCGGTCCGGCCGATGACGCCGGGCCGGTGGGCGGCGCTGGCCAAGGCCAATGCCGCCCGCCGCATGTGCCCCTCCTGCCGGCGTGACGCCGGCTACGTCATCCCCGCCGCGCTCGGCAGCTGCGCGCCGTGCGCCTACCCGGAAGGGACCGCCTGACATGGGCAAGCCCGACACCAAGCGCGTGGACCGCGAGATCGAGAAGACCGCGAAGAAGCTGGAAGCGGTCCGCCGGGGCGAGTGGTGGCCGCTGACCAGCCGCGAACGCCTCGCCATGACCCGCGCCATGGCCGGCGGCGCCCGCAGCATCCACCAGGGCCGCAGCACCGGCCGTGCCGAGACCCGCATGGACACGATCGGGTCCGCCGCCGAGACCCGGCTGACCGCCGAACTGTCCGCGCTGTACGGGGAGCGGCAGCGGATCGTCACGGAGTACGCCCGCGCCAAGGCCGCGAAGAAGTCTTCCGGCTGGTTCTGACCAGCCACACCGCCGAGGGCGGGCCGCTCTTTCCACGGACCCGGCCCGCCCCGGTGCTCTCCCACTCATCCCGCCCCCACTTCGGGGGCAGTCAGGAGAAGTTCCAGCATGACCGAGAACGTCATCAACCTCCACAAGCCCACCGACCCGCCCGCCGGGGAGAACGCCCCGACCGTGCTCACGGTCGTTCCCGACCCGGCGCCCGCCCCGCGGCTGCCGCTGTGGGTGCGCTCCGGGCGTGCGGTGAAGGCGGCCGCAACGGACGAGAACACGAAGACGGTGGTCCGCGCGGTCGCCCGGCACTCCCTCTACACGTTCAACGGCGGCCGGATCGTCGCCCGCCGCACCTGGGACGGCCGGACCGGAGCCCGGTACGAGCGGATGATCCGGGCCGCTGAGGTGGCCGGGAACCTGGAGGTTGCGGAGGAGTGGGAGGAACGGCTCCAGCGGTTCCGGCAGGCACGCCACCACCGCCGCATGGACCTCCTGCACTCCCCGGTGGAAGCCGCCAAGGGCGTCGCCGTTGGCGCCGGCATGGGCGTCGGAGCACTAATCGGGCTCGGGATCATCATGGCCATCAACACCAAGCACCCCGTCGACGTCATCACCCCGCTCGCCGCCACGATCGACTTCATCGCCACCCTGATCCGGATCATTCAGATCGTGTGGGGGCCCGCGCTCACGATCGCCCCCTTTCTCGCGCTGCTGGCGCTGTGGTCGGTCGGCGCGCACCAGAAGGCGGCCCCGTCGTGGTCGATGCCCGAGCACCAGCGATCGAGCGAGGGTGAGCCGATCACCCCGTCCATCGTGGTCAAGGCCCTGCGCGACCTGGGGGTGCCCGCGCTGCGCAACGCCATCAAGGAGATGGGCGACGCGGGCGCGTCGATGCTCGGTCCGATCCGGATCGCCGGATGCGGCGTGGAAGTCGACGTCACGCTGCCGTCCGGGGTGTCCACGAACGAGATCCAGCAGCGCCGGCGGAAGCTCGCGGAGAACCTGACCCGGCACGAGCACGAGGTGTTCATCATGCTCCCCGTGGCCGCGCGCACGGTCCGCCTGTGGGTCGCCGATTCCGGCGCGCTCGATGAGCCGATCGGTCCGTCTCCGCTGGTCACCGACGAGACGATGACCACCGACTACAAGAAGGGCAAGGCGCCGTGGGGGCAGGACCTGCGCGGGGACGCGGCGGCCCTGAGCCTGTATCAGCGCCACCTGCTCATCACGGGTCTGTCGAACCAGGGCAAGACCGCCGCGCTCCGGTCGCTCGCCCTGTGGCTGGCGCTGGATCGGTCGGTGGAGTTCCTGATGGGCGACCTCAAGGGCGCCGGGGACTGGGCGATGTTCGAGGGTCGGGCGCGGGTGCTGATCCAGGGTCCGACGGATGAGCACGTGATCGAGGTGACCGAGATGGTGGAGAGCGCGGTGGACGAGATGAACCGCCGTCTTCAGGAGCCGCCCGGTACCGAGTTCCCGCCGCTGATCGTGCTGGTCGATGAGGCGCAGGTGGCGTTCATGTGCCCGCTCAAGGACGAGGAGAAGCGGCCGTATGGCGGGTCCAAGGCCACGTCCCGGTACTTCATGGCGGTCCGCAAGATCCACAACCAGGGGCGTGCGGTCAACGTGCTGATGTGGCAGGGCACGCAGGACCCGACCGACCAGAACCTTCCCAAGCTGGTCCGCGAGGGGGCCCACACCCGTGCCTCGCTCGCGCTGGGCACCGAGTCTCAGGCCCGCATGGCGCTGGGGGACAAGGCCGTGGACGGCGGCGCCGCGCCCAACCTGCTGCGCCCGGGTCTGGACAAGGGCACGGTCGTGGTCGCCTCGGACGGCATCGACATCCCGGCCGGCCAGTCGTCCATCACCGTGCGCACGCACTACATCGACACCGACACCGCGTACGAGATCTGCGAGCGGGCCAAGGCCCTACGCGACGGCGTCACCACCCTGCACGCCATCGAGCGGGACGAAGCACGTGACCCGCTCGCCGACATCGCGCAGGTGATGGGCGACGCGGCCCGCGTGCGCACCAAGGACGTCCTGGCCCGCCTCGGAGCGCTCGACGCCGGCACGTACGGGAAGTGGTCGTTCCTGGACCTCACCCGCGTGCTGGAGGGCACCGGCGCTGAGCCGTACAAGTCCGACGGCGTCATGACCATCGCCCGCGACCGCATCGCCCGCGCGCTCGCCGACCGCAACGAGCAGGGCTCCGCTTCCGCTTCCGAATGACAGGGAGCCGAACCCCGGCGGGTCAGGGAGACAGGGAGAACTCCCTGAACCCCTCCCTGACCCGCCTCCCTCCCCCTGACCTGCGTAATTGATCGTCAGGGAGGCAGGGAGGCACCGCAGGTCAGACCCCCGAAACCCCCCTCTCAGCGCCCCCGGCAGGGGGTGTCCTCTCCTCCCTGAACCGTGACCGGAAGGGATTCCGCATGTACCCCGACACCACCCCCGACAGCACCCTGTCGGGCATCCGGATGAGCGACGACGTCGCCGCCGCCGAAGCCGCCCGGATCATCGCCGACGCCTACAAGCCCGCCCCCAAGACCCCGACCGCCTACCGCGACGACAGCCCGCTGCCGCGCTTCGGCGACACGCCCCCGGTGCTCCAGCCGGACCGGCGGATCGTGCCCGCCTGGGCCGCCGGGACCGCTGTGGCCGGCATCGGCGTCGGCGCCGCGTTCGTCGGCGTCGGCTGCGGTGTCTGGCTCGCGTGCCAGGGATTCGCCGCCGTCTCCCTGACGTCGGTCCTGTTCGTCACGCTGCCCATCGCCGCCGTGGCCGGTGTCTTCGCCGCGATCGGGACCGCCCTGCGTTCCCTGCGGGGCGTGCACACGGAGACCCACCACCACTACCGGGGCCCGGTCCGGCAGGAGAACACCACCACCAAGACCTACGGACTCATCGCCCGCACCAACAACGAGCACAACGGCTGACAAGGAGAAACACCGACGTGAGCGCCATCCTGATCCCCGTCGCGGCCCGCATCGCCGCCGCCCTGAACACCACCAACGGCAGCAGCGAGCACGAGACCGCCATGCGCCTGATGAAGGTCACCGAAGAGGCCGGCGAAGCGTCCGCCGCCTACATCGGCATGACCGGCCAGAACCCCCGCAAGAACATCACCCACACCACCGCCGACATCGCCGGCGAACTGTGTGACGTCATCATCGCCGCCACCGTCGCCCTGCACTCCTTCACCACCACCCCGGCCGCCGACCTCACCGCCAAGCTCGACGCCGTCGCCCGCCGACTGAGCGCCACCCAGCAGTAGCTACGCCAAGGGCGGCCCCCGCATCTCGCCAAAGAACCGGGGCCGCCCTTGCCTGCCAGTCACCCATCAAGGAACTGGAGACATCCAGCATGACCTATCGTCCCGTCGATGTGCCCGATGGCGGCAACGTCAGCCTGTGCACCGGCTCCGCCGCGCTGGACCAAGCCGTGGAAGCCGCAACCGGCCTGCCCACGGTCCTGGTCGGCGAGAAGGACCCCGCCGCCTCCCGGCTGCTGGCCGCCCGCCTGCCCCACGCCCGCAACCTCGGAGACATCACCGCCGTCGACTGGCCCGCGCTCGCCGCGTCGGTACCGCGGCCGGCGTCGCTGACCGCCGGGTTTCCCTGCCAGGACATCTCCAACGCCGGACCTCGGGGAGGGATCGCCGGTGACCGCTCCGGACTCTGGAAAACCATCGCCAAAGCCGTTCGCCACCTTCGACCCCGACTCGTCTTCCTGGAAAACGTCGCCGCCATCCGCAGCCGGGGACTCGACGTCGTCGCCGCCGACCTGGCCGCGATCGGGTATGACGCGCGGTGGATGTGCCTACGCGCTGGAGACCCCGAAGTCGGAGCCTGCCACCGCCGCGACCGCTGGTTCGCCGTCGCGTATCCCGCTGCTGAAGACCCCCACCTCACAGCTCGCCAGGAACGGCGGACCGCAGCACCCGGACAAACGCCGGGCGGGCGGGCACGGGCCCACGCTGGAGGACGAAGTGGTTTTCTTGCTGCCCCCGACGGACACCTGAGGCTGCTGCCCACCCCGGCCGCCGCCGACGGCACCGGCGGTCCCGGCACCTCCCCCAAACGCCAGGGCGGCATGAACCTGCGCACCGCCGTCACCCTGCTGCCCACCCCGGCGGCACGTGACTGGAAGTCCGGCGCCTCCAACCTGATCGGGACCAACTCCCGCCCGCTGAATGAGGTGGTGGTCAACCTGCTGCCCACCCCGACCGCCTCCCGCTACGGCCGTAACCGGTCCGCCTCGCAGGGCGCGAGCTCGCGCCCGTCCATCGAGTACCTGGCCCGCAACCTGGCCGACGGCTCGCGGTGGGTGGCCACCAACGGCACCGACTACGGGCCCGCCATCCGCCGCTGGGAGGCGGTGCTGGGGCGGCCCGCGCCGGAACCGACCGAGGCGGGCACCAAGGGCAACCGCCGCCTGTCCCCGGCCTTCGTGGAATGGATGATGGGCGCCGACCCCGGCTGGGTCACCGATGCGGACCTGGGACTGTCCCGCTCCGACCAACTCAAGATCCTCGGCAACGGCGTCGTCATCCACCAGGCCCACTACGCCTACCGCGCGCTGCTCGCCACGCTCGCCCCCAAGACCGCGGCCCCGGCCATGCCGTCACAGCTCGCCCTGGACATCGCATGAACCACATCCTCCTGAACGCCGCGCTTGACGCGGCAGGACGCGGCTGGCACGTCTTCCCCCTGCGCCCCGGCATGAAGCGGCCCGCCCTGCACGGCGAGACGTCCTGCTCCCGGACCGGGGCGTGCGCGGCCGGACACCGGAAGTGGGAGCAGCGCGCCACCACCGACCCCGACCGCATCCGCGCGGCCTGGTCGCGGGCCCCGTTCAACGTCGGCATCGCCACCGGCCCCTCCGGGCTGCTGGTCGTCGACCTGGACATGCCCAAGGACAAGGACAAGGGCACGAGCGTGAAGGGCAGTTCGGACGCGCCTGGCGGCGCGGCGACCTTCGGGGCGCTCTGCGAGCGCGCCGGGCACGCCGTCCCGGACACCTACCGGGTGCGGACCGCGAGCGGCGGCATGCACCTGTACTTCACCGTCCCGGCCGGGGTCCGGCTCGCCAACACGGCCGGGACCGTGGCCCGTTCGGTCGACACACGGGCTTGGGGCGGGTACGTGGTCGCCGCCGGCAGCACCACCCCCACCGGAACGTACGAAGCCCTGTGCGCTCCCGTGACGGCCCCTCTGCCGCTCTGGCTCCAAACCATCCTGCAACCCACCCCCAAGCCCGCACAGGCCCCCTCGGGGGCCGTAGCGGGGCAATCACGCCGATATGCGGATGTAGCACTCGCCAACGAGACGCGGAACGTGGCCGGGGCCCAACAGGGTTCGCGGGAAGGCTCGTTGTTCCGGGCGGCGCGTGCTCTGGGGCGGTTCGTCGCGTGGGGCGACCTCCCCCGGCACGTGGTCGAGCAGGCTCTTCAGGAGGCGGGGCAGACGGCCGGTCTGTCCGCCGCCGAGTGCCGCTCGACCCTCCGCAGCGCCCTGGACTGGTCCATCACCCACAACTCCGGGCGCCGGGAGGCGGCATGAGTCCCCGCTCCCGCCCCCTCCTGAAGAGCGTCACCACCACCCCGGCCAGCCCGCAGGCCGCGCGACTGGCCGAACCGACGGCGGCCGTGGGCGAGCCGGAAGGCGCCGCCCGTAAGGGCGCCCGAACTGCTCTTCTCCCTGACCCGCAGACGGGTCCTTCGGCGGATCCGACGCCGGAACGGCCCAGCATCCGGATCTACGCGCCGCCGGTCTACCGCCACCCCTACGACGGCGCCCGCTGGTCCAAGCGCTACGCCGACACCCCTACCGCTGCCTGTGCCTGCGCGTGCGGGCTCACCGCCACCGCGACCGGGGCCGCCGACGTCGCCGCGCTGATCGCCGACTACGAGTACCACCGGGCCAAGGAATGCACCGGGGCCGCCGCCTCGCTCACCGAAGGGAGGGCCGCCGCATGACCCCCACCATTGACGGGGCCACGCTGCTCAACGAGGTGGAAGCCTTCCACCGCCGGTTCAACGTCTTCCCCACCGAAGCCGCCTACGTCGCCGTCGCCCTGTGGGACGCGCACGCCCACCTGCTCGACTGCTTCGACTCCACCCCCCGCCTGGCCTTCCTCTCCCCGGAACCGGGGTCCGGGAAGTCCCGCGCGCTGGAGATCGTGGAAACCCTCGTGCCCGCCCCGATGACGGCGGTCAACGCCTCCGCCGCCGCCCTGTTCCGCTCCGTGTCCAACCCCGCCGGCCGCCCGACGATCCTGTTCGATGAGATCGACACCGTATTCGGGCCGAAAGCTGGGGAGAACGAGGAACTGCGGGGGTTCCTGAACGCAGGGCACCGCCGCACCGGGGTCACCTACCGGTGTATCGGTGACGGCGGGAACCAGACCGTTCAGGCCTTCCCCTCGTACTGCGCGGTCGCCGTCGCCGGACTCGGCTCGCTCCCGGACACGATCATGACCCGGTCGGTCATCATCCGGATGCGCCGGCGGGCCCGCAACGAACGCGTCGAGTCCTTCCGGGCACGCGTTCACGAGGCGGAAGGGCACAAGCTGCGCGACCGGCTCGCCCAGTGGGCCGAGCACGCGCGGGGGTTCGTGATGGGCGCCTGGCCCGACATGCCCGACGGGGTCACCGACCGCCCCGCGGACGTATGGGAACCCCTGCTCGCCATCGCGGACGCGGTCGGCGGCGACTGGCCGGAGCGGGCCCGCGCCGCGTGCGTGACGCTGGTGACCGCGTCCAAGGCCAACGACAAAGGCAGCCTCGGTATCCGGCTGCTCGCCGACCTGCGCGACCACGTCATGACCGGCATCGACCGGCTCCCGACCGTGGCCATCCTGGACCGGCTCAACGCCCTGGACGACGCGCCCTGGGCCGATCTGCACGGCAAGCCGCTCGACAACCGCCGCCTGTCGCGGATGCTCGCCGAGTACATGACGGCGGACAACGAGCCGATCGCCTCCCGCAACATCAAGACCGCCGGGAGCGTGCTGAAGGGCTACTACGCCGCCGATCTGTGGGACGCGTGGGCCCGCTACTGCCCCCCACCCCCGGAAAGTCCGCTACCTCCGCTACCCGGCACCGAAAACGTGGCCTGACCAGCGCCAACACGGTAGCGGCAACCACCCCGAGTTGCCGCTACCGTCCCGCTACCCATCCGCTACCGCTACCCCTTCCCGCTACCCCGAACAGGCCCCTGACCTGCGCGGTAGCGGCGGTAGCGGAAGTAGCGCCCCTCAGAGAGCCCCCTCCCAGAGCGCCCGAGGAGTACGCCCCGATGAGTACCCCTACACTCGCCCACACCCAGTTGCTGTACACCCCGGAGGAAGCAGCCAAGCTTCTCCGCTTCGGCCGCTCCACCGTCTACGAGCTGATGGCCACCGGCGACCTCAAGTACGTCAAGCGCGGACGCTCCCGCCGTATCCGTTGGGACGTCCTCGAGGCCTACGCGAACAGCCTCGAACTGCTCCCCAACTGACCAGGCCCACCCCGAAGCCGCCCCGGACACCTGCTCCGGGGCGGCTTCCCGCATGGAGGAGTGCATGAGCACCCGCAAGCCGAACATGGAGTCGTCCATCTACCTGGGCAGCGACGGCTGGTGGCACGGCCGCGTGACCATGGGCGTCAAGGACGACGGCAGCCCCGACCGGCGCCACCGCCGCGCCCGAACCGAAACCGAGGTCAAGCGCAAGGTCCGCGACCTGGAAGACCTGCGCGACAAGGGACGCGCGCCCAAGGCCGGCCGCAAGCCGACCGTCGAGCAGTGGATGACCACCTACCTCACCGACATCGCGTCCCTGAAGCTCAAGCCGCGCTCCCTGGACGACTACTGGTCCAAGACCAGGAACGACATCGTGCCCGGCGTCGGAAAGCACCGCATCGACAAGCTCCAGCCCGAACACCTGGAGCGGATGTATCGCGTCATGCTCGATGAGGGGCACGCCCCCTCCCACGTCCTCAAGGTGCACCGGATCCTGTCGCGCGCCCTGAAAATCGCACTCCGTCGCCGCCTCATTGTCGAAAACGTCGCCACCCTCGTTGACCCGCCGACCGTGGACGAGACCGAGGCGAACCCATTCACGAAGGAAGAGGCAAAGGCCTTCCTGGAGGCAGCCGCGAAACGGCCCACCTTCATGCGGTGGTGTGTCGGTGTCGGCATGGGATTCCGGCAGGGCGAAACGCTCGGGCTGCGGTGGCCGTACGTCGACTTCGAGAATGAACTGTTCCACCCCAAGTGGCAGATACAGCGGCTCACCTGGCGCCACGGCTGCGACAACCCGCATACCTGCGGGGCCCGACTCCACCGGTTCGAGCCGTGCCCGCCGGACTGCACGACGCACAAGGGCTACAAGCGCGGATGCCCCAAGCCTTGCGTGAAGGGCTGCACGAGACACGCCAGCGTCTGCCCCGACCGGAAAGACGGCGGACTCGTCTTCACGCGCCCTAAGACGAAGAAGAGCCAGAACCCCGTGCCCATCCCTCCCCCGTTCATCCCGTACCTGGTCGAGCACAAAGCCCAGCAGGACGCAATGCGGGCGGCGGCCGGCGAAGGGTGGGAGGAGCACCGGGTCGTCTTCTCGCGCCCTGACGGACGTCCCCTCGACCCTCACCAGGACTGGGAGGAGTTCAAAGAACTACTGCAAGAGGCCGGGATCGATGACCGCCGCCTGTACGACGGCAGCCGGCACACCGCGGGCACGATCCTGAACGAACTCGGGGTCGACATGCCCACGATCATGGAGATCCTTCGGCACACCCAGATCAGCCAGACCCGCCGCTACGTGAAGGGACGGTCCCACCTGTCGAAGGACGCGATGCGGCGCATGGGGGACCACTTCATGCCTGGCCCGGAACCGTCGACTGAGACCGCAACTGAGACCGCCGAGAGCCGTACGGCGCTCCGTCGTCGCCGGCGCCGGGTGCGCTGAACAGGGAAACCCCAGGTCAGAACTCATCTGGCCTGGGGTCTGAGCTGAGCCCCCTGTCGGATTCGAACCGACGACCTACGCATTACAAGTGCGTTGCTCTGGCCAGCTGAGCTAAGGAGGCGTGCGCGCGCGTGGCGGCGATGCGCCTGTGCAGTGTACCCACGTCCCGGACGGGCCCTGTCGAAAATTTCCGCGAAGTTCACAGGCCTCCAGGTACTGACATACGGGGTGAACGCCAGGTACCGTCCTGAGCCAGTTCACTCTCGTGGACTACACCACCTTCCTACAACGGATCGTCCGGCACGTTCCTGCCGGTAGAAGGGGGCCTCTGAGCCATGGCCACTGTCACGTTCGACAAGGCGACCCGGATCTACCCGGGTTCCACCAAGCCCGCCGTCGACGGCCTCGACATCGCGATCGAGGACGGCGAGTTCCTCGTCCTGGTCGGTCCGTCGGGCTGCGGCAAGTCCACCTCGCTCCGCATGCTCGCGGGGCTCGAGGACGTCAACGGCGGCGCCATCCGCATCGGCGACCGCGACGTCACGCACCTGCCGCCCAAGGACCGGGACATCGCCATGGTGTTCCAGAACTACGCCCTCTACCCGCACATGACGGTCGCCGACAACATGGGCTTCGCGCTCAAGATCGCCGGCGTCAACAAGGCGGAGATCCGGCAGAAGGTCGAGGAGGCCGCGAAGATCCTCGACCTCACCGACTACCTGGACCGCAAGCCGAAGGCGCTCTCCGGCGGTCAGCGCCAGCGTGTCGCGATGGGCCGCGCCATCGTCCGTGAGCCGCAGGTCTTCCTCATGGACGAGCCGCTGTCCAACCTGGACGCCAAGCTCCGTGTCTCCACCCGTACGCAGATCGCGTCGCTCCAGCGCCGCCTCGGCATCACCACCGTCTACGTCACCCACGACCAGGTCGAGGCCATGACGATGGGCGACCGGGTGGCGGTCCTCAAGGACGGTCTGCTCCAGCAGGTCGACTCGCCGCGCAACATGTACGACCGGCCCGCCAACCTCTTCGTCGCCGGCTTCATCGGCTCCCCGGCCATGAACCTGGTCGAGGTCCCGATCACCGACGGTGGCGTGAAGTTCGGCAACAGCGTGGTGCCGGTCAACCGCGAGGCGCTCAAGGCCGCCTCCGACAAGGGCGACCGCACGGTCACCGTCGGCGTCCGTCCCGAGCACTTCGACGTCGTCGAGCACAACGGCGAGGTCGCCTCGGCCCTGTCCAAGGACACCGAGGACGCCCCGGCCGGCCTCGCGGTCTCCGTGAACGTCGTCGAGGAGCTCGGCGCCGACGGCTACGTCTACGGCAGCGCCAAGGTCGGCGACGACCTCAAGGACCTGGTCGTCCGCGTCAGCGGCCGCGCGGTCCCGGAGAAGGGCGCCACCCTGCACGTCGTGCCGCGCCCGGGCGAGACCCACGTGTTCTCGACCTCCACGGGTGAGCGTCTCTCCGACTGAGCGCCCGTCCCGGTGACAAACCTCTGACCAGGGTGAATCTACCCAGGTTGACGGAAAGGGCCCCGCAGCCTGCTGCGGGGCCCTTTCCATTGCCCGAATTACCCCGGCAAGCGGGTGGTTTTCGAGCAGTGTGCGTCAACCCCCTACCCAGAACAAGGCCCTTCTCCATCCCCCGAACCGGTGACTAAATGTCGCCAAATCATTACCGCACGCTACCCTCACACGCGTGAAGCACTCCACCACCCCTCAGACGCGACGTGGCCACCGGGGCGGCCCTGCCCGCCGGATCGGCCGCACACTCGCCCTCGTCCTCCCCGTCGTCCTGGTGCTCTCCGGGACCCTCGCCGTCACCCGCGTCAACTGGACGGGGAGCCCGCGGAACTCGGTGCTCACCGCGACCGACGTGACCGACGCGAAAGTGTCCCGCAAGGCCACCGTCCAGGCCCCGCAGGACGTGCTGCGCGACCAGCTGATGACCGAGCTCCAGGACAAGAACCCCGGCCAGGTCCTGACCCACCTCCAGCAGGCGGTCAACGGCCATCCGTCGCTCGCCGAGCACTGCTCGTCCATCGCCCGCGCGCTGGGCCGCGCCGCCGTGCGCATCTACGGCGCCTCGCGCGCCCAGGGGTACGCCCGCCCGGTGTGCGACACGTCGTTCGCGTCCGGTGTCCTGGCCGCGCACAGCTGAACGCCGACGGGAGAGCAGGTAACAGCTCCTCAAGAGGTCCCCGGGCGGCGGGCAGCCGCACCGGGGGCGCGTCGTACAGTTCGGGGCATGACCCATCCGAACGCCGCGTTGCGCCCCACTCAAGCCGTGGTCCTGGCCGGTGGCCAGGGCTCACGGCTTCGCCCGTACACCGACGACCGGCCCAAGCCGATGGTCGAGATCCCCGGTACGGGCACGCCGATCATCGGCCACCAGCTGACGTGGCTCGCCGAGGAGGGCGTCACGGACGTGGTGGTCTCCTGCGGCCATCTCGCCGACGTTCTACAGAAGTGGCTGGCGACGGCCGACCTGCCGCTCTCCGTCACCACGGTGGTGGAGAACGAGCCGCTGGGCCGCGGCGGCGGCCTCAAGTACGCCGCCGAGCACCTGCCCCACCCCGACCGGCCCTGGTACGCCACGAACGGTGACATCTGGACGCGGTTCTCGCTCCGTGACATGGCCGACTTCCACACGGAGCGGGACGCGGTGGCGACACTGGCGCTCGCCCGGCCGCGGATCCCCTGGGGCGCGGTGAAGACGGACGGCTTCGGGCACATCACCGACTTCATCGAGGCACCACCGTCGACGTTCGAGATCAACGCGGGTGTGTACGTGTTCTCCCCCGCGTTCGCCGGGATGCTGCCGGAGCGGGGGGATCACGAGCGGACCACGTTCCCGCACCTGGCGCGCAGCCGGCAGCTGGCCGGGTTCCCGATTCCGCAGGGGGCGTACTGGCGGGCCATCGACACGGCGAAGGACCTGACGGAGGCGGCGAAGGAGCTGTCCGCGCTGGGGCGGTAGGCCGCGGAGGCGGTAGGCCGCGGAGGCGGTAGGCCGCGGAGGCGGTAGGCCGCGGAGGCGGTAGGCCGCGGAGGCGGTAGGCCGCGGAGGCGGTAGGCCGCGGAGGCGGTAGGCCGCGGGGGCGGTTTCGGTCGTTCGCCGGCTGCGGGTGCGTGGGGGCTTGTCGCGCAGTTCCCCGCGCCCCTATGGGGGCGCTTGCAGCGGGCCCGGAGGGCTTGTCGCGCGGTTCCCCGCGGCCCTGGAGGGGCGCTTGCAGCAAGCCCGGAGGGCGGTGGGTGCGTATCAAGGAGCCCCGTACCTCTCGTGGTACGGGGCTCCTTGCTCTGCCGGCCTTGCTAGCCCAGTAGGCCGCCCACCAGGCCCGGCTGGCCGGAGGAGGACGTGCCGCCGCCGGTGCTGGTGCCGGTGGAGCCGCCCGCGCCTCCGGAGGAGGACGTGCCGCCGGTCGCGGTGCCGCCCGAGGTCGGGCCCGCGGTGGTCGGCGCCGGGGCGGTGTGCCGGGGCGGCGCCTGACCCGTCGTGCCCTGGGTCTGGCTGGGGGTCGTGGTGGTCGTACCCGTGCTGCGGGTGGCGCCCGGGGTGGTCGCCGCCTGCGACGGACTGGCGGAGGCACCCTGGGAGGGCGCCCTGGACGCCGGCGGGCTGACCTCCCGGCGCTTCGTCGGCTCGCCCGGCAGCGGGGAACCGGGCAGGTTGTTGCGGGGGGCCTCGCCGGGACCGGGGACGACCACGCGGCTGGAGTCGCGGACCGCGCCGCCGAGCAGGGACCCGATGAGAAGCGTGAGGCCGATGGTGATGGCCGTGACCAGCGCGCCCCGGCGGAGCACGAAGGCGCGCAGGTCCCAGATGTCGGAGTGGGGGCCGAGGCGCCGCCAGGCGCTGCCCGCGAGGCGGCCGTCCACCGAGTAGACCGGGGCGCCGGCGATGATCAGCGGCGACCAGGCGGCGAGGTAGATGATGTCGGGGGCGTCGTACGCGGGAACGGTCTTCCAGCTGACGGTGACGATGAGCGCGGCGGAGAGCAGCGCGCCGCCGACCGCGGCGACCCGCTGCCAGCAGCCGAGGACGGTCAGCACGCCGACGATCACCTGGAGGAAGGCGATGACCAGGCCGGAGCCGACCGGGTGCTGGAGGGCGAACTGCCGCAGTGGCTCGGCGACTTCCCACGGGTGCAGGGTGTTGAGCCACTTGACCATGGAGCCGCGCTTGCCGCCGTCGAAGTAGACGGGGTCGCACAGCTTGCCCATGCCGGCGTAGATGGAGATGAAGCCGAGGAAGATCCGGAGCGGGAGCAGGACGACGCCGAGGTTCATCCGGCGGCCGGGGTAGTACGCGTGCCGGGCCGGATCGCCGTCGCCGGACCGCCGGCTCGACAGCGGTTCGCCGAAGTCCTCGAACCGGTCGTCGTCGTAGCCCTGTTGGTTGTAGCCCTGTTCGCCGTAGCCCGGTCCGCCGTAGCCGGGCTCGTCGTAGGCGCTGCCGACCGTCGGCATGTCGGGGAGCAGCCGGTTCTCACCGGAGACCGGGGAGCGCGGGTGGCCGACCAGCGGCGTCTCGACGGTCTGGTCGAGTGCGCCGTAGCCGTCGCCGACCCGCGGGATGACCTGGGTGCCGCCGCCCGGTTCGAGGTGTTCCTCGGCGTGCCGGACGCTGCCGCCCCGGACGGCCTGGAGCAGCCGGTGGGCGCCGGTGTCGTCGGGCGCGGACTTGCCGCTCCAGACGACGGGGCGGCGCCGGCCGGGTGCCGCCCCCGCTCTGCCCGCCTGGCCGGCGACCGGGATGCGCGCGGTGTCCTCGGTGGCGCTCAGGTGCCGTGCGACCCGGGGGGATTGGGTACGCCGTGTCGATACGCCCAGCTGCACGCGGAAACTCGCGTGGTTGACGATGACCTGCGCCGGATCGCTCGGCACCTTCACCATGCTCAGCGCGGGAGCGTCGTCGGGCCCGGAAGCGAATCCGGAGCGGAATCCCGGCGAGCGGTCCCCCGTGGGTGTGCGGGGTGTTCTGGTGTCCACACTCATCTAACCGAGTGACGTGGAGTTAGGACACTGCTTTGACCGGCCGGATGTGTCCGGACCCCGTCAAGGATGTCCTGGACGCCGGAATTACCCCGCACGGGTGAGGTTACGGACGTTTGTTCAGCTCCGGCGGCGAGCCGCCTGACACCGCCGTCAGCCCCGCCGCCGTGCCGTCCGGTACCGCCGTCAGCTACGGCGGCGAGCCGTCCGGTACCGCCGTCAGCTCCGCTGGCGAGCCGCCTCGTACAGCACGATGCCCGCCGCCACGCCCGCGTTCAGCGACTCCGCGCCGCCCGGCATCGGGATCCGGACCCGGTAGTCGCAGGTCTCGCCGACCAGCCGGGACAGGCCCTTGCCCTCGCTGCCCACGACGATGACGACCGGGCCGGACAGCGCCTCCAGGTCACCGACCTCGTGCTCGCCGTCGGCGGCGAGGCCGACGATCGCGATCCCGGCCTTCTTGTACGCCTCCAGCGCCCGGGTCAGGTTCGTGGCACGGGCGACGGGGGTGCGGGCCGCCGTACCGGCCGACGTCTTCCAGGCACCCGCCGTCATACCGGCCGCGCGCCGCTCGGGCACGACCACGCCGTGGCCGCCGAAGGCGGAGACCGAACGGACGACCGCGCCGAGGTTGCGGGGGTCGGTGACCCCGTCCAGGGCGACGATCAGCGGGTCCTCGCCCTCGTCGGCCGCGGCGTGCGCCAGGTCCTCGGGGTGCGCGTACTCGTACGGCGGGACCTGGAGGACCAGACCCTGGTGGTTGAGGCCGTTGGTCATGCGGTCCAGCTCGGGGCGCGGGGCCTCCATGAGGTTGATGCCACCGCGCTCGGCGGCGAGCTGGAGGGCCTCGCGGACCCGCTCGTCGTTGTCGATGAACTGCTGGACGTAGAGGGTGGAGGCGGGCACGCCCTCGCGCAGCGCCTCGACGACCGGGTTGCGGCCCACGACCATCTCGGACGTGCCCCTGCCGCCCCGGCCGCGCGCCACCGGACGGCGCTGGGTCTGCTTGGCCTTGGCGGTGGCGATGCGGTTCTTCTTGTGGCCCTTGCGCATCTCGGCGGGCGGGGTCGGGCCCTTGCCCTCCAGGCCTCGGCGCCGCTGGCCGCCACTGCCGACCTGCGCGCCCTTCTTGCCGGACATGCGGCGGTTGTTGGCTGCCATGAGTTACCCGTCTCCGTGAGCTTCGTTTCGTACGTACGTCTTATGCAGTGTGCCGCCCGGGGGGCCGGGCGGCACAGTTGATCTTCAACGACCGGCGATCGACCGACGGTCAGGACCTGAGGGTCCAGCGGGGGCCCGAGGGGCTGTCCTCGATCGCCAGTCCGGACTGGTTGAGCTGATCGCGGATGGCGTCGGCGGTCGCCCAGTCCTTGCGGCCGCGGGCGGACTCGCGCTGGTCGAGGACGAGCCGTACCAGGCTGTCCACGACCCCGTGCAGGTCCTCGCCCTGGTCCGCCTCACCCGACCAGTGGGCGTCCAGCGGGTCGAGGCCGAGGACGCCCAGCATGGCGCGGACCTCGGCGAGCCGGGCCACCGCGGCCTCCTTGTCGTCGGCGGCGAGCGCGCTGTTGCCCTGCCGGACCGTGGTGTGCACGACGGCGAGCGCCTGCGGGACGCCCAGGTCGTCGTCCATCGCCTCGGCGAACGCCGGCGGGACCTCGGACGAGGGCTCCACGGTGCCCCCGGCCAGCTCCACCACGCGCTGCACGAAGCCCTCGATCCGCGCGAACGCCGACTCGGCCTCGCGCAGCGACTCCTCGCTGTACTCGATCATCGAGCGGTAGTGCGGGGTGCCCAGGTAGTAGCGCAGCACGACCGGGCGCCACGTCTTCACCATCTCCGAGACGAGCACCGAGTTCCCGAGGGACTTCGACATCTTCTCGCCGCTCATGGTGACCCAGGCGTTGTGCACCCAGTACTGGGCGAAGTCGTCGCCGAACGCCTTGGCCTGCGCGATCTCGTTCTCGTGGTGCGGGAAGATCAGGTCGAGGCCGCCGCCGTGGATGTCGAAGGACTCACCGAGGTACTTGTGGGCCATCGCCGAGCACTCCAGGTGCCAGCCGGGACGGCCGCGCCCCCACGGCGTCTCCCAGCTGGGCTCGCCCGGTTTCACGGCCTTCCACAGCGCGAAGTCCCGCTGGTCCCGCTTGCCGGTCTCGCCCTCGCCCTCCGGCTGGCGGAGGTTGTCCAGCTCCTGGTTGGAGAGCTGGAGGTAGTCCGGGTAGGAGCGCACGTCGAAGTAGACGTTGCCGTCGGCCTCGTAGGCGTGTCCCCGCTCGATGAGCCCGCGCATCATCTCGATCATCTCCGGCACGTGCCCGGTGGCCCGGGGCTCGTACGTCGGCGGGAGGCAGCCGAGCGCGGTGTAGCCGTCGTTGAAGGCGCGCTCGTTCTCATAGCCGATCGCCCACCAGGGACGGCCCTGGTCGGCGGACTTGGCGATGATCTTGTCGTCGATGTCCGTGACGTTGCGGATGAACGTCACGTCGTAGCCGCGGTATTCGAACCAGCGGCGCATGATGTCGAAGTTCAGGCCGGAGCGGATATGACCGATGTGGGGCGCCGCCTGCACGGTGGCACCACAGAGGTAGATCGAGACGCAGCCCGGCGCGAGCGGGGCGAAGTCACGGATCTGCCGGGCGTTGGTGTCGTACAGGCGAATAGTCACGGGACCTAGGGTAGTGGGCCGAGGGTGGTGCGCGGCACCGGTGTGTGAAGCGCCGTCGCCCCGTATGGGTGCGCTGTGGCTCGTCGCGCGGTTCCCCGCGCCCCTAAAGGAATCCGGTCACGCCGTTTTCACGACCAACGCCGTCGCCACCGCCATCAGACCCTCTTCCCTGCCGGGAAATCCGAGACCGTCCGTCGTGGCCCCGGAGACCGAGACCGGGGCGCCCGCCGCGTCCGAGAGGATCTTCTCGGCCTCGTCCCGGCGCTTTCCGATCTTCGGGCGCGGGCCCACGACCTGTACGGCGATGTTCCCGATCACGAACCCCGCGGCGCGGACGATCCTGGCCGCCTCCGTCAGCAGGGTCACCCCGGACGCGCCCGACCACTCCGGCCGGCCCGTGCCGAAGTGCTGCCCCAGGTCCCCGAGCCCCGCCGCCGAGAACAGCGCGTTGCACGCGGCGTGCGCGACGACGTCCGCGTCGGAGTGGCCGGCCAGGCCCGGGCCCTGGCCCTCCCACTTGAGGCCGGCGCACCACAGGTCGCGGCCCTCCTCGAAGGCGTGGATGTCGGTGCCGATGCCGACACGCGGCAGTACGACCTCAGAACCCATCGTTGAGCCTCCTGCGGGCCAGCACCGCTTCCGCGAGGACCAGGTCGAGGGGGCGGGTGACCTTGAAGGCCTCCTCGTGGCCGGGGACGACCACGACCTGCCCGCCGAGCTGCTCGACCATGCTCGCGTCGTCGGTGACGTTGTCGGTGACCGTCTCGTGGGCGCGGACCAGCGTCGCGCGGTCGAAGCCCTGGGGGGTCTGCACCGCGCGCAGGCGGGCCCGCCGCGGGGTCGCGACCACCGGCTCGGGGTCGCCGGGCACCGCCGCCGGCTCGACCTCCTTGACCGTGTCGGCCAGCGGGAGGGCCGGCACCACGGCCGGGGCACCGTCCCGGACGGCCTGGATCACCGCGTCGACCGTGTCGACGGGGACGAGGGGGCGGGCCGCGTCGTGGACGAGGACGATGTCGTAGTCGGGGGGCAGCGCGTCCAGGCCGAGCTTGACCGACTCCTGGCGGGACTCGCCGCCGGGGACCACGAGGAAGTCGGTGCTCCCCCAGCTACCGCCGGGGGTGCCCCCGGGCAGCGCGTGCGCGTCGAGCAGCGATTTGACCTCGGGGGCGCCGTCGGGCGGGGCGACGATCACGACGAGGGAGACGGCGCGGGAGGCGGCCAGCGCGCGTACGGCGTGGACGAGCATGGGGGTGCCGTTCAGCGCGCGTAGCGCCTTGGGGGCGCCAGGACCGAGCCGTACGCCCCGGCCGGCGGCGGGAATCACGGCTGCCGTGCGCAGTGCGGTGCGCGGTTCCGTAGGCGGTTCCGTACGCGAAGGACGCGAATCGTCAGACATCGGTTCCTGTCAGGTTTGTGTGCGGGCCTGGCGTGGGTATGGCCTGGGAAGTGCCGGGCGCGACGCCTTGACCGGACCCTTCCGTGACACTGGTCGAGCCAGCAGCCCGGGCCCGGCACGCCTAGTATCGGGGGTTCGGACCGGGGCGGGCTTCAGGGCCGGAATCTCCGAGTGATCCGAGTGGTCAGTGATCCGAGCGGTCGGCGGATTTTCCCGAGCGAGGCCGAGCGAGTCGGCACGCGGCTTCGGGTACAGACATGCCGCAGCGCCCGGCGACAGTTGCTGTGTCATCGGGCACCGCGGCATTTCAGTGTGCGGAGTTCAGCGTTTCAGCGTGCCGAGCCGGACCGTGTCAGGACGCGAGAACCTCGTCCAGCAGGGCCTCGGCCTTGTCCTCGTTCGTGTTCTCCGCGAGGGCGAGCTCGCTCACCAGGATCTGGCGGGCCTTGGCGAGCATCCGCTTCTCACCTGCGGAGAGTCCGCGCTCGCGCTCACGACGCCACAGGTCACGCACGACTTCCGCGACCTTGATGACATCGCCGGAGGCGAGCTTCTCCAGGTTTGCCTTGTAACGACGGGACCAGTTCGTGGGCTCCTCGGCGTACGGTGCACGCAGCACCTCGAAGACCCGGTCCAGCCCGTCCTGACCGACCACATCACGCACGCCGACGAACTCCGCATTGTCCGCTGGCACACGTACCGTCAGGTCACCCTGGGCGACCTTCAGCACCAAGTAGGTCTTGTCCACGCCTTTGATCTGGCGAGTTTCGATGGCCTCGATCAGCGCGGCCCCGTGATGGGGATAGACCACGGTGTCGCCAACCTTGAACGTCATGTGACAGGTACCCCTTCCGTGGCTATCCAGGGTAACACGGAAACCGGCGGTTCTGAATGGCGTTTTCGCAGGTCAGGGCATATCTCGGGGCTTGACAACAGCAACCGGAACGTGCTGCGCGGGCCGTCCGGAAGCAGGTATTCGCAGGTCGGAGCCGCTGTCCGGGCGAGGAGAAACGCGCACGTTACACACATCCGGACACCCGCCCAAGTGGCTTAACGTCCACATATGTCCGCTTCCAAGCGTACGACTTCCGCTACTCCGTTCGGCCGCCTCGGCCGGATCCGGGACCGGCTCCCGGGCGTTTCCGGAATTGATCACACGCGTCCGACCGAACGGTACGTGATCCATTTCCCCGGTGGCCGCGCATTCCTTCACGTAAGTTTTGCGTCCCGTGTTGCGAACGAGTTATGTGAATGCCTGACGAGCGCCGCCGCAAAGTGACCGGAGAGCCACTTGTGGCGCTCCGGGGTACCCCCTGCCCGAGGGAAGCGAGGGGCTTGGGGAGGGTCGGGTGCGGTCGCGCGGGAACGGCTCGGTAACCTAAGGCCGCTGACAGACACTTAGGGTGGCTTTATAAGGGAGTCGCCCGTGCGTTCAAGGAGTTGCCGCCGCCGTGAGCAGCAGCCTTCGACGCGGCGCCCTCGCCGCCTCCGCCCTCGCCTTCTCCGTCGCCTCGCTCGCCGCGTGCGGTGCGGGCAACAACTCCCAGACGCTGGAGATCAAGCCTGACAACGCGGCGACCAGCGTCGGCGACATCAAGGTCCAGAACGCGACCGTGATCACCCAGCCCGACCTCACGTCGACCGGCCCCGCCGTGGTCTCCGCGACCATCTTCAACACCGGCACCGAGCCGCAGACGCTTCAGTCGATCGTCGTAGCCGGCACCAACAAGACCGCCGAACTGCACGCCACCAAGTCGCAGCCGCTGACCATCCCGGGCGGCGGCCGGCTGATCCTGGGCGGCAAGGACAACGCCTCCGCGGTGCTGGCCAGCAGCCGCGAGGCGGTCAAGGACGGCAACGCCCAGAAGATCACGTTCACCTTCAGCAAGACCGGTGACGTGAGCCTGCGGGCGTTCGTGGTCCCCGCCGAGAGCTTCTTCACCGGCTGGGGCCCGAGCTCGGTCCCGTCGGCCTCCGCCTCGGCCTCGGCGTCCGCCTCCGGCTCCCCGGCCGCGGGCAGCAAGGCGAGCGAGAGCGCCAAGCCGGGCAAGGGCAAGGCGTCGGAGAGCGCCTCGGTCACGCCGAGCGACTCGGCGTCGGAGTCGGCGAACGCGGGCTGAGCGGTCGTACGAGAACGCTGAAAGGCGGCACCCCGCGCGGGGTGCCGCCTTTCGCCGTACGGTCGCCTGAACGGGTCCGTAAGACCGGCTCAGCGGTTTACGGCTCGAACTTGTAGCCGAGACCGCGGACCGTCACCAGGTACCTCGGCGCGCCCGGGTCCGGCTCGATCTTCGCGCGCAGCCGCTTGACGTGGACGTCGAGGGTCTTGGTGTCGCCCACGTAGTCGGCGCCCCAGACCCGGTCGATGAGCTGCATCCTGGTCAGGACACGGCCCGCGTTGCGCAGCAGCATCTCCAGGAGGTCGAACTCCTTGAGGGGCAGGTCGACCTTGGAACCGGAGACGGTGACCACGTGGCGGTCGACGTCCATGCGGACCGGGCCGGCCTCCAGCGCGGCCGGCGTGACCTCCTCCGGCTCGCCGCGGCGGCGGAGCACCGCGCGGATGCGGGCGACCAGCTCACGGGAGGAGAAGGGCTTGGTGACGTAGTCGTCGGCTCCTATTTCGAGCCCGACGACCTTGTCGATCTCGCTGTCCTTGGCGGTCACCATGATGACCGGGACGTTGGAGCGGCCGCGCAGCTGGCGGCAGACCTCCGTACCGGGCAGCCCCGGCAGCATCAGGTCGAGGAGGACGAGGTCGGCGCCGTTGCGCTCGAACTCGTCGAGTCCGTCGGGGCCCGTGGCCGCCACGGCGACCTCGAAGCCCTCCTTGCGGAGCATGTACGACAGGGCGTCGGAGAAGGACTCCTCGTCCTCGACGACGAGCACACGGGTCACGGAAGGACCTCCGGGGCGGGAAGCGGTTCGTACGGGGATGACTCGGTGGTACCGGCCTCGTCGTCGAGGTCGGGGTCGGGGTGCTGCGATGCGCGATCGCGGGCGACGCCCGCCTCCGGCAGCCTGAGGGTGAACGTGGAGCCCTGGTTCTCGGCGCTCCACACCGTGACCTCCCCGCCGTGCGAGGCGACCACGTGCTTGACGATGGCGAGGCCGAGGCCGGTGCCACCGGTGGCCCGTGAGCGGGCCGGGTCGACGCGGTAGAAGCGCTCGAAGATGCGCTCCTTGTCCTTGTCGGTGATGCCGATGCCCTGGTCGGTCACGGCGAGCTCGATCATGTCGCCGCCGGGCGCGGTGACCCGGCGGGCGGCTATCCCGACCCGGGTGCGGGCCGGGGAGTAGTTGACGGCGTTCTCGACCAGGTTGCCGAGGGCGGCGGCGAGCTGGCCGCGGTTGCCCCAGACGTGCAGGTCGGCGGTGCCGCCGGCGGCCATGGTGATCTGCTTGGTGCCGGCCTGGTGGCGGCACCGGTCGATCGCCTCGGCGACGAGCTCGTCCACGCGGACGGGCTCGGCGTCCTCCAGCGGATCGTCGTTCTGCACTCTCGACAGGTCGATCAGCTCCTGGACCAGGTTGGTCAGGCGCGTGGCCTCGATCTGCATGCGACCGGCGAAGCGCTGCACGGCCTCCGGATCGTCCGAGGCGTCCATGACGGCCTCGGAGAGCAGGGAGAGCGCGCCGACCGGGGTCTTCAGCTCATGGCTCACGTTCGCCACGAAGTCACGTCGTACCGCCTCGATACGGCGGGCCTCGGTGAGGTCCTCGACGAGGAGCAGCACGAGCCGGGAGCCGAGGGGCGCCACCCGGGCGGAGACCGCGAGGGCCTCGCCGCGTCCGGTGCCGCGTCGGGGCAGGTCCAGCTCGACCTGCCGTATCTCGCCGTCCCGCCGGGTGTCCCGTGCCATGGCGAGCATCGGCTCGATGGCGAGTTTGCCACCGCGCACGAGCCCGAGGGCGTACGCCGCCGAGCTCGCCTTGACGACGGCGTCGGCCTCGTCGAGGACGACCGCGGAAGAGCGCAGCACGCTCAGAACGGTGTCCACGCCCGGCGGCAGCACGGGGTCGGTGTGCAGAGAAGTCCTGGTCGGTCGCTTCTGGTCGCGTTCACTCCAGCGGAACGCCAGCATGGCGATGACACCGGTGAGCACCCCGGCGATCGCTGCCGCTGCGGCGACCGCCGCGTTCACGTCCATGCAAACAGGTTAAGCAGGGGGTACGACATCCCCACAGCCATGGGAGTGCGAGCTCGAACACTCGTCGCCCAGAGTTCACCTTGGAGCCAGTATTGGTTCATTTGGGGTGGCAGAAACGGTCGCGTTGAGACCCGAACGTGGGAGCGTGGGGTTCGCAGCTGGTTTCGGCCACGGGCCCCGGCCCCCGGAACCCCTGGAAGACAACGCACGAGAGGGAACCCTGATGCGGGACGCGTACCACGAGGAACTCGACTCGATCGGCGACAGCCTGGTCGACATGGCCCGGCTGGTCGGCTCGGCCATCGGGCGCGCCACGACGGCGATCCTCGATGGCGACCTGAAGCTGGCCGAGAGCGTCATCGAGGCCGACCAGAAGGTGGACGAGCTCCACCACGACCTGGAGGCGCGCGCGATAGCCCTGCTCGCGCGCCAGCAGCCGGTGGCGACGGATCTGCGGATCGTCGTCACCTCCCTGCGGATGTCCGCCGACCTGGAGCGCTCCGGCGACCTCGCCCAGCACGTGGCGAAGCTGGCCCGGCTGCGCTTCCCGGAGCGCGCGGTCCCGCGGGACCTGGAAGCCACCATCCTGGAGATGGGCCAGCTCGCGCAGCGCCTGATGGCCAAGGCCGCCGAGGTCATCGTCACCAAGGACGTCGACCTGGCGCTCCAGCTGGAGCAGGACGACGACGAGATGGACCTGCTGCACCGCACGCTCTTCTCGCACCTGCTGGACGACCGCTGGAAGCACGGCATCGAGACGGCCGTCGACGTGACGCTGCTCGGCCGCTACTACGAGCGGTACGCCGACCACGCGGTGGCCGTCGCCAAGCGCGTCGTCTTCCTGGTCACCGGCGAGCACGCGGACGAGCTCCAGGCCGACATCCAGCCGGTGACGGGCCCCGAGGGGGCGTGACCGCCCTGGTGGGCGGGGCTCGCGACGTGCGGGACGGGCGTGCGGGCGCCACTGTGCGCCGTTGATGCGCCCAGTAAAACGGGCATGGAATGGGCATGGCACGGGCAACGGCAGCACGCCCTGCCGCCAGGGAATCTAGGGACCTCCAGGAGGGATCCATGGCCGAATCCCCCAGCACCACGCCCGACCCCACCCAGGAACGTGAGACCGACCAGCCCGCCGAGATCAAGAACCTGCTGGTGATCGGCGCCTGCGGGTGCGGCTCGGGCTGTGGCTGCGGCTGCCAGTCGGGCAGCCCCTGCCAGTGCGGCTGAGCGGACGCCCCGTTCACGCGGCTGAGCGGACGCCCCGTTCACCGCGGACCGGATACAGCAGAGGGGCCCCGGACTTCGGTCCGGGGCCCTTCGCATGCCGTCGGCGCGGGTCGGGCGCAGCATGGAGGTGACACCCAAGGTGAAGGAGGTGGCAGCCATGCCGCAGTTCATGGACGTCCACCACGGGATGCAGGGCATCACCGCCGACCAGCTGAAGGAGGCCCACGAGGCGGACCTCGCCGTCGAGAAGGCCGAGGGCGTGCACTTCGAACGGGCCTGGGCCGACCCGGAGTCCGGCAACGTCTACTGCCTGTCCGAGGGACCCTCGGCCGAGGCGGTCAGGCGCGTCCACGAACGCACCGGGCACCCGGCGGACGAGATCCACGAGGTACCGCTGTCGATCTGGTGAGCCTCCGGTGCCACCGGGTGTCCTCAGTGGCCCGGAGCACCCCGGACCCGGGCGGCGCCGAGTCGGCGGCGTTCAGGGCAGGTGCCGTACGCCCTTGTCGTCGAGCCCGGCCGCCAGCGCGGAGAGCGTGTCGGACGGTATGTCGTCGACGCTCCGTACGCCGGGTGTCCGGGCCAGTCCGGCGGACGTCTGGAACGACGTCAGGGCCGAGCGGGTACCGGGACCGATGACGCCGTCCAGGCCGCCCGGGTCGCAGCCGAGAGTCTCCAGGGCGGCCTGGACACCGACGAGCAGTTCCAGCGGCACCGGGAAGACACCGGATCGCATGTTGGCGTCGAGTTTCCGGGCCGGATCGTAGACGAGCGGCGTGGGGTCGCCGCCCTCGGCGGACGTCCAGCCCGCGAGTGTGAACAGCAACGCGTTGCGGACGTTGCGCGGGATGACGCCGGGGTTGCCCGCTTCGGTCATGCGGCACTCCCGGGCCATGGTGCTCCAGTCGGACTGGGCGGCGGCGGCCTGGAACTTGGGGAAGTCGAACAGGGGTCCCAGCGCCCAGGCCATGCTCAGCAGGCCCAGTTGTCCGTCCGCGGGCCAGTCGTCGAAGGCCGCGAACGGCGGTCTGCCCTTCAAGGTGCCCTCGAAGCTGTCGAGTTTCCCCGTCACCAGGGTGTCGATGTCGTCGTCCGAGATACGCAGCCGGGTGATCTGCTGTTTCTGGCCGAGCGGCGCGAGGTTCGTGCCGCTGAACTTGACCTTGCGGTATTCGTCCTCGATCTCGTCCCGGCCGGCCGGGACACTGGTGTCCTTGTCGAACCAGCCCAGGGTGAAGATGTCGGGGAGCGGGTTGGGATTGGTCCCGAAGCGCTCGGAGTCGTCGGCGTCCAGCAGGTTGCCCACGCCTGTGGACACCAGGCTCTTGACGTCGAGGTACATGAAGTGGACTCGGGCTTCGAGCGGTTCGCTGAACGGCAGGAAGGCCGCCCGCACGCTGTCGTACATGAGACTTCCTCCCGCTCAGTTGTTGGAGAGCAGACCCGCCGCCCGCAGCAGTCGCTGGATGTCGTCCAGTGGGCCGAGCACGTCGTTGCCCGTCGCGGTGAGCAGTCCCGCGTTCTGCATCGCCTCGCGCAGCCGGACGAGTTCGGGCGTGGCCGGTGCCCCGGCCGTGGCGGTGACTCCCAGCGCACGGGCCAGGTTGGGGAGGCCGGCACCGGTCCGGTTCGGGTCCCCGAAGTCGAGGGTGTCGCAGGAGGACCGGATGATGTCGAAGAGGCGGTCCACGCGCTGGGCGTGGCGACGTCGTACGCCACGACGATCGAGGCGGCCGAGAACCGGCACTGAACGGCGTGAAGTTGGAGCCCATGCCGAATGGGCCGCCACCCGCTCCAGCCCGAACAAACGGTGAAGGTACCCGCGCAGGCCGTGAGTTCGGCGCCACCACCCACAACCGACTGCGGGATCAGGAAAGCAGGCCGGCCTCGCGAAGCGCATCGAGAGCCAGCCCGTCGACGGCAGATACCCGGTCCCGGTCCGCACAGCGGAACCACGCCTTCTCGGCGATCTCCCGTGACGGGATCAGCTCGCCGCGGTGATCGGCGGTGTAGCAGATCATCCGGAAGGGGCCGTGGTCAGGATGGCCCTCGCCGATCTCGAACGTGCCGAGGTGCACCATGGAGCCGGGGTCGATCGCCGCCCGCAGTTCCTCGGCGATCTCCCGCACCAGGGTCTCGCCGTCGGACTCGCCCGGCTCGCGATGACCGCCTGGCAGGTAGAAGCGGTCCCTGCCGTGACTACGCGTCACGAGCACCCGTTCGTCCCGGACCAGGATCCACGCCACCTTCTCCGGCACGTCGCCGTCGTTCGCCATGGTCCGGGACCGTATAGGAGGACATGGCCCGCGCGGCGCGATCCGGCCGGCCCCGGCCTGTTGTCAGTGCCCCTTGCTAGCTTTCCCGGTGGAAAGAGACCGGTCAGAGAACCTTCGAGGTCCGCGGTCAAGGGGGGTGGGCATAAAGGTCCCCGGGAGCCACCTCGGGACCATGTCGCAGGCCCAGACCCCACCCCCCTCTTCCATGTGCCACCACTCGGAACCCGGAGGGGGAGTCATGGCGGACGAGTACTTCTCGTTGGTGTGCGACGACGTCCCCCATGACGTGGTGCTCACCGACCCCGGTGTCCGCGTGCTGGAGGTCGCTCAGGTCGTGCGGCGACTGACGGGGCTGAGCCTCTGGCGCGGCAACGCCACGGCAGCCGTCGTGTCCCTTCGCGATGCTGGAGCGCGGGCAGAGACGAGAGAACAGTCGGGGCCGGGCTTCCGGAGGTCGTGAGGACGGCCCGATCAGGCAGCTGCCGGCCCAGAGACGACCCCCGGCACAGCGACAAGGCCCCTACCGGCGGAGAGTCCGCAGGCAGGGGCCTTGATCAGTAGCACTTACTTCTTCTTGCCCCGGGTCTTGTCCGGGATCTTGGTGAGCTGGGTTTTCGCTGCTCAGTGGCGGTGGACTCGTGCGCCTCGTGGTCGTCGTTGGTCGTCCTTGGCCACTGTCGAGCGACCTCGGACGGCCCAGGGACGGCCCAGCTCCTCGTGAGTGGGCGGGCCGCCGGCCTCAGCGCATGGGGCGCCGCTTCGGGGGGACCGGGCCCGGGATCACGTCCTTGCCAAGGTGTTCCTTGATCAGGTACTTGAGTTCCGGCCCTTCGATGAGCTGGAGCCGGCCATGTTGGCGGGCAAAGTCGTGGCTTGCCCTGCCGAACCACGATGTGGTGATCAGGACCCCCTTGGCAGCACGCTTGTGCTCGACCACTCCTGCGAGCGCCTGGACGGACTCAACGCCCACGAGCTTGCTGTAGCGCTTCGCCTGAATGATGCACTCGCCGTTGAAGACGGGGTCCTTGCTGACGGCCACCGCGTCAACGCCCTCGTCTTTGGACGCCTGGGTGTTCCAGGCCTCCATGCCGATCGCCTCGAACAGTTGGCGAATCAGGTGCTCGAACTCGGTGGGCGTCAGCTTCACCAGCACGGGCCTGCTGTCCAGGCCGGCGACTACATCCATGCTGTCCATGAGCCGGTACTTCGACAGGTCGAACTCGACGATGGGGCGAATCGGTTCGAGATCGTAGGGGTTGGGAGACACCAGAGCGTTGAGTCCCCTGAGGCACTGCGCTGGATCAACCTGACTGAGACAGAGCTTCCCGAACTGCTCCCTGCTGGCGCTGAGCGTCACCAGACAGGGTGAGACCTCCTGACCGGTGGCCCGGTCGATGGTTCTCACATGGCCGTTCAGGATCACGCCATTGACGATCCGGTCTGGGTCGCTCGTCAGGACCTCGTGAACTGTCCTCAGAGCGACTTGGGCCAGGACGGAGGCGTAGATCTCCTTGCGCTCCTTCTCGGGACGAGGCAGCACGGTCGTCTCGTCTCGGTTCTTCACGTACCGGTAGCCCCGCGCGGTAGGAACGATCGCCTCGGGAGGCAAGTGGATCTCAATGAGTACGTCACCGGTGGCAGGCCGAAAGGCGATCCGATGCTCGTGGGGGAAGCCCAACGGATACTCCGACGCATCCAGAACCGCCCCTAGATGAGCCTCGACCGCCGCGGGCTCCCCGGCCCTGTACGCCTCGCGCTCCTCGTCCAACTTCCTGTTGAAGGCCGCCACCTCGTCAAGGGCCTGCGCTTCGGCCTGGCGGTGTTCGGCACGCTTCTGCCCCAGCGTTGCCAGCCGCTTCTCCTCGGCTCGCCTGTGGCGCTCTTGTGCCTCGCCGAACCGCACACGCGCCTCGGCAACCTCAGCTTCATAGCGCTTCCTACCGAGGCCCAGGACAGCAGCCAGACCACCGGGTTCCGGTGGCGCGAATTCTTCCCAGCGCGGCGAAGGCTCCGGACGAGACCAAGGACGCTCGTCTAACTTCCTCGGCGTGTGAGTCCTCCGTCGGCACTCAAAGGTCGTAGGCGGATCGCCCACCAACGCGTTACGGAGCAACTGCCCCAGCTGCTCGACCTCGTGCTCGACCCCGATCGTGCCCACCCGCGCCTGCTCGGCCTGCTGCTCCTGATACGCGGCCTTCCGCTCGCGCTCCTGCCGCTTGCTGGCCGTCTCAGCGGCCTTGCGTTCCCGCTCCGCTTGTCGTGCCCGTTGCTGCTGAGCACGTTGTAACGTCTGCTGCTGCCGCTGATAGTCGTTGCTTCGGCCGCTGCCCCGTTGCGCCACCTGTCCACCCCTCCCCTGGCCTTCTCCACCACAGGGCTGCATTCCCCTTTCGATTCTATGAATCACGTGGAAGTCAGATTGATCACTCGCCGCGAACCAGAGCACGGCCTGCGGTGGAGGGACAGAAGTCAGTTCGAGCCACGCCAGGTCGTCTGTGCCTCAGCCGACGACAGTCAGCCACGACGGCGGGTGTGTCCGATCGATCCAGACGCGCGTATGCCTCGCTGTACCCCCACGTACCTCAGCCCAGTAGCAGGCCTTGTTTCTTCGACCAGAGCCAGGGGTGTCGGTCAGCAGCTATAGCGGCTATTCCGTATCAATGTCAGCCTCCCCGCTATGAGCGACTGGCGTTTCGATTCTCATGGATTCCATGAACTCACGCTCACTGCTTTCCAGGAACCTGGCCCTTTCGATGATGAAACCCTCCCCGTCACCTCCACGAAGACACTGCAAGGCCGACGCAGGAATCCCGTGACTGGCCGCGACTTTGTGAGCGATGTCAGGCTCCAGGTTCAGCAAAGCACGACGAACAGAGACACCTGGTTCCGTCGGATAGATGAGACGGTTCGCAGGATGAGAGGCTTTAGATGTGCCCAAAACGACATGCTGATACGCATTCGTATCGGAGGCGGAAAGAGCTGCTACTGGGTCAATGCTCCTTCCACTCTCAGACAAGCGCGCGTCGAAATGTTTAAGCTCCCAGAGAATGAACGCTCTAACTCGCGCGCTACGCATGTCAAAGCGATTCGGGAATGGTCGAGCCGCTTGAGGATCCCAGGGTGCACGAATTGCACCTTGGGCGAATTCTTGCATTTGGTGAAGAGAATTTTTAACCTGAGTACTATTGGCTCCGGCAAAGAATCCGGACCAAGAGGTCCCCCAGAACCAGCGTACCAGTTCTTCGATTTCCCCTTCCGACGGATTTGGATTATGATGGAAAAACGCAGTCAGCAGGACGACTTGAACCTGATAGGGAACTAGGCGAGCCAAGGGAACAGGGACATGCTCATTAAGGAAAATGACGGCCCTGCGAATCGCTTTTTCTGTCTTCTCTACAGAATCAGCAAGTTGGCCTCGCACCCGATTGGCTAGCACATCCCACCGAGCATCGAGTACGTCTCCTTCCCCACTGACGGCAAGAATCGACCGGAATACAGTGATAGAGGTAAGCTGGCCGAACCCTAGTGGCCCCAACCCCTCTCTGATTGCATCAATTCGCTCGGCCAGGCTGTCGCCCTCTGCTTGATAAGCAAGAGCGGAAACCATCTGATCAGGAGACATGGATTGGCCGCTGCTGTTCAGCCTTGAAAAAACTTCCACTGCGTGGCGGAGGTCGCCACCTTTCAAGCGCACAACAGCAATTTGATACGACTTAATCCTATGAGCCAGCTCCTCTGCCTCGTCCAGAAGAGACTCAAGAGCCTCAACCTCAACAGAGTTTGAGAGCTTCCTTGAGTACGCTAGGAAGTCCATAGTGCGAAGGACCGAGCGCATAGGAAGATAATTCGGCGGGGGCGGTTCCTCCTTCTTCCAGTGCCGAAATCGTTCTACCCTTTCTTCCCGGTTACGCAGGACCCTATAGATTTGCCACATCCATTCTTTCTGCGCCTCAGGGCTATCGACCTGAGGTCGCTTCAGCAGATTCCCGAACAGCGTTGACAACCGCTGATGTCCGTCGAGTAGGTATGCGGCTGGACCGTCTTGGGGAGGAGGAGGGATGGGAATATCGGCGACGCGGTCAAGACTTGGAATTCGGAGGTTTGTCTCCCACACCAGCAAGCTTCCGATAGGATAACCCCGTTCAATACTGTCGAATAGGTTCAGCATCTGGTCAGGGCGCCAGACAAAGGGCCTCTGGAACCGTGGAACACGTAGTCGACCTGCCGCAATTTCTCCAAGGACCTGCTCAAGCAGCATGATCTGAGGATTTACGGTGATCTCGCCATCATCTTCCGTCATTGATTCTCCTAGATCACGGATGAGATCTTGTTGAGCAGTGACCGCAGCTCGGAAGCTACTTCATCGCCCAGACTTTCGAAGTCGCGCGGTGTCAGATTAGGTGACATCTCCTCCAGTTTTGAAAGAATATGCTTGCCGAAACCTCCTCGCAAGCCGAGAATCACCGAGATCCCGAGATTCTTATATAGCTCGGCTTGCTCTTGAGGGATTTTAGGCTGTTTATCTGTGGAGCCAAATCCAAACTTCATGTCGTAGTGAGCTCTCTGTTCCTTCGATAGTCTTTTCAGGTGGGAGAGCCTCGGGTACGTTTCTATCCGCTTACCAATGGTGATCAATACGCGATTAGGAGTGTAATTTTCCGCTTCTCTCATTTCCAAGACATGAGTGTCAACTCCAAGGTTCTGAATCTCTTCGGCCTTGCGGTGGGAATCTGTTCTCTGGCCCGGAACCATTCGATCGCTATCTAGGATAGCTACAACTCTCGGCCGCACTCGATACTTTTCGACTGCGGCGGATGTGATACGAGGCAGGCTGCCGCCACCGCCTCCGTGTTGCAATTCAAGCCACCCTTTAGTGAGGGCTTCCAGAACGCGCTTAGCCCCAAAAGTGCGCGCAATGGCTCGGATGAAGAAACCATCCGAGTTTTCGTCCTCGACTACGATGAGCGCTGGGCGGCAGAGATCATCTACGTAGTCTTTAAGCTTATCTGCTTCTACTTGTACCGTGGCGGCACTATCGAGTCGACCGCTCCAAGCTGCCGCAACCATGCTCTTCTCAGCAAGTTCCGAATAGGTTCGAGCCAGCTCAGGAACGTGGTTGGTGAAATAAATTCCTGCCTGATCGATTACGTCAGGTGTCACTACCCAATCGTGTCGCCCGTCCGCCACGGTGCGGAGCAGATAGAGCAATTCGGGAAGGAATTCTTTGTTTGTGAAAACCTCGCGAGGTAGATCAATCCGCACTGGTGGTGTGCCTCTCCATCTGGGCTGCGGCCAACGCGCGAGTCTCAGCGTAGTCTTCAGAGAACACCCCGTCTGGCCAAAAATCGAGGTTCCCATCCTGATCGACATTAATTGATCGGACTTGAGAGGCCTGACCATCGTGGTCCACGAAATACATTGCCACCATTTCGGCGGGAACTCCTTCTGCAATCCGTCGTCGTAGACGCAGTAGGAATGTTTCACTGTGCGTCTCAACAATGAAACGGACCCCCGTACGCTGTGCTGCATACAGGTACAGGTCGGCTAGTGCTCCGTGCGCCGCAGGATGAAGATGCAGTTCGGGCTGTTCGATGATCTCCAAAACAGCACCATGCGGCGGATTTAGAGAGTCGGTTGCGCGCTGTACGAAGATTGGCAACACCTGCGCGACGCCCGTGCCCGCATCGGCTAGATTCACGGTGAGGCTGTCGTCAGCGGTTGATTTGAGGACCAGGGAATACATGCCGCCACGCTCGACGACATCAACTTGCCATCCCGGCAGGTTCTCAGAAAGATCTTCGTTTACTTGCTCTACAAGGCGTCCCTGATGACGCTCTAGATCGCTAGCCAGGATCCCAGCCGCATTCTCACCACTAATTCCTACTTCAGCGGGCATGCGGGCCGGAAGGCGATAGCGACGATGTGGCCGGTCGCGAAACGGACCAAAGTATCGAACAGTCGGGTAAGCCTCTCGAATAATGCTAGAGGCCTCACGCAGAAAAGAGGCTAGCTCTTCGGTTTCTGCCCCTCCCCGGATCGCGAAGGGAAGGATACCTTGAAAGGAAACTGGGATCCCGGTGAAGGATTGGCCAGAATACTCGACTGTGTATTCAAGAGTCTCCGGCGGATCTTTTGGTTCCCATGTGAGAGTGGCCGCCCCACTCGGGGTCTGAATTTCTACCTTACTTACAACCTGGGTGCGAAATTCGTCGATATTCTGAATGGTGGCTGTGAGCATAAGGGGCGACTGATCTGGGGATGAGAAGTCAAGCTCGACCGTAATGCTGCCATGGGGTCGATTTCCGTAGATGAGGTCAGTGAATGATTCCAAGACATCCTCACTGAGCTCGTCCAAGTCGAGGGGGGACGGCGCATCTGTGTGAACTCCGGTATTGAGCACCAAAGGCGTCCTGGCGAGTGCGCTTTTCCCGGAATTATTCCGGCCAAGGATCACAGTAACTGGGCTCAGCGGGATATCCACCCGCTGAGCAAAACACCGGTAGCTAGTCAGAGCCATCCGCACGAGAGCCATGGAATCAGCTTAGCGGTGCACGATCCACGCATCGAGTGATGATCCGGAGTTACCTCGGAGTCTGAGTCCGTGACTTCGTGCAGCCAGAGACAGGTTTCGGGCATAAGGCAATGCGCGCGGCACGGGCGCCGGCTGGGCTGGAGCGGGACGAAGGCAGGAGCGCAGGCCCGGCCGGGGGGCCGGGCCGCGCGCGGGGAGCGGAGCGAGCCGCCTTGAACGCGTGTGCGCAGGCTGTAAGTTCGGCGTCTTGGCGGTGTGCCAGTGGCAGGAAGATGACTGGCCGGATTGTCCACGTGATGCGTGTGGTGGCCTGGGTGACTGACACGGTGCAGGGCTGTAAGCGCAGGAGGGCTCGTCGGGTTTGTGCGCGGCCGTCGTGGAGCCAGGCCCAGACCTCGTCGGAGGGTCTGGGTCGAGTGCGGGTGAGATGGTGCGCAGGGCGATGGCGACCCATCTGTCCGCCTGGGGCGCTGAGTAGGCGTCGAAGGATGCTCGGAGTGCCGGCCACTGCATCCCGTCGGTGAGGTCCTCGGTCCAGCACTCGCACCAGAAACCCCGCCGGGGCTTGTCCATCAGCATGGGTGGCCTCCTCGTTGGGCGTGCACGAGGAGTTCCGCGGTGACCGTGTAGTCGCCGTCGGCGCCCTGGACGACGACCCTGTGGGCGATGGCGCTGACCATGCCCAGGCCCCGGCCTTGCTCGGCGTCCTGGTCCTGGTGCTCGACCTTCGGGGCGCTGCCGCCTCCTCCGTCGTCGGTGACCGACAGTGCGATCACCTGTGGCGCCACCGCGAGGGCCAGGTGGAAGCTTCCGCGTTGCCCGCCGCTGCTCGTGTGGAGGAGTGCGTTCGTGCTCAGCTCGCTCACGATCAGGGCCGCGTCGTCGGCCAGGGGTGATCTCCCTCAGCACCGGCGCCGTCGCCGCCGTGCTCACGGGCGGCGTGGTCCTCACCGCGCTCCTGACCGCCGTCGCCGTCTCGGCCGTCTCCGTGGCCATCGCCGCCGTGGTCCTGCGCTCCCTGCTCCGCGAACACAACCGGCGCTAGTCCCTCTGCCCGACCCCTGGGGCGGCCACGACACCGCCAAGCATCCGGCCGCCCCGGGGCCCGTCACTCCTGACCGAGCCAGCCAGAAGGAGCCCGCCATCTTCACCCGCACCACCCCGCCCCCGCTTAGCGAACTCACCAACCTCGCCGCAGGCGGCACCCTGCCCGGTATCCTCCGCCAACTCTCCGGCCTCGGCGGCTGCACCAACCCCATCCGCCTCGACGGCCACCGCACCGAATACGACATCGACACCACAACCGGCGAGATCGGCCGCATCCTCCAGCACCTCGACTCCACCGACCTGCCCGCCGGCCAACTCCTCGTCCGCTGCAACAACCGCCGCACCACCCGCTGCCCGGCCTGCGCCGAGGTCTACCGCCGCGACACCTTCCACCTCATCTCCGCAGGCCTACGCGGCGGCAAGGGCACCCCCGAACACGTCGCCACCCACCCCCGCGTCTTCGCCACCTTCACCGCCCCCGGCTTCGGCCCGGTCCACAACCGCCGCACCGACAACCGTCCCTGCCGCTGCGGCACCCACCACGACCAGGACGACGACGCCCTCGGCACCCCGCTCGATCCCGACACCTACGACTACGACGCGGCCGTTCTCTGGAACGCCCACGCGGGAGCCCTTTGGCGGCGCTTCTCGATCTACCTCCGCCGGGAGGTCGCCAAGCGCGCGGGCCTCTCCCAGCGACGCCTACGCGACCACGCCCGCGTCTCCTTCGCCAAGGTCGCCGAGTACCAGAAGCGCGGCGCCGTCCACTTCCACGCCGTCATCCGCCTCGACGGCCCGAACGGCGGCGACACCCCACCCCCGCCCTGGGCCACCGCAGAACTCCTCACCGACGCCATCCAAACGGCCGCCACCAAGGTCCGCGTCGACGGCCCGACCCTCGACGGCCGCACCCACACCTTCACCTTCGGCCGCCAACTCGACGTCCGAACCATCCGATCCGCCGACTTCAACGACGGCCAGGAACTCACCGAACGCGCCGTCGCCGCCTACATCGCCAAGTACGCCACCAAGGGCGCAGAGACCGCCACGGGAGCTCTCGACCGGCCGCTGAAGTTCGCCGCCGAACTCGCCCAGCTCGACATCAGCGACCACGCCCGACGACTCATCCGAACCGCCTGGACCCTCGGCGCCCGCAAAGACCTCGAACACCTCCGCCTGCGCGCCTGGGCCCACATGCTCGGCTTCCGCGGCCACTTCTCCACCAAATCCCGCCGCTACTCCACCACCCTCGGCGCCCTCCGCGACGCCCGCGCCGAATGGCGCCACGCACAAGCGGCAGCGACCACCACACCCGACAACGCGCCCGGGATGACGTACGTCCTCGCCCACTGGGTCTTCGCCGGCACCGGCCTCTCCGCCGCCGAAGCCTGGCTGTCCGCATCCCTCGAACCAGCCCCCGGAACCGAAGGAGAACCCACTCGTGGCTAGCCGACGCCTCACCCTCACCGACCTGGCCACCGAACCGCGCGCCCTGCCCGCGCGGTACCTGACCCCCGAGGACCTGGTGGAGATGTTCGAGCTGCCCAGCGTCGAGACGGTGTACCAGTGGCGCCGCAAGCGCACTGGGCCCCGTGGCTTCCGTGTCGGTCGGCACCTGCGCTTCGACCCGGCCGACGTTCGGGCCTGGGTGGACTCGCAGCTTGAGGGGGCGGCTGCCTGATGGCCGGACACATCCAAGACCGCTGGTACAGAACCGAGGTCGGACAGGACGGCAAGGACCGCAAGGTCAAGACCGAGCGCTACGGCACCGGCATGCGCTACCGGGCCCGGTACGTCGGTCCGGACGGCACGGAGAAGTCAAAGAGCTTCCCCGACCGGCAAAAGCGACTCGCCGAACAGTGGCTCGCCCACATCGAGGCGGACATGGCGCGCGGGCAGTACATCGACCCGCGCGCGGCACGGATCACCTTCCAGCAGTATGCGGAGACCTGGGTGCAGACGCAGGGAGCGGACCCCAACACACAGGCCTCGATGGAGTCGCAGCTCCGCCTGCACGCCTTCCCTCATCTGGGATCACGTCCGCTCGGTTCCTTCCAGCCCGCCCACATCCGCGACTGGGTGCGGAAGCTCCAGGAGAACGGTGTCCGGGGCCCGTACGCCCGGACGATCTACTCCAACGTTCGTGCCGCGCTGAGTGCGGCGGTGGACGACGGACACCTTCCGCGCAACCCGTGCGCAGCCCGCTCGGTCCGGCCGCCCACGGTCGACACGAAGCGGATCGCCCCCTGGACAACGGAACGGCTCTTCGCCGTCCGGGCCGGCATGCCCGAGCGCTTCCAAGCCGTGGGCGACCTGGGCGGCGGCTGCGGGCTCCGCCAAGGCGAGATCCTCGGCGTCGCCGTCGACGCCATCGACTTCGGTTCGGACACACTTCACGTGGTCCAGCAGCTCAAGCTGAGTCGGAGCAAGGCGGTGTTCGCCCCACCCAAAGGCGGCAAGCTTCGGGACGTACCGCTTCCCGCGCCGGTCGCCGATGCACTGCGGGCCCACATGAAGCGGTTCCCGCCGGTCGAGATCACCTTGCCGTGGAAGGTGGCCAACGGGCCTCCGGTGACCAAACGGCTGATCTTCACCGGGCCGCGGGGCAGGCACGTCTGGCGTACGTCGCTCAACGAGGAGGTGTGGAAGCGGGCTCTGGCCTCGGCCGGTGTGATCCCCGAGCGGGAGCCGGGCGGAGCGTACGCCGAGTCGCGTGAGAACGGCATGCATGCGCCGCGGCACTTCTACGCGTCGCTGCTGCTGGACGCCGGGGAGAACATCAAAGCTCTGGCCGAGTACCTCGGCCACTCAGATCCAGGTCTGACGCTGCGCGTCTACGCGCACCTCATGCCGTCCAGTCAGGAGCGCACCCGTAAGGCAGTGACTGCCGTCTTCGATCGGCGGGGATGACCACACCGCAACGATCAGAGATACAACTGTTCCCGGTAGTCACTGGCGAACAGTTCGGGGTGGATGTTCAAGTAGAGACGAGAGATCTAGAGCACGAGTAGGCTCACAAAGTTGATTGAATTAGCAGTGCGTGAGAGATTATAGATAGCTCTAGTTAGCTCTACTTAGCTCTAGATCGCTTCTCAGAAGCTATGCAGAGTGCAGAACGACTGAGGACCCGGATCCGGCGGCAACCAGATCCAGGCCCTCGTGCAGTCAACGAGCCCGGTCGCGTGAGAGCAGACCGGGCTCGCTGTACGTACAGCGCCCGATCCCGACCGTACTCGCGCGTGACTCGCTCATCGAGCGAACTGCATCACGCCAGTAGCGATGGCCACGAGTAGGCCGACCCCCGCAAGCCAGACCTGCCACTTCTCGGCACCGGACCACTTGCGAGGCTTGTCCTTCTCAAGACTCACCTCTACCACCTCCCTCCTCCTCCAACCGACCCGCTTCTCGGGCCGGAGTCTGGAACTCTCGTGCCGCCACATCGAGTTCGAGGGAGGTTCAGGTGAGGTGGCATCAGCATACCGGTCACGTAGCTCCCCACTGAGGCTCATGGGGAGGCTTGACAGCGGCCCCGGATTCCTTTCACGGCCCAGCGACGGCCCAGGTGTAGCAAATAACCCCCTGCGCGCGGGAAAACCGCAGGCAGGGGGCTTTTCTGGCTCGCGTTACTTCTTCTTGCCCTGGTTCTTCACTGCCTCGATCGCCGCTGCTGCCGCGTCCGGGTCGAGGTAGCGGCCGCCCGGGGTGGTCGGGGTGAAGTCGGCGTTGAGTTCGTAGTAGAGGGGGATGCCGGTGGGGATGTTGAGGCCCGCGATGTCGGCGTCCGAGATGCCGTCCAGGTGCTTGACCAGGGCACGGAGGCTGTTGCCGTGGGCGGCCACCAGGACCGTGCGGCCGGTCAGGAGGTCGGGGACGATGCCGTCGTACCAGTAGGGGAGCATGCGGACGACGACGTCCTTCAGGCACTCCGTGCGGGGGCGCAGCTCCGGCGGGATGGAGGCGTAGCGGGCGTCGGCCGACTGGGAGAACTCCGAGTCGTCGGGCAGCGGCGGGGGCGGGGTGTCGTACGAGCGGCGCCAGAGCATGAACTGCTCCTCGCCGAACTCGGCCAGCGTCGCCGCCTTGTCCTTGCCCTGGAGCGCGCCGTAGTGCCGCTCGTTCAGGCGCCAGCTGCGGTGGACCGGGATCCAGTGGCGGTCGGCCGCCTCGAGGGCGAGCTGCGCCGTGCGGATCGCCCGCTTCTGGAGGGACGTGTGGACCACGTCGGGCAGCAGGTCGGCGTCCTTCAGGAGCTCACCGCCGCGGACTGCCTCCTTCTCGCCCTTCTCGTTGAGGTTGACGTCCACCCAGCCGGTGAACAGGTTCTTCGCGTTCCACTCGCTCTCGCCGTGGCGGAGGAGGATCAGCTTGTACGGTGCGTCGGCCATGGGTCAGAGCGTAATCCACGTGTTCGGGGCGGGGAGCCGACGCCCGGGGGCCGTCCCAGGGGGCGGACAGTTGACTGCATTTGTTAATTGAGTGGCTCAGGCGAGCGAGGGGTTAGTAAGTTCCGGTCGGGCCTCGCGCCACTTACTTCTTCGCACCACTTACTTCTTGCCCTGGGGGAGCCATGCCGTCCGCCGTCCTGCGACGCGCCGTCCGGGAGACCGTCTCCGGTCTGCCCCGGGAGTTCTGGTGGCTGTGGACCAGCACCCTCGTCAACCGGCTCGGCGCCTTCGTCGCCACGTACATGGCCCTCTACCTGACGCTGGACCGCGGGTACAGCGCCTCGTACGCCGGGCTCGTCGTCTCGTTGCACGGGCTGGGCGGGGTCGTCTCCTCGCTGGGCAGCGGGGTGATGGCCGACCGGCTGGGACGGCGGCCCACCCTGCTCGTCGCCCAGGGCTCCACCGCCGGCGCCGTCGCGCTGCTCGGGTTCGTGCAGAACCCCGTCGCCATCGCGGCCGTCGCCTTCCTCGTCGGCATGGCCTCCAACGCCTCCCGGCCCGCCGTGCAGGCGATGATGGCCGACATCGTGCGGCCCGAGGACCGGGTGCGGGCGTTCTCGCTGAACTACTGGGCCATCAACCTCGGCTTCGCCGTCTCGTCCGCGGGCGCCGGGTTCATCGCCGAGGTCAGCTACCGCGCCGGGTTCCTCGTCGAGGCCGGGATGACCGCCCTGTGCGCGGTGCTCGTCTTCGCCAAGCTGCCCGAGTCCCGGCCGCAGCGCACCGTCAAGGAGGCCGACGAGGTCAGCCTCGGGACCGTGCTGCGTGACGGGCGGTACATGGCCGTCGTGGGGCTGTCGTTCCTCGTCGCGCTCGTCTTCCAGCAGGGGGCGGTCGGGCTGCCGGTGGCGATGGGCGGGGCCGGGTTCACGCCCGCCGACTACGGCCTGGCGATCGCCGTGAACGGCGTGCTCATCGTGGTGCTCCAGATCCCGGTCACCCGCGTCATCGAGCACCGTGACGCGCGGTCCCTGCTCGTCGTCTCGTCGCTGCTCGCGGGGTACGGCTTCGGACTCACCGCGTTCGCCGGCTCGGTCGGGGTGTTCGCGCTCACCGTGTGCGTGTGGACGCTCGCCGAGATCGTCAACGCGCCGACCCAGACCGGCCTCGTGGTGCGGCTCTCGCCCACCCACGGGCGGGGGCGGTACCAGGGGATGTACACGCTGTCCTGGTCCGCCGCCGCGCTCGTCGCGCCGCTGATGTCCGGTGTCGTCATCGACCGGTTCGGGGCGGAGTGGCTGTGGGGGCTGTGCGCGGTGGTGGGGACGGCGGCCGCGGCCGGGTACGGGGTGCTGATGCGGCGCCTGCCGGAAGAACGCGCCTCGGTCACGAAGACCCCGGGCACGGACACGGACACGGACATGAACACGGGCACGGGCACGGGCACGGACATGAACACCGGCGCGGGCACGGCCACGGCCACGGACACGGACACCGAGACGGACACGGCTGGGGCGCCGGAGGCCGGGGTGCGCGCCTGACGGCCGGCGCTACCGAGGGGCGCGCGCCTGACCGCTGCCCCACAGCCGAGGGCGCGCGCCTGACGGCCGGTGAGGCCGACGGGTGCGTGCCTCGTCGCCGCGTCAGTCTCGGCAGCCCGCCACGATCACGGGGCTTCCCGCACAGTTCGTCGGGGTGTTGCGGCTGACGGTCGAGTCGAGGACGGTGAACGCGTTGGTCGTGTAGACGCCTCCGGGGGCCACCCTGGAGGCGTTGTCGCGGACCTTGCTGTGGTCGAGGGTGACGCGCCCGCCGTCGTTGTAGACGCCGCCGGCCCGGGACGTACCGTCGCCGTTCGCGCTGTTGCTGAGGACCTGGCTGTCCCTGAGGACGAGCACGGCGCCGGCCGTCGAGTTGTAGACGCCGCCGCCCACCCCCGCCGTACCCCCGACGACGTTGCCGCTGACCTCCGTCCGCTCCAGCCGCAGACTCGACAGGTTCTGGATCCCGCCGCCCTCGTCGCCCGCGGCCGTGTTGTTCGCGATCTTGCTGTCGCTGAACTCCAGGGCCGCGCTGCCGCTGTCGGTGACGCCGCCGCCCCGGCCGGCCGACGTGTTGCGTCTGAGGACGCTCGTGTAGAAGAAGGCGTCACCGGCGCCCAGGTACAGCGCACCGCCGGCGGTCCGGGCGTGGTTGCGGCTGAGCTCGGCGCCCTGCACGCTCAGCGTTCCGCGACTGTAGAGGGCGCCCCCGTAGGCCGCGTTGCCGAACCCCAGCCAGCCGCGCCGCACGACCGCCGTGGCGTTCGCGGACACCGCGACCCCGCCCCCGTTGTTCGTGGCGGTGTTGTGGAGCACGTCGACCCCGGACAGCGTGAGCTTGCCGCCGCCGTCGACGAGCACGCCCCCGCCGTCACCGGCGGCGCTGCCGCCGCGGACGGTGAGGTCCTCCAGGCGGAGGTTGCCGCCCGAGACGACGTGGAAGATCCGGAAGGCGGCGGTCGGGTTCCCGGCCCGTACGATCGTGGCGCCGTTGCCCCGGATCGTGAGTTTCAGGTCGACGGCCGGCAGCCCGTCGCCCATGGCGTACGGCGCCGTCAGCCGGTACGTGCAGTCGCGGGAGAGGGACAGGGTCTCGCCCGCGGACGCGGCGGCGACGGCGGTCGTCAGCGCTCTCGCGCCGCACGCGACCGGCGTCGAGGAGTCGCCGCCGGCGACCGCCGGCCCGCCCGTCGCACCCATGACGATCGCCGCCGCCACCACGGCCGAGCCGGAGAGCCTGCCGTATCCGACGTGGTGTCCGACGTGGCCGGACCGGCGCATGTACCTGAACTGTCGCATACATATGAGATGCGGCATTCACGAAGATGATGGTCATATACGATGATCCGCTCACCCGGTCACGCCACGCGATTCCTCCGGCCGGCGGAGCCGACGGGCGTCTCACGGATGCATCCGTGCCCCCTTCAGCACCTTGTCCACCCCGTTCCGCGGCCCGTACACGGCGAGCCCGACCAGGTCCAGCTCGGCCGTGGGGACGGCACGGACCGCCGCGCGGTTGTCGCGGTCGTTGCCCGTGGTGAACAGGTCCGCGGTGAAGACGGCCCGGGGCAGCGCCCGGCTCAGGGCACGTCCGTGCGCCGCCTTCAGCACCTCCTTCGTGCCCTCGAAGACCAGCACCGGCTGCCGGAACATCGGCAGGTACGCCACCGCGTCCGCGTCCTCGTACGGCTCCCCCACCACCTCGGGGACGGTCACTCCCAGGCCGCTGACCAGGAACGCGGTGACGTTGAGGCGCTGCCAGGTCTCCAGGTCCTCGCGCAGCAGTACGGCGATCTTCGTGTCGAAACGGACCTCGGGGCGCAGGGGTTCAGTGCTCATGCCATGAGACTGCCGACCGCCGTACGACCTCGTCTTGTACGTTGTTTGCATGGCCGCCCGGCAGCCCGTCACCCAGGAAGTCACCGCCTGGCGTCCCCGTGTCCCGGGCGTCGCCGAGGTCTTCCACGCGCGCTTCACCGGGTACGCCTACCCGATGCACGTCCATGACGCGTGGACGCTGCTCATCGTGGACGACGGGGCCGTTCGGTACGACCTCGACCGGCACGAGCACGGCACCCCGGGCGACACGGTCTCGCTGTTGCCCCCGCACGTCCCGCACAACGGCTCCCCGGCCACCGCGGACGGCTTCCGCAAACGCGTGGTCTACCTGGACGGCGCGCTGCTCGGCGACCAGCTCATCGGAGCCGCCGTCGACAGCCCCGACCTGCGGGACCCCCTGCTGCGGCAGCGCGTCGGCCGGCTGCACACCGCGCTCGCCCGCCCCGGCGACGAACTGGAGGCCGAGAGCCGTCTCACCCTCATCGGCGAACGGCTGCGCGACCTGCTCCGCCCCCGCCCCGACACCCGCCCCGACACCCGTCCGGACACCCGCCCGGACGCCAGGCGGCGCCCCGACCCGGCGCTCGCCCGCTCGCTGCGCGAACTCCTCGACGAGCGGGTCACCGAGGGGCTCGCCCTGGAGGAGGCCGCCCGGCTGCTGTACGCCCATCCGGCCCATCTGGTACGGGCGTTCAGCGGCGCGTACGGCATCGCCCCGCACCAGTACCTGATGTCCCGGCGGGTCGGCCGGGCCCGCCGGCTGCTGCTGGACGGGGTCCCGCCCGGCGAGACGGCCACCGCCACCGGCTTCTACGACCAGGCCCATCTGACCCGGCACTTCAAGAAGCTGGTGGGCGTGACCCCGGGGCGCTACCGGTCCAGCGCGCGCTGAGCCTCGTACAGGTTCCGCGGCCGCACGGCGTCCCACGTGCCGTACAGCTCCAGGCGGGAGTTCAGGTCGCCGGTGAAGTCCGGTACGTCGGTCTGGTCGAAGTCGGTGACCGTGTTCAGGCCGACGGTCGCGGAGCACGGCGCGAGGCCGTCGAGGCGCATCAGGCCCGCCCTGCCGTTGGTCACGCGTACGTTCCAGTGCGTGAACCGCGCTCCGAACAGCGGGCCGGCGTTGGCGTCGCCGCCGTGGCGGCCGTCGTTGTTCACGGTGATGTCGGTGCGGACGTTCGCGAAGGGCAGACCCCGGTGGGAGTCGAAGGTGCCCATCCGCATGTCGCCGCGCGACCAGACGTTGTACGACGACAGGCCCTCGACGTTGATGCCGTGCAGCTGGGTGTCGGCGGGGGCGGGGACGGTGCGTTCCTCGACCGTGAAGTCCTCGACGAGGTTGTCGTGGGAGCCCTCGCGGCAGAAGTAGGGGTGGTGCTCGCCCCGGCCGCCGACCCGGGTGCGGCGCAGCGTGCAGGCGGAGGCGGCGACCAGGCCGAAGCCGTTGTCGACGTTACGGACCGTGACGTCGTCCACCCAGCAGTCGTAAGCGCACTGAAGGACGACCCCGTTGTAGCCCTTGTCGAGGAGGTGCGGGGACTGCGGGGTCTCCAGCACGTCCAGGGTGAGGCCCTCGACCCCGGCCCCGGTCAACTCCCGTACGTGCGTGGTGAGCTGTGGGTTCCATTCGGGGCGGAGGTCGAGCGGGAGCGGGCGTTCCAGGGTCACCCTGCGGCCGCGGACGGCGGTGACGCGCACGGGCCATTCGTAGGGGACGTACGACAGCAGCTTCGTCTTGTCCTCCCAGTAGTACGCCGCCGGGCCGGGGCCGCCGCCGGACATGTGCTGGAGGAGGGTGTGGGCGCTGTCGTCGGAGACGCGGAGCAGGACCAGCCGGCCGGGGCGGAGCCGGGAGGCGTCGGCGACGGTGACCGTCCGGTCGCCCTGCCGGGCCGGTGCGACGGGCGTCAACCGCTCCCACTCGTCCCGCTTGTTGCCCGTCCAGCCCTCGAAGGGCCAGGCCTGCGCCCTGATCGCCTCGGTCAGGGATTCCCACCGGGCCTTCGGCGCCAGCCAGATCAGCCCGCCCGCCCAGGACCAGGCCGACTTGGTGCCGCCGTACCGGGAGCCGTAGGGGCCGATGAGTTCGGTGAGGCTCCTCGTCGCGTACAGGGTGGTACGGCCGCTGCCGGCGCCGCGCAGCACCACGTGGTCGTACCCGAGCTGGATCAGGCCGTCGACGCGGAAGGTGCCGGGCGGGATGGCGACCGTGCCACCGCCGGCCCTGGCGGCAGCGGCGATGGCACGGTTGATCGCGGGGGCGCAGTCGGTGACGCCGTCGGCCACGGCGCCGAAGGCGCGCACGTCGGCCACCACGGGCAGGCGGCGGATGCGGGCGGCGCCGGCCCGGCCGACGTACGGGATCTGCGGGTGGGTGAAGGGGGTACGGGTGAACTCCCGCCACAGGGAGGGGACGTGGGCGTCGGAGGCGTGGGCGTCGGAGGCGTGGGCGTCGGAGGCGTGGGCGGTGCCGGCGCCCGTCACGGTGGTCGCGGCCACGGCGGTGGCGCCGGCGAGCAGGGTCCGTCTGGTCATGCCGTCGGTCAGGTCCTGGTGCGCGGTACTCATTCCGTACGCCCTTCCATGCGAGCCAGTCATGGATGTGAACGACGTTCAGATCTGCGTCGAGCGTGAGCATGCCACGATGGTCGAGCGGTGCGAAAGAGTCGTGCAGAGGTCAGTCAGCGGGGCGTTCGATCAGGTGGGTGAACGCGTCCAGGTTCCGCGTCGACTCGCCCCGGGCCACCCGCCACTCGTACTCCTTGCGGATCGAGGAGGCGAAGCCCAGCTCCAGGAGGGTGTTGAAGGCGCCGTCCGCGGCCTCCAGGACCTGGCCGAGCAGGCGGTCGATCTCGTCCTCGGTGACCGAGGCGAGCGGGAGCCGCGCGGTGAGGTAGACGTCACCGAGCCGGTCGACGGCGTAACTCACGCCGTACAGCCTCAGGTTGCGCTCCAGGAGCCAGCGGTGCACGGCCGGCTCGTTCTCGTCGGGGTGCCGGACGACGAAGGCGTTCAGGGAGAGCGAGTGGCGGCCGACCAGCAGCGAGACGGTCGTCTTCAGCTTGCGGGTACCGGGGAGCTGGACGACGTAGTTGCCGGACTCGGGGCTCTCCCACTCCAGTTCGGCGTCCTTCAGGACACCCTCGATGACCTGCGCCGCCTGCCGCTCCTGTGAAGCATCACCCATGGGCCGAGCGTACGCGACGGCGGTGCGCCTGGGTCGCGGCCAGGTACACCTCGGCGGTGGCGGCGGCCGAAGCGTCCCAGCCGAAGCACTCGGCGTGCCGGGCGGCGGCACCGCCGAGACGGTCCGCCAGGGACGCGTCGTCGGCGAAGCGGCGCAGCACGCGCGCGTACTCGGCGGGGTCGTGGCCGCGCACCAGGAAGCCGGTCTCGCCGTCCCGCACGGCCACCGGCAGCCCGCCGACCGAGGCGGCGAGGACGGGGGTGCCCGCCGCCTGCGCCTCTATCGCCACCAGGCCGAAGGACTCGCTGTAGGAGGGCATGACGAGGACCGAGGCGGCGCGGAACCAGTCCGCGAGCTGCTCCTGCCCGACCGGCGGCCGGAACCGCACGACGTCCGCGATGCCGAGCCGCGCGGCCAGTTTTTGCAGGCCCTCCGGCTTGGCGAGACCGCTGCCGCTGGGGCCGCCGACGATCGGCACGACGATCCGGGAGCGGAGTTCGGGGCGCTCGTCGAGGAGGACGGCCACGGCGCGCAGCAGTATGTCGGGGGCCTTCAGCGGCTGGATGCGGCCCGCGAACAGCGGGACCAGGGCGTCCTGCGGCAGGCCGAGGCGGGCGCGGGCGGCGGCGCGGCCGTCGGCCGGCCGGAAGCGGTCCAGGTTCACGCCGGGGTGCACGACGGCGACCTTGGCGGGGTCGGCGCTGTAGTGGCGGACGAGTTCGGCGGCCTCTTCGGAGGTGTTCGCGATCAGCCGGTCGGCGGCGGCGACGATCTGGGTCTCGCCGATGACGCGGGCGGCGGGTTCCGGGGTGTCGCCGTCGGCCAGGCTGGCGTTCTTGACCTTGGCCATGGTGTGCATGGCGTGCACCAGGGGGACGCCCCAGCGCTGGGCGGCGAGCCAGCCGACGTGGCCGGAGAGCCAGTAGTGCGAGTGCACGAGGTCGTAGTAGCCGGGGCGGTGGCCGGCCCAGGCCTGCATCACACCGTGCGTGAAGGCGCACAGCTGGGCCGGCAGGTCCTCCTTGGCCAGACCCTCGTAAGGGCCCGCGTCGACGTGCCGGACCAGGACGCCGGGAGCGAGCTCCACGGTGTGCGGGAGGCCGCCGGCGGTGGCCCGGGTGAAGATCTCGACGTCGATGTCGATCGCGGCGAGGCGCTGCGCGAGCTCCACGATGTAGACGTTCATGCCGCCGGCGTCGCCGGTGCCGGGCTGGTGGAGCGGTGAGGTGTGCACGGAGAGCATGGCGACGCGGCGGGGGCGACGCGGCCGCAGGAGCCGGCTCGCAGCCGACGGGGAGCGGCGCCCGAGCCTGCTGACGTACTGGCTCACGTGGCGGTCCTCCTTGTGCGGGCATGCCTTCGGGAGGACGTCGAGGGTCCTCTGCGAGTGCAACAGCACGAGGACGAGTTCCCATTCCGGGGGCGGTCAATTTTGCCGACAGATTACCTACTGTCGCTCAACCGTTCGAGGGTGGGATGCGTGCGGGTGGCGGGCGCTCGTCGCAATTACCCTCGTACGCATGACCACCCGCGCCCCCCTCCCCCACTCTCGGCGTCGCTCAAGCGGGGGGACGCCCATCGTGGGGACGGTGACGCGCGGGACCACGAACCCCAATCGGCTGCGCCGGATGGACCGGTGGATCGCCGCGGTCCACGGCGCCGAGCTGCGGCGCACCCGTGAACCTCTGGCCATCGATCTCGGGTACGGGGCCGCGCCCTGGACCGCCGTGGAACTCCTCGGACGGCTGCGGACCGTCGCGCCACGCGCCCGGGTCGTCGGTGTGGAGATCGAGCCCGCACGGGTGACCGCCGCGAAGCCCTACGAGCGGGACGGCCTGGTCTTCCGGCACGGCGGCTTCGAGATCCCGGTGCCGGCGCGGCCGTCGCTGATCCGAGCCGCCAACGTGCTGCGGCAGTACGACGAGATCGAGGTCGCCGGCGTCTGGGAGCGGCTGTGCGCGCGGCTCGCGCCCGGCGGGCTGCTGGTCGAGGGGACCTGTGACGAGATCGGGCGGCGGCACGTGTGGGTCGCGCTCGGGCCGGAGGGGCCGCGCACGGTGACCTTCGCGACCCGGCTGGGATCGCTGGAGCGGCCGTCGGACCTCGCCGAACGGCTGCCGAAGGCGCTGATCCACCGCAACGTGCCGGGCGAGCCGGTGCACGCGTTCCTGCGGGACTTCGACCGCGCCTGGGCGGCGGCCGCGCCCTACGCGTCGTACGGCGCCCGGCAGCGGTGGATCCGGGCGGTGCGGGACCTGACGGCCGACTGGCCGGTGACGGACTCGCCGGTGCGCTGGCGGCAGGGGGAAGTGACGGTGGCGTGGGGGGCGTTGGCACCGGCCGCCTGACACGGGACGCGGTACGGGGGCGGGAACGATCTCGGTGAGTCGTACGTCACAAAGGCGGGGAGACCGTCATGTCCCGGGGGAAAGCGGGGAGGAACCCACCTGCCGTCACCCCTGTCGCTTTACGACGCAGCGTGGCACGATCCTCCACGTGTCGTAAGTTACTGACGGTTAATCAGTTTTGGGGGTCGGGGCATGGGACCGGACAAGCACACCGTCCGGCCGGGCGGGCGCGGGATCCTGGCGACGGCGGTGACCGTGGTCTGCGCGGCGACCGTACTGGCGGCCCCCGGCACGGCGTTCGCGGCACCGGACCCGACACCCTCGGCGAGCGCCACGCCCGGCGCGAGCGCTTCCCCCAGCCCGTCGGTGACCCTGCCGCCCGACAAGGACCTGGAGGCGGTACGGCAGAAACTGGACGATCTCTACCACGACGCGGCCGTCGCCACCGACGCCTACAACGCCGCCGAGGAAGCCGCCCGGAAGCAGTCCGCCCAGATCGTCCAGCTGGCGAAGAAGATCGTCCAAGGGCAGCGGAAACTGGACCGGTTGAAGCAGCGCGCGGGCCGGGCGGCGGCGGCCCAGTACCGCACCGGCGGCCTGCCGGACAGCGCGCAGCTGGTGCTGAGCGACAACCCCTCGCAGTTCCTGGACGGGGCCGGGCGGGTGCTCCAGGGCCAGCGCGCCGCCAAGGGCCTGATCAGGGAACTGACCCAGACCCAGCAGGACTTGAAGCAGTACGCGGCGGACGCGGCCGGGCAGTGGAACAAGCTGGAGGCCGGGCGCAAGGCGAAGGCCGCGGCGAAGAAGAAGATCACCGAGCGGATCGCGGCCGCCGAGGAACTCCAGTCGAAACTCGAGAAGAAGCAGAAGAAGCGTCTCGCCGAACTGGAGCGGGAGGCGGCCTACCAGGCGCAGACCGCCTGGCTGGACACCGGGATACTCGGCGAGATCCACGGCAAGGCGTCCGCCGCGGGCCGGCAGGCGATCGCGTTCGCCACCGCCCAGATCGGCAAACCGTACGTATGGGGTGCCGAGGGCCCGGACTCGTACGACTGCTCCGGACTGACCTCGCAGGCCTGGGCGAGCGCCGGGAAGCCGATCCCGCGCACCTCGCAGGAGCAGTGGAAGCAGCTCAAGCACGTCGACGTGAAGGACATGCGCCCCGGCGACCTGATCATCTACTTCGACGACGCCAGCCATGTCGCCCTGTACATCGGGGACGGCGCGATCATCCAGGCACCGCGCCCGGGGCGGACGGTGTCGATCGGGGGCGCCGGGGCGATGCCCATCCTCGGAGTGGTACGGCCGGACGCGTAATGTCCCTTTCGTGAGCTGTGTCATGTGACCCGGCGCACGCCAACACGCCCTCAAACCCGAGCGGCACGTGACCTTCGTCATCCCCGTCCGACCACCCGGCCGCCCAACTGCCGTACGGCAGACGGCATATGACAGTGGCCTGATACGGAGCGACGCGGCTCACACCATTCCGTTGCGGTGGCCAGTACCGCTATGGTCCCGGTCGGTGGGTCGAGTCCCTCGTCCCGCCGTGCCCTCGGGGGGAGGGAAGGAACCCGACACGATGCCCGTACCCGTACCGCGGCAGAGAGCGATCCCGGCCGTGGAGAGTGGTCAGGCGCCGGCCGCCGCGCCCGCACAGGACGGCGGCCCCCTCAAGGAAGAGGCCCACCGCACGGAAGCCGTCGCCACGAACGCAGGCGGCACCACTCTCACCCTGCTGCTGATCGAGGACGATCCGGCCGGCTCGCCGATCCTGCCCGAGCTGCGGGACGCGTCCGGCACCTCGATCCGGATCCGTACCGCCCGCAACCTCACCGAGGCCGAGCGGCTGCTGACCGACGACGTCCACTGCATCCTGCTGGACCTGGCGCTGCCGGCGCCGGGCCGCGTGAGCGTGGGCACCGCCACCGACGGCGGTACCGGTGCCGATGCCGGTGCCGACGCCGACGAGCTGGCCGTGCTGCGGCACGTGCTCCAGCTCGCGCCCCGCCATGCCGTCCTCGCGCTCACCGCCTCCGGTGACACCGAGCGCGGCACCGAGGCCGTGCGCGTGGGCGCGCAGGACTACCTCTTCCGGGACGAGCTGGACGGCCGGCTGCTGAGCCGAGCCATCCGGTACGCCGTCGAGCGCAAACGCTCCCTCACCACCGAGCGCAAGCTCGCGGAGGGGCGGATGCGGGCGCAGGAGAACCGGCGCCTGGAGCGCGGCCTGCTGCCCACGCCGCTGCTGGACGGCTCCTCGCTGCGGTTCGCCGCGCGCTACCGCCCCGGCCGCTCGCGGGCGCTGCTCGGCGGCGACTTCTACGACACCGTGCGCACGCCCGACGGGACCGTGCACGCGATGATCGGCGACGTCTGCGGACACGGCCCGGACGAGGCCGCGCTCGGCGTGGAGCTGCGCATCGCCTGGCGGGCGCTGACCCTGGCGGGGCTGTGCGGTGACGAGCTGCTCGGCACGCTCCAGGAGGTGCTGGAGCACGAGCGCTCCGACGACGAGATCTTCGCGACCCTCTGCACGGTCGACATAGCGCCGGACGGGCGCCGGGCGGGCCTGTGCCTGGCCGGGCACCCGGCGCCGCTGGTCGCCCGGCCGGGGCGGCCGGCCGAGCTGCTGCCGTACGACAACAACGGGCCGGCGCTGGGGCTGCTGAAGGGTGCCCGGTGGCCGCGGATGCAGGTGGAGCTGGGGGCCGAGTGGAGCCTGATGCTCTACACCGACGGGCTGATCGAGGGCCGGGTGGGCACGGGCGGCGAGCGGCTGGGCCAGGAGGGGATGGTCGAGATGGTGCGGCGGCAGCTGGGCGCCGGGCTGACCGGTGAGGCGTTGCTGCGGGCGGCGGTGAACGAGGTGCGGCAGCTCAATGGGGGCGAGCTGACGGACGACGTGGCCGTCGTGCTGCTGGACCGGGGGGTCTGAGGCCGGCGACCCGCCGTAGGGGCTCCTGCCTCAGCCGGGTGCGGGTGCGTCGTGGCCGGTCGCGCAGTTCCCCGCGCCCCTTGCGGGGCGCCTCAGCGGCCGCCGTTGCATAAACCGTACGGCCGTCGCCGTGTGCCGAGTGCGGGTGCGTCGTGGCCGGTCGCGCAGTTCCCCGCGCCCCTTGCGGGGCGCCTCAGCGGCCGCCGTTGCATAAACCGTACGGCCGTCGCGGTGTGCCGAGTGCGGGTGCTTCGTGGCCGGCCGCGCAGTTCCCCGCGCCCCTTGCGGGGCGCCTCAGCGGCCGCCGTTGTAGGGGCCGTACGGGCCGTCGCTGCTGCTGCCGCCGCGGCGGCCTCGCCAGCCGCCGCCTCCGCCCGAGACCTGCTTGACCGCGGGCCGGACGTCGACGATGTAGACGATGCTCGCCACCACGCCCGCGATCGGGAGGATGGAGAGGATCGAGAACAGGTAGCTGACCACCAGGGCGATGGCCAGGATGACCAGCCAGAAGACCTTGTTCTGCTTGTCGGCCGCGCGGAAGGCGTCCTCACGCCGGAACGCGGCGTCGAACAGCCCGAACGCGGCCAGGGCCATCAGGACGATCTTCAGCAGTCCCAGGAACCCTGCGAACCCCAGCATCAGCATGCTGCCACCACCCGCTCTCTCCCGATCCCTACGCGGCCACCGTACCCGTAGAACGGGCCGGGCACCCTCAAGGTGCCCGGCCCGCCCGTACCGCTGATACGGCCCTTACGGCCCTTACGGCCTCTACTTGGCCGGCGGGGTGGTCTTCTTGGCCGTGGGGGTGGCCTTGCGGGGGGCCGGGGCCTTCTTGGCGACCGGGGCCTTCTTCACCGCGGTCGGCCTGGCCTCGGCGGCCTTGGGCTCCTCGGCCTTCTTCGGCTGCTCCTTGACGCCGGCCTGCTGCTCGGGCTTGCCCTCGACGACGATGGCCAGGTCCTCGATCTCCTCGGCGGCCTCGCCGCGCCAGGTCCGCACGGCCTGCTCGCCGTGCTCGGCGACCTTCTCGTAGGTCTCGCGGGCCTTGACGGCGTACTCGGCGGCCACGCCGACCCCGCGCAGGGCGAAGTCCTGGGCGGACTCGCCGAGCTTCTTGAGGTCGCCGTCGAGGGAGACGATGAAGTCGTTGACCCGGGTCTGGAGGGTGGCCTGTGCCTCCTTGGCCTTGGCACCGGCCTCCTTCGCGCGGGCGGTGGCCTTCTCCTGCACGGACTTCGGGTCGGTGTTGCGCACGGCGTCGATGCGGGCCGGGGCCTCGGTGCGCAGCTGCTCGACCAGTCCGGGGACCTTCTTGGCCTGCTGGAGGGCCAGGTCGGCGGTGCCGGCGGCGAAGTAGAGCGGAGTCGGGTCGCTGAGGGTCTTGCGCAGGTCGTCGGTGATGGCCATGGTGATGGTCCTCCCGGATTCACGTTCGGCTGAGGGTTTTGTGGTCCGCGGCGCGGCGGCCGGCGCGCTTGGCCGGCTCATCCGGCCGTCCGCCGCGGACCGGATGCACTGTCGTTCTCGCTGTCGGTCTCGCTGTCGTTCTCACTCCTGGCATCGCCTTCGCCGGCGTCACCGGCGTCGACGGCGTCCGCGGTGTCGCCGGACCCGAAGCCGTTCTCCTTGCGGAACGACTCGTAGATCTGTAGCAGCACCTGCTTCTGCCGCTCGTCGAGCGTGGGGTCGGCGAGGATGGCCGCACGGGTCTCCACCTCGCTCAGATCCCGCTCGGCGTCGAGGATCCCGGCGCGTACGTACAACGTCTCGGCGGAGATCCGCAGGGCCTTGGCGACCTGCTGGAGCACCTCCGCGCTCGGCTTGCGCAGCCCGCGCTCGATCTGGCTCAGATACGGATTGGACACCCCGGCGGCATCGGCGAGCTGCCTGAGCGACAGCTGCGCGTTGCGCCGCTGTTCGCGCAGATACTCACCGAGATTGCCGACGTTGAGCGATGCCATGCCTCCACAGTGCCCCACCCCCGCTAACAATTGCAAGCACCCGCTTGCAAAAGTGCGCCGTGTCATACCCGGATGGCCGTGTGCCCCCTCGCCGCTCTGGACGGAGACCGTGGTTGACCTTCACCTTGGGGAAGCCCGCAGCATCGGGGGGCCGGGCGATGGGCTCGGCATGAGGAGGGACCGGCCATGGGGTTGCTGACCATCGGGGTGTTCGCGAGGGCGTCCCGGCTGTCGCCGAAGGCACTGCGTCTCTACGACGAGCTCGGCCTGCTGACGCCCGCCCGGGTCGACCCGGTCACCGGCTACCGCCTGTACGCGCCGGAGCAGTTGGAGCAGGCCCGGACGGTCGCGTGGCTCCGCCGGCTGGGGATGCCCCTGGCCCGCATCCGGCACGTCCACACGCTGAGCGCGGTCGAGGCGGCCCAGGAGATCCGCGCGTTCTGGGCGCAGGTCGAAGCCGACACCGCCGCCCGGCGGGACCTGGCCACCTTCCTCATCGACCACCTGTCCCGGAAGGACCCCGCCATGTCTTCGACCGCCACGCCCCTGGGCATCCGCTACGCCGCCCTCTCGGACAAGGGCCTGGTCCGCGAGAGCAACCAGGACACCGCCTACGCCGGCCCCCGCCTGCTCGCCGTCGCCGACGGCTGCGGCAGCCAGGGAGCACCGGCCAGCGCGGCCGCCGTCGAGGCGCTCAAACACATCGAGACCGACAGCGTCCCGGCCGACGGTCTCCTCAACGTCCTCGAGGACGTCGTCGAACAGGCCCAGCGGGCCGTGCACGACGTCGCCGGGAGCGGCCCCTCGTCCGAGGACACCGGCACGACACTCACCGCCATGCTCTGGACCGGCTCGCAGCTGGCCCTCGTCCACATCGGCGACTCCCGTGTCTACCTGCTGCGCGACGGCGAGCTGTTCCAGATCACCCACGACCACACCATGGTCCAGTCGATGGTCGACGAAGGGCGCCTCAGCCCCGAAGAGGCCGCGTCCCACCCCCAGCGGTCGCTGCTGGTACGCGCCCTGGGCCACGGCGCCGACACCACGCCCGACATGCGTCTCCACGACGCCCGGCGGGACGACCGTTACCTGCTCTGCTCCGACGGCCTGTCGACCGTCGTGCCGACCCAGGACATCCACCGGGTGCTCTCCGGGACCGGCGAACCCGAACAGGCCGTCCGTGAACTCGTCACCCTCGCCAACGGATCCGGCGGCCCCGACAACATCAGCTGCGTGATCGCCGACGTCCTGGAGCTGCCGCAGTAGGAGCCCGCCGGGCGGAGGGCCGCGCCTGTCCGGTACGGGGCATCAGCCCTGCGGGCGGGGCTCCGGCGCGAGGACGGTGTGGCAGGCGGCCCAGGCCGGTTCGCTCAGCAGCGGGCGGAAACGGGTGAACAGGGCGAGGAGCGCGGCCGCCCACCGCTCGTGGAAGGCCGGGTCGACGCCGGCGAGGTCGAGCTCGTTCGCCGCGGTCAGTTCGGCGAAGTCCCGGCACAGCCGCGGGCCGGGAACACCGTCGTGTCCGGTGAACCGGTCGCGGAAGGCGGCGTCGGGGTCCGGGAGAGCCGGATAGGTGGCCTTCCGGTCGCACGAGGCGTAGAGGTACACGATCCCTTCGGCCTCCGCGCCGATCACCTCGGCGAGTTCGGCCCGCCGCTCCAGGGGCAGCAGGGCGGCGGGAAAACCGTCGGTGCCGTAGAACGCGTGGCACAGCCCGGCCAGTTGGAGCGCGGGCCGGGCACCCCAGGCGGCGAGCCGGCGGTGCACGCGCTGGAGATGCACGAGCAGGGTGCCGCCCGGATGGCTGATCTCCGCGGCTCCGAGTCCGCGCAGGAGCGCGACGGCCCGGTCGGCAGGGGGAGGGGAAGCGGACACGGGCGGATCCTTCCGTCACAGGGGTCTGGACCTGGGCCGAGCATCGCGAGCAGCCACCGCCCAGGTCAATCCCGGCGGCCCGGCCACGTGAGTCGGGGTCGAGGGCGTCGTAGAGCGCGGCGAGACGTGGATGCCCGTAACACTCGTCAGCCATGGAGCCGAACGTACCGGTGAGGGCCGCCGGTCCGTACGTTCGCGGTGGGACCTCAGCCGTTCCTCCTGGACCGCGCGGTCCGCCGTCGCCGGCGCGTGTCAGAACGGCAGCGGTCTCGTGTGGATCACGTCCAGGCGGGAGACCGCGCGGGTCAGGACCACGTACAGCCTGTGGGGTCCCCTCTCCTCCGCCTCCGCGACCGCCGCCGGTTCCACGGCGACCACGTGGTCGTACTCGAGGCCCTTCACCGTGCTCGCCGGAACGACGGCCACCCGGGCGTCCGCCGGGGTGATGCCCGCGGACGTCAGGGCGTCGCGTACGGCGGCCGTCTCGCCGTCCGCCGTGATCACCCCCACCGAGCCCTCCCGGGCCAGGGCCTCCCGGACCGCGGTGACCGTCGTCGCGTGCAGGTCCTCCGTCGGGCGCAGGGTCAGCTCCCCGTCCGTCCGGAACGACCTGGCCGGCGGTACGTCCGTGCCCAGCCGCCGCAGCAGCCGGTTGGTGAGGTCCACGACCGCCGCCGGGACGCGGAAGCCCGTGGTGAGCGGGACGACCCGGGCGTCCGGCTTGCCCAGATGGCGCAGCACGGTGTCCCAGCTCCGCGCCGACCAGGGTGTGGTGGCCTGGGCCAGGTCGCCGAGGACGGTGAGGGAGCCGAAGGCGGCCCGGCGGGCGATCGCCCGGCACTCCATGGGAGAGAGGTCCTGGGCCTCGTCGACGACGATGTGCCCGTACCCCTCGGGGTGTTCCACGAGTCCGGCGACCTCGTCCAGGAGGACCAGGTCGGCGGCCGACCAGCGGGCGGACCTGTAGGAGCGCGGCGGCCGGGGCCGGCGCAGGTGCCGCTGTTCGGCCGGGGTGAACAGCCCATCGGCGGCCCGGGCCAGCACCGAGGCGTCCGTGAGGAGTTCGGCCACCACCTCCTCCGGCCGGACCTTCGGCCAGACCGTGTCGAGGTAGGCGCCCATCGCCCGTGAGCGTTCCAGGCGGCGGGTCCAGCCGGCCGGCTGCGGCCCCGCCCGGCGTTCGGCCAGCAGCTGTACGGCGCGCATCGCGCGCCCCCGTACCCGCTCGCGGCCGACGGCGTACGGCGGTTCCTCGTCCCGTACCTCCTCGACGATCCGCGTCAGGGTGCCGGCGGCCACCCGCCAGGTGTAGGTGCCGTCGGACAGCGACAGCGCGGTGACGCCGGCCGTGGAGACGTGCGCGTACAGGGCCCGGCGCAGCACCTCCGCCATCCGGGGGTCGTGTTTGAGCGTGGCGGTGCGGTCCGGGTCGGTCGCGGTGACCGGGTGCCGGGCGATCTCCTCGTGGAGGGTGGTCTGGCGTACGCCGGTCTCGCCGAGGGCGGGCAGCACCTCGGAGATGTACGAGAGGAAGGTGCGGTTGGGGCCGAGGATGAGCAGACCGGAGCGGCGGACACGCTGGGGGTGGGTGTAGAGGAGGTAGGCGGCGCGGTGCAGGCCGACGGCGGTCTTCCCGGTGCCCGGGGCGCCCTGGACGCAGACGGAGTCGGTGAGGCCGGCGCGTACCAGGTCGTCCTGGTCGGGCTGGATGGTGGCGGCGATGTCACGCATGGGGCCGACCCGGGGGCGTTCGATCTCCTGGGTGAGGAGGGTGCCGGTCCCCGACTCCCCCTTGCCGAGCCGTTCGTCCTCCATGCCCGTGAGGTCGGCGGAGTCGCCGCGGCTGCCGGGGGCCCAGCCGAACCGGCGCCGGACCGCGACGCCCTGGGGGTCCTCGGGGCCGGCCTGGTAGAAGGCGCGGGAGACCGGGGCACGCCAGTCGACGACGAGCGGCGGGGCGGTCGGCTCCTCGCTGATCCGCAGCCGCCCGATGCGGTAGCTCTGCCCGGCGTGCTCGCCCGCCTCGAAGTCCAGCTTGCCGAAGAACAGCGGCCCTTCCGGCAGCTCCCGCATCTCCTTGGCCCGGCTGCGCAGCCGGTACCCGAGCACCTCGGCGTCGGCGCCGGAGGCGGACACGTCCTCGCCGGTGACGACGTGCTCTTCGGCGCCCTCGACCATGCGGGCGAGGGCGGCTCGGCAGGTGTCGTGGTAGGCGCGTTCACGGTCGAGTTCCTGCTGCATGGGGACAGCGTAGACGAGAAAACGTGACCGAGTTACATTTTTAACCGAGCCTCAGGGGACTTCCCGGCAACCGGGTCACCAGGCCACCGGACACCGGCTCACCGGCTCACCGGACACCAGGTCACCGGGTGGCCAGCGCCCGTTCCAGCCGCCCGAACGCCCGTTCCGCCGCCCGCACCGCGTCCTCCCGCACGTCCTCGACCCGCTCCCCCGCCGCGATCCGGCGCCAGTTGTCCTGCGCGAGGATCCGCTGTACGGCGATGATCTGGCCGGCGGCCAGCCGGGCGTCCAGGGTGCCGCCCAACGCCTCGGCGAGCGCCGCCTCGGACCGCTCCAGATAGGCGTGCCGGCGGGCGACGAGCGTGGCGGTGCTGTTGAGGAGGGTGTGGAAGGCGAGGACCTGGGGGTGGTCGTTGAGGCCGGTGACCGGGTCGTTGTGGGCGAGGCCGGAGAGGAAGCGGGCGCGCAGCACGCCGACCGGCGAGTCCGTGCCGGTGGCTCCCGCGACCAGCCGGGCGGCCTCCGTCTCGTGGTCGGCGATCCGGTGCAGGACCAGGTCCTCCTTGGCGGGGAAGTACCGGAACAGCGTCGGTTTGGAGATCCCGGCCGCGGCGGCCACCTCGGCGACCGACACCGCGTCGAACCCCTTCGCCAGGAACAGCCGCACGGCGACGTCCGACACGTCCTCGTACATCCGCCGCTTCTTCAGCTCCCGCAGGCCCATCTCACCCATGGGACCGAGCCTACGCAGGGAGCGGGTCAGGCCGGGGTGGCCCGGCACCGGTGCGGCGGCCGGCGAGGAACCACAGATCGTCGAAGTGCTTGATCCAGGTCACCACGGCCGCCTCGGCCGCCCCGTCCCGGGACCACACGTTCAGGTCCGTCCGGTATCCCTTGGGGTCGTGGTCGTCCTCGGGCACGTCCCGTTCCCCCACCGCGGGGCCCCGCGAGACGGAGCACTCATGTTCCCGCTAGGCCAGGGCCCGGGCAAGATGGGGGTTCGCCGTCGCTCGGACGGACAGGCCCATGGAACCCGTGGCCGCCATCAGGGTCATGGCGTACGAGTCGACGGCTCGGCGGACGTTGGGCGCGTCCAGGCTCGCCCCGGTGACCAGGCGGTCCAGGTCGACGTAGGCGGAGCGGATGATCTCGATCCAGCGGTACACCCGCCAGTCGCGTTGCCAGTCGCGGGTGAACCTGGGGTCCAGCCCGCGTTCCCACCGCCGGAACATCCGGTCCCTGATCTCCGGCCGGGTGGGCGTCAGATGCATGTGCCGCACCAGGTCGTACAGCGGGTCGCCGACCAGGGCCATCTCCCAGTCGATGACGGTCAGCGCGAACCGGTCGTCACGGCGTACCAGGTTCCAGGGGTTGAGGTCGCCGTGCAGCAGGGCCGGGTCCCGGCGGCTGACCTGGTGCCGGGCGAGGATCTCCCGCAGCCGGGCGGCGCCGGGAAGGCCCAGGAAGCGCACCAGTTGCTGGGACTCCTTGGGAAGTCCGGCGACCAGGGCGACGAGCTGCTCGCTCAGCCAGCCGTAGAAGTCGGGCTCGCCCGCCGCCGGATCGAGCTGGGTGTGGTCGACCCCGGTGAGCGCGGCCAGCTGGTCGACCAGTCCGTCGGCCTCGTGCGGGAGGAGTCCGTGCACCGGGTGGTCGGGTTTGCGGTCGGTGTCCGCCGGGCCCTCGTAGGTGTGGATGGCGAAGCGGTCCCGGGAGTAGGCGAAGAGGTAGCGGGAGTGGCTCTCCCCCAGCCCCAGGACGCGAGGGGCGGCCACCGCGACCGCGGAGCGCTCGATCGCCCGCAGCACCGCGTGCTCGCTGAGGTAGCTGCGCTCCCGTCGGCGGACGTGCGGCACCTTGCGGCGGATCACCACCGGGAAGTCGATGCCCGGCACCCGGATCACCGAATTCAGGTGGGCGGTGCCCTTGAACACCTGGCGGGCCGGTGCGGTGCCCTCCAGGAACAGGGCCGCCCGCACCGCGGAGTGTGGGAAGTCCGGGTGCTCGGGCACCCTCCGGTCCTGACGCCATTCCATGACCCCAGCGGTCCGGCCCCGCCGGCCGGCCCCGTCGGCCGGTGTGGACGCGGCCCAACGGAACAGGACGTGCTCGATCTCCCGGACGCCCGGCACCGTGCGCAGCCGCAGCGGTTCGGCTGCCGCCTCCAGCGCACGGCGGACGGCCTTCGTCGCCTCCTGGAGGTTCCTCTCGTCGAAGGACTCCTGCAAGGACTTCGCCGCCCGCATGACGTCCGGATAGACGGACTGGGCCCGCTCGAAGTCCACGTAGTGCCGCAGGTCCTTGGTCACCCCGTGGGTCGCGGTGGGCCGCACCGCCCGCATGGCGGCCACCCATGCCTCCACGACGTCGTCCCACTGGTGGTCGGGGTAGTGCATTCGCACCAGATGGGTCGCGAGGTCGTGCAGGGGGTCCCCGAAGGTGGCCAGCTCCCAGTCCACGCAGGTGATCAGGGGTCCGCCGGTCGGCGAGGTGATCAGGTTGTCGCGGTGGAGATCGGCGTGGAGGAGGCTGTACGGGCGCCGGGTCAGCACGGGAACCCGGTCGGCGAAACGGAGCAGGGCGTCCTCGGGAATGCCCAGGGCCGCGAACAGCCAGCCGAAGGCGGGGCCGTTGGCCTGACGGATCTGGAGATCCGCCATCCGGGCCAGCGTCCGCAGGAAGGCCTGGCTGTCACCGTGGTTGCGCGGCCACAGAGACGGCAGCGGCGGCAGTGCCGCACCGCGCACCTGGGTCATCCCGGCGAGCAGCCCCGCCAGGTCCTTCAACAGGACGGCGTCGACCGGTGTGCCGTTCTCGCAGACGCTGGAGAGCGGCACACCGTCCACGAAGCTGTGGATGGTGAAGCGATTCCCCTCGAAGAGGCACTCGGGCACGTTCGGCAGCACGCCCTTGATCGCCCGCAGGATCCGCGCCTCGTTGTCCCAGGTCCGGATCACCACGGAGAGGGCGTCGGTCCTGCGCACCCGGACGGTCACCGCCGGCCCGGGTTCCCGCCCCAGCAGGCGGGCCATCGGCTCCGTCAGGGGAAGGACGTAGTTCTGGTTGTGGAAGCCGTTGCTCGCCAGTCCGCGTTCCGCCGCGTGACCCAGGAACGCTTCGTACTCGTCATCGGGCAGGGGCCTGCCGGTGTCTCTCCCGATGACGACAGCGGGAACAGACGGTGCACCCACAGGTCGCTCCGGGGGATGGTACGCGCGCGGTATCGCGTGGATCGGGAAGGGAAACGGTATTGCCAGGTGACGCACGACACGACTGGAGGGGCGATGGAGTGACCCTGAAGGGTGAAGGGTCGCTCGCTTGTACGGTCGCCCATCGGTGCGGTCGTCCGCGACTGGCGCTTTTGGCCACCCACTCATACGCACGCAACCGAGCGGTTGCTCAGACGGTTTCGCACTCTAGCGCAGCGGAGACCTCTCCGGATCACCCGGAGGCTACGGCTGAAAAGCGAGCAGGTTCCAGACCGACTCGAACCATCTGGTCGCGTTGTCGACGAAGGCCGAGCCGGCCGAGCCGGGGTCCGCGTCCCGGACGTGATGGGTGAGGGTCGCTCCGAGGCCCAGCACGTCCACGGCCTCCACCTCGGTGCCGTCCTCCAGGATCACCGTGCGCGGGATCGGCTCGTAGAAGCCGTGCAGGACCTCGTCGTGGTTGATGACGTAGAGCTTGAAGGTCGGGGCGAGTTCGGTGCGGCGGATCTCCAGGTCGACCGACGGCACCAGGTTCTCGGTGCGGAGCTGGTCCAGGACGGTGCGCAGGGAGCCGGCGTGGGTCCGGGTGATGGCATGCAGGCGCCGCAGCAGCCGCGGATCGTCGCGGTCGTCCGTGTTCCGCGGGTAGGGCATGGCCAGTGTCTCGGCCGGCAGGATCATGCGCAGGGTGATCTTCCGGGGGGCGATGATGCGGGCCCGGATGCGCTCGGCCTGGACCCTGATGTGCGCGTCCAGGCTCTCCGAGGTCAAGGTCGCGATGTCGAGGGCGACCTCGTCGCGTTCGAAGGCCTCGCCGATGAGCGGGCCCAGGGTCATGGGATGGCGGGAGCGGGTGGCCCGGGGGGCGGAGGACTGGATGTGCTGGCGCCGCACGACCCGGGAGCCCTTGCCCTGGCGGGACTCGATCCAGCCTTCCGAACGCAGGATGCGCAGCGCCCGCTGGACGGTGTCGCGGGACACCCCGAACTCCGTCGCGAGCGACTCCTGCGACGGCAGATAGGAGTTCAGCGGGTAGTCGCCGTCGGAGATCCGGAGCCGGAGCTCCGCCGACACCCGCTGGACCACACCCCCGCCCTCGTTCCCCTGCCTGGCCACATCGAGTACGTACCTGTCGGCGACTTGCGGCAAACAACTTTCGGTCAGGCAAGCAGTCAGCCGGCCTCACCGGTTACTGGATCTAGTTGACTGGGAATTCTCGCTGAGAGCAGTCAACTTCTCAGTCAACTGGTCGACTTGAGCGGTTGCCTGAGTTCGCGGTGCGAGGGGGGGTGGCTAGCCGTGACGGTCCACGTGCTCGGTGTCGAGGTGCAGCTGGATCTCAGTCAACTGGTCATCTGGTCCGCCGGGTTACTGGCGTCCCTGACGGCATGGATCCGCAGGCGGCGGCGGGCGCGGGGCACGGCGCCTACGGTCGCAGCAGGTCCAGTACGGGTTCCAGGGAGGCGACGACGTGGGCCGCGCCCGCTTCGGTCAGGAGCTTGGCCTTCCGTTCGTTACGCGCGTAGCCGAGGAACGGCACCCCGGCGCCGCGTGCCGCCTCCAGGTCCGTGGGTGAGTCGCCGATCATCAGGGCCGCGCCGGGGGCGGCGCCCATCGCGCTGAGGGCGCGGTTGAGGCAGTGCGGGTCGGGTTTGAGGCGGTGCAGGTCCTGGGTGCGGCCGTAGATGTGCGGGGCGAAGCAGGAGGTCAGGTCGCGGTCGTCGAGGTAGGCGCGGACCACCCGGGGTGAGTTGTTGGTGGTGACCGCCATGCGCGCGCCCAGCGCCCGCCAGGTCTGTATCAGGACGTCCGCGTACTCCGTCGGCATCGCCGTCGAGGTGGCCCGCAGTTCCTCCTTGGTGAGACGTTCCTCCAGTTCCGCGACCAGGTCGCTGCCGGGGTGCCGGCGGTCCACTGCGCGCAGCACCAGGTGCGGGTCGAGCGAGTCGCGCTCGGTGTCCGTGACCAGGCCGCGCAGGCCCCGGCTCTCCAGCCACGCCACCAGGCCGTCGGCGACCAGTTCCGCCGAGTGGCCCGCGAACAGACGGCAGATCGGCCCGTCGAAGTCCCATAGGACGACACGGGCGCTTCTGATCAGTTCCGTGAGTTCCTCGGTCGCGTTCTCGCTGTCGGCCGTCACCGGTTCAGTCTGCGTCGTATCAGAAGTCACTAGGAGAGTGTCAGGTCCGTGGTGATGGTTTCCCAGAGGGCGTCGAACCACATCTGGGATTGGTCCACGAACGCGGCGTCGCGGTGGCCGGCCCGCTTCTCGAAGGAGAAGAGCAGGGACTCCGAGCCCACGGCGTCGTACATGTCGAGCATGCCGGCCTCGGTCTGTTCCTCGCGGCGCGTGACCATGTAGTACGCGAAGAGCGCCTCGGCCTCGTTGAGCAGATAGAGCTTCACCGGCGGGGTGAACGGCAGGGCGCGGAAGGTGACGTTCACGTCGATCTTGTGGGTGGAGCGCAGGCCCTGGAGGTTGTACTGGAGCACCTGGCCCTGGGCGTTGCGCATGCCGAGCCAGCGGGTGTGGACGGTGTCGTCGTCGCCCTCGACCGCCGTCGGGAAGGCGAGCGGGATGTCCCGGCTGGGCAGCAGCACGCGGACGTCGATGCGCTCGGGGCGGATCCGGCCCTCGTGGATCATGCGCAGCGGTTCGGCGAGCGCCGGCAGCAGGCTCTGGGCGGTCAGGCAGGCCGCGTCGATACGGACGTGCGGGGCGGTGAACGCCTCGGTCATGCGGGGCCCGAGGCCCACCATCGTCGGCTGCGGTTCGTCGAGCGCCGTGGACGGCGGCTCGGCGATGCGGGGCGGGCTGCCCTTGCTGACGTTGGTCAGCAGCCCGTCGTCCTGGAGCACCCGTACGGCCTGGCGCACGGCGCCGCGCTCCACGCCGAACTCCTCGGCCAGTTCCGCCTGGGTGGGCAGGCGGTCGCCCACCTTGAGGCCGCCCGTGCGGATGCGCTCCCGCAGGGTGTCGGCGATCTCCTGTGGTGTGCTGCCGGTGTTCACTGCCACGTTCTCCTGGGTCACGACCAAACGCTACAACTTTGATCCATCTAGCGGGAGTTGTTTGAAGATTGGTTATAAGTTACAGCCAACTGGGGACAACATAATCAGAGTTGGTTACCAACTTTCCGAGTTGGTGGAAGCTTCCGCTTCCCGACGATGGGGGAACCGACATGCCCGCCGCCCTCGCTCTTCTCTCCGCCGTGTTCGTCCTCGGCTTCGAACAGATCGTCCAGTCGAAGTACGGTGCCACTGGCATTATCGGTCTGCTGTTGCTGACCGTGGGCATCAAGGCCAAGAGTCCGGCGTTCAGCTCCGCAGGCGCCGTCCTGCTCGCCCTGGTACTCGCCGGGCCCGCGCTGTAGCGGTCCCGCCCCGCGGATGTCAGGCCGTCAGCTCCAGTTCCGAACTGATCGTCTCCCACAGGGCGTCGAACCAGAGCGTGGACTGCTCCACGAACTTGGTGTCCCGCAGGCCGGTGCCCCGTTCGAAGGCGAACAGCATCGACTGCGTGCCCTCGGCGTCGTACGTCTCCAGGTGCTCGTGGCCGATCTCCCGCTCGTGGCGCCCCAGCGTGTAGTACGCGAACAGCGCCTCTTCCCCGTTGAGCAGGTACAGCTTGACCGGCGGGGTGAAGGGCAGCGCCCGGAAGGTGACGCGCACGTCGATGCCGTGCGTGGCGCGCAGCGCCAGCAGGTTGTGCCGCAGCACCTGACCCTGCGCGTTGCGCTGGGCCAGCCAGCGGTTGTGCACCGCGTCCTCGGCCGAGGCGTCCACCGCCGTCGGGAACGCGAGGTCGATGTTCCGGCTGGGCAGCAGCACCCGGACGTCGATCTTGGCCGGTTCCAGTAGCCCCGCGTGGATGAACCGCAACGGCTCGCCGAGGGCGAGGTTGAGGGAGACCGAGGTCAGGCAGAGCGCGTCGATCTTCACGTGCGGCACCGCGAACGCCGCCTCTATCCGGGGCGTGAGGCCCACCATGGTGGGCAGCGGCGGCGCCACCGACCCCAGGACGTGGTCCGCCGGGCCCGGGCCCCTGGCCACGGTCGCCGGGCTGCCCTTCGTCACGTTCGTGAGCAGGTGCTCCGACTGGAGGATGCGCAGGGCCTGCCGGACGGCCCCGCGCTCGACCCCGAACTCGTCGGCCAGCTTGGCCTGCGTGGGCATGCGTTCGCCCGGCCGCAGCACCCCGGACCTGATCCGGGTGCGCAGCGCGTCGGCCACCTCGCGATGTGACGCCAGAGGCGTCTGTGACCTCTTCCGTCCATTGGCGGAGGCGTGTTCGGGGTCCACAGACAAACGGTACAACTTCCCGCCATCTTTAGGCAGTTCGCGGGAAGGTGGTTATGAGTCGCTTCCAAGCGGAGATAAGTACAGTGGAGTTGGTCGCCAACTCTTACAACATGGTCACACTTCCTCGTCGGTTGGCCGACCGAGTTCCCTTCCGGAGGGGAGCCGGGAGCCCGGTCACCCAGGGCGGCCGACGGGGCGCACGACCAGCACAGTCACAACTGAACACCGACAACCGAAGACCGCAGGACCCGCACAGCCACAACTTCACAGCTCGAAAAGCTCAGGCGGCTCAGGCAGCTCGCTACGGATGAGCAGGACAGCCACAACCGAACAAGGTGATTCAGGCACCGTCGCCGAGAGGAAGGGGACCGCTAGAAGATGTCCGGGCACCACGGCCGCCCGGATGTGCGCAGCAGGGCGTCGGCCTCCCGGGCGGCGCCCACTCGCTCTTCCTGGACCCGGCCGAGCGCGTGCAGCCGCGCGACGGTCTGGTCACCGAGCCAGACGCTCGCCAGCTCGGCGATGTCGAGGGCGAGGTCGGGGGTGTCGGTGGTCGGGGAGCAGGACGCGCCTTCGGGGGAGGCGTCCAGCCGGAACCGGCCGCCGGCCAGCCCCTGCCGGTCCGCCACCGCCAGCACCAGCGACCCCGTCGCGTCGTACGTCCGCGCCTCCAGGGCCCGTACGACGTCCAGGATCCGCACCCACAGCCAGTCGGCCTGGGTGGTGATCCGCGCGGCACGGGGGTCGGGGAGGTAGTGCGGCAGCAGGTCGTCCGGCGACCGCCAGCCGCTCGTCACGGTGGTGATCCAGTCGATCGAGCACAGGTAGTGCCACAGCGCGCGCTCCGCCGCCGGGGTGGCGCCGAGCAGCCAGTTCACCGTCGCCGTGTTGTACGGCTGCTTGTCGTGCCAGTTGTCGTCCGACTCGTACGACACCATGCCCTCGACCTCGCCGGACGCGGAGCGGTACACCGCGTAGAAGGGCTCGGTCCAGTCGTCGCCGAAGCGGACGGCCCCGGTGTTCACCCGCCACCACAGCCAGTCCCGGCTGACCGCGCCGGGCGTGCCGCGGCGGACGCGTTCGTGCAGTTCGGGGCCGAGCTTGCGGATGTCCTCGCCGTCGACGAGGTCGATCCGGCCGCCGTCCTCGGGGCGCGACCAGCGGGGGTCCAGGCCGGTGCGCGGGACCTCGACCTTCCACTCCGTCAGGGTGGTCGCCGGGCCGAAGCCGTAGCGGCCGTAGATCGGGTACTCCGCGGCGATCAGCGTCGCGACGACGTCTCCGCGGTCCTTCGCCGCGGCGAGGTCCTGGCTCATCATGCGGGTGAGCAGGCCGCGGCGGCGGTGGGTGGGGCTGACCGTGACGTTCGATACGGCGTCGGCGGGGACCGCGGCACCGCCGACCGCCGTGAGTTCCTGCGCGAAGGAGCGGAAGGTGGCCACGCAGCGGGAGCCGTCGAAGGCGCCCAGGAGTCTGCCCGGCACGAACTGCCTTCGGCGGGCGTCGAGTTGGGCGTCCGTGAGGGTGGGCTGGGTCAGGAAGCCGGTCTTCAGTGCGCGGTGCCAGTCGGCGAGCTCGGGTTCGGTTATGGGGCGGACTTCGACGGGGTCGGTCATGCGTTCACGGTAGGTGTTCGACAGGGGTGGTGCTGAGTGGTTTTCGGGTGCGGCCGAGTAGGGGCCTGTCGCGCAGTTCCTCCCCCAGCCTTCGGCCCGGGGGACCCCGCCTGGTCTTACGTCAGCAGGTCGTCGACCTGGGCTTCGCCGTCCCGGTAGCGCCTGGTGATCTCTCCGCTGGAGTCGTCCGCCGTGCGTTGCAGGTGCTGCCTTCGGCGGGACACCTCCTGTTCGTAGCGGATCAGGCGGCCCATCGCCGTGGTGAGTTCCGGGTCCGTGCGGGCCTGGAGGTCGGAGAGTTCGACCTCGGCCAGCATCTCGGCGGCCAGCCGGCCGTACTCCTCGTTGTGCGGGGTGCCCAGGGTGACGTGGCGGGCCGAGGAGCGGTGGCGGGCCGGGGCGTCCGTGAGGATCTCCGGAAGGCGGTCGACCACGGAGGCCGCGCCCGCCGGGGAGCGGCGGGCCAGTTCCGCGCGCAGGATGTCGATACGGCCCTGGAGCAGCCGTCGCACATAGCTGAGGTCCGCCTCGTCGCGCACGGCGTCCCGGCGCAGGACACGCAGCTCGGGCAGGCTCAGGCGGGTCAGGTCGTGCTCCGCCGGCTCCGCGGGCAGCGCGATGCCCTCGGAGCGCTGTGCGGGCGGCCGGGGCAGGCTCGGCACGCCCTGCGCGCCCTGCACCTTCAGTCGCCCGGTACTCGGTGTGCTCATACGCCTCTACCGTCCCCTCGACCGGTGTGTGGAAGCATGGTGCCACCCCCAGTGGCCGCTATGTGACCGAGTGCCCCCGAACGGCCGCAGATGGGGCCTTAAGGATCAATAATGCACCCGCTGTGGCGGCCGGTCGGGCGCCGGGCATGATGGTGGCCATGCGAGCGGTGGTTCAGCGGGTGGACGGTGCCAGTGTCGTCGTGGACGGCGAGACGGTGGGCGCGATCGAGGGCGAGGGGCTGTGTGTGCTCGTGGGGGTGACGCACACGGACACCAAGGAGAAGGCGGCTCAACTGGCGCGGAAACTCTGGTCCGTCCGGATGCTCGCGGACGAGAAGTCGTGCAGTGACGTCGCCGCGCCGTTGCTCGTGATCAGCCAGTTCACCCTGTACGGGGACGCGCGCAAGGGACGCCGGCCGACCTGGAACGCGGCCGCGCCCGGGGACGTCGCCGAGCCGCTGGTGGACGAGGTGGTCGCGCAGCTGCGGTCGCTCGGCGCGACCGTGGCGACCGGCCGGTTCGGGGCGCAGATGCGGGTGTCGCTGACCAACGACGGGCCGTTCACCGTCCTGCTGGAGATGTGAGCCCCCCTCGAAAGGGGGGCGTCGTCCCGTGCCCTACGGCTCGACGATCACTTCCTGCGCCGCCGCGGTCTCCCCGGCGACCAGCCGGGCGTCGGCCGGGACGTTGCGCTTGACCAACGCCAGGGCCACCGGACCCAGTTCGAAGTGGCGCACGGACGTGGTCACGAAGCCGATCTTCCGGCCGTCCTCGCCCTCGTCGGCGACGCGGATCTCGGTGCCGGGCGGCGGCAGGTGCACCTCGCTGCCGTCGAGGTGCAGGAAGACCAGGCGGCGCGGCGGCTTGCCGAGGTTCTGCACCCGGGCGACGGTCTCCTGACCCCGGTAGCAGCCCTTTTGCAGATGCACGGCGGTGCCGATCCAGCCCAGCTCGTGCGGGATGGTGCGGTGGTCGGTCTCGAAGCCGAGCCGGGGCCGGTGGTGCTCGACGCGCAGTGCCTCGTAGGCGAGGAGCCCGGCGGCCGGACCGGCCTTCGCGGCGAACGGCTCCAGCTCCGCCCGGGGCAGGAAGAGGTCACGGCCGTACGCCGTCTCGCGTACGACGGCGCCGTCCGGGGCCTCGGCGATGGAACCGGCCGGGAGGTGGACGACCGCGAAGTCCGCGGTGCGGTCGGCGACCTCGACCCGGTAGAAGAACTTCATCGACTCCAGGTAGGCGATCAGCGCCTCCTCGGTGCCGGGCTCGACGTGGGCCCAGACCGTGGTGCCGTCGTCGACCAGGTACAGCGCGTGTTCGATGTGGCCGTGCGCGGAGAGGATCAGGGCCTCGGTGGCCTCGCCGGTGGGCAGCTCGCTGACGTGCTGGGTGAGCAGCAGGTGCAGCCAGCTCAGCCGGTCCTCGCCGGTGACCGTGACGACCCCGCGGTGGGACAGGTCGACGAAGCCGGTGCCGTCGGCGAGGGCGCGCTGCTCGCGGAACAGGTCGCCGTAGTGGGCGGCGACGCCTTCGTCCACGCCCTCGGCGGGCACCGCACCGGGCAGGGACAGCAGGGGGCTCTTCATATGACCAAGCCTACGACTCGGTAATTGAAGTCCCGACGGTCGCGGTCCTGGCCGTCTTCTGCACACAGTCCTTGCAGCGCCCGAAGATCGCGAAGTGCTTCATGTCCGTCTCGAAGCCGAACTCCCGCCGCAGCTTGGCGGTGAACTCGGCGGCCACCGCCACGTCGGCCTCGATCACGTTCTCGCAGTCCCGGCAGACCAGGTGGATGTGGTGGTGCCGGTCGGCGAGGTGGTAGGTCGGCGCCCCGAGCCCGAGATGGGCGTGGCTGACCAGGCCCAACTCCTCCAGGAGCTCCAGGGTCCGGTAGACCGTGGAGATGTTGACCCCCGACGCGGTCCTCCGCACCTCGCCGAGGATGTCGTCGGGGGTCGCGTGCTCAAGGGTGTCCACGGCTTCGAGCACGAGTTGCCGCTGCGGCGTCAGCCGGTAGCCGCGCTGCCTGAGGTCGCTCTTCCAGTCGGTGCTCACCACACCGAAAGTCTAGAACCTCTCGCGAAGTCCGGGGCTACCAGCAGACCCGGGAACTACTTGAAGAACGCGATGCCGTCGTCCGGCATGTCGTCGGGGAGGGCCTTGGCCCAGCGTTCGACGTCCTCCGGGGTGACGACCTTCTTCAGGTGGGCCGACATGTAGGGGCGGAGTTCGACCTCGGGGGTCTGCTTCTCGCCGACCCACATCAGGTCGCTCTTGACGTAGCCGTACAGGCGCTTGCCGCCGGTGTAGGGCGCGGAGGCGGCGGTGCGGGCCACGGCGTCCGTCACGAGGTCGATCTGGGGCTTCTTGTCGGCCATCTCGCCGTACCAGATCTCGATCACGCCGTCGTCGCGGGTCATCGTGACCTCGACCCTGCGGTCGGCGTCGATGCGCCAGAAGCCGTGCTCCGTCTCCAGCGGGCGGACCTTGTTCCCGTCGTTGTCCAGCACCCAGGTCTGGGAGTGGTACTCCAGGAAGTCCCGGCCGTCGTGGCCGAAGGTGACCTCCTGGCCGAAGTTGCACTTCTCCGAACCCGGGAAGTCGTGGACGCCCGCGCCGGCCCAGTTGCCCAGCAGGAAGGCGAGCGGGACCAGGTCCTTGTGCAGGTCGGACGGAATCTCGATCATGGCGGCGGTTTCCTAGCAGGGGTCCTGGACGGGGTGGTTCAGCGCTGGCCCTGGCACAGCTTCTTCACGGTCAGTCCGGCGAAGGCGATGACGCCGACGCAGACCAGGACCAGCAGGGTTTCGAAGAAGATCTCCACGGGTGCTCCTTGAGCGAGGGTGGGCGTACACAGAGCCGGGGCCCAGCTTACGCGGCCGGGCCCCCGGGCTCTTGGCGAGGTCAGCTCAGCAGCTCGCCCTGGAGGGTGACGGTCTGCTGGAAGGGCACGGCGAGCGCGCTGCCCTTGCGGGACTGCACGATCAGGGCGAGCGTGTCACCCGCGGCGAGGTACGCCTCCCGCACCTCCTCGGCGCCGTACGGCTTGCTCTCGCGGATCGGGGCGGTGTGCACGCGGTCGAGGTGGGCGGCCACCGGGAAGCCCAGGTCCCGCTCGTACGCGTCGCCGCCGCGCACCGGGTACTTGGGCGCCTCGTACCCCGTGAAGTCGTTGCTGAGCATGTGCTCGGCGATCGACGCGGTGTCGAACTGGAGCAGGTAGACCCGGGTGTGGGTGCCGTCGGGGGTGGTCCAGCCGCGGGCCGCGATGTGCCGCAGCCCGTTGTCGGTGAGCTTCTGGCCCACCTCCGTGCGGTCCGCCGGGTGCGCGAACTCCTGGAGGAAGGTCTTCGTCGGCAGCCAGCCGTCGGTTCCCTTGAGCGCCGGGTCCACGGTGGCGCCATCCGGCGCGGGCAGTACGAGTTTCCGCAGGTCGGCGTAGTGGGCGCCGGCCCGGTTGCGGATGTCGTCGTTCGGTCCCGGGCTGCCGGCCGGCAGCGGCGGCTTCACCAGCGTGGGGTAGTCCCAGCGGCCGTCGGAGTGGGTGGCGAGCCCAGGTACGTCGGTCCGGTCGAGCAGGCTGACGCCGTACGCCGTCCCGGACCCGGCGACCGCGAAGACGGCGACCGCGGCGGCCCAGCGGAGCGCGGCCCGCAGCCGACGCCGGTCCTTCCTCGGGGGCTCGGGCGGCGCCTCGGGCAGCGGCGGCACCGGGATCTCCGCGGCCACCGGTGCGGCCTGTTCCGGCTCGTTGACGGTCATACCGATGCCCCCGGGTCCTTGATGCGGTCGAGCTGTGCGCGGACCATGTCCGCGGCGCTCCGCTGGTTCAGCGGCTTGGCCGCGGTGGCCGTGGCGGTGACCAGGACGTCGCCGACGTAGCCGGAGCAGTACATGAGGTCCAGTGTCTCGGCCGAGCCGGACGACACCAGGAAGCACGCGGTCGAGTTCTCGTACCCCTTGATCGCGGGGCCCTTGCGCAGCAGCTTCAGCGCGTCGAGGTACCCCTGCTGCTGCTCCGCCAGGGAGCGGACCGTGTTCCGGCCGCCCAGCTGCGCCAGCACGATGCGCATGGTGTACGTGTTGCCGTACGGCACCGCCGTGTTCACGTAGCTGCGCATCGCCATGCCCTTGACCGGGTTGCGGTCGAACTGCCGCTGGAGGTCCCGCTGCTGGGAGCGCGGCAGGTCCTTGACCGACTCCGCGCGCAGCAGTTCCGCCTCCCGGCCGGACAGCGCGGCGTCCGACCCGAACTGGGCCATGTCCGGGCCGCGCCCGTAGGAGTCGTCGTACGGCAGCAGCATCCCCTGGAGCCCGGTGCCGGCGGCCGGCTTCGTCTGCTTGGCGGCCTTGGGCAGGCTCCAGACGGGTGCGCCCGGGTCGCGGTCCGCGCCGCGGACGGTGACGACGGTGTACGCGGCACCCGCGAGAACGGCCGCGATCAGCACCCCGACACCGGCGACGACGGCGACACGACGGCGGTCCCGGGGCTTCCCGCCGCCCTCGAGCACATCAGCGGGCCCGGCGGACACGAAGCCGAGTCCAGCGGGCCCGGCGGGAGCGGTGGTGGGCCCGGCGGGGGCGGTGGTGGGTTCAGCGGGCGTGGAGGTGGGCCCGGCGGGCGTGGTGGTGGACCCGGCGAGGGCAGCGGTGGGTTCAGCG
>NZ_LBMU02000028.1 GCF_001005085.2 Streptomyces humi
CCAGACCGAACGTGTACGACAACCGACCCGCGGTGACGCTGCCGTGGGTGCCGGTCAGCAGGTAGCCCTCTGTCTCGGGGCTCGCGTCGGCGAGGCGGGGTCCGTATTCCTGGACCATGGAGCCCATGTAGACGCCGGTGCGGCTGCCGCGCAGGGACACCGGATCGATCCCCGCCCGCTCCATCGCCTCCCACGACGTCTCCAACAACAACCGCTGCTGCGGATCCATCGCCAACGCCTCACGCGGCGAAATCCCGAAGAACTCCGCATCGAACTCCGCCGCGTCATACAGGAACCCACCCGACCGGGCGTACGACTTCCCCACCGCGTCCGGATCCGGATCGAACAGTGTCTCCAGGTCCCAGCCACGGTCGACCGGGAAGCCGGAGACCGCGTCCGTCTCCGAGAACACCAGCTGCCACAGGTCCTCCGGTGAGCGCACACCGCCGGGGAAACGGCAGCCGATGCCCACGATCGCGACCGGCTCGGCAGCCGCCGCAGCGTCGAGGGCCACCGGCGCGGGCGCGCTCTCGTCCGTCGAGTCCTGGGGTACGCCGAGGAGTTCCGCGCGTACGAACCGGGCCAGGTCACCGGCGGTCGGATGGTCGAACACGACCGTGCTCGGCAGCCGCAGCCCCGTCACCGCGTTCAGCCGGTTCCGCAGCTCCACCGCCATCATCGAGTCGAAGCCCAGCTCACGGAGGGAGGCCTCGATCTGGACGTCGTCGGTGTCGGTCGCGCCGAGCACGATGCCGACGTGGGTGCGGACCAGGTCCAGCGCCGCGTCCTGGCTCGCGCTCTCGGTCAGGCCGGCCCACTGGTCGCGCAGGCTGAGCTCTTCCTCCGTACCGGGGTCGTCGTCCTCCGCGACGGCGGCGGGCAGGGCCGGTGCCGTGCGGGCGTCCGGTGCGTCGAGCCAGAATCGGCGGCGCTGGAAGGCGTAGGTGGGCAGGTCGACGCGCTTGGCTCCGGTGCCCGTGAAGGCCGCGGACCAGTCGACTGCCACTCCCTGGACCGATGCCTCGGCCAGTGCGGTGAGCATCCGGTCGGGTCCGCCCTCGCCGCGTCGCAGGGAGCCCACCACGACTGCCTGGCCGACGGTGTCCTCGACGGTCTCCTGGATGCCGGTGGCGAGGATGGGATGCGGGCTGACCTCGATGAACGACGTGTGGCCCGCCAGCGCGAGTGCTCGTACGGCGGGCTCGAAGCCGACCGTGCGCCGGGAGTTGCGGTACCAGTACTCGGCGTCGAGTTCGGCGGTGTCGAGCCAGCGGCCCTCGACGGTGGAGTAGAACGGCACCGTCGCGGACGTGGGGGTCACGGTGCCGATCAGGTCCAGCAGCGGCTCACGGATCCGCTCGACGTGCGCGGAGTGGCCGGCGCAGTCGATGGGCAGCAGGCGGACGCGGATGTCCTGGCTCTCGCAGCGGGCGATCAGCTCGTGGAGGGCCGGCACGTCACCGGAGACGGTGACGGCCCGCGGGCCGTTGACGGCCGCGATGGACAGCTGGTCCGCCCACGGCGTGAGCAGTTGTGCCACCTCGGCGGCGGGCAGGGCGACCGAGGCCATGCCGCCGGTCCCGGCGAGCAGGGCGAACGCCTGGCTGCGCAGGGCGACCACGCGTGCCGCCTCCTCCAGTGAGAGCGCGCCGGCGACGTGCGCCGCGGCGATCTCGCCCTGCGAGTGGCCGACCACGGCGCCCGGTTCGACGCCGTACGAGCGCCACAGTGCGGCGAGCGACACCATCACCGCGAACAGGACCGGGTGGACCACGTCGAGGCGGTCGAGGGACAGTTCCGGGTCGGTCTCGCTGCCGCCGCGCAGCACATGTGTGAGCGACCAGGGCACATGTGAGGCGAGTGCCTGTTCGCAGCGCTGGATGTGCTCGGCGAAGACGGGTGAGGTGTCCATGAGGCCGACGGCCATGCCGGCCCACTGCGATCCCTGTCCGGGGAAGACGAAGACCGGGCGGCCCGCGGTGCGGGAGGCGTTGCCCTGGACGAGGCCAGCGGCGGGACGGCCGGCCGCCAGGGCCTCGAGGCGGGTGCGGAAGTCGTCGGTGTCGTGGCCCAGGATCACGGCCCGGTGCGGGAAGGCGGTACGGGTCGTGGCCAGCGAGTGGCCGATGTCGGCGGGGGACGTCTCGTCGGCCGGGCGGGCGAGCAGCGCCTCGGCCTGGGCGCGCAGCGCGCCCTCGGTCCGGGCGGAGACCGTCCACGGCACGGGGCCGGACAGGGCCGGGTCCGGGCGGTCCGCGTCGGTGTCCGTGGCGGTGTCCGCGTCGGCGGGCCAGTCCTCGAGGACGACGTGGCAGTTGGTGCCGCCGACGCCGAAGGAGCTGACGCCGGCGATCAGTGGGCGGTCGGCGTTCGGCCAGGGCCCGTTCTCCGTGCGTACCCGCAGGCGCAGCTCCGTCAGCGGGATCGCCGGGTTGGGTGTGCGGAAGTGCAGGCTCGGCGGGAGTTCCCGGTGTGCGAGTGCCAGTACGGCCTTGATCAGGCCCGCGATGCCGGCGGCGCCCTCCAGGTGGCCGATGTTGGTCTTGACCGATCCGACGTGCAGGGGGTCGCTGTCGGGTCGCGCCGAGCCGAGCACCTCGCCGAGCGCGGCGGCCTCGATCGGGTCGCCGACCCGGGTTCCGGTGCCGTGCAGTTCGACGTACTGGACGTCGGAGGGGCGCACACCGGCGTTCTCGTAGGCGCGGCGCAGGAGTTCCGCCTGGGCCTCCCGGCTGGGGGTGGTGAGGCTGTCGCCCCCGCCGTCGTTGTTGATCGCGCTGCCGCGGATGACGCAGTGGACGCGGTCGCCGTCGGCCACCGCGTCGGACAGGCGCTTGAGCACGACGAGACCGCCGCCCTCGCCGCGCACGATGCCGTTGGCCCGGCCGTCGAAGGTGAAGCACCGGCCGTCCGGGGACAGGGCGCCGAACTCCGCGACGCTGAGCGCGCTTTCGGGGACGAGGTCGAGGTTGACGCCACCGGCGAGGGCGACGCTGGACTCGCCGCTGCGCAGGCTCTCGCAGGCCAGGTGGACGGCGGTGAGGGAGGACGACTGGCCGCTGTCCACGGTGAGGCTGGGGCCGCGCAGGCCGAGCACGTACGACAGGCGGTTGGCGATGATGCCACGCTGGAGGCCGGTCATCGTGTGCTGGGTGATGCCCGCGACGCCCCGGCGGTGGGCCAGCGTCGCGTAGTCGTCCCAGATCGCGCCGACGAAGATGCCGGCGGCGGTGCCGCGCAGTGTGTCCGGCAGGATGCCGGCGTCCTCCAGCGCCTCCCAGCCGAGTTCCAGGGCGAGTCGCTGCTGCGGGTCCATCGCCACGGCCTCCCGCGGCGAGATGCCGAAGAAGGCGGCGTCGAACCGGTCGGCCTCGTCGAGGAAGCCGCCCCACCGCGCTCCCGCCCGGCCGGGTCCCTCCGTCTCCTGGCCGCTGTACTCGCGCGCGTTCCAGCGGTCGGCGGGGACCTCTCTGATCGCGTCGACACCGTCGCGCAGGAGTCGGGCGAACGCGTCGGGACCGGAGGCGAGGGGCAGCCGGCAGGCCATGCCCACGACGGCGACGGCCTCGGTGGGGGATGTGGACGTGATCCGGGCATGGGTGTGGGACGAGTCACGCATAGTGCTGCAAACCTTCCGAGCAGGGCAGGCGCGAGAGGGGAGAAGTCCGGGGGGAGGCGGGCGCGGCTACGCGGGGTCGGGGAACGTGGCCTTGGTGAAGGCGGTCGCGTAGTCGGCGCGCACGATCGGGGCGCCCACCAGGTCGTAGGGCACGTCCAGGGCGTCGGCGAGGTCCACGGCATGCGGGGCGATGTCCTGGCAGAGCTGGTTGAGCAGCTCGGGCAGGGCGTGGACCTCGTCGGCGGTGAGCAGGCCTTCGGCGAGGTACCAGCCGCTGTGCGCGGAGATCTCGCCGAGCAGGTGCAGGGCACACACGTCACGGGCGATGCGGCGGGCGTCGTCGGGCAGCGCTTCGGTCTGCTCGCGGACGAGGTCCACCAGGAGGCGCAGGGCGTGCGCCTCGGCCGTCTGCTCGGCCAGTTCGAAGCGGTCGTTCCAGACCTCGAACTCGCCGAGTCCGGCGGCCCGGGCGGCACCGAGGCCGGCCACCAGACGTTCGTGCAGTCGTCGTTCCCGGGTTCCCGTCAGCGCCCGCCACAGCGCCGGGTCGCGCAGGTCGCGTTCCTGCGGCGCGGGGGGTTCGTCGGCGGGCGGCTGGTAGTCCAGGCCGAGGGCCATGGTCCAGGCGGCGTTGAGATAGAGGACCTGGGTGCTCAGTCCGGCGGCGTTGAAGGCGTGGGCCAGGCCCTGGTAGTCCAGGAAGCGGTTCTGCGGGCTGAAGCCGAGGACGCCGGAGGCGGCGCGGGAGGCCGCGGTGACCCGCTCGGCGAGCTGGTCGATCACTGCCTTCAGGGTGAAGAGGGTGCGGATCTCGCCGGCGCTGCGCCCGACCGGTTCGGGGCCGGAGACCGACTTGGCCGCCATCGCGGCGACGTAGGCGGCGGACAGGGCGCCGAACAGGGTGCGCTGCTGGTTGCGGTAGCGGATCACCGGCATGGGGTCGGCGAAGCCGGCGAAGGTGCCGTTGGTGTACCGCTCGTGGGCGTGCCGGACGGCGACGGCGGCGCTGGCCCTGGTGACGGCGGCGAGTCCGACGGTGGCCACCTCCCACACGTACCGGATGAGCCGGGACGCCTGCCGTGAGCGCATCGCGGGAGTGCTCAGGGTGTCGGTGAAGGTGCCGTCCGACGCGATCGAGGCGGAGTCCCGCAGCCAGTGGCGGTAGGGGACGCGGACGCCCTGGAAGGAGACGGTCGCCCAGTCGAGGGGGAGGACGGCCGCCGAGTCCTGCGGTTCGATCACCACGCCCGGGCAGGGTCCGGCGGTGTCCCTGAGCGGTACCACGAAGCAGAACAGTCCGCGGTCCTGCCCGGCGACGACGAGCTTGGCGGTGACGATGCCGATCCGGGGGATGCCCGGACATCCCACGCTCGGCGGGTACTTGACGGCCGCCGGCCCGGGTGTGGTGAGGACGAACTCGCGGGTGTCCGGGTCGAAGACGGCTTCGGTGCGAACGGCGGCGTTGCTGTTGCCGTGGCCCAGTTCGGTCATCAGGAGCGCGCCCACCACGTCGGTGGCGGCCAGCTGTCCCAGGACGTCGTCGAGGTCGTCCCGGCCCGCGCCGAACTCCAGGATCGCACCGACGGTGGTGCAGTGGTGCAGGAAGAAGGCGTAGAAGAGGGACGGGTCGGCGAGGGCGACCCATTCCAGCAGTGGGAAGAGCAGGTCCCGCTGCTGGAGGAGGGGTGTGCCGGTCTCCAGCCGGTCGTTGATGTGCCGCAGCCGCTGGTAGGTGAGCGTGTGGCGGTCCTGGTCCGCCAGTCCCGACGGCCTGGCGAAGAGGTCCGGCGAGAAGATCTCCGCCAGCCGGGGCAGTGTCTCCCGGTAGGAGTCGCCGTGCACCAGGGAGGACAGGGCGTCGCGTAGTGAGGTGCCAGGTTCCATCGTGTTGATCCCCCGTCGTGTTTTCGTCTTCGTCGTGTGAAGGGGCCGCGGGCGCGTGGGAACGCGTCACCGCGCGCACGGCGGACCGCGGTCAGGGCGACGGCGACCGTGTGAACGTGCGCGGGCCTCACAGCGCGCTGCGGGGCAGGGAGCTGTGATCGAGCGGTGAGCTGGTGGTTGGCCGGGCGGGACGGTGTGACACGGCTCCGTCCCCTGGACTGGATCAGTCGTGCGCGTGCAGGGGCTTCCCGGTGAGGGCCAGATGGGCCTCGCCCAGGATCTCGCTCTGGGTGGGGTGCGCGTGGATCAGCGGAGCCACCTCTTCGGGCAGCGCGTCCCAGTTGACGATCAGTTGGGCCTCACCGATCAGTTCGCCGACCCGCTCGCCGACCAGATGGACGCCGAGCACCGGGCCGTCCTTCCGCCGGACGAGCTTGATCTCCCCGGGAGCTTTCAAGATCTTGCTCTTGCCGTTGCTGACCAGGCTCTGGCGCAGTGTGACGACCTGGTCGGCGCCGTACCGCTCCTTCGCGAGCGCCTCGGTGAGGCCCACCGAGGCGACCTCCGGCTGGGAGTAGGTGACCCGTGGTACGCCGTCGTAGTCGATCGGTACCGGGTCGAGGCCCGCCAGTCGCTCAGCGACCAGGATGCCCTCGGCGAAGCCGGCGTGTGCCAGTTGCGGGGTCGCGATGAGGTCACCGGCAGCGGAGACGGAAGGCACCGAGGACCGGCAGTACGCGTCGACCTTCACGTAGCCGCGGTCGAGCTCCACACCGGCGTCCTCGTAGCCGAGACCGGCCGAGACCGGCCGTCGTCCCACGGCCACCAGCAGCAGCTCGGCGTCGACGTGGGTGCCGCTTTCCGTGGTGACGCGGACACCGGAGGCGGTGTACGCGGCTTGCGCGAGGCGGCTGTTCAGCTGAACGGTGATGCCGCGTCGGCGGAAGGCTCGTTCGAGCAGCTTCGAGGAGTCCTCGTCCTCCGTGGGGACGAGGTGCGGCAGTGCTTCGATGACGGTGACTTCGGCGCCGAACGACTTCCAGAGCGAGGCGAACTCGCAGCCGATGACTCCGCCGCCCAGGACCACGACCGAATCGGGGACGCGGTCGAGCCGCAGTGCCTGCTCGCTGGAGAGGATCCGGTCACCGTCGATGACCAGACCGGGTGGTGAAGCGGGGGCCGAGCCCGTGGCCAGCAGGATGTGGCGGCCACTGTAGACGGCCTGGCCGACGGCGATCTCATGGGGTGAGCGCAGTCTTCCCTCGCCGGCCACGATGTGGACTCCCCGCGCTTTCAGGGTGCTTTGGAGTCCTTGGTAGAGCCGGCCGACCACGCCGTCCTTGTAGGCGGTCACGCCGGGCATGTTCATACCGTCGAACGTGGAGCGGATACCGAAATTCGCCCCTTCGCGGGCCGAATCGGCCACCGAGCCCGCGTGTAACAGAGCCTTGGTCGGAATGCAGCCGCGGTGCAGGCAGGTGCCTCCCACCTCGGCCTTCTCGATCAGTACCACCGAAAGGCCCAGGCCTGCGGCGCGAAGAGCGGCAGCGTACCCGCTCGACCCGCCTCCCAATACCATTAAATCGTAAACTTTTTCCGCGCCCTTGAGCACGCTCCCCGTTCCCCCTTTAGCTTGCCGCTTCGCTACCACTCGTAACTTTTTGAGCCACAAGGTGTAGACATTCCGTCACAGCCAAACAATGTGTATCACGCCATCGGACTGGTTGCCTCATGAACGAGCGTGTCCAACATCACTTTGCGGAAATCAAAGGCTGTTGGCCGCCTCTGAACTCCAATTACGGGCCGTTCAGGGTCGGTTCGGCCGGGTTGCGTGGTGAGCGCCGGTTGGACGAGGATCAGTGCTTTGTGAGCCAACATTTCGATGTAGTCGTTCTAGGAGCGGGACCCGGCGGTTACACGGCCGCGGTCCGCAGCGCGCAACTCGGTCTCGCCACCGCGGTGATCGAGGAGCGGTACTGGGGAGGCGTCTGCCTCAACGTGGGCTGTATTCCCTCCAAGGCCCTTTTGCGCAATGCCGAGATGGTGCAGTTCGTCACGAACGAAGCCAAGGCGTACGGAATCACCGTGGGCGGTGATGTGTCCGTGGATTACGGGGCCGCCCACCAACGCAGCCGCAAGGTCGCCGACGGCCGGGTCAAGGGCGTTCACTACCTGATGAAGAAGAACGCCATCACCCAGTTCGAGGGGCGGGGTGCCTTCACCGATGACCACAGCCTGACGGTGACCGACCCGGAAGGCCGCACCGAAACGGTGACTTTCGGCCATTGCATCATCGCGGCCGGCGCCACTCCACGGCTGCTCCCCGGCACCGCTCTGTCGGAGCGCGTGGTCACCTACGAGAGCCAGATCCTCAGTGAGACGCTGCCGGACAGCATCGTGATCGCCGGCGCCGGCGCCATCGGTGTGGAGTTCGCCTACGTGCTGCGCAGTTACGGCGTGGACGTCACCATCGTCGAGTTCCTCGACCGCATGGTTCCGCTGGAGGACGAGGAGATCTCCAAGGAACTCGCGAAGCACTACCGCAAGCTCGGTATCGAGGTGCTCACCGGCACCGCCGTCGAGACCATCGACGACTCGGGGCCGCGCGTCCGCGTGACCGTCGCCAAGGACGGCGAGCGCCGGACCCTGGAGACCGACAAGGTGCTCCAGGCCATCGGCTTCGCCCCGAACGTCCAGGGCTACGGCCTGGAGAACACCGGAGTCCGCCTCGGCGGGCGCGGCGCCATCGAGGTCGACGGACGCTGTCGCACCAGCGTGCCGCACATCTTCGCGATCGGGGATGTCACCGCCAAGCTGATGCTGGCGCACGCCGCCGAGTCCATGGGCATCGTGGCCGCCGAGACCATCGCCGACGTGGAGACCATGGAGCTGGACTACACCATGATTCCGCGGGCCACCTACTGCCAGCCGCAGGTGGCCAGTTTCGGCTGGACGGAGGCCCAGGCACGCGAGCGGGGATTCGACGTACGCGTGGCCAGGTTCCCCTTCACCGCCAACGGCAAGGCGCACGGCCTGGGGCACCCGGTCGGCTTCGTGAAGATCATCAGCGACGGCACCCACGGGGAGCTGCTCGGTGCCCATCTGATCGGGCCCGAGGTCACCGAACTCCTCCCGGAGCTGACGCTGGCCCAGCAGTGGGACCTGACCGTCCATGAGGTCGCCCGCAACGTCCACGCGCATCCCACGCTCGGCGAGGCGGTCAAGGAGGCCGTCCACGGTCTGGCCGGCCACATGATCAACATGTAGCCGGGCCGACTCGCCGGCTCGTCGGGCCCCGTCTCCTGGCACGCCTGAGCCGGTGCACGATGTCGAGCTGATTGCCGCGACGCGCCGCGGCAATCAGCTCCGCCCGGCGAGCCCACCGCCACGCCGTTGCCCACTGGAAGTCCGTCCCGTGCCGCACGCGCGCCGGTTCAGTCGCGCTCGGGGGGGCAAGGTGGTGGAGTCGATGCCCACACGCGAACCGGATAGCCCTTACCAGTTTCTTGGGGTGGTCGGCATGAACCCTCGTGACCAGCACACCGGCGGTACGGACGGTGCTGCCGACTCCGCCGCACCGCCCCTGCGCAGCGATGCGGAGCGCAATCGGGAGCGCATCATCGCCGCCGCAGCGGAACATCGTGGCGATCCCCGCCCCGGTGCCACCTCACCCGAAGCAGGGAAGGGGCGCTGACCCCCGGCCGGCGGGCCGCGTCCCGGTCAGTCGAGCCGCACTCCCGTGCGTTCCGCCAGGGCGTGCAGGAGCCGGTCCTGGAACCCGGGATCGCGGGCGGCGGGATGGGGGTCCCGGGTGCGCTGGTGGTACCAGTAACCGCCGGTGGACGGCGTGATGTCGTCCTGGGTGGCCAGCCGGACCTGGACGCCGTCCTGGCCGGAGTCAGCTGCACCAGCCCTGAGTCCCGCCGGGGTCCCCGGTCGCGGTACACCCGGCTGGAGACGACCGGGGCCGCGCGAGCTCATCGGCGAACTGTCAACCGTGAGCGGCGAGTTCCGCGCGCTGTGAGGCACCCACGACGTGCGCGTCCACCACGGCGGCGTCAAGCGCTTCCACCACCCCGCCGTCGGCGCCCCGGAACTCGCCTACCGGCCGCTGGACCTTCCGGTCTCCGCCCTGGAGGCGCACTCCCCGACCATCTACACCGCCCAGCCGGGCACCCCCGACGCGGACCGCCTCCAGCTGCTGGCCGGCTGGACCGCCACCGGCACCGCACACCAGAACGACGGCGCCGGCCGCGCTCCGTCCACGTGTCCTCAGGCACCCCGGGGCAGTCAGGGGTGCTGTCCGCCGTGGGTCAGGAGGACATGGGTGAGGCTCGCCCGGTTCGCGACACCGAGCTTCCGGTAGATCTGTCCCAGGTGGGTCTCCACCGTACGCACACTGAGGAACAGCGCCTCCGCCACCCGGTGGTTCGTCATCCCCTTGCTGACCAGGCGGGCTATCTCCCGTTCCCGGCCCGACAACAGGGCCCAGGGCCCCTGTGGCGCCGGCGGCCGGGACCGGTTCTCGAGTTCCTGGCGCCGGCTCGTGACCGCGTCGGCGAGCCGTGCCGAGCCGCACCGGCCCGCCAGCGCCTCGGCCCGGTCGAGCCAGTCGGCCACGTCCTGGGTGTGTCCCGCGCCGAGCGCGACCCCGGCCGCGGCCAGCAAGGTGCGGCAGAGCTCGATGCGTTCCTCGCCGGCGGCGAATCCCTCGACGGCCTCCCGCGCGCTGCGCAGGGCACTGTCGACGTCCCCCCGTACGGCGTGGTCCCACATCCGTGCCCGCTGCGCGAACGCCCGTCGGCCGGCCGACGGGAGCTGCCCGGCGCAGGACTCGGCCAGCTCCGCCCAGTGCGCGGTGGCGGCCGGATCCGACACGGCGGCGGCCGCTCCGGCCAGCGCGTCGCACCAGCGGGGCTTGCGCCAGCCCGCCACCCGGGTGAGTTCATCGCCCCCCGCCGCGTCCAGCAGCAGCCAGCGGGCGTGGGCCGGGTCCGATCCGCCCGCGTGCAGGGCCAGTTCGGCGTGGAAGCAGCGAACGGAGATGGCCCAGGCGGCCTGCGAACCGGCCACGATCTCCAACGCCCGGTCGGCCGACGCCCGCCAGGCCTCCTGGTCGCGCCGGTCGCGCGTTCCGCCCTGCCAGAACAGTGTCTCCGCCCGGACCATCGCGATGATCGCCGCCGTCACCGGGGCACCGTCGCCCGCCAGGATCGCGTCGGCACGGTCGAGTGTGGCCAGTGCGGCGCGCAGCCGCCCGGACCGCAGCTGGGTGTTGGAGAGCACCGTGAGGATGTCGGGTTCGATGTAGACCTGGCCGGTGCGCCCGCACAGCGCGGCGGCCCGCTCCAGATGGCGTTCGGCGTCGTCGAGTCGTTCCAGCATCCCTTCGGTCATGCCCAGTTGCAGCAGCGCGTCCAGGTTCGTGGAGAGCAGCAGATCACCGGCCGCGTCGACGAGCTCGGCGGCGGTCGTGGCCTGCCGACCCGCCGTGTGCTGGTCGCCGAGGAACAGGGAGGCGAGGGCCGCCTGTGCCAGGGCGTGGGACTCGCCGACCTGGTCGCGGTGGCCACGGGCCAGCGCGGCGGCCGTCTCGGCGTGGTGCCGGGACGACTGGTGGTCCCGCACCGTGTAGGCGTGGTCGGCCAGTTCGACGTGCAGGGCGGCGGCGGTGGCGCCGTTGTGCTCGGTCAGGGCGGCCAGCCCGGCCCGGGCCATGGCTCCCGCCTCCGTGTGCCGGCCGCGGTGGCGTTCCAGCCGGCTCGAGTCGGCGAGTGCGGCCGCTTCGTCCGAGCCGGTGATGGCGGACCGCAGCGTGTCCAGCAGGGCGCGGGCGTCGGCCGCCTTGCCGCTCAGCATCCGGGCCCGGGCCAGCAGGACATGCGCCTCGTACCAGTGTTCCGCCCCGTCGGACAGCAGAGTGACGGCGGCCTCCAGATGCTCGACGGCCGCCGACGGGGAGTCGTACAGCTCGCTCCGGGCGGCGCTGATGAGCGTGGTGACGTGGTCCGGCCGGCCCGGGTCGGCGACCTGGGCGACATGCCGGGCGCGCTGGGTGACGGGCGCGGTGCGTCGGGTCAGTTCGGTCTCGGCCCGCCGGTGCATGCCGTGACGCAGGCTCGGCGGCACCCGCTCGTACACGACCTCGCTCAGAGCGCGGTGTCTGAGGGCGAGGTGCGACGCGCGCTCGGCCGGGCGGACGAGATCGAGCCGGGTCAGCTCGTCCAGCGCGCGGAGGGTCGACGGCATGCCGAGGTCCGCCACCGCCGCCAGCAACTCCGGCTGGAACGGGCCACCGAGGACGGCCGCGGCACGGATGGCGATGAGCGCGTGCTCGTCGAGTCCGGCCAGTTCGCCCAGGATCGCTGTCACGGCCTGCTCGTGTGCCGGTCCCCGCGCCCCCAGCGCCTTGAGATACAGCGGATTGCCCAGGGCGTCGTCGTAGAGGGTGTCCGAATGCGGGTGATCGCCCAGCAGTTCCGCCGCCTCCTGGCGGGTGAGCGGGCCGAGGGGCACAGCGGAGTGCGGACCGGCCGGCATCGCACGCGCCAGCAACTCGGCATATTTCGCGGGAAGTTGGCGGGGACGATAGCCGAGGAGGCAGAGCGTCGGGGTGGTGGCGGCGGACCGCATGGCCCGCTCCGCGCGGACGATCCGTTCCTCCGACAGCGCATGCAGGTCGTCCACGACGACGACCAGGGGCGCGTCCGGACGGGGCTCGGCCTCGGCGACCGCCGCCACGGGCACGACGGGGATTCCGTCGGCTCGGGCGCGGGCCGCGACAGCGGTCAGGAGGGTGGTCTTGCCGATGCCGGGTTCACCGGTCACCGCGACGACCCGCCCGGAACCGGCCCGCAACTCCTTCAGCGCCACGAGGAGTTCGCCGGTCTCGGCGGTGCGTCCCACGAACGCGGACGCCTCCACGTCGGACGCGGACAGACCGCCGTACTGCGGATCATCAGCCATGACCGAAGCGTAGTCGGGCAAACCGGCAGGCGGGGACGGCGGTGACCAGGCCCGCACGGGGACGGCGGTGACCAGGCCCGCACGAAGCCTGTCCGCGAATCTCTCGGTTACGTGGTTTCACGGATGCCGGGCCCGGGGCCGTGCGGCATACGGTGCGCATGAGGCCCGTGCGTCACGCGCCCGGCCCACCTGCCCGGAGACCTCCGGGCAGCCTGCTCACGACTCCACGGGGATTCACATGCGTATACGTGTCATGTCGGCCGCCCTGCCCGGTGCCGTCGCCCTGTCCGTGCTCGGCCTTCCGGCCGCCGCCCAGGCGGCCGCGCGTCCGGGGGCGACGGCAGGCCTCGGCGCCTTCGTCACCCGCTCCGCCCACCCCGACACCTCGCTGGGCAGCATGAAGTTCTCCAAGGCGGTCATCAACGGCGGCAAGGACATCGTGCTGGGCACCACCACCAGGCAGTCGGTCACCGTGACGTACACGGCGACCAGTTCGAGCGGGGTCGCCCTCACCGAGGCCTTCCTCTGGCAGGGCACGGACAGTTCGAGCGAGGACACGATCAGCGGCTCCCTGGGAACCGACGACGATCCCGACTGCACCGAGTCGACCACCCAGACCGGCGTGTACTCCTGCAAGGCCGTCTTCCACATCAACGCCGCGTCCGACCTGAAGAACAACGGTGCCGCGGGGACCTGGAAGCTGTTCCTCGGCGGATACGACCTCTACGCCGACGCCAGTTACAACGACGACGTCGCCACCACCCGGATCAAGAAGACGTCCAAGCTGACCGCGAACGCCACCCCGGAGCCGGTGAAGAAGGGCAGAACCATCACGGTCACGGGCAGCCTGAAGCGTGCCGACTGGAACAGCGGCACCTACACCGGCTACGCCGGGCAGAGCGTACTGCTCCAGTACCGCAAGAAGGGCAGCACCACCTACACCACCCTCAAGAAGGTCACGACCGGCACCGGTGGCTCGCTCAAGACCACCACCAAGGCAACGGCCGACGGGTACTACCGCTTCTCCTTCGCCACGAACACCACCACCGGCGCCTCGGCCGCCACGGGCGACTACGTCGACGTCAAGTAGCCGCGGTCCGAGCGACGGGCGGCCCCTGAGCGGGCGATGAGTTCTGACCAGTGCGGGGGTCTTCCCAAGCGGCCGAGGCTGTCGAGGAGCGAGGAGACCCCGGCGTGGACGACATCGTGGTTCAGAAGATCATCCGGCCGCAGCGCGTGCTGTCGGGCCCGTGGCTGGAGGTGATCGCCTCGAACCTCGACTACCACCGCGCGACCTTCCTGTGGAAGTGCGAGGGCCTGTCCGAGGCGCGGCTGCGGCAACGGCCCCTGCGCTCGTCGGCGTTGACCTTGCTGGGGCTCATGCGCCACCTCCAGGGGGTCGAGCGGGCCTGGTTCCAGCGGACACTGGCGGCCACGCCCCCTCGCTTCTTCCCGTACCGGACCTACGTCACCGCCGCCGGCGACGACTGGTACGACGAGTCGGACCCGACGCCGGCCAGGGAGGTCTACGAGGACTACCTGGAGGCGTGCGAGGAGTCGCGGCGGCTGTTCGCACGGGTGACCGCCGATCCCGCACGCCTCGTCCCGAACCCGGAATTCGGCGACACCGACGTCCGGTTCGTCCTGGAGCACGTGGTCGAGGAGTACGCCCGTCACGTCGGCCACGCGGACCTGCTCCGCGAAGCCGTCGACGGTGCCGTCGGAGAGTGACCCCGGCACCGGCGGCTCAGGCACCGGCACCTACGCCTGCGCCTGCGCCTGCGCCGAGGCGCGCTTCCCACGGACGGCCCAGCCGGCATGCCCCCTTCCCTCCTCGTCCGCGCGCGGACACGGCATGATCAGGGCATGGATGCCGTGGAAGACCTGACAGGCGGTGGGGACGTGGACGAGCGGACGGAGATCACGTCACCGGCGGAGGCCGCGAACGACCCGCTGGTGCTGGCGTTCGGGAGGTTGCAGGGTGCGGCGAACCGGCTCGCGTACATCCTGGGCCGGGATCTGGAGCGGAAGTGCGGCATCACGCACCTCATGTTCGAGGTGCTGCTCATTCTGGGCCGGGCGGGCGGCGCCGGGCTGTCCATGCGTGCCATCGCCCAGGAGCAGGTGCTGACGACGGGCGGCGCGACCCGCCTGGTGGACCGGATGGAGGCGGCCGGGCTGGTCGAGCGCGTCGAGGATCCCGACGACCGGCGCGGGAAGCTGGTGTCCCTCACCGAGTCGGGCGCGGAGACGAGTGTGCGGGCAGCGCGACTGCACGCGGAGAACATCCGCCGCTGTTTCCTGGATCCGCTGCCCGTCGAGGACCGGGCGCGGTTCGCCGAGGACCTGCGCATCCTGAGCCACTCGGCCCGGGACATGCTGCCCCGGCTGCCCTGAGGCCCGCCCCTGGATCCCCCGACTCTCGGGCTGCTCTGGGGCCCGCCCCCCCGGACTACCCGACGGCCCGACTCCCGGAGCAATCGTTGGCGTGACCGATGTCACACCGCCGTCGAAATATCTGACGCGTCAGTTACTGTTTCATCAGGCGAACTGCTCGCACCAGGCGGGCCCCTCACCCCTTGCCGAGGTTCTCCGATGAAGCTGGTCTACGTCTTCGACGCCTACTGCGGCTGGTCGCACGGATTCTCCGGAACTCTGCGCGAGGTCGTCGCCCGCCACCCCGAACTGCCGGTCGAGGTGGTCTCCGGTGGCCTGTTCACCGGGTCACGCCGGGTGCCCATCCGGGAGTTCGGCTACGTGCAGGCCGCGAACGCCGACATCGCCGGGCTGACCGGGGCGGAGTTCGGCGCGGCGTACGAGCGGCTGATCGCCGACGGTTCGTTCGTGATGGACTCCGAGGCCGCCGCCCGCGGTGTCGCCGCCCTGCGGCAGGCCGCCCCCGACCGCGCGGCGCAGCTGGCCACGGCTGTCCAGGACGCCTTCTACGTCGACGGCCTGAGCCTGTCCGACCCGGCGACCTACCGCAAGGTCGCCGAAGAGGCCGGGCTGGACGCCGACGCCGTGGTCACCGCCTACCACTCCCCCGACACGCGGACCGCCGCCGAGGCCGACTTCGGCTGGGCCGCCGGAGCCGGCGTCAAGGGCTTCCCCACCCTGCTCGCCGTCGACGGCGACCGCGTCAGCGTCGTGGCCCAGGGCCGCGCCACCCCCGACGAGATCGACCGCCGCCTCGCCGCTCCGCACCGCCACTGATCGCACCCCACCCTCCCTTGAACCACCCCCTCCGCACCCGCCAAGGAGCCACCGTGAGCACTCTCTCCTTCAAGGTCCTCGACCTCGACTTCCCGGCCGGCAGCAAGAACAAGACCGCCACCCTCGTCACCGGCGAGACCGACGCCCTCCTCGTCGACGCCGCGTTCACCCGCGCCGACGGCCACCGCCTGGCCGCCGAGATCCTCGACTCCGGCAAGACGCTCACCACCGTCTTCGTCTCCCACGGCGACCCCGACTTCTACTTCGGCGCCGAAGTGATCGCCGACGCCTTCCCCGACGCGAGGTTCGTCGCCACCC
>NZ_LBMU02000029.1 GCF_001005085.2 Streptomyces humi
GGGGGCTTGTCGCGCAGTTCCCCGCGCCCCTCTGGGGCGCGTCGCGATGCGGCCCCGCGCCCCTGACGGGGCGCTCCGTGCCTGCGCTGATCGAGTCGCGCAGGGTGCCGGCGAACAGGTGGGCCTCGTTGTCGGCCACCAGGATGCGGGAGCGGACCTCCGGGAGCGGGACCGCGTCCAGGCGTACCGGTCCCCAGGTCACGTCCGACGGCAAGTACCTGCCCAGGCGGTCGACCACCGTCGTCGTCTCCGTGGCGCTCGCGCCGACCAGGGCCGTCAGGAGGCCCGGGCGTACCCGTACCCCCGACTCCGGGTCGTGCAGGACGGCCGGCTCCGCCGGTGCCCGGTCGGTGGCCGCGGGCTGCTCCGGCTCCAGGCGCAGCAGGCGTACGACCCGGCGGGCGGCCACCACGCCACGGCTCAGCTGGTAGCCCATGTCCAGGAAGAAGGCCACCGGACCCACCAGGACCGCGACATAGCCGTACACCGACACCAGCTGGCCCACCGTGATCTCGCCCTGGGCGGTCATCCGGGCCGCGATCCAGGTGACCACCGCCAGGTACACCGTGGGCAGGCCCATGCCCAGGGCCTGGACCCAGCTGGCCACCGCGCCCACCCGGTAGCCCTGGGCGCGCAGATGCTGGGAGTCGCGGCGGAAGGCGTCCGCGAACAGGCCCTTGCCGCCGAGGCCGTTGAGCACGCGCAGGCCGCCCGCCAGATCCCCGATGCGGGCCGTCAGGATGCCCTGGCGTTCCCGGTACTCGGTCTCCCTGCCCTGGAGCCGTCGGGTCAGCGGGCCCGCGAACAGGGCCACCACCGGCACCCCGAGCAGCACCACCGCGGTCAGCAGCGGCGATACCGTCGACAGCAGGCCGGCCACCACCGCGTACACCACGACCGCGCCCACCCCGGGGCCGACGACGGTGAGCGCCTGGGCGATGGTGTGCACGTCGCCGACGCCGATCGTGACGACCTCACCGGCCCCGGCCCGGCGCGGCAGTTCGGCGCCGAGCCGGACCGCGTGCCCGACGACCACCTTGATCGTGCGGAAGTAGGCGTCCATCCGCACCCGGGTCATCGTGCGGTGGCGCATGATGCTCACCCACGCGTTGACCGCCCCGAGCAGGAAGATCGCCGCCGTCCACCCGGCCAGCACCGCCATCCTGCCCGGCACCAGGCCGTCGTCGACGGCGCGGGCCATCAGGTACGGCGTCCCGGCCATCAAGGTCAGCCAGACACTGCCGAGCAGCGCCCCGGCGAGCGACCGGCCGGCCTGCACGCGCACCAGCCACCACAGGTAGTACCAGCCGCCGCGCGTGTCGGGCGTGCCCGGATCCTCGTACGCGTCGATCACCTTGCGAGCCCCCGATCCCTCGGTCTACGCGAGACTGTCCCGCCACGCCCGGTGCAGATCCGCGAACCTGCCGGTCCCGGCGATGAGTTCGGCCGGGCGGCCGTCCTCGACGATCCGGCCCTGCTCCATCACCAGCACCCGGTCGGCGATCTCCACGGTCGACAGGCGGTGCGCGATCACCACCGCCGTACGGCCCTTGAGCACGGTCTGCATCGCCCGCTGCACGGCCCGTTCCCCGGGGACGTCCAGCGAACTGGTCGCCTCGTCGAGGATCAGCACCGCCGGGTCGGCGAGCAAGGCGCGCGCGAACGCCACCAGTTGGCGCTGGCCCGCCGAAATGCGCCCGCCGCGCTTGCGGACGTCCGTGTCGTAGCCGTCGGGCAGGGCCGCGATGAACTCGTGCGCGCCGATCGCCTTCGCCGCCTGCTCGACATCCTCACGGGTGGCGTCCGGCCGGCCGATCGCGATGTTCTCGGCGACCGTACCGGAGAACAGGAACGACTCCTGGGTCACCATCACCACCCCGCGCCGCAGTTCGGCCACGGCCAGTTCGCGCAGGTCCACCCCGTCCAGGAGGACCCGGCCCGCGGACGGGTCGTAGAAGCGGGCGAGGAGTTTGGCGAGGGTCGACTTGCCCGCGCCGGTGGAACCGACGACCGCGACCGTCTGGCCGGCCGGCAGGGTGAGGTCGAAGCGGGGGAGCACCTCGCCGCCGGTGCGGTAGGCGAACCGGACGCCGTCGAAGACGACCTCGCGGCCGGGCAGTCCGGTGGCGCGCGGGGGCAGCTCCGCCGGCACCGAGGGCTCGGGCACGGACGGCGTCTGGGCCAGCAGACCCGCGATCTTCTCCAGCGAGGCCGCCGCCGACTGGTACGAGTTGAGGAACATGCCGAGCCGGTCGATCGGGTCGTACAGGCGGCGCAGGTACAGCACCGCGGCGGCCAGCACGCCCAGTTCCAGTGAGCCGGACGCCACCCGGTAGGCGCCCCACAGCACGATCCCCGCGACCGCCGTGTTGGCGACCAGCCGGGAGCCCACGACATACCGGGCCATCTCCAGGAGGGCGTCGCCGTTGGTGCGCTCGTGGCGGCGGTTCAGCACGGCGAACTCGGCGTCGTTGGCGGCCTCCCGGCGGAACGCGCGCACCGGACGGATGCCGTTCATCGTCTCCACGAACTTCACGATCACCGCCGCGATCGCCGTGGACCGCGCCTTGTACACCCGTACCGCCCGCCGCTGGTAGATCCGCACCAGCAGGTACAGCGGGACGAACGAGGCGACGGCGACCGCGCCGAGCCCCGCGTCCAGCCAGAGCAGCATCGCCGAGATGTAGACGAAGGACAGGATGACCGTGACCAGCTCCTGGAGGCCTTCGTTCAGCAGCTCGCGCAGCGACTCGACGTCCGTGGTGGAGCGGGAGATGAGCCGTCCCGACGTGTAGCGCTCGTGGAAGTCGACGCTCAGCGCCTGGGCGTGCCGGAAGATCCGGCCGCGCAGGTCCAGCAGTACGTCCTGGTTGACGCGCGCGGACGCCTCGACGAACGCGTACTGGAGGCCGCCGGAGAGCAGCGCGCACAGGCCGTAGCCCACCGCGACCGCGATCAGCGGGCCGTGGTCGTGGTGGCGGAACGCCGGTACGGCCCGGTCGATGGCGTACGCCACCAGCAGCGGGCCGGCCTGCACCGCCGCCTGCTGGAGCAGCAGCAGGAGCGTGGTGACGGCGACCCGCGCCTTCATGGGCGCGAGGAGCGAGCGGAGCAGGTCAGCCGTGGCGCCCGGCGGGGTGGGCAGCACGTCCTGGTCGAAGGGGTCGCCGTCGCCCCGGACCCGCGGGCCGGGGAGTTCGTCGTCCTCGTCGGGGACGGGCAGGGAGGTGGCGGTGGTCATCGGCGGTGATCCTCCCCGGACATGAGGTGGGCGTACTCCGCGTTGTCGCGGAGCAGTTCGTGGTGGGTGCCGACAGCGGTGATCCGGCCACCGGAGAGCAGGGCGACGCGGTCGGCGAGCAGCACGGTGGACGGGCGGTGGGCGACGATCAGCGCGGTGGTGTCGGCGAGAACGTCGCGCAGGGCGGCCTCGACGGCGGCCTCCGTGTGCACGTCCAGGGCGGACAGGGGGTCGTCCAGCACCAGGAAACGGGGCCGGCCGACGACCGCCCGGGCGAGCGCGAGGCGCTGGCGCTGGCCACCGGAGAGACTGAGGCCCTGCTCGCCGACCTGGGTGCCGGTGCCCTGGGGGAGGGCGTGCGCGAAGTCGGCCTGGGCGACGGAGAGGGCGCGGACCAGCTCGGGCTCGCCGGCGGTGTCGTCGGCGCCCATGAGCACGTTCTCGCCGACGGAGGCCGAGAAGAGGGTGGGTTCCTCGAAGGCGACGGCGACCAGGGTGCGGAGTTCCTCGCGGGGCATGGCGGTGATGTCCGTGCCGTCCAGGGTGATCCGGCCGGAGGTGGCCTCGTGCAGGCGGGGGACGAGGGCCGTGAGCGTGGTCTTGCCGCTGCCGGTGGCGCCGACCAGGGCCATGGACTCACCGGGGCGGATGTGCAGGGTGATGTCCTCCAGGGTGGGGACCGAGTCCGGCGAGGCGTCCGGGTAGCGGAAGGAGACGGCGGTGAAGCGGATGCCATCGTTGTCGGGCGCGGGTCGGTGAGGGCTTGTCGCGCCGTTCCCCGCGCCCCTTTCGGGGCGCTGTCCGGACGCGGGATGCGAAGCGCCCCGAAGGGGCGCGGGGTACTGCGCGGCCCGCCCCCGCTCAGCCGCAGCCGCAGCCGCAGCGGCAGCGGCATCCTCTTCCAGCGCGTCCTGTACCTCGAAATACCGTTCCGTCGCCGTCGCCGCCTCCTGGCTCATCGCCAGCAGGAAGCCGATCGACTCCACCGGCCACCTCAGCGCCAGGGCCGTCGACAGGAACGCCACCAGGGTGCCGGCGCTCAGGTCGCCGTTCGCGACCTGCACCGAACCCCAGAACAGGGCCGCTCCGATGGCGATCTCCGGCAGCGTCACGATGACGCCCCAGATCGTCGCCAGCATCCGCGCCTTGCGCAGTTCCGTGCCCCGCAGCGTGCGGACCAGTTCCCGGAACGCGCGTGCCTGGCTGCGGTGGCGCCCGAAGCCCTTGATGATGCGGATGCCGAGCACGCTCTCCTCGACCACCGTCGTCAGGTCGCCGACCTGGTCCTGGGCGAGCCGGGCCACCTTCGCGTACCGCTTCTCGAAGATCACGCAGGTCCACATCACGGGGACCGTGGGCAACAGGATGACCAGGCCCAGCGTCCAGTCCTGCAACAGCATGATCACCACGCCGACCAGGATCGTGACCCCGTTGACCAGCAGGAAGGTCAGCGGGAAGGCGAGGAACATGCGGAGCAGCATCAGGTCGGTGGTGGCCCGGGAGAGCAACTGGCCGGAGGCCCAGCGGTCGTGGAAGGCGACCGGCAGCCGCTGGAGCCGGGCGTAGAGGGCCGCCCGCATCGACGCCTCGACGTGGGAGAGGGGTCTGGCGACCAGCCAGCGGCGCAGGCCGAAGAGCAACGCCTCCGCCAGTCCGAGCAGCAGCAGGTACAGCGCGCCAAGCCACACCCCGGCCGGATCACGGCCGGCCACCGGGCCGTCCACCATCCACTTGAGGACGAGGGGGATCACGAGCCCCGTACAGGAGGCGACTATCGCCACGAGAGCGGCGGAGAACAGCCGCACCCGCACCGGCCGTACGTAGGGCCACAGGCGCAGCAGGATACGGAGGGCGGACCGGTCGTTGGTGGTTGCACGTGTCGGAGGCATCAGGGCCGAGCCTACGGACCGGCACTGACGACGCCCACCGAGTTTTGGCCGGACCCGGATCCGTCACAGGGCCTACGACCTGGGAAGTGTTCGAGCGGTCGGACGATCGGACGCCCCGCGTCAACCGATCGGAGGATGCCGGGTCGAGCGGGGCGGGCGATGCGGCGGACCCGCTCCGGCCGGAACCCTCGGAGCATGCCGACCGTCATCGAAGTGACAGAACTGCGGAAGTCGTACGGCGGGCGGGCCGCCGTGGACGGGGTGGGCTTCGCCGTCGAGGAGGGGGAGATCTTCGGGATCCTCGGTCCGAACGGCGCCGGCAAGACCACCACCGTCGAGTGCGTGGAGGGGCTGCGGGTGCCGGACGGCGGGCGGGTCCGGGTCACCGGGCTCGATCCCGTCGCCGAGCACGAGCGGGTCGCCCTCGTCCTGGGCGCCCAGCTCCAGCAGAGCGAACTCCAGCCGAAGCTGACCGTCCGCGAGGCGCTGGAGCTGTACGCCTCCTTCTATCCGAACCCGGCCGACTGGCGGCCGCTCGCCGAGCGACTCGGGCTCACCGGCAGGCTCGGCACCCGGTTCGGCAAGCTCTCCGGGGGCCAGCGGCAACGCCTCTTCATCGCGCTGGCCCTGGTCGGGAATCCGCGCGTCGTCGTCCTCGACGAACTGACCACCGGGCTCGACCCGCGCGCCCGGCGGGACACCTGGGCGCTGATCGAGGACGTCCGGGACCGCGGGGTCACCGTCCTGCTCGTCACCCACTTCATGGAGGAGGCGCAGCGGCTCTGCGACCGGATCGCCGTGATCGACAGGGGGCGGGTGGCCGCCCTGGACACCCCGGCCGGGCTGATCCGCCGCTCCGCGGGCGCCACCGTCATCAGCTTCACCCCGTCCGCCCCGCTGGACGACCACGACCTCGCCGCCCTCCCCGCCCTCGCCTCCGTCGAGCGCAAGGACGGCCGGATCACGCTCGCCGGCACCGACGAGACCGTGAACGCGGTCATCACCCTGCTCGCCCGCCACCGCGTCACCGCCCACCAGTTGCGGGTGGTGGACGCGACCCTCGACGACGCCTTCCTGGACCTGACGAAGGAGGAAGCGGTATGAACACCGCGGTCCTGCGGACCGAGTTCCGTCTGTTCCGCCGTGAACCCGGCGCCGTCTTCTGGGTGTTCCTGTTCCCGACGCTGCTGCTGGTGATCCTCGGCTCGATCCCCTCGTTCCGGGACGCCGACACGTCCCTCGGCGGACTGCGGCCCGTGGACGCGTACGTGCCCGTCGCCGTGCTGATCGCCCTCATCATGTCCGGGGTGCAGACCCTGCCCCAGGCCCTCACCGGCTACCGCGAGCGGGGCATCCTGCGCCGCACGCGGCTCACCCCGGTGCGGCCCGCGGCGCTGCTGTCCGCGCAGATGGCCGTCCAGGGCACGGTCGCCCTCGGCTCGGCGCTGCTCGCGCTCACCGTCGGCCGGCTGGCCTTCGGCGTACGACTGCCGCGGCAGCCCGGCGGCTACCTGCTGGCGCTGCTGCTCGCGGCGGCGGCCGCCCTGGCCCTCGGTTCCGTCGTCTCGGCGCTCTCCCGCACGACGAGGATCGCGGGCGCGATCGGTTCGGCGGTGTTCTTCCCGATGATGTTCTGCGCGGGCGTGTGGATCCCGGTGCGGGAGATGCCGCACACCATGGCCCGGATCGTCCAGCTGACCCCGTTCGGCGCGGCGGCCCGCGCCCTGGACCAGGCCGCCGCCGGGCACTGGCCGGGCTGGGAACACCTGGGCGTGCTCGCCGTGTGGGCGGTGCTGCTCACGGCGGGGGCCGCCCGCTGGTTCCGCTGGGAGTAGGCGGCCGGCCGTGCAGACTGGGGACATGACCGCGGTGGACAGCCGGATCGACCGGCGCTGGGACCAGCTGCACACCTGGGGTCCGTACGGGCTGCTCGGCGTCGGTGTCGTCCTCGCCGTCGCCTCCGCCGACCCGCATGCCGCGCCGGTCAAGTGGTACACGGGCTGGTCGCTGGTCGGTGCCTCGCTCGCACTCCAGCTCTGGTGGCACGGCACCCGGGTGCGCAGGCCCGGTCGCGGCCGGGCGCCGTCCCGGTCGGGGACGGTGTACTACGCCGTGCGCTGGGCCCTCGCCTTCGTCCTCACCTGGCTCAACCCGTTCTTCGCGTTCTACGCCGCCGCCGGCTACATGGACGCCGACGAGACGCTGCCGCCCAGGTGGCAGCGGATCGGACTGCTCGCGAGCGCGGTCACCGTGGCCGGCGCGCAGGCCGGCGGGCTGCCGCTCGCCGGCGCCGTCCAGTGGCTCCTCTTCATCCCGCTCGTGGTCGCCAACTCCGGTCTGCAAATGGTCGTCGCCCACCTCGACGAACAGGAGAGGCGGCGCTCGCGCGAGCGCACCGAGACCATCGCCGAACTGGAACGCACCAACGTCGCCCTCCAGCAGGCCCTCGACGAGAACGCGGCCCTGCACGCCCAACTCCTGGTCCAGGCACGGGAGGCCGGGGTCGCCGACGAACGCCGGCGGCTGGCGGCCGAGATCCACGACACCATCGCCCAGGGACTGGCCGGGATCATCGCCCAGCTCCAGGTCGTCATCAACACCCCCGACCCGGGGACGGCCACGGACCACGCGGGCCGCGCGCTGGCACTGGCCCGGCACAGCCTGGGGGAGGCCCGCCGCTCCGTGCACAACCTGGCGCCGGTCGCCCTGGAACACGACGGCCTGCCCGAGGCGCTGACGAAGACGGTCGCCGAATGGGGCGAACACACCGGCGTCCGAGTCGAGTTCACCGTCACCGGCACCGCCGAGCACCTGCACGGCGAGGTCGCGGCCACCCTCCTGCGCATCGTCCAGGAGGCCCTTTCCAACGCGGCCCGGCACGCGCGGGCCTCCCGGGTCGGAGTCACCCTCTCCTACCTGGGCGACGAGGTGATCCTCGACATCCGCGACGACGGCACCGGCTTCGACCCGCTCGCCGTGCCCGCCCGCAGCCGCGCCGGCGGCTTCGGCCTCGACGGGATGCGGGCCCGCGCCGAACGCATCGCCGGTTCGCTCACCGTGGAGTCCGAACCGGGGCTCGGCACGGCCCTGTCGGCACGCGTACCGTTGGTCCGCCATGACAGCTGAGCCGACCGCCGACACCCCCGTCTCCCTGCTGATCGTCGACGACCATCCCGTGGTCCGCGACGGCCTGCGCGGCATGTTCGAGTCCGCCCCCGGTTTCACGGTCCTCGGCGAGGCCGCGAACGGTGTGGAGGCGGTCACGCTGGCCGCGGCCCTCGACCCGGACGTGATCCTCATGGACCTGCGGATGCCGGGCGGCGGCGGAGTCGACGCCATCCGCGAACTGACCCGGTGCGACGCCCGCGCCAGGGTCCTCGTCGTCACCACGTACGACACCGACTCCGACACCCTGCCCGCGATCGAGGCCGGCGCCACCGGCTACCTCCTCAAGGACGCCCCGCGCGAGGAGCTGTTCACCGCCGTCCGCGCCGCCGCCCAGGGCCGCACCGTGCTCTCCCCGGCCGTCGCCTCCCGGCTGGTCTCCGCCGTCCGCGCCCCCGGCGCCCCGGGCAACGAACCGCTGTCCGGCCGTGAACGCGAGGTGCTGGCCCTGGTCGCCCGGGGCACCTCCAACCGCGAGATCGCCCGTGAACTCTTCATCAGCGAGGCCACGGTGAAGACCCACCTCACCCACCTGTACGCCAAACTCGGCGTCAAGGACCGCGCGGCAGCGGTCGCGACCGCGTACCAGCGGGGCATCCTCGGCTAGCGCCGGCAGGGGGCGGGTTCAGCCCGCCACCCGGAGCAGCAGCACCGACCGCGCCGGCACCGTGATCGCCGTCCCCGCCCGGTGCACCACCCCGGGTGCCGCCCGCTGCTCCTCCCACGAGGTGTCCACGACCACCTCGTAGCGTTCCGCCCAGGGCGGCCCCGGCAGCACGAACCGGGCCGGACGGTCGCCGGCGTGCAGGACGGTCAGGAAACTGTCGTCCAGCACCGGCGCCCCGCGCTCGTCGCGGCCGGGGATGTCCCGCCCCGAGAGGTACATGCCGAGGGTCGCGGCGGGCGCGTACCAGTCGCCCTCCGTCATCTCCTCCCCGCGCGCCGTGAACCAGGCCAGGTCGCGCAGCCCGTCCGCGGAGTGCGCGCGCCCCGAGAAGAAGGCGCGGCGGCGCAGCACCGGATGGCGGTGGCGCAGCGCGATGAGCCGGGCGGTCAGGTCGAACAGGGCCCGCCAGCGCGGGTCCGCCAGCAGCTCCCAGTCCAGCCAGCTGATGTCGTTGTCCTGGCAGTAGGCGTTGTTGTTGCCGCGCTGGGTGCGGCCCAGCTCGTCACCCGCGACCAGCATCGGGACCCCCGTCGACAGCAGCAGCGTCGTCAGCAGGTTCCGCAACTGCCGCCTGCGCAGCGTCTGTACGGCCTGGTCGTCGGTCTCGCCCTCGGCCCCGCAGTTCCAGGAGCGGTTGTCGTTCGAGCCGTCCCGGTTGTGCTCGCCGTTCGCCTCGTTGTGCTTCGCCTCGTACGACACCAGGTCGCGCAGCGTGTAACCGTCGTGCGCGGTGATGAAGTTGACGGAGGCGTAGGGGCGGCGCCCGCCCCAGGCGTAGAGGTCGCTGGAGCCGGAGAGGCGGTAGCCGAGGTCGTGGACGTCGGGGAGGGCGCCGCGCCAGAAGTCCCGGACCGCGTCGCGGTAGCGGTCGTTCCACTCGGTCCACAGCGGCGGGAACGCGCCCACCTGGTAGCCGCCGGAGCCCACGTCCCAGGGTTCGGCGATCAGCTTCACCCGGCGCAGCACCGGGTCCTGGGCGATGACGGCCAGGAAGGGGGAGAGCATGTCGACGTCGTGCATCGAACGCGCCAGCGCCGCCGCGAGGTCGAAGCGGAAGCCGTCCACGCCCATCTCGGTCACCCAGTAGCGCAGCGAGTCGGTGATCAGGCGCAGCACGTGCGGGCGGACCACGTGCAGGGTGTTGCCGCAGCCGGTGTAGTCGGCGAAGCGACGGGCGTCGTCCTGGAGGCGGTAGTAACCCCGGTTGTCGATGCCCTTCAGGGACAGCGTCGGGCCCAGCTCGCCCGCCTCCGCGGTGTGGTTGTAGACCACGTCGAGGACGACCTCGATGCCGGCCGCGTGCAGCGCGCGCACCATCCGCTTGAACTCGCCGACCTGCTGTCCCGTCGTACCGGAGGCCGCGTAGGCCGCGTGCGGGGCGAAGTAGCCGATGGAGTTGTAGCCCCAGTAGTTCCTCAGGCCGCGCTTCAGCAGGTGGTCCTCGTGGGCGAACTGGTGGACGGGGAGCAGCTCCACCGCCGTCACACCCAGGTTCACCAGGTGCTCGATCGCGGCCGGGTGCGCCAGCCCCGCGTAGGTGCCGCGCAGTTCCTCGGGTATGCCCGGATGCAGTCTGGTGAAGCCGCGCACGTGCAGCTCGTAGATGACGGAGTCCGCCCACGGGGTCTTCGGGCGGTGGTCGTCGGACCAGTCGTCGTCATCGTGGACGACGACGCCCTTCGGGACGTACGGCGCCGAGTCCCGGTCGTCGCGGACCGTGTCGGCGACCTGCTGGTCGGGCCAGTCCCGGACGTGCCCGTACACCTCGGGCGGCAGCGCGAACTCGCCGTCCACCGCCCGCGCGTAGGGATCGAGGAGCAGTTTCGCCGGGTTCCAGCGGGCGCCGGTCCACGGATCCCAGCGGCCGTCCACCCGGTAGCCGTACCGCTGCCCCGGCAGCACACCGGGCACGAACCCGTGCCAGATCTCGTGCGTGAGTTCGGTCAGCCGGAGCTGGGTCTCCCGCCCGTGCTCGTCGAAGAGGCACAGCCGGACCGCCTCCGCCCCGGCCGCCCACAGCGCGAAGTTGGTGCCCGCCACCCCGTCGGGACCGACCCGGAACCGGGCGCCCAGCGGGGTCGACGCCCCCGGCCAGGCGGACGGGACGGGCAGCGGCGTCCCGTTCACCGCGGGGGCTTCCGCCCTCGGGGCCCGCGCCGGTGCTCCCTGCTGCTCGGCTGCGCTCGTCACGTCGGCCCCTTTATTCGTTCCGCGGCTCGCCGGCCCCCGGGGCGCACCGGACCCGCGCCCGGACAGCCGTCCGCACCCGGGCTCCCGGCCCCGGGCACGGACGGCATCCGTCACGGACGCGCCCGCGGCGGCTCGTCCACGGGCGCGGCGGCTCCCCAGCTCGTCGTCCTTCCCTCTGTTCTGCCCAGTGCCGGCGTCGCACTCACGTTTCCCCGGGGCATGCCCGATCGTTAGCGGCACGTGACGCATGCACAAGGGCGCGCACGGCGCGCGGGGGCCGCGCTGGCCGCGGTACTGACATGGGGGATGCTGCTGGCGGGCGCCGCCGGCTGCTCCTCGGACGAGACGCACGGACTGGGCGTCGACCACGTCCTCGGGGGCGCGCCGCCGTCGCCCGAGGACGTCATCCGCATCTCCCCGGACGACGGCGCCACGGGCGTGCGCCCCGGCGCGGGGCTGACGGTGCGGGTGCCGAGCGGTCGGCTCGAGTCGGTGAACGTCGTCCGGTCCCAGGACGCCCAGGACTCCCCGGTCCCCGGGCACATCGCCGCGGACGGCGTGACCTGGCGGCCGGACGACCCGAAGCTGGCGCTGGCCGCCAAGTACACGGTGGACGCGATCGCCCTGGACGGCTCGGGCCGGCGCTCCGCCCGCCACACCACCTTCACCACGCTCGTCCCCGACGAACGCTTCATCGGGTACGTCACCCCCGAGAACCGGGCCACCGTGGGCACCGGGATGATCGTCTCCCTCGCGTTCAGCCGCGACATCGAGGACCGCGCCGCCGTCGAGCGCGCCGTGCGGGTCAGCGCCGCGCCCGCGGTCGACATCCGCCCGCACTGGTTCGGCAGGAACCGCCTCGACTTCCGCCCCGAGCGCTACTGGCAGCCCGGCACGGTCGTCACCGTCGACCTGAGGCTCCGTGACGTCGAAGGCGCCCGGGGCGTCTACGGCCTCCAGTACAAGACCTTCACCTTCACCGTCGGCCGCAGCCAGGTCTCCCTCGTCGACGCGGCCAAGCACACCATGGAGGTGACCCGCGACGGCGACCTGCTCGCCACCGTGCCGATCACCGCGGGCGCGCCCGCGCACACCACCTACAACGGGAAGATGGTGGTGATGGAGATGCACGAGGTCACCCGCATGAACAGCCGCACGGTCGGCTTCGGCGGCGAGTACGACATCCCCGACGTCCCGCACGCCCTCAAACTCACCGACTCCGGCACCTTCCTGCACGGCAACTACTGGGCGCCGGACGCCCCCGGCCGGGTCAACGTCAGCCACGGCTGCGTCGGCCTGCGCGACGTGAAGGGCGGCAGCTCGGACACGCCGGCCGGCTGGTTCTACGACCGCAGCCTGGTCGGGGACGTGGTCGAGGTCGTCAACAGCAACGACAGGACGGTCGCTCCCGACAACGGGCTCGGCGGCTGGAACATGGGGTGGAAGGAGTGGAAGGCGGGCGGCGCGGTCAAGTGACCGGGCGGCGGCCGGACGGTGGGGGGCGGAAGTTGCGACGCAACGGTGACATTCGCCCAACACCAAGCTCAAAACCCTGCGGTTAATATGCGCCAATGTGCGCGCTGAACGCGCCGGGGTGGGCCTGACCAGGCCCTGGGAGGGGAGAACGACTTGAACGTGCGGCCGATATCGGGGGCGTCGGTTCGGACTCGGAGGACTCGGGGGAGGCGGCTGGCGCTCGTGTCCGGCATATCCGGGGTCCTGCTGGTGGCCGTCACCGCGTGCGGGGGCGGCTCCTCCGACGACAAGGGGGCCGGGGACGGCGCCAGGCAGAAGGACTCGACGACCCAGGCGAGCAAGCAGTCCGTCGCCACGGTCAGCATCAGCCCCAGGTCCGGCGCGACCGGCGTGGACACCAGCGGGGCGCTCAAGGTCACCGCCGCCAAGGGCAAGCTGACCGACGTCGAGGTCAAGGACGCCAAGGGCCACAAGGTGGACGGCGCGATAGCCGCGGACGGCGTCAGCTGGACGCCGTCCCTGCACCTCGCCAACGCGACCAAGTACACCGTGCACGCGGTGGCCAAGGACGCCGAGGGCCGGGAGTCCGCCGAGGACTCCAGCTTCACCACCCTCACCCCGAAGAACACGTTCGTCGGGTACTTCACGCCGGAGGACGGCTCCACGGTCGGCGTCGGAATGCCGTTCTCCGTCCGCTTCACCCGGGGCATCACGGACCCGGCGGCCGTCGAGAAGGCCATCACCGTCAAGACCGAGCCGGCGGTCGACGTGCAGGGCCACTGGTTCGGCAACGACCGCCTCGACTTCCGGCCCGAGAACTACTGGAAGTCCGGCACGAAGGTCTCCGTCACCCTCGACCTCAACGGCGTCGAGGGCCGTGACGGGGTGTACGGCGAGCAGTCCAAGACCGTGAAGTTCACGATCGGCCGCAACCAGGTCTCCGTCGTCGACGCCAAGAAGCACACGATGAAGGTCATGCAGGACGGCAAGGTCGTGAAGACCCTCGCGGTCACGACCGGCAAGCCGGGCTACGACACGTGGAACGGCCAGATGGTCATCAGCGAGAAGCTGCGCGTCACGCGGATGAACGGCGAGACGGTCGGCTACGGCGGCGAGTACGACATCAAGGACGTGCCGGACGCGATGCGGCTGACCACGTCGGGAACGTTCATCCACGGCAACTACTGGGGCGGGGACGCCTTCGGCAACTACAACGCGAGCCACGGGTGCGTCGGCCTGCGGGACCTCCGCGGCGGCGGCGACCGGTCGGTGCCGGCCGCCTGGTTCTTCGACCACTCGATCATCGGTGACGTGGTGACGGTGAAGCACTCGAACGACCGGACGGTGTCGCCGGACAACGGCCTGAACGGCTGGAACATGTCCTGGAAGGAATGGACCGCGTAACCGTTCGGCTGTCGGCGCTCGGGGGCTGTTCGCGCAGTTCCCAGCGCCGCTGCGGGGCGCTGAATGAACCGGCGTTAACCTGCTCGGTATGACTGTGACCCTCGAAGTCGCCGAAGGTGTCGGTACGATCCGCCTCGACCGGCCGCCCATGAACGCGCTGGACGTCGCCACCCAGGACCGGATCAAGGAACTGGCGGAGGAGGCGGGCCGTCGCGAGGACGTTCGTGCCGTCGTCGTCTACGGCGGCGAGAAGGTCTTCGCGGCGGGAGCCGACATCAAGGAGATGCAGAACATGGACCACGCGGCCATGGTTCTGCGCGCCCGTGACCTCCAGGACTCCTTCACCGCCGTCGCCCGGATCCCCAAGCCGGTCGTCGCCGCCGTCACCGGCTACGCGCTGGGCGGCGGTTGTGAACTCGCGCTCTGCGCCGACTACCGGATCGCCGCCGACAACGCCAAGCTGGGGCAGCCCGAGATCCTGCTCGGGCTGATCCCGGGGGCCGGCGGCACCCAGCGGCTGCCCCGGCTCGTCGGCCCGTCCAAGGCCAAGGACCTGATCTTCACGGGCCGGATGGTCAAGGCCGACGAGGCGCTCGCCATCGGCCTCGTCGACCGCGTCGTACCCGCCGCCGACGTCTACTCCGAGGCGCACGCCTGGGCCGCCCGGCTCGCCCAGGGTCCGGCGATCGCGCTCCGGGCCGCCAAGGAGGCGATCGACACCGGTGTGGAGACGGACCTGGAGACCGGGCTCGCCGTCGAACGGAACTGGTTCGCGGGCCTGTTCGCGACCGAGGACCGGGAGCGCGGTATGCGCAGCTTCGTGGAGGAAGGGCCTGGCAAGGCCAAGTTCCTGTGATCTTCACCCTGTTGTGAATCCCCCGAACCACTTGCAATTGACGTGATGTCTGATTCCGGGTCCCTCGATGGGGCGGTTTATGGGAGCCTTAAGGCACCCTTAAGTCTGCCTTGTCGAGGGGGTCCGTCGATTGCCCGGAGATGAGCCTTCGCCGCAGGTCGGAAGGGGTGTCAGAGCCGTCGAAATGCCGATGGCATATGCCGATCGGCAGCCGCCGGGTGGAGTGTTCCCGGGGGCGTATTCCTCCGGAACGGCCCCGGAGCGCCCTCGGGGCGGCCATGATGGGGGCATGGCGGGGCTGGAGGGCATCGAACAGCCGCGGGGACACAGCCGTGCGGCCGCGGCACGGTGGTCGCCTGCGGTCGAGGACGAGCAGGCACTCAAGGCGATCGAACTGTTCGGCAACCCGACGGAAGCGGAGATTCCGCTGCCGTCCCGCCCCGAGTCCGCCGCGACCGCCCGCCGGCTCGCCCAGGTCGTCATCCTCCGCCAGTGGCGCCTCACCCCGAAGATGACGGAGGACGCGGTCTTACTCGTCTCCGAACTCGTGGGGAACGCGGTGCGACACACCGGGGCCCGCGTGTTCGGTCTGCGGATGCGCCGTCGGCCCGGCTGGATCAGGATCGAGGTCCGCGACCCGTCGCGCGGCCTGCCGTGCCTGATGCCGGTTCAGGAACTCGACATCAGCGGCCGGGGCCTGTTCCTGGTGGACAAACTGTCGGACCGTTGGGGCGTCGACCTGCTCCCGCGAGGCAAGACGACATGGTTCGAGATGCGGGTCGCCGACCGGTAGACCCGCAGTCGACGTCAATAGCCCATTTTCTTACCTATTCACCCTTAAATGGGGCAAGTGACCCCCACCAACCGACGTGACGTCCTCCGAGCAGGCGCCGGCCTGGTAGCCGGCGGCGCCATGGCCAACGGTTGCGGCACCACCGGCACGGCCACCGCAGCGCCCCCCACCTCACCCTCGGGCTCACCCCCCACCTCGCCCTCGGCCTCACCCCCGCCACCGTCATCGTCCGCCGCCGAACGGCTGCCCCTCCAAGTCACCCACGGCCCCCGCGACAGCGCGAACGTCGCGCTCACCTTCCACGGCCAGGGCGACCCCGCCCTGGCCACCCGGCTCCTCGCCACCGCCGAGCAGCACGGCGCCCACCTCACCGTGCTGGCCGTCGGCACCTGGCTCGACGCGTGTCCCGCGATGGCCCGCCGCATCCTCGACGGCGGTCACGACCTGGGCAACCACACCCAGCGGCACATCTCCATCAACGCCATGGCGGAGGCCGGCGCCCGCAAGGAGATCACCGACTGCGCCGACCGCCTCCGCCGGCTCACCGGTTCGGTCGGCCGCTGGTTCCGCCCGTCCAGGGCGGCGACCGCCTCGCCGCTCGTCGCCCGGCTCGCCGTCGCGGCCGGCTACCCGCACGTGCTGTCGTACGACGTCGACTCGCTCGACTACACCCGGCCCGGCGCGTCCGCCGTCACCCGCAAGGTGCTCGCCGAGGTCAGGGGCGGCTCCGTGGTCAGCATGCACTTCGGCTACCAGGACACGGTCGACGCCCTCCCCGACGTACTCCAAGAACTCCACCGCCGTGGACTGCGCGCGGTCACCACCACGGAGCTGCTGAGCCGATGAGAACCACGAAAGCCGCCCGTCTGCTGGCCGCCGGCGCCGTCCTCGCGGCCCTCGCGCTGCTCTCCGGGTGCAGCGACGACCCCGGCCGGCCCGCGGCCGCCGCGAGTACCGTTCCCGCGCGGCCGCAGGCCCGGCAGGAGGAACCGGCCGTCGACGGGCTGCCGGGCATGCCGCCGGTCCTCGACCCGAAGGACATGTACGCCGCCGACCGTCCCGGCCGGCTCTCCCCGGTGGTCAAGGGCTTCCCGTCCCTGGTCTACGTCCCCAACACCAACTCCGACACGGTCTCGGTCATCGACCCGAGGACGTACCGGGTGATCCGCACCATCCCGGTCGGCCGGCAGCCCCAGCACGTCGTGCCGTCCTGGGACCTGAAGACCCTGTGGGTCAACAACGACCTGGGCAACAGCCTCACCCCCATCGACCCGAGGACCGGCGAGGCCGGCCGGCCGGTCGCCGTGCACGACCCGTACAACCTGTACTTCACCCCCGACGGCAAGTACGCGATCGTGATGGCCTCCAACGACCGCGAGCTGGTCTTCCGGGACGCGCACACCATGAAGACCGTCAAGGTCCTTCCGGTCACCTGCTACGGCGTCAACCACGCCGACTTCTCCCTCGACGGCCGGTACTTCATCGTGTCCTGCGAGTTCAGCGGCGAACTGCTGAAGGTCGACACGGCACGGATGGAGGTGCTGCGGCAGGAGCGGCTGCCCCTCCACGGCGCGATGCCGCAGGACGTGAAGGCCTCCCCGGACGGCAAGCGGTTCTACATCGCGGACATGATGGCCGACGGACTGTGGGTCCTGGACGGCGACGCCTTCACCCGGCCCACCTTCCTGCCCACCGGCAAGGGCGCCCACGGGCTGTACGTCAGCCGGGACTCCCGGGAGATGTACATCTCCAACCGGGGCGAGGGCACCATCTCCGTCTTCGACTTCGCCCAGGACCGGCTGACCAAGAAGTGGCGGCTGCCCGGCGGCGGCAGCCCGGACATGGGCGGGGTGTCGGCGGACGGCAAGGTGCTCTGGCTGTCCGGCCGCTACAACTCCGAGGTGTACGCCATCGACACCCGCACCGGCACCGAACTCGCCCGCATCCACGTCGGCAGCGGACCGCACGGACTGGCCGTCTACCCGCAGCCCGGCCGCTACTCGCTCGGCCACACCGGGGTCTTCCGCTGACCGGGGGCCTCGGCCGGCCGGGGCCGGCCGCACGCCCGGCTCAGACCTCGTGCAGCAGGGCCTCGGCACCGACCGGCAGATAGCCCGCCGCCTGGAACGCCCGTACGCTCCGGGCGTTCCCCGGTGCGACCTGCGCCCACAGCGGCTCACCGGCGAGCCGGCGGGCGGCCGTCACCAGGGCGCGGCCCAGCCCCCGCTGCCGTGCCCCCTCCGCCACCTCCACCGACACCTCCAGGCGTCCGGCGACACCCCGGCCCAGCACCAGCACCCCGCCGTCGACGCCCCAGGCGCGCACCTCGTCACGGCGTGCGCGGGCGTAGGCGACCCGGGAGTGGTCGGGGCCGGTCAGCTCGGTCAGCGCGAGTTCCGGGCGGCCCGGGAGCGGTCCGGCGACCAGCAGCGCGTCGATCGTCTCCTGTTCCCGGCCGGTGCGGTCCATCAGCGCGGTGAGGAAACGCGCGTTCATGGTCGCGCACAGCGGGTCGCAGGGGATCGCGCGCAGGGTGTCGTACACCCAGTCCGGGTCCTCGTCCGTGAACACCACCGAGTGCGCGGTGAAGGAGAGCACCCCCGCGTCCCGCGGCGACGGCTGCGGTACGACCGTGGTGCCGCCGTCGGCGGGCGGGAGGACGCCCGCTGCCGCCGCGTCGAGAATGTCCCGCAGGGTCCCTGTCACCGTGCTCCTCGAGTCTCCACCCACTGGAAGGCCCACACTCGCAGACATGATCGACGACGGCACCGGACTTCTCACCACCGGGGAGCCGGCCGGGGCCACCGGGCTGGCGCGGCTGTCGGCCGCCGAACGGCAGCGGACCGTGGACGACTTCGTGGAGGAGGTCTTCGAGGGGCTGGACACGGCCGACCCGTGGATCCGGGAGCGCACCAGGACCCTCGGGCCGGCGCTGCCCGACGACCCGGCTCCCGAGCGGAGGCGCCGCCGCGGTACCAGGAGGAGTTCGGGTGGGTGGTCGCCGCACTGAAGGCCTGGCCGGGCCGTTAACCTGACCTGCGGCAGTACGCCGGTAATGCAGTTGGAACGTAGACAAAAGGGGCGGATCGGTGGCTGACATCGACGAGGCGCGCAAGCAGTTCGAGCGGATCGACGCGGACGGTGACGGATTCATCACCGCCGCCGAGTTCAAGTCCGCCCTCGCTCAGGGGGGTGACTGGAACGTCACCGACACGGTCGCCGAGAGCATCATCAGGACCCGCGACCTCAACGGCGACAAGGTCCTGTCGTTCGACGAGTTCTGGGCCTACCTGAACAAGTAGGCGTCAGGCACGGCAGGGGGGCCCGCACCGCGGGCCCCCCTTTTTTTCTTCTCACGCCCGGGGACCGGCGCCCGTGTTCCGGGGGTCGACGCGGACGGTCCAGCGGCCGCCGTGCCGTTCCAGGGTGAGCGGCAGGTCGAAGCACTTGCCGACCTGGTCGCCGGTCAGCACCTCGGCCGCCGGGCCCTGCGCCAGCGCCCGCCCGTCCCGGAGCAGCAGGGCATGGGTGGTACCCGCCGGAAGCTCCTCCAGATGGTGGGTGACCAGCACGGTCGCCAGCGCCGGATGCTCCCGGCGCAGCGCGTCCAGGGCGGACAGCAGCCGCTCCCGGCCCGGCAGGTCCAGGCCGGTGGCCGGCTCGTCGAGCAGCAGGAGCCGGGGCTCGGGCATCAGGGCGCGGGCGATCAGGGTCCGGCCGCGCTGCCCCTGCGACAGCGTGGGCCAGCGGGCTTCCCGGTGCGCGGCCAGCCCGAGCGTTCCGATCAGCCCGTCGGCACGCTCCTCCTGCTCCGGCGTCGGACGCCACCGGGGCAGCCGGGCCACCGAGTTGGTCAGCCCGGTCAGGACGACGTCCCGGACCCGCAGCGGCTCGGTCAGCGGATGGCGGGGGTCGACGTGCCCCACCCGCGTCCGCAGTTCGCGCAGGTCGACCCGGCCCAGCCTGCTGCCGAGCACCTCGACGGTGCCCCGCGTCGGATGGACCAGGGCGCCGAGCAGCCCCAGCAGGGTGGACTTCCCGGCACCGTTGGCGCCGAGCAGCGCCCAGTGCTCGCCGGCCCGGACGGTCAGTGACACCTCCTGGAGGATCGGCCGCCCGTCCCGGACCACCTCCACCCCGTCCGCACGCAGTACGACGCTCATCGCACCGCCGCCCGGTTCACCGCGGACAGCACCGCGCCGACGGAGGCCGCCAGCGGTGCGGGGTCCTCGGCCGCGCCCCAGACCGTCGTGGACCCGGCCACGCGGCACTCGGCGAAGGCGTACGACCCGTGCACCGTGACCTCCAGGACCTCCGTGGCGTGGCCGGCACCGGTCAGCGCGTCGGCCAGCGCGGTCAGCGGGCCGGAGCCGGTGCCCTCGTGGTCGCCGGTCCGGCCGTCCGTGCTCAGGGTGCAGACGAAGCGGTGCCGGCCCGGCGCCTCCTCCTGCACCGACCAGGAGTCCAGCCGGACCTCGCCGTCGGCCGCGTCGGTCAGGTAGGCGGCGCGGAAGAGGTCGTACAGCTCCTTCGGCGTGGCCTCCCGGCCGCTGGTGTCCGTCACCCCCTGGACCAGCCGCGCGAACTCCGGGCGCATCCGAGCGGGCAGGTCGACGCCGTGGTGGGTGCGCAGCAGGTACGCCGATCCACCCTTTCCTGACTGGGAGTTGACCCGGATGACCGCCTCGTACGTACGGCCCAGATCGGCCGGGTCGACCGGCAGGTACGGCACGGACCACGGGGCCCGGGACTCGGGCAGCCCCAACTCGGCCGCCCGGCGGGCGTGTTCCTCGAACCCCTTGCTGATCGCGTCCTGATGGGTGCCGGAGAACGCGGTGTGGACGAGGTCCCCCGCGTACGGGTGCCGCGGGTGCACCGGCAGCCGGTTGCACGCCTCGACCGTCTCACGGACCGCGTCGATGTCGCCGAAGTCGACCATCGGGTCCACCCCCTGGGCGAACAGGTTGAGGGCGAGGGTGACCAGGTCCACGTTGCCGGTGCGCTCGCCGTTGCCGAACAGGCAGCCCTCCACGCGCTGGGCCCCGGCCAGCACGGCGAGTTCGGCGCAGGCGACGCCGGTGCCCCGGTCGTTGTGCGGGTGTACGGAGAGGATCACCGCGTCACGGCGGGCGAGGTTGCGGTGGGCGTACTCGATCTGGTCGGCGTAGACGTTCGGGGTGGCGATCTCCACGGTCGCGGGCAGGTTGTGGGTGACCGGCCGGTCCGGACTCGCGTCCCACAACTCGGTGAGCCCGTCGCAGAGTTCGAGGACGAAGTCGGGTTCGGTCAGGTTGTAGGTCTCCGGGGAGAACTGGAAGCGGACGCCGGGAGCGTCACCGGCCCGGCGCGCCATGTGCCCGGCCGCCTCGCGCACGGTCCGCCACACCTCGGCCCGGTCCCGGCGAAGCACCACCTCCCGCCATACCGGGGAGGTGGCGATGTAGAGGTGGACGACGGCCCGGTCCATCCCCTCCACCGCCTCGAAGGTCCGGTCGATCAGGTCCCGCCTGGCCGGCGTGAACACCACCGGGGTCACGTCGTCCGGTACGGCCCCGCTGGTCACCAGATGCCGTACGAAGTCGAAGTCGGTCCGGCTCGCGGACGGGTAGCCGACCTCGATCTCCTTGAAGCCGGTGCGGACCATCAGGTCGAAGAAACGGCGCTTGCGCGGGGTGTCCATCGGTTCGGCGAGCGCCTGGTTGCCGTCGCGCAGGTCGACGGGCACCCACAGCGGGGCCCGGTCGATCCGGGCGGCGGGCCAGCCCCGGTCCGCCACCGGCACGGCGACCCGGTCCTGGAAGGGGCGGTAGCGGTCGTACGGCATCGGACTGGGGCGCTGCGGGTTCCACAGGAGGGTCATCGGTGCTGCTGCCTCTCGGCTGGTCCGGTCGGAAGTGACCGGCAGCACGGCGACCCGCGGCGGGGTGCCGGTCGCGTCAGGCCCCGCCGCGGCAGCCGAGAAGAAGACCGCGGAACGTCATGGCCGGTAGGCTAGCGAGTCCTCAGGTCCTCAGACAAGTGAGAATTCCTGTGCAGCGTGCCGCCGACCGCGGCACGGCCCCCGAAGAAGTTGGTGACACCGCATGGCGCTGGGACCCGTCCGCCCGAGCCCCCTGGTCGAACAGGCCGCCGCCCGGCTGCGCGCGCAGATCACCGGCGGCGCCTGGCCCGTCGGCACCCGGCTGCCCGGCGAGACCACCCTGGCGAAGGAGCTCGGTGTGGGCCGCTCCACCGTCCGTGAGGCGCTGCGCGTGCTCGCCGGCGCCGGGCTGGTGCGGCCCAGGCAGGGAGCCGGGGTCTTCGTGATCGCCGTCGAGGCCGCCGAGGACTGGCCGACCAGGCTGCGCCGGGCGGCGGTGACCGACGTGTACGAGGTCCGGACGGCCGTCGAGGTGCACGCGGCCCGGCTCGCCGCGGAGCGCCGTACGCCCGAGGACGTCACGGCGATCGAGGCGGCGCTCGCCGGGCGGCGGGCGGCGGCGCAGGCGGACGACGCAGCCTTCGTGGACGCGGACATCGCCTTCCACGCGGCCGTGGTCGCGGCGGCCCACAACCCGGTCCTGACCGACCTGTTCACCGAGTTCGTGCCGGTGCTCCGGGAGGGCCTGGTCGACCTGCTGGCCCTCACCGGGCTGCGCACCGCCGACCCGCTCACCGGCGACGCGGCCCACGAGGCGCTGACCCGCGCGGTGGCCGCGGGGGACGCGGACGAGGCGGTGGAGGTACTGCGCGCGGAGCTGGCGGACCCGTTCGCGGGCTGAGCGACGCCGCGGCCTGCGGGCCGCGGGCCGCGCGTCGGGGCCGGAACGGGCCGGAACCGGGGCCGGAACGGGCCGGAACCGGTGCCGGAACCTGGGTCTCACCCGGTCGGACCAGCCGCGGAATAGGTCGTGCACGGCCGGGGTTGATGCCGCACAGCAGCATATGTATGCAGGTGCATGGACTCTCGAGAGGTGTGTCATGAAGATCGGCATCATCGGCGCGGGCAACATCGGCGGCAACCTGACCCGGCGGCTCACCGCCCTCGGCCACGACGTGTACGTGGCGAACTCGCGCGGTCCCGAGACGCTCGCCGCGCTCGTCGAGGAGACCGGGGCGAAGGCGGTACGGGCCGACGAGGCCGCCCGGGGCGCGGAGATCGTGGTCGTCACGGTCCCGCTGAAGGCGGTTCCCGACCTTCCTGCGGGCCTGCTGGACGGGGCGGCCGAGGGTGCGGCCGTGATCGACACCGGCAACTACTACCCGCAGCAGCGGGACGGCCGTATCGCCGGGATCGAGGACGAGGGGCTCACCGAGAGCCGCTGGACCGAGCGGCAGCTCGGCCACCCCGTGATCAAGGCCTTCAACGGCACCTTCGCCCAGGACATCCTGGACCGCCACCGCCCCGCCGGCGACCCCGGCCGGCAGGCCATCCCGGTCTCCGGCGACGACGAGGCGGCCAAGACGGCCGTCCGCGCCCTGATCGACGAACTCGGCTTCGACACCGTCGACAACGGCGGCATCGACGACTCCTGGCGCCAGCAGCCGGGCACCCCCGTGTACGGCCTGCGGGCGGGCACCGAGGCCGTGCGCGCGGCCCTGGCGGAGGCGTCCCCGGAGCGGCCGGCGGACTTCCGCGGCTGACGGCGCCGCCCTGCGCCCCTCCTCGGCGGCGGGGCCCGGCGTCACGCGTCCTTGGCCCACTCCTTCAGCGCGGCCTTGCTGGCGAAGTTCGCGACGTTCTTGTCGTGCGGGTCGCTGGTGTACTGGTGGAAACGCCAGGAGGCCTTGATGCGGGGGTGGCCCGCGCTGACGTAGTCGGCGATCCAGAGGCCGTCGCCGGCGTAGGAGGTGTCGTCGATGTTCAGCCAGAAGTTCCGGTTGGTGTACAGCACCACCCGGTAACCGGGGCGCAGGGCCTTCACCTTGCGGATGAAGGAGTCCTTCTCGGCGTTGCTCGCGTGGGTGCCGTCACCGGTGGTCTCCCAGTCGACGGCGAGGATGTCGCCTGCCTTCTCGGGGGCGTGTTTGACGAAGTACTCGGCCTGGGCGGTCAGGTTGCCCGGCCAGAGGAAGTGGTAGAAGCCGACGACCAGTCCGGCGTCGCGGCCGGGCTTCGTCTGCGCGGCGAGCTTCGGGTTGACGTACGAACGCCCCTCCGTCGCCTTGATGAAGACGAAGGAGAGGTCGTCCGTGCCGTAGCCGGAGGACTGATAGGCGCTCACGTCGATTCCGTGCAACATGTGGGGGGACTCCCTGGGTCGGTGCGGATACGGACGGTGGGGGGCAGGAATTGCAACTGCGCGTTCCGTATTCCCAGCTTTGCACGGGGGATCCTCGCGAGCGGGTCAAATGTCAGCCGCGGTCGGCCAGTTCGCCGAGCACGGCGGCCGACTTGGTGGACCAGTCCGAGGTGATGAGGCTGGCGTGGTCGGCGGCGAGCAGGGCGAGCCGGGCCGCGACCTCGGCGTCCGTCGGGCTGGTCGAGGAGATCGCCGGTGCGACGGCGTAGGCGTCCGTCATGATCAGGATGTAGTGGTTCGTGGCGTAGAACGACGTGTCGTAGCCGTTGTTGACGTAGGTGGCCGCGTCGCCGTCGAAGAACACGAACCAGGGCCGGACGGAGGAGTCGTAACGGCTCGTGCGCGGATCCCCGCCGGCCGCGCCCAGCACGGCGGGGAAGGCCTGGGCCGCGGAGATGTTCCCGGCGGCGTACAGGTCCCGCAGGTGGTCGCCGTACTCCTGGTCGGTCCAGTAGTGGTCGAACGGGTTGGCCTGCTCCACCGTGCCCGGGATCAGTTCGAAGACGAACTTGCCCTTGAGCTGGTCGCGGGTGGGCCAGGCGTCGGCCTTCGCGGCGGCGTCGAGCGTCGGGTACGACGAGCCGAGCAGGTCGGCCGGCTTGTACACGCTGCTGCCGAGCTTCTGCGAGACGAGCGTGTCGAACTCGTCGGGGCCGAGACCGACGTTGTTGTTGAAGCCGACCTTCATCTCGACCTTGACGACGACGGGCGCGTGGTCGGGGTGCGACTGCTCCCAGGCGGCCATGTTGTCCAGGCAGCTGCCGAGATCCTGGTTGCGGCTCTGGCTGTACAACTCGCCCGGAGTGTCGGCGTGTTCGCAGTTGTTGTCGTTCCCGAACGGGTTGCTGTGGCTGACGCGCCACCGCTTGGTGATGCTGTCCGCGTACACGTCCAGCTCCAGCAGCGAGGCCCCGGAGTCCAGCGCCTGCGCCCAGTAGGTGTACTTGTCCTTCTCGTACGCGTTGTGGGTACCGATGCCGGTGCTCGCGGAGAACTTCACCGCGCCCGGCCCGGTGTCCGCGTGCGCCGCCCCGGGAACCCCCAGGAGCAACCCCCCGGCAGCCACGACCGCCGCCAGCCGTCTGACCACTCCCATGTCCCAACTCCCTGCTTCCGAAGGCCGAGTTGGCGGCAGCGTAGAAGCAGGCGATTACTGATGGGTAGCCCCAGGGGGAACATCGGCCTCCGGGACATTGCGGCCGACGTTGCTCCTCTTGGGGGAGCATCTAAGGGCATATGCCATTTATCTCTGCTTCGATGAGTGATGGTCGGCGGACGCTCGCAGTGGCACCGCCCCGCGAAAGGACGTCTTGCATGCCCGTCAACAGCAGGGAGAGACGCAGAACCTTCGCATTCGCCGTGCTCTGCGCCGGCGTCACCGTTCTCGTCGGTTGCTCGTCACCTTCCACCCCGTCGCCCGAGCCTGACCTCGCGTCCGACGACACACGGGCCTCGACAAGTGACGAGCAGACGCAGGAGGAGAACAAACGGAAGCAGGAGGAGCAGGAGCGTGAGAAGCACTCAGGGGACTTCAGTCACGCGGGCCGCCTGTCGGACGGCTTCAGCGGGGTGTGGCCCTTCAGCTACGCCAAGGGCGTGAGCAACCCGTCGACGAAGCAGTACGTAGGCACGCTCAGCGTGGTGGACTGCACGCCGGGAGACACCGGCAGAGCCGCGATCCCGCCGAGCCGGACCGTCTATGTCCCGCCACAGCAGACCGTGAACGCGGAATTCGGCTTCTCGGAGGAGGGTGTGACCTCCAGGAGCGGGACGCGTGTCCTCTGTGTGACCCTGAGTGATGGTGGTGCTGTCAGGGACAGCATCCAGGAGAAGATCCACGCCGAGTACACACCTGAACCCGAGCCGGACACGACCGGGCCCACCGTGACTCCCACGACAGAGCCGGTGACGCCCACACCCACACCCACACCTACCCCTACACCGACGCCCACGCCCACACGCACGCCCGCACCGGACGACACGCCGCCGCCCGAACCCGAGCCCGGTCTGTCCGGGGACGCCGGCTGAGTCCGTATCCAGGAAGAGGGCAGCCATGGCGGACAGCGGCCCGGAACCGCGAACACCCTTCTCGGGCAACTGGGTCGGTACGCTGGCCACTTTCATCGCCCCCACCACGTTCGTCGGGGCCCTGCTGCTGTACTTCGGGTTCGCCTACACCGACGCTCTCTACGAGTACTTCGGCGTCGACGCCGCGACTCTCGGCTTCTCCACCCAGGACTACGCCCTCCGCAGCGCCGGGGCGCTGTACGTACCGGCCGGGGCCGCGCTCACCGTCGCGCTGTCGGGTGTCGTCGTGTACTACGCCGTCCGGTCCGCGGGAAGCCGGGCCGAGCCACCCGCACGCGTGGTCCGGTTGCTCCCCTACGGATTGTCCGTGTGCGGGGGATGTCTCTTCCTGCTCGGCATGCTGGGCGGCTTCGCCGTCTGGCCGGCCGGAGCGATGGACACGCCGCTCCTGCTGGGCGGAGGCCTCGGGCTGTTCATGTACGGCAGATTGCTGTTCTTCAAGCTCAAAGGCGCGAACTACCCGGTGGCACGCGAGCGGACGGCTCTCGTCCTCGTCGCGGCACTGGTCGCGTTGTCGTCCTTCTGGGCCACCCATGCCTATGCCAAGCAGCACGGTCACGACGACGCCGCATACCTGGCTCGCCACCTGTGGCTGCGCCCGGCCGTGACGATCGACAGCCCCGACCGTCTTCACTTCCGTGACGGGCAGGTCCACGAAACGGCCTTTCCCGGTGACGCACACCAGCGGTTCCGGTACCGCTACGACGGACTGCGCCTGCTCGCGGAGTCCAACCGCCGGATGTTCGTCATCCCTGAGGACTGGGAGCCGGTCACCGGAAGCGTCCTGGTGCTTCCGGCGGACTCGGCCGTCCGGGTCACGTTCAGTCCGGGGTGACGCGGCGGGCGTCCCCTCAGCACTCGATGATGTTCACCGCCAGCCCGCCCCGGGCCGTCTCCTTGTACTTGACGCTCATGTCCGCGCCCGTGTCCTTCATGGTCTTGATGACCTTGTCCAGGGACACCTTGTGGGAGCCGTCGCCGCGCATGGCCATGCGGGCCGCGGTGACCGCCTTGACCGCTGCCATGCCGTTGCGCTCGATGCAGGGGATCTGGACCAGGCCGCCCACCGGGTCGCAGGTGAGGCCGAGGTTGTGCTCCATGCCGATCTCGGCCGCGTTCTCGACCTGCTCCGGGGAGCCGCCGAGGACCTCGGCGAGCGCGCCCGCCGCCATCGAGCAGGCCGATCCGACCTCGCCCTGGCAGCCGACCTCGGCGCCGGAGATGGACGCGTTCTCCTTGAAGAGCATGCCGATCGCGCCGGCCGCGAGGAGGAAGCGGACCACGCCGTCCTCGTCGGCACCCGGGACGAAGTTGATGTAGTAGTGCAGGACCGCCGGGATGATGCCGGCCGCGCCGTTCGTGGGGGCGGTGACCACCCGGCCGCCCGCCGCGTTCTCCTCGTTCACGGCCATCGCGTAGAGCGTGATCCACTCCATCGCGTGCGCCAGCGCGTTTCCCTCGGCGCGCAGCTGGCGGGCCGAGACCGCGGCCCGGCGGCGCACGCGCAGCCCGCCCGGCAGGATGCCCTCCCGCGACATCCCGCGCGAGACGCACGCCTGCATCACCCGCCAGATGTCCAGCAGCCCCTCGCGGATCTCCTCCTCGGTCCGCCAGGCCCGCTCGTTCTCCAGCATCAGCGCGGAGATCGACAGACCCGTCTCCCGCGTCAGGCGCAGCAGCTCGTCGCCCGTGCGGAAGGGGTACTTCAGGGCCGTGTCGTCCAGCTTGATGCGGTCCGCGCCGACCGCCTCCTCGTCGACGACGAACCCGCCGCCCACCGAGTAGTACGTCTTCGAGAGCAGTTCGGTGCCCTGCGCGTCGTACGCCCAGAGGGTCATGCCGTTCGCGTGGTAGGGGAGCGCCTTGCGCCGGTGCAGCTTCAGGTCGTCGTCGAAGGAGAACGGGATCTCGTGCTCGCCGAGGAGGGACAGGCGGCGCGTGGCCTTGATCGCCTCGATGCGGTCGTCCGCGGTCTCCACGTCCACCGTGCGCGGGGAGGCGCCCTCCAGGCCGAGCAGCACCGCCTTCGGGGTGCCGTGGCCGTGGCCGGTCGCGCCCAGGGATCCGTACAGCTCGGAACGTATCTGCGCGACCGAGGGCAGCAGCTCCTCGTTGCGCAGCCGGAGGGCGAACATCCGGGCGGCGCGCATCGGGCCGACGGTGTGGGAGCTCGACGGGCCGATGCCGATCGAGAACAGGTCGAAGACCGAGATGGCCACGGGAACTCCTTGGAAAAGGGCGGGGGCGCACGCCGTCGGGCGCCCCCACCAGGGAACTACTTGTTCAGACCGGGGTAAAGCGGGTGCTTCGCCGTCAGGGCCTCCACCCGGGTCCGCAGCGCCTCGGCGTCGAAGGCGGGCTTCAGCGTCTCGGCGATCACGTCCGCCACCTCGGCGAAGTCCTCGGCCGTGAAGCCGCGGGTGGCCAGCGCCGGAGTGCCGATCCGCAGCCCCGAGGTGACCATCGGCGGGCGCGGGTCGTTCGGGACGGCGTTGCGGTTGACCGTGATGCCGACCTCGTGGAGCCGGTCCTCGGCCTGCTGTCCGTCCAGCTCGGACTCGCGCAGGTCGACGAGGATCAGGTGGACGTCGGTACCACCGGAGAGGACGTTCACGCCGGCCTCGCGGGCGTCGGCGGCCGTCAGCCGCTCCGCCAGGATGCGCGCACCCTCCACGGTACGACGCTGCCGCTCCTTGAAGTCCTCGGAGGCGGCGACCTTGAAGGAGACCGCCTTCGCCGCGATCACGTGCTCCAGGGGACCGCCCTGGAAGCCCGGGAAGACGGACGAGTTCAGCTTCTTCGCGAACGCCTGCTTCGCGAGGATGATGCCGCCGCGCGGCCCGCCGAGCGTCTTGTGGGTGGTCGAGGTGACCACGTCGGCGTACGGCACCGGGTTCGGGTGCAGCCCCGCCGCCACCAGACCGGCGAAGTGCGCCATGTCGACCCACAGGTACGCCTCGACCTCGTCGGCGATCCGGCGGAACTCCGCGAAGTCCAGCTGCCGCGGGTACGCCGACCAGCCGGCGATGATCACCTTCGGCCGGTGCTCCTTGGCGAGCCGCTCGACCTCGGCCATGTCCACGAGCCCGGCGTCGTCGACGTGGTAGGCGACCACGTCGAACTGCTTGCCGGAGAAGTTCAGGCGCATGCCGTGGGTCAGGTGACCGCCGTGCGCGAGGTCCAGGCCGAGGATGGTGTCCCCGGGCTGGGCCAGCGCGAACAGGGCCGCCTGGTTGGCGGAGGCGCCCGAGTGCGGCTGCACGTTCGCGTACTCGGCGCCGAACAGCTCCTTCACCCGGTCGATGGCGATCTGCTCGGTCACGTCGACGTGCTCGCAGCCGCCGTAGTAGCGACGGCCGGGGTAGCCCTCGGCGTACTTGTTGGTGAGGACCGAGCCCTGCGCCTCCATGACCGCGACCGGCGCGAAGTTCTCGGAGGCGATCATCTCCAGGGTGGACTGCTGCCGCACCAGCTCGGCGTCGACCGCGGCGGCGACCTCCGGGTCGAGCTCGTGCAGGGACGTGTTCAGAACGGACATCTGTTTCTACGACTCCTGTTTCTGCGACGCCTGGTTCCGCGTCGCCTCAGCCGGCGGTGAAGGCGGTGTACTCGTCGGCGGAGAGCAGGTCGGCCGGCTCGTCCGCGAAGCGCACCTTGAACAGCCAGCCGCCCTCGAAGGGGGCCGAGTTCACCAGCGACGGGTCCTCCACGACGTCCTCGTTGACCTCGGTGATCTCACCCGTGACCGGCGAGTACAGGTCGGACACCGACTTGGTCGACTCCAGTTCGCCGCAGGACTCGCCCGCGGTCACCGTGTCGCCGACCGCCGGGAGCTCGACGAAGACCACGTCACCGAGCGCGTTGGCCGCGTGCTCCGTGATGCCGACCGTCGCCACGCCGTCCTCGGCGGCCGACAGCCACTCGTGCTCCTTGCTGTACCGCAGCTGCTGGGGGTTGCTCATGTCCTGAATTCTCCTGTACGCGGGGGAGTGCTGGTGAAGGGGGGACTGCTGGAAACGGGCGTGACCAGCGGTGATGTGTGTGAGGTCACGCCGGGAGGGCGTGGCCGGAGCGCGCCGGAGCGGTTCTTCCGGCGGTTTCCGGCTACTTCTCGCGCTTGTAGAACGGCAGCGCGACGACCTCGTACGGCTCGTGGCTGCCCCGGATGTCCACACCGACACCCGCCGTACCGGGCGCCGCGTGCGCCGCGTCGACGTACGCCATGGCGATCGGCCTGCCGAGGGTGGGCGAGGGGGCGCCGGAGGTGACCTCGCCGATCACCTTGCCGCCGGCGACCACCGGGTACCCGGCGCGCGGGATCCGGCGGCCCTCGGCGACCAGGCCGACGAGGACGCGGGGCGGGTTCGACCCGGCGCGGTCCGCCGCCTCGGTGAGCGCCTCGCGCCCCACGAAGTCGCCCTCCTTCTCGAACTTCACCACCCGGCCGAGCCCGGCGTCGAACGGGGTGAGCGAGGTGCTGAGCTCGTGACCGTAGAGCGGCATGCCCGCCTCCAGCCGCAGGGTGTCCCGGCAGGACAGCCCGCACGGCACCAGGCCCGCCGGCTCGCCCGCCTCGGTCAGGGCCTGCCACAGCGCCACCGCGTGCTCCGGCTTCACGAACAGCTCGAAGCCGTCCTCGCCGGTGTAGCCGGTGCGGGCGATCAGCGCCGGGACCCCGGCGACCGTGCCGGGCAGCCCGGCGTAGTACCTGAGGCCGTCCAGGTCGGCGTCGGTGAGGGACTTCAGGATCCCGGGCGACTCGGGACCCTGGACGGCGATCAGGGCGTACGCGTCCCGGTCGTCGCGCACCTCGGCGTCGAAGCCGGCGGCCCGCTCCCGCAGCGCGTCGAGGACCACCTGGGCGTTGGAGGCGTTGGCCACGACCAGGTACTCGGCCTCGGCCAGCCGGTAGACGATCAGGTCGTCCAGGATGCCGCCGTCGGCCCGGCAGATCATGGTGTAGCGGGCGCGCCCGACCCCGACGGACGCGATGTTCCCGACGAGGGCGTGGTTCAGCAGCCGGGCCGCGTCCGGCCCCGTCACGGCGATCTCGCCCATGTGGGAGAGGTCGAAGAGGCCGGCGCGGGTCCGTACCGCGACGTGCTCGTCACGCTCGGAGCCGTAGCGCAGGGGCATGTCCCAGCCGGCGAAGTCGGTCATGGTGGCGCCGAGCGAGCGGTGCAGGGCATCGAGCGCGGTACGGCGGGGTGCGGCGGAATCGGTACTGCTCATCGGTCGGTCGTCTCCCGGAGGTCCCAAGGGCATGACAGGCGAAGCTGTCCTCCCCATCTGTCATCGGAACCTGAGAGGTTCGCCCTGACCACGGAGTGGTCACGGCTTGCACCTTGGGTGGAGCCACTGTCACAGCGGCCCGCTTTTCAGATGTGCCTCGCCCGCGCGGTAACGGGGCCTGAGAGATTCAAGGGAGGGACTTGCTCCTTCGGCGCCCCGGGCACCGTGGTGCCGGGGGACTCTCCCGCGCGGATTCAAGCGGCCGGTATGCAGTTGGCGCGGACATCATTGCACGCCGTCCGGGGCCGTGGCAGGCCGGACCCGGCACGGCCTTCTGTGACAGGCCTGTGGCCGTTCGCGCACCGAACCGCGAGACACCGTGCATTACCTTCTCTTTACATTACGTGGGGAGAACCTTTCCTGAACCCCCAGGGAGGACGGTCACGGTGACAAGGACCACGGCATACGCGGCGACCTTCGCGACGACGACGGGCGTCGCCCTGCCCGAGCAGTCGACGGCCCCGGCCCGCGAGCGGTACGGCGCACGTCCCGCACCGGTCGTCCGCGACCTGCGCGAGCGCGCCGGCCGCGGCCCGCACCGACTGCTCTTCGGCCCCCGGGACCTGGTCGTGGTCACCGGGCTGCCCGGCAGCGGGAAGTCGACGCTGATGCACCGCACCGTCCAGGGCATACGCGTCGACTCCCAGGACACCCGTGACCGCTGGGACGCCCGGCTGGCCCGGGTCCTGCCGTACGCCGTCTACCGCCCGCTGGTCCGCCTCGCCCACTACGCCGGCCTGCGCCGCGCCCTGCGCACCGGCGAGGGCGTGGTCGTGCACGACTGCGGCACGCAGGTCTGGGTGCGCGACTGGCTGGCCCGGGAGGCCCGGCGCCGCGGCGGCACCCTGCACCTGCTGCTCCTGGACGTCACGCCGGGCACGGCCCTGGACGGCCAGCGCGAGCGCGGCCGGGGTGTCTCGCGGTACGCCTTCCTGCGCCACCGCAGGGCGGCGGGCCGGCTGATCCGCTCCGTCGAGAAGGGTGAACTGCCCCCGGGCTGCGGTTCGGCGGTGCTCCTCGACCGCGACGCGGCGGACGCCCTGCGCGGGATCGCCTTCACAGGCTGAGCGCGCGAGGCGGCCGGGCTCGGACCAGGTGCGGGCCCGGACCAGGTGCGAGCCCGCGCGACCCGGAACGCACGGACCCGGCCCGTGCGGACCCGGCGCGCACTGACCTGGTCCGTGCGGACCCGGTCCGCGCGGACCGGTCCGTGGACTTGAATCGGCTGCTGGCTTTGTCGGTGTCACCCGCTAGCCTTTTCAGCCTCAACAGCGGTTTCCAGCAGGCGGTAGGCAGATGGACTTCCCGGCGGACCTTCCCGCGGACTTCCCGGCACAGGCACACCCCCACCCGCACGGCGGTTGGCCCGGCAACGAACTGGAGGAGGTGCTGTCGGCCTCCCTCGGCGTGCCCGCGGCGGCGGCCCGGCTCATCGAGGTACTGGGCCGCAGCTTCCTGTGGATCCCGCTGCCCGAGGGTGGCGGCCCGCACAGCGGCCCCCTCGACCTGCCCACCACGGAGATCGCCGGCCAGGTGTACGTGCCGGTCTTCAGTTCCGAGGAGCAGTTCCGCCTGGTGACCGGCTCCCATCTGTCGTACACGATCGCGCCCGCCGCCGAGTTCGCCCGCGGCCTGCCCCCGCAGGTCGGCATCGCCGTGAACCCCGGGGGAGTGGTGGGCCTCCCGCTGCCGCCGGAAGGGGTCGCCGAGCTGTGCCGGGCCGACCGCACCGAACTGGACGGACCCGCCTCCGGCGGCCGGGTCCGCCTCTTCGAGCCGGACTGGCAGGACGACCCGATGGACTTCCTGACCGCGGCGTCGGCGGAGTTCGCGGCGATCGGCGTGGTCGCCTCCGCCCGCCGCTGCCTGGCCGCGGTCGAGACGTCCGACCCGGTGATGTTCGTGGGCGTCGAACTCTCCCAGTGGGAGGGCGACCTGCGCGCCCTGCCCCTGGAGGCGCTGGGCAAGGCACTGGGCCGGGTCCCGGTGCCCTGGCCGGTCAACCTGGTCCTGCTGGACGTGGCGGACGACCCGGTGGCCCACTGGATGCGGGACCACGTCCGCCCCTTCTATCAGTACGGCCACTAGAAACGCCCTTGGGGCAACCGGCCGAGGGGCGCGGACCCGTGCTCGTCCGCGGCTCGCCGGGCGGGCGCGCCCGGCCACCACGGAGCCGCACCCGCGCACGGACAATCGGCCCCCGCTCCCAGGGCGCTTAAGCTGTCTCCAAACGCGGGGCGGCCTCCACACGCGGGGCGACAGATGAAGGGGCGGTAACACGTGAGCGCCAGCGGCACCGCGGCGACCGGACAGGTCGAGCACATGCTGCGCCAGGTAACGCCCGGGCGCTACGACGCCTACGAGGCACTCCTCCGCGCCCTCGCCACGCCCGCCTCCGGCCAGATCTGGATGCTGCTCTGGCACGGCCAGTCCGGCTCCCCCGACGCCCAGTACGGGAACATGGAGGTCGACGGCCACGGCTACGCCCCCTGTGTGACCTCGGCCCAGGAACTGTCGGCGAGCGGCTGGAACCGGTCGTACGAGGTGGTCGACGGCGTCGACGTGGCCCGCACCCTCTACCCCGACCATTTCGGCCTCTGGCTCAACCCGCACGCCCCGGGCGGCGGCGTCGGCATCCCCTGGCTGGACCTGCGCCGCATCGCCACCGGCCTGGACCGGCAGCCGGCCGGCCCGCTGCGGCTGGCCGAACCGGCGATCGAGATCCCGCAGTTCTACGCCCTGCTGTCGCAGAACGCCCACCGCACGCCCGCGATCCGCTCCCTGCGCCGTGCCTGGGTGCAGCCGGCGCTCGGGGCGCCGTACCTCGCGATCGGCCTCGACGTGTACGACACCTCGCCGCCGGCCGTGGACTCGGTGCGGGCGATGATGCAGCAGTCGGTCGGGGCGGTACCGGACGGCCTGCCGGTGTCCACGGTGGCCATGACCGACGAGTACGACCCGGTCGTGATGTGGATGCGGGCGGCGGCCCGTCCGTTCTACGACCGCGAGGCCCACGCGGCGCTCCCCCCGGCCCCGGCGGGCGGCTACGGCTACCCGCCCGCGCCCGGCGGCTACTGACCGAGTCCGCTGCCGAGTCCGCTGCCGACCCTCAACTGGTGACCGCGGCACCGGTGTTCCGGGGCCGAATGCCCTCGATTGTCACGCCTGTGAGAGGGTGGCAACCGCTCAGGCCGATCAGGTCTGGACAAGTGCGCGGCGCAGCGTGATCCGGATCACGCCACTCTCGGGTGGATGTGGGGCTTTTGGGGGCTCGTGCGGCGGCTTGTCGTCTGTGTCCCCGTCCGACAGGCGTTACCCGCCGTTCGGATAACGAAACGCCTTGCTCGTATCACGGTTGCGCATCCATTCACCGCCAACTCTGGCAACCAGTCGCCAGAGCGTTGAAGACTCGCGCTCCATGGGGTGTTCAACCCTGCCCAGGTGAGAGTGATCATGCCGCTACCAGCGGCAAGTGCAAGCCGGCCACCGCCGGTTGAGAGGGGTCCCTGCCAGATGACGGCACCATTGCACGAGCCGACCGCGGAAGCGGCTCCGAGTGCGGCCGAGGAAGCGGCGGCTGCCACCGCCGGCGAGAAGGCCGTGCAGGGGCGTTCCCTGGGCCGGATCGCCTGGGAGCGCCTGAAGAAGGACAGGCTCGCCCTGACCGGCGGCATCGTCGTGCTCCTGCTCATCGTGATCGCCCTGCTCGCGCCAGTGATCACCCATCTGCTCGGCCAGGACCCGGACTCCTTCAACGAGAGCCTGATCGACCCTCTGTTCGGTACTCCGAAGGGGGCGTTGGGCGGCATCAGCGGCGACCACCTGCTGGGCGTCGAGCCCGTCAACGGCCGCGACATCCTCGCCCGCATCCTCTACGGTGCCCGCGTCTCGCTCCTGGTGGGCTTCCTCTCCGCCGTCGTCGCGGTCGTCCTCGGTACCGTGCTGGGCATCCTGGCGGGCTTCTTCGGCGGCTGGGTGGACTCGCTCATCAGCCGTGTGATGGACGGCCTGCTCGCCTTCCCGCAGCTCCTCTTCACGATCGCCCTGGTCTCGGTGATGCCGAACAACATGCTGGGCCTCTCCGGCTCCAACGTGCGCGTCTTCGTGATGATCCTGGTCATCGGCTTCTTCGGCTGGCCCTACATCGGACGTGTGGTGCGCGGCCAGACGCTCTCGATGCGCGAGCGCGAGTACGTCGAGGCCGCTCGTTCGCTGGGCGCCGGACGCTTCTACATCCTGTTCAAGGAACTGCTGCCGAACCTGGTCGCGCCGATCATCGTCTACACCACGATGATGATCCCCACGAACATCCTGACCGAGGCGGCGCTCAGCTTCCTGGGCGTGGGCGTCAAGCCGCCCACCTCGTCCTGGGGGCAGATGCTCTCGAGTGCGATCGACTACTACGACTCCGACCCCATGTACATGGTGGTCCCGGGTGTGGCGATCTTCATCACCGTCCTCGCGTTCAACCTTTTCGGCGACGGCGTGCGTGACGCGCTGGACCCGAAGGCGTCCCGCTGAACCAGCCGTACCCAAAAGCGTCCCGTGGCACCAACACGGGGTCTCTCATCTAATCCGGAGGATCCGAGATCGTGACTACCCAACGCACCTCAGGGCGGCGTAAGCAGGCGCTTGCCGCCGCTGCTGCGGTCGCCGCACTGCTGACCACGGCGGCGTGCGGCGGCGGAGGCAGCGACGACAACAACGGTTCGAAGTCCGGCGCCGCCGGCTTCGACGCCGCGAACAACAAGGTCGCCCAGGCCTCGCTGGTCAAGAAGGGTGGCACGCTGCGTTTCGGCGGTGCCCAGGACGCGGACTCGTGGGACACCACGCGTGGCTACTACGGCTTCATGTGGAACTTCGCGCGCTACTACAGCCGTCAGCTGGTCACGGGCAAGACGGAGCCGGGCAAGGCCGGCGCCGAGCTCACCCCGGACCTCGCCACCGGTCTCGCGAAGGTCACGGACGGCGGCAAGACCTACACGTACACCCTGCGTGACGGCATCACGTGGGAGGACGGCAAGCCGATCACGTCCCAGGACGTCAAGTACGGCATCGAGCGCGTCTGGGCGCAGGACGTGCTGTCCGGCGGTCCGACCTACCTGAAGGACTTCCTGGACCCGAAGGGCGAGTACAAGGGCCCCTACAAGGACACGTCCAAGGACAAGCTCGGTCTGAAGTCGATCGACACCCCGAACGACAAGACGATCGTCTTCCACCTGCCGAAGGCCAACTCGGACTTCGAGGACGTGCTGGCCCTGGTCTCGGCCTCGCCGGTCCGCCAGGACAAGGACACCAAGTCCAAGTACGGCCTGCACCCGTTCTCCTCCGGCCCGTACAAGTTCGAGTCGTACAGCCCCGGCAAGAGCCTGACGCTGGTCCGCAACACCGAGTGGAAGCAGTCCTCGGACCCGGTCCGCAAGGCCTACCCGGACAAGATCACCGTTCAGTTCTTCTCGGACGCCAACCAGCTGGACCAGCGTCTGCTCAACGGTGACCTGGACCTGGACATCAACCAGACCGGCATGTCCCCGCAGGGCCGCACCACCGCCCTGAAGGAGCACAAGGCCAACCTGGACAACCCGGTCTCCGGCTACATCCGCTACGCGGTCTTCCCGCAGAGCGTGAAGCCGTTCGACAACGTCGAGTGCCGCAAGGCCGTCATCCTCGGTGCCGACCACGTGTCGCTCCAGACCGCCCGTGGTGGCCCGATCGCCGGTGGTGACATCGGCACCAACATGCTCCCGCCGTCCGTCCCGGGCGCCGAGGGCCAGAAGTACGACCCGTACGGCATCTCCGGTGCCAACAAGAACGGCAACGTCGACGAGGCCAAGAAGGCCCTGAAGGCGTGCGGCAAGCCGAACGGCTTCTCCACCACCATCGCGGTCCGCAACAACAAGCCGGTCGAGGTGGCCACCGCCCAGTCGCTCCAGGCGTCGCTGAAGAAGATCGGCATCAACGCCCAGATCGACCAGTACGACGGTTCGCAGACCACCGGCATCATCGGCAGCCCCTCGAACGTCCAGAAGAAGGGCTACGGCATCATCATCATGGGCTGGGGCCCCGACTTCCCGACCGTCCAGGGCTTCGGTCTGCCGCTGTGGGACAGCAAGTACATCGCGCAGAGCGGTAACAACAACTACGCCCTGATCAAGGACAAGACGATCGACGGTCTCTTCGACCAGTACGTCACCACCCTCGACGCGGCGGGCAAGACCAAGATCTCGACCGAGATCAACCACAAGGTCATGGAGGGCGCGTACTACCTGCCCTTCACCTTCGAGAAGTTCATCAACTGGCGGTCGGACAACCTCGCGAACGTCTACACGACGGACAACTACAGCGGTACGTACGACTTCGTCAACCTCGGCCTGAAGAACCCTAAGAAGTAAACCGGCACACCCGCCGTACGGCACGAAAGGCAGGTGAAGGCCGGCGCGGCGTGGTCGTGGGCCACCGGAAGACCTCCGGTGGCCCGCGGCCCGCAGCGGGCCGTTAGCTGTGCTCGCTTACCTCATCAGGCGGCTGTTCGCCGCCGCAGTGATGCTGGTGGTCATCGTCATGGTGGTCTTCGGCATCTTCTTCCTCGTCCCCAAGTGGGCGGGCGTGGACATCGCCTCGAGCTTCGTGGGCAAGCAGGCCGACCCGGCTGCCGTCGAGGCCGTACGGCAGAAGCTGGGCCTGAGCGACCCGATCTACTCCCAGGTCTGGCAGTTCTTCAAGGGCATCTTCGTCGGCCGCACCTACTCGGGCGGCGGCGACGTCACCCACTGCGCCGCGCCCTGCTTCGGCTACTCCTTCCGCAGCGAGCAGGCCGTCTGGCCGGTGCTCACCGACCGCTTCCCGGTGACCCTGGGTCTCGCGCTCGGTGCCGCCGTCCTGTGGCTGGTCTTCGGTGTCGCGGCCGGTGTGCTCTCCGCGCTCAAGCGGGGCACCATCTGGGACCGTGGCGCGATGGTCGTCGCCCTGGCGGGTGTCTCCCTCCCCATCTACTTCACCGGTCTGCTCAGCCTGGCGATCTTCGCCTTCGGCCTGAAGTGGATCGACGCGCAGTACGTGCCTCTCAGCCAGAGCGTCGGCGGCTGGTTCGGCGGCATGATCCTGCCCTGGATCACCCTCGCGTTCCTCTACGCGGCGATGTACGCCCGGATCACCCGCGCCACCATGCTGGAGATCCTCGGTGAGGACTACATCCGCACGGCGCGCGCCAAGGGCCTCAAGGAGCAGGTCGTCATCGGCAAGCACGCCATGCGCTCCACGATGACCCCGATCCTCACCATGCTCGGCATGGACCTCGGCGCCCTCATCGGCGGCGCCATCCTGACGGAGTCGACGTTCAACCTGCCCGGCCTCGGCCGCGCGGTGCTCGACGCCATCCGGAACCAGGACCTGCCCATCATCCTGGGCGTCACCCTGATCACTTCTCTCGCGGTGCTGATCGCCAACCTCGTGGTGGACATCCTGTACGCCGTGATCGACCCCCGAGTGAGGCTCTCATGACGGAACTGAGCAAGAGCGGAGCGGCCGTGGGCGAACCCACGAGCAGCTCGCCCGCTCCGACGTCCTTCCTGGAAGTGCGCGACCTGAAGGTGCACTTCCCGACCGACGACGGCCTGGTCAAGTCCGTCGACGGGCTCTCCTTCAAGCTGGAGAAGGGCAAGACCCTCGGCATCGTCGGCGAGTCCGGCTCCGGCAAGTCGGTGACCTCGCTCGGCATCATGGGCCTGCACACCGCCGGGCAGTACGGCAAGCGCAAGGCCCAGATCTCCGGCGAGATCTGGCTGGACGGCACCGAGCTGCTCAGCAGCCCGCCGGACGAGGTGCGCAAGCTCCGTGGCCGGCAGATGTCCATGATCTTCCAGGACCCGCTGTCGGCGCTGCACCCGTACTACACGATCGGCCAGCAGATCGTGGAGGCGTACCGCATCCACCACGACGTCGACAAGAAGACCGCCAGGCGGCGCGCGGTCGAGATGCTCGACCGGGTGGGCATCCCCCAGCCGGACAAGCGGGTCGACAACTACCCGCACGAGTTCTCCGGCGGTATGCGCCAGCGCGCGATGATCGCGATGTCGCTGGTCAACAACCCCGAACTGCTCATCGCGGACGAGCCGACGACCGCCCTGGACGTGACCGTCCAGGCGCAGATCCTCGACCTGATCCGGGACCTCCAGAAGGAGTTCGGCTCCGCGGTCATCGTCATCACCCACGACCTGGGCGTCGTCGCCGAACTCGCCGACGACATCCTGGTGATGTACGGCGGGCGGTGCGTGGAGCGCGGCCCGGCCGAGAAGGTGTTCTACGAGCCCCGCCACCCCTACACCTGGGGTCTGCTCGGCTCGATGCCGCGCCTCGACCGCGAGCAGCAGGAGCGCCTGATCCCGGTCAAGGGCTCCCCGCCCTCGCTGATCAACATCCCGTCCGGCTGCGCCTTCAACCCGCGCTGCCCGTACGCGGACGTCCCCAAGGACAACGTCACCCGCACGGTCCGTCCGGAGCTGACCGAGGTCGGCAGCCGGCACTGGGCCGCATGCCACATGACCCAGGAGCAGCGGGAGCGTATCTGGACCGAAGAGATTGCGCCGAAGCTGTGAGCGAGAACCCCAAGGACACCGCGGTGACCATTCCCGCGCAGAGCGACGGCACCGCCTCCGCCGGGGGCGTCGCCCCGGGGGAGACCCTGCTCCGGGTGACCGGCCTCCAGAAGCACTTCCCGATCAAGAAGGGCCTGCTCCAGCGGCAGGTCGGCGCCGTGCACGCGGTCGACGGGCTGGACTTCGAGGTACGGTCCGGCGAGACGCTCGGCGTCGTGGGCGAGTCCGGCTGCGGCAAGTCGACGATGGGCCGGCTGATCACGCGGCTGCTCGAACCGACCAGCGGCAAGATCGAGTTCGAGGGCAAGGACGTCACGCACCTCGGGGTCAGCGGGATGCGTCCGCTGCGCCGCGACGTGCAGATGATCTTCCAGGACCCGTACTCCTCGCTGAACCCGCGGCACACCATCGGCACCATCGTCGGAGCGCCCTTCAAGCTCCAGGGCGTGACGCCGGAGGGCGGGATCAAGAAGGAGGTGCAGCGGCTGCTCTCGGTGGTGGGCCTCAACCCCGAGCACTACAACCGCTACCCGCACGAGTTCTCCGGCGGCCAGCGCCAGCGCATCGGCATCGCCCGCGCGCTCGCGCTGAAGCCGAAGCTGGTCGTGGCCGACGAGCCGGTCTCCGCGCTCGACGTGTCGATCCAGGCGCAGGTCGTGAACCTCATGGACGACCTCCAGGAGGAGCTGGGCCTCACCTATGTGATCATCGCCCACGACCTCTCGGTCGTCCGTCACGTGTCGGACCGGATCGCGGTGATGTACCTCGGCAAGATCGTCGAGCTCGCCGACCGCAACTCGCTGTACTCGACGCCGATGCACCCGTACACCAAGGCCCTGATGTCGGCGGTGCCGATCCCGGACCCGAAGCGGCGCGGCCAGAAGAGCGAGCGCATCCTGCTCCGCGGTGACGTCCCCTCGCCGATCTCGCCGCCCTCCGGCTGCCGCTTCCACACGCGGTGCTGGAAGGCGACGGAGATCTGCAAGACGACCGAGCCGCCGCTGCTCGAACTCCGCCCGGGTCAGCAGGTGGCCTGCCACCACCCGGAGAACTTCGCCGACCAGGCGCCGCAGGACACCGTCCTGCTGACCGCGGCGAAGGAGGCCACGGAGCTGCTGGGCGAGGCGGTCCTGGAGGAGTCGGCGGAGACGTCGGCCGCGGTGGCCGCGGCGGCGGAGGAGATCGCCGAGGCGGAACACGCCTCCGAGCCGGCGCCCTCCGAGCCGGAGACGGCCGAGCCCGCGGCCTCCGAGACGGAGACCGTGCAGCCGGAGACGGCCGAGCCGGAGACGGCCGAGCCCGCGGCCTCCGAGACGGAGACCGTGCAGCCGGAGACGGCCGAGCCGGAGACCGCTGAGGCGGAGGGTGCGGACGCCGGGTCCGCGGCCGGGGCCGCGGAACCGGAAACCCGCGACGAGAAGTAGGCGGAGCGTCCCCGTGAACGCCCCGGCGACCCCATCGGGTCGCCGGGGCGTTCACGTGTCGTCCGGACCACCGGACCGGGACGTCGTTTCAGGAGTCAGTCGAAGGGTGACTCATGACACGACTAGGTAAAGCCATGTACATGTCGTAACCGTGGCGTGCAGAGTCGTCCGTGTCCGTCCACTGACCGGCACGCTCGAAAGGGACGACCATGCGCCTCTCCCGTTCGGCACGTCTGGCGGCTGTCGCGACCGCGGCAGCCGCCTCCTTCGTCATCGCCGCCGCCCCCGCCCCCACCCCGGGCGCCGACGGCATCGGCGACCCCTACTTCCCGCAGCTCGGCAACGGCGGTTTCGACGCCCGCCACTACGGCCTCGACATCGCCTACGCCCCCGACACCGGCCGCCTGGACGGCCGTACGACGATCACCGCGCGCGCCACCCAGAACCTCTCCTCCTTCGACCTCGACCTCCAGAAACTGGACGTCACCCGGATCGAAGTGGACGGCAGACGCGCCGAGTTCACGCGCAGCGGCGACGAGATCACCGTCACCCCGCGGAACGCCCTCGCCAAGGGCCGGGAGTTCACCGTCGCCGTCACCTACGGCGGAACACCCGTGCCCCTCAACGGACCCATCGTCTTCGGCTCCGACTACGGCTGGATGAAGACCCCCGACGGTGTCTTCGTCGCCTGCGAGCCCAACGCGGCCTCCACCTGGTTCCCGTCCAGCGACCACCCCTCCGACAAGGCGACCTACGACATCCGGGTCAAGGCGCCCAAGGGTCTGACCGCGGTCTCCAACGGCCGGCTCGTCTCGGCGTACGACAAGGGCGACTCGACGTACACCCACTGGCGCGAGAGCAAGCCGATGGCGACCTACCTCGCCACCGCCACCATCGGGAAGTTCGACGTGCGGACCGGGAAGACCCCCTCCGGCATACCGGTCTACGTGGCCATCGACCCGACCCTCGCGAACAGCAACAGCGTCGACGTGTACGCCGTCACCGCGGCCGCCACCGACTACTGGGCCTCGCTCTTCGGCCCGTACCCCTTCGAGGAGACCGGCGCGATCGTCGACGACATGCCCCAGGCGGGGTTCTCGCTGGAGGTGCAGAGCAAGCCGGCCTACTCGGCGGTGCGCAACGAGTCCACGATCGTGCACGAGCTGGCCCACCAGTGGTTCGGCGACTCGGTGAGCGTGGCGCAGTGGAAGGACATCTGGCTCAACGAGGGCTTCGCCACCTACGCCCAGTGGCTGTGGGCCGAGCACCAGGGCACCAAATCGGCCCACGACTCGTTCCTGACCGCCTACAACGCCCGAGCCGCCGACAACCCCTTCTGGGGGATCACCGTCGCCGACCCGCAGCGCGACACCATGTTCGCCTCGGCCGTCTACCAGCGCGGTGCCATGACCCTCCAGATGCTGCGCGAACGGATCGGCGACACCGCCTTCTTCCGCCTCCTGCCCGCCTGGACGAAGCTGCACCGCTACGGCAACGCCGACACCGCCGACTTCATCCGGCTCGCGGAGAAGATCTCCGGACAGCAGCTGGACGACCTGTTCCAGACCTGGCTGTTCACCACGGGCAAGCCGGCCCTGTAGGCCTGGCTTTGTAAGGTGCATGCACCCTGGCGGTCCACAATGTCAGGGTGCAGCTCCAGCAACTCTTCTCCCCGTCCGTCCAGCACACCCTCGACGTCATCGGCATCTTCGTCTTCGCGATCTCCGGCGCCCTGCTGGCCGTCCGCAAGAACTTCGACGTCTTCGGCATCGCGGTGATGGCCGAGGTCACCGCGCTGGGCGGCGGGATCTTCCGGGACGTGATCATCGGGGCGGTGCCCCCGGCCGCCTTCACGGACCTGGGGTACTTCCTCACCCCGCTCATCGCCGCCCTGGTGGTCTTCTTCCTGCATCCGCACGTCGAGCGGACGCAGTCGGCGGTCCTGGTGTTCGACGCGGCCGGCCTCGGTCTGTTCGCCGTCAGCGGCACGACGAAGGCGTACTCCTACGGCCTGAACCTCACCGCCTCCGCGGCCCTGGGCCTGGCCACCGCGGTCGGCGGCGGCGTGCTCAGGGACGTCCTCGCCAACGAGGTCCCCTCGCTGCTGCGCTGGGACCGCGACCTGTACGCGGTCCCAGCGATCGTCGGGGCGACGACGGTGGTGCTGTGCATCCATTACGACGCGCTGACCCCGGTCACCAGCGGGCTCGCGGTCGTCACCGCTTTCGTACTGCGCCTGCTCGCGATGCGGTACCACTGGCGAGCGCCGCGTGCGTGGAACCGGCGCTCGACGGTTCGGGAGGAGTAGTGGAGCGGCCTCTGACGTGGCTCTGGCCCATGTTCACCGTCAGCCACTCGAACACGGTCGTCACCTGGGGGCGCCACAGCGCCATGTTGTGGCCGCCGTCGCTGCGCGGCAGGTACACCACGTGCACGGTGGTCGGTGCCTTGGCGATCTGTTCGAGCGCCACCCCGGCCTGGTAGCCGTCACCGGACTCGCCGGAGAGGTAGAGGGCGATCCGGGGCGGGCTGACCGCCTTCCTCAGCAGCAGGTAGGGGTTGTTCTGCTCGCGCAGGGTCAGGCTCTGCGCGGCGAGCGAGTTGCGTTCGCCGATCGGGTCGTTGTAACCGGACAGGCTGACCGCGGCCCGGTAGCGGTCCGGGTGGGCGACGGCCAGCTTGACCGCGCAGTGCGCGCCGGCCGAGTAGCCGGCGGTGGCCCAGTTCGCCGGGGCGGCGGCGGCCCGGAAGTTGTCGGTCACCATCTTCGGGACGTCGATGCTCAGCCAGCTGTCGGCGTTGACCGTGCCCGGGATGTTGGCGCAGCCGGTGTCGACGCCGGCCAGCAGGTTGGTGCGCGGCGCGACCAGGATGAAGGGCGCCACCCGGCCGCTTCTCATCAGCGGCGCCAGCTGCTGGGTCACCTTCATCGAGCCGAACCAGGCCTTCGCCGAGCCGGGGTAGCCCGGCAGCAGCTCCACGACCGGGAACCTGTGGTTCCGGTACTCCGGCTCGCCGTACTGGGGCGGCAGCCACACGTAGACCTCGGCGTTCACCCCGGAGATCCGGCCCTTGAGCTGGGTGACCCGCACCCCGCGCATGCCCGGTCCGCCGGCCGCGGTGAAGGACTGCCTCACCTTGGGCAGCGTTTTCAGCGCTATGCCGCCGGTACCGTCCCGGCCGAGGTTCGCGGCCTGCTGGACGTGGTTGCCGGTGCCGAGGAGGTCGGCCCAGTTGTCGTACAGGTTGTTCTGGTTGTTGACCAGTACGAAGATCAGGGTCACCGCCGTGGCCTGGGCGAACAGCAGCATCAGGACCCGGGCCGCGGTACGCACGGCCTGGGGTCCCCGCATCCTCGACCACAGGAAGAGCGGCAGTATGAGGGCGACCACCGACAGGACGATGGTCGTGTAGAGGAACGGAGTCCCGGTGAGGCTCATGTCCCCATAGAGGGGAGTTCCGGGGCCCGGGTTACGGACGTGTCCGGACACTTACCTAGAAATTGCCGGAACCTCACTCGGGCGACGGATCCCTTACCGATGGGTCACCGCCGCGTCGCCCACAAAAGCTACCGCTTAGTAATCACCTCTTGTACTGTTCAGGCATGCCAGAAGCAGCAACCATGCGGGCCCTGATCGGCGACAGCGAGTTCGACCGCGACACCGCGGTCACCCGGCGTGCCCCGGGTGTCTACGACATCGACCTCTCGGCCGGCTGGACCATCATCAGCGCCGTCAACGGCGGCTATCTGCTGGCCGTGCTCGGCCGGGCCCTCGCGGACGCGCTGCCGCACCCGGACCCGTTCACCGTCTCCGCGCACTACCTGACCGCCTCCCAGCCGGGCCCGGCCGTGATCCGCACGGACACCGTGCGCGCCGGCCGCACCCTCTCCACCGGCCAGGCCTCCCTCTTCCAGTACGACGACGAGGGCAACGAGGTGGAACGCATCCGCGTCCTCGCCTCCTACGGCGACCTCGACGCCCTCCCCGACGACGTCCGTACGACCGCCGTCCCACCCGTCATCCCGCCCATGGACCAGTGCTTCGGCCCCGAGGACGGGCCCGCGCCGGTGGACGGCAGCTCCGCCATCACCGACCGGCTGATGCTCAAGCTGGACCCGTCGACCCTGGGCTGGGCCCTCGGCGCGCCCTCCGGCAAGGGGGAGATGCGCTCCTGGTTCGGCCTCGCGGACGGCCGTGACCCGGACCCGCTCTCGCTCCTCCTCGCGGTCGACGCGCTGCCGCCCACCGCCTTCGAGATCGGCCTCACGGGCTGGGTCCCCACGGTCGAACTCACCGTCCACGTCCGGCACCGGCCGGCGCCGGGGCCGCTCCGGGTCTCCATCACCACCCGCAACCTGGCCGGCGGCTTCCTGGAGGAGGACGCCGAGGTCTGGGACAGCGCGGACCGACTCGTCGCCCAGTCCCGGCAGTTGGCCCGGGTCCGGCTGGGCTCCGGCCTCGGCTGACGCACGGTTCTGTCACGGGCCTGTACCAGCGAGTAGACCGCCGCCGCCGGTGAACGCGCAGGTCAACGCGGCGACTTGGGCAGCGCTTTACCCGAATCACAGGCCGGGGACAGTGCGGGCCCAAGTTCGCCCTAAGCGCCGTTGGTTGAGTGCCACGCCTCAGGACTCCCTCATCCTTTACGGAGTTGGCTCTCATGAAGCGTGTACGTCTCGTCCCCGCGGTCGCCCTGCTCGCCGTGTCTCCGCTGCTGCTGACCGCGTGCGGTTCGGGCGACTCGTCGTCCTCCTCCGGCAGCGGCAACTCCGGCCAGTCGCAGTCCTGTCAGCAGCCCTCGGGCATGCCGACCGGCAACGCGTCCGGCCGTCCCGGCGGCGCCGCCTCGGGTGCCCCCACCGGCACGGCCAAGCCGACCGGCGTCCCCAGCGGCATGCCGAGCGGCGGACCGGGCGGCGGCGGCCAGGGCGGTCCCGGCGGCGGTCAGGGCGGCGGCTGCGGCGGCCAGGGCGGCCCCGGCGGGGGTGGTGCGGCCCCCAGCGGCGCCCCGACCCAGCAGGCCCAGGCCACCAAGAGCTGACACCGGGCCAGTACGCCAGGCCCTGACACCGGGCCAGTACGCCAGGCCCTGACACCGGGCCCGTACGCCAGGCCCCTGGTCCGGGCCCGTACGCGGGGGCGGTGTGTCCGACGACCGGACACACCGCCCCCGCGCGTTGCCGGACGGCCCCTAGTCCAGCCAGTGCTGGCGGCCGAGGCTGATCAGCCTCATCTGGCGGGTGGCGATGTGGGCGACGCGCTGCCGGGCCGCCTCCGAGGGCTCCGGCGACTCCAGGGTCTCCAGGAACAGCGAGGCGGTGATGAGCATCTGGTCCACGTAGAGGTGGGCGAGCATCAGCAGATCCTCGTCGCTCCACCCCTCGGCCTCGGGGTCCTTGGCCAGCTCGGTCTTGACCTCCTCGGCGAACCGGGCCAGTTGCTCCCGGATCGCCTGCCGTACCGGCTGCACCCCGCCGTGCCGCTCCCGGGCGATGAACCGGACGTGCGCAGGATGCGCGGCCACGTGGTCGGCGATCAGCCGTACGGCCCGGGTGATGCGCTCCGCGCCGGGCGTGGCGACCGTCGTGCGGACCATGGGGTGCAGACTGCCCAGCGCCTCGTCGACCAGGGCGACACCGAGGTCGGCGGTGGAGCGGAAATGCCGGTAGAAGGCGGTCGGGGCGACTCCGACGGCCCGGGTGACCTCCCGCAGGCCCAGGCTGCTCAGGCTCTGCTCCTCCAGCAGTCCGAGCGCCGCGTCCAGGAAGGCCTGGCGGGTCTTCTGCTTCTGGGCCTGTCGGATGCCGACGGTGTGACTCATGTCATCCAGTTAACAACTGTTCTCCGGAATTGAAAAGCCGTCGGGGTTGCTAGACTCGAAGTCAGTGAACAACTGTTACTACAACCGTTCACCCAAATTTAACGGAGGGGGATCGAAACCCATGCTGTTCCTCGTCGCCGCACTCATGCTGCTCGGCGTGGTGCTGGGCACCGTGGCCCACGCGCCGCTCGACGTCACCGCGGCCCTGGCCGCCGTCATCGCCGTCTGGCTGGCCGTCTTCGCGGTCCGCGAGCGCATCGCCCGCCACCGTCGCACCTCGGCCAACTGACCCACCGTCCCCGCTCGCCGGAGGAGCCGACCATGATGCAACTCACCGCCCCCCGCACCGCCCGCCCCCAGTCCCGCACCCGCGACGCCGACGGCATGGCCGTGGCGTCCTTCATCCTCGGCCTGCTCGGCCTCCTGGTCCTGAACCTGTTCCTGGGCCCGATCGCGATCGCCCTGGCGGCCGTGTCCCTGTGGCGCGGCACCGAGCGCAGGGGCCGCGCGTACCTGGGCCTGTTCCTGGGCGTGGCCGACCTCGTGGTCCTCGGCGTCGCGATGGCGGTCTCGAACACGATCTCCTGGAGCCTCTGAACGGGATCTCGAAACCCCGTTCAGGGCGACGCCCCGTGAGGGGCGCGGGGAACCGCGCGACCAGCCACACGCGACCGGCACACGCAATCGGTCATGGACCCCTACGGCGCTGGGCGACCCGGACCCCGCCCCCCGTAGAATCGACCCCACCATGGCCTACCTCGACCACGCAGCCACGACCCCGATGCTCCCGGAAGCGGCCACCGCCCTGGCGGCAGCGCTCCGTGTCACCGGCAACGCGTCCGCCCTGCACGCCTCCGGCCGCCGGGCCCGCCGCACGGTCGAGGAATCCCGGGAGACCCTGGCCGACGCGCTCGGCGCCCGACCCAGCGAGGTCGTGCTCACCTCCGGCGGCACCGAGGCCGACAACCTCGCGGTCAAGGGCCTGTACTGGTCCCGCCGGGACGCCGACCCCGCCCGTACCCGCATCCTGTCCAGCCCCGTCGAACACCACGCGGTCCTGGACGCGGTCGACTGGCTCGGCGAACACGAGGGCGCGACGGTCGAGTACCTTCCCGTCGACGCCCACGGCCGGGTCCACCCCGAGGCGCTGCGCGAGGCGATCGCCCGCAATCCCGACGACGTGGCCCTCGCCACCGTCATGTGGGCCAACAACGAGATCGGCACCATCTTTCCGGTCCGTGAACTCGCCGACGTGGCGGGCGAGTTCGGCGTCCCCCTGCACGCCGACGCGGTCCAGGCGTTCGGTCAGGTCCCGGTCGACTTCGCCGCCTCCGGCCTCGCCGCGATGACCGTCTCCGGCCACAAGGTCGGCGGCCCGTACGGCATCGGCGCCCTGCTGCTCGGCCGTGAGTACAGCCCCGTACCGGTGCTGCACGGCGGCGGCCAGGAGCGGCACGTCCGCTCCGGCACCCTCGACGTGCCGGCGATCGCCTCCTTCGCGGTGGCCGGGCGTCTCGCCGCCCACCGCCAGCAGCGGTTCGCCGCTGAGATCGGTGCCCTGCGCGACCGGCTGGTCGACGCGGTGCGCACGGCCGTACCGGACGCGATCCTCGGTGGCGACCCGGTGGACCGGCTCCCGGCCAACGCCCACTTCACCTTCCCCGGCTGCGAGGGCGACTCGCTGCTCCTGCTGCTCGACGCGCAGGGCATCGAGTGCTCGACGGGGTCCGCCTGCACGGCCGGGGTCGCCCAGCCGAGCCATGTCCTGCTGGCCACCGGGACCGACCCGGACCTGGCCCGGGGCACCCTGCGCTTCTCGCTCGGCCACACCTCCACGCAGGCCGACGTCGACGCGGTGGCCAAGGCGATCGGACCGGCGGTGGAGCGGGCGCGGGCCGCCGGGCTGTCGTGAACCGCCTCTCTGCCGAGCCGGGCCGAAGCCCCGCCGGAGCCTTCCGGCGGGGCTGTCGTCTGTCGCGTCCGTGACGTTCGCGCCGCTTGCGCGACACGCGGAATTGACACCGACTCCGTTCCGAAGAGGCTCAGTTGAGGAGTTCTTCCCCAGCGTTCTCACAGTGCGTGGCCATGGCCCACCTCAGGTCGTTCCTTAAGTTCTCCAGACATGACAGACAACGCCGCTGCCTCCGGGCAGACCCCCGAGCCCCTTTCCTCCGACGACTCCGCCGCCCAGGCGACCGGCCGCCACCGCATGGACAACACCATGAAGAGGCGCCGGGTGCTGATCGGTGGCGCCACCATCGCCGCGGCGGGCGGGCTGATGGCCGCCGGCCTCGCCTCCGCCGACACCACCACCTCGGAGGCCGACTCCGACGCCTCCACCACCGTCACCTCCGACGCCTCCGCGGGCGTCTGCTCTCTCACCGCCGAGGTCACCGAGGGCCCCTACTCGCTCACGGGCGCGCTGGTGCGCGAGGACGTCCGCGAGGACAAGGAGGGTGTCGAGGTCCAGTACACCTTCACCGTCGTCGACGAGGCCAACGACTGTGCCCCGCTGGAGAACGCGCTGGTCGAGATCTGGCACTGCGACGCGCTGGGCGAGTACTCCGGTTTCGTCGGCAAGAACGGCCACACCGAGACGGACGACGGCACCTTCCTGCGCGGCGGTCAGCTGACCGACGCCGACGGGCAGGTGAGTCTCATCTCGATCTGGCCGGGCCACTACGTGTCCCGTGCGGTCCACGTCCACATGCGGGTGCACACCGACGTGACGCTGACCGACGACTCGTACACCGGCGGCTCGATCATCCACACCGGTCAGCTGTTCTTCGACGCGGACATCAACACCGAGGTCCAGGCGACCTCGCCGTACTCCGACAACACCACGAAGGAGACCGCGCTCGCCGACGACACGATCTACGACGACGGCGGTGCCTCCTCGGGTCTGCTGACCCTGACCGCACTGGGTGACAGCGTCTCCGACGGGTACAAGGCGACGCTCACCGTGGGTGTCAGCACCTCCTGAGGCCGACGGGCCCGGAGCTCCTGACACCGCCGGCCCGGTGACCCCACCCGTCACGGGTCACCGGGCCGGTCCCGCTCACCTCCGCCGAACTCGACGACCTCCCGGTGCGGTCGACCACCGTCGACGCGGGTCGCTTCATGGTCCTGTGGTACGCGGCGGGCTCGGTCGCCATCGACGGCGGCACCCAGGTCGACACCGGCGAGACCACCTTCATGTGCAAGGCGGTCGCGGGCACCGTCACCGTGGACGGCTCCGACGGCGCCACGATCAACTCCGGCAACGGCGTCATCTTCCAGCTCATGGACACCGACCGCCCGAGCAGCGTCACCGTGTCCGGCCACCCCTGGTCGAGCGAGACGACCGGCACGTACACCGAGCCGACCGGTTCACCCACCAGGTCCTCCAGTTGGGTGACCACGTCCTCCCAGTCCACCGACGCGAAGGGCACCTTCACCGACATCGCCCTCACCGGCGACTTCTACAACTCGGTGTGGGGCGGCGGCAACGCGAGTCTCCAGGGCCAGAACCTCAGCCTCTCCTTCACCCGCACCACCGTCGAGGGCGTCATCTCTGCGAGCACCGCCAAGCACGGCGTCTCCACCATCACGAAGGCCGAGTACCGCGAGATCAGCGAGGTCACCAACACCCCGAGCGCGGTGGTCAACAACGGCGTGCTGGTGACGCTGGGCGCCGGCGCCACCTGGACGGTGACCGCGACGTCGTACCTGAGCGCCCTGACCCTGGCGTCCACGGCCTCCGTGGAGGCCCCGAGCGGCAGGACGGTCACCCTCACGGTCGACGGCACGGCTACGACCATCACCCCGGGACGGAGCTACACGGGCGCCCTGACCCTGACGGTGTCGTAAAAAGACAGACGGAAGAGAACCGGCCCCCGGGGATGGATGCGAACCGAATCCCGGGGGCCGGAGCTTGTCCGGAGGGGCCTCGGGCCGGTCGTCGACGGCAGGGTCCTCACCGAACCCAGCGACGACGTCTTCGGTGCCGGGCGCCAGCACGCCGTCCCCCTGCTCGTCGGCACCAACGACGACGAGGGCTCGGTGTACGCCACGCTGGACGTCCTCAGACGACTGCCCGTCGCGCCCGGCGCGGACGACGTGTACCCGCTGCGGGACGCCGGCGAAGCCCGCCTGACAGCACGGCGGTTCACCGGGGACAGCCGGTTCGGCTACCCGGTGTGGCACTGGGCGCGCACCCATGCGCCGGCCGCGCCCACCTGGATGTACCGGTTCACTCGGACCCCGCCGCTGCCCCCCGGCCTCGCCGTCGCCCCGCCCCGCGACGGCCTCCCCGGCTACGGCGTCCACCACACCGCCGAACTGCCCTACGTGCTGGACACGTTGACGGCCCGCGCCTGGCCCTGGACGGAGGCCGACCGGGAGCTGGCCCGCACCATGGCCGACACCTGGGCCCGCTTCGTCACCGACCACGACCCGGGCGGCGGCGCGCTGCCCCCCTGGCCGGAGTTCACGGGCGAGAAGGTGATGGTGTTCGGTGCCGACGGCGTCGGGATCGGCACCGTCGAGCGGCTGGACGCCCTGCGCCTGCTGGACCGGTTGCCGCGCCCCCTGCCCGACTGAACGGAAGGAACAACCCCGTGGCACGACTCCCCGAGACCGAAGGCAGCGGCGAGATCGCCGACCGCGTCCGCGCCCGGCGCGGCGGCAGCCTGCGCCCGCTCGACCGGATGCTGCTGCACAGCCCGTCGGTCGCGGACGGCTGGAACAGCCTGCTCGGCGCCGTGCGAGGGCGGATGTCGCTGCCCGCGCACCTCCGTGAGTTGGTCATCCTGCGGATCGCGGTCCTCAACCGGGCGCCGTACGAATGGCAGGCGCACGAGCCGGACGCCCGGCGGGCCGGGCTCGGCGACGTGGAGCTGGCCGAAGTCCGCAAGGAGAGACCCGAGTTCGACGGACGCACGGCCCGGGTCGTGGCCTACGCCGACGCGATGACCCGCGAGGTCCGCGTCCCCGACGAGCTGTTCGACGCGCTGCGCGCGGACTTCGACGAGACGGAACTGGTGGAGCTGACGGCGACCGTCGCGGTCTACAACATGGTGTCCCGCTTCCTGGTCGCCCTGGAGGTCGGGCACTAGCGGTGCCGGCGGCTCTCCCGGGCGGTGCGTCTCCCGGAAACCGATCCGCTGTCGACAGACGCGGACAACGCGCCACCTGGCCGGGATGATGAGCGGTGTCGAAGTGCGATAGTGTCGACACCGTTGTGTCCGCTGTGTACCCGGAACCGGGCCCGGACACGGATCAGGGAGGTCGCCGGATGGCCGATCAGGACACGCATGTCGTGCTGGCCCGTCTGCTGCGGCTGCGCGACCGGCGGGAGCCGCTGGTCGCGCAGATCGCCGAGTGGGTGGGCGCCGGGATCATCGAGGGCCGGCTGGCGGCCGGCCAGGACCTCAACAGCGTCGACCTGTCACGGCGGTTCGACACCAGCCGCACCCCCGTGCGCGAGGCCCTGATGGTTCTCGAACAGGAGGGCCTGGTCGAGATGAAGGCCCGCCGCAGGCCCCGGGTCGCCGCGCCGTCCCTCCAGGACATCCGGGACATCTACCAGGTCCGCCGCCGGCTCCTGTCGATGCTCGCCGCCCTGCTGGTCGAACGGGCCACCGACGACGAGATCGCCGAACTGCGCGGCCGGGTCGAGAAGATGCGCGGACTCGCCGACGAGGGCGACGTGGACGCGTACTTCTGGGGGCACGTGCAGCTCCAGGAGCGGATGACCGAGATCGTCGGCAACGCCACCCTCAAGCAGATCCTCGACTCCCTGGCGCTGCGCACCCTTATGCTCCGCCACCTCAGCCTGACCCGCCCCGGCCGGCTCGCCTACAGCGTGGACGACCAGGAGCGGCTGATGCAGGCCTGCGAGGAGCGGGACGGCGAACTGGCGTCCGCGCTGATCGCGGGGGCGACGGTGCGGGCGCTGCGCTCGGTGGAGGAGCAGATCCAGGAGCAGGAGGCCGGCCGCAAGCCGTCACGCCGACGGCGCACCCCGCCGACGTGACGACCCGCGGGTCCCGTACACCCGTGGCCCGCCGGCCGGGCGCGTGGGCCCGTTCGCCGCTCGCTTCGCCGGCACCCCGCCGTCCATCGGGAGGTTCCCGGGTGACCCACGCGGACCCGCCGGACGCCGGGTGGACCGAGGCGGAGTCGGCGAGGGAGGGCGTTGTCCGGGCCGGGGGTCGGTCATGGCGTGCTCCTCATCGCGTGAAGCTCCTCGCTAAGTATCTAGTGTCGACAGTAAGGTGCGGTCAAGGGGTATCGGGTCATTCACAGCGCAAGGTGTCGACACTGTGCCCTTCTTCGGGCAGACCGCGGGCTCAACGGGAACGGCCGCGCAACCCGCGCCGAACCCGTGCTCGCGCGTCCAGAGAAGTCACAGGCCGGCAAGGGCCACGGCAAAGGCGCGCACTTTACGTTCCGTTGAACAGCCGGTCACGCGGTGCGCTGCCCCCCCTGAACGCCGCGTGGCCGGCCTCCCCAGCCATCGAGTCGACGGAGGGCCGCCCCATGACCGTCGTACCACCGCACCGACAGCCGCTCAGCAGAAGGAAGTTGCTCGGGATCGCCGGCGCGGGAGCCACCGTGTCGCTGATCGGCGCGGCTCCGGCCGCCGCGGCGGACCCGGTCACCGTCGCCGGACAGACCCTGGTGTCCGCCCCCGCGGACCCGGACTTCGTGTTCACGGCCGACCTGTCCGACACCACCGGCGCCGGCGAGGCCGCGCCGATCGGGTCGCCTTACTGGCTGGGCGCCTACCAGGTCAGCAACGCCCAGTACGCGGCCTTCCTCGGCACGGACGCGGGCACCGGGCACACCGTGCCGTCCTACTGGGACGACGGGACGGTCCCGGCCGGCAAGGAACAACACCCGGTCCTGACGGTCGCGTTGGCGGACGCCGAGGGGTTCTGCGACTGGCTCACCGGACAGGCCGCCGGCTGGACCTTCCGGCTGCCGACCGAGGCCGAGTGGGAGAGCGCCGCCCGCGGCCCCGGCTCCTACGCCTACCCCTGGGGGCCCGCGGCCGGCACCACCTACACGGACTCCGTGCTCACCAGCAGGTACAACTACAACGCGGTCTGCGCCGCCCACTACCTGGCGGACCACGGATCCACCGAAGCCACCTACGACGAGCCGGAGTCCACCCGGTACGGGGAGAGCGAGCCGATCTCCGAGATCCTCACCGTCTCCGCGACCGGCGGGGTGACCGGCTGGATCCACCACGACACCTGGACCGGGTTCGTCTACACCGACGTCTTCGACGCGCTGATGGCGACCGGCGGCCTCACCTCGCCGTGGGCGCGTACCCGGACGGCGTCAGCGGGTACGGCGCCCACGACATGGCGGGCAACTGCTTCGAATGGACCTCCAGCGTCGTCACCGCCACCAACGGCGAGGAGGCCGGCCAGGACGTCAACGCCGTACGCGGCGGCTCCTGGTACGCGACCCTCCGCAGCTGCACCACCCACTACCGCGGCGAGGGACGCGACGGCAGCGGCGGCTATCCGACGGTGGGCCTCCGGGTCGCCGCCGACCGGAGCTGAGCGATGCGGTCCCCGTGAGCGGTCAAGTCCGTCGAGACGAGAGGCAGTACCGCGTGACCCGGCACATCGGCACGGACGGCCGGGCCGACATGTTCCGGGAGGGCCGCCGGTGACCGGAACCCCACGAACGGCTGCCGCCGGCACTTCCACTGCCGGCGGCAGCCTGCCCGAGAGGCCCGCGGGACGACCGTCCGCCCGTGACCTGACCGCACGTGACCTGACCGCCCGTGACCTGGCTGTTCGTGACCTGGCTGGCCGTGACCTAGCTGTCCGTGACCATGAGGGACGCCATCATGCCCTCGTCCTCGTGCTGTAGGAGATGACAGTGCAGCATGTACATGTACGTGTCGTCGGAGAAGTCGGTGAACTCCATGGCGATCTTGATCGAGCCGCCGCCGACCACCTCGTAGGTGTCGTACCAGCCGAGTTCGACGCCGGTGGGATCCTCGCCGTTGATGGACACCAGCTGGTACGGCACGTCGTGCAGATGGAACGAGTGCTCCAGCTGCGTGGAGTTGGTGATCGTCCAGATCTCCTTGGACCCGACGGTCGTGCTGATCATGGCCATCGAGCTCATGCTGGTGCCCGCCGAACCGTTGATCAGCATCGTCGTGCCGGACTGGCCGAGGGTGATGGTCCGCGCGGTGAAGTCGCTGGTGTCGTACCGGTCGATGGTCCTGAGCGAGCTGGGCAGGTCGTCCGGGGTGTCCGAGCCGCTCGCGGTGACGGCGAGGAAGTCGTACGTGCCGCTGCCGCCGCGCACCCAGCCGGTGGTGACGACCGCCTGGAGGGTGACGTCGTCCGAGAGGTCCATGACCATCTCGGCGCGGGCCCCCGCCACCAGCCGGATCTCCGTCACGTCGGCCGCCGACGCCAGGTAGCCCTGGTCGGTGGCGATCTGGGTCATCGTGCCGCCGTCGCTGCGCTGGATGGTGATGATGTCCGACGGCGAGGCGTTCAGCAGCCGGAACCGGGTCCGGGTCTTGGTCGCGGTGAAGGTGAGGGTCGTGTCGTCGACGTTGGTGCCGTTGACCAGCAGCGGGAAGCTGAGGCCGCTGCTGAGGTAGCCGCTCAGGTCGTACTTGATGTCACCGGAGCTGTCCACGGCCAGGCACTGGAAGATCAGCGGGATGTCGTCCGTGCCGTAGGTGCTGGGCAGTGCGGAGCTGGTGTCGTCGTCGGCCTCGACGATGATCATGCCGGCCAGGCCGTGCACCGCCTGCTTCGCCGTGGTGCCCAGCGCGTGCGGGTGGTACCAGAGCGTCATGGCGTCGTCCTTGACCGTGAAGGTCGGCGACCAGGTGTCCCCGTCGGAGAAGGCGACCTGCGGGCCGCCGTCCATCTTGGCGGGGACGTGCGCGCCGTGGAAGTGGACGGTGGTGTCCTCGCCCAGGCTGTTGGTGATGTTGAGGACGTTGGTGTTGCCCTGGGTCCACTTCATGGTCGGGCCGAGGAACGACTGGTTGTAGCCGGCGGTGGTGCTGGAGACCCCGCTGAGCACCTCGGCGGTGCCGGTCTTCGCCTCCAGGGTGAAGGTGGTGGTGCTGTCGGAGGTGGTGCCCTCCAGGAGGTCCGGGATCGACAGGGTGGCGGTGTTGGTCGCCGCCCCCGCCTTGTTGCCGTTCGCGTCGGTCAGCAGGGCGAAGGACGCGCCGCCCGCGGCGACGGCACCCAGACCGACGCCGGCCATGCCGCCGAGGAACTTCCGGCGGTGCACGCCCTTGCCGCGCTTGGCCGTCGCCGTCTTGGAGTGCTCGGCGTCCGTGACGCGCTCGGCCTTGGCGTGCTCCGAACCCTTGGCACGCCGTCGCCTGCCGCCGGTGACCTGCTCGTCGGTTCCGTCCGCCTCGAAGGCGGGATCTGTGGTGTGGGTCATGGCCCCGGATGTTTGACCTGGGGACTGTGTGAGATCTGAGGCGAAGTTAGGAGCGAACCCGGGGGACTGTGAGGTGGCCGTGGGCGCTGGTAATGCTGAACTCCCTTGAAAAAAAGTCGAGTTGATCAGGCGCAGCTAGCGCCCCGGGTGCGGGACGCAACGGACACAGGCGGCGCGCAGTACGACCACAGGATAACGATTGAGTCACAGGCGGAACCGGGCGTCAGGCCTGTCCGACCCGCCGCACGAGCCGCATGTAGCGATCCCAGTCCCAGTGCTCGCCCGGGTCGGTGTGGTCCGTCCCCGGGACCTCCACGTGCCCGATCACGTGCTCGCGGTCCAGGGCCATGCCGTACCGCCCGCATATCGCGGCCGTGAGCCGGGCCGAGGCCGCGTACATCGCGTCCGTGAAGTCCTGCGGACGGTCCACGAACCCCTCGTGCTCGATCCCGACGCTCCGCTCGTTGTACGACCGGTTGCCCGCGTGGAACGCCACGTCCAGCTCGCGGATCAGCTGGGTGATCCGCCCGTCCTTGCGCACGATGTAGTGCGCGGCCGCCCCGTGCGCCGGGTCCTGGAAGGCCTTCACCGCGCTCGCGTAACCGCCCTGGGTGACATGGATGACCACCCGGTCGACGCGATAGTCGTCAGGCCGGTCCGCGGTCCGGTAGTTCGCGGACGACGCGGCCACCCAGCGCGCACCCTTGAAGTCCACCGCGCCCGCCACCCGTGCCTTGCGCACCCCGGGCAGCCGCCAGTACAGCCGCGTCAGTTCGTCCCTGGTCAGCGCCGCCGTGCCGACGGCCGCCGCCGCTCCGCCCACCAGCAGCGCGCGCCGCCCGATCCGCCGGTCCCTGTCACCCGCCACTGTCCGATCCACCCCCATGTGCGCCCCATGTGCACCCCGTGTGATCTCCAACGGATACTCGCGGGCCCCGGTTCCCGTGCCCCCGTACCCTGGAGGGGCTATGACTGACACCCCGCAGCGCTCCCGTCCCCTCCGCGTCCTCGCCGCCATGTCGGGCGGCGTGGACTCCGCCGTCGCCGCCGCCCGCGCGGCGGAAGCCGGCCACGACGTCACCGGCGTCCACCTCGCGCTCTCCGCGAACCCGCAGTCCTTCCGCACGGGCGCCCGGGGCTGTTGCACCATCGAGGACTCCCGCGACGCCCGCCGTGCCGCCGACGTCATCGGCATCCCGTTCTACGTCTGGGACCTCGCCGACCGCTTCCGCGAGGACGTCGTCGAGGACTTCGTCGCCGAGTACGAGGCCGGCCGCACCCCCAACCCCTGCCTGCGCTGCAACGAGAAGATCAAGTTCGCCGCGCTCCTGGACAAGGCGCTGGCCCTCGGCTTCGACGCGGTGTGCACCGGCCACTACGCGCAGATCGTGACCGGCCCGGACGGCTCCCGCGAACTGCACCGCGCCTCCGACATGGCCAAGGACCAGTCGTACGTCCTCGGCGTCCTCGACGAGAAGCAGCTCGCGCACGCGCTCTTCCCGCTCGGTGACACGGTCACCACCAAGGACGAGATCCGCGCGGAGGCCGAGCGGCGGGGCCTCGCGGTCGCCAAGAAGCCCGACTCGCACGACATCTGCTTCATCGCCGACGGCGACACCCAGGGCTTCCTGGCACAGCGGCTCGGCAGGGCCGAGGGCGACATCGTCGACGAGTCCGGCGCGAAGATCGGCACCCACGAGGGCGCGTACGGCTTCACCATCGGCCAGCGCAAGGGCCTGCGGATCGGCACCCCGGCCGCCGACGGCAAGCCGCGCTACGTCCTCGACATCTCACCGGTGAACAACACGGTCACGGTCGGCCCGGCGGCCGCCCTCGACGTCACCGGGCTCACCGCGATCAAGCCCCGCTGGTGCGGCACCGCCCCCACCGCACCCGGCGTCTACACCGCGCAGCTCCGCGCCCACGGCGGCGAGACCGAGGTGAGCGCGGAACTGGTCGACGGCACCCTGCTGGTCACCTTCACCGAACCGGTCCGCGGCGTCGCCCCCGGCCAGGCGATCGTCCTGTACGACGGCACCCGCGTGGTCGGCTCGGCGACGATCGCCACCACGGCTCGCCGGGAAGCTGCCACAGCCTGATCATCGAGAACGCGCAGGAGCCGGTACCGGCCGACCGTCCGGGAACCGGCTGCTGCCCCGGGCCGTCGGGTAGGGGACGGTCCCGATGAGGCGGTAGCCGGTCGAGTCCACCAGCGCGTCGCGGACGGTCGTGCTCTCACCCGTCGGGTTGTCCGGTCGAGCACGATCAGCGTGAAGTGGCGGTCGGCCACGACCGCCCCGAAGCCTGCCACGCCCCACAGCGCGGCCCGCGCGAGGCCGGGCAGGGGCGCGCTACGAGAAGAACTCCGCCAGCGTCGGCCCGAGCGCCTCCGGGTCCACCATGTGCGACTGGCCCTCCAGCGTCCGGTACGTCCCCCGGGGTGCCGCCTCGGCCACCGCCCGGGCCGCCTCGCGCATCCAGGCGGGACTCGCGCCGCCCCCGAGGGACAGCACGGGCACCGTGATCGAGGCCAGCCGGTCCTGGGGCACCAGGCCGTCGCCCAGCACGGCGTCGTCGTACGCGAGGCTGGGCGCGAGCGCCTCCATGCCGGGCCACATGGGGGACTGGCGGGCACCCTGGATCATCTCCTCGGCCAGGCCCGTCAGCCGCAGGAACAGCTCGACCGCGTCCCCGCGCCGGCCGTGCTCCAGCGCCTCGGTGAGGCGGCCGGTGTACTCGGCCCGCTCCTTCGCGCCGCCCTCGTAGACGGCGTACGGCACCTCGTACACGGCCACGCGACGCAGCGGCAGCCCGCTCGCCGCCGCCTCGAGGGCCAGCGCGCCGCCCGACGAGTGGCCGTACAGCGACGCCTCGCCGCCCACCGCCTCGATCAGCGCGGCCAGGTCCTCGACCTCGCGGGCGACCTCGTACGGCTTGGTGTCACCGCTTGCGCCCCGGCCCCTGCGGTCGTAGGAGACGACGGTGAAGCGGTCGGCGAGGGGGACGGCGAACGGCGCCACCGTGGCCCCCGTCGACATCGCCCCGCTCACCAGGATCACCGCGGGGCCGTCACCGGTGCGTTCGTACGCGACGGGGGTCCCGTCGTGAGAAATGGTCTTCTTGTCCATGCCTCAGCAGACTGCCCCAAGGCGCGGAACTAATCGCTCACGACACCTCGACGTCGTAGAAGCAGAGGTGGTCCTTGATCCGGGCGACGTCGGCCTTGGGCTCGGGGTACGCCCAGACCAGGTCCGGCGCGTCCGGCAGGGACCAGTAGGACGCGGCCCCCTTGAAGGGGCAGACGCTGTGCGACTCGGAGGGCGCGAGCAGATCGAGCCGCACGTCGTCCGCGGGGATGTAGTAGCGCGGGGGACAGCCGGTCTCGTGCAGCACGAGGGCCCGGTCGCTCTCGGCGAGAACCAGATCACCGTGCGTCACGCGCACGTGCCGGTCACTGTCTTCGATGGTGATGGTGTGTCCTGAGGCCATATGAGGTTGACGACAGGAGCCGCCGACTTGTTCCCGGCGTTCAGCGGGGCGCCCCGGCAGGGGCGCGGGGAACCGCGCGACCAGCCCCCGGGCACCCGCGGCCGCCGCACCACCCCGTGCCTACCCTGAACGCATGCGAATCTGTGTCTTCCTCTCCGCCGCCGACCTCGACGACCGCTACACCGGCCCCGCCCGCGAGTTCGGCAAACTCATCGGCGAGGGCGGCCACGCCCTGGTCTGGGGAGGCTCCGACAGCGGTCTCATGAAGGTCGTCGCGGACGGAGTCCAGGAAGCCGGCGGCAAGCTGATCGGCGTCTCCGTCGAGTTCCTCGCCAACAAGGCCCGCCCCGGCGCCGACGAGATGGTCATCGCGGCCGACCTCGCGGAGCGCAAGCGGCTGCTGCTGGAGAAGGCCGACGCAGTGGTCATCATGGTCGGCGGCACCGGCACCCTGGACGAGGCCACCGAGATCCTGGAGCTGAAGAAGCACGGCCGCACGGACAAGCCGGTCGTCCTGCTGAACACCGCCGGTTTCTACGACGGCCTGGCCGAACAGTTCCGCCGCATGGCCGCCGAGGGCTTCCTGCCCCGCCCGCTGCCGGAGCTGATGCACGTCGCCGCCGAACCCGCCGACGCGCTCGCCTACCTGGAGGCCGGCCGCCAGGGCAGCTGATGCGAGCATGGCCCCCATGGCAACTCATGTGATCACCGGCGCCGGATCGGGTATCGGTGCCGCCGTGGCCCGCAGGCTGCACGCGCGCGGGGACGAACTCGTGCTGCACGCGCGCGACGCGGGCCGCGCCAAGGAACTCGCCGCGGAGTTCCCCGGCGCCCGCACCCTGGTCGGCGACCTGGCGGACCCGGACAAGCTCTCCTGGGCCTTCTCCCACCAGTCGCTCCCGGACCGGGTGGACTCGCTGCTGCACATCGCCGGTGTGGTCGACCTGGGCCAGGTCGGCGAGCTGACCCCGAAGTCCTGGCGGCACCAGCTGAACGTCAACCTGATCGCGCCGGCCGAGCTGACCCGGCACTTCCTGCCCCCGCTCCGCGCCGCCCGCGGCCATGTGCTGTTCGTGAACTCGGGCGCGGGACTGAGCGCCCACGCGGGCTGGTCGGCGTACGCGGCCTCCAAGCACGGCCTCAAGGCCCTCGCCGACTCGCTCCGCCAGGAGGAGTCCGGCAACGGTGTCCGGGTCACCTCGGTCTACCCGGGCCGCACGGCGAGCCCGATGCAGGCGAAGGTCCACCAGCAGGAGGGCAAGGAGTACGACGCGTCCCGCTGGATCGACCCGGAGTCGGTGGCGACCACCGTCCTGACCGCCCTGGACCTCCCGGCGGACGCGGAGATCAACGACCTGACCGTGCGCCCCGGCCCGCAGCCCCGCTAGGACCTGCCGGCCCGCTCACCGCAGGGCCAGCCGGCCGTGGAAGTTCTCCGGTACCGGCGCGAACCGCAGGGCCATCGTGACCGCCTCCGGCTCGGCCACGGTCAGCCGGTAACGGGTGCACAGCAGGTGGCACAGGGCCATCAGCTGGACGACGGCGATGTTCGCGCCGACACACTTCTTCGGAGCCCAGCCGAACGGCACGTAACAGGTGCGGTCCGCGGGCCCGTGCGGCGCGCCGGGCAGGAAGCGGTCCGGGTCGAAGACATCGGGCCGCCGCCACACCCGCTCGTCGCGATGGATCAGATGCGGGCTCAGCAGATACCACTGCCCCGGCTCCAGCCGGGTGCCGCCCAGGTCGAACCCGAACGAGGAGCGGCGCACCAGCAGCAGCGGCGGGCTCCACATCCGCAGCACCTCCTTCACGAACCGGTGCGTCACCGGGGCCGCCCGGGTGGGGGCCGTACGGAACTCCACCGGGTCCACGGCGCCCAGTTCGGCCTCGAGCCGGCGCTGCCACCCGGGATGCCGTACGAACTCGTACAGCACGCTCGCGGCGGCGGTGCCGGGCGGGCCCCCGATGGCGGTGAGGACCGTGGTCACCACGTCCAGCGCCCGGTCCATGCCGAGTTCGGGCAGCAGGTCCACGAAGGGGTCGGCGAGGTCCGGCTCGCGCCCGCGCCGACCGCGGGCGCGCTGCCGGAGCACCCGGCGGACCACCAGCCCGGCCCGTATCTGGACGCCGACATGGCGCAGGTGGTGCAGCACACCGCCCGGTGTCGCCGAGACCAGCCGGGCCAGCTTCATCTCCAGGTCCCGGCGCACCACCTCCGCCTCGGCGCCGGTGAGTCCGCCGAGCGCGACGGGCAGCAGCGAGCGCAGCGCCACGTCCTGCATCAGCATCGTCAGATCGGTCTCCGTGTCCTGCCCGGCCCGCGCGTCCAGCACCCGCTGCATGCGCTCGATCAGCAGGCCGTGCTGCTCAGCCGTCGCGAGGGCGTGCAGCTGCGTGAGCCACGCCGACCGGATCCGGCTCCACCGCATCTCGGGGCTGTGCCGCCGGCGGACCATGTCGACCAGCCGGTCCTGGAGGACGAACCGGTGCCAGTTCGTGGCGCTGACCCTGCGCGCCGCCTCCGGCTCGAAGACGCCGAGCCGCTGGTCGTCGACCCAGAAGACGCCGTCCTCCCGGGCGCTGCGCAGCCGCAGGTCGCTCAGGAAGTCCTCGGGATGCTGCGGGGTGGTCATCGTGGGCTCTCCCCTTCTGGGGGCGCGGGGAGCGGGCCGGTGGCTCCCCGCGCCGGGCCGGTCAGATGTGGTGGTACAGGTACCAGAACTGCCCGTACGTGCGACGGACGTTGAGGACCGACTTCGTCTTGAGGTACAGCGCGCGCATGCTGGTTCACCTCCTCTCGGGACAGCCGTCAAGGCGGCTCAGCGTCGCGGTGAACCGCGGCGGAGCCAGCGCGGGACCCACCTGGGGCCCGGCGCCGTCAGGGGCGGCCGACGGGGCGGACGACACCCGCCAGTCACGGGTCAGGAGGCCTACCAGGTCCTCCAGCAGCCGTACGGTGACGGTCGCGCCGGCGCAGGTGTGCGGACCGTGCCCGAACGGCAGGTAGGCGGCGTCGGGCACGGCCCCGGCCCAGCGCTCGGGGACGAACTCGTCGGGCCGTTCCCAGTGCCCGGGGTGCCGGTGCACCAGGTAGCTGCACACCATGAGCCGGTCCCGGGGCGTGACCCGCACCCCGCCCAGCTCCGTTGCCCGGCTCGGGGTGCGGGCGAACAGCCAGGCCACCGGCCACAGCCGCAGCGCCTCGCGCACGATCCAGGACGGCGGTGCGCCGGCCCGCTCGGGGTGGGTGGCCAGCAGGTGGACCGACCAGCCCAGCGCGAACCCGATCGACCCGGCCGTGGCGAACACGAACGACAGGTACACCTCGACGAGTTCGCGTGGATCCGCCGCGGGGCCGCCCCCGCCGACGACGACGTCCATGAGGTCGCGCGGCCCGGCCGGATGGCCGGGCGGGCGGGGCGCCCGCTGCCGGGCCCGTGTCTCCGCGTGCAGGGCGGCCAGCGCGCGGCGCCGGAACAGCAGCCGGGACGGCGCCGAGTGGCGTCCCCGGGCGCCCGCCAGCACCGCCCGGGAGACGATCGCCTCCACGGTCGTGTGCAGGTGGGGCGGCGCTTCGGGGTGCAGCAGCACATCGCGCAGGTGCCGCAGTACGAGCCGGTTCCCGGCGTCCGGCCACTCGCTGCGCGGTGCCAGCAGCTCGGCGACGAGACGGGGCAGGTCGGCGCGGTGCTCCCGCAGGTGACGCTGGATCAGGAGGCGGGCCGCGCGGCCGATGGCGACCTGGGCGGCACGCGGCCCGAAGACGCCGGCGCGGTGATGGTAGAAGTCGGAGGTGTCCGCCACGACGCCGTGCCGGTTGCCCATCACGGCACGGGCCACCTCGGGATCGGCCACGCACACCCCGCCGGCCGGTGCCGAGCGCCACACCCCGGTCCCGCCGTCGAACTCCGCCGTCAGCAGGGCCAGCGCGTCATCGCGCCGTACGGCCGGGCCGGCACCGCCGGGCCGGGGACCTGCGGGTGACGACGACGTCATGGGTGTCCTCCCGGGGCGGCGCGGCGCGTTTCGCCGACGCCCCCAGCCTGGAGAGCGCACGCCTCCGTGTCGCCCGTCGTGCCACTGAACGGAACGGCGTGGTGAGGGCGTGACAGGGAGATGTTCGCGGGGCAGCGGCGGCGGCCGGGTCCGGCCGCGCGTGCGGGTGCGGCGCGGCGCGGGGCGACGCACGGCCCGCCGCGCACCGGCGCACACCGCACCGGCCGCCCCGCATAGGCTCCTCATGTGAACGCACACCCCACCTTCGGCCCGGCCACCGGTGTCGGCTCGCTTCCCGGCGGCGACGCCCGGGAGGCCGCGAAGACCGCGACCGGCAGCTTCGAGGACTTCCCGTTCCTGCCCGAACTGCCCGCCCGGGGCCCCGGCGCCGACATGATCGGCCGTACCGCGGGCCTGCTCGTCGAGCTGTACGCGCGCGTGGAGCCAAGCGGCTGGCGGATCGGCGACCGGCCGGGCCGGGACACCCGGCGGGCGCGGTCCTGGCTGGGGGAGGACCTGGACGCGCTGGAGGAGTTCACCCAGGAGTACGAGGGACCGCTGAAGGTGCAGGCGGTCGGGCCCTGGACGCTCGCCGCCGCCCTGGAACTGAGGAACGGGGAGTCGGCCCTCTCCGACACCGGCGCCTGCCGCGACCTGGCCGCCTCGCTCGCCGAGGGCCTGCGCCTGCACCTGGCCGAGGTTCGCCGCCGCATCCCCGGCGCCCATGTAGTGCTGCAACTCGACGAGCCGTCCCTCACCGCCGTCCTGCGCGGCCAGGTGAAGACCGCGAGCGGCTACCGCACCCACCGGGCCGTGGACCGGCAGGTCGTCGAGTCGACCCTGCGGGACGTCGTCGGCGTGCACGCCGACGGCCCGGTGGCCGTCCACTCCTGCGCCCCCGACGTCCCCTTCGCGCTGCTGCGCCGGGCCGGGGCGGACGCCGTCTCCTTCGACTTCTCGCTCCTCACCGAACGTGACGACGAGGCGATCGGCGAGGCCGTGGAAGGGGGTACCCGGCTGTTCGCCGGTGTCGTGCCGGGCACGGACACCCCGTTGTCAGACCCTGCCGGTAGCGTCATGGGTGTCAGGACGCTGTGGCGCAGGCTGGGGCTGCGACCGGAGCTGCTCGCGGAGACCGTCACGGTCACCCCGTCGTGCGGGCTCGCGGGTGCTTCCCCCGCCTACGCCCGGCAGGCGCTCGCCCACTGCGTCCAGGCGGCGAGATCACTCGCGGACAACCCAGAGTAACGGGAGGAAAAGGTGGCCGGCGACAAGCAGCAGGCTCAGACGGCGGTGCCCGCCGAGGCACGGGAGCAGCACGGGCGGCTCGCCGAGCAGGTCGAGGAGCACCGCTTCCGGTACTACGTGAAGGACGCCCCGGTCGTCAGCGACGCCGAGTTCGACCAGCTCCTGAAGAGCCTGGAGGCGCTGGAGGACCGGTACCCGCCGCTGCGCACCCCGGACTCGCCGACCCAGAAGGTCGCGGGCTCGTACGAGACGGAGTTCACCTCGGTCGAGCACCGCGAGCGGATGATGTCGCTGGACAACACGTTCAACGACGACGACCTCGCGGCCTGGGCCGAGCGGATCCACCGGGAACTGGGCGAGCAGGCCTTCCACTTCCTGTGCGAGCTCAAGGTCGACGGCCTCGCCGTCAACCTCACCTACGAGCGCGGCCGCCTCACCCGCGCGGCGACCCGCGGCGACGGCCGCACCGGCGAGGACATCACGCCCAACGTCCGTACGATCGCGGAGATCCCGGACCGGCTGAACGGCGACCGGGTCCCGGACCTGGTGGAGATCCGCGGCGAGGTCTACTTCCCGATGGAGAAGTTCGCCGAGCTCAACGAACGGCTGGTGGCGGCCGGTGACAAGCCGTTCGCCAACCCGCGCAACGCGGCGGCCGGTTCGCTGCGCCAGAAGGACCCCCGCGTCACCGCCTCCCGCCCGCTGCACATGGTCGTCCACGGCATCGGCGCCCTGGAGGGCTTCGAGGGTCTGGGCCGCCTCTCCGAGGCGTACGACCTGCTGAAGACCTGGGGCCTGCCCACCTCCCGGCACAACAGGGTGGTCGACGACCTCGACGGCGTACGGGAGTTCATCGCCTTCTACGGCGAGAACCGGCACTCCGTGGAGCACGAGATCGACGGGGTCGTCGTCAAGCTCGACGAGATGCGCCTCCAGGGCCGGCTCGGTTCGACGGCCCGCGCCCCGCGCTGGGCGATCGCCTACAAGTACGCGCCGGAGGAGGTCAACACCAAGCTGATCGACATCAAGGTCGGTGTCGGCCGTACCGGGCGGGTCACCCCGTACGCGCAGGTCGAGCCGGTGACGGTGGCGGGCAGCGAGGTGGAGTTCGCGACCCTGCACAACCAGGAGGTCGTCAAGGCCAAGGGCGTGCTGATCGGCGACACCGTGGTGCTGCGCAAGGCCGGTGACGTGATCCCGGAGATCCTCGGACCGGTCGCCGACCTGCGCGACGGCAGTGAGCGGGAGTTCGTGATGCCGGCCGAGTGCCCCGAGTGCGGGACACCGCTGCGGGCCATGAAGGAGGGCGACATCGACCTCCGCTGCCCCAACGCCCGCACCTGCCCCGCCCAGTTGAGGGAGCGGGTGGCGTATCTCGCGGGCCGGGAGTGCCTGGACATCGAGCACTTCGGCGGGGTGGCCGCGGCGGCCCTCACCCGGCCGCTGGAGCCGGCCGACCCGCCGCTGGTCGACGAGGGCGACCTCTTCGACCTCACGGTGGAGAAGCTGCTGCCCATCAAGGCGTACGTCCTCGACCCCGACAGCGGACTGCCCAGACGCGATCCGAAGACGGGCGAGGAGAAGGTCGTCACGGTCTTCGCCAACCAGAAGGGCGAGCCCAAGAAGAACACCCTCGCCCTCCTCCAGCACATCGAGGAGGCGAAGACCCGGCCGCTCGCCCGCTTCCTCAACGGCCTGTCCATCCGGCACGTCGGACCGGTCGCCGCGCAGGCGCTGGCCCGCGAGTTCCGCTCCATCGACCGCATCGAGCAGGCCACCGAGGAGGAGCTGGCCGGCATCGAAGGCGTCGGAGGCATCATCGCGACCGCGCTCAAGGAGTGGTTCGCGGAGGAGTGGCACCGCGAGATCATCCGAAAGTGGAAGGCCGCTGGAGTCCCGCTGGAGGACGAGTCCACCGGCGAGGACGAGGGACCGCGTCCACTGGAGGGACTCACCGTCGTCGTCACCGGAACGCTGGAGCACTACACCCGGGACGGCGCCAAGGACGCGCTACAGAGCCGCGGGGCCAAGGTGACCGGCTCGGTGTCCAAGAAGACGTCGTTCGTGGTCGTAGGTGACAACCCGGGATCGAAGTACGACAAGGCGATGCAGCTGAAGGTCCCCGTCCTGAACGAGGACGGATTCGTCGTCCTTTTGGAGCAGGGGCCCGAAGCGGCGGCCGAAGTCGCCCTTCCGACCGGCGAGTAGCGGTTGAAGGCCACCCGTTCGGCGCATACCAGATGCATACGGGTGGCCGGGTCGCAATCGGGCAACCGTCCACGACCGCTGCCCGCGAAAGCCTTCCGCGGCCTACTGTTGAGACGTGCGCCTGCCGTGCCCAGCTGCGGTCGGGGCATTCCCGTGCTCGCGCAGGGCACGGACCGCATGGCGTGGGCACCGCCGGCTGTGAGAGGGACGGGAATGGAACCGACCGAGAGCGCCGCCCCGGGCGCACGGCTGCCGCTGCGCCGACGGGCGTGCGCGTGGCGGGAGAGCCGGGGGGCGGCGCGGGGCGACCGGCGCGTCGGCGTGCCGGTCACGAGCCTCGCGGCGGACGCCCGCGACCCGCTGCCGCTGGCCGCCGTCGAGCCGGTGCCCCACCTGCCCGGTCTGCCCGGTCTGCCCGGCTCCGAGCACGACCACGACCGGCACCTGTCCTGGCCCGCGCTGCCCGCCGGGGTCGTCGCGGTCGCCGCGTTCGTCCTCGGCGCCGGCTTCTACCGCGCCTTCACCGACAACCACGCCCTCTTCCCGTCCGGCACGGTCGGCTGGTCGCTGGCCGTGCTGACCGGCATCATCGTCGGCCACCTGGTGCTGCTCGGCCGTGCCCGCTGGTGGGGCGGCACCGGCTCCGGCGCCGCCCTCACCCTCGCCGTCCTGCTGCTGTACGGCTGGGTCCCGGCCGGCATGGTCAGCCTCACCGTCGTCGTCCTGGTCGGCATAGCCCGGCGCCACCGCTGGCGGCAGGGCGTCCTGCACGGCGCGGTGGACATCCTCGGCATCGGCGCCGGCGCCCTCCTGCTCGGCGCCTTCGGCCGCGTACCGACCGTCGAGTCCCCCTGGAACCCCGGCAGCTGGAGCGTCACCACCGCCCCCGAGGTCGTGCTCGTCGCGGTGGCCTACCTCGCCGTCACCCGCGCCCTGCTCTGGTACCTGCACCTCCCGCGCGGCGGCGGAGTGCCCACCGTCGCCCGCACCGCGCTGGTGCGACAGGGGCTGGTCGCGGTCGCGCTGCTCGGTATCGCCCCGCTCGTCTGCGTGGTCGCCGTCGCCCAGCCGCTGCTGCTCCCGCTGTTCTCCATCCCGCTGGTCGCCCTCGACTCGACCCTGTGGATAGCCCGGGCCCGCGCCGAGGAACAGCTGCGCGACCCGCTGACCGGACTGCCCAACCGGCAGTGGCTCCTGGAGCGGATCTGGACCGCCCTCGACGACGCCGAACGCATCGGCGCCCGCTCCGCCCTCATGCTGATCGACCTCGACCGGTTCCGTTCGGTCAATGACACGCTCGGTCATCTCGCCGGTGACCGGCTGCTCCTCCAGATAGCCGACCGGCTGCGGGCCGCGCTGCCGCGCGGTGCGGAGGCGGCCCGGCTCGGCGGCGACGAGTTCGCGGTCTTACTGCCCGTCGCCGACTCCACGACCTCCGCGACCCGGGTGGCCCGCAACCTGGTCACCACCCTCTCCTCCCCGCTCGACCTCGACGGCCTCACCCTCGTCCTGGAGGCCAGCGCCGGTGTCGCCGTCTTCCCCGACCACGCCGTCGACGCGGAGGGGCTGCTGCGCCGGGCGGACGTGGCGATGTACCAGGCCAAGCGGGACCGCACCGGCGTCGAGGTGTACGAGTCCAAGCGGGACTCCAACACCCCGGACCGGCTGGGTCTGCTGGGCGACCTGCGGCGCGCCCTGGACGCCCACGAGGTACAGCTGCACTACCAGCCGAAGGTGCGCTTCGACGGCCAGGTGGCCGGACTGGAGGCCCTGGTCCGGTGGGTGCACCCCGAGCGCGGCAAGGTGCCGCCGGACGAGTTCATAGCGATCGCCGAGTCCTCCGGGCTGATGCCCCATCTGACGGAGTACGTCCTGGAGACCGCGCTCGGGCAGGTCGCCGAGTGGCGGGCGCAGGGGCTGCGGGTGCCGGTGGCGGTCAACGTCTCCCCGCGTGACGTGCACACCCCCGGGTTCGCCGGTTCGGTGGCGGCCCGGCTGGCCAGGCACGGGGTCCCGGCGGGGGCGTTGCAGCTGGAGATAACGGAGCACGTGCTGCTGGAGGACCCGCAGCGGGCCGCGGACACCCTCGCCGGGCTGACCGGGCACGGCGTGAAGATGTCGCTGGACGACTTCGGCACCGGGTACTCGTCACTGGTGCATCTGCGGCGGCTGCCGGTGAGCGAACTGAAGATCGACCGGTCCTTCGTGGCCCGGCTGGCCGTGGACAACGAGGACGCGGAGATCGTGCGCTGCACGGTCGACCTCGCGCATTCGCTGGGGCTGCTGGTCGTCGCGGAGGGCGTGGAGGACGACGAGACCTGGGAGCGGCTGCGGGACCTCGGGTGCGACGCCGTCCAGGGGTGGCTGGTCGCCGCCGCGATGCCGCCCGAGGAGGCCACGGCGTGGCTGCTGGCACGGGGGTCGCGGGGGTGGCAGCGCCCGCGCGCGGCACTCCCGGCCGCCGAGTAGCCGCCCGTCCCGCGTGGCGGTGCCGTGCCGTCGGCGGCTGTCCGTCCGCCGTGGTCGCTCGCGCGGTTCCTCCCCCAGCCTCCGGCCGGCCCCCAGCGCTCCCAGGGGGCGCTGTCGGTGGCGCCGGCCAAACCGTTTAACAGCCATCGGGCCCCGCCCCATAGGATTGGGTGCTGGCGTCACATTTCCGCCTGCCTCGCGACGCCTGGCACGCACGCTCGCCGCGTTGCCGAATCGCCCACGTGGCTCCGCCACGAGGGCGCTCCGGCGCCTTGCGATCGCACGCGCCAGACGCCGCGAGACCCGCCCTTCGGGCGGACGGCGGAAATCTGACGCCAGCACCCCGCCCCAAACCACACACACTCACCCCAGAGGAACGCTGCATGCCTGGCATCACGCGCGAGGAGGTCGCCCACCTCGCCCGGCTGGCGCGTCTGGAGCTGAAGCCCGAAGAACTCGACCACTTCGCCGGCCAGCTCGACGACATCATCGGCGCGGTCGCCCGCGTCAGCGAGGTCGCCGACCAAGACGTACCGCCGACCTCTCACCCGCTCCCGCTGACGAACGTCATGCGCGCGGACGAGGTCCGTCCCTCGCTCACCCCCGCGCAGGCGCTCTCCGGCGCCCCGGCCCAGGAGCAGCAGCGTTTCAAGGTGCCGCAGATCCTGGGGGAGGACTAGACAGCCATGACGGACATCATCAAGCTCACGGCCGCCGAGACCGCCGCGAAGATCGCCTCCGGCGAGCTCACCGCGGTCCAGGTCACCGAGGCCCACCTCGCCCGGATCGAGGCCGTCGACGAGAAGGTGCACGCCTTCCTGCACGTCGACCGCGAGGGCGCCCTGGCGCAGGCCCGTGCCGTCGACGAGAAGAAGGCCCGCGGCGAGCGGCTCGGCCCGCTGGCCGGCGTCCCGCTCGCGCTCAAGGACATCTTCACCACCGAGGGCATCCCGACGACCGTCGGTTCGAAGATCCTGGAGGGGTGGATCCCGCCGTACGACGCCACCCTCACCAAGCGGCTCAAGGCCGCCGACGTCGTCATCCTCGGCAAGACCAACATGGACGAGTTCGCCATGGGGTCCAGCACCGAGAACAGCGCGTACGGGCCGACCGGCAACCCGTGGGACCTCACCAGGATCCCCGGCGGCTCCGGTGGCGGTTCCTCCGCCGCGCTCGCCTCCTTCCAGGCGCCGCTCGCCATCGGCACCGACACCGGCGGCTCCATCCGCCAGCCGGCCGCCGTCACCGGCACGGTCGGCGTGAAGCCGACGTACGGCGCGGTCTCCCGGTACGGCATGGTCGCCTTCTCCAGCTCCCTGGACCAGGGCGGCCCGTGCGCCCGTACGGTCCTGGACGCGGCGCTGCTGCACGAGGTGATCGCCGGGCACGACCCGCTCGACTCCACCTCCGTCGACGCCCCGGTCCCGCCGGTCGTCGAGGCCGCCCGCAACGGCAGCGTCGAGGGCATGCGCGTCGGCGTCGTCAAGCAGTTCCGCGGCGAGGGTTACCAGGCCGGTGTCATCCAGCGGTTCGACGAGTCCGTCGCCCTCCTCAAGGAGCTGGGCGCCGAGATCGTCGAGCTGGACTGCCCGTCCTTCGACCTCGCGCTGTCGGCGTACTACCTGATCGCGCCGAGCGAGTGTTCGAGCAACCTCGCCCGCTTCGACGGCCTGCGCTACGGCCTGCGGACCGGCGACGACGGCTCGCACTCCGCCGAGGAGGTCACCTCCCTCACCCGTGAGGCGGGCTTCGGCCCCGAGGTGAAGCGCCGCATCATGCTCGGCACCTACGCCCTGTCGAGCGGCTACTACGACGCCTACTACGGCTCCGCCCAGAAGGTCCGCACGCTCATCACGCGCGACTTCGAGAAGGCCTTCGAGCAGGTCGACGTCATCGTGTCGCCCACGACGCCGACCACCGCCTTCGCGATCGGCGAGCGCGCCGACGACCCGATGGCGATGTACCTGGCCGACCTGTGCACCATCCCGACGAACCTCGCGGGCAACGCGGCGATGTCGCTGCCCTGTGGTCTCGCCCCGGAGGACAACCTCCCGGTGGGTCTCCAGATCATTGCCCCGGCGCTCAAGGACGACCGCCTTTACAAGGTCGGAGCCGCTGTCGAGGCCGCCTTCGTGGAAAGGTGGGGGCACCCGCTCCTTGAGGAGGCACCGTCGCTGTGAGCAACGCACTGTCGAAGGCCAAGGGCTTCAAGAAGTCGAAGTCCGGTACGTACCTGTCCATGGCCACCACCGCGTTCGGCGCGGTGAGTGTCGCCAAGCAGATCAAGAAGGCCCGCGCCGAGCACGACACGCTCCGGCTGATCGACGCCACGGTCTCCGCCGTGGCGATCGTGACCGGCCTCGCGATCCTCTACCGCGAGCTGAAGCGGCTGGGCGACGACGACGTCCTGCTGGGCTGAGAGGGAAGTTTCACCGTGACCACCACGACCGACCTGGTGTCGTACGAGGACGCGCTGGCGTCGTACGACCCCGTCATGGGCCTTGAGGTCCATGTCGAACTCGGCACCAAGACCAAGATGTTCTGCGGGTGTTCGACCGAGCTGGGCGCCGAGCCCAACTCGCAGACCTGCCCGACCTGCCTCGGCCTGCCCGGCGCGCTCCCGGTCGTCAACGCGACCGGCGTCGAGTCAGCGATCAAGATCGGTCTCGCGCTGAACTGCGAGATCGCCGAGTGGTGCCGCTTCGCCCGGAAGAACTACTTCTATCCGGACATGCCGAAGAACTTCCAGACCTCCCAGTACGACGAGCCGATCGCCTTCAACGGGTACCTCGACGTACAGCTGGAGGACGGCACGTCCTTCCGCGTGGAGATCGAGCGCGCCCACATGGAGGAGGACACCGGCAAGTCCACCCATGTGGGCGGTGCGACCGGCCGTATCCACGGCGCCTCGCACTCGCTGCTGGACTACAACCGCGCCGGCATCCCGCTCATCGAGATCGTCACCAAGCCGATCGAGGGCGCGGGCGAGCGTGCCCCCGAGGTCGCGCGGGCGTACGTGCGTGAGCTGCGCGAGGTCATCCGGGCGCTCGGCGTGTCCGAGGCCCGCATGGAGATGGGCCAGATGCGCTGCGACGTGAACCTGTCGCTGCGCCCGAACGGCACCGAGAAGTTCGGCACCCGCTCCGAGACGAAGAACGTGAACTCGCTGCGGTCCGTGGAGCGCGCGGCCCGTTTCGAGATCATGCGGCACGCGGCCGTGCTGGGCGGCGGCGGGACGATCATCCAGGAGACCCGGCACTTCCACGAGGACACCGGGTCGACGACCTCGGGCCGCGTGAAGGAGGAGGCCGAGGACTACCGGTACTTCCCGGAGCCCGACCTGGTCCCCGTGGCGCCCTCGCGCGCGTGGGTGGAGGAGATCCGCGCGGCGCTGCCGGAGATGCCGCTGGCCCGCCGCACCCGTCTCCTCGCCGAGTGGGACATCTCGGCCACCGACATGCAGGCGATCCTGAACGCCGGTGCGCTGGACCTGATCGTCGCCACCATCGACGCCGGAGCCGACGCGGCATCCGCCCGCAAGTGGTGGATGGGCGAACTGGCGCGCAGCGCCAACGAGTCGGGCACCTCGCTGGACGAGCTGGCGATCACCCCGGCACAGGTCGCCCGGGTCACCGAACTGGTCTCGAAGGGCGACCTCAACGACAAGCTGGCGCGCCAGGTCATCGAGGGCGTCCTCGCGGGCGAGGGCACTCCGGACGAGGTGGTCGACAAGCGTGGTCTGAAGGTCGTGTCGGACGAGGGCGCGCTCGGCAAGGCCGTCGAGGACGCGATCGCCGGCAACCCGGGCATCGCCGACAAGATCCGCGGCGGCAAGGTGGCCGCGGCCGGTGCCCTGGTCGGCGCGGTCATGAAGGCCACCCGCGGTCAGGCCGACGCGGCCCGCGTCAAGGAGCTGATCCTGGAGCAGTTGGGCGTCAGCGAGGGCTGAGCGACCCCGGTTCGCAGGGTACGGCCCCGGAGGCAGCGCCTCCGGGGCCGTACCCGTCAGAGGCGGCGGCCGACGACCCGGACGAAGCCGAGCGTGCGTCCCTGGTCGGCGCGGAGCGTCTCGGCGACCTCACGGGCCATCGTGCGATGGAACTCCTCCGGGCTCTCCTCCATGACCACCTCGCACCACAGCAGCCAGTCCCGCCAGCCGTCCGGCTGCCAGTCGGCCGTCTCGACCTCCACGGCCCCGCTGCGGGTCCAGTGGCGGTGCCACCAGGCGGCGGAGTGGAAGCACCAGTAGCCGGGGTCCCACCACGGCTTCAGGTGCTCCGGCGGCTCGGTGCCGGTGATCTCCTCCCGTAGCGCCGGCACCACCACTCCGATCCGGCCCCCGGGCTTCAGCAGCCGGGTGAGCGTGGGCAGATAGAGGTCGTCGGTGCCGAAGTACTGGTACGCGTCGATGCTCACGACCGCGTCGAAGCCGCCCTCGGCGAAGGGCAGGTCGTGCGCCTCGGCGTGCACGGGCTGCACCCGGTCGGCGAACCCGGCCTCGGCGATGCGCCGGGCGTTGTCGTCCGGCTTGACCCACAGGTCGGCGGCGGTGACCTGGGCGTGGAACTCCCTGGCCAGGAAGATCGAGGTCATCGCCCGGCCGCAGCCCAGGTCGAGGACGCGCGCGCAGGGGCGCAGGGTGTCCAGGCCGAGGGCCGGGGCCAGCCATTCCAGCAGCCACAGGGCGTGCGGGCCCATCTGGTTCTCGACGGCCCACCGGGCGTCGTAGGTGCTGCTGAGGGGGTAACGGGGCAGGGTGAGACGGTCAGTCAGGCGGTCGTCCGTGATCCCGGAATCGGACATCGGTGAACGGGCTCCTTGTGATCTTCGTAGTGGAAGGCGATGCGTAGGAGCTCGTTCGAACCGGCAAACAATGCACCCGCTTCGGTCGTCGGCGAGGGGCCGGACAAGGCTGACCAGCGGAAGCTAGCAGTTGTGGAGGTGCTCCGCAGCCGCTTTTCCCAGGTGCGGGTACTACGCTCGCCCGCCATGACCGCACACGCCGAGTCCGGCACCGAACCGGAGACAGCCGAACCGGAGACAGCCGAGGTGGAGGCGGCCGACGACGAGGACGTCATCGAGGACGCCCGCCGGGCCCGCTGGACCGCCACCGTCACCGGAGCGCTGCTGGCCCTGATGGGGCTCACCGCTTCCTCGATGCGGCTGGGCGGGGTGCCCGCCCTCGTGCCGACCGCCTACGGCTCCGGGGCCGTCGTCTGTGTGGTGGCGTCGGCGCTGGGGGCCAGGGGGCGCACCCGGGTGGCCCTCTGGCTGATGGTCCTGGGGACCATGGTGATGGCCCTCGGAGACCAGTTCGACTGAGGTGCCGGCCGCCCATGAGAGGGTTGGCATGGTCTGGCGGAACTGGAGAAGGAGCGACGCCCGGATGTACGCGATGTCCCTGGGTGACGGCGCCGAACTGCGGCCCCTGGAGGTCTGGCACGCCGAGGAACTGCTGGCCGCCGTCGACCGGGGGCGCGAGTTCATCGGACGGCACGTCCCGTTGCCCGAGGTGATCCCGGACCTGGACGGCGCCCGCGCCTACCTCCGCGGCTACGCCGACAAGCGGGCCGCCGACGCCGGCAGCCTGCACGGGCTGTGGCTGGACGGGCGGCTCGTCGGCGGGCTGCTCTTCCGGACCTGGGACACGGCCGAGGGGGTCTGCGAGGCCGGCTGCTGGCTGGAGCCCGCGGTCACCGGGCGGGGGCTGGTCACCCGGGGCATGCGCGTCCTCGTGGACTGGGCGTTTGACGAGCGTGGCATGCACCGTGTGGAGTGGCATGCGTCGTCGGCCAACGAACCGAGCATCAACGTGGCCCGGCGGCTGGGCATGACCCGCGACGGCGTGCTGCGGGAGAACTACCCCCACCGGGGCGTGCGCACGGACACCGAGGTCTGGTCGGTGCTGGCCCCCGAGTGGCGTGCGGCACGCGCGCGTACCGCACAGCACGATCATTAAGAGACCTCTCAGACAGCGTCCGTACGGTGCGAGGTATGGGAACGAAGACAGTGGACGGGGCCGGGACCGGCGCCGAGGCGAAGAACGACCAGAAGGCGACCGAGGAGGCGACGACTGCCGTCACCGAGGCCCCTGCCGAGGGCGCGGAGAAGGCTCCCGCCGAGGCGGTGGAGAAGGCTCCCGCCGCAGGTGAGGCTGACGCAGCGGTCACCGAGGCGGACGCGGACGAGTTCGACGACCTCACCGAGGAGGAACTGGCGGCCCTCGCCGAGGAGGAGCCGGAGGGCCCGTCCGGGGTCGGGCAGGGTGCCGGTGCCGTCGTCTCCGTCGCGCTCGGCCTGGTCTCCCTCACGGGTGGCTGGATCGGCACGGTCGCCGCGGCCCGCGAGACCCTCATCGGCCAGCTCCAGACCTCGTCGACGGCGAGCGTCGCCAAGCAGGTCAAGGAGGTCTACGGCGACGCGTGGCAGACCACCGCGCTGTGGGCCGGCCTCTTCGCGCTGGTCGCGCTGGTCACCGGTGTCGTGGTGCTGGTCCGGCCCGCCTTCGGGGCCCCCGGCAGGACGCAGGCGCCGTGGATCAAGTCGGTCGCCTGGGCGGGTGTCGCGCTCGCCGTCATCGGCCTGCTGCTGGCCGTCCTCAAGTACTCCGACGCACTCCTCGGGCTGCCTTCGACCAGCTGAGGAAGCGGCGGGAACAACGCAGGTCACCAGGGGCCTCAGGTCGTCCGTAAGTACCTTACGGACGACCTGAGGCCCCTTACGCGCGTCCGGGGCCCCGCGGCCGCCCGAAGATGCGGAACTCTCCCGATGTGGCGCACCCCCCTGGGAGACGAAGGTGGAGGCATCGCGGACAGCGAAGTCCGGACACCACCTCTTCCAGGAGAACCCGATGCTCGCGTACGAACTCCACCAGATCCGTTCCGCCGAACTGCGCCGGCAGGCCGCCGACGCCCGCCTCGCCCGCGAGGCCGTCCGCTTCCGCCGCGCCGCGCGCCGCGCGGAGACGACCGGCGGCGCCGCCGAGCCGGACGGCGCCCATACCGCCGGCCGCGGCGGGCGCCGGCTCCCACGCCCGGCATGACCGGGCCCCGGCCGGGCGCCGACGCCCGTCCGAAGGCCGGGAGGACAGCCACCGGCGGCCGTACGGGGGTCGGCCGCCGGTACTCCTCCCTGCCGTCAGCTCGTACGACAAGCGCACCGGCGCTGTGGAAAACCGCTGCCGTCCCCTCCGCGCCGCGTGCGATGCTCTGGCCTGTGGAGACCAGGTCCGTGAGTCCCGTGTTCGTAGGCCGCAGCGACGAGTTGGAGGCACTGAACGAGGCGCTCGCCCGTGCCGGGGCCGCCGAGCCGCAGGCGCTGCTGCTCGGCGGCGAGGCCGGCGTCGGCAAGACCCGGCTGGTCGAGGAGTTCGCCACGGCCGCCTGCCGCGGCGGCGCGGTCGTCGCGGTCGGCGGCTGTGTCGAGATCGGCGCCGACGGCCTGCCGTTCGCCCCTTTCTCCACCGCTCTGCGCACCCTCCGGGCCGCCCTGCCCGACGAGTGGGCAGCGGCCGCCGCGGGCCAGGAGGAGGAACTGGCCCGGCTGCTGCCCGAACTCGGCGAGGCCACCTCGAGCCGCCACGACGAACAGGGCATGGCCCGCCTCTTCGAACTCACCGCCCGCCTCCTGGAGCGGATCGCCGCCGACCGCACGGTGGTCGTCGCCCTGGAGGACCTGCACTGGTCCGACGCCTCCACCCGCCACCTCCTCGCCTACCTGCTGCGCACCCTGCGCACCGGCCGGCTCGTCGTCCTCGCCACCTACCGCTCCGACGACATCCACCGCCGCCACCCGCTGCGCCCCCTGCTCGCCGAGCTCGACCGGCTGCGCACCGTCCACCGACTCGAACTCGCCCGGTTCAACCGCGAGGAGGTCGGCCGCCAGATCGCCGGCATCCTGGCCGCCGAACCCGACCCCGCCCAGGTCGACGAGATCTTCGAACGCTCCGACGGCAACGCCTTCTTCGTCGAGGAACTGGCCGTCGCCGCCGCCGAGGGCTGCTGCACCGGCCTCACCGACTCGCTGCGGGACCTGCTCCTGGTACGGGTCGAGGCACTGCCGGAGAGCGCCCAACGGGTCGTCAGGATCGTCGCCGAGGGCGGCTCCACCGTCGAGTACCGGCTCCTCGAGGCCGTCGCCCGGCTCGCCGAGGACGACCTGATCGAGGCGCTGCGGGTCGCCGTCGGCGCCAACATCCTCACCGCCACCCCGGCCGGTGACGGCTACCGCTTCCGGCACTCCCTGGTCCGCGAGGCCGTCGCCGACGACCTGCTGCCGGGCGAACGCTCGCGGCTCAACCGGCGGTACGCCGAGGCACTGGAGACCGACCCCGCCCTGGTGCCGGCCGAGGCGCGGGTGACCCGCCTGGCCAGCTACTGGTACCAGGCCCACGACCCCGCCAAGGCCCTGCCCGCCGTCCTCGACGCCTCCGTCGTGGCCCGCCGCCGGCACGCCTACAGCGAGCAACTGCGGCTCCTGGAGCGGGCGATGGAGCTCTGGGACACCGTCCCCGAGGAAATCCGCGCGGCCCTGCGACCGGTCGACTACACCGACGTCTACCCGCCCTGCGGCTGTGACCCGGCCACCACCCCGCTGGGTTACCTCGACCTGATGGCGGAGGCGGCGGTCGCCGGCCGCTACTGCGGGGAGCGGGAACGTGCCCTGAAGATCACCAAGAAGGCCCTGCGGATCCTCGGGGAGGACGACGACGCGCAGCGCGCGGCCTGGTTCTGGGTGCAGCGCTCCCGCCTCGTCCAGGGCCTGGGCCGCGGCGACGGCTGGCAGGAACTGGGTACCGCCCAGGACCTGGTGCGCGGCCTGCCGCCCTCGGAGGTGCACGCCGACGTGCTGGCCAACGTGGCCGCCTGGTCGATGCTCCACGAACCGGGCCCGGAGGCCTTCGCCGCCGCCGAACGGGCCGTCGAGTACGCCCGCATGGTCGGCGCCCGCGAGATCGAGCTCAACGCGCGCATCACCCTCGGCTGCCTCATGGTCGACGCGGGTGACGTGGCGAACGGACTGCGGGAGCTGGAGCGGGTCAGGGAGGCCGCGCTCCAGGAGGGCATCACCCATGTCGCGGGCCGCGCCTACGTGAACCTGCCCTCCGAACTGGAAGCGGTCGGCCGGTCCCGGGAGGCGGTGCCCATCCTGCGGGAGGGCCTGGTCTTCGCCCGCCGGTTCGGCCTGCTGGACTCCGAGGTGTGGATCTGGGGCAACCTCTCCGACTCGCTGTACACCCTCGGCCAGTGGGACGAGGCCGCCGAGGCCGCCGCCGGTGCCCTCGGCTCCGCGGCCAGCGCCAAACCCCGGGGCGCCGGCGCGCTGGGACTCGCCCACATCGCCCTCGCCCGGGGCGACGTCGAGGAGGCCGCCCGCCGCCTCGCCGTCTCCCGCACCCACTACGGCAGCCACGACCCGATGCCGCAGGCGCTGCTGCCGCTGGCCCGGATCGCCGTCGGCGTGGCCGCCGCCGAGGGCCGGCTGCTGGACGCCCGTACCGAACTGGACCGTGCCCTGGCGTTCGGCTTCCCGCCCGGCGCCCAGCGCTACGGCTGGCCGCTGCTGCTGGCCGCCGGCACCGCCGAGGCCGACGCCCGCGCCCTGTCCGCGGCGGCCGACGGCCGCGCCGACGTCCTCGACCGGCTCGCCGAGGCCGCCCGCACCCTCACCACCGGCGCTCCCGTGTGGCAGGCCTACGAGCGCTGGACCCGCGCCGAACTGCACCGCGCCCGGGGCACCGACACCGCCGCCCTCTGGTCGGACGTGGTCCTCGACTTCGAGACCCTGGACCGCCCCTACGACCTCGCCCGGGTCCGCCGCCGCCTCGCCCAGGCCCTGCTGGAGGAGGCCGCCGGCGACGAGGAACGCGAGCGCGCGAGGGACCTGCTCCGGCTGGCCGGCGCGGTCGCCGAGCACCTGGGTGCCCGTCCGCTGGCCGAAGCCGTCGCGCTGCTCGCCCAGCGGGCCCGCCTGACCCTCACCGCCCGCACGCCCGGGCGGGCCCTCGACCCCGCCGAAAGGCTCGGTCTCACCAGCCGGGAGCGGGACGTCCTGCGCCTGGTGTCGGCCGGCCGCACCAACCGCCAGATCGCCGAGGAGCTGTTCATATCCCCGAAGACGGCGAGCGTCCACGTCTCCAACATCCTGGGCAAGCTGGGCGTAGCGGGCCGGGGCGAGGCGGCGGCGATGGCGCACCGGCTGGAGCTGTTCCCGGTGGGTCAGGTGACCTGAAGCTCCAGGATCCGGTCGTCGCCGGCCTTGGGCCTGCCCCGCCCGTCCGTGTTGCTGGTCACCAGCCACACCTTGTCACCGCCCGCGGCGACGACGGTCCGCAGCCGGCCGTACTCGCCGGTGAGGAAGGCCTGCGGCGCGGCGGCCGCGGTCGTGCCCTTGAGGGGGATGCGCCACAACCGCTGCCCCTTCAGACCCGCCATCCAGATCACGCCGTTCACGTAGGCGATACCGCTGGGAGAGGCGTCGTCGGTGTGCCACTGGGCGATCGGGTTCACGTACCTGGGGTCGCTGGACCTGCCCTCCGCGTTCGGCCAGCCGTAGTCGCCGCCGGGCTTGACGGCGTTCAGCTCGTCCCAGGTGTCCTGGCCGAACTCCGAGGCGAACAGCCGCTGCCTGTCGTCCCAGGCCAGGCCCTGCACGTTGCGGTGGCCGTAGGTGTACACGGGGGAGTCGGGGAACGGGTTGCCGGGGGCCGGATCGCCCTCCGGCGTCAGCCGCAGGATCTTCCCGCCCAGCGACTTCCGGTCCTGGGCGAGACCGCGCCGGCCGCTCTCCCCGGTGCCTGCGTAGAGCATGCCGTCGGGGCCGAAGGCGATCCGGCCGCCGTTGTGGATGAACCCCTTGGGGATGCCCTTGAAGACCGTGTCGGGGGCGCCCAGCTGCTCGCCGGCCGGTTTGGCCCCGTCCCACAGCATCCGCACGATCCGGTTGTCGGAGGCCGAGGTGAAGTACGCGTAGATCATGTGGTCCGAGGCGAAGCCGGGGGAGAGGGCGATACCGAGGAGCCCGCCCTCACCGGCGGCGGCCACCCCCGACACCGTGCCCAGCTCGGTGATCTTCCCGGTCTTCTCGTCCACCTTGCTGATCGTCCCGTCGTCCCGGTCGGAGACCAGCAGCCCGGCCCCGTCCGGCAGCGGCGCGAGCCCCCAGGGCGACTTCAGCCCCTCGGCCACCGTACGCACCAGCTTGACCGACCCCTTGGCGGGCGCGACGGCCTCGGCGGACGCCGACGCACCGCCCGACGCACCGCCCGACGCACTCCCGGCCCAGGACGGCGTGGGAAGCCCCTCCCCACCACCACCGGAGGAACACCCGGCCACCAGCAGCAGCCCGGCCGCAGTCAATACGGCGGTCACACCTCGGCGTTGCACGATCAGGACCCCTTCCACAGCTCTCCGCCCGACGTTAGTGCAGCGCCCCTGTCGGAGGCGTGGGGAACCGCGCGACCAGCCACGACGCGGCCGCACGAACCGACGACGGCCGCACGAACCGACGACAGAAACCCGCGACCCCTCAGCAGTCCCCGCAGTCCCCCTCAGCAGTCCCCTCCCTCTCAGCAGTCCCCGCAGTCCCCCTCGGTCCCCGCAGTCCCCCTCAGTCCCATGACCCCTGCGCCGCGGGCAGCCGCCCCAGCTCCGCCAGATCCTCCGCACTCAGCCGCACGTCCCCCGCCCCCGCGTTCTCGGCGGCCCAGCGCTCCTGCTTCGTCCCCGGCACCGGAACCACGTGCCGCCCCCGCGCCAGCACCCACGCCAGCGCCACCTGAGCCGCGGTGACCTCGTCCCCGTGCCGCCCCGCGACCCTCCGCAACCCCGCGACGATCGGCTGGTTCGCCGCCATCATCTCCGCCGTGAACCGCGGATGCCGGGCCCGCAGATCGTCCGGCTCGAACCCCTCACCCGGCCTGAGCGTCCCCGTGAGGAAACCATTCCCCAGCGGCATCGCCGCGAGAAACCCCACCCCCCGCGCCTCGCACCACGGCAGCAACGCCTCCAGCGCCTCCGGCGACCACACCGACAGCTCCGCCTCGACCGCGCTCACCGGAAACACCTGCTGCACCCGCCGAAGTTGCCGCAGCGTGGCGTCGTGCATCCGCGCCCCCGACCTGCGCCCCCCGCGCGCCCCCACGGCGCACAACCCCAGCGCGCGCACCTTCCCCGCCTGCACCAGTTCCGCCATCGCGCCCCAGGTCTCCTCGACCGGGACCTCGGGATCGGCGCGGTGCAGCTGGTAGAGGTCGATGACGTCGGTCTGGAGCCGGCGCAGCGACGCGTCGCAGGCCCGCCTCACGTACCCGGGGCGGCCGTTCGCCACGATGTGCTGGTCGCCCACCAGCAGCCCCACCTTCGTCGACACGAAGGCCTCCGCCCGCCGCTCCTTGAGCACCCGTCCCAGCAGCAGCTCGTTGGTGAACGGACCGTACATGTCCGCCGTGTCCAGCAGCGTCACCCCCAGGTCCAGCGCCCGGTGCACCGCTCTCACCGACTCGTCGCCCCGCTGCCGCGACCCGTTGTACGCCCAGCTCATCGGCATGCACCCGAGTCCGACGGCCCCCACCGCGAGCGCCCCCGCGCCGATCGTCCTGCGCTCCACCAGCCCGTGAACCTCCTTCTCGACCCCCCAACCTAACCTCTGCACGTCCACCCTCCTGACATAGCCTCCTGAGCATGACCCAAGACGCATGGCTGCCGATCCCGCCGGACGAGTTCACCGAGTTGCCCGACGGGCTCGACTACCTCTTCTGGGACGGCGACCAGGAGTTTCCCGGTGACCCCGCCGACTGCGCCGTGTACGTCGTCCCCTACATGAAGCGGCAGTCCGTGAAGGTGCGGCCGCTGGCGGGAATGCGGAACGTGCGGCTCATCCAGACCCTCACCGCCGGCGTCGACGACATGATCGCGGCCCAGGACCTCATCGCCCCCGGTGTGCCGCTGTGCAACGCGCGCGGGGTGCACGAGGCGAGCACCGCCGAACTGGCGCTCGCCCTGACGCTGGCGTCCCTGCGCGGCATCCCGGGGTTCGTCCGGGCCCAGCAGCAGGAGCGCTGGGAGGGCGGCTTCCATCCCGCCCTCGCCGACCGGAACGTCCTCATCGTGGGTTACGGCGCCATCGGCGAGGCCATCGAGGACCGGCTCGTGCCCTTCGAGGTGGCGCGGGTGGCGCGCGTTGCGCGCTCCGGGCGCGCCTCGGCGCGCGGTCCTGTGCATCCGCTCACCGAACTACCGGATCTGCTTCCGGAAGCGGACGTCGTCATCCTGTCCACGCCCCTCACGGACACCACGCGCGGCCTGGTCAACGAGGCGTTCCTCGCGCGGATGAAGGACGGCGCACTGCTCGTGAACGTCGCGCGCGGGCCCGTCGTGGACACCAAGGCGCTGCTCGCCGAGGTGGAGAGCGGCCGGCTCACGGCGGCCCTGGACGTCACCGATCCCGAGCCGCTGCCGGCCGGACACCCCTTGTGGCAGGCGCCGGGCGTGCTGATCAGCCCTCATGTCGGCGGCCCCACCTCGGCGTTCCTGCCGCGCGCGAAGCGCCTCGTCACCGAGCAGTTGAACCGCTTCGTGAACCGGGAGCCGCTGCGGAACGTGATCCTTACGACGGGATCCGCCGACAACTGACCTTCCCGGCAACGCGCCTGTAATCCGCTTCCGGTACGGTCCGCGACCTTTCGGGCGCGGTGCGTGCGCGCATAGCCGCTGGTCGTCACGGAGCGTAGAGAAGCTATGTCCCTGAGTGACGAGACTGGTGTATCGTCCCGACAGGGGCTGCGCCGTGAGCCGTTCGGCGCCGGGGACGGACATTTCAGATTTGTGAGGGGGGCGACGGGCGATGCACGGCCTATGGACGAACGATCCGACGCGGCGGAGCCGCCGGCGGCGACCCTGGCGCACGGCTGCGCGCAGATGCGGCCACCACACCAGCCATCACCACCACCGCAGGCACAACGGACACCAGCGGCACCCTCACCCGGTGCACCGGGGCCCGAGGTACGCGGGAGCGGCACGGGCCTGGAGGGTCCCGTGACCGCGCCGACGCCTGTGACGACCACCCTCCCCGGAGCGCTGCGGGCACAGCCTCCGGCGGGGAAGCCGCACCCCCGGCCGCCGGTCACCGGCGGCGGGACCGGCGTGGTCCGCCAACTCGTCCTGGCCCTGGTCTGCGCGGGATACGCCGTCGGTTCCGCGTTCGACTGGGGCTCGAACCAGATCGCCCTGTTCATGGGCGACTTCGGCCTGACCGCGGCGGCCGGCGCCGCCGCCGTGTCCTGCTTCCTCTACGCCCGCTCGCCGCGGGTCCGCTTTCGACCTGCCTGGCTGCTGTTCGCCCTCTCCTCGGCGATGGCGGCCCTGGGCAACGCGGTCTGGGGGTGGTACGAGGTCGTGCTCCAGCGGCCGGTGCCCAGCCCCAGCTACGCCGACCTGTTCTTCCTGTGCTTCGCGCCGCCCGCCATCGTCGGCCTGCTGGTGCTGGCCAAGCGGCCGGTGACGAAGGCGGGCTGGATCTGCCTGGGCCTGGACGCCTGGCTGATCGGCGGCTCGCTGCTCACCCTGTCGTGGAGCCTCGCGCTCGCCCAGGCCGCCCGGTTCGACGGGCCCAGCGTCGCGCACACCGCGCTCTCGCTGGCGTACCCGCTGCTGGACATCGCCCTGGTCAGCATGGTGCTCGCGCTGCACTTCCGGCGTTCGCCGGGCAACCGCACGGCGGTGAACACCGCGATCGGCGCGCTCGCCCTCACCGTGATGTGCGACGCCCTGTTCACCTCACCCCTGCTGCACAGCAGTTACCGCTCCGGCCAGCTGCTGGACGCGGGCTGGTTCGCCGGTTCGCTGCTCCTGGCCTACGCGCCCTGGGCCCCGCCCCGCACGCCGGGCGCCCAGGAGCCCGAAGGGCACACGCGCGTGGTCCACGAGCACGTGCCCGGCGGCCGGGCCCCGGCGCCCAAGCAGCCGTCGGCGCCCACCCCGGGAGGAGAGCACGGCCGGTACTCGGCCGGCCGGCCGATCACCGGGTCCCTGGCGGCGCTCACCCCGTACCTGGCCGCCGCCGTCTGCACCCTGGGCATCCTCTACAACGTCCTCGACGGCCGCAGCCCCGACCACGTGGTCCTGATCACCGCCGGCTGCGTGGTCCTCGCACTCGTCGTGCGCCAGGGCATCATGCTGCTCGACAACATCACCCTGACCCAGGAACTGGCGCAGCAGGAGAACCACTTCCGCTCCCTGGTGCAGGGCTCCAGCGACGTCATCATGATCGCCGCGCCCAACGGCATCCTGCGGTACGTCTCCCCGGCCGCCGCCGGCGTCTACGGACGGCCCGCCGACGACCTGGTGGGCTCGGAACTGGCCCACCTGATCCACCCGGAGGACCTGGGCTGCGTGGTGCACGAGGTGCGCCGCTTCCTCGCCGCCCGGCCCCAGGAGGAACCCACCACCCGCATCGAGTGCCGGTTCCGCTCCGGCGAGGGCGGCTGGCTCAACGTCGAGTCCACCGTCAACCGCCACCACGGCGGCCTCATCTTCAACAGCCGGGACGTCACCGAGCGGGTGCGGCTCCAGGCGCAGCTCCAGCACAACGCCGAGCACGACCCGCTCACCGACCTGCCCAACCGCGCCCTGTTCACCCGGCGCGTGCAGCAGGCCCTGTCCGGCCGCCGCTCCTCCGACCGGGGCCCCGCCCTCAGGAACACGGCGGTGCTCTTCATCGACCTGGACGGGTTCAAAGCCGTCAACGACACGATCGGACACCAGGCCGGGGACGAACTGCTCGTCCAGGCCGCGCGCCGGCTCCAGGACGCGGTCCGCCACGGCGACACCGCCTCCCGGCTGGGCGGCGACGAGTTCGCGGCGCTGATCGTCGGGGACGGCACCCGTGACCGCAGTGCCCGGGAGCGGCACATCCTGGAGCTCGCCGACCGCCTCAGGGTGACCCTCTCCCAGCCGTACCTCATTGACGGCAACGATGTCCGTGTCAACGCGTCCATCGGGGTCGCCTTCGCCGAACCGGGCCTCGGCGCGGGCGAGTTGCTGCGCAACGCCGACCTGGCGATGTACCGCGCCAAGTCGGCGGGGAAGGGCCGCGTCGAGCTGTACAAGCCACAGATGCAGCAGGACGTCGTACGCAAGGCGGAGCTGGCCACCAGGCTGCGGGCCGCGCTGCACGACGGCGAGTTCGCGCTGCTGCACCAGCCCGTGGTGTGCCTGGAGAACGGCCGGATCGAATCGGTCTCCGCACAGGCCCGCTGGCGCTCCTCGCAGGGGGTGCTGTTCACGCCGGCCGAGTTCCTGCGCGTGGCCGAGGACAGCGACAAGACCGCCGAACTGGACCGGTGGATCTTCCAGGAGGCGGTCGAGCAGGCCGCCGAGCGGGCTGCGAGCGGCCTCGTGGTGCCGGTCGCCGTGCGCCTGAGCGCCCGGCGACTGCTCGACCGGTCCTCACCCCTCGGCTCCGTGGAGTCCCTGCTCACCCGGCACGGGCTGCCCTCCGGAGCACTGGTCCTCGAACTGTCCGACACCGACCCCAGAATCCCGCTGGACGAGCTGGAGCGGCGGCTGACCGCCCTCAGCCGGCACGGTGTCCGGATCGCGCTGGACGGCTTCGGCAGCGGCTACGCGGCGATCACGGCCCTTCGGAAGCTCCCCGTCGACGTACTCAAACTCGACCGTGGTCTGGTCGAGGGGATCGTCGAGTCGGCCCGGCTGCACAAGATCACCAGCGGTCTGCTGCGGATCGCCGGGGACCTGGGGCTCCAGTCCGTGGCGGAAGGCGTGGACCTGCCCGAACAGGTCACGGCGCTGCGCGCGATGGGCTGCACCCACGGCATGGGCATGGCCTTCTCCGGCCCGGTGGACGAGTACCGGCTGCGCCGGGCGCTCGGGTCCGGCCATTATCCGGTTCCGCACGCACCGGCCGAGCCGGCCTTCGCGGGAGGCCGCTCCGGGGTGTACACCGGTGGTGTGCCCGCGGTGCTCGGAGGCGGAAGTGCCCTTCGCTCACATAATGAGACTCCCGTCCCACCCACTTGACACGTGGTGCGCGTCAGAGGGAGGGTCAGTCTCATGCGCACCCGAATTCTCGTACTTGGACAGCGCGTCGGCTGAGCTGGGACCCACCGGAGACGACTCCGGAAACCCCAGCGACCACACCGGCGCGCTCCCCTCGCTTGCCTTTTGGCACGAGGGGTTTTTTGTTGCACCAGCACCACTCGTACAGCATGCGTACGGCAGCAGAAATCCGTACGAACCTCGCAAAAACCCTCAGCATCGAGAAGAGAATGCCGATGACCGAGCAGAGCGCCGCGGCCCACCATCCGCAGCCGCGGCCCCGTTCCGGAGGACAGCAGACCGCCCCCGTCGAGCACGTCACGGGTGCGAAGTCCCTCATCCGTTCCCTCGAGGAGGTCGGCGCTGACACGGTATTCGGCATCCCCGGCGGTGCGATCCTGCCCGCCTACGACCCGCTGATGGACTCCACCCGGGTGCGCCACGTCCTGTGCCGGCACGAGCAGGGCGCCGGTCACGCCGCCACCGGCTACGCGCAGGCCACCGGCAAGGTCGGCGTCTGCATGGCGACCAGCGGCCCGGGCGCCACCAACCTGGTGACGCCGATCGCGGACGCGCACATGGACTCGGTGCCGCTCGTGGCGATCACCGGGCAGGTCGCGTCCTCCTCGATCGGTACGGACGCCTTCCAGGAGGCGGACATCGTCGGCATCACCATGCCGATCACCAAGCACAACTTCCTGGTCACCAAGGCCGAGGACATCCCGCGGACGATCGCGCAGGCGTTCCACATCGCCTCCACCGGCCGTCCCGGCCCGGTCCTCGTCGACATCGCCAAGGACGCCCTCCAGGCGAAGACCACCTTCTCCTGGCCGCCGGTCATGGACCTGCCCGGCTACCGTCCGGTGACCAAGCCGCACGCCAAGCAGATCCGCGAGGCCGCCAAGCTGATCACTTCCGCGAAGCGGCCCGTCCTCTACGTCGGCGGCGGGGTCATCAAGGCCGGCGCCACCGCCGAGCTGAAGGTCCTCGCCGAACTCACCGGAGCGCCCGTCACCACCACCCTGATGGCGCTCGGCGCGTTCCCCGACAGCCACCCGCTGCACGTGGGAATGCCGGGCATGCACGGTGCGGTCACCGCCGTCACCGCGCTTCAGAAGGCCGACCTGATCGTCGCCCTCGGAGCCCGCTTCGACGACCGCGTCACCGGCAAGCTGGACAGCTTCGCCCCGTACGCCAAGATCGTCCACGCCGACATCGACCCCGCGGAGATCGGCAAGAACCGCGCCGCCGACGTGCCGATCGTCGGTGACGCCCGCGAGGTCATCGCCGACCTGATCCAGGCCGTGCAGAAGGAGCACAGCGAGGGTCAGCAGGGCGACTACACCGCCTGGTGGAAGGACCTCTCCCGCTGGCGTGACACCTACCCGCTGGGCTACGACCAGCCGGACAACGGCTCGCTCTCCCCGCAGCAGGTCATCGAGCGGATCGGGCAGCTCGCGCCGGAGGGCACGATCTTCGCGGCGGGCGTCGGCCAGCACCAGATGTGGGCCGCGCACTTCATCCAGTACGAGAAGCCCGCCACCTGGCTGAACTCCGGCGGCGCCGGAACCATGGGCTACGCGGTCCCGGCCGCGATGGGCGCCAAGGCCGGCGCGCCCGGCAACACGGTCTGGGCGGTGGACGGCGACGGCTGCTTCCAGATGACCAACCAGGAGCTCACCACCTGCGCGCTGAACAACATCCCGATCAAGGTCGCCATCATCAACAACGGCGCCCTCGGGATGGTCCGCCAGTGGCAGACGCTGTTCTACAACCAGCGGTACTCCAACACCGTGCTGCACTCCGGACCCGACGACGTCAACCCGGACGCCCGCGGCACCCGGGTCCCCGACTTCGTCAAGCTGTCGGAGGCGATGGGCTGCCACGCCATCCGCTGCGAGTCCCCGGACGACCTGGACAAGGCCATCGAGGAGGCGAACTCCATCAACGACCGCCCGGTCGTGGTGGACTTCATCGTCCACGAGGACGCCATGGTGTGGCCGATGGTCGCCGCCGGCACCTCCAACGACGAGATCCTGGCCGCCCGGGACGTCCGCCCCGACTTCGGCGACAACGAAGACGACTGAGCGAGAGAGACGCAAAGAAAAATGTCCAAGCACACGCTCTCCGTCCTGGTGGAGAACAAGCCGGGCATCCTGGCCCGGATCGCGGCCCTCTTCTCCCGCCGCGGCTTCAACATCGACTCGCTCGCCGTCGGAGTCACCGAGCACGCCGACATCTCCCGCATCACGATCGTGGTGAGCGTCGAAGCCCTGCCGCTGGAGCAGGTCACCAAGCAGCTCAACAAGCTGGTCGAGGTGCTCAAGATCGTCGAACTGGAGCCGGGTTCCGCCGTTCAGCGTGAACTCGTTCTGGTGAAGGTGCGCGCCGACAACGAGACGCGCTCCCAGATCGTGGAGATCGTCCAGCTGTTCCGCGCCAAGACCGTCGACGTCTCCCCGGAGGCCGTCACCATCGAGGCCACCGGCAGCAGCGAGAAGCTGACCGCCATGCTCAAGATGCTGGAGCCGTTCGGCATCAAGGAACTGGTCCAGTCCGGCACCATCGCGATCGGCCGGGGCGCCCGTTCGATCACCGACCGCTCGCTGCGCGCCCTCGACCGTTCTGCGTAAGGCTGGAAACGGGCGGCCCGACGGCCGTCGGCCGCCCGTATGCCGAGACCCCGAGACTTCCCTTCCGCCCGCCGTCATACGGTGGGACGCACCATCTGCACACCAAGGAGAGAACCCAAAGTGGCCGAGCTGTTCTACGACGCTGACGCCGACCTGTCCATCATCCAGGGCCGCAAGGTCGCGGTCATCGGCTACGGCAGCCAGGGCCACGCCCACGCGCTGTCGCTGCGCGACTCCGGTGTCGACGTCCGTGTCGGTCTGCACGAGGGCTCCAAGTCCAAGGCGAAGGCCGAGGAGCAGGGCCTGCGCGTGGTGACCCCGTCCGAGGCCGCCGCCGAGGCCGACGTCATCATGATCCTCGTCCCGGACCCGATCCAGGCCCAGGTCTACGAGGAGTCGATCGCCCCCAACCTGAACGACGGCGACGCCCTGTTCTTCGGCCACGGCCTGAACATCCGCTTCGGCTTCATCAAGCCCCCGGCCGGCGTCGACGTCTGCATGGTCGCCCCGAAGGGCCCGGGCCACCTGGTCCGTCGTCAGTACGAGGAGGGCCGCGGCGTGCCCTGCATCGTGGCCGTCGAGCAGGACGCCACCGGCAACGGCTTCGCGCTGGCCCTGTCGTACGCCAAGGGCATCGGCGGCACCCGCGCCGGCGTCATCAAGACGACCTTCACCGAGGAGACCGAGACCGACCTGTTCGGTGAGCAGGCCGTCCTCTGCGGTGGTACCTCCGCCCTGGTCAAGGCCGGTTTCGAGACCCTGGTCGAGGCCGGTTACCAGCCGGAGATCGCCTACTTCGAGTGCCTGCACGAGCTGAAGCTGATCGTGGACCTCATGTACGAGGGCGGCCTGGAGAAGATGCGCTGGTCGGTCTCCGAGACCGCCGAGTGGGGCGACTACGTCACCGGCCCGCGGATCATCACCGACGCCACCAAGGCCGAGATGAAGAAGGTCCTCGCGGAGATCCAGGACGGCACCTTCGCCAACAACTGGATGGCCGAGTACCACGGCGGTCTGAAGAAGTACAACGAGTACAAGACCGCGGACTCCGAGCACCTGCTGGAGACCACCGGCAAGCAGCTGCGCAAGCTGATGAGCTGGGTGAACGAGGAGGCGTAAGCCTCAGCCGACGGGGCCGGAGCATCATGCTCCGGCCCCGTTGTCCACCCCGTCGAATCTCGGACGGGTGATCCTTCCGCAGAGGCGCAGGACGAACCCCGCCACGCCACTACACTGCCGTACTACATACGCGTCAGGCCCACAGCGTCGTGCGTCTCCACGCGGCAAGCCAACCTCCACCGCCTGCGGCCGTCGGGACGGCCGTCCGCATTGGACCTGTGAGGACTCACGTGAGCTCGAAACCTGTCGTACTCATCGCTGAAGAGCTGTCGCCCGCCACCGTCGACGCGCTGGGCCCGGACTTCGAGATCCGGCACACCAACGGAGCAGACCGAGCCGAACTGCTCCCCGCCATCGCCGACGTGGACGCGATCCTGATCCGCTCCGCCACCAAGGTCGACGCCGAGGCCATCGCCGCGGCGAAGAAGCTGAAGGTCGTCGCGCGAGCCGGCGTCGGCCTGGACAACGTCGACGTCTCCGCCGCCACCAAGGCCGGCGTGATGGTCGTGAACGCCCCGACCTCCAACATCGTGACCGCCGCCGAGCTGGCCTGCGGTCTGCTGATCTCCACCGCGCGGCACATCCCGCAGGCGAACTCCGCGCTGAAGAACGGCGAGTGGAAGCGCAGCAAGTACACCGGCGTCGAGCTCGCCGAGAAGACCCTCGGTGTCGTCGGCCTCGGCCGCATCGGCGCCCTGGTCGCGCAGCGGATGTCGGCGTTCGGCATGAAGGTCGTCGCCTACGACCCCTACATCCAGCCCGCCCGCGCCGCCCAGATGGGCGTCAAGGTGCTGTCCCTCGACGAGCTGCTCGAGGTCGCCGACTTCATCACCGTGCACCTCCCGAAGACCCCCGAGACGGTCGGTCTGATCGGTGACGAGGCATTGCGCAAGGTCAAGCCGTCGGTGCGGATCGTCAACGCGGCCCGTGGCGGCATCGTCGACGAGGAGGCGCTGTACGCGGCGCTCAAGGAGGGCCGGGTCGCCGGTGCCGGCCTCGACGTGTACGCGAAGGAGCCGTGCACCGACTCCCCGCTCTTCGAGCTGGACCAGGTGGTCTGCACCCCGCACCTCGGCGCCTCCACCGACGAGGCCCAGGAGAAGGCCGGTATCGCGGTCGCCAGGTCGGTCCGCCTGGCCCTCGCCGGCGAGCTGGTCCCGGACGCGGTCAACGTGCAGGGCGGTGTCATCGCCGAGGACGTCAAGCCCGGCCTGCCGCTGGCCGAGCGGCTCGGCCGCATCTTCACCGCGCTCGCCGGTGAGGTCGCCGTCCGCCTTGACGTCGAGGTGTACGGCGAGATCACCCAGCACGACGTGAAGGTGCTGGAGCTGTCCGCGCTCAAGGGTGTCTTCGAGGACGTCGTCGACGAGACCGTCTCCTACGTCAACGCGCCGCTGTTCGCCCAGGAGCGCGGTGTCGAGGTCCGCCTCACCACCAGCTCCGAGTCGGCCGACCACCGCAACGTCGTGACCGTGCGCGGCACCCTCGGCAGCGGCGAGGAGGTCTCGGTCTCCGGCACGCTGTCCGGCCCGAAGAACCTCCAGAAGATCGTCGCGGTCGGGGACTACGACGTGGACCTCGCGATCGCCGAGCACCTGCTGGTGCTGCGCTACGAGGACCGGCCGGGCGTGGTCGGCACCGTCGGCCGCATCCTCGGCGAGGCGGGCATCAACATCGCCGGTATGCAGGTGGCCCGTGCGGCCGTCGGCGGTGAGGCGCTCGCCGTCCTGACCGTCGACGACACGGTGGCCCCCGCGGTGCTGGCCGAGGTCGAGGAGGAGATCGGGGCCACTTCGGCCCGCTCCGTCAACCTGGTCTGACGACCATTGCCCGAACGCCGGGTGAGCCGACGGAAGTCGGCTCACCCGGCGTTCGCGTGTCCGTCCGGTCCTCCGGTCCGCTAGTCCTCGGCCCTCCGCAGCGTCACCGCCGCCCCGGCCGCGGCCGCCACCAGCAGCACCGCGCCCGCGATCGCCGCCCCCTGCATCCCGCTGGTGAAGGCCTCCCGCGCGGTCGTCAGCAGGGATTCACCGGCCCGGTCCGGCAGCCGCGCGGCCGTGGCGAGGGCACCGCCGAGCGTCTCGCGGGCCTGCGCCGGAGCCGTGGCCGGCATGTCGTGGCGGTAGACCGCCGTGCCGATCGAGCCGAGCACGGCCATGCCGAGCGCCCCGCCGAACTCCGCGCTGGTCTCCAGCAGGGCGGAGGCGGTGCCGGCCCGGTCCACCGGGGCTCCGCTCATCGCGAGGTCGGTCAGCTGGGACATGATGGCCACCATCCCGCAGGCGAGCACCCCGGCCCCGGTCAGCACCAGCCACAGCGAGTCGGTGCCGAGGAGGGCGAGCAGCACGAACCCGGCCGCCATCGCCGCGAAGCCGCCCGCGACGACGTATCCGCGGTCCACGCCCCGCTGCACCAGCTGCGCGGTGAGCGGACCGGCGGCCCCGATGAACACCGAGGGCAGCAGGCTCCACAGCGCGGCGGCGAGCGGGCTCATCCCGAGGACCGACTGAAGGTACTGCGTGGTGAAGATCGCCGAGCCCATCATGGCGAGCGAGGCGACGAGGTTCAGGACCAGCGCCGGGGTGAAGCCGCGGCCCCTGAGCAGGGCGGGCGGGATCAGCGGGGAGCCGGTGGTGCGCTGACGGTGCACGAAGAGGGCCGCGAAGAGCAGGCCGACGGTGACCGAGACGACGTACAGCGGGTGCCAGCCCTCGGAGGGGATCTCCTTGACGCCGTAGATCACGGGGAGCACGGCGGCCAACGAGAGCGGGACGCTCAGCCAGTCGAAGCGGCCGGGGGAGGGGTTCCTGGACTCCGGGAGCAGGACCGGTCCGAGGAGCAGGAGCAGGGCCATCGCCGGAAGGTTGACCAGGAAGACCGAGCCCCACCAGAAGTGCTCGACGAGGATGCCGCTCATCACCGAGCCGAGCGCGATCCCGCCCGTCATCACGCCTGACCACAGGCCGATCGCCTTCGCGCGCTGGCCGGGGTCGGTGAACATCGTGCGCAGCAGGGCCATCGTGGACGGCATCAGGGTGGCGCCCCCGACGCCGAGGACCGCGCGGGCGGCGATCAGGGTGCCGGCGCTGTCCGCGTACGCGGCGAGCAGCGAGGCGCCGCCGAAGGCCGTGGCGCCGATCAGCAGCAGGCGCCGGCGGCCTATGCGGTCGCCCAGCGCGCCCATCGTCATCAGCAGGCCGGCCAGGACGAAGCCGTAGATGTCCAGGATCCACAGCTGCTGGGTGCCGCTCGGCCTGAGGTCGGCGCCGATCGCGGGGAGGGCGAAGTAGAGGACCGAGACGTCCATCGAGACCAGGAGCAGCGGCAGCATCAGCACGCCGAGCGCGGTCCATTCACGGCGGCCCGCAAGGGCTGGGGTGGTCGTGCTCTTCGGGTTCGTCATGCCGACGAATGTACGGGCGTCTTAAACGCTTGTCTAGAACGCTTGTATAATTCATCCGTCTAGGACGGTTGTATGGATCCGGGGGTAGGGTGGTGGGCATGGGACACCGTGAGGATCTGCTGGACGGCGCCAAGCGCTGCCTGCTGGAGAAGGGGTTCGCGCGGACGACGGCGCGCGACATCGTCAGGGAGTCGGGGACCAACCTCGCCTCGATCGGCTACCACTACGGCTCCAAGGACGCGCTGCTCGCGCAGGCCTACATCGCCCTGGTGGAGGAGATGTCCTTCGAGGGCGACGGCGCCGGACTCACCGGCGCGCCCGGCTCGTTGGAGCGCTTCCGGGAGGTCTGGTCGAACATCGTCGCCAGCATGCGCGAGCCCGGCACGATGTGGCGGCTCAGCGTCGAGATCGTCGCGATGGGCGATCAGATGCCGGAGGTGCGCGACCAGTTGGCGCGTGCCCAGCGCGAGGGCGGCCGGGGGCTGACCTCGCTGATGATGGGCGTTCCGGAGGAGGAGGTCTCCGACGAGACCGCCGACACCCTCGGCCGCTTCTACATGACCCTGATGTCCGGCCTGATCTCCCAGTGGACCTTCGACCCGAAGACCGCCCCGGACGGTGACGCGCTCACCGAGGGGCTGCGCCAGATCGTCGAGGCAGCCACCCGGACCCGGTGACCGGTCCCGGACCGGGGCCGGCCGGCTACAGCCGGGCCGCCTTCAGGGCCATGTGCAGCAGCAGCCGGTCCTCGCCCTCGTCCAGGTCGAGGCCGGTGAGCTGTTCGACGCGGGACAGTCGGTAGTACAGGGTCTGCCGGTGGACGCCGAGGGCAGCCGCCGTGCGGCCCGCCTGGCCCGCGCAGTCCAGGTAGACCTCGGCGGTACGGGCCAGTTCGCGGTGGGCCGGGGTGAGCAGCGGCGCCACGGCCGGGTCGTGGGACGCCTCCGGCGGCAGCGCGGTCAGCAGCCGGTACGGGCCGATCCGCGCCCACTCCGCCACCGGCCCGAACCGGGGTTCCGCGAGCGCGGCCCGGGTGGCCGCCGCCGCCTCCCGCCAGACCGCGCCCAGCTCGGTGAGCCCGGTCCTGGCCTCGCCCACCCCCGCGACCGGGACCGGTGCCGCCGCGCCCGCGAACCCCGCCGCGAACCCCGCCGCGGCCGCCGCCGCGGTCCGCGCCCCCGCCCCGCGCGCCCCCGCCGACCGGGCCTCCCGGGCCTCCTCGGCCTCCTTGAGCAGCCGGGCCGCGGCCGTCAGGGCGGGGGTGGTCACGTCGGTGCTGCGCAGCCGGACCAGCACCGCCAGGCTGTGCCCGGCCGCCCCCCACGGCAGCGTGCACAGCGCGGTGGCGTGCGGGACCGTGCGCGGGGACGGGGCGTCGTCCGGGTCGGCGGACGGCCAGGGCGCGACACAGACCAGCGTGTGCGGGCCGTCGCCCCGCGACCCCAGGGCCGTACGCAGCTCGGCCACCGCCATGTCCCGCTGCCAGCCGTCTTCCGTGACCAGCACCGCGCGCAGCTCCCGGCTGAGCCCGGCCCCCGCCTGCGCCTCGTCGGCGAGCAGCGCGCCGATCCGCCCGGCCACCCCCATGGCGGCGGCCAGCTGGGCGTCCGTCGGGCCGGGATCTCCGTCCAGCAGCCAGACGTAGCCGAGGACGACACCCCGATGGCGTACCGGCAGGCAGATCCTTCCCCGGTACACCCCGGCCTCCGGGGTGGGCGGGATCCGGACCGGGCCGGTCGCCCGGGTGATGCCGAAACCCTCGAACCAGGTACGGACCGCCGCGGTGGAACGCCGGGTCAGGATCGAGCGGGTGCGGACCGGGTCCAGGGCGGACGGATCGAGGTCGCCCTCGCTGTCGTACGCCCCGAAGGCGATCAGCTCGAAGTCGCGGTTCTCCAGGGTCGCCGGGACGCCCAGCAGCTCCGAGATCTCGTCGACCAGCTCCTGGTAGTCACCCTTGAATTCCGACGTCACCCGGGCATTCTCCCGCAATCCGCGGTCGCCTTCATACATCTGTCTGAGATCTGTGGCACGGATGCGTGACAGCTGTCGATGGCCGACGATCGAAAGGATCCCTAACTTTCACGGTGGTTCTCCTTGCCGTTCCGAACCGTCGGATCGCGGCATTTCTGGCATGTGTTGTGGAGGTGCCCCGTGCTGGGTCCCGTGATTCTCGCCGCGTCGCGCAGCGACCGGATGCGACGCCTGATCTCGGCGGCCCCGGTGACGAAGCAGGTCGTCGACCGGTTCATCCCCGGTGAGACGGTCGACGACATCGTCCCGGTGATCGAAGAGCTCACGGGCCGCGGCCTGGAGCTGACGATGGACGTCGTCGGCGAGGACATCACCACCCCCGGGCAGGCCGCCGCCGCCCGGGACGCCTACCTGGCCCTCGTCGGACACCTGAGGGACCTCGGGCTCGGCGAGCGTGTCGAGATGTCCGTCAAGCTGTCCATGTTCGGGCAGGCGCTGCCGGGCGGCCACGAGCTGGCCCTCGCCAACGTCCGGCCGGTCGTCGAGGCCGCCGCCGCCATCGGCACCACCGTCACCCTCGACGCCGAGGACCACACCACCCTCGACTCGATGTTCGCCATCCACGAGGAGCTGCGGAAGGACTTCCCTCAGACCGGCTGCGTCATCCAGGCCTACCTCTTCCGCACCGAGGCCGACGCCCGCCGGCTCGCCGCCGCCGGCAGCCGGGTCCGCCTGGTCAAGGGCGCCTACAAGGAGCCCGCCGAGGTCGCCTACCAGCAGAAGAGCGAGATCGACAAGGCGTACGTACGGATCCTCAGGACCCTGATGGAGGGCGAGGGGTACCCCATGGTCGGCTCCCACGACCCGCGCCTCATCTCCATAGCCCAGGAACTCGCCCGGCGCGCCGGCCGCAAGCCCGACGAGTACGAGTTCCAGATGCTGTACGGCATCCGCAGCGACGAGCACCTCCGGCTCGCCGCCGAGGGCCACCGGATGCGTGTCTACACCGCCTACGGCACCGACTGGTACGGCTACTTCATGCGCCGGCTCGCGGAGAAGCCGGCGAACCTGCGGTTCTTCGTCCGCTCGATGATCAGCAAGGGCTGAGCCCCACCCCCCGCTCGACAAGCCTCACCACCCGCTCACGTACAAGGAGTTACGGATCCCATGGACGCTGTGACCCAGGTCCCCGCCCCCGTCAACGAGCCGGTGCACGGCTATGCCCCCGGCTCGGCCGAGCGCGCCCGCCTGGAGGCGAAGCTCAAGGAGCTCGCCGAGAACCCGATCGAGCTGCCGATGACCATCGGCGGCGAGAAGCGGCTCGGCGGCGGCGAGCCCTTCCAGGTCGTGCAGCCGCACAACCACAAGGCCGTCATCGGCACCGGGCGCCACGCCACCCGGCAGGACGCCCAGGACGCCGTCGACGCGGCCCTCGCCGCCGCGCCCGCCTGGCGTGCGATGTCCTTCGACGACCGCGCGGCCATCATCCTGCGCGCCGCCGAACTGCTCTCCGGCCCCTGGCGCGAGACCATCGCCGCCTCCACGATGCTCGGCCAGTCCAAGACCGCCCAGCAGGCCGAGATCGACACGCCCTGCGAGCTGATCGACTTCTGGCGGTTCAACGTCCACTACGCCCGCCAGATCCTGGCCGAGCAGCCCCCGGCCAACTCCCCGGGCGTGTGGAACCGCATGGACCACCGCCCGCTGGAGGGCTTCGTCTACGCGATCACGCCGTTCAACTTCAGCGCCATCGCGGGCAACCTGCCGACCGCGCCCGCCCTGATGGGCAACGTCGTCGTCTGGAAGCCGTCCCCGACCCAGACCCACGCCGCCGTCCTGCTGATGCAGCTGCTGGAGGAGGCCGGACTTCCCAAGGGCGTCATCAACCTGGTCACCGGTGACGGCCTGGAGGTCTCCGAGGTCGCCCTGGTCCACCGGGACCTGGCCGGCATCCACTTCACCGGCTCCACCCGGACCTTCCAGCACCTGTGGAAGACGGTCGGCAACAACATCGAGAAGTACCGCACCTACCCGCGTCTGGTGGGCGAGACCGGCGGCAAGGACTTCCTCGTCGCCCACCCGAGCGCCGACCGTGCCGTCCTCAAGACCGCGCTGACCCGGGGTGCCTTCGAGTACCAGGGCCAGAAGTGCTCCGCCACCTCCCGCGCCTACATCCCGGCGTCCATCTGGAACTCCGGCTTCCGTGAGCAGTTCGCGGCCGAGGTCGACTCCCTCACCATGGGTGACGTCACCGACCTGTCGAACTTCGTCGGCGCCGTCATCGACGACCGCGCGTTCGCCAAGAACAAGGCGGCCATCGACCGCGCGAGCTCCGACCCGGCCTGCGAGATCGTCGCGGGCGGCGCCTACGACGACTCGGTGGGCTACTTCGTCCGCCCGACCGTCGTCGTGTGCTCGGACCCGGAGAACGAGGTCTTCCGCACCGAGTACTTCGGCCCGTTCCTCGCCGTGCACGTCTACGAGGACGACCAGTACGACGAGATGCTGACCCAGATGGAGTCGGTGTCCGACTACGCGCTCACCGGCTCGGTCATCTCCAACGACCGCGCCGCCGCCGCGTACACGATGGAGAAGCTCCGCTACGCGGCCGGCAACTTCTACATCAACGACAAGTCGACCGGCGCCGTGGTCGGCCAGCAGCCCTTCGGCGGCGGCCGGGCCTCGGGCACCAACGACAAGGCCGGCGCCCCGCAGAACCTGCTGCGCTGGACCCTGACCCGGGCCATCAAGGAGACCCTGGTCGCCCCGACCGACTACACGTACCCGCACATGGGCTGACCCCCGCCGTCACCCCTCCCGCCACGGGGCGGGGAGCCTGACCCACGAGCAGGCTCCCCGCCCCGTTTCCATGACCGGCACACGGGCCCGGGGCCAGGTCTGGCCGGCGCGGCTCCTCGCCCCCTCCTGAGCGACCGTCACACCTGTCAAAAGCCCAGCTCACGGCCGGGTGGCCGACTGCGCCGTCTCAGATAGTAGGAAGTCCGAGTAATTGTGCAGACAGAAGCGGGCCGCTCCCTTACTTTTGTAGGAGCCGAACGTCTCGCTCGATCAAGCGAATGGCGGTCGTGAGCCGGGCCCCGAGCAGGCAACCCCTGCGGCCCCCGCTCCCCGCCCCTTCCGGCGTCTCGTAACCCCCACCTGCCGTATGCCGTACTCCCTGTATCTCGAAGGAGTCGATCCCCATGGCCGAGACGACCGTCCGCCGCCGGGTCCGCCACGTGTCCCGCACCAGCGAGTCCGAGCGCAAGAACGCCGCCGCCGCCCTCCAGCGCGCCCTCGACCGCCGTGACAACGGCGGCGAGACCGGCCACTGAGCGGCGGCACGCCCCAGTACGGGAGCCGCACCCGCACGGGGTACGGCGCGGCCGGGACGGCCGCGCCGTACTCCTGGGTCAGGCGCCCCGCCGTACCTCGAAGTGGTCGATCCGGGTCCCGCCCTGGTCCAGCGCCGACACCTTCAGCCGCGCGGCCGCACCCGTCTCCGCCTCGACCCTGAGGAAGGAGAAGCCGGTGTACCGCACCCGTGACCAGTCCACCGTCTCCGCCACGTTGTGCTGCCCCTCGGCCCAGTGGAAGCTGTCCACCGTCCCGTGCCGGGTGACGTGCCCCTCGTAGCTGTCCTTCACCCCGGACGGGAACGAGTACAGATTCCGTCCGCCGCCGCCCGCCGTCACGTGGACGATCCCGTCCCGCGTCGGGTCGGTCGAGCCGCCGACCGGGACCGCGCGGCCCACCGCGCCGTCCCGCACCGCGTCGGTGCGCTCGTAGACGTGGTTGTGCCCGTTGATCACCAGGTCCACCTGGTGCTCGGCGAACAGCGGCAGCCAGGCCGCCCGGATCCCGCCGTCGGAGGCGTGCGAGGACGTCGAGTAGGCGCAGTGGTGGAAGAAGACGACCACGAAGTCCACCTCCTCGGCCGCCCGCAGCTCCTTCAGCGTCCGCTCCAGCCAGCTCGTCTGCCGGCCGCCGCTGTAGCCGAGGTTGGCGGGTATCTCGTACGACACGTCGTTGGCGTCCAGCGCCACGAAGCCGACGTTGCCGTAGGTGAAGGCGTACACGCCCGGCGCCCCGTGCGGGTCGAAGCCGTTGTCCGGGAGGGCGAAGCGGGCGTACTGGCCGCCGTAGCCGTCGGGGGAGTACCAGGCCTCCATGTCGTGGTTTCCGGTCGTCACCATCCACGGCACCGACCGCGCCACCGGGTCGTTCTGCTTCAGGAACCGGTCCCACTCGCGGGCGTCGTACCCGTCCGAGGTCTTCCCGGCGCCGTTGCCGTCGGCGTAGCAGATGTCCCCCGCGTGGAGGTGGAAGGCGGGGTCCTGCTTCAGCAGCGCGTTGTCGCCGGCCAGGGCGGCCCGGCCGACGCCCTGGTCGCCGAAGGCCGTGAACACGAACCGCCCCGGGCTCGCGGGCGCGGTGCGGAAGGGCGCGACGGCGGAGCGGTGGCCGGGGGCGGCCGGGTCCCACCCCTCGTGGCCGACGCCGTAGTAGTAGGTGCTGCCGGGAGTCAGGCCGTCCACCGCCGCGTGCAGGTAGTACTGCTCGACCACCGGACGCACACCCCGCACGCCGGGTGTGTGCAGATGCCGCACCTCCGCGTCGACCCGCCTGCCGAGGTCGTCCGGCCGGGTGCCGATCCGCACGAACGGCTTCCGGACGGGGGAGGGCACCTGCCAGGAGATCCGCATCTGCCGCTTCGGATCGGCGCCGAAGGCGAGATGGCGGCCGAACGGCGGGACCGCGGCGCCCCGGGCCGCCGAGGTGGCCGGTGCCGGGCTCGCCGACCTCGCCGCGCAGCCGGTCGCCAGCGCGCCGCCCGCCACCGCGCCCGCCGTCACCAGGGTGCGGCGGCTCACCAGCCGGGTGCGCAGGTACTCGTACTGCTCGGCCATGCTCATCCGGGCGGCCAGCCGCGGCGGGATGCCGAAGTCGGGGATGTCCATGCCCTGGACGTTGCCCAGCGCAGGCCAACACCAGCCACACATACGGGTGAACGCCGGTCGACGGGACACCCCCGCCTGTCCGTATGGCGGACGTTGCATGTCATCCCATGGGACGAGGAGTAGGGTGCCGAGCATGTCTCGCAGCATCGATCTCGCAGTGATCCCCGGTGACGGCATCGGGCAGGAAGTCGTGGCCGAAGGCCTCAAGGTCCTCTCCGCCGTCCTCCCGCAGGATGTGAAGCTGGAGACCAAGGAGTACGACTTCGGCGCCCGGCGCTACCACGCCACCGGTGAGACCCTCACCGACGCCGACCTCGATGCGCTGAAGCAGCACGACGTCATCCTGCTGGGCGCGATCGGCGACCCGAGCGTCCCGTCCGGTGTCCTGGAGCGCGGCTTCCTGCTGAAGCTCCGCTTCGCCTTCGACCACCACGTCAACCTGCGTCCGTCGAAGCTCCTCCCCGGTGTCGCCACTCCGCTGGCCGGCGAGCCGGAGATCGACTTCGTCGTGGTCCGCGAGGGCACCGAGGGCCCGTACACCGGCAACGGCGGCACCATCCGCAAGGGCACCGAGCACGAGGTCGCCACCGAGGTGTCCGTCAACACGGCCTACGGTGTCGAGCGGGTCGTCCGGGACGCCTTCGCCCGCGCCCAGGCCCGTCCGCGCAAGAAGCTCACGCTGGTCCACAAGAACAACGTGCTGACCTTCGCCGGGCACCTGTGGACGAACATCTTCAACCGGGTGGCCGCCGAGTTCCCCGAGGTCACCACGGACTACATCCACGTCGACGCGGCGACCATCTACCTGGTCACCGACCCCGGTCGCTTCGACGTCATCGTCACCGACAACCTCTTCGGCGACATCATCACGGACCTCGCCGCGGCCGTCTCCGGCGGTATCGGCGTCGCGGCGAGCGGCAACATCAACCCCTCCCGCGAGTTCCCCTCGATGTTCGAGCCGGTCCACGGTTCCGCGCCCGACATCGCGGGCCAGGGCAAGGCCGACCCCACCGCCACGGTCCTGTCCGTCGCCCTGCTCCTGCGCCACCTCGGCTACGAGGCCGAGGCCGCGCGTGTCGAGCAGGCCGTCACCGCCGACCTCACCGAGCGCCAGGGCAAGCCCGCCCGCTCCACCTCGGAGATCGGCGACGCGCTGGCCGTACGAGTAGCCGGCTGACCCGCCGAGCCTTCTCGAAGCCTCACGAAGACTTTCGAAGCCGCCGGGTCGCACACGCACCCGGCGGCTTCCCCATGCCTGCCACCGGGTGCCACCATCAACCCCGGGTCCGCTTTCACCCCGATTCCTTCCACTCAGGCCCCCGCGCGATAATCGAACGCGAAGCCGCGGTATGAGGGAATGCTCGGACGTCCTACGACAGGGGTGTGAGCGCGGCCACTACTACAACCGGTGAAGGACTACCACTCATGACGACGCCCACGATCGAGCTCAAGCCGTCCGCGCACCCGACCGCCGCCGCCGAGCGCGAGGCGATCCTGGCCAGCCCCGGATTCGGCCGCCACTTCACCGACCACATGGTGACGATCAAGTGGACCGAGGGCCGCGGCTGGCACGACGGACAGCTCGTTCCGTACGCGCCGATCCCCCTCGACCCGGCGACTAACGTCCTGCACTACGCGCAGGAGATCTTCGAGGGTCTGAAGGCCTACCGCCGCCCCGACGGCTCGGTGGCCACCTTCCGCCCCGACCAGAACGCCAAGCGCTTCCAGCGGTCCGCCCGCCGGCTCGCGATGCCCGAGCTGCCGGTGGAGACCTTCATCGAGGCCTGTGACGCGCTGGTCCGGCAGGACCGGGACTGGGTGCCGGCACACGGCGGTGAGGAGTCCCTCTACCTGCGGCCCTTCATGATCGCCACCGAGGTCGGCCTGGGCGTCAAGCCGGCCAACGAGTACCTGTTCCTGGTCATCGCCTCCCCGGCCGGCGCCTACTTCCCCGGTGGCGTCAAGCCGGTCTCCATCTGGGCCTCCGAGGACCGGGTCCGCGCCGTCCCGGGCGGCATGGGCGACGCCAAGACCGGCGGCAACTACGCGGCCTCCCTGCTCGCCCAGGCCGAGGCCGCCGCCCAGGGCTGCGACCAGGTCTGCTACCTCGACGCGGTCGAGCACAAGTGGGTCGAGGAACTCGGCGGCATGAACCTGTACTTCGTGTACGGCGACAAGATCGTCACCCCCACCCTGTCCGGCTCCATCCTGGAGGGCGTCACCCGTGACAGCCTCCTGACCGTCGCCCGTGACCTCGGCTACGAGTCCGAGGAGGCCCGGGTCTCCATCGAGCAGTGGCAGCGCGACTCGGAGAACGGCACCCTCACCGAGGTCTTCGCCTGCGGCACGGCCGCCGTGATCACCCCGGTCGGCACGGTCAAGCGGACCGGCGCCGAGTGGCGGCAGTCGGGCGGCGAGCCCGGCGAGGTCACCCTCCGGCTCCGCGAGGCGCTCCTCGACATCCAGCGCGGCAAGGCGGAGGACAAGCACGGCTGGATGCACCAGCTCGGCTGACCGGCGGCACCCGCAGAAGCGCACCGGACGCCCCTCGACCCGCACGGGTCCGAGGGGCGTTCTGCTGTCGGAATACGGTGCGCAAGAACACAAAAAATTGCGTGACTTGCGTTTTCTTGCGACGCCTTTCGCTCTTCCTGCCGAGCAGTGAACGCTTCTGGTGAAATTTGTGGGATGCGCGGCGGTAGACGGCCTCTCATTGCTCTGCAATATTTCGATGAAACAACGCAATATTGCGACGAGCGCCACTCCGTCAGGAACGAGCCGCCCTCGCCGCCCGCCGGCGCGCGAGCCTCCCCAGGAAGTGACCCCGCATGACCCGACACGAACCGAGATCCTGGAGACGGCGCGCGGCCACCGCCGTACTCGCCTCCGCCGTCATGTTCCTGGGCCTGCCCGTCGTGGGCGCGCACGCGGCCGGCGGCCCCGACGCCGCCGCGACCGCCGCGACCACGGCGGGCAGCGTCCGTGGCGGCCACGCGGCCGCCGACGTCACCGACGGCGACACCGACACCTACTGGCAGGCCGGGAAGAAGTCGGCCCAGTGGGTGCAGACCGACCTCGGACGGACCGCGCGCGTCCGCGAGGTCGTGCTGCGCCTGCCCGAGCACTGGGGGACCCGGACGCAGACGCTGGCCCTCCAGGGCAGCGCCGACGGAAAGAGCTTCACCACCCTCAGGCCGTCCGCGCGGTACGTCTTCGGTCCGGCCGACGACAACACGGTGAAGATCTCCTTCCCCGCGGCCCTCGCCCGGTACGTACGTGCCGACTTCAGCGCCAACTCGGTCGCCGGCACCGCGCAACTGGCCGAGATGCAGGTCCTCACGAGCGCCGCCTCGACCCCGAACCTCGCGCTCGGCAAGACCTTCGGCGAGAGCGGGCACGCCGACGTCTACGGCGCGGCCAACGCCGGCGACGGCAACCGGGCCACCTACTGGGAGAGCAACAACAACGCCTTCCCGCAGTGGCTCCAGGTCGACCTCGGCTCCTCGGTCAAGGTCGACCGGGTGACACTGCGGCTGCCCGCCGGCTGGCCGAGCCGCAGCCAGACCTTCAAGATGCAGGGCTCGGCCGACAAGCAGAACTTCACCGACCTCACGGCGTCCAAGGCGTACACCTTCGACAGCTCCAACGACCAGTCGGCGACCATCGCCTTCGACACGACCACCACGCGGTACGTGCGGGTGCTGTTCACCGCCAACAGCGGCTGGCCCGCCGGGCAGGCGTCCGAGGTGGAGGTCTACGGCCCGGCCACCGGCGACACCCAGGCACCCACCGCGCCGTCCGGCCTCGGCCTCACCGAGCCGGCCACCGGGCAGATCAGGCTGACCTGGAACGCGGCCACCGACGACACGGGTGTGACCGGGTACGACGTCTACGCCGACGGCCAGTTGCGGGCGAGCGTCGCCGGGAACGTCCTGACGTACACCGACACCCAGCCGGCCGGCGGCGACATCACGTACTTCGTGCGGGCCAAGGACGCCGCGGGCAACGTCTCCGCCGACAGCGACAGCGTCACCCGCAAGGGCTCGGGCGGCGACACCCAGGCCCCCACGGCGCCCGGCGGCCTCGCCTACACGCAGTCCGGCAGCGACGTGCGGCTCACCTGGCAGGCGTCCAGCGACGACATCAAGGTCACCGGCTACGACGTCTACGCGAACGACCAGCTCGTCAAGACCGTGGCGGGCGACGTGACGACGTACACCGACACCCCGTCGGCGACGGCCACGGTCACCTACCACGTGAAGGCGAGGGACGCCGCGGGGAACGTGTCGGTGGCGAGCAACAGCGTCACCCGGCCCGGCTCCGGCACCGGCTCCGACCTCGCCCGGGGCAAGCCCGTCGAGGCCTCCTCCGACACGTTCACCTATGTCGCCGCGAACGCCGACGACGGCCAGATCGGCACCTACTGGGAGAGCGCGGGCGGCGCCTACCCGGCCACCCTCACCGTCAAGCTGGGCGCCGACGCGGACCTCGGCCAGGTCGTCGTCAAGCTCAACCCGGACCCCGCCTGGTCCACCCGCACCCAGAACATCCAGGTGCTCGGACGCGGCCAGGACGCCACCGCGTTCACCAGCCTCGTCGCGGCGAAGGACCACACGTTCGACCCGGCCACCGGCAACACGGTGACCATCCCGGTCTCCGGCGCCGCCGCCGACATCCAGCTGAAGTTCACCTCGAACACCGGCGCGCCCGGCGCCCAGGTCGGCGAGGTCCAGGTGATCGGCACCCCGGCCGCCAACCCGGACCTCAAGGTCACCGGCATCACCAACGCGCCCGCCGCGCCCGTCGAGTCGGACGCCGTCAGCCTCTCCGCGACCGTCACCAACAGCGGCAGCAGGGCCGCCAAGGCCACCGACCTGAACTTCACGCTGGGCGGCACCAAGGCGGCCACGGCCGACGTCCCGGCCCTCGCGGCCGGCCAGTCGACGACGGTCACCGCGAGCATCGGCACCCGCGACGCGGGCAGCTACCCGGTCGGCGCCGAGGTGGACCCGTCGAACAAGGTCGTCGAGCAGAACGAGGGGAACAACACCTTCAGCCGCTCCGACGCCCTGGTCGTCAAGCCCGTCTCCAGCTCCGACCTGGTCGCCGCCCCGGTGGCCTGGACGCCCTCCAGCGCCTCGGCCGGTGACCCGGTGCAGTTCACCGTCGCCCTCAAGAACCAGGGGACGGTGGCCTCGGCGTCCGGCAGCCACGGCGTCACGCTCACGGTCCAGGACGTGAACGGCGCCACCGTCAGGACCCTGACCGGCTCCTACACCGGCACCATCGCCGCCGGGCAGACGACCGCACCGGTCGCCCTCGGCTCCTGGACGGCGGCCGACGGCAAGTACACGGTCAGGACGGTCATCGCCGACGACACCAACGAACTGCCGGTCAAGCGCACCAACAACATCAGCACACAGCCCCTGTTCGTGGGCCGCGGCGCCGACATGCCGTACGACATGTACGAGGCCGAGGACGGCACGGTCGGCGGCGGTGCCAAGGTCGTCGGCCCCAACCGCACCATCGGCGACCCGGCGGGCGAGGCGAGCGGCCGCAAGGCGGTCACGCTCGACGGCACCGGCCAGTACGTCGAGTGGACCACCCGCGCCGCGACCAACACCCTGGTCACCCGCTTCGCGATCCCCGACGGCACCGACGCCACCCTCGACGTCTACGTGGACGGCCAGTTCCTCAAGGCGATCGACCTCACCTCCAAGTACGCCTGGCTGTACGGCAACGAGACCGCACCCGGCAACTCGCCCGGCGCCGGCGCCCCGCGCCACATCTACGACGAGGCGAACCTGCTGCTCGGCAGGACCGTCCCGGCCGGCTCGAAGATCCGCCTCCAGAAGGACGCGGCCAACTCCGCCGCCTCCTACGCCATCGACTTCGTCAACACCGAACAGGCGACCGCGGACCCCAACCCCGACCCGGCCGCCTACACCGTCCCGGCCGGCTTCACCCAGCAGGACGTCCAGAACGCCCTCGACAAGGTCCGCATGGACACCACCGGCAAGCTGGCCGGCGTCTACCTGCCCACCGGCGACTACGAGACCTCGAGCAAGTTCCAGGTCTACGGCAAGGCGGTCAAGGTCGTCGGAGCCGGGCCCTGGTTCACCCGCTTCCACGCCCCCGCCGCGCAGGAGAACACCGACATCGGCTTCCGGGCCGAGGCCACGGCCAACGGCTCGACGTTCGCCGGGTTCGCCTACTTCGGCAACTACACGTCCCGGATCGACGGCCCCGGCAAGGTGTTCGACTTCTCCAACGTCTCGCACATCACCATCGACGACATCTGGGCCGAGCACATGGTGTGCCTGTACTGGGGCGCCAACACCGACGACATGACCATCTCGAACTCCCGCATCCGCGACACGTTCGCCGACGGCGTCAACATGACGAACGGCTCCACGGACAACCACGTGGTCAACAACGACGCACGCGCCACGGGCGACGACAGCTTCGCCCTCTTCTCGGCCATCGACGCGGGCGGCGCCGACGAGAAGAACAACCTCTACGAGAACCTGACCTCCACCCTCACCTGGCGGGCGGCGGGCATCGCCGTCTACGGCGGCTACGCCAACACCTTCCGCAACATCCGGGTCGCCGACACCCTCGTCTACTCCGGCATCACGATCTCCTCGCTGGACTTCGGCTACCCGATGAACGGCTTCGGCACCGATCCCACGACGATCGAGAACGTCTCGCTGGACCGGACGGGCGGCCACTTCTGGGGCTCCCAGGTGTTCCCCGCGATCTGGGCCTTCTCCGCCTCCAAGGTCTTCCAGGGGATCCGGGTCAACGACGTCGACATCGACGACTCCACCTACGGGGGCGTCATGTTCCAGACCAACTACGTGGGAGGTCAGCCCCAGTTCCCGGTGCGGGACACGATCTTCACCGACATCTCCATCACCGGCTCCAGGAAGAGCGGGGACGCCTTCGACGCCAAGTCCGGATTCGGCATCTGGGCCAACGAGCTGCCGGAACCCGGCCAGGGCCCCGCCGTCGGTGAGGCCACCTTCCGCAACCTGCGGATGAGCGGCAACGCCCAGGACATCAGGAACACCACCAGCACGTTCAAGATAGACATCGAGTAGTCGCGCCACCGCGCGTATCCCCTCTCCCGGGCGGGTATCTCCTGATTCCACGGGGGAGGGGAGACGCGTGAGCGGACGATCGCCGATGCCACGGCTGCGCTGGCTGATGCGCACGCTGCGCACCCCGCGCCGACCGCAGAGCCTCACCGTGCTCGCGCTGCTCACCGCGGTCGCCGGCCTGCTGCTGTGGCGGGCCTCGACCATGGACAGCTACGGGCAGAACCTCGCCCTCAACCTCGGTACGGACCTGGTCGGCGTGGTCGTCACGGTGTTCGTCATCGGCCCGCTGATATCCCGGGCCCAGGAGGGCCGGGTCCGCGAGCACACCCGCCTCGACTACGAGTGGTTCGCCGCCCAGGTGCACGGCTCGACGTCCAACGTGAAGGTCCTCGACACCTTCTCCAACCTGTTCGGACCGCAGTTCTCCGAACGGCTCTTCCGGGGCGTCAGGTCCGCCACCGCGACCGGTGCCCGCGTCCAGATCCTGCTGCTCGACCCCGACTCCCTCGCGGTCATCCTGCGGGGCCGGGAACTGGGCGAGCAGAGCGCCGACATCCGCCGCGACATCATGCGCAACCTGCGCACCCTGGACGAGTTCGCGCGCCGCCTCGACACCGCCTCCCGGGCGCTGCTCGAGGTACGGCTCTGCTCGACCTCGCCCGGCGTCACCCTCTACCGCTGGGACGAGCGCTGCCTGGTCTCCTTCCTCACCGTCGGCCGGCTCTCCGGCGAGGGGGTGCAGCTGGAGGTCGCGGTCCGCTCGCCGCTCGGCACCTTCGTGGAGCAGCGCTTCGACGAACTGTGGCAGCAGGGCAAGCCGATGGAACGGTTCACCCATCTCCCCGTCACCCTGGTCGACGCCACGGACGGACGGCGGGAGTTCACCTGCCGCTTCGTCTTCGTCGAGGACGCCCTGTACGTCGCCGCGCCCGACCTGGTCACCTACCTGGCCCGCCACCGGCTCGACCAGCTCAGCGCGTACAGCGCCGCGCTGAGCGGGTCCGGGGCGCACGAGGTCGTCGTCGTGGACGACGAGAGCGAACTGCATCGGCGGCTCATCCACGACTTCGGGGAGAAGTACGATGCGCGGGCGGCCGCCTTCGTGGAGTTGCGGCCCACTTCGGTCCTGGTCACGGAATAGAGGGCCCCAGCACACGATGAGCTCAGCGCACCACCCCCGGTTCCGCGCCTTCACGCCCCGTGACCTAGACGGTCTGCTGCGGCGCATCCCCCTGACGGACGATCAGCGGCTCGCGCTCCGGGCGGTCTCCGCGGTCCTGCCGTTCCGTACGAACGCGTACGTCGTCGACGAACTGATCGACTGGTCCGCCGTGCCCGAGGACCCCGTCTTCCGGCTGACCTTCCCGCAGGCCGGGATGCTGCCCGCGCCCGACGTCCGCCGGATGGCCGACCTGCTGGGCGCGGACGCCCCCCGGGCGGAGATCCAGCGCGCCGCCCACGAGATCCGGATGCGTCTCAACCCGCACCCCTCGGGGCAGCTCGACGCCAACGTCCCCGTGCACGAGGGCCGCCGCCTCACCGGGCTCCAGCACAAGTACCCGGAGACGGTGCTGGTCTTCCCGCGCCAGGGGCAGACCTGCCACGCCTACTGCACGTACTGCTTCCGCTGGCCGCAGTTCGTCGGCGAGGCGGACCTGCGGATCGCCACCGACGACATCGCCGCCACGACCGGCTATCTGCGCGCCCACCCGGAGGTGTCCAGCGTGCTGATCACGGGCGGTGACCCGCTGGTGATGAGCACCGAGGTGCTGCGCCGCTATGTCGAACCCCTGCTGGAGATCGGCACGATCCGCTCGGTCCGCCTCGGCACCAAGTCCCTCGCCTTCTGGCCGTACCGTTTCACCACCGACCGCGACGCCGACGACCTGCTGCGCCTGTTCGAACAGGTGGTGGCGAGCGGCCGGCACCTGGCGCTGATGGCCCACTTCACACACCCGCAGGAGCTGCGTCCGCCGGTGGTGGCCGAGGCGATGCGCCGGGTCCGGGACACCGGGGCCGTGATCCGCTGCCAGGGCCCGCTGGTCGCCGGGATCAACGACAGCGCGGACGCCTGGGCCGAGCTGTGGGAGCGGACGACCACGCTGGGCGCGGTGCCGTACTACCAGTTCGTGGAGCGGGACACCGGCCCGCAGGGCTGGTTCGGGGTCCCGCTGGCGCGCGGCCACGCCGTCTTCCGTGACGCCTACGCCAGGGTCTCCGGCCTCGCCCGCACGGTCCGCGGCCCGGTGATGTCGGCGATGCCCGGCAAGGTCTCGGTGGACGGGGTCGCCGAGATCGCCGGCGAGAAGGTCTTCGCCCTGCATCTGATCCAGGCCCGCGACCCGGCCCTGGTGGGCCGCCCCTTCTTCGCCGCGTACGACGAGCAGGCGACCTGGTTCACCGACCTCAAACCGGCGTTCGGCTCGACCCGCTTCCTGCCGGGACTGGAGCCGGGGTGACCGGCGCCGGGGGCCGGCCGGCCGTGAGCGCCAGGTAGAGGAGGCCGCCGGTCAGGGCCGACAGCAGGAAGCTACAGTCCACCCCGCCGGTGAGCGACAGCAGCGGGCCCTCGTACGACGGCAGGGAGACCGCCAGCAGGCCGACGCCCGCGCCCACCGCCCAGGAGGCCGTCGCCCGCACGTTCCAGCCCGCCCGGTACCAGTAGATCCCGCCCCGCGAGCGGCGGTTGAAGACCTGGAGGGCGTCCGCGTCGTACACGCCCCGGCAGCGGGCGAAGCCGATCAGGGTGATGACCGCCCAGGGGGTGCCGATGGCGGTGAGGAGGAGCACGAAGGAGGTCATCGCGGACTGGGCGTTCCAGGCGTAGTGGCCGGCGAAGACGCAGGCGGTGGCGACGATCGCGACCGTGTGGGTGGCGCGGGCCCGGGAGGCGCGGGGCAGGATCGCGTCCAGGTCCAGGCCCATGGAGTAGAGCATCAGGCCCGCGTTGCCGACCGAGCCGGCGGAGGCGGACAGCAGCAGCGGGACCAGGTACCAGGTGGGGGACGCCGACACCAGCGGGCCCGCGTAGTCCGTCGCCGCCCGGGCCGCGTACGCCGTGAACGTGCCGAACAGCTGCGGCACCAGCAGGCCCAGGACCAGCCCCAGCCAGGTCGCGTGCAGGACCCGGCGGGAAGTGTGCCGGGCGGGGGAGATGTAGCGCGTGTAGTCACCCAGGAGGGTGATGAAGGCGACCGGCCCCGACAGGCCCGCGGCCACCGCCGCCAGACACCACGTGGGCCAGAAGCCGCCCAGCAGGTAGCCGCCGGCCCCCGGCAGCGCGGCCGTGGTGAAGTGCGGCGCGTAGGCGAGGACCCCGAGGGCGAGGAGGGCCGTCATGCCGATGGCGAGGACCTTGGACATGGCGAGCAGCACTCGGTAGCCGTAGACCGCGCCCGCCACCGTCGCCGCCGCGAGCACGGTGTAGACCACGGCGTACGACACCCCGTCGGCCGGCAGCCCGAACAGCCGCCCCAGCACGCTCACCATCACGTCGCCGCCGATCCACACGGTCAGCGCGGTGTAGCCGAGGGCCAGCAGCAGGCCCACCACCGAGCCGACCAGCCGCCCGCGCACCCCGAACTGGGCGCCGGAGGAGGTGGAGAGGTTGGTCGCGGTGCGCAGCGAGACCAGCGCGAGCGGAGCCGTGAACACCGTGCCGACCAGCGTGCCCGCCACGATCGAGCTCACCGACGCCCACCAGCCGAGCCCGAACGACGGCGGCAGCCAGCCGAAGATGATCACGCCGAGGCAGAGGTTGGAGCCGAGCAGGATCGAGACCAGGTCCTTCGGCCCGCTGGTGCGTTCCCCGTCGGGGATGGTGTCGACTCCGCGCTGTTCTATCGGCATGGCCGGTCTCCCTCGCATCGCACTGCGCTTAGAACGGCATTCAATGTGAGTCATGACGCGATGGTCGTCAACCCTTTCACTCGTGGATTTCTTTGATTAGAGTGACGTTCCAAGTGAAGGGAACGAGATGCGGCTGACCCCCACCGAACGCGACCGGCTGCTGCTCTTCGGAGCCGCCGAGCTGGCCCGTGCCCGCCGCGCGCGGGGCCTCAGGCTCAACGTGCCGGAGGCCACCGCGCTGATCGCGGACACCGTCTGTGAGGCCGCCCGCGACGGCAGGCGGCTCGCCGAGGCCGTCGAGGCGGCCCGCGCCGTCCTCGGCCCGGCCGACGTGCTGCCCGGCGTCGCCGACGTGGTCACCGAGGTGCATGTCGAGGCGGTCTTCGACGACGGGTCGCGGCTCGCGGTCGTCACCGACCCGATCGGCGGCGGGGGACTGGGGGAGGACGCCCCCGGCGCCCTGCTGCCCGGCCCCGACCACGCCGACCCGGAGCCGGTCGTCCGGCTCACGGTCACCAACACCGCCACCGTCCCGGTCTCCGTCACCTCGCACTTCCACTTCTTCGAGGCCAACCCGCGGCTCGACTTCGACCGCGCCGCCGCCTACGGGCTGCGCCTCGCCGTCCCCGCCGGCTCCTCCGTGCGGTTCGGACCGGGGGAGTCTCGGCAGGTCGGTCTCCTGCCGATCGGCGGCGCCCGGATCGCGATCGGCTTCGCCGGGCTGGTCGACGGGCCGCTGGACGCGCCCGGCGCCCGCGAGGAGGCCCTGCGCCGCGCCGCCGCCTGCGGCTACCTGGGCGTGCCCCGGACCGGGGAGGCCGGCCGATGAGCCGCCCCGGAGGCCACCCCGCCGAGGCCCGCCGCCTCACCCCGCACGAGTACGCCGCCACCCACGGCCCCCGCGCCGGCGACCGGGTCCGGCTCGGCGACTCGGGGCTCGTGATCCGCGTCGAGGACGACTCCCAGCGCTACGGCGACGAGTTCCTCGCCGGGTTCGGCAAGACCGCCCGCGACGGACTGCATCTGAAGGCCGCCGCCGTCCGCGAGACCTGCGACGTCGTGATCAGCAACGTGGTCGTGATCGACGCCGTGCTCGGTATCCGCAAGGTGTCCATCGGCATCCGCGAGGGGCGGATCTGCTCGATCGGCCGGGCCGGCAACCCCGACACCCTCGACGGGGTGGACGTCGTGGTGGGCACCGGGACGTCGATCGTGTCCGGCGAAGGGCTGATCGCCACCGCAGGCGCCGTCGACACCCACGTCCACCTGCTGTCCCCGCGCATCATGGAGGCCTCGCTCGCCTCCGGCGTGACCACGGTCATCGGGCAGGAGTTCGGCCCGGTGTGGGGGGTGGGCGTCAACTCGCCCTGGGCGCTGAGGCACGCGTTCGGCGCCTTCGACGCCTGGCCGGTCAACATCGGCTTCCTGGGCCGGGGTTCGTCCTCGCACCGGGCGCCGCTGGTGGAGGCGCTGGCGGAGGGCGGTGCCTCCGGCTTCAAGGTGCACGAGGACATGGGCGCCCACACCCGGGCGCTGGACACCGCCCTGCGGGTCGCCGAGGAACACGACGTCCAGGTCGCCCTGCACAGCGACGGCCTCAACGAGTGCCTGTCCGTGGAGGACACCCTCCGGGTGCTGGAGGGCCGCACCATCCACGCCTTCCACATCGAGGGCTGCGGCGGCGGACACGTGCCGAACGTCCTGAAGATGGCCGGTGTCCCCAACGTCATCGGCTCCTCCACCAACCCCACCCTGCCCTTCGGCCGGGACGCGGTCGCCGAGCACTACGGGATGATCGTCTCCGTCCACGACCTGAAGACCGACCTGCCCGGCGACGCCGCCATGGCCCGTGACCGGATCCGGGCCGGCACCATGGGCGCCGAGGACGTCCTGCACGACCTGGGCGCGATCGGCATCACCTCGTCGGACGCGCAGGGCATGGGCCGGGCCGGTGAGACCGTCCGCCGCACCTTCGCCATGGCCGGGAAGATGAAGGCCGAGCTGGGCGCCCCGGACGACGGACACGACAACGAGCGCGTGCTGCGCTACATGGCCAAGCTGACCATCAACCCGGCCATCGCGCACGGCCTCGCGCACGAGGTCGGCTCGATCGAGGTCGGCAAGCTCGCCGACATCGTGCTCTGGTCGCCCGAGTACTTCGGCGCCAAGCCGCAGCTCGTGCTCAAGTCCGGCTTCCCGGCGTACGGCGTGACCGGCGACCCGAACGCGGCCACCGACACCTGCGAACCCCTCGTCCTGGGACCGCAGTTCGGGGCCCACGGGGCGACCCCCGCCGACATCTCGGTGGCGTTCGTCGCCCAGGCGGCGCTCGACCAGGGCCACGACACCATGCCCACCCGGCGCCGCCGGGTCGCCGTCCGCGGCACCCGCGGCATCGGCCCGGCCGACCTGCGGCTCAACTCCCGCACCGGAGCGGTCGACGTCGACCAGCGCACCGGTCTGGTCACCCTCGACGGCGAGCCGATCCGCTCGCAGCCCGCCGACTCCGTCTCCCTCAGCCGGCTCTACTTCCTGTAAAAGTCACCTTCTGTGAGGACCCCCATGAACAAGGCAGCCTCCGACGGCTTCCGGATGCCCGCCGAGTGGGCCCCGCACGAGCGCACCTGGATGGCGTGGCCGGGCCCCAACCCCACCTTCGACGACCCGGACGACCTGCGGCTGTCCAGGATCGCCTGGGCCTCGGTGGCCCGGGCCGTGCTCCGCTTCGAGCCGGTGACCGTCGTCTGCGGTCCCGGTCAGTCGGCCGAGGCACAGGCGCTGCTCGGGCCGGGCGTCGACACCGTCGAGCGCGACCTCGACGACGCCTGGATGCGGGACATCGGCCCCACCTTCCTCACCGACGGGCGGCAACTCGCCGCCGTGGACTGGACGTTCAACGGCTGGGGGGCCCAGCACTGGGCCCGCTGGGAGCACGACGCGAAGATCGCCGCCCATGTCGCGGACCTCGCGGGCGCGAAGACGTACGCGTCGAAGCTGGTGAACGAGGGCGGCGCGATCCACGTCGACGGCGAGGGGACCGTCCTGCTGACGGAGACCGTGCAGCTCGGCCCCGAGCGCAACCCGGACTGGACCCGCGAGGAGGTCGAGGCCGAGATCCACGGCATGCTCGGCACCCGCAAGGCGATCTGGCTGCCCCGCGGCCTCACCGGCGACTACCCTCCGCACGGCTTCGGCACCCTCGGGCACGTCGACATCGTCGCCGCCTTCGCCCGTCCCGGCGTCGTGGTCGCGCACCACCAGCCGGACCCGGCCCACCCCGATCACGAGGTCACCCGGGAGGTCATCGGTCTGCTCCGGTCCGCGACCGACGCCCGCGGCCGCGCCCTGGAGGTCGTCGAGGTGCCCGCCCCGACCGTCCTGGAGGCCGACGGGCACTGGGCCGACTACTCCTACATCAACCACTACCTCTGCAACGGCGGGGTCGTGCTCTGCGGCTTCGACGACCCGCGCGACGAGACCGCCGCCGGGATCTTCCGCGGTCTCTTCCCCGAACGGACCGTGACCCTGGTGGACGCCCGTACGATCTTCGCGGGCGGTGGCGGTATCCACTGCATCACCCAGCAGCAGCCGAGGATCTAGGAGCGGAGCGGAACATGGCCGGTGCGCGCAGGAACGCCCCGCCCCGCGAGGACGTGCTCGCCGCCGCCATGACCATGATCGCCGACCGCGGTCTGGAGAAGCTCACCATGGCCGCCCTCGGCCGCGAGGTCGGCATGAGCAGTGGCCACCTGCTCTACTACTTCCACTCCAAGGACGAACTCCTGCTCCAGACCCTGGAGTGGAGCGAGGGCCGGCTGGGCGCCGAGCGCGGCCGGCTGCTCACCGGCCGCGGCACCGCCCGCGAGCGCCTGGACGCGTACGTCGACCTGTACGTGCCCGACGGGCACCACGACCCGCACTGGACGCTCTGGCTGGAGGTCTGGAACCGCTCGCAGAACGCCGGGGACGCCGCCCGCGACCGGCAGGCCGCCATCGAGGGCGCCTGGCACCGCGACCTGGTCGCGCTGCTCGCGGAGGGCGTCTCCAGGGGCGAGTTCCGCCCGGTCGACCCGGACCGCTGCGCCGCGCGCCTGCGCGCCCTGCTCGACGGCTTCTCCATCCATGTGGCGATCGGCCTGCGCGGCACCGACCGGGCGCAGGTTCTCGGTCATGTCCGCGAGTTCCTGGAAGCGGACCTCCTCGCGGCGACGTGACCTTCCGGCCAGGGCGCACGCCACGAACAAGACGTCTTCGTACGGCATTTGCAGTGAAGGAATCCCGGGTTCCCCCGCCGGGCAGGAACGCCGCATGGGACGACAACACTGGAAGCAGATCTGGGTCGGCTCGGCAGGCAACATGGTCGAGTGGTTCGACTGGTTCGTGTACGCGAGCTTCGCCACCTACTTCGCCGGGGCGTTCTTCCCGAGCGGAAATCCCACCGCGCAGCTGATGAACACCGCGGGCATCTTCGCCGTCGGGTTCTTCATGCGCCCGGTGGGCGGGTGGCTGCTGGGCCGCGTCGGCGACCGCAAGGGCCGCAAGGCCGCGCTGACCCTCACCGTGACCCTCATGTCCGCGTCCGCGCTCCTCATCGCGGTCGCCCCGACCTACGACGTCGCCGGCTACGGCGGAGCCTTCGTACTGCTCGTCGCCCGCCTGTTGCAGGGCCTCTCGGTGGGCGGCGAGTACGCGGCCAGCGCCACCTACCTCACCGAGGCCTCCGACCCGCGCCGGCGCGGCTTCGCCTCCAGCTTCCAGTACGTGTCGATGACCGCGGGCCAGATCGCCGGGCTCGGCCTGCTGATCATCCTCCAGCACACCCTCTCCGACACCGCGCTGCACGACTACGGCTGGCGGATCCCCTTCGTCGTCGGCGCGCTCGGCGCGGCCGTGGTCTTCTACCTGCGCCGGACCATGCTGGAGACCGAGGTCTACGCCGAGGACACCTCGCACGCGGCCGAGCGCGGCACCCTGCGGGCCCTGTGGCGGCACCGGCGGGAGGCGTTCCTGGTCGTCGCCCTCACCATGGGCGGCACGGTGGCCTACTACACGTACACGACGTACCTGACGAAGTACCTGTCCAACTCCGCCGGGCTGCCGAAGGAGACCGCGACCCTCGTCTCCTTCACCGCGCTCACCGTCTTCGCCTGCCTCCAGCCCCTCGCCGGCGCGCTCTCCGACCGCATCGGCCGCCGCCCGCTGCTGATCACCTTCGCGGTCGGCTCCACCGTCCTCACCGTGCCGGTCCTGACCCTCCTCAAACACGCGAACGGATACTGGCCCGCCCTCGGCCTCTCCCTGCTCGCCCTCGTCGTGGTCACCGGCTACACCTCGATCAACGCCTGCGTGAAGGCCGAGCTCTTCCCGACCGGCGTCCGCGCCCTGGGCGTGGCCCTGCCCTACGCCCTCGCCAACGCCCTGTTCGGCGGCACTGCGGAGTACGTCGCCCTGTGGTTCAAGAACGCCGGGACCGAGTCCGGCTTCTACTGGTACGTGGCGGGCTGTGCCGCCGTGTCGCTGGTGGTGTACGTCACCATGCGGGAGACGAGGGACCTGGATCTGGCGCGGGTCGCGGCCCGTGAGGCGCCCGGAGTGCCGACCGCATCCTGAGACGGTGGGTGAGCCGGGGGCGGGGCTGTGCCAGACTGCCTCCGTGCTCTCGTTCGCCATGATTATTGGCAGCAGGCGCGCCGGTCCGCAGTGACCACCACGTACGACCAGGTACGGGTGGCCATCGTCGTCCTCGACCCGCGCGCAGACCTCTCGCACCCGCGAGGGGTTTTTTCGTTTTCCGGCCCACCTTCAGCCGGGAGACAGGCGCGAGGGACCATGGAGGCACGGTGGAGCCGGTCATTCCGGTACGACCGAGATTCGACATCAGGAGCCTTGAGACCATGACCGAGACGGAAACCAACGAGCTGGACGACTCGTTCCACGTCTTCGACACCACGCTGCGCGACGGCGCGCAGCGCGAGGGCATCAACCTCACCGTCGCGGACAAGCTGGCCATCGCACGGCACCTGGACGACTTCGGCGTGGGCTTCATCGAGGGCGGCTGGCCGGGCGCCAACCCCCGGGACACCGAGTTCTTCGCCCGCGCCCAGCAGGAGATCGACTTCCAGCACGCCCAGCTGGTCGCCTTCGGCGCCACCCGCCGGGCCGGCGCCAGGGCGGCGGAGGACCCCCAGGTCAAGGCCCTGCTGGAGTCCGGCGCCCCGGTGATCACGCTGGTCGCCAAGTCCCACGACCGGCATGTCGAACTGGCCCTGCGCACCACCCTCGACGAGAACCTGGAGATGGTCCGCGACACCGTCTCCTTCCTCAAGGAGCAGGGCCGCCGGGTCTTCGTCGACTGCGAGCACTTCTTCGACGGCTACCGCGCCAACGCCGAGTACGCGAAGGCCGTCGTACGGGCCGCCTCCGAGGCGGGCGCCGACGTCGTCATCCTCTGCGACACCAACGGCGGCATGCTGCCCGCCCAGGTCAACGCCGTGGTCTCCACGGTCCTCGCGGACACCGGCGCCCGGCTCGGCATCCACGCCCAGGACGACACCGGCTGCGCGGTCGCCAACACCCTCGCCGCCGTCGACGCGGGCGCCACCCACGTCCAGTGCACGGCCAACGGCTACGGCGAGCGCGTCGGCAACGCCAACCTGTTCCCGGTGGTCGCCGCCCTGGAGCTGAAGTACGGCAAGAAGGTGCTGCCCGACGGGCGCCTGCGCGAGATGACCCGCATCTCGCACGCCATCGCCGAGGTCGTGAACCTCACGCCCTCCACCCACCAGCCGTACGTCGGGGTCTCCGCCTTCGCCCACAAGGCCGGCCTGCACGCCTCCGCCATCAAGGTGGACCCCGACCTCTACCAGCACACCGACCCCGCCCTCGTCGGCAACACCATGCGCATGCTGGTCTCCGACATGGCCGGCCGCGCCTCGGTGGAGCTCAAGGGCAAGGAGCTGGGCGTCGACCTCGGCGACGACCGCGAAGTGGTCGGCCGGGTGGTCGAGCGCGTCAAGGAACGCGAGCTCCAGGGGTACACCTACGAGGCGGCCGACGCCTCCTTCGAGCTCCTCCTGCGCGCCGAGGTCGAGGGCAGGCCGCGGTCCTACTTCCGCGTCGAGTCCTGGCGGGCCATCGTGGAGGACCGCCCCGACGGCACCCACGCCAACGAGGCCACGGTCAAGCTCTGGGCCAAGAGCGAGCGCATCGTCGCCACGGCGGAGGGCAACGGCCCGGTCAACGCCCTCGACCGCGCCCTGCGGGTGGCCCTGGAGAAGATCTACCCCCAGCTCGCCAAGCTCGACCTGGTCGACTACAAGGTCCGCATCCTGGAGGGCAAGCACGGCACCGAGTCCACCACCCGGGTCCTGATCTCCACCTCCGACGGCAGCGGCGAATGGTCCACGGTCGGCGTCGCGGAGAACGTGATCGCCGCGTCCTGGCAGGCCCTGGAGGACGCGTACACCTACGGTCTGCTGCGGGCCGGCGTCGAGCCCGCCGAGTAGGCCGTCCCCGTCAGCACGAGTCCTCGGCGAGTCTCTCGAACTCGCCGAGGCCCATCACCCGGCCGTCGGCCCAGACCTGACCGGCCCCCAGCTTCGCCAGGTCGGTCGTCCGGAACGTCAGCGTGGTGGTGTACTCGTAGTCGAACTCGCCTTTCATGAAGCCGAGTCGATAGGTGTACCCGGCCACCGCGTGCTGGGTCCCGGTGTGCCGGGCGTGCCAGTCGGCGGGCGGATCGAAGAGCGGGAAGCTCGCCTTGCCGGGCCGCACCCGGTCCGCCACCCGCCAGCCGGACAGGTTGCGCCCGGAGCCGTCCCGGGCCCGGGTGCCGGTGAGCGACAGGCCCTGCACCCGGTCGTCGCCGCACGGCCGGACCAGGGCGTGCGGCCGGCCGTCCAAACCGGTCCGCACCGCGGCCAGCGGCGGCTCCTCGGGTACGCACCCGGTCAGCAGTACCGCACCGGCGGCCGTGACCAGCACGGCCGCCGCCCCCGTCGTACTCCTCATGGCACTCCCACGGCCTTACTGCATATGCCACTTCTGGTTGGCTGCCCCCGTGCACGACCAGATCTGCGCCCGCGCGCCGTTCGCCGACGAGTTGTCCGTGACGTCGAGGCACTTGTTCGCCGCCGTGTTCACGACATCACCGGTCGAGGAGTTGTACGACCACTGTTGCGCACCGGTTCCGTTGCAGTCGTACAACTGCACCTTCGCCCCGTCCGCCGTCGAGGCCGAGGTCACGTCGAGGCACTTGCCGAGCGCCCGGACCGAGCCGTCGGACTGCACGGTCCACTGCTGGGCGGTGGAGCCGTTGCAGTCGTAGAGCTGGACGGCGGTGCCGTTCGCGGCCGAACCGCCCGCCACGTCCAGGCACTTGCTCGCCAGCCCCACGAAGGCGCCGGTCTGGCCGCCGCCGCCCGACTGGGTGCCGGACCAGGTGAAGGTCGCCGACGTCCTGCCGGGGAGCGAGTAGGTGGCGTGCTGGGAGCCCCAGTTGACGGTGACGGTCCTGGCGGAGGACGCGTCGTTGTAGGCGATCAGGGCCTTCGAGCCGTCCGGGTTGCGCCAGGCCACGTTCGGCACGGCGGTGGACGCGGTGGAGGCGATCCGCTGCGCGCCCGGCCGGACGAACTTCGTCAGCTGGCCCATCGTGTAGTACTCGACGGTGTAGTCGACCGTCCCGTCGGCGCCGTCCCCGTCGTGCACGGTGACCAGGCCGGTGCAGGTGCCGCAACCGCCGTTGTGCGGGCCCATGTTCTGGTCCACGGCCAGCGACCACTTGGTCACCGACTTCGCCCAGTTGCGGGTGTAGTCGATGATGTTGTTCATGTCCTCGCGCTGCTGGTTGGCGACCCAGGTGCCGCCGGAGTGCTCGGTGCCGAACGCGTCCAGGTTCGGGTACTGGTCGTGGACGGTGGTCTGCTTGGAGACGCCGCTGATGTCGCTGTAGCCGTGCCAGGCGATCCCGCCGAAGTTGGGGTGGTTGCGGATGGCCGCGTCGTCCACGGACGCGGCCGCGTAGGAGTCGTAGACGTCCCAGTTCCAGTCGTGCGCCAGGACCTTGGTGGACAGGCCGGCCGATTGCAACTGCGGCAGCAGGTCGTTCTTGAGGAAGTACTGGAGCCCCGAGGCGTTCCAGCTCATCGCCGGATAGCCGGAACAGCAGGTCGGCTCGTTCTGCGGGGTCACGTAGGAGACGTTGACGCCCTGGTTCCTGTACGCCTGGAGGTACTTCACGAAGTAGGCGGCGTAGGCCGCGTAGTCCTCGGACTTCAGCCAGCCCCCGTTGAGCGAGCCGCTGTCCTTCATCCACGCCGGCGCCGTCCATGGCGAGGACATGACAGTCAGGGAGGGGTTCAGCTGGAGCGCCTGCTGGGTCAGCGGCACGACGTCGGCGAGGTCGTGCGAGATGGAGAAGCTGTTCAGGTTCGGGTCGGTCTGCCCGGCGGGTACGTCGTCGTACGTGTACCCGTACCGGGCCAGGTCCGAGGCGCCCATCGGATTGCGCAGGAACGACAGCCCGATGCCGTCCGTGGGGGAGAACAGCTTCTTCATGGTCGCGTCCCGGGTGGCCTGGGACAGTGCCCCGCTGCTGTTCATCAGCCAGGCCGCGGTGTCCGTGAACGAGGCGCCGCCGCCGGTGAAGGTCTGGTAGCGGGTGTTCTCGTCGACCGTGATGTTCTCGCCGCTGCCGCCGGTCCCGGCGGAGAAGGCGAACGGCGTCTGGGCCTGGAGGCCGCGCGTGACATGGCGTCCGGCGGAGTCGTCGGTGGTGGTGAGGTACGCGGTGACCTGCTCGCCGGCCGCGTGCGCCGGCGGTACGACGGCACTGAACCCGGCCGCCGTGAGCAGTCCGGCGAGGAGCAGCCGGAGGGTGCGGGGGGTGCTTCTCGCCGGCACGTGGGGGGTGCTTCTCATCGACACATCGCCCTTCCTGACGGGACGTCTTGACGGGGGTGCGGGCCGTTAGTTAACTCACGTCGTGATCTAAGCCATGAGTGAACTCGAGAGCCCTGAGTGAACCAGAGAGTCGAGGGAAGGTCCATGCCAAGAACCGCCCTGCTCGTCTCCACCGCACTGCTCGCCGCTCTAGTACCCCTGTCGGCGGCCAGTGCCGCCGACGACCCCGCGCCGACCCCCGTGGACCGCTTCGAGGGCGAGGTCCCCTTCGCCTCCCAGCCCGCCGAGGGCATCTTCACCTGGGGAGGCGACAGCGACGACCCGCCCGCCCTGCGGTTCGCCGACCGCGCCGACGCCCCGGAGGGCGCCAAGGTGCTCTCCGGGACCTACGACATCAGCGGCTACGGCGGCTTCAGCCACGACTTCGCCGCCACCGAACCCGCCCACGACTGGTCCGCCCACAAGGGCATCCGCTTCTGGTGGGACGGCCAGGACAACGGCAAGAAGACCGCCTTCGAGATCAAGGACGGCGGCAGCAACGGCGAGGCCTCGGAGCTGTGGACGACGTCCTTCACCGACGACTTCTCCGGCTGGAAGCAGATCGAGATCCCGTTCACCGACTTCGTCTACCGCACCGACTACCAGCCGGTCGGCGGCATCGACCACGTCCTCGGCCTCACCCAGATGTGGGGCTACGCGGTCACCCTCCCGGTCGGGGTCCAGGGGCAGTTCGCCATGGACGACGTGGAGCTGTACGGCAAGGCCGACCAGGCCCTGCGGGCCTCCGTCACCACCGACGCGGCCGTCTACCCCGTGACGGAGGGCGGCACGGCCTCGGTGAAGGTCACGGTCGCCACCACCGGCTCGGCCCCGATCGACGACCCGGTGACGGTCACCTACGAGACGGCCGGCGGCACCGCCGAGTCCGGCAGGGACTACAGGCCCGTCTCCGGCACCCTCACCTTCCCGGCGGGCACCGCCTCCGGCGCCACGCGGACCATCGAGGTGCCGACGCTGAAGGACCGGTCGGCCGAGTCCGCGGAGACCGTCCCGCTGAAGCTCACGGTCAGCGGCGCCAAGGCCCCCGCGGAGACCCCGCAGGTCGTCATCGACGCGCACGGACTGCCGTACCTGGACAGCAGGCTGCCCGTGCGGAAGCGGGTCGCGGATCTGCTCTCCCGGATGTCCCTGGCGGAGAAGGCCGGGCAGATGACCCAGGCCGAGCGCGGCGCCGTCGGCAACGGCGGTGACATCGCGGCCTACGACCTCGGCTCACTCCTGTCCGGCGGCGGCTCGACCCCCACGCCCAACACGGCTGCCGCCTGGGCGAAGATGATCGACGGCTTCCAGCTGCGGGCGCAGGCCACCCGCTTCCAGATCCCGCTGATCTACGGCGTCGACGCCGTGCACGGCCACAACAACCTCGCCGGTGCCACGATCATGCCCCACAACATCGGCATCGGCGCCACCCGCGACCCTCGACTCGCCGAGCGGACGGGCGCGGTGACGGCGGCCGAGGTCCGTGCCACCGGCATCCCCTGGGACTTCGCGCCCTGCCTCTGCGTCAGCCGCGACGAACGCTGGGGCCGCTCCTACGAGTCCTTCGGTGAGGACCCGGCGCTGGTGAAGTCCATGGAGACGGTGATCCAGGGCCTCCAGGGGCGCGCGGACGGCCGTGACCTGAAGGACGACGACAAGGTGCTCGCCACCGCCAAGCACTTCGTCGGCGACGGCGGCACCGCGTACGGCTCCTCCACGACCGGCTCGTACACCGTCGACCAGGGCGTCACCACGGTCACCCGGCAGCAGCTGGAGGCGATCCACCTGGCGCCGTTCCAGACGGCCGTGGACCGGGGCGTCGGCACGGTCATGCCGTCGTACTCCTCGCTGGACATCGTCGGCGACGGCCAGGGCCCGGTGAAGATGCACGCCCGTGCCGACATGATCAACGGGGTGCTGAAGGACCGGATGGGCTTCAAGGGCTTCGTGATCAGCGACTGGAACGCCATCGACCAGCTGCCCGGCGACTACCCGGCACACGTCCGTACGGCCGTGAACGCGGGCGTCGACATGATGATGGTCCCGTACAGCTACCAGGACTTCACCGCCACCCTGACCGCCGAGGTGAGGGCCGGCCGCGTCAGCGAGCGGCGCGTCGACGACGCGGTCTCCCGCATCCTCACCCAGAAGTTCGAACTCGGCCTCTTCGAGCACCCCTACGCCGACACCTCCGGCGCCTCGAAGATCGGCTCCACCGCGCACCGGGCGGTGGCCCGCCAGGCGGCCGCCGAGTCGCAGGTGCTGCTGAAGAACTCCGCGAACGTACTGCCCCTGCGGAAGTCGCAGAAGGTGTACGTCGCCGGGTCCAACGCCGACGACCTCGGCAACCAGACCGGCGGCTGGACCATCACCTGGCAGGGCCAGTCCGGCACCCACACCACCGGCACCACCATTCTCCAGGGCATGAGGAACGCCGGGGGAGACGTCACCTACTCCAAGGACGCCTCGGCGCCCACCTCCGGCTACGACGTGGGAGTGGTCGTCGTCGGCGAGACCCCGTACGCCGAGGGCGTCGGAGACGTCGGCAACGGCAACGACCTGGCCCTGTCCGCGGCCGACCAGGCCGCCGTGGACAAGGTGTGCGCGGCCATGAAGTGCGCGGTGCTGATCGTCTCCGGGCGGCCGCAGCTGATCGGCGACCGGCTCGGCGGGATCGACGCCCTGGTGGCGTCCTGGCTGCCGGGCACCGAGGGCGACGGCGTGGCCGACGTGCTCTACGGCAAGCGCGCCTTCACCGGGCAGCTCCCGGTCACCTGGCCGAAGTCCGAGGCGCAGCTGCCGATCAACGTGGGTGACGCGGCCTACGACCCGCAGTACCCGTACGGCTGGGGCCTGACGACCCTGACGAAGGCCCCCAAGGGCGGCGAGGCGACCCTGCGGAAGCTCGGCAGGGCGGCGCGGACCGCCGAGCGGGCGGGCGCCGCCCCGGCGGGCCGCGAGCTGGTCGGCGAGGCCCGGCTGCTGGTCCAGGCGAAGGTGGGCCAGTCGATCACGGCGGCGGTCTCCAAGCCCTTCGCGGACGCCGACCACCTGCTGCTGACCGGGAAGTACGCGGCGGCGGTGGAGAAGCTGACGGAGGCGTACCGGGCCGCATAGGAAATGTCCGCAAAGGGAGGCTTCGGGTAATTTCGAAGCATGAAGGCCGTGCGAAGCATGAAGGCCGTGCGACGGACCCGAAGCCTCCCGGCGCTGCTGCTGGCCGTGCTGGCGCTGCTCGTGGCGACCGTGGGCGCCCCGCCGGCCACGGCGGCCACCGGCGTCTCGACGATCGCCGACGCCCTGCGCAGGAGCCCGGTGTACGTCGACCCGGCGGCCGCCGCCCAGCTGTCCACGGCCGAGGCCGACACCCTGGCCCGGCAGATCAAGGACGCGGACCGACCGCTGTTCATCGCCGTCCTGCCGGCCGGCTACCCCACCCGGAACCTCTTCACCGACCTGCGCACCGCCACCGGGATCACCGGCCTGTACGCCGTGCGGCTCGGCGACCGCTTCGACGCCCGCGCCGACGCCGCCGTCCTGCCCCGCACGGCCGTGCAGAACCTGGTCACCAGCGTCCAGGGCGAGACCACCGGGGCCCAGCTGACCGACTTCACCGACCGCGCGCTGGCCAACATGGGCGGCAGGGCGCCCGCGTCCTGGGGCGGCGGCGCCACGGGCGGCTCCGGGGTGTCCAGTACGGCACTGATCGCGCTCGGAGCGGTCGTGGTGGCCGGCGGAGCGGGCGCGTACGCCCTGGTCCGGCGCAACCGCCGACGCCACGAGGAGGTGCGGCGGGCCGCGCTGGACCGGCTCCGGGTGGTCGTGGACGAGGACATCACCGCGTTCGGCGAGGAACTGGACCGGCTCGACTTCCATCCGGCCGAGTCCGGCGCCGACGACGCGATGCGCGCCGACTACGAACGCGCCCTGAACGCCTACGACCGGGCGAAGTCCGCCATGGCCGACGCCCGGGGACCCGAGGACGTCCGCGCGGTCACCGAGGCGCTGGAGGACGGACGGTTCTCGCTCGCCCTGCTGGCCGCCCGCCGCACCGGCGGCCCGCTCCCGGAGCGCCGTCCGCCGTGCTTCTTCGACCCCCGGCACGGCCCCTCGGTCACGGACGCCGCCTGGACCCCGCCCGGCGGAGCGCCCCGTGAGGTGCCGGTCTGCGCGGCCGACGCCACCCGGCTGGCCGACGGCCGGGACCCGGTGATCCGCGAGGTCGACACCGACCGCGGCCGGCGCCCCTACTGGGACGCGGGCCCGGCCTACGGTCCCTGGGCGGGCGGCTACTTCGGCGGCGGCATCCTCCCCGGCCTTCTCCTCGGCACGGCCCTGGGCGGCTGGATGTCCGCCCCCGCCTACGCGGCCGACTACGGCACCGGCTACGGCGACTTCGGCGGCTTCGACGGCGGCGGCTACCAGGGCGGCGACGTCTCGGGCGCGGACTTCGACCCCGGCGACTTCGGCGACTTCGGCGGGGGAGGCGGCGACTTCGGCGGCGGGGGCGGGGACAGCGGGGACTTCGGCGGCGGTTTCTGACTACTCCGTCTGCCCCAGGCGCTCCATCACGGCGGCGGCGAGCAGCAGCACCCCGCGCTCGGTCTCGCTCAACGACCCGAGGGCCTTGGCCAGCCAGGCGTCCCGCTGGGCCATGTCGGCCTCCAGCGCCCGGCGCCCCGCCCCGGTCAGGCTCAGCAGGGACTGCCGGCCGTCGGAGGGGTCCGGCGCCCGTTCGATCAGTGCCTCGGCCGCCAGCTCCGCGAAGACCCGGGTCAGCGACTGCGGCCGCTGGCGCTCGGCGGCCGCGACCTCACCGGGCGTGGCCGGCCCGTGCCGGTAGAGGTGCCCGAGCACCGACAGCTGGTTGGGGCTGAGACTGCCGTCCGCCCGCTCCTGCCGCAGCCTGCGGTTGAACCGGAGGACGGCGCGACGGAAACGGGCGGCTTCGGCGAGATGCTCCATGGAGAGATCGTACGCGGATACTTATTACGCGAATACTTACTACTCTACGGCCCTCGACGCCCTTATTCTCGGGTTGTGACCCCCAAACTCATACGCAACGCGTACGAAGCCGGGCTGACGATGACGGCTGTGCTGCTCTCCTGGGGAGCCGCGCTGGCGCTGGAGGGGGCCGCCGGGCTGCACACCGACGTGCTGGTCCTGGCGGTCGCCCTCACCCTGACCCTCGCCTCGACCCACCGCACCGCCGACACCCGCCGACGGCTGACCTCACTGGTCCTGCTGCCCGTGACAGCCGCCGCGTCGATCTTCGTCGGCCGCCTGCTCGCCTCCCACTACGCGGCGGGCGCGGTCCTCTACACGGCAGGCATGACGCTGGCCATCTGGATCCGCCGCTACGGCCCGGTCGCCACCAAGGCGGGCACGCTGATCGCCCTCCCGCTGGTGGCCCTGCTCGTGGTCCCCGGCCCCGCGCTGCCGGCCCGGGCCCAGAGCGGGCTGGTGACCTGGGGCTGGTCGGCGCTGATCGGGGTGCTGGTGTGCTGCTCGGTGTGGCTGGTGCAGGGGCTGGCCGACCGCTTCGGCCCCTTCCGCGCGTCCCCGGCCCCCGACCCGCCGCCACGCCGCTCGCGTCTCCATCCCCGCCCCAGTACCCGCATGGCCCTCCAGATGGCCGCCGGGATCGCCACCGCCTTCGCCCTCGGCCACCTGCTCTTCGACGACCACTGGCCCTGGGTCGTGCTCACCGCCTACGTCGCGGCGAGCGGCAACCGCGGGCGAACAGACGTACTGCGCAAGGGAGTCGAGCGCCTGGCCGGTGCCTGCGTGGGCACGCTGCTGGCTGCCGGCGTGGCGGCGGCGGGCTTCACCGGCCACACCGCGGTGGCCCTGATGTTCACGATCCTCACGATCGCCCTCTGGCTGCGCCCCCTGAGCTACGCCTACTGGGCCGCGGGCATGACCTGCGCCCTGTCCCTCCTCCTCGGCTACTTCGGCCAGGACGCCCTTCACCTCCTCCCCACCCGCCTGGAGGGCATCGCGGTGGGCGCGGTCCTGTCGGTGGCCTCGGCCTGGTGGCTGCTGCCGGTACGGAAACGGGCCGCACCCGGCGTGCCGCGGTCGGCGCGGAGCCGGCTGGACCCTTTCGTCTGGATCAGCCGGGGCTCCCCGGGGGAGGTGCCGGCCGGGCGCGCAGGCCGTCGAGGATGAGGTTCAGCAGGCGAGTGGCGCGAGTTGCCGCGTCCTCGCCCGGGGGGATGCGCCACAGGACGCTGAGTTGCAGCAGTACGTCCTCCGCGTCGAGGTCCCGTTTCAGGTCCCCCGAGGCGGCGCCGGCGTCGAGAAGGACCGCGATGGCGCGCACGAAGGGTTCGTAGTTCTTGTCGTCGAGCCCACCGTTGGTCGCCGCGTGGATGACCTCGGAGAAGCCGTACTTGAGTTTTCCGTAGTGGGCCACCTCCTCGAACCAGCGGCGCAGGGCGTCGAGGGGGGGAAGCTCGGCGGCGAGGGTGTGGGCCAGGTCGATGACCTTCTGGATCTCGTGGTGGTACAGCTCCACGATCAGTGCCTCGCGGGTGGGGAAGTGCCGGTACAGCGTTCCCACCCCCACCCCGGCCTGCTTGGCGATCGTCGTCATCGAGGTGTTCGAGGACGCGGCGAAGGCATCGCCGGCGACGGCGAGGATGCGCGCCCGGTTGCTCAGTGCGTCGGTGCGCCTCGCGCGGGAGGAAGACGCGGTCACGGCTGGTCCTATCGGCCTGGTTGCAAAGCGGAAGGGCTTCCGTTACGTTCGGGGAGAAGTACCGGAAGGGCTTCCGCTTAATTTTGCCACATCACATGGAGGACAGTCATGCCGGAAACGGTTCTGGTCACCGGAGGCACCGGATACGTCGGGGGCTGGTGCATCGCCGAGCTGCTGCACCGCGGCTACCGCGTACGCACCACCGTGCGCGACCACGGCAGGGAACAGGCGGTGCGCGACGCCGTCGCCACCCAGGTGGACGCGGACGACCGCCTCGAGTTCGCGATCGCCGACCTCACCGCGGACGAGGGCTGGGACGCGGCCGTCAGGGGCGTGGACTTCGTCCTGCACGTCGCCTCCCCCATGGGCGGCGCGGACGTCGGCGATCCCGAGGCCCTCATCGCCCCCGCACGCGACGGCGCCCTGCGTGTCCTGCGTGCCGCCGCCGGGGCCGAGGTGCGGCGCGTGGTGATGACCTCCGCGGCGAACGCCGCCAGCCCCTCCTCCTACGCCGAGGAGGGTGTCACCGACGAGACCCTGTGGACCGACCCCGACGACCCGACCCTGATCCCCTACCGCCGCTCCAAGACCCTCGCCGAGCGCGCCGCCTGGGACTACATGGCCTCCCACGACGGCCCCACCGAACTCACCACCGTCCTGCCCGGCGCCGTCTTCGGCCCGATCCTGGCCACGAACACCATCGGCTCGGTCGGCATCATCCAGCAGATGCTCACCGGCACCATGAACGGCGTACCCCGCATCGGCCTCGAGATCGTGGACGTCCGCGACCTCGCCGACATCCACGTCCGCACCATGACCTCCCCCAAGGCCGCGGGTGAACGCTTCCTCGCCACGGGCGAGTTCACCTGGATGCTGGACATGGCCCACGCCCTCAGGGAAGAACTCGGCGAGGACGGCGAGCGGGTCTCCGCCCAGGAGATCCCCGACGAGGTCGTCCGTGGTAACCCCGCCATGGGTGAGATCGCCCCAGCGCTCGGGCGCCGCAACCGGCACAGCACGGCCAAGGCACACACCGTCCTCGGCTGGCAGCCGCGCCCGGCCCGCGAGACCGTGGTCGACTGCGCCCGCAGCCTGCTCTCCCATGGCGCCGCATAGCCGGCACGGGTGCCGGCCCGTCCGGGCTCACCGTCGTTCTCACCCATGGACAGGGGAAGCTCCCAGTGCACGTTCTCCTTCTCGGCGCCACCGGCATGGTCGGCCACGGCATGCTCCACGCCTGCATCGCCGACGCCCGCATCGACACCGTCACGGTTGTCGCCCGCCGTACACCTGCTCTGACCCATCCCAAGGTGCGTGTGCTGCTCCACCAGGACTTCACCGATCTGACTCCGCTCCGCGAGGAACTCAAGGGGGTCGACGCCTGCCATTACGCGATCGGCACCTCGTCGGCGGGCACCACGGAAGCGGACTACACCCGTGTGACCCGTGACCACGCGCTCGCGGCGGCGCACACCCTGCTGGCAGCGGGCAACAGGCCGGCCTTCGTCTACGTCTCCGGACGCAGCGCCGACAGCACGGAGAAGAGCTCCGTGATGTGGGCTCGGGTCAAAGGCGCGGCCGAGAACGCGCTCCTGGCCCTTCCGATGCGCACACACATCCTGCGGCCCGGCTACATCCGCCCCCTCAACGGCGCCCGCGGCTCCTCCGCGGCGGCACACGCGTTCTACACGGTGACCAGCCCGCTCTTCCCTGTGCTGCGCCGGGCGTTTCCCGACTGGGCCACCTCGACCGAGGCCATCGGGCGCGCGGCGATAGTCCTCAGCCACCCGGAGAACACCGAACCCGCCATCCTGACCAGCCGCGCCATCAACCGGCTAGCCGGCATGTGAGGACGGCGGACGTCCTGGCCGGGACGGCACTGCCATCCGCTGCGAGCAGACAGGCGACCGCAGGAACCCAACCAGCCTTGGGAACAAGCCCGTTCACCTGCGTCCGGCGACCTTCTCCCCGTGACTACGGGTGCAGCTTCTCGCCCTTCGCGAGCATCGCCACGTACGTCTCGATCCGGCGTGCCCGGGTCTCGGGCTTCTTGGCGTCCTGGATCCGGTACAGGATCGCGTAGCGGTTCTGCCGGTCCAGTGTCCCGAAGAACTCCGCCGCGCCCGGGGTGGCGGTCAGGGCCGCCGCGAGGTCGTCCGGCACCGTGGCGGTCTTCGCACCGTCGTAGGCCGCCTCCCAGCGGCCGTCCGCCTTGGCGCGGTCGACCTCGGCCTGCCCCGGCGGACGCATCCGGCCCTGCTCGATCAGAGCGGCCACCTTGTCCCGGTTGATCTTGGACCACCTGCTGCGCGGCTTGCGCGGGGTGAACCGCTGGGTCCACCACTGGTCGTCGACCTTGGCCTTCTGGCCGTCGATCCAGCCGTAGCAGAGCGCCACGTCGAGCGCCTGCGCGTAGTCCAGCGCGACGATGCCGGGGCCCTTCTTGCGGAGCTTGAGCCAGATGCCGGGCGAGACGGCGTGGTTCTCATCGAGCCACGCCTCGAACGCCTCGGCGGATGCGAACGCGACGATCTCCAGGTCCTGAGTCACCCCAGCAGCGAACCACACTCGGCCGGGCCAGGGAACGCGGCATCCACGAGGACGGGTCCCGGCCTGTGCCCGCCCTGCGGTGCGCCACCGCGAGGCCGGGCGGCCCGGCCGGCGGCCGCTCTGGACCGGCTTTCGCGGTCGCGGGAGCCGCGGACATGACCGAGCGCCCGGACTCCGTGCGGGACAGCGGAGGACGGGCGCTACGGGCAGGGGCGCGCGGGGGCGGGGCGCCCGGCGCGGCGCACGGTGGCGGGGCCTGTGGCGGCGGGACGGGCTCGGAAGCCACGGGTGCTTCCGGCGGTTCCGCGCCGTCGGGTCACGCGTTCTTGATCGCCGAGATGTCGAAGTTCAGCTTGATCTTGTCGGAGACGAGGACGCCACCGGTCTCCAGCGCCGCGTTCCAGGTCACGCCCCAGTCGGAGCGCTTGATCTCGGCCTTGCCCTCGAAACCGACGCGCTCGTTGCCGAACGGGTCCTTGGCGGCGCCGTTGAACTCCAGGTCGATGGTGACCGGCTTGGTGACACCGAGGATGGTGAGGTCACCGGTGATGCGGTAGTCCTCGTCGCCCAGGGCCTCCGCCTTGGTGGACCGGAAGGTCATCGTCGGGAACTCGTCCGTCTTGAAGAAGTCGGCCGACTTCAGGTGGCCGTCGCGGTCGGGGCTGCCCGTGGTGATGCTGGCCATCTGGATGTCCAGGGAGGCGGTGGACTTCGCGGGGTCCGAACCGTCGAGGTGCAGGGTGCCCTCGAACTCCTGGAAGCTGCCCTTGACGTTGGTGACCATCGCGTGCCGGGCCACGAAGCCGAGCGTGCTGTGCGCCGGGTCGATGGTGTAGTCGCCGGTCAGCGCGGCCAGGTCGGCGCCCGCGCCGGCCTCGGTGGTGTCGTCGCTCTTGCGGCCGAAGATGCCCATGGGGTGCTCCTTGAAGGGGACGGGTCGCGACTCCGGAGCGGTGATGCCGAAGACGCGGGGCGTTGATGTTTAACATTCAACGAACTCAACGGATCCCACCGTAGACCTATTCCGTTCAACCTTCAACATCATCCGCCGACGTGTCGCGCTCATTACGCAGCGTAGCGCTCCGTGTGGCGCGAGGCACCGCGACGGGACGTGGTGGCGCGGGTGCGGTTAGGGTCTGTCGGAGTGGTCCGTCACTCCGGGGAGGGTATGGACCGCCTGCGAATGTGAGGCGTCTCTCGGCTGGCCTCTTTGTGTCACCCCTACAACGGTGAGGCCCTCTGAGCAGTCGGAACGGCTGCATGCCGTTCTGGTTCTGTTCAGTGCTTCCAGGAAAACGCGCCGGAGACTGTACGGAGTCGACGTCTCGCATTCCTTGGTGTCCTTCGTAAGGTCGCTACATGACCGTTTTGGAAGAGACGACGGGCGAGCCCACCGGCGAACCGACGGACGCGCGCGGGCGGGTCGCCGAGCTGCACGAGATCCGTGCGGTGGCCGTGGCCGGACCCAGCGAGAAGGCGACCGAGGCGCAGCACGCCAAGGGCAAGCTGACGGCCCGGGAGCGCATCGAGCTGCTTCTGGACCCGGGTTCCTTCCAGGAGGTCGAGCAACTGCGCCGGCACCGCGCGGTCGGGTTCGGCCTGGAGGCCAAGAAGCCCTACACCGACGGTGTCATCACCGGCTGGGGCACGGTCGACGGCCGCACGGTCTTCGTCTACGCCCATGACTTCCGGATCTTCGGCGGCGCGCTGGGCGAGGCCCACGCCACCAAGATCCACAAGATCATGGACATGGCCATCGCGGCCGGCGCTCCGCTGGTGTCGCTGAACGACGGCGCCGGCGCCCGTATCCAGGAGGGCGTCTCGGCCCTCGCCGGGTACGGCGGCATCTTCCAGCGCAACACCAAGGCCTCCGGCGTCATCCCGCAGATCTCCGTGATGCTCGGCCCGTGCGCGGGCGGCGCGGCCTACAGCCCCGCCCTCACCGACTTCGTCTTCATGGTCCGCGAGACCTCGCAGATGTTCATCACGGGACCGGACGTCGTCAAGGCGGTCACCGGCGAGGAGATCACCCAGAACGGGCTCGGCGGCGCCGACGTCCACGCGGAGACCTCCGGCGTCTGCCACTTCGCCTACGACGACGAGGAGACCTGCATCGCGGAGGTCCGTTACCTCCTCTCGCTCCTCCCGCAGAACAACCGTGAGAACCCGCCGCGCGTCGAGTCCACGGACCCCCTCGACCGCCGCAGCGACGTCCTCCTGGACCTGGTCCCGGCCGACGGCAACCGGCCGTACGACATGGCCAAGGTCATCGAGGAGATCGTCGACGACGGCGAGTACCTGGAGGTCCACGAGCGCTGGGCGCGGAACATCATCTGCGCGCTGGCCCGCATCGACGGCCAGGTCGTCGGCATCGTCGCCAACCAGCCGCAGGTCCTGGCGGGCGTCCTGGACATCGAGGCGAGCGAAAAAGCTGCGCGCTTTGTTCAGATGTGTGACGCTTTCAATGTTCCGATCGTCACCTTCCTGGACGTACCGGGCTTCCTGCCCGGCGTCGACCAGGAGCACGGCGGGATCATCCGGCACGGCGCCAAGCTCCTCTACGCCTACTGCAACGCGACCGTGCCCCGGATCTCCCTGATCCTGCGCAAGGCGTACGGAGGTGCCTACATCGTCATGGACTCCCAGTCGATCGGCGCCGACCTGACGTACGCCTGGCCGACGAACGAGATCGCGGTCATGGGCGCCGAGGGTGCGGCCAACGTGATCTTCCGCCGGCAGATCGCCTCCGCCGAGGACCCCGAGGCCATGCGGCAGAAGATGGTCAAGGAGTACAAGGCCGAGCTCATGCACCCCTACTACGCGGCCGAGCGCGGCCTGGTCGACGACGTCATCGACCCGGCCGAGACACGCGAGGTGCTCGCCAGGTCGCTCGCGATGCTGCACACCAAGCACGCCGACCTGCCGTCCCGTAAGCACGGCAACCCCCCGCAGTAATCCTGCGGAAACCTCTCTCACGGAGACTGACACCCATGAACGTGCCTGACATCCGCGTCGAGAAGGGCAACGCCGACCCGGAGGAAGTCGCCGCCATCACGGCGGTCCTCCTGGCCCGCGCGGCCGCCCGGCCGACCGCCGACACCGAGCAGACCCACCGAGGCCGCGCCAAGGCCGGCTGGCGCCGCCTGGAGCGCGAGAACGGCTTCCGCGCCCCGCACAGCTGGCACGGCTAGGCCGCGCCGCCCGGCCGACAGCACGTAGAAGAAGGGCCCCTCTCGCTGGAGAGGGGCCCTTCTTCCGTGTGCGCCAGGGCTCTCAGGCCGGTCCGGCACGGCCGGACACCGCCGCTGGGGCTCGGCGCCGTTGCGGCGGGAAAAGAACTGGTGCGGAGGTGAGACGGTGACTGGTGCGGAGGCGAGACAGTGAGGGGAGAAGGACAGGGGCGTCGGGGGAAAAGTTCGGGCCCCTTCACAGGAAGGGGCCCTGCACGCGCCCCTTCAGGGGCGCTGGGGTGCCCCCGGCCCCCCGGCCGAAGGCTGGGGGAGGAAGCCACGAACCACCCGCAGTCGGCGAGCGGCCGGCCGTGGCGGCCCGGCGGCCGGAAACTACCGCAGTCGAGCCATGAGAGCGTGCTCGACCAGCGTGATCAGCGCCGACTTCGCATCGGCACGATGCCTCGCGTCCGTCGTGATGATCGGCGTGTCCGGGCCGATCTGAAGCGCCTCGCGGACCTCTTCGGGGTTGTACGGCTGGTTGCCGTCGAAGCCGTTGAGGGCGATGACGAACGGCAGGCCGGAGTTCTCGAAGTAGTCGACCGCCGGGAAGCAGTCGGCGAGCCGGCGGGTGTCGACCAGCACGATCGCGCCGATGGCGCCGCGTACCAGGTCGTCCCACATGAACCAGAAGCGGTCCTGGCCGGGCGTGCCGAACAGGTACAGGATCAGGTCCTGGTCCAGGGTGATACGGCCGAAGTCCATGGCGACCGTGGTGGTCGTCTTGTCCCCGGTGTGGGTGAGGTCGTCGATGCCGGCAGACGCGGACGTCATCACGGCCTCTGTGCGCAGCGGGTTGATCTCCGAGACGGCACCGACGAACGTGGTCTTGCCCACGCCGAAGCCGCCCGCCACCACGATCTTCGCGGAGGTGGTGGAGCGGGAAGGACCGCCGCTAGAGCTTGCGAAGTCCACTGAGCACCCTTTCGAGCAGTGTCACGTCTGGCTGGCCGCCGGCGTTCTCGTCGCCGCCGGGCTGATGGATGGCGACCAGGCCCGCCTCCGCCAAGTCGGCGACGAGGATCCTGGCCACGCCGAGTGGGATCGACAGCAGGGCCGAGACTTCGGCCACCGACTTGATCTCCCGGCAGAGGTTGCAGATCCGCTGATGCTCGGGCAGCTGGCCCTGCATCTGGTGCGGCTGCGCGGTGGTGTGCACCAGCGCCTCGATGGCGAGCTGGTACCGCGGGCGGGTCCGGCCACCGGTCATGGCGTACGGACGCACCAAGGGGTTGTTCGACCCCGAGGCCGGGGCCGAGTCGGGGCGGCGCTGCGGCTGCACCGGCTGGATGCGCGGCGCCGGCGGCTGGTCGTACGGCGAGGGGCCGGGGCCCTGCGGCGCGTACGGCTGCCGGTGGCTCGGCGTGGAGGGGAAGTTGTACCGGTTCCCGGAACCGTCGCCCTGGCCCTGCGCAGGCCCGTACGACCAGTTGCCGTTATTAGAACCGCCTGGGGGTGTTGCCACTTTCTCTCCTCCTCCGACCGTGCCGGGCACCCATCCTTGTGGAGCCGCGTCCCGAAACCTTACGGCCCCGGGACGCCAAAACGCACCGTCTGACTATTAGTTGAGAAGGCTTCCCTGGAGTTCCGCACGCAGATCCGGGGTAAGAACCGTGCCCGCGCGGTCGACCAAAAGGGCCATCTCGTACCCAACCAGACCGATATCGGCCTCGGGGTGGGCCAGAACCGCGAGCGAGGAACCATCGGAAATGGACATGATGAACATGAACCCCCGCTCCATCTCCACAACCGTCTGATTCACGCTGCCGCCCTCGAAGATCCGGGAGGCGCCTGCCGTCAGAGACGTCAGACCGGAGGCGACGGCCGCGAGCTGGTCGGCGCGGTCGCGGGGGAAGCCTTCGGACATCGCCAGAAGGAGTCCGTCGGCGGAGACCACCACCGTGTGGGACACCCCCGGGGTGTTGTCCACGAAGTTGGTGATCAACCAGTTCAGGTTCTGTGCCGCCTGGCTCATCGGGCTCACACTAACGCTCCTGGTTGTAGGTGCTGTCAGGACCGAAGCCCTGGCCGTTCGTTTCACTGCCTGCGCTGCGTCCGCGCTGGACGCCCCTGCGCAGGTTGCTCAGCCTGCCCCGGACGTCCTCCGGGGCGCGGGAGACCTGTGGGCCCCCCTGAGGGGTGCTCGCGGCGGCTCCCTCGACCAGGTTGGCCTTGGGTACCCGCCTCGGCAGGCCGGAGGAGGTGACCCCGCCCGCCTTGGGCTTGCGCAGCTGCGACGCCTGCTGCCAGCGCTCGTCGTTCTGCGAACGCCAGGAGTCGTCGCCGCCCGGCTCCGCGGCCGGGGCCGCCGGAGCGGCCGGTGCCGCGGCCTGCGGCGCGGGAGCCGCGCCGTTCGAACCGCTCGTGCCGCCGACGGAACCCCGGCGGGGCAGCCCGGCGTCGGTCAGCTGGTGACCGGCGGCGGGGGCCGCGCCCGGACGGTCGAAGCCTACGCGGTTCCGCGACTCCACGTCACCGGCCTGCGTCGACTCCGCTTCGGGAGCGTACTGGGCCGGGTAGCCGTTCTGGTAACCGTCCTGCTGCGGCCAGTCGTCCTGGTAGGCCTGCTCCCCGAAGGTCCCGTAGGCCTCGGCGGCGGCCTGCGCGGCCGCCGGGTCCTCCTGGACCGGTTCCGCGAACGCGGGCTCCGGGTAGCCGCCGCCGGCCGGGAACGCCTCGGCGGAGAACGGGTCCTGCTGCGGCAGGCCGCCGTTCGGCGCGTAGAACTGCTCGTCGTACGGGCTCTGCGGCTGCTCCTGGTACGCCGGCTGCGCGTCGTAGCCCGTGGGCTGCTCCTGGAAGCCCGTACCGCCGTTGTCGTATTCGTGTCGACCGTGCCGGCCGCTGTCGAACTCGTCGGTGTACGCCGGGATCTCGGCGGTCTCCTGGGGGGCTCCCGGGAGCTGGGCGCCCTGCGGGGGCTGCGCCTGGGCCTCCAGGGCCGCACGGCGCTCCTCACGCATCAGGGAGCGGCCGACCGGATCCAGGTCGCGGATGTCGTCGGGGACGTCCACGTAGCGGCTGTCGTCGAAGCCGAGCTCGGCCGCGGTGCGCATCGGCTGGAGCTGCGGCTGCTGGAAGTTCTCACCCTGGAACTGCTGCTCCGGGATGATCTGCGAGACCGTGAACTCATCGCGGTCCAACTGCTGTTCGCCGCCACCGCCGTGCGTGATCGCGTCCGGCAGCATGACCAGCGAGGTGGTGCCGGCCTGCTCGCCGGAGGGCCGCAGCTGGACCCGGATGCCGTGCCGGTCGGACAGCCGGCCGACCACGAACAGACCCATGCGCTGGGAGATCGCGGCGTCCACGGTCGGCGGGTTGGCCAGCTTGTGGTTGATGTCCGCGAAGTCCTCGGCGGTGAGGCCGATGCCCTTGTCGTGGATCTCGATCATGACGCGGCCGTCGGGAAGACGGGTCGCGGTGACGCGGACCTTGGTCTGCGGGGAGGAGAACGTCGTCGCGTTCTCCAGGAGCTCGGCCAGCAGGTGCACGAGGTCGGTGACCGCGCGGCCGTGGATCTCGGCCTCCGGGACGCCGGAGAGCTCGATGCGCTCGTACTGCTCCACCTCGGAGGAGGCGGCGCGCAGCACGTCGACCAGCGGGACCGGCTGGTCCCAGCGGCGGCCGGGCTCCTCGCCGGCGAGGACCAGGAGGTTCTCGCCGTTGCGGCGCATACGGGTCGCGAGGTGGTCCAGCCGGAAGAGGTTCTCCAGCTGGTCCGGGTCGGCCTCGTTGTTCTCCAGGTCGGTGATCAGGGTCAGCTGGCCCTCGATCAGCGACTGGTTGCGGCGCGACAGGTTGGTGAAGATCGCGTTGATGTTGCCCCGCAGCAGGGCCTGCTCGGCGGCGAGCCGGACGGCCTCGCGGTGGACCTGGTCGAAGGCGCGGGCGACCTCGCCGATCTCGTCGGTCGTGCTGATCGGGATCGGCGCCACCCGGGTGTCGACCCGGCCCGGGTCGGTGCGGGAGAGCTGGTCGACCAGCATCGGCAGGCGCTGCTCGGCGATGCCGAAGGCGGCGTTGCGCAGCTGGCGCATCGAGCGGGACATCTGGCGGGCCACCATGCCGGCCAGGATGAACGCGGCGAGCAGGGCGACCACGACCGCGGCACCGGTGATGAACGCGGAGGTCTTGGCGTCGTCGGCGATGCCGGAGGCCTCCTCCACCGCCTTGTCGGCCATGTCCGACTCGATGGTGCGGTAGGCGTTGTACTTGAGGGTGTTGACCGTCCACCAGTTGTCGGCGGTGACGCCCTTGGCGGCCAGCGCCTGACGGGTGGACGTGTCGGTGTCCTTCAGCGTCGCCAGCGCCGTGACCATCGCGGTGTCGCCGGAGGGCGGGGCCACGTAGTTCGGGTCCTTGGCCTTGGCCTGCTGCACCAGGGCCGCGCCGTCGGACTTGATCTTCTTGGTGAGGTCGGTCAGCTTCTGCGCGTCCGCCTCGGTGCCACCGCCGACGTACTCCTCGACGGCGATGCCCTCCAGGTAGGCGTAAGAGGAGAGGGCGACCCGCTGGGAGGCCAGGTTGCCGGCGTCCGGTCCCGGCTTGAGCAGCAGCTGCATGCCGATCGACCGCTCCAGCGACAGCGCCGCCTTGGTGAGCGAGATGGCGTAGACGGTACGGCCGTAGGAGGTGATGTTTCCGGTGCCCAGACCGAGTTCGTTGGCGAACTCCATCAGGGGGTGGGCGACCTCGACGTAGCCCTCTTCGGTCTGCACACCGGTGAGCTTGGTGGTGTACGCCGCCTCACGGAGGTTGGTGAGTTTCGGCTCGGCCTCGCGGAACAGTTTCAGACGGCGTTCCAGACCGGCTTTCTGCGGCATGTTCTGCGCGGCGGCGTCGAAGGCGTCGGCGGCCTTGTCGGTCTGCGCCCGAGCCTGGGTGACGACCTGCTTGTTCTTGTTGAGCAGGATCGGCGCCGCGCTGACGTCACGCTCGTTGTAGAGGGCGTCGGCATAGGTGAGGGCGGCGCGGACCAGGCGCGCGGTGTTCTCCGCGTCCCGGGCCTCCTGCCAGGTGTCGATGGAGCTCTTCACCTGGAAGCCGCCCATGACCAGGCCGACGGCCACGGGTATGAGCAGGATCGCGTTCAGCCTGGTCGGCACACGCCAGTTCCGCGGCGAGAAACGGCCGCCGCTCTTCGCGGGCGCGGCCGGTGGTTCCGCGGCTGGCACAGGGGTGGGCGCCGCAGCGCGCGGCGGCGGGGTGAAGTTGCCCCGCGCCGACGGCTCGGGACCGTTCTTGCTTCGCCTCACTCGACCAACAACCTCTCGGCGGCGGGCACCTGTCGTCGTGCCGCAGTCTCTCAGAGCCCGGTGTGTCACAGACCACTACTCAGTACGTCTTTGACTATTGGGCAGTTCAGGCATTCCAGCACGGGGCCCTGCGCTCTTCCAAACAGTGGAAACCACCGGAGTACGCTGATGTAAGCCCCAGATAAAACGGTCATAAAGAGCGAGCCCCGCCAAAAGGCGGGGCTGTTGTGAGCGCAGCGGTACCGCGTGACAACGACGCGTGGCGATACCACCGGATTCCTCTGCCGAAACGTTATGAACACCGGAGCCGACCGTGTCAAAGGCCACAGCCGGCTCCGGTTTTGTTACGACAACTGCCGTACACGACGACGGATTTGAGTACGGCCCGGCCGCTACCGCAGCCGTGCCATGAGCGCGTGCTCGACCAGCGTGATGAGCGCGCTCTTCGCGTCCGCCCGGTGCCGGGCGTCGGTCGTGATGATGGGCGCGTCCGGACCGATCTGGAGCGCCTCGCGCACCTCTTCGGGCGTGTAGGGCTGGTGCCCGTCGAAGCCGTTGAGCGCGATGACGAACGGCAGACCGCTGTTCTCGAAGTAGTCCACCGCCGGGAAGCAGTCCGCGAGCCGACGGGTGTCCACCAGCACGACGGCGCCGATGGCGCCCCGCACCAGGTCGTCCCACATGAACCAGAAGCGGTCCTGGCCGGGCGTGCCGAACAGGTACAGGATCAGGTCCTGGTCGAGCGTGATGCGGCCGAAGTCCATGGCCACCGTGGTGGTGGTCTTGTCCCCGGTGTGGGTCAGGTCGTCGATGCCCGCCGAGGCGGACGTCATCACGGCCTCCGTGCGCAGCGGGTTGATCTCGGAGACCGCTCCCACGAACGTGGTCTTGCCGACGCCGAAGCCGCCCGCCACCACGATCTTCGCGGAGGTGGTGGCCCGGCCTCCGTCAGAGCTTGCGAAGTCCACTGAGCACCCTTTCGAGCAGCGTCACGTCCGGAGCGCCGCCGTTGTTCTCGTCGCCGCCCGGCTGGTGGATGGCGACCAGGCCGGCCTCGGCGAGGTCGGCCACCAGGATCCGGGCCACACCCAGCGGCATGGCGAGCAGAGCCGACACCTCGGCCACCGACTTCACCTCGCGGCACAGGTGGCAGATGCGCTGGTGCTCCGGGAGCAGCCCCATGAGCGCTGCCGGGTCGGCCGTCGTGCTGATCAGCGCCTCGATGGCGAGCTGGTAGCGCGGCCGGGTCCGGCCGCCGGTCATCGCGTAAGGACGTACCAGCGGCTGGTCGCCCTCGTCCCCGTACGGCTCCGCGTACGGATCATGAGAGGCGGTGGGCGGGGTCATCGTTCCTCCGGGCGGGACAGCAAGTCGGTCAGTCGTGCCGTCGGACGTGGCCGGTGGGGGGATTGTGGCGGCCGGACGGTGATTTGGTGAGGTGGGTTGGATCCAGGCTGTCAGTGGAGCAGACTGCCTTGCAGTTCGGCGCGCAGGTCGGGCGTGAGCACCGCGCCCGCGCGGTCGACCAGCAGTGCCATCTCGTAGCCGACGAGGCCGATGTCACACTCCGGGTGGGCCAGCACCGCGAGGGACGAGCCGTCGGAGATGGACATCAGGAAGAGAAAGCCGCGTTCCATCTCGACGACCGTCTGCGCCACGTTGCCGCCCTCGAAGATCCGGGAGGCCCCGGCCGTCAGCGAGGTGAGCCCGGACGCGACGGCCGCCAGCTGGTCGGCACGGTCACGGGGGAAGCCTTCGGACATCGCCAGAAGGAGGCCGTCGGCGGACACGACGACGGTGTGGGACACACCAGGGGTGTTGTCCACGAAGTTGGTGATCAACCAGTTGAGGTTCTGTGCCGCCTGGCTCATCGGACTCAACTAACGCTCCTGCTGGTGAGTGGGGCTCGGGAAGCTGCCGGTCTGCGGGCCGGGTGCGGCCTGCCTGCCCTGCGCGATACCCCGACGGAGATTGGTCAGCCGGCCACGGACGTCATCAGGCGAACGCGAGACCTGCGGACCTGCTTGGTGCTGTTGCTGCTGCTGTGCGGTACCCGGTACGAGGTTCGCCCGGGGCACTCGCCGCGGCAGCCCGGAGGTGGTGACACCGCCCGCGGCCGGCTGCCGTACGCGCTCCGCCTGACGGACGAGATCGTCGTTGGGCGAAGGGCGCCAGGAGCTGGTCGCGGAACGCTGGGGGGCCGCGGCCGCGGGGGCCGGCGGCTGTACGGGGACGGGCGGGAGCGGCGCGGAGCCGTTGCCCGCCGGCGTGCCGTTGTGCGAGCCGTTGCTCTGCGGGTGCTGGTCCTGCTGGCCGCCGTGGAACCAGTTGGTCTCCAGCGTGTCGTACAGCGGGGTACGACCGTCACCGGGGCCGCTGGCCGGCGGCAGCGCCTCCGGCTCCTGGCGGACCGGGCGGGCCGGCGGCGCGGACGGCATCGACGGGCGCTGTGCGGCGCCGAAGTCCATCCCGCGGCCGTTGGTCCCCGGACGCTCGAACTGCCCCGTGCCGTGCTGGCCGTTGCCGTTCTGGCCGTTGCCCGCGTAACCGTTCTGGCGGCCGGGCAGCGAGTGCTGGCCGGTGGCGCCGCCGTCGAAGGACGGGGTGGCGAACTGGCCCGTGGAGCCGTTGTCGTAGGCCTGCGGAGCGGCGAACTGGCCGGTGTTCTGGGGGTTGCCGGGCTGCCCGGACGGGGTGCCGAAGACATCGGAGCGGACGAACTGCTGCCCCTGGTCCTGCTGGCCGTTCACGTTCGGACGCGGGAAGGAACCGGTGTCCTGCTGGCCGTTCAGCCCCGGGCGGGGGTACGAGCCGGTGTTCTGGTTGCCGCCCGGGACGTTGAAGTCCGGGCGCGGGAACTCACCGGTCGCCGACGGGCCCTGCGGGATGGCCGGCATCTGCGAGGTGGCGCCGAGGTCGTGCCGGTCGTCGACGCGGGGCATCGGCGCGGTGTGGCCCTGGTCCTGCTCGTCGTGGCCGCGCGGGGCGTCCAGCGAGGCACGGGAGAGCGGCGGCTGGGCGTTGTCGTCGCTCCAGCTGGGCCGGGCCGCCTGCGGGTTGCCGCCGGGCAGTTCGGCCCGCGGACCGCCGCGCGGCGGCAGCTGCGGCTGACGGCCCTGGTCGGAGGGGTTCGCGGTGCGCTGCGGCGGAACCGCGCCGCGGTTGCCGAAGGCGTCCTGACCACCGAAGGAGTCCTGCTGGTTGCCGAACGCGTCCTGGTTGCCGAAGGCCCCGCCGTTCTGCCGGCCGCCCTGCTGCGGACCCTGGGGGCCGCGCGGGCCGCCCGGCGCACCGGGACGACCGCCGTTCGGGCCCGCGCCGGGCAGCGCGGCCCGGGGACCCTGGCCCGCGCCGACCTGGCCGCGCGGGGCCGCACCGGCACCGAGCACTCCGCCGCCGGAGGGCCCGCCGGAACCGAGGGCGCCACCGCGCGAGCCGCCGGCGGCACCGCCGCCGAGGGCCGGGGCGGGGGCACCCGCGCCGAGCGAACCGGGCGCACCGCCCTGGCCGTTGCCCCGTCGGGCCGCCGCGGCACCGGCCGCGGCCTGCGCGGCGGCCGGACCGCCGGACTGCGCCGGGGCACCGGGCTTGCCGGGAGCGGGCTTCTTGCCGCCCTGGGCGACGTCGACCGGGAGCATGACCAGCGCGGTCGTACCACCGGAGTCGGAGGGGCGCAGCTGGATGCGGATGCCGTGCCGCTGCGACAGACGACCGACCACGAAGAGGCCCATGCGGCGGGAGACGGAGACGTCCACGGTGGGCGGCGAGGCGAGCCGCTCGTTGATCGCCGCGAGGTCCTCGGGGGAGAGGCCGATACCGGTGTCGTGGATCTCGATCAGTACCCGGCCGTCGGGCAGGGCGTGACCGGTGACCTTGACCTTGGTCTGGGGCGAGGAGAACGACGTGGCGTTCTCGAGCAGCTCGGCGAGCAGGTGCACGAGGTCGTTGACCACGCGGCCGGCCACTTCGGTGGTCGGCACGGCGGCCAGTTCGATGCGCTCGTACTGCTCCACCTCGGAGGCGGCGGCGCGGAGCACGTCGACCAGCGGGACCGGGCGGGTCCAGCGGCGGCCGGGCTCCTCACCCGCGAGAACCAGAAGGTTTTCACCGTTACGGCGCATACGCGTCGCGAGGTGGTCGAGCTTGAAGAGGGAGGACAGCTGGTCCGGGTCGGCCTCGCGGGACTCCAGTTCGGAGATGAGCGAGAGCTGACGCTGGATGAGGCCCTGGGAGCGGCGCGAGAGGTTGGTGAACATCGCGTTGACGTTGCCCCGGAGGAGGGCCTGCTCGGCGGCGAGGCGGACGGCCTCGCGGTGCACGTCGTCGAAGGCCGCGGCCACCTGGCCGATCTCGTCCCGGGAGTGCACACCGACCGACTCCACGGACGTGTCGACGTCCTGCGGGTCGGACTCGGAGAGCTGCTTGACCAGCTCGGGCAGCCGGTCCTGGGCGACCTTGGTGGCGGTCTCCTGGAGGCGGCGCAGCGAGCGGATCATGGAGCGGGCCACGATGAAGGCGCCGACCAGCGACACACCGAGGACGAGCAGGATCAGCGCACCGGAGATGATCGCTTCCTGCTGCGAGGAGGAGCGCAGCTCGCGGGCCTTCTGCTCCATGTCCTCGAGGAGCGTGTGCTCGATCTTCTGCATCTGGTCGATCTTGGTCGAGCTGTCGTCCACCCAGTCGAGGTACGACCGCTTGGAGAGCTCGTTCAGACCGTTCTGGGCGCCGAGGGCACGCTTGGCGTAGGTGTTCGCGGCCTCGATCGTCGGGTTGTTCTCGTCGATCGGCTTGAGCAGTTCGGCCGCGTTGCCGACGTAGATCTTCCGGAAGATCGTGAGTTCGGAGGTCTCGCTCTCCTGGGCCGACTCGCCGTAGAGGCGGTCGTTCTCGGAGAGGTCGCCGGTGCTCGTGTTGTTGGCGGGCAGGGCCGCGGCGATGACGGCGCGCTGCACGGACGCGTACTCCTTGGCGGTGGAGAACGCCGCCAGGGCGCGGGTGCGCTGGATCATCTCCGGGTTGCTGGAGGCCTGCGCCATGTCCTGCGAGAGGTCGATCAGCTGGGTGATCAGCCGGTGGTAGGACTCGACCGTCTGGGTCGAGTTCTCCTTCTGCTGATAGGCGTCCTTGCGGATCTTCGCCAGGTCGTCGAGCTGACCGGCCAGACCGACGAGGCTGTCACGGACGCCCTGGAGCTGACCGTTCTTGCTCGCGGTGTCGATCTCCTCGGAGGCGTTGAGGAAGTTCTCGCGGGCCCGGTCGGTCGCCTGCTCCAGACCCTTGACCGTGACGTCGCTGGTCGACGCGCCGTGGGCCAGGGGACCCGCCGACTTGTCACGCTCGTTCTGGAGCGTCTGGGCCAGCTCGGTGGCCTGCGTGGTCATGTCCGTCAGCAGCTTCATGTTGTCGAGCTGCTGGATGTCGTCGAGCGACTGGTTGATGCGGACCGCGCCGAGTGTCGTCGCCGCCACCACGGGGAGCGCGAGCAGCGACACCAGGCGCGTGGAGATGCGCCAGTTGCGCAGGGCTATGCGCGAGCCCGGGTTGGACGGGCCCTTCGGGGGCTTGATCGCCGGCGCGGGCGTCGCGGTCGGCTGGGGGCCCGTGGATCCGGTGGACCCCGGAGATCCCGGAGACCCCGGAGAAGCGGACACGGCGGGACGCCCGGGGCGCTCACCGCCGTCACCACCGCCGACCGGGGCGTGGCCCGGGTTCTGGGCGTGCTGGGGCGAGGAACCGCGGTCGGTCCCGCCGTGCGCCTCCGGCTCCGCCGGAGCGCTGCCATCCCTCTTGAAACGTCCCTGCACTAGCGTCGCAACCTCTGGACCAGGCGCCCCTCCGCTGAATGGAGGGACACGGTGTCGGCGTTGTAGGGGGAGCGCCCTGAATACGCCCCCTGTTGGTCGTGAGTGTGACCGGCGCTGGCTCCCCCTGTCTCGCCGCCACTCGGCGCTGCGTTGCGCCCCCTGCGCGCCGGCTCGATCCTGCGGCGGTTCCGTGGAATTCCAGCACAGTGCCGGATCTCCAACAAGGGCCGTGGGCCGAGCTGTGACCTCCGTGACAGCGTGTGAGTGACACGTTACGAGATGTCGAGGCTGATCGCGTACATAACGGACGTATGCCTGCCAGGGGAGAGCGGGCGGAGCGTGTCCCAGTCGCCATGATCAGGAGCGGAATGACAGGTTCAGTTCGTCAATGTCCGTTTCGTTTCCCCAAGTTGCCGGCGAGGAATGACCGCTTTGTCCCCTGCTTCGTGAGCAAACTCACACCCGGATCACGGCTACTTGGCGACTTCCGTCGGGAATTCGATGTTTAGCCTGGCGCTTTACAAGAGGGAAGTCTCTGCCAACCCACACACGACGGGGTCCACGACAACCGTGAAGACGACGATGATGTTCCGCAACATAGCCAACCCCCGGCGCACCACCCTCGCCCACCTCGAGGACGCCGAGGAACTGGGGACCCCCGTACTGCCCGAGCACTCCCTCGACCTCCCCGCCCAGACCGCCAACCCGCGGCGCACGATCCTCATGGAGCTCCCGGCCGGGACCCCGGTCGCCGACTAGAGGCGGGACCACCGAGCTATACGGGAGCGGAGCGCCGGCCACTCAGTCACCTGGGTTATTCCACGGCGGGCGCCCCGCCCCGCGTTAGCCTGGAGCGTCAGACTCCAGCCGGCTCAGTGAGGGGCGCCAGGATCCCGTGCGCATCGCCAGGTTCTCCATCGACGGGAACGTCGCCTTCGGCGCCGTCGAGGGCGACAAGCAGGACGAACTCGTCCTCGACATCATCAAGGGCATTCCGTTCGCCGACTTCGAGCTCTCCGGGACCAAGGTCCCGCTGAGCAAGGTCAGGCTCCTCCCGCCGGTGCTCCCCAACAAGGTCGTGGCCTACGGCCGCAACTACGCGGAGCACGCGCGGGAGCTGGGCAACGAGGTCCCGGACGCCCCCTTCGCCTTCTTCAAGCCGTCCACCTCGGTGATCGGCCCCGGCGACGCGATCCAGTACCCCGCCTTCTCCGAGGAACTCCACCACGAGGCCGAACTGGCCGTGGTCATCGGCCGTATGTGCCGCGAGGTCCCGCGCGAGCGCGTGGCGGACGTCATCTTCGGCTACACCTGCGCCAACGACGTCACCGCCCGTGACGTCCAGAAGCGCGAGAAGCAGTGGGCCCGCGCCAAGGGCTTCGACACCTCCTGCCCGCTCGGCCCCTGGGTGGAGACGGACCTCGACCTCGCCACCGCGTCCGACCTGACGCTCCAGCTCACCGTCAACGGCGAACAGCGCCAGCTCGGCCGTACGAGCGAGATGATCCACCCGATCGCGGACCTGATCGTCCACATCACCGAGGCCATGACGCTGCTGCCCGGCGACGTGATCCTCACCGGCACCCCGGCAGGGGTCGGCCCCCTCAACGTCGGCGACGAGGTCGCCGTCACCATCGAAGGCATCGGCACTCTCACCAACAAGGTTGTCAAGCGTGGCTAGCGCACCCGGCTCCCCCGTTCGCGTCCGTTTCTGCCCCTCGCCCACCGGTAACCCCCACGTGGGCCTGGTCCGCACCGCCCTGTTCAACTGGGCGTTCGCCCGGCACCACAAGGGCACCCTGGTCTTCCGCATCGAGGACACGGACGCGGCCCGCGACTCCGAGGAGTCGTACAACCAGCTGCTCGACGCGATGCGCTGGCTCGGCTTCGACTGGGACGAGGGCCCCGAGGTCGGCGGCCCGCACGCGCCGTACCGCCAGTCGCAGCGCATGGACATCTACCGGGACGTCGCGCAGCGGCTGCTGGACGCCGGTCACGCCTACCGCTGCTACTGCTCCCAGGAGGAGCTGGACAGCCGCCGCGAGGCCGCCCGCGCCGCCGGCAGGCCGTCCGGCTACGACGGCCACTGCCGTGACCTCACCGCCGAGCAGGTCGAGGAGTACCAGGCCCAGGGCCGGGCGCCCATCGTCCGCTTCCGGATGCCGGACGAGACGATCACCTTCACGGACCTGGTCCGCGGCGAGCTGACCTTCACCCCCGAGAACGTCCCGGACTACGGCATCGTCCGCGCCAACGGCGCCCCGCTGTACACGCTGGTCAACCCGGTCGACGACGCCCTGATGGAGATCACCCACGTCCTGCGCGGCGAGGACCTGCTCTCCTCCACCCCGCGCCAGGTCGCCCTCTACAAGGCGCTGACCGAGCTGGGCATCGCCAAGCGGACGCCGGCCTTCGGCCACCTGCCGTACGTCATGGGCGAGGGCAACAAGAAGCTCTCCAAGCGCGACCCGCAGGCGTCCCTGAACCTCTACCGCGAGCAGGGCTTCCTGCCCGAGGGCCTGCTCAACTACCTCTCCCTGCTGGGCTGGTCGCTCTCCGCGGACCAGGACATCTTCTCCGTCGACGAGATGGTGGCCGCCTTCGACATCGCCGACGTGAACCCCAACCCGGCCCGCTTCGACCTGAAGAAGTGCGAGGCGATCAACGCCGACCACATCCGCATGCTGGACGTGAAGGACTTCACGGAGCGCTGCGCCCCCTGGCTGAAGGCGCCCTTCGCCCCCTGGGCCCCCGAGGACTTCGACGAGTCGAAGTGGGAGGCGATCGCCCCGCACGCCCAGACCCGCCTGAAGGTCCTCTCCGAGATCACCGACAACGTCGACTTCCTGTTCCTCCCCGAGCCGGTCCAGGACGAGGCGTCCTGGACCAAGGCGATGAAGGAGGGCAGCGACGCCCTCCTCGCCACGGCCCGCGAGAAGCTGGAGGCCGCCGACTGGACCTCCCCGGAGTCCCTGAAGGAGGCCGTCCTGGCCGCCGGCGAGGCCCACGGCCTCAAGCTCGGCAAGGCCCAGGCGCCGGTCCGGGTGGCCGTCACGGGCCGCACCGTCGGCCTGCCGCTCTTCGAGTCCCTGGAGGTCCTGGGCAAGGAGAAGACCCTGGCCCGGATCGACGCGGCGCTGGCGAGGCTGGCCGCGTAGGGCACGCCCGTGTGACGGGGCGGCTCCGGTTCATCCCGGGGCCGCCCCTTCGTCGTACCCAGCGGGTACCGTCGGCGGTATGACGATCAGAGCCGTGGTCTGGGACGTGGACGACACGCTCTTCGACTACACCACCGCCGACCGCGAGGGCATGCGGGCGCATCTCGCGGCGGAGGGACTGCTGGCGGCGTACGAGAGCGCCGAGGCGGCGCTGGTGCGGTGGCGGTCGATCACCGACCGGCAGTGGGCGCGGTTCTCGGCGGGGGAGCTGTCCTTCGAGGAGCAGCGCCGGGAGCGGATCCGGGTGTTCCTCGGCGAGGCGCTGAGCGGCGACGAGGCCGACGACTGGTTCCGCCGGTACCGGACGTACTACGAGGCCGCCTGGGCCCTCTTCCCGGACGTCCTGCCGGTCCTGGACGCGCTGGCCGCCGACTACCGGCACGCCGTGCTGTCCAACTCCAGCCTGCACGTCCAGGACCACAAACTGCGCACGCTCGGTGTGCACGACCGGTTCGAGGTCATCCTGTGCGCCGCCGAACTCGGCGTCTCCAAGCCCGCAGCCGGCGCCTTCCTGGCGGCCTGTGACGCGCTGGAACTCGCCCCGCACGAGGTCGCGTACGTCGGTGACCACCCGGAGATCGACGCACGCGGCGCCGTCGACGCCGGACTGCTGTCCGTGTGGATCGACCGCCACGGTGCCGCCGCGGGAGGCAACGCGCCCGTCGGACCGCACAGGATCGCCTCCCTCGCCGAACTGCCCGCGATCCTCCGCGCCGATACCCGTTTTGGAGCCCCGTCCACCTTCAGGTAATGTTCTTCCTGCGCCGCCGGGGAGCGGGCCGAAAGGCCGGAACCGGAGGAGCGAAACTAGAACAAGAACCCCTCAGGGGCTTGCGTTCCAGTGGCCTATGGTGTAATTGGCAGCACGACTGATTCTGGTTCAGTTAGTCTTGGTTCGAGTCCAGGTAGGCCAGCTCGCAGAGCTCATCTGCACGCGTGGATCACATCCACAAAGCCCCCGTTGTGTAGCGGCCTAGCACGCTGCCCTCTCAAGGCAGTAGCGCCGGTTCGAATCCGGTCGGGGGTACGGAGATCGTCTACGGATGATCGCTAGGGCCCCCGTTGTGTAGCGGCCTAGCACGCCGCCCTCTCAAGGCGGTAGCGCCGGTTCGAATCCGGTCGGGGGTACGAACTGGTCTAAACCATCATTGGTCTATGGTGTAATTGGCAGCACGACTGATTCTGGTTCAGTTAGTCTTGGTTCGAGTCCAGGTAGACCAGCTCGGATCTGCGGCGTCGCACATTGGCGCTTGTAAGATCCACGCCCCCGTTGTGTAGCGGCCTAGCACGCCGCCCTCTCAAGGCGGTAGCGCCGGTTCGAATCCGGTCGGGGGTACGGGACGAAGGGCCCTTCGCTCAGGCGGAGGGCCCTTCGGCGTGTCCGAGGCCTACTCGAAGCCGTAGCGCCGGGCCGTCTCCTCCTCCTGGGCCAGCCGGTGCAGCGCCTGGAGCATCGGCTCCACCAGCACCGCGCTGGCCACCGCGGCCGCCACCTTCTCCTCCTCCGACGGATGCGTCTCCAGGAAGTCCAGATCGGCGATCGCCGCCTGGTGCATCAACCTCGCCCGGGTCACCAGGAGTTCACTGTCCCAGTCGTAGCCGAGCCGGCGGAACGCGGCCACCGCGACCACCAGCTGGCGGTACGCCGGGGAGATGGTCGTGAGCTGCTTGGCGTTCTCCCAGCCCAGGGTCGACAGCAGGGCGCCCACCTCCCGGTGCGCGGCCCGGACGTACTCGTCGTCCTCGTCCGGCTCCGGTACCTGCGGCAGTGCCCACAGTGCGGCGCCCACCCTGATCGTGCGGCCCAGCGACTCGTCGTCCACGTGCCCGAGCACCTCGCGCACCTTCGCCACCGGCACCCGGCCCACCTGGATCATCGCCCGGACCAGCCGCAGCCGGCGCAGGTGCTCCTCGTCGTACTCCGCGGTCGTGGTGTTGACCTGGCGGCCGGGCGGCAACAGCCCCTCGCGCAGGTAGTACTTGATCGTCGCGACGGGCACCCCGCTGCGCTCGCTCAACCGGGCCAGCCGCATCTCTTGCGCCTCTCCTTGGTAAGTGCCACTATCCAAGCACCGACAGAAGGATAGTGACGCTATCCGACAGGGACCGGGGGTGTTTCGCATGGTCGCCAGACCGATTCCGGGCCGTACGACCGCGGCGCGTGAGGGTGACGCGGTGGTGCTGCTGATCGGCATGCGCGTCAATCACTTCTGGGCGGTGCACCAGTGGCTCCCGGTCATGCTGTCCATGTTCCGCATGCTGGGGGAGCTTGCGCGGAACCCTGACCGGGGGCTGCTGGGGCGCGTCCTGCTGACGGCCTCGCCGCGGACGTACTACGTCGTCCAGTACTGGGAGTCCAAGGAGAAGCTGTACGCGTACGCGAGTTCGCCGGACCTGCTCCACCACGGGATGTGGAGCATCGTGAACCGCAAGGAGCGGGCGGGGAAGCTGCGGCAGCACGTGGGCCTGTGGCACGAGACGTACGTCGCACCCGAGGGCTCGTACGAGTCGATCTACTTCGACATGCCGGAGTTCGGCCTGGGCGCGGCGAGCGGGACGGTACCCGTGGAGCGCAGGGGCCGCTACGCGAAGGACCGGTTCGCTTACCGAGGCGCTGACAGGAGCGCCTCGTAGGGGCGCGGGGAACTGCGCGACAAGCCACGACGGCGTCGCGGACGGCTGACGGCCTGTGGGGGCACATCCTTCGCCGTTGGGCTGCGCAGGGTGATCGAGTGCCAGCGGTATGTGGCTGATCGCGCGGTTCCCCGCGCCCCTTGCGGGGCGCTCCACTCCCGTCGGGAAGAAGGCCGGCCGCGGCGTTGGGGCCGGGCTCTTCTGACGGGGGCGTTCGTTTCGGTGCTCAGCCGGTGCGGCGCAGGGCCTCGGAGAGGCGGCCCGCCGCGTCGATGACCGCCTGGGCGTGCATGCGGCCCGGGTGCCGGGTCAGGCGCTCGATCGGGCCGGAGACGGACACGGCGGCGACCACGCGGTTGGAGGGCCCCCGCACCGGCGCCGACACCGAGGCGACGCCCGGCTCGCGTTCGCCGATGGACTGGGCCCAGCCGCGGCGGCGGACGCCGGAGAGGGCCGTCGCCGTGAAGCGGGCGCCCTGGAGGCCGCGGTGCAGCCGCTCCGGCTCCTCCCAGGCCATGAGGATCTGAGCCGAGGAGCCGGCCTTCATCGTGAGGGTCGAGCCGACCGGGACGGTGTCCCGCAGGCCGGACAGCCGTTCCGCCGCGGCCACGCAGATCCGCATGTCACCCTGGCGGCGATAGAGCTGCGCGCTCTCGCCGGTGATGTCCCGCAGGTGCGTGAGCACCGGGCCCGCCGTCGCGAGCAGGCGGTCCTCGCCGGCCGCCGCGGCCAGTTCCGCGAGCCGGGGGCCGAGAATGAAACGGCCCTGCATGTCGCGTGCCACCATGCGGTGGTGTTCCAGAGCCACGGCCAGCCGATGGGCCGTGGGCCGTGCCAGTCCGGTGGCCCCGACCAGACCCGCGAGGGTGGCCGGACCGGACTCCAGAGCGCTCAGGACAAGGGCCGCCTTGTCCAGAACGCCGACGCCGCTACTGTTGTCCATGCAACGATACTCACGTCTCACTCTGTGAAACGCAAGTTCAATTTTCCGTGGAACGCGCCACCCTGGAATCACACAGTGGCCCGCGTACCAACGGGCCCGGCGGCGGACGCCCGGAACCACGACTTCAGGGGCCCGGAACTCGGGCAGCCGCTTCCTCAAGATCTCTAGTTGGGCCGGTGCACGTCTGCCGGCCGGAGGGAAAGCGATGGGTAGGACACTCGCGGAGAAGGTCTGGGACGACCATGTCGTCCGGCGCGCCGAGGGCGAGCCCGACCTCCTCTTCATCGATCTGCACCTGCTGCACGAGGTGACCAGCCCGCAGGCCTTCGACGGTCTGCGTCAGAACGGCCGCCCGGTGCGCCGCCTCGACCTCACCATCGCGACCGAGGACCACAACACCCCGACCCTCGACATCGACAAGCCCATCGCGGACCCGGTCTCCCGCGCCCAGCTGGAGACGCTGCGCAAGAACTGCGCCGAGTTCGGCGTGCGCCTGCACCCGCTGGGCGACGTCGAGCAGGGCGTCGTGCACGTGGTCGGCCCGCAGCTGGGCCTGACCCAGCCCGGCACGACCGTCGTCTGCGGCGACTCGCACACCTCCACGCACGGCGCCTTCGGCGCGCTGGCGTTCGGTATCGGCACCTCCCAGGTGGAGCACGTGCTGGCCACCCAGACGCTGCCGCTGGCCCGACCCAGGACCATGGCCATCACGGTCGACGGCGAGCTGCCCGAGGGCGTCACCGCCAAGGACCTGATCCTGGCGATCATCGCCAAGATCGGTACGGGCGGCGGCCAGGGCTACATCCTGGAGTACCGCGGCTCCGCCATCGAGAAGCTCTCGATGGAGGCCCGCATGACCATCTGCAACATGTCGATCGAGGCCGGTGCCCGCGCGGGCATGATCGCCCCCGACGAGACCACCTTCGCCTACATCAAGGGCCGCGCCCACGCCCCCGAGGGCGCGGACTGGGACGCCGCGGTCGAGTACTGGAAGACCCTCAAGACGGACGCGGACGCGGAATTCGACGCCGAGGTGCACATCGACGCGGCCGCCCTCTCGCCGTTCGTCACCTGGGGCACCAACCCGGGCCAGGGCGCCCCGCTTTCGGCGGACGTCCCCGACCCCGCTTCGTACGAAGACGCTTCGGAGCGCCTCGCCGCCGAAAAGGCCCTGGAGTACATGGGGTTGGAGGCCGGTCAGCCGCTGCGCTCCATCAACGTGGACACCGTCTTCGTAGGTTCCTGCACCAACGGCCGGATCGAGGACCTGCGCGCAGCCGCCGACATCCTCAAGGACCGCAAAGTCGCCGACGGCGTACGGATGCTGGTCGTCCCCGGCTCCGCCCGGGTCGGTCTCCAGGCCGTCTCCGAGGGCCTGGACGTGGTCTTCAAGGAGGCCGGCGCCGAATGGCGGCACGCGGGCTGCTCGATGTGCCTGGGCATGAACCCCGACCAGCTGGCCCCCGGCGAGCGCTCCGCGTCCACCTCCAACCGCAACTTCGAGGGCCGGCAGGGCAAGGGCGGGCGTACCCACCTGGTGTCGCCGCAGGTCGCGGCGGCCACCGCCGTCCTGGGTCACCTGGCCTCCCCGGCCGACCTGTCCGACGCCCGTACGCCCGCTGGAGTCTGATCAGCCATGGAAGCATTCACCACGCACACCGGCCGGGCCGTCCCGCTGCGCCGCTCCAACGTCGACACCGACCAGATCATCCCTGCCCACTGGCTCAAGAAGGTGACCAGGGACGGCTTCGAGGACGGTCTGTTCGAGGCCTGGCGCAAGGACGAGAACTTCATCCTCAACCGCCCCGAGCGGCAGGGTGCCACCGTCCTGGTGGCCGGCCCAGACTTCGGTACCGGCTCCTCCCGTGAGCACGCGGTCTGGGCGCTTCAGAACTACGGCTTCAAGACCGTGCTCTCCTCCCGCTTCGCCGACATCTTCCGGGGCAACTCGCTGAAGAACGGCCTGCTCACGGTGGTCCTCGACCAGAAGATCGTGGAGGCCCTGCAAGAGCTCTCCGAGAACGACCCCGAGGCCGAGATCACCGTCGACCTGGAGAACCGCGAGGTGCGCGCCGAGGGCATCACCGCCTCCTTCGAGCTGGACGAGAACTCCCGCTGGCGGCTGCTGAACGGTCTGGACGACATCTCCATCACGCTCCAGAACGAGGCCGACATCGCGGCGTACGAGGCCAAGCGGCCGTCGTACAAGCCGCGGACGCTCCAGGTCTGATCCGGAGCCCGGTTCGGGCGTGATCCACCACATCTGAATACGGCTGGTTTCAGCCACCGCGACACCCCGTCTGTACCCCCGATCGCCACGATTGGGGGTACAGCCATGTCTGCACCCGAACGGACGCTCGCGTTGTCGCAGGTCTTGCCAACTTCCCACGTTAGGGCCGATGTTGTGGGGGTAGGTGAGTGCTGTGTCCGGGGCTTCCGCAAGTGCCCGGAAGGCCATTTGAGGCGGCAGTTGCCCCCTGCGCAGGCGACAACTCGCCCCAGATGGCACAATCTGTGCATGGAACACGACGGCCAACTCCAGCTCTATGCGGCGGTCGCGGACCAACTCAAGGAAGCGCACACAACAGTGCGCGCACTGCAAGTCCCGGAGGGCGTACGGATGGCGCTGACCCGGAAGCTGCTGGTCATTACGGCCGCGGCCAAGCACGACATCGCCGACGCGGCAAGGCGGCTCGAGCGGTTCAACGCCGACCTCGAAGCGGGTCGATTCCCGCAAGAGGAAGGCTGACCGGACCTCGCGAGACAGTCGAATCCGTTGCGGCACGAGGGTGATAAGCCCGTTTCGTGTTTGATTTGCGGTATATATCTGCCTAACGTGCGAAAAAGCTTGAACACTTTCGTTCTGGCGAGGTCTCCGAAGGGGAAGACGTGAACAAGGCGCAGCTCGTAGAAGCGATTGCCGACAAGATGGGCGGCCGCCAGCAGGCGGCCGACGCCGTCGACCATGTCCTGGACGCCATCGTCCGCGCGGTCGTCGCGGGTGAGCGGGTCTCGGTCACCGGCTTCGGGTCCTTCGAGAAAGTGGACCGCCCCGCCCGTTACGCCCGCAACCCCCAGACGGGCGAGCGGGTTCGGGTCAAGAAGACCTCCGTGCCGCGCTTCCGCGCCGGTCAGGGCTTCAAGGACCTGGTGAGCGGCTCCAAGAAGCTCCCGCGCGGCGGCGAGGTCTCGGTCAAGAAGGCGCCCAAGGGCAGCCTGACTGGCGCCGCTTCGGCGACGGTCAAGAAGGCCGCGGCGAAGAAGACCACCGCCAAGAAGGCGACGGGCGCGGCCCGCAAGACCACCACCGCCGCCACCGCGAAGAAGACGACGGCGAAGAAGACCACGGGCGCGGCGGCCGCGAAGAAGACCACGGCGACGGCGAAGAAGACGGCCGCGAAGAAGACCACGGCGACGGCGAAGAAGACCGCCGCGAAGAAGGCTCCGGCCAAGAAGGTCACGGCCAAGAAGGCGCCGGCGAAGAAGTCGACCGCCCGGAAGGCCGCCGCCAAGAAGACCGCGACTCGCTAGGCGTTCGCTTCGGCGGCGCGGTCGGGTTACTCACGCGACGGGCCGGATTCCCTTGGGGAGTCCGGCCCGCGGTGTGTTCTTGGGTGGGTTGTGTTCTGGGTGCGGGTCCGGTGGGGGCTTGTCGCGCAGTTCCCCGCGCCCCTGAGTCTCTCGCCTCAGAGTGTCTGCAAAGTCACCAGGGTGATCCGGAGGTCTGCGCCCGCCCCCTCGGTGTCGATGCGTACCCGCTGGCCCGGCCTGAGCAGCCGCAGGCCGCCCGCCTCGAAGGCGGGGGCGTCGAAGGGGACCGGGGTGCCGTCGTCCAGGAGCACCTGGCCGGTGTGGGTTTCGGGGTCGTACGTGTATGCGGTGGCCTGCATGGGCGCAGCCTACTGGTCGGGGATCAGCAGGCGGGCCGCCACGGTCGCGGTGCGCGGGCCCACGCCCAGGGCCAGTGCGGTGCGCAGGTCGGCGCCGGTGTCCACGTCCTGCCGCACCGAGTCCACGTCCGTCAGCCGCAGTTCCACGGCGCCCGAGGCGGCGTGCCGGGCGCGGGAGTCCGGACCGAATGCGGGCGCCAATTCCCTGCCGGGCGCTGCCGCCAGCAGAGTGGTGCCGATTGCCGCCGCGTCCGGGAGAAAAGCGCGCGGGAATTCCGCGGCCGAGTCCAGAACCCGGGCCAATTCCAGTGGACGCAACGCGGGGAGATCGGCGTTCAGGGCCGCCACGGGGGTTTCCGGACGCGATGCGCGGACGACCGCCGCGCCGTGCCGCAGCGCCTCGTTCAGGCCGCCTCCCGGCGTGTCGGGGACGATGCGCGCGCCCAGCGCCGAGAGCTCCCGCCCGGCCAGCGGATCGACCGTGACGACCGCCACATCCTTCACGGCCTGGCAGGCCAGCGCCGCCGCCACCGTGTCCTGGGCGAAGGCGAGGGCCAGCGAAGGGCGCACCCCGTCCGCCGCGGTGTCCGCGAGCCTGCTCTTGGCCCGCGCCAGAGGTTTGAGCGGGATGACCAAGGTCCACTGCACCGTCGTACCGTCCCTCCCTTGTTGCCTCATTGTCACCCGGGCCCACCCGGTGGCCGCGACACCGAGGCGTACGGTGTTCTCGACAGACCGGCGGGCCGGGGCCACACTTCTTCCCGATCCCAGGCCGGGAGGAAGACCTAGAGGAAGGTGTCCGCGTGCCCCGCCGGAGAATCGGCTTCTGGTACCGCTTCGCTGCGGTGCTCTGCAAACCGCCGCTGGTGGTTCTGATCAAGCGGGACTGGCGCGGAATGGAGAACATTCCGGCCGAGGGCGGATTTATCACCGCGGTGAACCACAATTCCCACATCGACCCCTTCGCCTACGCCCACTATCAGTACAACACCGGCCGTGTTCCGCGTTTCCTGGCGAAGAGCGGGCTTTTCAGGAAGGGATTCGTCGGCGCCGCCATGCGCGGTACCGGCCAGATCCCCGTCTACCGCGAGTCCACCGACGCGCTCAGCGCCTTCCGGGCCGCGATCGACGCCGTGGAGCGCGGCGAGTGCGTCGCCTTCTACCCTGAGGGAACGATCACCCGGGACCCGGACCAGTGGCCCATGACCGGCAAGACCGGTGCCGCCCGGGTCGCCCTCCAGACCAGGTGCCCGGTCATCCCGGTCGCCCAGTGGGGCGCCAACGAACTGCTCCCGCCGTACGCGAAGAAGCCCAGTCTGCTGCCCCGCAAGACCCACCACGTGCTCGCGGGCCCGCCGGTCGACCTGACCCGCTTCTACGGCAAGGACATGACGCAGGACGTCCTCAAGGAGGCGACCGAGGTCATCATGGCGGCGATCACGCGCCAGCTGGAGGAGATCCGCGGCGAGAAGGCCCCCGAGACCCCCTACGATCCTCGCCAGGTGCGGATCGAGCAGCGGCGCCGGACGCGTGCGCAGAGCGGTCTGGAAGAGGAGAGCGGCAAGTGAGCAAGCCGGCCAAGGCGGCGGTCTTCAGTGCGGGTTCGTGGGGTACGGCCTTCGGGATGGTGCTCGCCGACGCCGGGTGCGAGGTCACCCTGTGGGCGCGGCGCGCGGAGGTCGCGGAGGCGATCAACTCCGGCCGTACCAACCCCGACTACCTGCCGGGCGTGGAACTCCCCGCGAACCTGCGGGCCACGACCGATCCCGCCGAGGCGGCCGCCGGCGCCGACTTCACCTTCCTGTCGGTGCCGTCCCAGACCATGCGGGCCAACCTCGCCGAATGGACGCCGCTGCTCGCGCCCGGCACCGTCCTCGTGTCCCTCATGAAGGGCGTCGAACTCGGCACGGCCATGCGGATGAGCGAGGTCATCGAGGACGTCACCAAGGTCGGCGCGGACCGGATCGCCGTCGTCACGGGGCCCAACCTCGCCCGCGAGATCGCCGCCCGGATGCCGGCCGCCGCCGTGGTCGCCTGCACCGACGAGACGGTGGCCCGGCGCCTCCAGGCCGCCTGCCACACGCCGTACTTCCGCCCCTACACCGAGACCGACGTGGTCGGCTGCGAACTGGGCGGCGCCGTGAAGAACGTCATCGGTCTCGCCGTCGGCATCGCGGACGGCATGGGACTCGGCGACAACGCCAAGGGCTCGCTCATCACGCGCGGTCTCGCGGAGACCGCCCGGCTCGGCAGCGCGCTCGGCGCCGACCCGCTGACCTTCTCCGGACTCGCCGGGCTCGGCGACCTGGTGGCGACCTGTTCCTCGCCGCTGTCCCGCAACCACACCTTCGGCACCAACCTCGGCAAGGGCATGACGCTGGAGGAGACCATCGCGGTCACCCGGCAGACCGCCGAGGGCGTCAAGTCCTGTGAGTCGGTGGCCGATCTGGCCCGTCGGCACGGCGTCGAGATGCCGATCACCGAGACGGTCGTGGACATCGTCCACGAGGGCAAGCCGCCGGTGGTCGCCCTCAAGGAGCTGATGTCGCGCAGCGCGAAGCCCGAGCGACGCTGAGCCACGGCACCGGCCGGACGCTGTATCGGGGCCCTACCACCGGGTACTCTCATCGCCATATGAGCACCGAGAACCTTCCCCAGAGCCCTGAGCAGCCTGCTCGCAAGCCGCGCGTGGCCGTCGTGTTCGGCGGCCGCAGCTCCGAGCACGGGATCTCCACGGTCACCGCGGGCGCCGTCCTCGCTGCCATCGACCGGACGAAGTACGACGTCCTGCCGATCGGCATCACCAGGGAAGGCCGCTGGGTGCTCACGGCCGACGAACCGGAACGCATGGCGATCACCGAACGCCGTACCCCCGAGGTCGGCGACCTCGCCGAGTCCACCGAGGGCGGCGTCGTGCTCCCGGTCGACCCGGCCAGCCGTGAGGTCGTCTACAGCGAGCCCGGCTCGGTGCCCAAGGCGCTCGGCGAGGTCGACGTGGTCTTCCCGGTGCTGCACGGCCCCTACGGCGAGGACGGCACCCTCCAGGGCCTCCTGGAGCTCTCCGGCGTCCCCTACGTCGGCTCGGGCGTGCTCGCCTCGGCCGTCGGCCAGGACAAGGAGTACATGAAGCGGGTGTTCTCCTCGTTCGGGCTCAAGGTCGGCCCGTACCTGGTGATCCGGCCCCGCGAGTGGCAGCAGGACGAGTCCGCCGCCCGCAAGAGGATCGTCGACTTCGCGGGCGAGCACGGCTGGCCGCTGTTCGTGAAGCCCGCGCGCGCGGGCTCGTCGATCGGCATCACCAAGGTCGACGGCCTGTCCGGCCTGGACGAGGCGATCGCCGAGGCCCAGTCCCACGACCCGAAGATCCTCATCGAGGCGGCCGTGCGCGGCCGTGAGATCGAGGTCGGCGTGCTGGAGTTCGAGGAGGGTCCGCGCGCCTCGGTCCCCGCCGAGATCCCGCCGCCGTCGGAGCACGCGTACTACGACTTCGAGGCCAAGTACATCGACTCCACCCCCGGCATCGTCCCGGCCCCCCTCACGCCGGAGGAGACCGCCGAGGTCCAGAGGCTCGCGGTGGACGCCTTCGAGGCCGCGTCCTGCGAGGGCCTGGTCCGTGCCGACTTCTTCCTCGCGGAGGACGGCGACTTCGTGATCAACGAGATCAACACGATGCCCGGCTTCACGCCGATCTCGATGTACCCGCAGATGTGGCAGGCGACCGGCGTCGGCTACGCCGACCTGGTCGACCGCCTCATCCAGGCAGCCCTCAACCGCTCGACAGGCCTCCGCTGAAACACCCCCACTGGTGACACCCCGAGCTGGAGCGCCCCGAAAGGGGCGCGGGGAACCGCGCGAGCGACCACGTACCACCCGCACCCGACACGCAACGGCTCCACGCAGGGCGCCTAGTCGGCAATCCCCTCCGGAACCGCCTTCTTGACGGCAGGCGCCAAGCTGACCAGCGGCGCCATACCGTCCCCCGTCCGCTTCGCCGGAATCGTCACCTCGACATACGCCTTCCGCAACGTCGTGGTGAACCGGAACGATTTGTCGGCCTGCTGTTCCAGCAGCCACCCCACCCCGTTCACCTCCACCCCGTCGGCCTCCGGGTCGGCCATCTTCGCGGGCCGCGAAACCCCGCACCGCAGTATGATCGCCGGGTCGCCGCCCCACCCGGCCGTCAGCGCGGAGGCCGGTTCCGGATCACGTCGGCCGAGCTTGTCGACCTTCGTCGGCAGTACCCGGTCCAGGCGATCGCAGAGCTTCGCAACCGCCGCGCCCGGACTGGGAACCGCCGCCGACGGGGCGTCGTCTGCTGAGGAGCAGCCCGCTGCCGCGATCATCAGCGCGGCGAGCGCGGGCAGACCGAATGGCCGGTGACGGAAGGAGTTCACCGGCCAAGGGTAGACGGGGGCTACAGATGGACCACCGGGCAGGTCAGGGTGCGGGTGATGCCGTCCACCTGCTGGACCTTCGCGACCACCATGCGACCGAGTTCGTCGACCGTCTCGGACTGCGCGCGCACGATGACGTCGTACGGTCCTGTCACATCCTCGGCCTGGATGACTCCCGGGATCTTGCTGATCGTCTCGGCGACGGTCGACGCTTTGCCGACCTCCGTCTGGATCAGGATGTACGCCTGTACCACGGAACCTCCAGGGCGGCCACGAGGATCATGTGGGGAAAAGGAACGCCACGGTATCGCGTCCCCGCTCACCGCGGGGAGACCTGCGCGGACAGGGGCTTGCGCGCCAGGGTGCAGGCAGGACAGATGTTGACGGTCACCTCGACCGTATCCAGGACGACGATGACGCGCGAGCGGGCACGGCAAGGCACAGAAGGGGCGCAAGGGCAATGAAGGGCACTGTTGGTGAGCTAGGTGAGTTCGGACTCATCAGGGAGCTCACCTCCCGTCTCACCACCACTCCGGCGGTCCGCGTCGGCCCGGGCGACGACGCCGCGGTGGTCGCCGCGCCCGACCGCCGGGTCGTGGCGAGCACCGACATCCTGCTGGAGGGGCGGCACTTCCGCCGTGACTGGTCCACGGCCTACGACGTGGGCCGCAAGGCCGCCGCCCAGAACCTCGCGGACATCGCCGCCATGGGCGCCGTGCCGACCGCGCTGCTGCTCGGCCTGGTCGTCCCCGCCGAACTGCCCGTGACCTGGCCCAGCGAACTGATGGACGGCATCCGGGACGAGTGCCAGGTGGCCGGTGCCTCGGTGGTCGGCGGCGACGTGGTCCGCGGCGACACGATCATGGTCTCCATCACCGCGCTCGGCGACCTGCGCAACCAGGAGCCGGTCACCCGGGCCGGCGCCCAGCCCGGCGACCTGGTGGCCGTCACCGGCTGGCTGGGCTGGTCGGCGGCCGGCTACGCGGTGCTCTCCCGCGGCTTCCGCTCGCCGCGCGCCTTCGTGGAGGCCCACCGCCGCCCAGAACCCCCGTACCACGCCGGTCCGGCCGCCGCCGGGCTCGGCGCGACCGCGATGTGCGACGTGAGCGACGGGCTGATCGCCGACCTGGGGCACATCGCCGAGGCCAGCAAGGTCCGGATCGACATCCGCTCCGGCGCGATCGACGTCCCCACCCAGATGAACGACATCGGGCAGGCCGTCGGCGTCGACCCCATCCAGTGGGTGCTGACCGGCGGCGAGGACCACGCGATCGTGGCGACCTTCCCGCCGGACGTGAAACTGCCCGCCCGCTGGAAGGTGATCGGCGAGGTCCTCAATCCGTCCGCGCTGCCCCAGGTCACCGTCGACGGGGCGCCCTGGACCAGCAAGGGCGGCTGGGACCACTTCGGGGACATCGAGTCATGAACAGCCCGCCGAGGGTACTGACGGTCGCGGGCTCCGACTCCGGCGGCGGGGCCGGGATCCAGGCCGACCTGAAGACCATGCTCGCCCTCGGCGTGCACGGTATGAGCGTGATCACCGCGGTCACCGCGCAGAACTCCGTGGGCGTGCAGGGCGCCTGGGAACTGCCGGTGGCGGCCGTGCGCGCCCAGTACCGCGCCGTCGTGGACGACATCGGTGTCGACGCGGTCAAGACCGGCATGCTCGCCTCCGCGGAACTGGTCGAGGAGGTCGCCGAGTTGATCGCCGGGACCGGTGTGCCCGTGGTCGTGGACCCGGTCGGCGTCTCCAAGCACGGTGACCCCCTCCTCGCCGCCTCCGCACTGGAGTCGGTCCGCACCGGACTGCTCCCGCTCGCCACCGTGGCCACCCCGAACCTCGACGAGGTGGCCCAGCTCACCGGTGTGCACGTCGAGTCGGAGGCCGGTCTGCGCCGGGCCGCGGCGGCCGTGCTGTCGTACGGACCCAGATGGGTGCTGATCAAGGGCGGGCACCTGCCCGGTGAGGCTGTGGACCTGCTCACGGACGGCACCGAGGAGCACCTGCTGCGCGCCCCCCGGCACGCCAACCGGCACACGCACGGCACCGGCTGCACCCTCGCGTCCGCGATCGCGGCGCAGCTCGCGAAGGGGCGGTCCGTGCCGGAGGCGGTGACCGCGGCCAAGGAGTACGTCACCGGGGCGATCGCGGCCGGCTTCGCGCTCGGTGCCGGGATCGGACCCGTCGACCACGGCTGGCGCCTCAGCAGGGGTACTCCCGCAGCTTGATGTCGGTCGCCGCCTTCTCCGTCAGCCTCTTGAAGAAACGGGCCAGCGGACGCGAGGCGAGGATCCGGTACATCCGGTCCCGGCTGCGGATACGGCGTTCGGTGGGCGGCGCGAAGAACGGGCCCGCGTTCCCGGAGATCTTCTGGCAGCCCTTGGCGAACTCCCGGATCCGGGTCTCGTACTCGGTGAACGCGGTACGGAAGTCGCCGCCCGCGAGGGCGAGTTCACCGGCGAGGACATGCGCACCGACGATCGCCACGCCGGTCCCCATCCCGCCCATGGTCGCCCCGTACCCGGCGTCCCCGAGCAGCGCCACCCGCCCCTCGACGAGCCGGTCCACGTGGATCTGGGCGATCGCGTCGAAGTACAGGTCGTCGGCCTCCTCCAGGGCGTCGAGGACGGCCGGGACCTCCCAGCCCATCCCGGCGAAGCGGTCCCTCAGGGTCCGCTTGATCCCCGGGACGTCCCGGCGGTCGTACGACAGCTCCCCGGACCGGAAGACCAGCAGCGCGCCCGCGCGGTCCGGGTCGCCGTCGTAGTTGCCCACCACGACCGCGCGGCCGGGCTCGCTGTAGACCCGGCCGGTGCGGTCCAGACCCAGGTGGTTGGGGACGTCGAAGCCGGCCACGTAGTGGTCGAGGAAGCGCAGGTGGCGGGAGTCGTCACCGAAGACGAGCCGACGGGTGTTCGAGTGCAGCCCGTCGGCGCCGACGACCAGGTCGAAGCGGCGGGGCGCGCCCTGCTCGAAGGTGACGTCGACACCGTCGGCGTCCTGGGCGAGGGAGGCGATCGAGTCGCCGAAGACGTACTCGACGTCGTCCCTGGTGCGCTCGTACATGATCCGCGCGAGGTCGCCGCGGAAGATCTCCACGTCGCCGCTCATCATCTCGGCCGGCAGGTCCACGCGCGGGCTGCCGTCGGCGGCCACGACGGTCTGGCGGCCCATGTGGGTCTGGTGGGCGTGGATCTCGTCCCAGATGCCCATGGAGGTCAGGACGGTGCGGTGGACATGGCCGCGGAAGTCGACCGCGAAGCCGCCGCCGCGCAGGCCGGGGGCCTTCTCGACGACGGTGACGCGGGCGCCGAGCCGGGCCAGGTTGAGGGCGAGGGCGGGTCCGGCGACGCTGGCGCCGGAGACCAGCACGCTGAGGTGGGCGAGGTGCTTCGTCTGCTTCGTCATGCGAGGAGCTTCGGCGGGGGCGCTGACCGTCCCCCTACCGTTCGCTGACCGCCGCCGCCCGCTGCCGCCGGCCCCGCTCGTGGGCCCGCTCGTACTCCATGGGCGACAGCCGCGCGCGGACGTCCGCCACCACCCGTACGACGTCCGGGTCGGCCTCGGACCGGACGCCCCGCAGGCCCGTCGCCGCGCCCAGCAGCACCGCGGCCCGCTCCGCGGTGCCGGCGACGGACGCCAGCGCCTCGGCCGCGTCGGCGAGTTCCAGCACGCCGGGACCCTCCACGGCGAGGCCGGCGGCCTGCCCGAACCGGTCGCGGGCCTCCTCGGTGTGCCCCTCGGCGGCGGCCGCCCGGCCGAGCCCGACCAGACCGCGGACGGTCTCGCCGACGCTGAACCAGTTGGCGGCACACTCCTGGAGGGCGTTCTCGTAGTGCACGCGCGCGCGTGCCGGGTCCCCGGCCAGCCGGGCCGCGTCACCGAGGCCGCGCCGGGCGGCCGCCACCTTGTCGGGCAGCCCGGCGCCACGGGCCAGCGTCAGCGCCTCCTCGAAGTGCGCCTCGGCCGCCGCCGTGTCGCCCCGGTGCAGCAGCACGGTGCCACGGCTGCGCAGCACGTCGGCGGTCTCCTCCGGGGCGGCCAGCTCCCGCATGTACGCCAGGCCCTCGTCGAGGAGTTCAAGGGCGCGCCCGGACTCACCGCGGGTGTGGGCGGCCAGGCCGAGCGGGTCGAGGCAGTTGGCCATGCCCCAGCGGTCCCCGGCGGCCCGGTATCCCGCCAGCGCCCGCCTGAAGCACTCCTCGGACTCCCGCGGCCGGCCCGTGAACTGGGCGCGGAAGCCGAGGCCCACGTCGAGCAGGGCACGCGCCCAGGGGGAGTCGCCCGCCAGCGCGAGGGCGTGGTCGTCGGCGGCGGGCCGCGGACCGGCCGCGACCGCCCACAGCACCAGGATGTACGGCAGCCGCAACGGCCCCGGGTACGCGTCCAGAACGGCGTCCACGCGCGCGATGAGCTCGGCTTCCTCACCCGCGCCGGAGAGCGCGTTGATCGCGCAGAGCACGTACTCCTCCTCCAGGCCGGCCGGCGGTGCGTCCCCGACGGCGGCCAGCAGCTCCCGTGCCGTCGCCACCCGCTCCCCGTACAGTCCGCGCAGCCGCCAGAACCAGGAGAGCGGACCCATCAGACGCAGCGCCCCGTCGGTGTCGCGGCGCACCAGGTGCCGCAGGGCCGCGTCCAGGTTGCCGTGCTCGGCGGCCAGCCGGGCCAGCCAGGGCAGTTGCCCGCCACCGCGCAGGTGCGGCTCGGCCTCCTCGGCCAGCCGCAGGAAGTACCGCGCGTGGGCGTCCTTCAGGTCCCGCGGTTCCTCGGCGGCGAACGCGCGGATCGTCTCCAGCATCCGGTAGCGCCCCTCGGACACTTCCACGAAGGACTTCTCCACCAGCGAGGCCAGCACGTCCTCCGGGTACGGCAGCCCGCACACCGCCTCGACCGCGGCCAGCGTCGCGCCCCCCGAGAACACCGTCAGCCGCCGCGCCAGCTCCCGCTCCTCCTCGTCCAGCAGGTCCCAGCTCCACTCCACGACCGCGCGCAGGGTGCGGTGCCGGGGCGCCTTGGAGCGGTCGCCGCGCGACAGCAGCCGGAACCGGTCGTCCAGCCGGTCGGCCAGCTCGTCCGGGGTCAGGGTGCGCAGCCGGGCCGCCGCCAGCTCGATGGCCAGCGGCAGCCCGTCCAGGGCGGCACAGATGCCGGCCACGCGCGCGTGCCCCTCGAAACCGGGGCGCACGGCACGGGCCCGGTCCAGGAAGAGCCGTACCGCCGGTTCCGGCGGCAGCGGGGGCACCGGCACCAGGATCTCGCCGGTGATGCCCAGCGACTCCCGGCCGGTGGCCAGCACCCGCACCCCCGGACAGGAGGCGAGCAGCAGCGAGACGACCTGGGCGGCCGCCGCCACCAGGTGCTCGCAGTTGTCGAGGACGAGCAGCAGCTCCCGGTCCTCCAGCGCGGCCAGCAGCCGGTCCGTGATGTCGGCGGCGGGACTGCGCAGCCCCTCCCGGACCCCGAGCGCGGCCAGGACCGCGTACGGGATGCGGGCACCGTCGGTCAGGGGTGCGAGCTCGACGAGACAGGCGGCGGGACGGTGCTGGGCCGCCTCGATCGCCAGCCGTGTCTTGCCCGCGCCGCCCGGCCCGGTCAGTGTGACGAGCCGGGAGCCGGCGAGAACGGCGGCGATCCGGTCGAGTTCGGGCTCGCGGCCGACGAACCGGGTGAGCTGGACCGGCAGCCGTGGCCGTTCCGGTGCCACACCCCTGAGCAGATCCAGATGGAGCGCGGACAGCTCCGGCGACGGATCCGCGCCCAGCTCGTCGGCGAGCGCCCGGCGGGCCTCCTCGAACACCGTGAGCGCCTCGGCGGGCCGCCCGCCCGCGTGCAGGGCTCGCATCAGCTGCCCGTACAGCCGCTCGCTCAGCGGCCGGTCCGCCAGCAGCGCCCGCAGCTCGGGCACGAGCTCGGCACCGCCGCCCAGCGCCAGGTCCGCCTCGATCCGGTCCTGTACGGCGGCCAGCCGCAGTTCCTCGAGCCGCGCCGCCTCGGCGGCCGCGTCCGGGAGGTCGGGCAGCGCGGGCCCGCGCCACAGCGCGAGCGCCTCCCGCAGGCGGGCCGCGGCCCGTGCGTGGTCACCGGCGGCGAGTGCGGCCCGGCCGGCCGCGGCCAGTTCCTCGAAGCGGTGCGCGTCCACGCTGTCGCGGGCGGTGACCAGGCGGTAGCCGGTGGCGGTGGCCTCGATCTCGCCGTGCGGGGCCAGCCGCCTGCGCAGCCGGGAGACCTGCGACTGGAGCGCGTTGGCGGCTCCGGCGGGCGGCTCGGCGCCGTACAGGCCGTCGGTGAGGCGCTGCGTGGAGACCGCGCGGCCGGCGTCCAGGAGCAGCAGGGCGAGCAGCGCGCGGGGGCGGGGGCCGCCGGGGTCGAGCGGGGTGCCGTCGTCGGTGCGCAGGTCGAGGGGGCCCAGAATGCCGAAACGCATGGGGACAGCCTGTCAGGGCGCGACCGGGCGGGGGCTGGGCCCCGGGATTTCCGGGCACGGCAAAAAGCCGGCCCACCTTACGGTGGACCGGCTCTGTGCAGCGAACCAGCGGTGGCCGCGCGCTCAGCGACAGTGCGTCAGCGCGAGACCTTGCCGGCCTTGATGCACGAGGTGCAGGCGTTCACGCGCTTCGGCGTCCCGCCGACCACGGTACGCACACGCTGGATGTTCGGGTTCCAGCGACGGGACGTACGGCGGTGCGAGTGCGAGATGTTGTTGCCGAAGCCCGGCCCCTTGCCGCAGACGTCGCAGTTGGCAGCCACGGGTCACTCCAAAGACTTCAGATGCACTTACGGTTGAATCCCGGCGTGCCGGGATCGAGATCGAATGAATCCGAGATCTTGATTGGCATTGCCAGGGGAATGGCCCGATCAGATCGGGCAACCGGAGCAGCATACAACGGCTGCGACGGTTAGACGAAACTAGCATGGCAGCTCAGGGGCCCGCTCCCGGCCCTCTTCCGGTGTCCGCCCCCACGGGGTCTACGCTGCGTCCACGTCCGGCCAGCTCAAGGAGGCGCAGGTGGCGCAGGTGCCGCAGACATTCCTCGATGCTCTCGCGGTACGCACCTGGTGCGCTCTCGCACTCGGGGCGCTCGGCCGGGCACGCGAGGAGATCGACGCGATCAACGTCTACCCGGTGGCCGACGGCGACACCGGCACCAACCTCTACCTGACGGTGGAGTCGGCCACGGGCGCCGTGGAGGCCGTCTTCGCGGGCTACGAGCTGGGCGAGGAGGTCCCGACCCTCGCCGACGCCGCCCACGCGATGGCGCACGGGGCCCTCATAGGCGCGCGCGGCAACTCCGGCACGATCCTGGCGCAGCTGCTGCGCGGCATGGCCCACGTCCTCACCGCGGGTGAGGCGACTCACATCGACGGGGAGGGGCTGCGGCTGGCCCTTCGGCACGCCGCCGACTCCGCCCGGCAGGCCGTCGCCCACCCCGTGGAGGGCACCGTGCTGTCGGTCGCCACCGCCGCCGCCGTGGCCGCCGCCGACGGGACCGGGGACGACTGCGCGGCGGTCGCGCGGGCCGCCTACGCGGGCGCGTGCGAGGCGCTCGCGGCGACCCCGGGCCAGCTGGCCGCCCTGGAGCGGGCCGGAGTGGTCGACGCCGGCGGCCGGGGCCTGGTCGCGGTGCTGGGAGCGCTGGTGGAGGCGTTCACGGGGGAGACACCGGCCACGTTCGACGCACGGGCCGCGGGGGCGGGTCCGCTCGTCCACGCGCGCGTGGACGCCGTCTCCGACGCCCGCGCCGAGAACCGCGCCGAGGCCGCCGCCGGACCCGCCTTCGAGGTCATCTACCTGCTGGAGGCCGAGGAGCACGCCGTGGACCGGCTGCGGACCAGGCTCGACGCCCTCGGCGACTCCCTGGTGGTGGTCGGCGGCGACGGCCTGTGGAACGTCCATGTGCACGTCGACGACGCGGGCGCCGCCGTGGAGGCCGGGGTCGAGGCCGGACGGCCGCACCGCATCCGGATCACCCACTTCGGCGCCGGGGACGCGCACGCCGGCGGGGACCGGCCGCCGCGCGAGCGGGTGCAGCGGGCCGTGGTGGCCGTCGTACCGGGGGAGGGGCTGGCCGGGCTGTACGCCGAGGCCGGTGCCACCGCGGTGCTCGCCCGCCCAGGGGAGCCGCCCGCCAGCGGGGAGCTGGTGGACGCCGTACGGCGCGCCCACGCGCACGAGGTGGTGCTGCTGCCCAACGACGCCGACCTGCGGCACACCGCCGCCGCGGCGGCCGAGCAGGCCCGCGCGGAGGGCATCCGGGTCGCCCTCATCCCGACCCGCTCGGCGGTCCAGGGCATCGCCGCGCTCGCCGTGCACCAGCCGGACCGCCGCTTCGACGAGGACGTGGTCCAGATGACCTCGGCCGCCGGCGCCACCCGCTACGCCGAGGTCGTGGTCGCCGAACGCCAGTCCTGGACCATGGCCGGCATCTGCCAGGCCGGGGACGTGCTGGGGCTCGTCGACGGTGACGTGGCCGTGATCGGCTCGGACGTCACGGCCACCGCCGAGACCGTCCTGGACCGCATGCTCCAGGCCGGCGGTGAACTGGTCACCCTGGTCCTCGGCGACGAGGCGCCCGAGGGCGTCGCCGACCGCCTGCGGGCACGCGTGCGCGAGGCGTACCTCGCCGTCGACACGGTGGTCTACGACGGCGGCCGGCAGGGCGCCCCGCTGCTCATCGGCGTCGAGTGAACCCCTGACCGCGCGCCGCCCTCAGCCCTCCGTGAGCTCCAGCAGCTGCCGCGCCTCCGCCTGCCGGGCCCGGACCGTCTCGTCGGCAGGGTCGGCCCCCTCGTAGGCGTCCAGCACCGCTCGCGCGCGTGCCGCCGCGTCCGCCGGACGGCTCAGGTCCGCCTCCAGCCAGCCCGCGGCGAGTTCGGCACCGGTACGGCTGTGCACCGCGTCCGCGCCGAGCCCGGCGAACACCGAGACCGCCGTCGTCATCTCCGCGAGCGCCGCCTCGAACGCCGCCTGGATCGCCGTGTCCTCGGCGTCCTCGGGCACCGAACGGGCCAGCAGGTCACCGAACTGCCGGTGGGTGTGGCCGAGTTCACCGGCGAGCCGCTCCGCCGCGGCCGGGTCCGCGGCGGACTCCAGCGCCGCCTCGCACTCCCGGACCGCGTCCGCCATCAGCTTCCGCGCGCCCGCCGGCCCCGCCTCCGTACGCAGCGCCAGCCAGGCCCGGGCACGCAGCGAACGCACCAGGAAGTGCACGTTGCCCATCGCCCGCCACAGCTCGCCCGCCCGCACGTACGCCCGGTCCGCCTCCACCGGCAGTCCCGCGTTGCCCAGCGACTCGGCCGCGAGGTGGGCCAGGGTGGCGTGGTCGTGCTGCTCGGGCCAGTGCCGGGCGATCTCCGCCGCCTGGAGCCGCCGTTCGGCCGCCGCGTGGTGCTCGCCGAGCTCGCTCAGGCAGTCCCCGAGCCACCACTGCGTCTGGACCACCGCGCCGTCCCCGTGCGTCTCGGCCCTCAGATCCGCCAGCGCCGACTCCAGCACCTCGGCGGCTTCCGCGAACCGGCCCTGCCGCAGCAGGAAGCCGCCCAGCTGGTGCCGGGCCCAGGCGCCCAGCGTGCCGCTCTCCCCGGCCTCGTCGGCCCAGTGCGCGGCCTGGAGAGCGTGGTCGGCGGCCTCCTCGGCCGCGCCCCGCCCGCCGACCACCTCGGCGAGCTGGAGATACAGCTGGGCCCGCCCGATCGGCTCCACGTACGGTCCGCCGTGCTCCAGGGCCGAGCGCAGCGCCCGCTCCGCCTCGGCCAGGTCACCCTGCTCGTGGGCGAGCCCGGCCACCCGGACCTCGTACTCGACCGCGAACCACGGCAGCTCCGCGCCGACGAACTGCGCCGACGCCTGCCGGAACAGCTCGCCCGCCCGCTCGCCGTCCCCGGCCTGCTCGGCCAGTTCGGCGAGCATCGCCCGCCCCTCGGCCGCCCGGGACACCAGCCGTACGTCGGACCCGCCGCGCCCGCCGACCAGCGCCAGCAGCTCCCGTACGGCCCGCTCGGCCTCCGTGGCGCCCGTCGACCGCTCGTGCACCTGCCGCATCAGGATCCGTGCCCGGCTCATCAGCACGGACGCCGTCTGCCGTACCCCGGTCGCGTCCTCGGCGTACAGCGCGAGGATCCGGTCGTACGGCTCGTCGATCCCGGCCAGCGCCTCGTCCAGCTCCCCGGACAGCGCCCGTACGTAGGCCGCGCGCGCGTGGGCCGCGATCGCCTCGCCCCGGTCGCCCGCCTCCGCGTACAGCTCGGCCGCCCGCTCGAACAGCTCGACGCCCTCCGGGCCGCGCCCCATCGCCGTGTGATCGGTGATCTCCGCACGGACGTACGTGTCCACCTCGGTCTCCTCCGCGGCCCGCGCGACCGCCGCCCACGCCTCCAGGGCGTGCGGCTGGAGCGTGTCCGACAGCCGGCGCGCCTCGGCGAGCAGTTCCGGCAGCCCCGGCCGCTCCGCCGGAGCCGCGGGAACGGCCGGCCCGACCGGCCCGGCGGGCGCCGTGCGCACCGCCCGCACGCCCAGCGGCAGCCGGTCCGCCAGCGGCTGCCGCGCCATGCGCTCACGCAGCTGGTCGCCCACGTACGAGGTGCCGTTGCGGGCGTCGAACCGGCTGGCCAGCTCCAGGGCCTCCCCGCGCGCGTGCCCGGCGAGTTCGCCGGCGGTCCAGGTCCGCCCGGCCGGACCCGGCACCCGCTGTTCGCCGAGCCCCAGGACGGTCAGCCGGTCCATCAGCAGCGCCACCACCGCCAGGAAGTCCATCCGGCTGCGCGGCTGCCCGGTGTCCGTGAAGTAGGCGGGACGTTCCGCCAGCAGCTCCAGACCGCGTGCCTCGTTGCCGGTCAGCGCGCAGAACTCCAGGTGGTCGGCGTAGGCGCCCCGCATGCTCTCCATGGGCCGCACCAGCCGGAAACCGCGCAGGTGGTGGGCGCGGGCTTCGTCGGCCCGGCCCAGCCGCAGCAGCGGGAGCAGCGAGGAGGCGAGGACGGTGTGCGGCTCGTGGGCGCAGCTGTACTCGCCCTCCAGGACCGGCCGCCACAGCTCCAAGGCCTCCTCGTCCCGGCCGTTGCGCAGCTGCCAGCCGCCCTGACCGTGCAGCTCGCAGGCGTGGCAGTCGGCCATCCGGTCCCGGTCCGCCGCCAGCCAGGCCGCGTACGCCCGCTCGGCGCGCGGCAGGTCACCCATGTGCCCGGCGACGCTGAACTCGGCGCTGCGCACGGCCCGCTCCGAGTGCCCGGCGAGCCGGTAGCGGTGTTCCATCTCGCCCAGCCACTTCTCGATCGAGGCGAGCGGGATGTGCGGCTGGTCGAGCATGCCGGCCGACATCCACTTGAAGACCCAGTGCAGCGAATGCGTCTCGTACTCGTCGAAGTCCCCGGGCCGCTCGTCCCACATCCGCAGCAGCCGCGCGAACGGGACGAACATCTTGTCCTTCTCGGAGCTGTAGTTGTAGACCTTCAGCTGGTGCCCCAGCGCCTCGATCACGGCCAGCGGGACGTTCAGCTTCTCGGCCTCCGCCAGCAGCTGCTCCGCGCGCGCGTTGCGGGCGGGCCCCTCCGGTTCCTCGGAGTTCTCCGCCATCGCCCGGCGCAGCGAGTCGAAGTCGGCGGTCCTGTCGGTTCCGCTCATCAGCGGTCGGCCTCCCCATGCGTGGCCCATTCCAGGAGGCCGATGAACGAGCGGTTGATCAGCGCCGAGTCGGCCGGCCGCAGCGGACGCTGGGCCATCAGCAGCGCCTGACCGTAGAGCGACTCGGTCGCGGTGCCGATCAGCTCCGGGTCCTTCAGCGAACTGATCCGCCGGATCAGCGGGTTGAGGTGGTTCAGCACCAGCCGCGCGCGGGGCGCGCTGCCGCGCAGCGAACCCAGGATGCCCGCCCACAGGTCGTCGGCCTGCTCCTCGGCCTCCGCGCGGGCCTGCTCGTGGCGGGCGGCACGGTCGTCCAGGTGCAGGGCGGGCACCGACAGGGGGTGGAAGGCCCGCAGCACGATGTCGCACTGCAACGGGTCGAGCTTGGCCCGCGCCACCGCCAGGAACCCCGCCAGCGACAGCTCCTCCGTCGGGTCCACCGCGTCCAGGTGCGCGGTCACGGTGTCCGCGTCCAGCTCCGCGACCACGGTCCCCGGCCGCACCGACGGCAGCGCCTCGACCAGCTCGCTGTCGTACGTGTAGCCGCCGTTGACCACCCCGACGCCCTGCGCGGAGGCGATCGGCGCGACCTGCCGGTACTCCTCGACCGTCCGCGTGAAGTGCACCACCGGGTGCCGCTGCGCGAACTCCTCCAGGGACAGCTGCCCGTCGGTGGTCTCGAAGGGGAGCCACGGCAGCATCGTGCGCAGCATCTCCCCGTCGTGCCGGGCCAGCGACTTCACACCCAGGTGGTGCACCGACAGGAAGGCGGACAGCCGTTCCGGGTCCCCGGCCGCGAGACCGGTCAGCCAGGACCGGATCCGCTCACCGAGCGCCTCCCGGACGGCGGCCAGCGTCTCGTCCTCGTACAGCGACTCGCGGGACGCGGTGGGCCGCAGACTGTCCGTGTCCAGGACGCAGCGCACGAAGAACGCCCAGTCGGGCAGCAGCTGTTCGGCCCGCTCGGTGAGCAGCATCCCCTTCAGGTGCACCCGGTGGGTCGCCCGCTGGGCGGGACTCACCGCCGACGGCAGCACGTAGGCCACGCCCCGGATCCCGGCCAGCGGCACGTCCAGGGCGATCGAGTCCAGCGGGGTGAAACCGAACAGCTCGTGACAGTGCCGGGCCAGCGCCACCCGGCGGGTCGCGGGGGAGGGGTACGGCCGGTCCCAGGGCGCGGGCAGGTCGGTGACCGCCTCCTCGCCCACCCGGACGTCGTAGGGCAGCAGCGAACCGAAGTCCCGCGCGAGCTGGAGCACCCGCCGCTCGTCCAGCCACTCCGCCGCGCCCGCCCGCGCCACCAGATGCACGGTGGTACCGGGCTCCGGCCGCGCCTCGGGCGGCAGCGTCCGCACGGTGTACGACCCGTCCTCGCGCGCCGTCCACTCCACGGGCGGCGCGCCCGGCGTACGGGCACTGCGGCTGACCACCCGGATCCGCTCGGCGACCACGAAACAGGCCAGCAGCCCGATGCCGAACTGGCCCAGGAAGTCGGAGCGGGCCTCCTGAAGCCCGTCGCTCCGCTTGGAGCTGCGCCCGATGGTCGCCAGCAGACTGTGCACGTCCGACTCGGTGAGCCCGACGCCGCTGTCCTCCACCCGGAGCGAGCTGCCGTCCGCGTACAGCCGCACCCGCGCCGGGGCGTCGGGCTGCCCGGCCCGTCTCGCGGTGATCGCGTCCACGGCGTTCTGGAGCAGCTCGCGCAGGTAGACCTTGGGGCTGGAGTACAGGTGATGGGAGAGCAGGTCCACCAAACCACGCAGGTCGACCTGGAACGTATGAGGTGACTGTGATGCCTGGGATGACTGTGAGGTCTGGGAATCCATCGTCGCTGCGCCGGAGGGGGGAAGACGTGGTCGGCGCGGGGTCGGGCGGTCCCTGATGGGGCGGTGACCGCGGAAGGATGGCCGGAGCGCGCCATCCTATGACTCAAAACGACCGTCTGACCAGGTGTTTCCCGAACCGTATCCGGGATTGTCAGTGGCGTGGTGTGCAATGGATCTCGTGCCCGCACTGGAAGAACCACTGAAACAACCGCTGAAGTCAGTGCTCGGCCCCGCCACCGCGAAGGTGATGGCCGAGCATCTCGGCCTGCACACCGTCGGCGACCTCCTGCACCACTATCCCCGCAGGTACGAGGAGCGCGGCCAGCTCACCCACCTCGCCGACCTGCCCATGGACGAACACGTCACGGTGGTCGCCATGGTGGCCGACGCCCGCCTGCACACGTTCGCCTCCGCCAAGGCGCCCCGCGGCAAGGGCCAGCGCCTGGAGGTCACGATCACCGACGGCAGCGGCCGGCTCCAACTGGTCTTCTTCGGCGCCGGCGTGCACAAACCCCACAAGGAACTCCTGCCGGGCACCCGCGCGATGTTCGCCGGCAAGGTCTCGGTCTTCAACCGCCGCCTCCAACTGGCCCACCCGGCCTACGAGCTGCTCCGCGGCGACGACCCGGCGGAGTCCGTGGAGACCTGGGCGGGCGCCCTCATCCCGCTCTACCCCGCCACCGCCAAACTGGAGTCCTGGAAGATCGGCAAGGCCGTCCAGACGGTCCTGCCCAGCGCCCAGGACGCCCTGGACCCGCTGCCACCGGCCCTCCGCGAGGGCCGTGGACTGGTCCCCCTCCCCGAGGCCCTCCTCAAGATCCACCGCCCGGGCACCAAGGCGGACATCGCCCAGGCCCGCGACCGCCTCAAGTGGGACGAGGCCTTCGTCCTCCAGGTGGCCCTGGCCCGCCGTCGGCACGCCGACGCCCAACTCCCGGCCGTGGCCCGCGAACCGTCCCCCGACGGCCTCCTCACGGCCTTCGACGACCGCCTCCCCTTCACCCTCACGGACGGCCAGAGGAAGGTCTCGAAGGAGATCTTCGACGACCTGGCGACGGAACACCCGATGCACCGGCTGCTCCAGGGCGAAGTGGGTTCGGGCAAGACGCTGGTCGCCCTCCGCGCCATGCTCGCCGTGGTCGACGCGGGCGGCCAGGCCGCCATGCTCGCCCCCACCGAGGTCCTGGCCCAGCAGCACCACCGCTCGGTCACCGAGATGATGGGCGAGCTGGCCGAAGGCGGCATGCTCGGCGGCGCGGACCACGCGACCAAGGTCGTCCTCCTCACCGGCTCCATGGGTACGGCGGCCCGCCGCCAGGCCATGCTCGACCTGGTCACCGGCGAGGCCGGCATCGTCATCGGCACCCACGCGCTGATCGAGGACAAGGTCCAGTTCCACGAGCTCGGCCTGGTCGTCGTCGACGAGCAGCACCGCTTCGGCGTCGAACAGCGGGACGCCCTGCGCGGCAAGGGCAAGCAGCCGCCCCACCTCCTCGTGATGACGGCGACCCCCATCCCGCGCACGGTCGCGATGACGGTCTTCGGCGACCTGGAGACCTCGGTCCTGGACCAGCTCCCGGCGGGCCGCTCCCCGATCGCCACCCATGTGGTCCCCGCCGCCGACAAGCCCCACTTCCTGGCCCGCGCCTGGGAACGGGTCAGGGAGGAAGTCGGGAACGGCCACCAGGCCTACGTCGTCTGCCCCCGCATCGGCGACGACATCGACGAGGCGGCCGACCCCGAGAAGGCGAAGAGGTCGGCCGAGGACGAGGCGGAGAAGCGCCCGCCGCTGGCCGTCCTGGACGTGGCCGGCCACCTCGCCGAGGGACCGCTGAACGGGCTCCGCGTCGAGGTCCTGCACGGCCGCATGCACCCGGACGACAAGGACGCGGTCATGCGCCGCTTCACCGCGGGTGACACGGACGTCCTGGTCGCCACCACGGTCATCGAGGTCGGTGTGAACGTCCCCAACGCCACGGCCATGGTGATCATGGACGCCGACCGCTTCGGCGTCTCCCAGCTCCACCAGCTGCGCGGCCGCGTCGGCCGGGGTTCCGCCCCCGGCCTCTGCCTCCTGGTCACGGAGATGCCCGAGGCGAGCGCGGCCCGCCAGCGCCTGACGGCGGTCGCCTCCACCCTGGACGGCTTCGAGCTCTCCCGCATCGACCTGGAACAGCGCAGAGAGGGCGACGTCCTCGGCCAGGCCCAGTCGGGCGCCCGCTCCAGCCTCCGCGTCCTGGCGGTCATCGAGGACGAGGAGATCATCGCGGAGGCGCGGGAGGAGGCGACGGCCCTGGTGGCGAGAGACCCGGAGCTGACAGACCTGCCCGGCCTGCGAACGGCCCTGGACGCCCTCCTGGACGAGGAGAGAGAGCAGTACTTGGAAAAAGGCTGAAGGTGACCAGCTCAGGGGCGCGGGGAACTGCGCGAGCAACCCCCACGGACCCGCAGCCGCCATCGCACACCAGGCACCCACCCCCATGGGCCTGCCAAACTGAACCGAAAAGCCGCCCTCGAAGAAGGACCCCCCATGACCCGCGTGATCGCCGGCCAGGCAGGCGGACGGCGCCTCTCGGTGCCGCCCGGCACAGGAACCCGGCCGACATCCGACCGCGCGCGCGAAGGCCTCTTCTCCACCTGGCAGTCCCTCCTCGGCGGCCCCCTGGACGGCGAACGCGTCCTCGACCTCTACGCGGGCTCCGGCGCAGTGGGCCTGGAGGCCCTCTCCCGGGGCGCGAGCCACACCCTCCTCGTCGAGGCCGACGCCAGAGCCGCCCGTGTCGTACGCGAGAACGTGAAGAACCTCGGCCTGCCCGGCGCCGAGGTACGGGCGGGCAGAGCCGAGCAGATCATCCAGAACCCGGCACCGGCCGAGCCGTACGGCATCGTCTTCCTGGACCCCCCGTACGCCGTCTCCGACGACGATCTTCGGGAGATTCTCCTCACACTCCGCTCGGAGGGCTGGCTCACGCCCGACGCCCTCGTCACCGTGGAGCGCAGCACCAGAGGCGGCGAATTCCGCTGGCCGACCGGCTTCGAACCCCTCCGGTCCCGTCGCTACGGCGAGGGAACGTTTTGGTACGGTCGCGCCGCCTCTACGTGCGAAGACGCACGATGACCGGACCGGAGAGCGAGGGATCACAAGTGCGCCGCGCCGTCTGTCCCGGGTCGTTCGACCCGATCACCAACGGACACCTCGACATCATTGCCCGTGCCTCCCGTCTGTACGACGAGGTCTACGTCGCCGTGATGATCAACAAGTCCAAGAAGGGCCTGTTCGAGATCGACGAGCGGATCGACCTGATCCGCACGGTCACCGCCGACTACGGGAACGTCCGGGTCGAGGCCTTCCACGGCCTCCTCGTCGACTTCTGCAAGCAGCGCGAGATCCCCGCCATCGTCAAGGGTCTCCGTGCCGTCAGCGACTTCGACTACGAACTCCAGATGGCCCAGATGAACAACGGCCTGTCGGGCGTCGAGACGCTGTTCGTGCCGACCAACCCCACCTACAGCTTCCTCTCCTCCTCGCTGGTCAAGGAGGTCGCCCAGTGGGGCGGCGACGTCTCGCACCTGGTTCCCCCGCCCGTCCTCGAAGCCCTCAACAAGCGTCTCGACAGGGACTGATGGGGCTACAGTCGTCCCGTCCGTCTCCAACCCTGTAGAGAGTGGCGAGCACAGGTGGACGTGCAGAAGAAGCTCGACGAGATCGTGGCCTCGGTCTCGGGCGCCAGGTCCATGCCCATGTCGGCGTCGTGCGTGGTCAACCGCGCCGACCTGCTCGCGATGCTGGAAGAGCTGCGCCAGGCGCTGCCCGGCTCCCTCGCGCAGGCCCAGGAGCTGATCGGCGACCGGGACCAGATGGTCGAGCAGGCCCGGATGGAGGCCGAGCGGATCATCGAGACCGCGCACGCCGAACGCGGCTCGCTGATCTCGGACACCGAGGTGGCCCGGCGCTCCCAGACCGAGGCCGACCGGATCCTCGCCGAGGCCCGTCAGGAGGCCGAGGAGGTCCGCGCCGACGCCGACGACTACGTCGACTCCAAGCTCGCCAACTTCGAGGTCGTCCTCACCAAGACGCTCGGCTCGGTCGGCCGCGGCCGCGAGAAGCTGCTCGGCACCGGCCCCGGCCTCGACGAGCAGGGCTACGAGGACGAGGACGCGCCCGAGCGCAGCCACGACCCCGAGACCCTGCGCCGGGACGCCGACGCCTACGTGGACGCCAAGCTGGGCGCCTTCGAGGCGGTCCTCGCCAAGACCCTGGAGGCGGTCGGCAAGGGCCGCGCCAAGCTGCACGGCCGGATCGCCACCGACGCCCTCGGCGCGCTGGCCGACGACAACACGACCTTCCAGCACTCCAGCGACGCCGACTACCTCGCCGACCTGGCGGCCCTCGCCGACCAGGAGGACCGGGCGGCGGCGCAGGCCGAGCAGCCCGCCGCCGCGCAGCAGCAGCCGTCGTACGACCAGCAGCCGGTGCAGCAGCCCGTGGCGCAGGATCCGTACGGCTATCCGCAACAGCAGCAGCCCGCGTACGCCCAGCAGGACGGGTACGGCTACCAGCAGGACCCCTACGGCTACCAGCAGGCGGATCCGTACGCCGCCGCCTACCAGGGCTACGACACCGGCCAGCAGCCCGTCTACGACCCCCAGCAGCAGCCGGCCGTGCAGCACCAGGCGCACCAGTCGTACGATCTCGACGAGACCAGCCTCTTCGACACCGGCATGATCACGCCGGAGCAGTTGAGGGCCTACGAGCAGGGCCGGGGACTGTAGCCGGGACTGCGGGAGCGGGCCGGAGCCGGCCGGATTGGGCCGACAGCGAAAGGTCCAGTATCCTGGCTCTTCGGTCGCGTCTACGTCCGCGATCAACGCTGCCCGGAGACCTCTCCGGCGGCGCCCCTCTGAGCTCGAAGATCGAAAGCAGGAATGGCTCCTCACGCGCGCCTCGACCACCGCAACCCGTTCGTGTTCGACACACACGAGCTGGGGCGGCGTCCCGGTGCGCTTCAGCGCCTGACCCGCACGGTCGACGCTCCCCAGGACTTCGGTATCAAGGGAGTCATCGGAGTGCCGGAAGGCGCCCCGGTGGAGCTCGAACTCCGGCTCGAGTCGGTCATGGAAGGTGTGCTCGTCACCGGCACCGCCCGTGCACAGGCCGAGGGGGAGTGCGTAAGGTGTCTGGAGCCGGTCGGGCAGGAGCTCGAAGCGGACTTCCAGGAACTGTTCTCGTACCCTGACGCCGACGACCGGGGCCGCGTGATCGCGGAACCGGGCGACGACGCCGAGGACGACGAGGACAGGTACTTCATCGAGGACGGCCTGTTCGACCTCGAACCCGTGCTGCGTGATGCGGTGGTGCTCGCACTGCCGATGCAGCCGGTGTGCCAGGACGACTGTCTGGGCCTGTGCTCCGAGTGCGGAGCCCGGCTCACGGACGACCCGGACCACCACCATGACGCCGTCGACATCCGTTGGGCGGCTTTGCAGGGACTCGCCGGTTCCATGAAGGACGGCGAGAAGGACGAGATGAGCGGCGCTGACGCGGAAGCGGGCGTCGACGAGAAGCAGGAGAAGTAGCCGTGGCTGTTCCGAAGCGGAAGATGTCGCGCAGCAACACGCGCCACCGCCGGTCGCAGTGGAAGGCTGCGGTCCCCACCCTGGTTGCGTGCGAGCGCTGCCACGAGCCCAAGCAGCAGCACATCGCGTGCCCGTCTTGCGGCACCTACAACAAGCGCCAGGTCCTCGAAGTCTGAGCGGCCAGGTGAGAGGCACTGTGTCCAGTCCCAAGAAGGGCGAAGAGCCCAAGGCGGACCCGTCCGCCAAGAAGAAGGCGGACAGCACGGCCTCGTCCCACACGCTTCTGGAAGGGCGGCTCGGCTACAAGCTCGAGTCCGCCCTTCTGGTGCGTGCACTGACCCACCGTTCCTACGCGTACGAGAACGGCGGTCTGCCGACGAACGAGCGGCTGGAGTTCCTCGGTGACTCCGTCCTCGGTCTCGTCGTGACGGACACGCTGTACAACACCCACCCGGACCTGCCGGAGGGCCAGCTGGCCAAGCTCCGGGCCGCGGTGGTGAACTCGCGTGCGCTCGCGGAGGTGGGCCGCGGACTCGACCTGGGCTCCTTCATCCGGCTCGGCCGTGGTGAAGAGGGCACGGGCGGCCGGGACAAGGCGTCCATCCTCGCCGACACCCTGGAAGCGGTGATCGGCGCGGTCTATCTCGACCAGGGCCTCGATTCGGCGTCCGAGCTGGTGCACCGGCTCTTCGACCCGCTGATCGAGAAGTCCTCGAACCTCGGAGCCGGCCTGGACTGGAAGACCAGTCTCCAGGAGCTCACCGCGACGGAGGGCCTCGGCGTGCCCGAGTACCTGGTCACGGAGACCGGCCCCGACCACGAGAAGACCTTCACTGCTGCCGCCCGCGTCGGAGGCGTCTCGTACGGCACCGGCACCGGCCGCAGCAAGAAGGAGGCGGAGCAGCAAGCCGCCGAGTCCGCGTGGCGCGCGATCCGCGCCGCGGCGGACGAGCGGGCCGAGGCCGCGGCAGCCGAGCAGGCCGCCGCAGCCGAGGCCGAGAAGGACGACGACCCGTCGTCCACCGCCTCCGCCTGACGAACAGCGCAGTCCGAGCGCCCGCCCCGGCATCTGACGGGGCGGGCGCTCGGAGTCTTCCACGGTCCTGGAACGGGAGCCCCGATGCCCGAACTGCCCGAGGTCGAGGTCGTACGGCGCGGCCTGGAGCGGTGGGTCGCCCACCGGGTCGTAGCCGAGACCGAGGTACTGCACCCGCGTGCCGTACGACGCCACGTGGCCGGCGCCGACGACTTCGCGCACCGGCTCAAGGGCCACCGTGTCGGCACTCCGAGCCGGCGCGGCAAGTACCTGTGGCTGCCGCTGGAGGACACGAACCAGTCGGTCCTCGCTCATCTCGGCATGAGCGGTCAGCTGCTGGTCCAGCAGCACGCGGCACCGGACGAGAAGCACCTGCGCATCCGGGTCCGGTTCGCGGACGGCCTCGGCACCGAACTCCGCTTCGTCGACCAACGCACCTTCGGCGGGCTGTCGTTGCACGACAACACCCTCGACGGGCTGCCCGACGTCATCGCGCACATCGCCCGCGACCCCCTCGACCCGCTGTTCGACGACGAGGCCTTCCACCAGGCGCTGCGCCGGAAGCGGTCCACCATCAAAAGGGCCCTGCTGGACCAGTCGTTGATCAGCGGGGTCGGCAACATCTACGCGGACGAGGCGCTCTGGCGCGCACGCCTGCACTACGAACGCCCGACCGCCGGTTTCACCCGCCCCCGCACCACGGAACTCCTCGGCCATGTGCGGGACGTGATGAACGCGGCCCTGGCGGTCGGCGGCACCAGCTTCGACAGTCTCTACGTCAACGTGAACGGCGAGTCGGGGTACTTCGACCGCTCCCTGGACGCGTACGGCCGGGAGGGGCTGCCCTGCCGGCGCTGCGGTACGCCGATGCGCAGGCGGCCCTGGATGAACCGGTCCAGCTACTTCTGCCCGAAGTGTCAGCGCGCGCCGCGCGTCTCGTCGTGACGCACCCGGGCGGCCAGCACCTCGTCCATCCGGCTCTCCACGAAGTGCACGACGGACAGCAGGCGTTCGGCGACCTCGTGACCGAGCGGGGTGAGTTCGTAGTCGACGCGCGGCGGGTTGGTCGGCTGCGCCTCGCGGAGCACCAGGCCGTCGCGCTCCAGGGCCTGGAGCGTCTGGGAGAGCATCTTCTCGCTGACACCGTCGACCCGGCGGCGCAGTTCGTTGAACCGGAACGACCCCTCGTGCAGGGCGCTGAGCGTGAGTCCGCCCCAGCGGCCCATGACGTGTTCGAGGGTGGTGCGCGAGGGGCAGGCCCTGGCGAAGGCGTCGTACGGAGGGGGCGTCTCCTCGGCGCGGTCCTGGGTGACGGTCATGGACCAAGGGTACGGGAACGCAGCGCTAACTGACAGGGTGCGCTAACCGTCGGTTAGCGCACCCCGTGCCGAGCGGCCCGCGGGCCGGGCTCAGTACCCGAAGTCCTGCGTCCACCACGGGCCGCCCGCGCCGAAGTGCACGCCGACGCCGAGGGTCTTGAAGTCGCAGTTCAGGATGTTGGCACGGTGGCCTTCGCTGTTCATCCAGGCGTCCATGACGGCCTGGGCGTCGGCCTGGCCCCGGGCTATGTTCTCGCCGCCGAGGTTGGATATGCCGGCCGCCGCGGCCCGGTCCCACGGCGTCTTGCCGTCCGGGTCGGTGTGGTCGAAGAAGTCCCGTGCCGCCATGTCCTCGCTGAACGTCTCGGCCAGCTTGGTCAGCGAGGAGTTCGCGGACAGCGCGCTGCACCCGACCTTGGCCCGCTCCTCGTTCACCAGCTTCAGCACCTCGGCCTCGGCGGCGGCCGCCTGGGACACGGTGATCGGCGCGGCCGCCCGGGCCGGCGCCTTGGTGGCCGTGCTGGAGGGCGCCGCCGCCGGCTTCTCCGTGGACGGCGTGGCGCTGGGCGTGGGCTTCTCGGCAGCCGGCTTCGTCGGGGTGGGCGAAGCGGAGGCGGACTTGGAGGCCGACGCGGACGCGGAGGCCGGTGCGGTCGGCGAGGCGGAGCGCTGGGTGTCCTGGCTGGTCGAGGAACCGGTGCCGCGGCTCTCGGCGCTGCCGGAGGTGCCGCCCTGCTCGGAGGCCGTGTTGCTGGGCACGCCGGCGGCCTGCACCCGGTCGCCGCCGGTGCTGCTGGTGCCGCCGAGCTTGTAGTTCTCCAGGCCCGGCACCACACCGGCGGCCACCGCGACGGTGCCGATGGCGACGGCGGCCGAGACCCCGAGCAGACCCGTGGCGACGGGCCGCCCGCCCTTCTTCCGGCGCCGGTGCCCGCCGCCGGAGGGGGAGCCGTCGGCCGGAGTGAACTCCTCGGCGGGAAAGGCGGTGGTGTCCATGAAACGGGCGTAGTCGCCCTCGGTGGCGAACAGGTATGCCGAGCTGCGCGCGTTGGTGTCGGAGTACTCCTCCTGGTGCAGGTAGGGCGCGGTGCCCGTGCCGAACCGGAGGGCCGCGTAAGAGTCCTGCGAGTCGTGGCCGCCCGCGTACGGGTCGTTGTGCTCCGTGACCCCCGTGGCGCGGCCCGTGGCGGCGCGGCCGGCGGCGGAGCGTCGGTGGCGTCCCATGTCCTTGCCTTCTTCCCTCGTCCTCGCGGTCGGGGCCGACCAGGGGCCGATGTGGCCAATGACTCCTTCTGGTCAACCAGACTCACTCGATCGAGTGAGTTTCATATGAGATTCATTGGAGGGGGACGGTACCGCATGGCGCTGGGGGAGGCAGTGTCCCGAGTGACATTGGCCGGTTAGGTTGCACCCATGAGCGAGGATGTGCGACTGGTCGCCTGGGTCCGTGGACGAGTGCAGGGCGTGGGATTCCGCTGGTTCACGCGGGCCAAGGCACTGGAGATCGGCGGGCTGAGTGGTTTTGCTCTCAATTTGGGCGACGGTCGCGTACAGGTGGTCGCGGAGGGCTCCCGCAAGGGCTGCGAAGGTCTGCTCGACTGGCTCCAGGGCGATGACACGCCCGGGCGGGTCGACGGTGTCACCGAGATCTGGGACACACCCCGCGGCGGCTACGACGGCTTCGCCATCCGCTGAGTCCGCGCGGTGAAGGACCCGGACGGAAGCGGAGCGAACTGCCACCGGCATGTGCCTGGAGCAGAAAGGGCCTGGTGGTTGCCAAGAAGCGCGCGCCGTGGCAGGCTCCGCTGATACGCCTGACCGTCACGCCCTGAGGGCCCCGCAGGAGTCGCAGCGCCGCCCGCCAGGGCCGCGTTCCCCCGGGTTCGCCCGCCAATACGGGGCGTGATCGTGTTGACCGTCAAACTTTTTGGTGAGACGCTGAAAGCCCCGCGCACCTTAGCTGTTTGGCATGGCGCAACAGTCGAGCAACACTCGGATGTGTCAAGCACCGCGGGTGCGATCCCTCACGACCCACACCGCTTCGGTCGGTCACTCAGTGTGGAGGACCATCCATCATGGCAAAGGCGCTTCTCGGTTACGTCGGCGGCTCCGACCCGCGACTCCTCGCCGAGATGCGACGGCTCCAGCAGCGTGTCCAGGACCTCGAGTCCGAGCTCGGCCGGATCCAGGCCGAGAACGACGCACTGACGGCTGCCGCTTCTCACGACAGGATCATGGAGAGCATCGACGCGAACCAGGCGGAGCCTGCGCTCACCTGATTGCTGCATCGCTCCACAACAGCACATGCGGCGATCGGGCAGCCCTTTCAACCGCTTCAGTTGTCAAGATTTGCAAGGGACGCCCCGGCGTCCCTTCTTTCTTGGCTTTCCCGCCCCCCGTGTCCCCGCCCGCTTGTAGCCCCGCGCATCCTTTCACCGTCTTTAACGTCTGGTGTGCCCTGCATGTTCATACGCGAAACCGCGGGGTTGCGAGGCATCGTGGAGTGGGGTAGCGGCGGCGGGTAGAGTCCAGCGGCGTGCACCTCAAGGCCCTGACCCTGCGCGGGTTCAAGTCGTTCGCCTCGGCGACCACGCTCCGGTTCGAGCCGGGTATCACGTGCGTCGTCGGTCCGAACGGCTCGGGCAAGTCCAACGTCGTGGACGCGCTCACCTGGGTCATGGGCGAGCACAGCGCCAAGTCGCTGCGCGGCGGCAAGATGGAGGACGTCATCTTCGCCGGCACCACCGGCCGCCCGCCACTGGGCCGCGCCGAGGTGTCCCTGACCATCGACAACTCCGACGGCGCCCTGCCCATCGAGTACGCCGAGGTCACCATCACGCGGATCATGTTCCGCAACGGCGGCAGCGAGTACCAGATCAACGGCGACACCTGCCGCCTGCTGGACGTCCAGGAGCTGCTGAGCGACTCGGGCATCGGCCGCGAGATGCACGTCATCGTCGGCCAGGGCCAGCTCGACTCCGTCCTGCACGCCGACCCGATGGGCCGCCGCGCCTTCATCGAGGAGGCGGCCGGCGTCCTCAAGCACCGCAAGCGCAAGGAGAAGGCGCTGCGGAAGCTGGACGCGATGCAGGCCAACCTCGCCCGGGTCCAGGACCTCACCGACGAACTCCGCCGCCAGCTCAAGCCGCTGGGCCGCCAGGCCGCGGTGGCCCGCAGGGCCGCCGTCATCCAGGCGGACCTGCGCGACGCGCGTCTGAGGTTGCTGGCCGACGATCTCGTACGACTCCGCCAGGCGCTCCAGTCCGAGATCGCCGACGAGGCCGCGCTCAAGGAACGCAAGGAAGCCGCCGAGCAGGAGCTGAAGAAGGCCCTCCAGCGCGAGTCGCTCCTGGAGGACGAGGTACGGCAGCTCACCCCGCGCCTCCAGCGGGCCCAGCAGACCTGGTACGAACTCTCCCAGCTCGCCGAACGGGTCCGTGGCACGATCTCGCTGGCCGACGCCCGGGTGAAGAGCGCCACCTCCGCGCCCCCCGAGGAGCGGCGCGGCCGGGACCCCGAGGACATGGAGCGCGAGGCGCAGCGCGTCCGGGAGCAGGAGGCCGAGCTCGAGGCCGCCCTGGAAGCGGCCCAGCACGCCCTCGACGACACGGTGGCGCACCGCGCCGAGCTGGAGCGCGAGCTGTCCGCGGAGGAACGGCGGCTCAAGGACGTGGCCCGGTCCATCGCCGACCGCCGGGAGAGCCTGGCCCGGCTGAACGGCCAGGCCGGCGCGGCCAGGTCCCGCGCGGCGTCGGCCCAGGCCGAGATCGACCGCCTGGCCGCCGCGCGTGACGAGGCCCAGGAGCGGGCGGTCGCCGCACAGGAGGAGTACGAGACGCTCAAGGCCGAGGTCGACGGCCTCGACGCCGGCGACCACGAACTGGCCGAGCGGCACGAGACGGCGAAGCAGCGGCTCGCCGAGGCGGAGGCGGCCCTGACGGCGGCCCGCGAGGCGACCACCGCGGCGGAACGCCGGCGCGCCGCGACCCAGGCCCGCCACGAGGCACTGGCCCTGGGCCTGCGGCGCAAGGACGGCACGGGCATACTGCTCGGCGCGAAGGACCGCCTCACCGGGATCCTCGGCCCGGCGGCGGAACTCCTCACGGTCACCCCCGGCCACGAGATCGCCCTGGCGGCGGCCTTCGGCACCGCGGCGGACGCGATCGCCGTGACCACCCCCGCTTCGGCAGCCGACGCCATCCGCCTCCTGCGCAAACAGGACGGTGGACGGGCCGCCCTCCTGCTGGCGGGAGCCCCGGAGACATCCCACCCCGAAGCGCCCCAGAGGGCCGCGGGTGACCGCGCGACCGGCCACGACGCACCCGCACCCGACCGACGACCCACCACACCCCTCCCGTCCGGGGACCTCGCGGCTGATCTCGTGCGAGGCCCCGCCGACCTGATGCCCGCCGTACGACGCCTCCTCGCCGGCATCGTCGTCGTGGACACCCTCGAAGCCGCCGAGGACCTGGTCTACCGCCACCCCCACCTCACCGCGGTGACCGCCGAGGGCGACCTCCTCGGCGCTCACTTCGCGCACGGCGGCTCCGCGGGCGCGCCCAGCCTCCTCGAGGTGCAGGCCTCCGTCGACGAGGCCGCCGCCGAACTGGAGGAGCTCGCCGTCCGCTGCGGGGAACTGGCCGAGGCCCAGGAGTCGGCCCAGGCGCACCGCAGGTCCTGCGCCGCCCTCGTGGAAGAGGTCGGCGAGCGCCGCCGCGCCGCCGACCGCGAGAAGTCGGCCGTGGCCCAGCAGCTCGGCCGGCTCGCCGGGCAGGCCCGCGGCGCGGCGGGCGAGGCGGAACGCTCCACGGCCGCCGCCGCCCGCGCCCAGGAGTCCCTCGACAAGGCTCTCGAAGAGGCCGAGGTGCTGGCCGAGCGGCTGGCCGTCGCCGAGGAGATGCCGGTGGAGGAGGAACCGGACACCTCCGCCCGGGACCGGCTCGCCGCCGACGGCGCCAACGCCCGGCAGACCGAGATGGAGGCCCGCCTCCAGGTCCGTACCCACGAGGAACGCGTCAAGGGCCTGGCCGGCCGCGCCGACTCCCTCGACCGCGCCGCCCGCGCGGAACGCGAGGCACGCGCGCGTGCCGAACAGCGCCGGGCCCGGCTGCGCCACGAGGCGGCCGTCGCGGAGGCCGTCGCCACCGGCGCCCGCCAGCTCCTCGCGCACGTCGAGGTCTCGGTCGGCAGGGCCGAGCGGGAGCGGGCCGCCGCCGAGGCCGCGAAGGCGCGACGCGAGCAGGAACTGACCGCCGCCCGCGGCGCCGGCCGCGACCTCAAGGCGGAGCTCGACAAACTCACGGATTCAGTTCACCGGGGCGAGGTACTCGGCGCCGAGAAACGGCTGCGGATCGAGCAGCTGGAGACCAAGGCGCTGGAGGAGCTCGGTGTGGAACCGGCGGGACTCATGGCGGAGTACGGTCCGCACCAGCTGGTGCCGCCCTCGCCCCCCGCCGAGGGCGAGGTGCTGCCCGAGGACCCCGAGCACCCGCGCAACCAGCCGAAACCCTTCCACCGGGCCGAGCAGGAGCGCCGGCTCAAGGCGGCCGAGCGCGCCTACCAGCAGCTCGGCAAGGTGAACCCGCTCGCCCTTGAGGAGTTCGCCGCCCTTGAGGAACGGCACAAGTTCCTCAGCGAGCAGCTGGAGGACCTGAAGAAGACCCGCGCCGACCTGCTTCAGGTCGTGAAGGAGGTCGACGAGCGTGTCGAGCAGGTCTTCACGGAGGCGTTCCGGGACACGGCGAGGGAGTTCGAGGGCGTCTTCAGCCGGCTCTTCCCGGGCGGTGAGGGACGGCTCTTCCTGACCGACCCCGACAACATGCTCACCACGGGCGTGGACGTCGAGGCCCGTCCGCCGGGCAAGAAGGTCAAGCGGCTCTCCCTGCTGTCGGGTGGTGAACGCTCGCTGACCGCCGTCGCGATGCTGGTGTCCATCTTCAAGGCGCGCCCCAGCCCGTTCTACGTCATGGACGAGGTCGAGGCGGCCCTGGACGACACCAACCTCCAGCGGCTGATCCGCATCATGCAGGAGCTCCAGGAGTCCTCGCAGCTGATCGTGATCACGCACCAGAAGCGCACCATGGAGGTGGCCGACGCGTTGTACGGCGTCTCCATGCAGGGCGACGGTGTGTCGAAGGTCATCAGCCAGCGCCTGCGCTGACGTGCGACAGCCGGACACAGCCTGAACAGCCGGAATCAGTTCACGTTCCCTTCAAGAACTGAACGTATTCCCCTGATCTTCCCCCGACAACGTCACACCCGCCCCCCTATTGACTTCGATAGTTGAAGGCATAGTCTCTGCAACGTTGCTTTTACCTTCAGGTGTGAGCGGCGTGAACTTGTGCGCCACTTGACCTGAGAGGGCTCACCCCCCACCCGGCAGCGTTGCCGGTGGCCCGAGGAGTTTTTGTGACCAGCACTGCGCAGGCACCCCAGTCAGGAGCCGGGACGGCTCACCCCGATCATCTCGGGCATGTCATCTTCATCGCGGCGGCGGCCGCGATGGGCGGGTTCCTCTTCGGCTACGACAGCTCCGTCATCAACGGCGCCGTCGAGGCGATCCGGAGCCGTTACGACATCGGGTCCGCGGCCCTCGCCCAGGTCATCGCCGTCGCCCTGATCGGCTGCGCCATCGGCGCCGCGACCGCGGGCCGGATAGCCGACCGCATCGGCCGCATCCGGTGCATGCAGATCTCCGCCGTGCTGTTCACCATCAGCGCCGTCGGTTCGGCGCTGCCGTTCGCCCTGTGGGACCTCGCCTTCTGGCGGATCGTCGGCGGCTTCGCCATCGGCATGGCCTCCGTGATCGGTCCCGCCTACATCGCCGAGGTCGCCCCGCCGGCGTACCGCGGCCGGCTCGGGTCCTTCCAGCAGGCCGCGATCGTCATCGGCATCGCCATCTCGCAGCTGGTCAACTGGGGTCTGCTCAACGCCGCCGGAGGCGACCAGCGCGGCAAGCTGATGGGCCTGGAGGCCTGGCAGGTCATGCTGGGCGTCATGGTGATCCCGGCCGTCCTGTACGGCCTGCTCTCCTTCGCGATCCCCGAGTCCCCGCGCTTCCTGCTCTCCGTCGGCAAGCGGGAACGCGCCCGCGCGATCCTCGAAGAGGTCGAGGGCAAGAGCGCGAACCTGGACGCCCGCGTCGCCGAGATCGAGCACGCGATGAAGAGCGAGCACAAGTCCACGTTCAAGGACCTGCTCGGCGGCTCCTTCTTCTTCAAGCCGATCGTCTGGGTCGGTATCGGCCTCTCCGTCTTCCAGCAGTTCGTCGGCATCAACGTCGCGTTCTACTACTCCTCGACGCTGTGGCAGTCGGTGGGCGTCGACCCGACGGACTCGTTCTTCTACTCCTTCACGACCTCGATCATCAACATCATCGGCACCGTGATCGCGATGATCTTCGTGGACCGCATCGGCCGCAAGCCGCTGGCCCTGATCGGTTCGGTCGGCATGGTCGTCGGTCTCGGCCTGGAGGCCTGGGCCTTCTCGTACGACCTGGTGGACGGCAAGCTCCCCGCGACGCAGGGCTGGATCGCCCTGATCGCCGCGCACGTCTTCGTCCTCTTCTTCGCCCTGTCCTGGGGTGTGGTCGTCTGGGTCTTCCTCGGCGAGATGTTCCCGAACCGGATCCGTGCCGCCGCGCTGGGCGTGGCCGCCTCCGCGCAGTGGATCGCCAACTGGGCCATCACCGCGAGCTTCCCGTCGCTGGCCGACTGGAACCTCTCCGCGACCTACGTGATCTACACGGTCTTCGCGGCCCTCTCCATTCCCTTCGTGCTCAAGTTCGTCAAGGAGACGAAGGGCAAGTCGCTGGAGGAGATGGGCTGACCCGCCCCCTCGACTCGGGGAGAAGGGCCAAGTCCCCGCTGCCCCTCTCCTCGTACCCCCCGTCGCCCCGCCCGGTCACTGCCCGGGCGGGGCGACGGCTCCGCGTCCACCGCGACGCGATCCATGCCACACCCCGTCGATCGGCCGCGACGCGACCCGTGCCGCACCCGATCGGTCTGCCGCGACACGATCCGTGCCGCCCCTCTTCCCCGCCGCATCGCAGATCCGTGCCGCACCCCCTCTTCTTCTTCCGCCGCATCGGTGATCGGCCACGACGGTGGTGTCCGGCGGTGCCGGGCCGCGCCGTACCCGTCCCGTCCCGTCCCGCCCCGTCCCGCCCCGTCCCGCCCCGCCCCGTCCCGTTCGCGGCCGGTGCCCGCGCCCGCTATGCCGGCAGCGCCGGGAGCACGGTCTCCGCGAACAGCCGTAGGCTCCGCCAGCCCTCCTCGACCGGCATTCCGCCCGCCAGGGGATGCAGCACCAGGTTGTCCAGCCCCGCCGACACGCACTGCTCCGGCGTGAGGATGCGGTAAACGCCCTCCGCGCGGAGTTCCGCCACCGTCGTCGCCCCCGAACGCACCGCCGAGTGGATGTCCCCGGACTGCCAGGACGCGTAGGTCCGGGCCTCGTGCAGGAAGTGCTCCCCGTACCGCTCCCACGCCCGGTCCGGGTCCTCGGCGATGTGCAGGAGCGGTGTCTCGGCCGTCGGCATCATCGTCCAGCCCTCCGTGCCGTACTCGGTGAGCCGTTCCTTGTAGTACGCCTCCAGTTCCGGAAGGTGCGCGCTCGGGAAGAACGGCAGGCCGAGCCGGGCCGCCCGGCGGGCGGCGGCCTTGGAGGAGCCGCCCACCAGCAGCAGCGGGTGCGGGTCGGTGAAGGGGCGCGGTGTGACCCGTACCGTACGGCCCCGGTACTCGAACTCCTCGCCGCTCCATGCTTTCAGCACCGTCTCCAGCACCTCGTCCTGGAGCCGCCCCCGCCGCTTCCAGTCCACGTCGAACAGGGCGTACTCCTCAGGCCGGTAACCGATCCCGGCCACCGTCACCAGCCGCCCGCCGCTGAGCAGGTCGAGCACCGCGATGTCCTCCGCCAGCCGCAGCGGGTCGTGCAGCGGGCCGATCACGGCCGACACGGTCACCGCGATGGACCGTGTCGCCCCGAACACGGCGCCCGCGAACGCGAACGGCGACGGGAGCCAGTTGTTGTCCACCCCGTGGTGCTCCTCGGTCTGGACCGTGGTGACCCCGTGTGTGTCGGCGTACGCGGCCATCTCCACGGCCGCCCGGTAACGGGCCCCCAGGGACGCGGAGTCGGCCCCGGGCTCGACGAGGTTGAAGCGAACGACCGAGACGGGCATGGGAGTTCCCCTTCACCTTGGCCGGCGGCTGTGGCGGGGACAGTAGCTGACGGTGCGTCAGACAGCCAGAGGCGCGGGCTCCCCGGCCGCCGCCGGCACCACCGCCGGCTTCGGCAGCACCGCGTACACCAGGCCCGAGACGACGATCGTCGCCAGCCAGCCGAGTCCGTAGCGGCCGACGGGGTTGTTGGTGGCGAGCGGCCCGGTGAACCACTCGGACCCGGTGAACAGGAGGCCGGTCGCCAGCCCGAGCGCCCAGGCCGTCACGGCGGCGGGGGAGAAGCCCGCCCGGTACCAGTAGGCGCCGGCCGGGGTCGTGTCGAGGAGGGCGGCGGCGTCGTACTCGCGCCGACGGAGCATGTCCACCCCGAAGACGCCCACCCACGCCGAGAACGCCACCGCGAGCAGGGTCAGGAAGGCGATGAACGAGCCCATGAAGGAGGCCGCCGCCAGCATCAGGACGGCGCCCAGGACGAGCGAGATCACCGCGTTGACCGAGACCGCCCAGTGGCGGTGGACGCGGAAGCCGAGCGTCTGCGCGGTGAAGCCCGCCGAGTACATGGACATCGCGTTGATCAGCAGCATGCCGACGAGGGCGATCAGCAGGTACGGCACCGCGAGCCACCGGGGGAGGGCCGCGCCCAGGAAGGAGACCGGGTCGGCGGCCCCGGCGAGGTCGGGCATGGACGACGCGGTCACCGCGCCCGTCAGCACCAGGGGGAGTACGACGATCCCCGCGCCGACGGCCGTGTTGCGCACGATCGCCGGCGAGGACGCCGTACCCGGCAGATAGCGCGTGAAGTCGGGCGCGGCCGGCGCCCAGCTCATCCCGCCCGCCGCGATCAGCCCGACCCCGGTGACCATCGCGGCCGTGGAGCCTGCGCCCTGCCCGAACACCCGGCCCCAGTCCGCCGTCACGGCCAGGCGGCCGACGACCAGCAGGGAGAAGGCCCCGAACAGCCAGGCCGCCCAGCGGTTGCAGCGCTGCACCACCCTGATGCCCATGCCCGAGATCACGAACGTCGCGGCCACGAAGAGCAGCAGGGTCACGATGATCAGCGCGGTGTTGCTCCGGACACCGAAGAGCACGTCCAGGACGGTCAGCAGGGCATAGGCGCCGGTCACCGCGTTGATCGTCTCCCAGCCCCAGCGCGCCACCCAGATCAGCCCGCCGGGGAGCAGGTTGCCGCGCTGCCCGAAGACCGCCCGTGACAGGGCCATGCCGGGGGCGCCCCCGCGTTTGCCCGCGATTCCGATCAGTCCGACCAGTCCGTAGGCCACCGCCGGCGCGACGCCGGCCACCACCAGGGTCTGCCAGAAGTTCAGCCCGAACGACACGGCCAGGCCGGCCCCCATGGTCACCAGCAGGACCGTGATGTTGGCGGCGATCCAGGTGGGCAGCAGACCGCGGGTCGTCGCGGTGCGCTCGGAGTCCGGAACCGGCTCGATGCCCCGGGTTTCGAGACCGTGGTGCGCCAGCGACTCTTCGAGATGTTCGAGCGCGCCGTCGTGACGGGCGGTGGTGCTCATGGTCAATCATCGTACGTTAGACCGACTAATCCGCTCAAAAGGTACGCACGTATTCGAGGGATCCCCACAGACTCCTTCGCGAGGGAACAAAGTCGGCCGTGAGGGAGGGATGGATACTGGACGGGTTATGGAAACCGTCATCCTTGCTGTAGTCATCGCCGTGGTCGTGCTCGGCGCGCTCGGCGGGCTGGTCGTCGGCAGCCGGCGCAAGAAGTCGCTGCCCCCGCCGCCCCCCGCCGCGCCCGACATCACCGCGCCCCCGGCCGAGCCGCACGTCGGCGACGAGGCCGAGACGCCGCGCGACGAACCGCGCCGGACGATAGAGGAGGTCGATCTTCCCGACGGCTCGGCTCCCGTCGTCGTGGAGGAGCCGCCCGTCCCCGAAGCTCCCGCGATCGAGATCCCGGAGCCCACGGCCGGCCGCCTGGTCCGGCTGCGGACCCGGCTCTCCCGCTCCCAGAACGCCCTCGGCAAGGGGCTGCTCACGCTGCTCTCGCGCGAGCACCTCGACGAGGAGACCTGGGAGGAGGTCGAGGACACCCTGCTCACCGCCGACGTCGGTGTGCAGCCCACCACCGAACTGGTCGACCGGCTGCGCGAGCGCGTCAAGGTGCTCGGCACCCGCACCCCCGACGAGCTGCGCGGGCTGCTGCGCGAGGAGCTGCTCAAGCTGGTCGGCACCGACGTCGACCGCGCGGTGAGGACCGAGCCCGAGGACCGCAAGCCCGGCATCGTGATGGTCGTCGGCGTCAACGGCACCGGCAAGACCACCACCACCGGCAAGCTCGCCCGGGTGCTCGTCGCCGACGGCCGGACGGTCGTCCTCGGCGCCGCCGACACCTTCCGGGCCGCCGCCGCCGACCAGCTCCAGACCTGGGGCGAGCGGGTCGGTGCCCACACCGTGCGCGGGCCGGAGGCCGGCGACCCCGCCTCCGTCGCGTTCGACGCGGTGAAGGAGGGCAAGGAGATGGGTGTCGACGTCGTCCTCATCGACACCGCCGGGCGGCTCCACACCAAGACCGGGCTCATGGACGAGCTCGGCAAGGTCAAGCGGGTCGTCGAGAAGCACGCCCCGCTGGACGAGGTGCTGCTCGTCCTCGACGCCACCACCGGGCAGAACGGCCTGGTCCAGGCCCGGGTGTTCGCCGAGGTCGTGGACATCACCGGCATCGTGCTCACCAAGCTGGACGGCACCGCGAAGGGCGGCATCGTGATCGCGGTCCAGCGCGAACTGGGGGTTCCGGTCAAGCTCATCGGCCTCGGCGAGGGCGCGGACGACCTGGCCCCGTTCGAGCCGGAGGCGTTCGTTGACGCCCTTATCGGGGAGTAGCGGCCGGGTGGATTCACCCGCAGCTGCGAGAAGCGCCCGTTCCCGAGACACAGTCGGGAGCGGGCGCTTCGCCGTGTGCGGCGCCCTACGCCCGCGAGCGGTGCGCCACGTACGCCAGCGTCCCCAGCAGCAGGCGCGCGGCCGGCGGCCTGGTCGCCGAGTCCAGGGCCGGCGGCCGCAGCCAGCGCACCGGGCCCAGCCCGGCCCGGTCCGACGGCGGCGCGGTGATGTGCGTACCGGAGCCGAGGCCGCGCAGGTCGAGCGAGGTCGGGTCGTCCCAGCCCATGCGGTAGAGCAGGCCGGGGAGTTCGGCGGCGGCTCCGGGGGCGACGAGGAAGTGGGCGCGGCCCTCCGGGGTGGCGGTGACCGGCCCGAGCGGCAGGCCCATGCGCTCCAGGCGGACCAGGGCGCGCCGCCCGGCGGGCTCGGCGACCTCGATGACGTCGAACGCGCGGCCGACCGGCAGCATCACGGCCGCGCCCGGGAACTCGCCCCAGGCCTTGGTGACCTCGTCGAGCGTGGCGCCCGCGGACACCTGGGGCGCGAAGTCCAGCGGATGCGCGCCCGGCGCGGGACAGTCGGCGTGCCCGCAGGAGCACGCCCCGGCCGCGGCCCGGGCGCCCGGCACCACGTCCCAGCCCCACAGGCCGGTGAACTCGGCGACGGCGGTGCAGTCCGATGAACGACCGCGCCGACGTGTGCCGGAGCGGATCTCTCGAATGCCGCCGATCGTGAAGCCCATGCCCCCTCCAACGGGTCCGGCGCGCCGGTGGTTACGACACGGAACGGGACTGAAACGGAACGTGACGCTACGGCTCCGCTTTCCCGTCCGCCCGCACGGTCAAGGCGGCGCCTCGAAGCACCCCGGGTGGTGCACCTGAGGACACGCGCCCCCGAATGCATCGTTCCGCCAACTCCCGGCCGTCCTATGTCAAGTGAATCGCGCCAAGGGCATCGTGAGTTCATTCGAAGGGGTGGCGAATGGTGGCGTTTCCGGGATCGCCATGGCTGGACCAGTGATCGTAGGATTACTTTGAGTGCACGAGGCCTGGGGGCACATGCACTCGTGGGTATGCCGGAGGCAACTCGGGATCCCGTTCGAAGGGTGAGAACCGCGGGACGAGCGGCCGTATTTACCGGCATTCTGATAGGGCTTGGCGCATCCGGCATCAAGTGGTCTCAGGGATGGGGGCGTTCCAGTGGGCGGCAACGGCGGAAGCGGGGCGACCGCGACCAGCACCGACAAGCGCCCCAATGAGCTGCTCAACTCGTGGTTCGTGCGCAGTGGCTGGTCGAAGGGCGAGCTGGCGCGGCAAGTGAACCGCAGAGCACGCCAGTTGGGGGCCAACCACATCTCCACCGACACGTCCAGGGTGCGCCGCTGGCTCGACGGGGAGAACCCGCGCGAGCCGATCCCCAGGATCCTCTCCGAGCTGTTCTCCGAGCGGTTCGGCTGTGTCGTCTCGGTGGAGGACCTGGGTCTGCGGGCCGCACGCCAGTCACCCTCGGCGACCGGCGTCGACCTGCCCTGGACGGGCCCGCAGACAGTGGCCCTGCTCAGCGAGTTCTCGCGCAGCGACCTGATGCTGGCGCGGCGCGGCTTCCTCGGAACCTCGCTGGTCCTGTCGGCGGGCCCGTCCCTCATCGAGCCCATGCAGCGCTGGCTGGTCCCCTCGCCGGGCGGCCCGCAGCACGCGGCCAGCGAGTCGGCGGCCGAGTCCCGCCGGCCCGGCCGCCTCTCCAGGCCCGAGCTGGAACTGCTGGAGTCCACCACGGTGATGTTCCGCCAGTGGGACGCCCAGTGCGGCGGCGGACTGCGCCGCAAGGCGGTAGTCGGCCAGCTGCACGAGGTCACCGACCTGCTCCAGGAACCCCAGCCCGAGGCCACCTCCCGCAAGCTCTTCCAGGTCGCCGCCGAACTCGCCGAACTGGCCGGCTGGATGTCGTACGACGTCGGGCTCCAGCCCACCGCCCAGAAGTACTTCGTGCTCGCCCTGCACGCGGCCAAGGAGGCCGGCGACAAGCCGCTCGGCTCGTACGTGCTGTCCAGCATGAGCCGCCAGATGATCCACCTCGGCCGGCCCGACGACGCGCTGGAACTGATCCACCTCGCCCAGTACGGCAGCCGGGACTGCGCCAGCCCGCGCACCCAGTCGATGCTGTATGCGATGGAGGCCCGCGCCTACGCCAACATGGGCCAGCCCGGCAAGTGCAAGCGGGCGGTCCGGATGGCCGAGGACACCTTCGCCGAGGCCGACGAGTGGGACGACCCGGACCCCGACTGGATCCGCTTCTTCTCCGAGGCCGAGCTCTACGGCGAGAACTCGCACTCCTTCCGTGACCTCGCCTATGTCGCCGGCCGCAGCCCCACCTACGCGTCCCTGGCGGAGCCCCTGATGCAGCGTGCCGTGGAGCTGTTCGCCAAGGACGCCGAGCACCAGCGGTCGTACGCGCTGAACCTGATCGGCATGGCCACCGTGCACCTGCTGCGGGGCGAGGCCGAACAGAGCACGGTGCTCGCCTCCGAGGCCCTGGGCATCGCCAAGAAGGTGCGCTCCGAGCGCGTGAACACCCGTATTCGAAAGACGGTCGACTCGGCCGTCCGTGACCACGGCGACCTCGCGGCGGTCGTCGACCTCACCGAGCAGCTGGCCGCCGACCTGCCGGAGACCGCCGAAGCGGTCTGACCTCCGGCGAACCCGGACCCCGGCCGCGGCCGGCCCTCCCGAACTGCCCGACTCGGCTCCCCCATGCCAGGTCATTCGGAAGGCCACCGCGGCCGGCTCTTTTGTGCCGGGAGGCCTCCCCGGGAAGGTTGCGGCACGATAACGATCCCGCAGCCGGACATCTCGCAGTTCATCGACGCGTAACACGCAAGGCGCCTTCGTCACCCCGGCGAAACAACGAGGGGCACCGACCGAAACCGCGCTGCGCCAATCTCATGGCGCATAACCGGCCCACCCCCCGCTTGACCGGACCGCTCACGCTCCGACCCGCACGGGGCCGTACCAACCGACGAGGAGACGCCGATGGCTCCAGCCATCACGCTTGCCGCGGAGGCACCCAAGCTGTCTGCCGCGAACACAGGCTTCATGCTCATCTGTTCCGCCCTGGTGCTGCTCATGACGCCGGGCCTTGCCTTCTTCTACGGCGGCATGGTCCGCGTCAAGAGCACCCTCAACATGCTGATGATGAGCTTCATCAGCATCGGGATCGTCACCATCCTGTGGGTGCTCTACGGCTTCTCCCTCGCCTTCGGCTCCAGCAACGGCTTCATCGGGTTCAACTCCGACTGGCTGGGCCTGAGCAACATCGGGCTGACCGAGCTCTGGGACGGCTACACGATCCCGATCTTCGTCTTCATGGTCTTCCAGATGATGTTCGCCGTCATCACCCCGGCCCTGATAAGCGGCGCCATCGCGGACCGCGTGAAGTTCTCGGCCTGGGCCCTCTTCGTCGCCCTGTGGCTGACGATCGTCTACGTCCCGGTCGCCCACTGGGTGTGGGGCGCCGACGGCTGGGCCTACAAGCTCGGCGTGATCGACTTCGCCGGTGGTACCGCGGTCCACATCAACGCCGGTGCCGGCGCCCTCGGCGTCATCCTGGTCATCGGCAAGCGCGTCGGCTTCAAGAAGGACCCGATGCGCCCGCACAGCCTCCCGCTGGTCATGCTCGGCGCCGGACTCCTGTGGTTCGGCTGGTTCGGCTTCAACGCCGGCTCCTGGCTCGGCAACGACGACGGCGTCGGCGCGCTGATGTTCGTCAACACGCAGGTCGCCACGGCCGCCGCCATGCTGGCCTGGCTCGCCTACGAGAAGATCCGGCACGGCGCGTTCACCACGCTCGGCGCCGCCTCCGGCGCGGTCGCCGGTCTGGTCGCGATCACCCCCTCGGGTGGCGCGGTCTCCCCGCTCGGCGCGATCGCCGTCGGTGCCATCGCCGGTGTCGCCTGCGCCGCGGCCGTCGGCCTGAAGTTCAAGTTCGGCTACGACGACTCCCTGGACGTGGTCGGCGTCCACATGGTCGGCGGCATCATCGGCTCCCTGCTCATCGGCTTCTTCGCCACCGGCAAGGGCCAGTCCACCGCGACCGGCGTCTTCTACGGCGACCACTCCTTCACCCAGCTGTGGAAGCAGTTCGCCGGTGTCGGCGCGGTCCTCGCCTACTCCCTGGTCGCCTCCGCCGTCCTCGCCTTCCTCCTCGACAAGACCATCGGCATGCGGGTCTCCGAGGACGACGAGGTCTCCGGCATCGACCAGGCCGAGCACGCCGAGACTGCATACGACTTCAGCGGCGCCGGCGGCGGTGTCGTCAGCGCCGTCTCCGGCGGAGCCCTGGCCGGTTCGAGCAAGAAGGTGGACGCATGAAGCTCATCACCGCCGTCGTGAAGCCGCACCGGCTCGACGAGATCAAGGAAGCCCTCCAGGCCTTCGGCGTCCACGGCCTCACGGTCACCGAGGCCAGCGGCTACGGTCGGCAGCGCGGCCACACCGAGGTCTACCGTGGTGCCGAGTACACCGTCGACCTGGTACCCAAGATCCGCATCGAGGTGCTGGCCGAGGACGACGACGCCGAGCAGCTGATCGACGTTGTCGTCAAGGCCGCCCGCACCGGCAAGATCGGTGACGGCAAGGTCTGGTCGCTCCCGGTCGAGACCGCCGTGCGGGTCCGCACCGGCGAGCGCGGCCCGGACGCGCTGTAGAACAGAACCACCATCTGCATACAGGCAGGAGTCGCCGGGTGACGGGTACGGATATGCGGAACGACGCAGAGGACACGGGACCCAGCGGCTACGCGGCGGCCCGGCTGCGCCTCCTCACCGAGGGGGCGCGGTCCGGGCCGCCGCGCCGTACCGCCCTCGCCGAGCTGACCGACGAATGGCTGACCGGGCTGTTCGCGGCGGCCACCGAGGGCATCGGCGGCGGTGTCTCGCTGGTCGCCGTCGGCGGCTACGGCCGCGGGGAACTCTCGCCGCGCAGCGACCTGGACCTCCTGCTGCTGCACGACGGCGGCGACTCCGGCGCGGTGGCCGCCGTCGCCGACCGGCTCTGGTACCCCGTCTGGGACCTCGGCCTCGCCCTCGACCACTCCGTGCGCACCCCCGCCGAGGCCCGCAAGACCGCGGGCGACGACCTCAAGGTCCAGCTCGGCCTGCTCGACGCCCGCCACATCGCCGGCGACCTCGGCCTCACCTCCGCACTGCGCACCGCGATCCTCGCCGACTGGCGCAACCAGGCGCCGAGACGTCTCCCCGAACTCCAGGAGCTGTGCGCCGAGCGCGCCGAACGCCAGGGCGAGCTCCAGTACCTCCTGGAGCCGGACCTCAAGGAGGCCCGCGGCGGCCTCCGCGACGTCACCGCCCTGCGCGCCGTCGCCGCCTCCTGGGTGGCCGACGCCCCCCGGGAGGGCCTCGCCGACGCCCGCCGGCACCTCCTCGACGTCCGTGACGCCCTGCACCTGACGACAGGGCGCGCCACCGACCGCCTCGCCCTCCAGGAGCAGGACCAGGTCGCCGCCGAACTGGACCTCCTCGACGCCGACACCCTGCTGCGCCAGGTCTACGAGTCCGCGCGGGTCGTCTCGTACGCCAGTGACGTCACCTGGCGTGAGGTGGGGCGCGTGCTGCGCTCCCGCGCCGTCCGGCCGCGGCTGCGCGCCATGCTCGGCGGCGGCAAGCCCGTCCCCGAGCGCTCCCCGCTCGCCGAAGGGGTGGTGGAGCAGGACGGCGAGGTGGTGCTCGCCCGCGCCGCACGCCCCGAGCGCGACCCCGTGCTTCCGCTGCGCGCCGCGGCCGCCGCCGCCCAGGCCGGCCTCCCGCTCTCCCTGCACGCCGTACGGCGCCTGGCCGCCACCGCCCGCCCGCTGCCCACGCCCTGGCCCGCCGAGGCCCGTGAACAGCTGGTCACGCTGCTCGGCTCCGGCCGTCCCACGGTCGACGTCTGGGAGGCCCTGGAGGCCGAGGGCCTGATCACCCGCCTGCTCCCGGACTGGGAGCGGGTGCGCTGCCGCCCGCAGCGCAACGCCGTGCACATCTGGACCGTCGACCGGCACCTGATCGAGACCGCCGTCCGCGCCTCCGAGTTCACCCGCCGCGTGCACCGCCCCGACCTGCTGCTGGTCGCCGCCCTGCTGCACGACATCGGCAAGGGCTGGCCCGGCGACCACTCGGTGGCCGGCGAGATCATCGCCAAGGACGTGGCGGCCCGGATCGGCTTCGACCGCGCCGACGTGGCGGTCCTGGCGACCCTGGTCCGCCATCACCTGCTGCTCGTCGAGACCGCCACCCGGCGCGACCTGGAGGACCCGGCCACCGTCCGCCTGGTCGCCGACGCCGTCTCGACCCAGGGCACCCTGGAGCTGCTGCACGCCCTCACCGAGGCGGACGCCCTGGCCACCGGCCCGGCGGCCTGGTCCTCCTGGCGCGGTTCCCTCGTCGCCGACCTGGTCAAGCGGGTCTCCGCGGTCCTCGCCGGTGACACCGCGGAGGAACCCGAGCCGGGCGCGCCCACGGCCGAGCAGGAGCGGCTCGCCATCGAGGCGTTCCGCACCGGCGGCCCGGTGCTGTCCCTGCGCGCCCAGACCGAGCCCCCGGCCCCGGACGACGAGCCGGGCGAGCCGGAACCGCTCGGTGTGGAGCTGCTCATCGCCGTACCCGACCAGCCCGGCGTGCTGCCGGCCGTCGCGGGTGTGCTGGCCGTGCACCGCCTCACGGTCCGCACGGCCGAACTGCGCACCCTCCAGCTCCCGGCCGACGTCCACGACGGCGACGGCACGGTCCTGCTCCTCGACTGGCGGGTGGCGGCCGAGTACGGCTCCCTGCCCCAGGCCGCCCGGCTGCGGGCCGACCTGGTGCGGGCGCTGGACGGCTCGCTCGACATCGCGGGCCGGCTGGCCGAGCGGGACGCGGCCTACCCGAGGCGCCGCGGCCGGGTGGCGCCGCCGCCGCGGGTGACGGTGGCCTCCGCGGCCTCCCGGCACGCGACGGTGTTCGAGGTACGCGCCCAGGACGCGCCGGGGCTGCTCTTCCGGATCGGGAACGCGCTGGAGAAGGCGGGGGTGCGGGTGCGCAGCGCCCATGTCTCCACGCTGGGCTCGAACGCCGTGGACGCCTTCTACGTGACCTCGGCCGCCGGGACCCCGCTGGCGGGGGAGGAGGCGGCCTCGGTCGCGCGGGCGCTGGAGGAGACGCTGCGGGCCTGACACCACGGGCCCGACCGCCCGGTCGTGCAAGGCGGGGACCACTTCCTTGCGCGGCCGGATACCCTGGAAGACGCTCACCGCCCCCGACTCCGAGGACCGACGCCGCCGTGTTCGACACTCTCTCCGATCGCCTTTCAGCGACCTTCAAGAATCTCCGCGGCAAGGGGCGTCTGAGCGAAGCCGACATCGACGCCGTGACGCGGGACATCCGCATCGCGCTGCTCGAAGCGGACGTGGCTCTGCCGGTCGTGCGGGCGTTCATCAAGAACGTCAAGGAACGGGCCCTCAGCGCCGAGGTCTCGCGTTCCATGAACCCGGCCCAGCAGGTCCTGCTGATCGTGAAGGACGAGCTCGTCACGATCCTCGGCGGCGAGACCCGGCGCCTGCGCTTCGCCAAGCAGCCGCCCAGCGTGATCATGCTGGCGGGTCTCCAGGGTGCCGGTAAGACCACCCTCGCGGGCAAGCTCGGCCGCTGGCTGAAGGAGCAGGGCCACTCGCCGGTGCTCGTCGCCGCCGACCTCCAGCGCCCGAACGCCGTGAACCAGCTCAGTGTCGTCGCCGAGCGCGCCGGTGTCGCCGTCTACGCGCCCGAGCCGGGCAACGGCGTCGGCGACCCGGTCAAGGTCGCCAAGGACTCCATCGAGTTCGCCAAGCAGAAGGTCCACGACATCGTGATCGTGGACACCGCCGGCCGCCTCGGCATCGACCAGGACATGATGCGCCAGGCCGCGGACATCCGGGACGCGGTCTCGCCGGACGAGATCCTCTTCGTCGTCGACGCGATGATCGGTCAGGACGCCGTCACCACCGCCGAGGCCTTCCGCGACGGCGTCGGCTTCGACGGTGTGGTCCTGTCCAAGCTCGACGGTGACGCCCGCGGTGGTGCCGCCCTGTCGATCCGCCAGGTCACCGGCAAGCCGATCATGTTCGCGTCGAGCGGCGAGAAGCTCGAGGACTTCGACGCGTTCCACCCTGACCGGATGGCCTCCCGCATCCTCGACCAGGGTGACCTGCTCACCCTGCTCGAGCAGGCGGGCAAGGTGTTCGACCAGGAAGAGGCCGAGAAGATGGCCTCGAAGCTGGCGTCCAAGAAGGGCCAGGACTTCACCCTGGACGACTTCCTGGCCCAGATGGAGCAGGTCCGGAAGATGGGCAGCATCAGCAAGCTGCTCGGGATGCTGCCCGGCATGGGGCAGATCAAGGACCAGATCAACAACCTGGACGAGCGGGACGTCGACCGCACCGCCGCCATCATCAAGTCGATGACGCCCGGCGAGCGCCAGGACCCGACCATCATCAACGGCTCGCGGCGCGCCCGTATCGCCCGCGGTTCCGGTGTCGAGGTCAGCGCCGTGAAGAACCTGGTCGAGCGGTTCTTCGAGGCCCGCAAGATGATGTCCCGCATGGCCCAGGGCGGCGGCATGCCGGGCATGCCGGGGATCCCCGGCATGGGCGGCGGCCCCGGCCGGCAGCGGAAGCAGCAGAAGCAGGCCAAGGGCAAGCAGCGCTCCGGCAACCCGATGAAGCGCAAGCAGCAGGAGCTGGAGGCGGCCCAGCGGCGCGAGGCCGCGGCCCAGGCCGGAAACGCCTTCGGGGTGCCGCAGCAGGGTGCCGAGGACTTCGAGCTGCCGGACGAGTTCAAGAAGTTCATGGGCTGAGTTCACCTGCGCGGGTGCCAGGGGTTGGCCGGTGCCGTACCGTCCGGATATGGCCAACCCCGCGCCGCCGCGCAAGTCACCCGACCAGCCCTGGCGTACCGAGGGCGCGCCCGAGGAGCCGCCGAAGCCACCGTCCGGCGGACCGGGGATGCGCGGGGGCTGGTGGCGGCTGATCCTCACCGCGCTGGTCGTGTACCTGCTCGCCAATCTGGTGCTGTCGTACTTCGACGAGGCCGACGAGCCGACGATCTCGTACACCGAGTTCAGCAAGCAGGTGAACGCCGGCAACGTCGAGAAGATCTACGCCAAGGGCGACTCGATCCAGGGCCAGCTCAAGAAGGAGCGGAAGAACCCCGAGGGCGGCGGGAACTTCACCAAGTTCAACACCGAGCGGCCGTCCTTCGCGGACGACGACCTCTGGGCGAACCTGACCAAGCACAACGTCACGGTCACCGCCGAACCGGTCGTCCAGCACCGCGGTTTCCTCGCCAACCTGCTGATCTCGCTGGCTCCCATGCTGCTGCTGATCGCGGTGTGGGTCTTCGTCGCCCGCCGGATGAGCCAGGGCCTCGGCGGCGCGGGCGGCGTGCTCGGCCGCAAGGCGCCGCCCAAACCGGTCGAACTGGAGCCCGGACAGCAGCGGACCACCTTCGAGGACGTGGCCGGCATCGACGAGGTCGAGGGCGAACTCAACGACGTCGTCGACTTCCTGAAGAACCCCGACGCCTACCGGAGGATGGGCGCGAAGATGCCGCGCGGTGTGCTGCTGGCCGGCCCGCCCGGCACCGGCAAGACACTGCTCGCGCGGGCCGTCGCCGGCGAGGCGGGGGTGCCGTTCTTCTCGGCGTCCGCCTCCGAGTTCATCGAGATGATCGTCGGCGTCGGCGCCTCCCGCGTGCGTGAGCTGTTCGCCGAGGCCCGCAAGGTCGCCCCCGCCATCATCTTCATCGACGAGATCGACACCATCGGCCGGGCCCGCGGCGGCGGCGCCTCCATGGGCGGTCACGACGAGCGCGAGCAGACCCTCAACCAGATCCTCACCGAGATGGACGGCTTCTCCGGCTCCGAGGGCGTCATCGTCATCGCCGCCACCAACCGCGCCGACATCCTCGACCCCGCGCTGACCCGCCCCGGCCGCTTCGACCGGGTGGTCCAGGTCGCGCCCCCGGACCGCACCGGCCGCGAGGCCATCCTCCGGATCCACACCCGGCAGATCCCGCTGGCCGAGGGCGTGGACCTCGCCCAGGTCGCGCGTACGACGCCCGGCATGACCGGCGCCGAACTGGCCAACCTCGCCAACGAGGCCGCCCTGCTCGCCGTCAAGCGCAAGCAGGAACGGGTCACCCAGTCCGACCTCTCCGAGGCCCTGGAGAAGGTCCAGCTCGGCGCCGAACGGCCGCTGGTGATGCCCGAGGAGGAGCGGCGCAGGACCGCCTACCACGAGAGCGGACACGCCCTGCTCGGCATGCTCCAGCCCGGCGCCGACCCGGTCCGCAAGATCACCATCGTGCCGCGCGGCCGCGCCCTGGGCGTCACGCTCTCCACCCCGGACGCCGACAAGTACGCGTACACGGAGGAGTACCTGCGCGGCCGGATCATCGGCGCGCTCGGCGGGATGGCCGCCGAGCAGGTCGTCTACGACGTGATCACCACCGGCTCCGAGAGCGACCTGGAGCAGGTCACCGGCATCGCGCGCGGGATGGTCTCGCGCTGGGGCATGAGCGAGGAGGTCGGCCGCCTCTCCGCGCTCCCGAACGACGCGCAGCAGGCCTACGGACTGGCCGCCGCGCCGCAGACCCTCGACGTGATCGACACCGAGATGCGCCGGATCGTCGACGAGTGCTACGAGGAGGCCCGCCGTCAACTCCGCGACCACCGCGACCAACTGGACGCACTGGCCCAGGCCCTCCTGGAACACGAGACCCTGGAGGAGGCGGACGCGTACCGCATCGCGGGAATCACGCGGGTCTGAGCGCCCCGTGCCATGGCGCCCCAGAGGGGCGCTGGGGGTGCCCCCGGCCGAAGACCGGGGGAGGAACTGCGCGACCAGCCACGACGGCGCCGCGGCCGAAACACCAACGCCGCGGCCGAAACACCAACGCCGCAGCCGAAACACCAAGGCCTGCCCCGCGGAGCGTCAGCGCACCCGTGCGATCAGGTACCGGAAGACGTTCGGCATCCACACCGTGCCGTCCGCACGAAGATACGGATGGAGCGCCTCCGCCAGCTCCTTGCCGACCTGCTCCTCGTCGGCCGCCGCGATCCCCGCGTCGAACAGCCCGGTCGACAGCAGCCCGCGCACCGCGTTGTCCACGCCGGCGTACCCGAACGGGCAGGAGACCCGGCCGGAACCGTCGATCCGCAGACCGGTCCGCTCGGCCACCTCCTCCAGATCGTCACGGCAGGCCGGACGCCAGCAGCCCGCGCCGCGCAAAGGATCGGCCAACTTCGCGGCCACCCGCAGCACGGACGAGGTCGTGCAGCGCTCCGGCGGACCCCAGCCGGTCAGCACCACGGCCGCCCCGCGCTCCGCCGGCGCGACCGCGTCGGCGAGCAGGCCGACGAGCCCCTCGGCGTCCCCGGCGAGGCAGCCGATCGGATCGAAGGCGGTGATCAGGTTGTACGAGGGTGCCCGCCCGTCCACGGTGTCCCCGGGCGAGCCCTGGACGATCCGGGCGGCCCGGCGGCGCATCCGTGCGCCCGGTACCGGGTCGGGCAGCAGCCGTTCCCGGGCGAGGGCGAGCCGTTCGGGGGAGGAGTCGACTCCGGTCACCGCGGCTCCTCTGGCCGCCGCCATCAGCAGGGCGAGCCCGGAACCGCAGCGCAGGCCGAGCAGCCGGGTGGCCGGGCCCACTTCGAGTCGCTCGTGGACGGTCTCGTAGAGCGGCACCAGCATCCGCTCCTGGATCTCGGACCAGTCACGCGCGCGTGCGCCCAGGTCCACGCGCGGGGTGGAGTCCGCGTGAGAAGGGTGGTGCCGCACGAGCGTAGGTGTCATAGGTAAGCGCCCCAATCCGCCGAGAGATACGCACTGACCGATTCCGTGGCCCCCGTGCCGTGCGCCCGCACTTCCCACCTATGCCACATAACTCCGGGCTCGCGGTGGCGTCCAGGGGTCGCGGGTCCCGGCTTGTGCATGGACTATGACTGTGGCGAGATTTCACATCCCGGCAACTTGGGGCTCTACCATCGGACCCACGACACGGCGGTTCTGGCCATGGTCGGCTCCGGAGTAACGTCCGCGAAGCCGGGCACGCTGACCGGGGTGGCGGCCTCAGCCGCGAACGCCGCGAGAGCCACGAAGGCCACGAGCGCGACCGAAACGCGTCTTGCGCTCCGCCGACGACAGCCGCTTCCGCGTCCCGGCCGGGGGTACGCGCCGGGTCGTACGTCAGACTACGCACCGGCTTGGTACGAGCTGTGAGGCTTCTCCGCAGATCAGCGCACCCGTACTCGTCTCCACGCATCAGTGCCGACTGACGGGTACGTGCAAATTATTTGGGATGCCCCGGAATAGGAACACAGCGGCACCCCCGCTCGTTGTCATTACGTGAGCACGACACAGACACCACCTGTTCTCGCCGCAGAGCTGGCGCAGGCGTGGGCCGACATTCAGCGGTACCACCCCGAGCTGCCGGACCTTGCCGCGCCAGAGTCCCTGATCGGGGAGTCGTCGTCCGCGTGCGGTCACGAGCTCTCCTTCGAACGGCTGCTCCATGAGGCAGTCCACGGCATCGCCGCTTCCCGAGGAGTCCGCGACACCTCACGGGCCGGCCGCTACCACAACCGCCGATTCCTCGCGATCGCCGAGGAGCTGGGCCTGGACCACCCCGACGAGCCGCATCCCAGCAGCGGCTTCTCGCTGGTCTCGCTCAACCCCGAGGCGAAGCGCCGCTACCGCCCGACCATCGAGAGACTTCAGCGCGCCCTCAAGGCACACACGGTGGCGACGTCCGCCGACACCACCCGCACCTTCCGCGGCCCGGCCGCCCGCCACGGATCCTCCGGTGGCGGCGTCCGCGTCAAGGCGGTGTGCGACTGCGGCCGCAATGTCCGGGTGGTTCCGTCGGTCCTGGCCCAGGCCCCCATCGTCTGCGGCGGCTGCGGCAAACCGTTCCGTATCCCGGAGGTCGTGGGCGCGGCATAGGTCACGGCTGCTCGTGGCAGCCGCAGCCGTCGCCGCGCCCTGATGCGCCGGTCGGCGCACCCGACGTACGCCACCTCCACGCCGGGTGCGCCTTCGGCGTGCTCCCGTCCGACCGCCGGACCGAGCGACCCACAGGGTGTGGCACAATGGCTAGCTGTACTCGACAGCCGCACAGGACCCCTCTCTCCTCCGGCTGACGCGTCCATCGGGCACTCGGGTACCGCAACCCCACGCGGCAGTCTCGCCGTGCCCAACCACGTCAAAACCAGGAGAACCCACTCCCGTGGCAGTCAAGATCAAGCTGAAGCGTCTGGGCAAGATCCGTTCGCCTCACTACCGCATCGTCGTCGCCGACTCCCGCACCCGCCGTGACGGCCGTGCGATCGAGGAGATCGGCAAGTACCACCCGACCTACCACCCGTCGGTCATCGAGGTGGACGCCGACCGTGTCGCGTACTGGCTCGGTGTCGGCGCCCAGCCGACCGAGCCCGTCCTCGCCATCCTGAAGAAGACCGGCGACTGGCAGAAGTTCAAGGGCGAGCCCGCCCCGGCGCCGCTGCTCGTCGCGGCCCCGAAGGCCACCCGCCCGACGTTCGAAGCGCTCGGCGGTGACGACGAGGGCAAGGGTGAGGCGATCACCCAGAAGAAGAAGGCTGAGAAGAAGGACGAGGCCGCGGCTGAGTCCGAGTCGACCGAGGCCTGAGCAGCATGCTCGAAGAGGCGCTTGAGCACCTCGTGAAGGGCATCGTCGACAACCCTGACGATGTGCAGGTCGCCTCGCGCAACCTGCGTCGCGGGCGCGTGCTGGAGGTCCGGGTGCACCCCGACGACCTCGGCAAGGTGATCGGCCGCAACGGCCGCACCGCGCGTGCCCTGCGCACCGTCGTGGGCGCCATCGGCGGTCGCGGAGTACGCGTCGACCTCGTCGACGTGGACCACGTCCGCTGACGCTTATCGCAACCGGCTCGGGCCGGGGAGGGCCACTGGCCGTCCCCGGCCCGCAGTCGTATTGAGCGCAGTCGTATTGAGCGCAGTCCTATGAGCGCAGTCTTAGGAGCAGGCAATGACAGGAGACCGAGGAAAGTGCAGCTCGTAGTCGCACGGATCGGCCGCGCCCACGGCATCAAGGGCGAGGTCACCGTGGAGGTACGCACCGACGAACCGGAGCTCAGGCTCGGACCGGGCGCCGTACTCGCCACCGATCCCGCCGGCGTGGGACCGCTCACCATCGAGACGGGCCGGGTCCACAGCGGCCGCCTGCTCCTGCGCTTCGAGGGCGTCAAGGACCGCACCGGAGCCGAGGCCCTGCGCAACACCCTCCTGATCGCCGAGATCGACCCGGAGGAACTGCCCGAGGGCGAGGACGAGTACTACGACCACCAGCTCATCGACCTGGACGTGGTCACCGAGGACGGCACCGAGGTCGGCCGGATCACCGAGATCTCGCACCTGCCCTCCCAGGACCTCTTCATCGTCGAGCGCCCCGACGGCAGCGAGGTGATGATCCCGTTCGTCGAGGAGATCGTCACCGAGATCGACCTGGAAGAGCAGAAGGCGGTCATCGCGCCCCCGCCCGGCCTGATCGACGACCAGGCCGAGATCGCGTCCTCACGGGAAGAGTCGTAAGCGATGCGCCTCGACGTCGTCACGATCTTTCCCGAGTACCTGGAACCGCTGAACGTCTCGCTCGTCGGCAAGGCACGCGCGCGCGGACAGCTCGACGTCCATGTGCACGACCTGCGGGCCTGGACGTACGACCGCCACAACACGGTCGACGACACCCCGTACGGCGGCGGCCCCGGCATGGTCATGAAGACCGAGCCCTGGGGCGACGCCCTCGACTCCGCGCTCGCCGACGGCTACGACACCGGCTCGCACGCCCCCGCGCTGATCGTCCCCACCCCCAGCGGCCGCCCCTTCACGCAGGAACTCGCCGTCGAACTCTCCGAACGGCCCTGGCTGCTGTTCACACCTGCCCGCTACGAGGGCATCGACCGGCGCGTCATGGACGAGTACGCGACCCGGATGCCGGTGTACGAGGTGTCCATCGGCGACTACGTGCTCGCCGGCGGCGAGGCGGCCGTACTGGTGATCACCGAGGCCGTGGCACGGCTGCTGCCCGGTGTCCTCGGCAACGCCGAGTCGCACCGGGACGACTCGTTCGCGCCCGGCGCGATGGCCAACCTCCTGGAGGGCCCCGTCTACACCAAGCCGCCCGTCTGGCGCGGCCGGGACATCCCTGACGTGCTGCTCAGCGGCCATCACGGCAAGATCGCCCGCTGGCGTCGCGACGAGGCCCTGAAGCGGACCACCGCCCACCGGCCCGACCTGATCGAGCGCTGCGCCCCCGAGGCCTTCGACAAGAAGGACCGCGAGATGCTCTCCATCCTGGGCTGGGCCCCGGATCCGGCGGGCACTCCCCACGGCCGATTTTGGCGCAGGCCAGAGGGCGTGGAAGAATAGACCGCTGTTGTGCGCCCGTCCGGCGTGCGCCCCTGCCGCAGGGGGACACGACGCCCGCCCCGACCCGCACGGCAGACCCCATGGAACACCTAGTTTCCGTTGATGACCTGTGGCATCAGCGAGGAAAGCAGACGAAATGTCTCACCTGCTCGACACCGTCGACTCCGCGTCGCTGCGCAGCGACGTCCCGGCCTTCCGCCCGGGTGACACCGTCAACGTCCACGTCCGCGTCATCGAGGGCAACCGCTCCCGTGTGCAGCAGTTCAAGGGCGTTGTGATCCGCCGCCAGGGCAGCGGTGTCCGCGAGACCTTCACGGTCCGCAAGGTCTCCTTCTCCGTCGGCGTCGAGCGCACCTTCCCGGTGCACACCCCGATCGTCGAGAAGATCGAGCTCGTCACCCGCGGTGACGTGCGTCGCGCCAAGCTCTACTACCTGCGCGAGCTGCGCGGTAAGGCCGCGAAGATCAAGGAGAAGCGCGAGAACTGATCTCGCGCGAACGGAGTTCTTATCGCGGCCGGATAGCATCTGGCCTCGATGGACACCGAAGCACAGCCGACGGAGCGCGACCGCTCCTCCCGTCCCGATCCAGGGGACGCGGAGGACCGGTCGCGTTTCGCGTTCCTGACCCGGGTCGCCGACTGGCTGCCGGGCGGCTGGATCACCCTGACGCTCTTCACCTGCCTGGTGTTTTTGCTCGCCCTCAACACTTTCGTGGCCCAACCATTCCAGATTCCCAGCGGATCCATGGAACAGGGATTGAGGATCGGGGACCGGGTTCTCGTAGATAAGTTGGCGTACCGTTTCGGTGCCGAGCCGCGCCGCGGCGATGTCGTCGTGTTCGACGGATCCGGGTATTTCGGGGACGCCGACTACATCAAACGCGTTGTCGGTGTGGGAGGAGACCATGTGGTCTGCTGCGACAAGAAGGGGAGGATCGAAGTGAACGGCCGGTCGGTCGACGAGACCGCGTTCCTCTATCCGGGGGACACCCCCTCCACCGTGGCCTTCGACGTCGTCGTCCCAGGCGGCCGGCTCTTCGTCCTCGGTGACCACCGCAGCGACTCCAGCGACTCCCGCGACCATCTCGGCTCGCCCGGCGGCGGCATGGTCCCCGTCAAGGAGGTCATCGGCCGCGCCGACTGGATCATCTGGCCGTACGCCCACTGGACCCGGCTCTCCCGCCCGGCCGCCTACGCGCGCGTGCCCGCGAGCGAGGCCGCCGGGGCGCGGCGGCCGAAGGTGGCGGAGGGCGTGCATGGGTAACCGCGGCAGACCACGCGGCGTGCCCGTCGACGCCGCCGCCACGCTGCTGCCCACCGGGGTCCGGCGCACCTCCAGCCCGGGCGGCGGCCGCTCCCGCGCGGAGCGGCGCAAGCTTCAGCGCAAGGTCAAGCGCAAGCGCCGGCGCGGAGCCATGCGGGAGATACCGCTGCTGGTCGGCGTCGCCGTCCTGATAGCGCTCGTGCTGAAGACGTTCCTCGTCCAGGCCTTCGTGATCCCGTCGGGCTCGATGGAGCAGACGATCCGGATCGGCGACCGTGTCCTGGTGGACAAGTTCACCCCGTGGTTCGGCTGGCAGCCGCACCGCGGAGACGTCGTCGTCTTCCACGACCCGGGCGGCTGGCTGGCCGACGAGCAGACCACCAAGGCCGACGACCCGGTCGTCGTCAAGCAGCTCAAGGAAGGGCTCACCTTCATCGGCCTGCTGCCCTCCGCCAACGAGAAGGACCTCATCAAGCGGGTCATCGGCGTCGGCGGTGACCACGTCAAGTGCTGTGACGCGCAGGGCCGGGTGACCGTCAACGGCGTGCCGCTGACGGAGGGCAACTACCTGTATCCCGGGAACGCCCCGTCCACCCAGGAGTTCGACATCACCGTCCCGCAGGGCCGGCTCTGGGTGATGGGCGACCACCGGGGCAACTCGGCCGACTCCCGGGCCCACCAGGACACCGACTACGGCGGCACGGTCCCGGTGAGCAACGTGGTGGGACGGGCCAAGTGGATCGGCTGGCCGCTCGGGCACTGGTCCTCGCTCGAGGAACCTAAAACCTTCGCAAGCGTTTCTAACTCCGTGTCGGGGTCGACCGCGGCTCCCCAGGTGTCGCATAGGGTTGCCTCCGACGTTCCAGACGGATACGTCCAACTCCCGAGCCCTGCGGAACTCCCGCTCGTTATGGGAGTGGTGGGCCTGCGCCGTGGATGGCGCCGGCGGCGGCACGGAGTAAGGAGTTGGCGTGGGGGATGTGGCGGTAGGCGCACGGTCGGGACACGACGGCGAGGAGCACGGGCGCCCCGAGGAGAATGTCCCCAGCGCAGACGGTGGTACCACCTCCGGCAGTGACGGCGGGCCGGCCGGGGGCCCCACCCCGGCGGACGGCTCGTACTCCGGCGGCGGCGGAGCCGGGACGGACGACGACGGCGGCGCGGCGGCACCCGCACCGAAGAAGCCCCGCTCCTTCTGGAAGGAGCTGCCGATCCTGATCGGCATCGCGCTGGTCCTGGCGCTGCTGATCAAGACGTTCCTGGTGCAGGCGTTCTCGATCCCGTCGGACTCGATGCAGAACACCCTCCAGCAGGGTGACCGCGTTTTGGTCGACAAGCTCACCCCGTGGTTCGGCTCCGAGCCGGAGCGCGGCGAGGTCGTCGTCTTCCACGACCCGGACGACTGGCTGGCGGGCGAGCCCACCGCCCAGCCGAACGCGATCCAGACGTTCCTCAGCTGGATCGGCCTGATGCCGTCCGCCGAGGAGAAGGACCTGATCAAGCGGGTCATCGGTGTCGGCGGCGACACCGTCTCCTGCAAGAACAGCGGCCCGCTCATGGTCAACGGCCATGCGCTGAACGAGCCTTACGTGTACCCGGGCAACACCCCGTGCAGCGTCGACGACCAGGGCGGCCAGTTCACGGTGAAGGTGCCCAAGGGCTACATCTGGGTGATGGGCGACCACCGCCAGAACTCCCGCGACTCCCGCTACAACCAGTCCGACAAGCACCACGGCATGGTCCCGGTGAAGGAGGTCGTCGGCCGTGCCATCGTCAAGGCCTGGCCGATCAACCGCTGGGGCACGCTGCCCGTCCCGGACACCTTCGACCAGTCCGGCCTCGACACGCAGGCCTCCGCCGCGGCCTCCCTCTCGGTGGCCCCGGAGGGCGTGGCCGTCGCCGCCGTCCTGCCGATCGTCGTGTGGCGCCGCCGGCGGGGCGACCGGACCGGGTCCAAGTTCGACCGGCGCGCCGCCGCCGGCAAGCGCTGACGCGACGCGCGCGGGCCCGGCTGACCGGCCCATGTGAAACCCTTGGGGAGCTTGTGACCAGGGCCGCCGAAGAAGGGCTGCCCCTGCCCGGTACCGCCGGGTAGGGTGCGGCCTCATGAGCGGCGAGAGCACGATACGTACGGCCCCGCGCAGCGGCGGCGGCACCAGCACCGGTACGGCGCGGACCGGCAGCGGGCTCGGTAACCGGTTGTCCGGGATCGCGGTGGCGCTGGGCATCGTGCTCTTCCTCGGCGGGTTCGCCTGGGGAGCGGTGGTCTACCGGCCGTACACGGTGCCCACCGGTTCGATGACGCCGACGATCGACGCCGGGGACCGGGTGCTCGGCCAGCGCATCGACGGTGACCAGGTGCGCCGCGGCGACGTGGTCGTCTTCCGCGACACCAGCTGGGTCAGCAACGCGGACGTCGTCAAGCGCGTGGTGGCGGTCGGCGGGGACACGGTCGCCTGCTGCACCAAGGGCAAGCTCACCGTCAACGGCAAGCCGATCGACGAACCGTATCTGCCGGCCGGCAGCCTGGCCGAGCTCCAGGGCTTCCCGACCGTCACCGTTCCCAAGGGCCGGCTCTTCCTCCTCGGTGACGAGCGCCAGGGCTCCCTCGACTCCACCGCCCACCTCACCGACGCTGCCAAGGGCACGGTCGCGCGCGGCGCCGTGACCGCGCGGGTGGATGCCGTGGTCTGGCCGATGAAGGGCATGCTCAAGCGCCCGACCGGCTTCGAGGAGCTGGGCAGCCTCTCCCAGCCGGGTCCGCTGCGCATCATCGAGCTCATGATCGTGGCCGGCGGTGTGCTGGTCCTGGGCGGCGGCGCCTACGGTCCCGTCGCCGGCCTGCTGAGCCGCTCCCGGAGCCGTGGCCGTACGGAGTCCGCCGGTGCCCGCTGAGGCGCCGTACGAGGGCGGCCTGCGCAAGGTGGCCCGGGTCGTCCTGCTCGATCCCGACGACCGCATCCTGCTGCTGCACGGCCATGAACCGGACGACCCGGCCGACGACTGGTGGTTCACGCCCGGCGGCGGACTGGAGGGCGACGAGACCCGTGAGGAGGCCGCGCTGCGGGAACTCGGCGAGGAGACCGGCATCACGGACGTCGAACTCGGGCCGGTGCTGTGGCGCCGGATGTGCTCCTTCCCGTTCGCCGGCCGCCGCTGGGACCAGGACGAGTGGTACTTCCTGGCCCGTACGACGCAGACGGCGGTCGAGGCCAGGGACCTGACCGAGCTGGAGCGGCGCAGTGTCGCCGGAGCGCGCTGGTGGACGTGCCGGGAACTGACCCGGGCACATGAGACGGTGTATCCGACCAGACTCGCCGAGCTGTTCCGTAGGCTGCTCGACGAAGGTCCCCCCGTCAGGCCCGTCACCCTTGACCCGGAAATCGTCTAGGGGCGCGCGGTACTGGCGCACAATGGTGGGATCGCACGGCTGAAGGGGAACATGCCATGAGCGCCGAGGACCTCGAGAAGTACGAGACCGAGATGGAGCTGAAGCTCTACCGGGAGTACCGCGATGTCGTCGGTCTGTTCAAATACGTGATCGAGACCGAGCGGCGCTTCTACCTCACCAACGACTACGAGATGCAGGTGCACTCGGTCCAGGGCGAGGTCTTCTTCGAGGTGTCCATGGCGGACGCCTGGGTCTGGGACATGTACCGGCCGGCTCGCTTCGTGAAGCAGGTCCGCGTGCTTACGTTCAAGGACGTGAACATCGAGGAGCTGAACAAGAGCGACCTGGAGCTGCCGGGCGGCTGAGCCCTCGGCGTCGGCGTGGATCGGCGTGGATCGTTTGTGCGGTCGCTCGTGTGGGTGACGGAGTTGTCCACAACGGCTGAGTAACCCACCAAGATCAACTTTCGGGTGCGGTGTGCGTGACGGTTGGCGCCGGAGGTGGTGCCGACATGAACACCCATCGGGCCCGCAGCGCACTCGGCAGGTACGGCGAGACGCTGGCCGCGCGGCGGCTGACGGAGACCGGCCTGACAGTGCTGGAGCGCAACTGGCGCTGCGGCAGGACGGGCGAGATCGACATCGTGGCGCGGGACGGGGACGTCCTGGTCGTCTGCGAGGTGAAGACCCGGCGGGCGGGGGTGTTCGAGCATCCCATGGCCGCCGTCTCGCCCGAGAAGGCGGAACGGCTGCGCGACCTCGCCGAACACTGGATCCACGCCCACGGAGGGGCGCCGCCGGGCGGTGTCCGCATCGACGTGATCGGCGTGGTCCTGCCGCGACGCGGGGCACCCGTGGTCGAGCACGTCCGGGGGGTGGCCTGAGATGGGTTTCGCACGGACCTGCTCGGTGGCGCTGGTGGGCGTCGAGGGCGTGGTGGTGGAGGTCCAGGCCGACCTGGAGCCGGGCGTGGCGGCCTTCACGCTGGTGGGGCTCCCGGACAAGAGCCTGACGGAGAGCAAGGACCGGGTCCGGGCCGCGGTGGTGAACTCGGGCGCCCCCTGGCCCTCGAAGAAACTGACGGTGGGGCTCAGCCCGGCGTCGGTGCCGAAGAGCGGCAGCGGCTTCGACCTCGCGGTGGCCGCCGCCGTGCTCGGGGCGGCCGAGCGGATCGATCCCCGGGTGCTCGCCGAGATCGTGATGATCGGCGAACTCGGCCTGGACGGCCGGGTGCGCCCGGTACGGGGCATCCTCCCGGCGGTGCTGGCCGCCGCCGACGCCGGATACGAACAGGTGGTGGTGCCGGAGAGCGCGGTTCCGGAGGCCTCGCTGGTGCCGGGGGTGTCGGTGCTGGGCGTGCGCAGCCTGCGCCAGCTGATCGCGGTGCTCACCGACGAACCGGTGCCCGACGAGGAGCCCGTCGCCGGAGAGATCCGTCCCGACCCCTTCCTCGCCGGCCTGGCCCTGCCCGGCATGGGACTCGCCACCGGCCCGGTGACCGGCGAGCACGCGCCCGACCTGGCGGACGTCGCCGGGCAGCACGTGGCCCGGGCCGCCCTCGAGGTGGCCGCGGCGGGGCGCCACCACGTCTTCTTCAAGGGCCCGCCGGGCGCGGGCAAGACCATGCTGGCCGAGCGGCTCCCGGGGCTGCTGCCCGAGCTGGGCCGCCAGGAGTCCCTGGAGGTCACCGCCGTCCACTCGGTCGCCGGGATGCTGCCACCCGGGCACCCCCTGGTCAACAGGCCGCCCTACTGCTCCCCGCACCACTCGGCCACCATGGCCTCCCTGGTCGGCGGCGGAACCGGCCTGCCCCGCCCAGGCGCGGTGTCCCTGGCCCACCATGGCGTGCTTTTTCTGGACGAAGCCGCAGAATTCCACAGCAGTGTCCTCGACGCCCTGCGCCAGCCCCTGGAGTCGGGGCACGTGGTGGTCGCCCGGGCCGCCGGGATACTGCGCATGCCGGCGAGGTTCCTCATGGTCCTGGCCGCCAACCCCTGCCCGTGCGGCAGGCACGGCACCCCCGGTGACGCCTGCGAGTGCCGGCCCTCCTCGATCAAGCGGTACCGGGCCCGGCTCTCCGGGCCCCTGATGGACCGCGTGGACCTCAGGGTGAGCGTCGAACCGGTCGCCCGGGACGAACTGCTCCGGCTCCACACCGGCGCCGAGTCCTCCGCCGCCGTGGCCGACCGGGTGCGCGGTGCCCGGGAACGGGCCGCCCGTCGCTACGAGGGGCTGCCCTGGCGCACCAACAGCGAGGTCCCCGGCCATGAACTGCGCACCCGCTGGCACGTCAGGCCCGGCGCGCTGGCCAAGGCCGAACTGGACCTCGACCGGGGGCTGCTCACCGCCCGCGGCTTCGACCGGGTGCTCCGGGTCGCCTGGACCCTGGCCGACCTGGCGGGCCACGACCGGCCCAGCGCCAACGACGTCAACCTCGCCCTGGAGCTGCGTACCGGAGTCCGGCGCGGCGCGGTCCTGGAAGGGGCCGCGACATGACCGACGGCGGACCGCTCGCCCGGGTCTTCCTCACCCGGGTCCTCGAACCCGGCGACGAGACGGGCGGGCGGTGGCTGCGGGAGTACGGCGTGCCGGAGGTGGTCCACCGCCTGCGCGGCGGCGGGCCGCCCCTGCCCGGGGTGAGCGGGGCCCGCTGGGCCGGTCTCCTGGCCAGGGCGGCCCGGGCCGACCCGGGACAGGACCTCGCGACCGCCCGGGAGGCGGGGGTGCGGTTCGTCGCCCCCGGCGACGTCGAGTGGCCGGTTCAGCTCGACGACCTGGGGGACGCGCGGCCCCTCGGGCTGTGGGTGCGGGGGCGGCCCGGTCTGCGCATGTGGGCGCTCCAGGCCGTCGCCGTCGTCGGCGCCCGGGCCTGTACCGAGTACGGCGCCCACATGGCGGCCACCCTCGGCGCCGGGCTCGCCGAGCGCGGCTGGGTGGTGGTGTCCGGCGGTGCCTACGGCGTCGACGGCGCCGCCCACCGCGGAGCCCTCGGCGCCGGCGGCGCCACCGTCGCCGTCCTGGCCTGCGGGGTCGACCGGCCCTACCCCCGAGGACACACCGAGTTGATCAACCGGATCGCCGAACAGGGACTGGTGGTGGGGGAGTTGCCGCCCGGCGAACACCCCACCCCCAGCAGGTTCGTGCTACGCAACCGGGTCATCGCCGCCCTCACCAGGGGAACCGTCGTGGTGGAAGCCGCCCACCGCAGCGGATCGCTGGTCACCGCACGGGCGGCGCAGCGGCTCGGCCGGTTCACGATGGGCGTGCCCGGACCGGCCACCAGCGCCCTCTCGGCCGGGGTGCACGAACTGCTGAGAGGCGAGTCCGTGCTGGTCACCGACGCCGCGGAAGTCGTCGAACTCGTGGGCGACATGGGCGAGCTGGCCCCGGCCAGACGCGGTCCCGTCCTCCCGCGGGACCTGCTGGAGCCCGCCGCCCGGCAGGTCCTGGCCGCCCTGCCCGGCAACCGGCCGGCATCACCCGAAGAGGTGGCCCGCGGCGCCCAGACGTCCCAGGACGAGGCGGTCGCGAGGCTGTACGAACTCCGAGCACTTGGTTACGTCGAACGACACGACGACGGCTGGAAGTTGACACGCCAGGCGTTGATCTCGGTCAGGGGCGGTCGGAGTCGGTGCTGACCGAGCGTGTTCGGCCGTCCGGGGGAACGCCCGACGCCCTTGGGAATTCCCGGAGTTGACGCCCCGCGCGATCACACAGAGCGACCTGCCGGACGCGCTCCGACGCGCCGTACAGGGGGTTCGCGCAGGGGTGGAGCCTCGTTGTTCGCGCACCGCGACTCCTCAGTCACGCTACGCTCACGAAAAGCCCCGCGCGGACCACGCCCGCCGACCTCTGACCGACCCCGCGCCCGACATCCCTTCTCCCCGGCCCATCCCGTCTCTCGGCACATCACGGCAATTCCTGGCACTTCACAGCAGAACGGCACAAGGCGACGAATGCCCCAGCACACCTCCGGGTCCGACCGGGCGGCGATCCCCCCAGCCGCCCGTGACGGTGGCAGCGTGCGGCCGCCCGCTCCCTCGACACTCGACGAGCTGTGGCGGTCGTACAAGGCGACAGGGGACGACCGGCTGCGGGAGCAGCTGATCCTGCACTACTCGCCGCTGGTCAAGTACGTGGCCGGGCGGGTGAGCGTCGGTCTGCCGCCCAACGTGGAGCAGGCCGACTTCGTCTCCTCCGGGGTGTTCGGGCTGATCGACGCGATCGAGAAGTTCGACGTCGACCGGGAGATCAAGTTCGAGACGTACGCGATCACCCGGATCCGCGGCGCCATGATCGACGAGCTGCGGGCACTGGACTGGATCCCGCGTTCGGTGCGGCAGAAGGCCCGCAACGTCGAGCGGGCCTACGCCACCCTGGAGGCGCGGCTGCGCAGAACGCCCTCGGAGGGGGAGGTGGCGGCGGAGCTGGGCATCGAGGTCGACGAGCTCCATGCCGTCTTCAGTCAGCTGTCCCTGGCCAACGTGGTGGCCCTGGAGGAGCTGCTGCACGTCGGCGGCGAGGGCGGCGACGGCCTCAGCTTCATGGACACGCTGGAGGACACCGCCGCGGACGACCCCGTGGAGGTGGCCGAGGACCGGGAGCTGCGGCGGTTCCTGGCGCGCGCGATCAACACGCTGCCCGACCGGGAGAAGACCGTGGTCACCCTCTACTACTACGAGGGACTCACCCTCGCCGAGATCGGGAACGTACTCGGGGTCACCGAAAGCCGGGTCAGCCAGATCCACACCAAGTCGGTGCTACAGCTGCGCGCGAAGCTGGCGAGTTTCGGCCGCTGAGCGAGGGTTTTCCGCCGACGGTACCGGCGAGGTGGCCGGCGTCCCCGTCGTGCTGCCTCCCGCACGGCCCGGTGCGTCCGTAAAGTGGACGCCGTGCCAAGGATTCGAGCGGCCTCCGTGGCCGAGCACCGGTCGATGCAGCGAGCCGCCCTGCTGGACGCGGCGCGGTCCCTGCTGTCCGACGGCGGGACGGAGGCGCTGACGTTCCCGGCGCTCGCCGAGCGGACCGGGCTCGCGCGGTCGTCGGTGTACGAGTACTTCCGCTCCCGGGCCGCCGTGGTCGAGGAGCTGTGCGAGGTCGACTTCCCCGTGTGGGCGGCGGAGGTCGAGACGGCGATGGAGCGGGCGGCCACCGCGGAGGACAAGGTCGAGGCGTATGTGCGCCGGCAGCTGACCCTGGTCGGGGACCGGCGGCACCGGGCGGTGGTCGCGATCTCGGCGAGCGAGCTGGACGCCGGGGCCCGCGAGAAGATCCGCGCCGCGCACGGCGGCCTGGTCGCGATGATCGTCGCGGCGCTGGGGGAGCTGGGCCACGAGCAGCCCCGGCTGGCGGCGATGCTGCTCCAGGGCGTCGTGGACGCCGCGGTCCGCCGCATCGAGCTGGGCGCGGCGGAGGATCCCGGGGTCATCACAGACGCGGCCGTGGCGATGGCGCTACGGGGTGTGCGGGGCTGAAGGGCCAAAGCGCCGGTCGCTGTAGCGCCCCGTCAGGGCGCCCCGTAAAGGGCGCGGGGAACTGCGCGATCAGCCCCCACCGGACCGCGGTCGCGAAACCGATCCCCCACCGGACCGCGGTCGCGAAACTGGTCCCCCACCGGCCTGCGGTCGCGAAACTGGTCCCCCACCGGGCCGCGGTCGCGAAACCGACCCCCAACCGGGCTGCGGTCGCGCAACCGACCCGCACCGGGCGCGGTCGCGTGACCGGCCCTCACGACCCCTTCGGCAGCGGGACCCCCAGTACCGGCAGCAGTCTCGACGGGCCCCCGTTCAACAGCCACGGCGGCAACAGCAGCAACGGATCCAGATAGGTCTCCCCGCGCAACAACCCCCAGTGCACGCACGCCACCGCCCCGCAGTGCGCCGCCGTTCCCGCCCCCTCCACCTCCACCGTTCCGACCACCTGCCCCGCCGCCACCTCGTCCCCCTTGCGCACCGTCGCCCTCACCGGCTCGTACGTCGTGCGCAGGTCCGTGTCCGCCAGCTCCACCGCCACCACACCCCGTCCCGCCACCCGCCCCGCGTAGGAGACCCGGCCGGCCGCCACCGCCCGCACCGGCTCGCCGGTCGCCGCGCCCAGATCGAGTCCCCGGTGCCCGGGCCCGTACACCGACGCCGGGGGCTCCCAGCCGCGCAGGACCGGCGGTCGTACCCCCACCGGCCACGCACGGGCGACCGCCGGAACCGGAACAGGCGCCGGCGCCCCGGCATCCGCCCGGGCCACAGCCACCGCCACCGCCGTCGCCACCGCCAGGACCAGCGGCGACACCGTCGTCACCCACGTCCACCACCTCGTTCGTCGCATGCCGACACCGTCCCGCAGCCACGCCGATCATGGCCGGTACCTGTGGACCACTTCCCGGTTGTGGACAGCGGCGTCACCCGGCACCCCGCCGGTCCCGTACACTTCTTCTGGCGATCCGGGCCACCGGGTCGACTTCGCACGCCCCGACATCCCGCCCTCACAGGCAGGTGTCAGCGCTTCTCGGTCCTTCGCGGCACAGCGCACACGGGCGTCAGGCGCGGGAGCCGTCCGGCCCCCGCGGCACAACCGAGAAATTCAAGGAGATACGGCCATGGCCGTCGTCACGATGCGGGAGCTGCTGGAGAGCGGCGTCCACTTCGGTCACCAGACCCGTCGCTGGAACCCGAAGATGAAGCGCTTCATCTTCACCGAGCGCAACGGCATCTACATCATCGACCTGCTCCAGTCGCTGTCGTACATCGACCGGGCCTACGAGTTCGTCAAGGAGACCGTCGCCCACGGCGGCACGGTCATGTTCGTCGGCACGAAGAAGCAGGCGCAGGAGGCCATCGCCGAGCAGGCCACCCGCGTCGGCATGCCCTACGTCAACCAGCGCTGGCTGGGCGGCATGCTCACCAACTTCTCCACCGTCTACAAGCGTCTCCAGCGCCTCAAGGAGCTCGAGCAGATCGACTTCGAGGACGTCGCCGCGTCCGGTCTGACCAAGAAGGAGCTTCTCGTGCTCTCGCGCGAGAAGGCCAAGCTGGAGAAGACCCTCGGCGGTATCCGCGAGATGCAGAAGGTGCCCAGCGCCGTCTGGATCGTGGACACCAAGAAGGAGCACATCGCCGTTGGTGAGGCCCGGAAGCTGAACATCCCGGTCGTCGCGATCCTCGACACCAACTGCGACCCCGACGAGGTCGACTACAAGATCCCCGGCAACGACGACGCGATCCGCTCCGTCACCCTGCTGACCCGCGTGATCGCCGACGCGGTCGCCGAGGGTCTCATCTCCCGCTCCCGTGTCGCCACCGGTGACAAGGGCGAGAAGGCCGCGGGCGAGCCGCTGGCCGAGTGGGAGCGCGACCTGCTCGAGGGCGAGAAGAAGGCCGACGAGGCCGAGAAGCCCGCCGAGGCCCCGGCCGCCGAGGCGCCCGCCGCCGAGGCCCCGGCCGCCGAGACCGCCGAGGCTCCGGCCGCGGACGCCGAGCAGGCCTGACCCTTCAGCGTCGACGGCGGGGGCACCGACATCCCGGACGCCCCCGCCGTTCACCCATAGGTTCGCGGTCAGCATCTACATGTGGATCGTGGATCGGGCAGATCTCCCGACTTCGAGAAAGACTTAACGACTCATGGCGAACTACACCGCCGCTGACGTCAAGAAGCTCCGCGAGCTCACCGGCGCCGGCATGATGGACTGCAAGAAGGCGCTGGACGAGGCCGAGGGCAGCGTCGACAAGGCCGTCGAGGCGCTCCGCATCAAGGGCCAGAAGGGCGTCGCCAAGCGCGAGGGCCGCTCCGCCGAGAACGGCGCCGTGGTCTCGATCATCGCCGACGACAACTCCTCCGGCGTCCTCGTCGAGCTGAAGTGCGAGACGGACTTCGTCGCCAAGGGTGAGAAGTTCCAGGCCGTGGCCAACACCATCGCCGAGCACGTCGCCAAGACCTCCCCGGCCGACCTGGAGGCGCTGCTCGCCTCCGAGATCGAGCCCGGCAAGACCGTCCAGGCGTACGTCGACGAGGCCAACGCCAACCTCGGCGAGAAGATCGTCCTGGACCGCTTCGCGCAGTTCTCCGACGGCTTCGTGCTCGCGTACATGCACCGCACGATGCCCGACCTGCCCCCGCAGATCGGTGTCCTCGTCGAGCTGGACAAGCCGAACGCCGACATCGCCAAGGGCGTCGCCCAGCACATCGCCGCCTTCGCGCCGAAGTACCTCGCCCAGGAGGACGTGCCGGCCGAGGTCGTCGAGTCCGAGCGCCGGATCGCCGAGGAGACCACCCGCGCCGAGGGCAAGCCCGAGGCCGCGATCGCCAAGATCGTCGAGGGTCGTCTGAACGGCTTCTTCAAGGACGCCACGCTGCTCGGCCAGCCGTACGCGCTCGACAACAAGAAGTCGGTCCAGAAGGTCCTGGACGAGGCCGGTGTCACCCTGAAGCGCTTCACGCGCATCAAGGTCGGCATCTGAGTCCGTACCCCGATCGACGCGCGACCCACGGGGAAATCCCGGTAGGGTCGGTCGACAGCAGCCGTCCGGGTACCCGGCCACAGCCAGGGTCGTGACGGACGGCAGCAGATCTGACGAGGAGGCCATTGCCGCGCATGGGCAGCGAAAAGCGACCCCACCGGCAATGGCCTTCTTCGTATGTGCACCACGTGAAAGAGGCGGGATCTCCATGACCACCAAGGCCCAGAAGAGCGACGACGGCAAAGTACGCGGCCGGTTTCTGCTGAAGCTGTCCGGTGAGGCCTTCTCCGGTGGCGGGGGCCTGGGGGTCGACCCCGACGTGGTGCACAAGATCGCCCGCGAGATCGCGGCCGTCGTCCGTGACGGTGCCGAGATCGCGGTCGTCATCGGCGGCGGCAACTTCTTCCGCGGCGCCGAACTCCAGCAGCGCGGCATGGACCGGGCCCGCTCCGACTACATGGGCATGCTCGGCACCGTGATGAACTGCCTCGCCCTCCAGGACTTCCTGGAGAAGGAGGGCATCGACTCGCGCGTCCAGACCGCCATCACCATGGGACAGGTCGCCGAGCCGTACATCCCGCTGCGCGCCGTGCGCCACCTGGAGAAGGGCCGCGTGGTCATCTTCGGTGCCGGAATGGGCATGCCGTACTTCTCCACCGACACCACCGCTGCCCAGCGCGCCCTGGAGATCGACGCCGAGGCGCTGCTCATGGGCAAGAACGGGGTGGACGGGGTCTACGACTCCGACCCCAAGACCAACCCCGACGCCGTCAAGTTCGACGCCCTCGGCTACGGCGAGGTCATCACCCGCGAGCTCAAGGTCGCCGACGCCACCGCGATCACGCTCTGCCGGGACAACAAGCTCCCGATCCTGGTCTTCGAGCTGCTCGCCGAGGGCAATATCGCGCGGGCCGTCAAGGGTGAGAAGATCGGCACGTTGGTGGGTGACCAGGGCGGCCGGGCCTGACCGGCAACGCCTGACGGACCCTGACCGGGGGATGGACAATGTCCGGCCGGTCGGGAACCGTGCAGGAAGAAGACGCGACGCAGCCGGCCGCCGCCCCGCAACGGAACCGCAGCCGGGCCTTACTCAAGACACGCAGGAGCAAGTGGTGATCGAAGAGACCCTCCTCGAGGCCGAGGAGAAGATGGAGAAGGCCGTCGTGGTCGCCAAGGAGGACTTCGCCGCGATCCGCACCGGGCGTGCGCACCCGGCGATGTTCAACAAGATCGTGGCCGACTACTACGGCGCGCCGACGCCGATCAACCAGCTGGCCTCGTTCTCCGTGCCGGAACCGCGCATGGCGGTCGTGACCCCGTTCGACAAGACGGCCCTGCGCAACATCGAGCAGGCCATCCGCGACTCGGACCTGGGCGTCAACCCGAGCAACGACGGCAACATCATCCGGGTGGTGTTCCCCGAGCTCACCGAGGAGCGCCGCCGCGACTACATCAAGGTCGCCAAGAGCAAGGCCGAGGACTCCCGGGTGTCGATCCGCTCCGTGCGCCGCAAGGCCAAGGAGGCCATCGACAAGCTCGTCAAGGACGGCGAGGTCGGCGAGGACGAGGGCCGCCGCGGGGAGAAGGAGCTCGACGACACCACGCACAAGTACGTCGCGCAGGTGGACGAGCTCCTCAAGCACAAGGAAGCGGAGCTTCTCGAAGTCTGATGAACGACTCATCCTGGGGAGCCCCGCCACCCGCCGGGCCGCAGGCCGGGCAGGCCGGATCAGCATCGGCCGGGTACTGGCGGCCGACCGATCAGGGCACCGGCCAGGGGTACGCCGACGGCACCGGCCAGGGGTACGCCCACGGGCCCGTCGACGGCACCGGCCAGGGGTATGCCCACAGTTCCGTCGACGGCTCCGGGCAGGGGTATGCCCACAGTTCCGTCGACGGCTCCGGGCAGGGGTACGTCCACGGTTCCGGGCAGGGCTACGACCACGGCCGAGGCCACGGCTACGGCCCGGGGTACGTCCAGGGAGCCGCCCCGGCGGGTCCCGCGTACGATGCGCATGACGCGCAGCAGACTCGCCCCATGCCCATCGTGTCCGACGACGGACCCGCGTACGGCGGAGACCAGGACGACGACCGGGGGGCCGCTCGGCTGAGCGGCCCCTTGTTCCGCAACGACACCCCGTCGGCGCAGCCTCTGCCCCACGCGGCCGCGCCGCAGAATCCGGAGCCCATGCCCGACGCCCCGCAGCCGGCGCCCGCGCCGCAGAAGAAGAGCGCGGGGCGCGACCTGGGCGCGGCCATAGGGGTCGGCGTCGGACTGGGCGTCGTGATCGTGGCCTCCCTGTTCGTCGTCAAGGCCGTCTTCGTCGGCGTGGTGGCGGTCGCGGTCGTGGTGGGCCTGTGGGAACTGACCAGCAGGCTCCAGGAGCGCAAGGGCATCAAGGCGCCCCTGGTCCCGCTCGCGCTCGGCGGCGCGGCGATGGTGGTCGCCGGCTACGCGCGCGGTGCGGAGGGCGCCTGGGTGGCGCTGGCGCTCACCGGACTCGCCGTCCTGGTCTGGCGGATGACGGAACCGCCGGAGGGCTACCTCAAGGACGTCACGGCGGGTCTCTTCGCGGCGTTCTACGTACCGTTCCTGGCCACGTTCGTGGCGATGATGCTCACCGCCGAGGACGGCCCCCTGCGGGTCATGACCTTCCTGCTCCTCACGGTGGTCAGCGACACCGGTGCCTACGCGGTCGGCTGGCGCTTCGGCACCCACAAGCTCGCTCCGCGGATCAGCCCCGGCAAGACCCGTGAGGGCCTGGTGGGGGCGGTGCTGTTCGCCATGGTCGCGGGCGCGCTGTGCATGCAGTTCCTGATCGACGACGGCACCTGGTGGCAGGGCCTGCTGCTGGGCCTCGCGGTCGCGGCCAGCGCCACGCTCGGCGACCTCGGCGAGTCCATGATCAAACGCGACCTGGGCATCAAGGACATGGGCACGCTGCTGCCGGGCCACGGCGGCATCATGGACCGGCTGGACTCGCTGCTGCCGACCGCTCCGGTGGTCTGGCTGCTGATGGTGCTGTTCGTCGGCAGCGGCTGAGGCGGCCCGGCACCGACACCGGCGGTCGTACCACCGCCCGCCGTACGACCGGCCGCCGCCGCACCGGCTGCCGTACGACTCCCACGGGTGGGCCCCGTCCTTCGCCGGGCGCGGGCCCACCGGCATGTCCGCCCCCGGATGCCGCACCAGAAATCGCAGGGTCGGGCCGGTCGGAGGGAGACTCCCTGTGAGGACGCCGTGTCCTCCGACGTGCAGGGAGTCTGCCCATGCCCCTCGACCCGGCTCCGGCCGCCACCCCGTCCCCGGTCCCGACGCCTCCGCCGGTGCGGTTCTGGCCCGTCGACGACCTGCCCGCGCTCGACCCCGACCCGTTCCTGGACGAGGTGCTGCGGGAGGAGCCGGTCACCCGGATCAGGCTTCCGCACGGCGAGGGCCACGCATGGCTGGTCACCCGGTACGAGGACGTCCGCTTCGTCACCTCCGACCCCCGGTTCTCGCGGGAAGAGGTCGTCGGCCGCGACGTCACCAGCATGCGTCCGGAGCCGGTGGCCTCACAGACGGCCGGCCTCCAGTACATCGACCCGCCCCGGCACAACCGGCTGCGCAGGGTCGTCGCCCGGGCCTTCACCGGGCGGGCCATGCAGCGGCTGCGGCCGATGGCGGAACGCCGGGCCGCTGAACTGCTCGACACGATGGAGGCGGCGGGCCCGCCCGCCGACCTCATGGAGCACCTGCACGGGCCGTTCCCGATCGCCGTGATCCGTGACTTCCTCGGCGTCGACGAGAAGGACTGGCACCGCTGGGCGGCGACCGGCGAGGCCCTGCTGTCCGCCGGCGCCGACTCCGAGCAGCGGGCCCGGCAGGCCGCCCGGGACACCCGGGCCCGGATCGCCGAACTGCTCCGGAGCCGCCGCGAGAAGCCCCGCGAGGATCTCGCCGGGGTGCTGGCACAGGCCACCGGGGCCGGCGAGATCACCGACGACGAGGCGATCTCCCTGGCCACCGCCATCCAGGTCAGCGGCGGCCACGCGGTCCGCAACAACAGCGGCTCGATGATGTACGCGCTGCTCACCCACCCCAAGCACCTGGACCGGCTGCGCCGGGAGCCGGAACTGCTGCCCAAGGCCGTCGACGAACTCTTCCGCTACGTCCCGCACCGCAACGGCGTCGGCATCCCGCGGGTCGCCGTCCAGGACGTCGAGGTGGGCGGCCAGCTGATCCGGGCGGGCGAGGTCGTCTACAACGCGTACGTCTCCGCCAACCGTGACCCCGCGGTCTTCGCCGACCCCGACGACCTGGACTTCGACCGCACGGACGGCCCCCACCTGGCGTTCGGGCACGGCCCCCACCACTGCATGGCCGCGATCATGGCCCGGATGGAGGCCGAGGTGCTGATCGCCTCGGTCCTGACCCGCTTCCCGGCCATCCGCCTGGCCGTCCCTCCCGAGCAGGTCGAGTTCCAGCGCCAGGGCCTGATCCGCGGCCCCCGCACCCTCCCCGTCACCTGGTGACACCGGCCCCGGACACCGGACGGCAGGGCCACCCGTGTGGATCTGCGACACTGGTGGGGCTATGCCTAAGCCCGGAGAACTCACTTTCGTCGCCCCGCGCGGAGCCAAGAAGCCGCCGCGGCATCTCGCCGACCTCTCGCCCGCCGAGCGCAAGGACGCGGTGGCCGAGGCCGGGGAGAAGCCGTTCCGCGCCAAGCAGCTCTCGCAGCACTACTTCGCGCGGTACGCGCACGACCCCGAGCAGTGGACGGACATCCCGGCCGGCTCCCGGGAGAAGCTGCGGGAGGCGCTGTTCCCGGAGCTGATGTCGGTCGTACGGCATCTGTCGACGGACGAGGGCACCACCCGTAAGACGCTGTGGCGGCTGTTCGACGGCACGCTCGTCGAGTCCGTGCTGATGCGCTACCCGGACCGGGTCACCATGTGCATCAGCTCGCAGGCCGGCTGCGGGATGAACTGCCCGTTCTGCGCGACCGGGCAGGCGGGTCTGGACCGGAACCTGTCCACCGCCGAGATCGTCCACCAGATCGTGGACGGCATGCGGGCGCTGCGGGACGGCGAGGTCCCCGGGGGCCCGGCGCGGCTCTCCAACATCGTCTTCATGGGGATGGGCGAGCCGCTCGCCAACTACAAGCGGGTGGTCGGCGCCATCCGGGCGCTCACCGACCCCGCCCCGGACGGACTCGGTCTCTCGCAGCGCGGGATCACCGTCTCCACCGTCGGACTCGTACCGGCCATCCACCGGTTCGCCGACGAGGGCTTCAAGTGCCGGCTCGCGATCTCCCTGCACGCCCCCGACGACGAACTGCGTGACACCCTCGTCCCGGTCAACACCCGGTGGAAGGTGCGCGAGGTGCTCGACGCCGGTTTCGACTACGTCGAGAAGAGCGGGCGGCGGCTCTCCATCGAGTACGCGCTCATCCGCGACATCAACGACCAGGCGTGGCGCGGTGACCGGCTCGGCCGGCTGCTCAGGGGCAAGCCCGTGCACGTCAACCTCATCCCGCTGAACCCGACGCCGGGTTCGAAGTGGACCGCGTCGCGGCCCGAGGACGAGAAGGCGTTCGTCGAGGCGATCGCCGCGCACGGTGTGCCCGTCACCGTACGGGACACCCGTGGCCAGGAGATCGACGGTGCCTGTGGTCAGCTCGCGGCCACCGAGCGGTAATCTGAGGGCCGTACTCACATCTTCATATTCCGACAGGGGAGCGCCACAGCGCTGAGAGTGCGGCAACCGGGCCGCAGACCCTCTGAACCTCGCCCAGGTCATTCTGGGTAGGAAGTTCGGTCATCACTCAAGCTGTTGCGCCCTGCCCGGGAGCCCTCGCGCTGCCGGGCGGGGCCGCGTCTCTTCCTGGTCCACCCCAGGAGGAAAACACCAGTGCACACCAAGACCTTCGTGGCCGCGGCCGTAGGGCTCGGTCTCGTCACGCTGTCCGCGTGTTCGTCGTCGTCGGACTCCGGCGCCTCCGGTGCCGGCTCCAAGACCGTCACCCTGGTCAGCCACGACTCGTGGGCCGTCTCCAAGAACGTGCTCCAGGACTTCGAGAAGCAGTCCGGCTACCAGGTGAAGGTCCTCAAGGACGGCGACGCCGGGCAGGCAGTCAACAAGGCGATCCTGACCAAGGACAACCCGCAGGGCGACGTCTTCTTCGGCGTCGACAACACCCTGCTGTCCAGGGCCCTCGACAACGGCCTCTTCCAGCCTTACCGGGCGAAGGGCCTCGACCAGGTCGGCACCGCGTACCAGCTCGACGCCGCCGAGCACCGGGTCACGCCCGTCGACTACGGCGACATCTGCGTCAACTACGACAAGGCGTACTTCAGCGAGCACAAGCTGAACCCGCCCACCTCCTACGCCGACCTGGTCAAGCCGGAGTACAAGAACCTCCTCGTCACCGAGAACGCGGCCACCTCCTCGCCCGGGCTCGGCTTCCTGCTGGGGTCCGCCGCGCGGTACGGGGACGCCGGCTGGCCGGACTACTGGAAGAGGCTCAAGGCCAACGGCGTCAAGGTCGTCGACGGCTGGGAGCAGGCCTACAACGAGGAGTTCTCCGGTTCGGCCGGCGGCAGGAAGGCCAAGGGGGACCGGCCGCTCGTCGTGTCGTACGCCTCCTCGCCGCCCGCCGAGGTCATCTACGCCGACCCGAAGCCCAGCACCGCCCCCACCGGCGTCGCGGACGGCACCTGCTTCCGGCAGATCGAGTTCGCCGGGCTGCTGAGCAACGCGGGGAACACCAAGGGCGGCAAGGCGCTCATCGACTTCCTGGTCTCCAAGGAGTTCCAGCAGGACATGCCGCTCAACATGTTCGTGTACCCGGTGGTCAAGGGGGCCACGGTGCCCGCCGAGTTCACGAAGTACGGTCCTGCCGCGCAGGACCCCGCGACCATGGCGCCCGACAGGATCGCCGCCAACCGTGACCAGTGGGTCAAGACGTGGACGTCACTCGTACTGAAGTAGCCGCTGGGGCAGCCGCCGAAACGGTGGCCGCGGCGGCCGGGCGGCGGGCGGGCGCGGTGCGGCTCGGGCTGATGCTCGGGCCCGTCGCGTTCTTCGCCGTGTTCTTCGCCTGGCCGGTCGCCGCGATCGTCACCCGGGGCCTGAAGACCGACGGGGGCTGGCGGTTCGGGCGGGTCGCCGACGTCGTCGGGCAGTCCGACATCCGCCATGTGCTGTGGTTCACCACCTGGCAGGCGCTCGCCTCGACCGCGCTCACCCTGCTGGTGGCGCTGCCCGCCGCGTACGTCTTCGCCCGCCTCGACTTCCCGGGAAGACAGGTGCTGCGGGCCGTGGTGACGGTCCCCTTCGTGCTGCCGACGGTCGTGGTGGGCACCGCCTTCCTCGCGCTCGTCGGACGGGGCGGCCTGCTGGACGAGTTGTGGGGCGTACGGCTCGACACCACCGTCTGGGCCATCCTGCTGGCGCACGTCTTCTTCAACTACGCGGTGGTCGTACGGACCGTGGGCGGGCTCTGGTCCCAGCTCGACCCCCGCCAGGAGGAGGCCGCGCGGATGCTCGGCGCCTCGCCGACGGCCGCCTGGCGGAAGGTCACGCTGCCCGCGCTGGCGCCCGCCGTGGCCGCCGCCGCGCTGATGGTCTTCCTGTTCACCTTCACCTCCTTCGGGGTGGTGCAGATCCTCGGCGGGCCCACCTTCGCCACCCTCGAAGTGGAGATCTACCGCCAGACCTCCGAGATCTTCGACCTCTCCACGGCCGCCGTCCTGACCCTGGTGCAGTTCGTGGCGGTCGGCGCGATCCTCGCCGTGCACGCGTGGACGGTACGGCGCCGGGAGAGCGCGCTGCGGCTGGTGGACCCGTCGGTGACGGCCCGCCGGCCGCGCGGGGCCGGGCAGTGGGCGCTGCTCACCGGCGTCCTCGCCACCGTCGCCGTGCTCCTGCTGCTGCCGCTGGCGGTGCTGGTGCGCCGGTCCTTCGACGGCGGCCTGGGTTACTACCGGGCGCTCGGCGACGCCGACGGCGGCACCTTCCTGGTCGCGCCGATCGAGTCGGTCGTGAACTCGCTGGAGTACGCGGTCGTCGCCACCGCCGTCGCGGTGCTGGTCGGCGGGCTCGCCGCCGCCGCGCTGGCCCGGCGGGACGCGGGGCGCCTGGTACGGGGGTTCGACGCGCTCCTGATGCTGCCGCTCGGGGTGTCCGCCGTGACCGTCGGCTTCGGGTTCCTGATCGCGCTGGACAAGCCGCCGCTGGATCTGCGGCAGTCCTGGATCCTGGTGCCGCTCGCGCAGGCGCTGGTCGGGGTGCCCTTCGTGGTACGGACCATGCTGCCCGTGCTGCGGGCCGTGGACGGGCGGCTGCGGGAGGCGGCGGCCGTGCTCGGCGCCTCGCCGTGGCGGGTGTGGCGGGAGGTCGATCTGCCGATGGTGCGGCGGGCGCTGCTGGTCGCGGCGGGCTTCGCCTTCGCCGTGTCCCTGGGCGAGTTCGGGGCGACGGTGTTCATCGCCCGGCCCGACAACCCGACGCTCCCGGTCGCGGTGGCCCGGCTGCTGTCCCGTCCCGGTGACCTCAACTACGGCCAGGCGATGGCCCTTTCCACGATTCTGATGGTGGTGTGCGCGGTGGCGTTGCTGGTTCTCGAACGGCTGCGGACCGACCGGACGGGGGAGTTCTGATGCCGCTGCTGGAACTGGACGCGGCCACCGTGCGGTTCGGCGCGCGGGCCGTGCTCGACGCGGTGGACCTGACGGTCGACGAGCACGAGGTGGTGTGTGTGCTCGGGCCCAGCGGGAGCGGCAAGTCGACGCTGCTGCGGGCGGTGGCCGGACTGCAACCGCTCGGTGCCGGACGGGTGTTGCTCGGCGGTCAGGACCAGGCGCGGGTGCCGGCGCATCAGCGCGGGGTCGGGCTGATGTTCCAGGACCATCAGCTGTTCCCGCAGCGGGACGTGGGCGGGAACGTGGCCTTCGGGCTCCGGATGCGCGGTGCCGGCAAGGAGCAGCAGGCGGCGCGGGTGGGGGAGTTGCTGGAACTGGTGGGGCTGCCGGGGGCCGCGCGGCGGGCGGTGGCCGGACTGTCGGGTGGTGAGCAGCAGCGGGTGGCGCTCGCGCGGGCGCTGGCACCCCGGCCGCGGCTGCTGATGCTCGACGAACCGCTCGGGCAGCTCGACCGCTCGCTGCGGGAGCGGCTGGTGGTCGAACTCCGCGAGCTGTTCGGGCGGTTGGGGACGACGGTGCTGGCCGTGACGCACGACCAGGGGGAGGCGTTCGCGCTGGCCGACCGGGTGGTGGTGATGCGGGACGGGCGGATCGCCCAGTCCGGTACGCCGCTGGACGTCTGGCAGCGGCCCGCCGACGAGTTCGTGGCCCGCTTCCTCGGCTTCGGCAACGTGGTCCCGGCGACCGTCGAGGGTGCGGCCGCGGTGACGCCGTGGGGCAAGCTGCCGGTGCCGGAGGGCTCGGGGCAGGGGACGCGGACGCTGCTGGTGCGGCCCGCGGGCGTACGGCTCGTCGCCGCCGACGCGGGGCTGCCCTGCACGGTGGCAGCCCGGACCTTCCAGGGCACCCATGTCACCGTCCACCTCCAGCCCGAGGACGGCGGTCCGCGTCTGGAGGCGGCCTGCGCGCTCAGGCGGGCGCCGGCGGCCGGGGACACGGTGGGCGTCGAGTTCGACGCGACGGAGACCGTCGTACTGGACTGACGGCCGCCGCGCGGAGCACGACGACCGACGGCCGGGCGGAGCGCGACGGCCCCCGGGAGTACGACGGCCGGGCGGGGCACGACGGACGCGCGGAGCGCGACGGCCCTCGGGAGTACGACCGAGGCCCGTCCCCGGGGGAACGGGGGCGGGCCTCGGTGCTGTACGGGTGAGCGGCGCGGTCAGTTTCCGCTGTGCGCCCCACGACGGCGCATGCCGAACCAGACGGCTCCGCCGCCGGCCACGACCAGCGCGCCGGCGATACCGGCGATCAGGCCGGTGTTGGAGTTGGCACCGGTCTCGGCGAGGTTGGACTCACCGACCGCCGGGGACGGGGCGTTGTCCGACGTCCCGGCCGGAGCGGTGCTGCTGCTCTCCGTGGCCGACGGGGCCGGGGAGTCCGACTCGGCCGGCGTGGACTCGGACGCCGACGGCGACGGGGTGGCCGACTCCGACGGGGAGGGGCTGGCGCTCTCCTCGGACTTGCACGCGGTCGACGGCGTCGTCAGGTTCGGCGTGATGTCCGTGTCGATCTGGGTCTTGCCGCTGTCGACCTTGACGTGGACGCGGTACGTCGCGTTGGGCGCCCAGTCCTCGGAGAAGGTGACCTTCGTACCTTCCTTGGAGCCCTTCACGGTCTGGGCGTCGCCGACCTGCTTCGCGTCGGCACCGTTGTTCTCGAGGAAGACGGTGATGGTGGCCGGAGTACCTGTGGCGTCCTGGTCGGTGACCGTGATGACACCGTTGGAGCCGTCGCAGGTGGCTTCGGCGGAGAACTCTTTGATGTTGCACGCGAGGGCGTTGCTGGAGACGCCCAGGACCAGCGCGGCCGACGCGGAGGCAACACCCAGGATGCGCACGGAACGACGTGCACTGCGGCGGGATATGGACACGTTTGTCCTTACTGAGTGCATAACTGCGGGGGGGTGAGAGGGAGTTGACGCAACGGTGAGGTGAGGCATCAGTATCCCCAGGAGGCTCACAGGTCTATAAGCGCTCCATAAGCAGTGTCAATGCATATGCGGTCCACGGGTGTTGACTTTACTCGCTTATTAAGCGCTGAGACGTTTCAGCGCTTGTGAAGCTTGCTCGATCCGGTCAACGAGGGCGATACGGGACGCCATCGACCGCTCCCCTGCCAGTGCGGTCAGCAACTGCCAGGCGGGCAGCCGCTCGCTCCAGTGCGCCCCGTCCACGAGCACCATCGGGGTCGGCTCGCCCCGCGACTCGTAGTAGTTGGGCGTGGCGTTGTCGAAGATCTCCTGTACGGTCCCGGCCGCGCCCGGCAGGAACACCACACCGGCGTCGGAACGGGCCAGCAGGCCGTCCTCGCGGGTGGCGTTGGCGAAGTACTTGGCGATGTGCGAGGCGAAGGCGTTCGGCGGTTCGTGGCCGTAGAACCAGGTGGGGATGCCCACCGAGGAGCCGCCGTCCGGCCAGCGCCCGCGGACCTCGAAGGCGGCCCGCGCCCACTCGGTGACCGAGGGCCGGAACGACGGGGCCTTGGCGAGGAGTTCGAGGGCCTCGTCGAGCATTCCGTCGTCGAAGGGGGCCGCGTACGCGCCGAGGTTCGCCGCCTCCATCGCACCCGGGCCGCCGCCGGTCGCCACGGTGTACCCGGCGCGCGCGAGTTCCCGGCCGAGCCGGGCCGCACCGGCGTACTCGGCCGTGCCGCGCGCCATCGCGTGCCCGCCCATCACGCCCACCACCCGCGCGTCGGCGAGGAGTTCGTCGAGCGCGTCGGAGACCGCGTCGTCGTGGATCGAGCGCAGCATCGAGGCGAATATGTCGCCGTCCGCCCCGGTCCGCTGGAACCACGCGTACGAACGGGCGTCCGGGGTGGCCTCGTAGCCCTCGGCGAGCGACTCGAACAACTCGTCGGGCGTGTAGGCGAAGGCGCGGTACGGATCGAAGGGGAGGTCCGGCACGGGCGGGAACACCAGCGCGCCCGAGGCGCCGACCCGCGCCGCGGCCTCGGCCGTCATCGGGCAGCCGAGGAAGACGGCGCCGGTGGTGTCGGTGGTGAGCAGGACGTCCGTACGGTCCGTCAGGTCGACGGCCTGGACGCGGTACTGGGCGAGTGTGCCGTGCTCGGCGACCACCTCGTCGAACTCGGCGAGCGACTCGATCTCGCGGTCACGGGCGGCACGGTTCGGCTGCGGGTCCGCGGACTGCGGCTGGGCGGGTGTCGGATGCACCCGCCCATGCTGGCACACCTGTTCGCGTCGAAGAGGTCAGCCCTGGACCGCCGCCGGGTCCATCCACACGACCTCCCAGCTGTGGCCGTCGAGGTCCTCGAAGGAACGGCCGTACATGAAGCCCTGGTCCTGGACGTCGTCGTTCGCCGTGCCGCCCGCCGCGACCGCCTTCTCCACCAGCTCGTCGACCTTCTCGCGGCTCTCCGCGCTCAGGCAGATCAGCACCTCGCTGGTCTTCCTGGAGTCGGCGATCTCCTTCTTCGTGAAGTCGGCGTAGCGCTGCTTGCCGAGCAGCATCGCGATGATCGTGTCGCTGATCACGACACAGGAGCAGTCGTCGGTGCTGAACTGCGGGTTGATCGAGTAGCCGAGCGCCGTGAAGAACTTCCGCGACGCGGCGACGTCGTCGGTGGCCAGGTTCACGAAGATCATCTGCTGGTACATGGGGTCTCTCTCCCTCGGGTGCCGTGCTGTTCGGGGGGTAGACCGGGGGGCGGCGTGAAAGTCATCGGTCGCTCCGCACTTCTGTGCGGTGAATTTCCCGCGACCGCTCAGCGGACCAGGGGCAGGGCGGCGAGGTCGGCGATCAGCAGGGTGAGGGGGCCGAGGAGGGCCAGCAGGGCGCCGGTGCGCAGGGCCGCCGCGCCGCGCAGCAACGTCACCGGGGCGCCGAGGCGGAGCAGCGCCTCGGTGGTGCCGGCGCGGGACTGGCGGGCCTCCGCGGCGGCGGTGAGGAGCGTGGCCACCGAGCAGCCGGCGACCACGAGGCCGCCGAGGACGGTGAGCGGGCCGGCGGGGGGCCGGTGGCCGCCGTGCAGGGTGGTCGTCGCGAAGACCGCGGACGCCACCGCGCAGACGACGCCGAGGGGGCGGCCGATCCGGGTGGCCTCCGCCATCAGGACGCGGCCGGCCAGGAGACGGAGGGCGCCGGGGCGGACGGCCTGGAGGAGGCGGCCGCACAGGTGGGTGAGGGCGGGGGCGGCGAGGACCAGGCCGAGGGCGGTGAGCGACCAGCCGACCAGGACGCCGACGGGGCCGGTGGCCAGGCCGCCGGGGAGGGCGGTGCGGATGGTGGTCTCGGTGACGCCGGCGTACGACTCCATGCCGAGGCCTGCGGCGACGGCGGCGACGGCCCAGGGGAGGCCGCTGGGGGCCGGGTCGGCCGCGGCCGGGGTCGGGGCCGGGGTCGGCGGGATTGCGCTCACCGGCACCGGCAGGGCACCGTCCGCGCCCACCCGTGCCGCCCAAGCGGCACGACTGCCCGCGGGATGACGAGGTGGCTGGACACCGTCCGCGGGCGGACGGGGAGAGGGCTGGGTGTCCGCGGGGCGGTGGGACGGCTGGGTGTCATCCGTAGGTTG
>NZ_LBMU02000003.1 GCF_001005085.2 Streptomyces humi
GGGTGGGGTGGGCTCCGGGGAGGGCGGATGGGTGTCGGGGGGCGGGGGGCGGTGGCCGAGGAGGATCGACTGGTGGGTCGTGTGCAGGGCCGGGCCGGGGGGCGTGCCCAGTTCCTCCGCGAGCCATCGTCGTACCGTGGCGAAGCAGTCCAGGGCCTCCGCGCCGCGCCCGGCGTCGTACAGGGCCCGCATCAGCATGTCGGCCAGCGGCTCCACCAGCGGGTACTCGGCGAGCAGGTCGGTGAGCGGGCCGATGACGGCGTCGGGATCACCGCGGCGCAGCTCGATCCGGGCCCAGCCGACCGCGGCGTCCACCCGCTGCCGCCGCCAGGCCTCGCGCATCCGCGCCGCCCACTGCCCGTGCAGTCCGCTGAGCGGCTCCCCGCGCCACAGCCCGAGCGCCTGGCGCAGCAGCGCGGACCTGGTGTCGTCCGGCTGCTCCGCCGCCTGGGCACGGTCGACGAGCTTGCGGAACCGGTGCACGTCGACCTGTTCGGGATCGGCGTCCAGCACGTAGCCGCTCGACCGGCGCAGCAGCGGCAACGGCCGCGTACCGCGGTCCCCGGCCTCCGCGCAGACCCGCCGGATGCCGGCGATGTGGGCGTGCACCGCCCGGCGTGCCGCGTCCGGCGGGCCGGCGTCCCAGACCCGGTCGATGAGCGCGGCCACCGTGACGGGCCGGCCGGTCTCCACGGCCAGTACGGCCAGCACCGTACGACGCTGCGGGGGCCCCACCTCCACCGTGCGCCCCCCGGCCGACAGTTCCACGGGCCCCAGTAAGTGCACCTGCACCATGCTGTTCGCTCCCCCCTGCCCCGCCCCCGCCCCCGCGGTCGACCCCATCTTTCACCGTCCCCCCTTATTTCCGACAAGCAATCGACAACGTTTCTGCACATGACCTGATGCGAACCTGCTGGCGTACTGGCCGAGCAGACGCCCGATGCGGGGACCCGGCACGGGCGACGGGGGTGAACGGCTTGAACGGACCAGGTGGGACAGGTACGGCCGCGGCGACCATGACCTCGTCGCCGGGGGCCGCGGGCCGCAGCGTGCTGGAGGGCGCCTTCGGTCTCCTCGAAGCGGTGGAACGGGCCGGGGAGGCGGGGCTGACGAGGCTGGCGGCGGAGTGCGGGCTGCCCAAGTCGACCGCCCACCGGCTCCTCGAACAGCTGGCCGAGCTGGGGGCGGTGGAACGGCATCGCGGCGGCTACCGGATGGGACCGCAGATGTACCGGCTCGGACACCGGTGGCAACCGAACCCGGGGCTGCGGTCCGCCGCCCGGCGGCCGATGCACGAGCTGGCCGAACTGACGGGCGCCGCGGTGGGGATCTGCGTGCTGTGGAAGGGGCAGGCCCTGGTCCTGGAATGGGTGCCCGGCAAGGGGGCCGGGCCGGCTGTCGTGGCCCGCCGCGGGACCACCTGGCCGTGGCGCGCGGCGGCCGGCAAGGTCCTGATGGCCACGGCCGGACCCGTCACCCTGCCCTGCCCGCCGCCCAGGTCCTGGGCGCGGGAGGCCGCCGGCATCCGGGCCCGCGGCGCCGCCTTCGACCGGGAGGAACTGGTACCGGGGGTGTGCTGCGCGGCCGTACCGCTACCGGGCCGGCCGGGGCGGGCGCCGCTGACGTCCCTGTGTGTGGTGACCGATCCCGCACACCGTCTGGAGCGGATCGCCGACGCCGCCGCGCGCACCGCCCAGGTCATCGGCAACGGGCTGCGCGGCCGGTGACCGACGGGGCGCGGGGTGTCCCGGAGCAGGACCCCCCGTCGTTGTGGCGGAACCGGGACTACAACCTGTGGTGGTCGGGCACCGCCGTGTCCGCGCTGGGCACCGGCGTCTCCAGGCTGGCGCTCCCGCTGCTGATGCTGGCCGTCACCGGTTCCGCGGCGGCGGCCGGCGTGGTCGGCACGTGCGCGAGCGCCGGTCTCACCGCGGGCCTGCTCCCGGCGGGCGTGGCCGCCGACCGCTGCTCACGCCGGGCGCTGCTGACGGGGGCCTCGCTGACCCAGCTCGCCACGACGGGAACGGTCTGCTGGACGGTGGCCGCCGGGCACCCGTGGCTGCCGCTGATCGCCGCCCTGGCGCTGGCGCAGGGCCTGGCGTCGGCGGTGTTCGCGGGCGCGGCGGCCCCGCTGGTGCGGCGGATCGTCCCGCGGGCACAGCTCAGGGCCGCCTTCGCACGCGCCGAAGTACGCGACCACAGTGCGGAGTTGGCCGGGGCGCCGCTCGGCGGGACACTGTTCGCGCTGGCCCGCTGGGTGCCGTTCCTCGCGGACGCCCTGTCGTATGCGGCCGTCACCGTGGCCTGCCTGCTGATCCGTACGCCGCTGGGCCCGGACCCGGCCGAACGGGCCGCCAGGCGACCGCCGTCGGGCCGGGACCTGGGCGCCGGTCTCGCGTTCGTCCGGGGGGTGCCGTTCCTGCGGTACACGCTGGTGTGGTCGGCGCTGATGAACCTGCTCTTCACCGGGGTGGCCTTCATGTTCGTCGTGGCGCTGCGGCACCACGGCGCCTCGTCCGCGCAGATCGGCTCGGCCGAGGGGATCGCGACGGCGTGCGGGCTGGGCGGCGCGCTCGCCTGCGGGTGGGTCGTACGGCGGGTCAGCGGCCGCCGGCTCGTCCTGCTCGTCTCCTGGATGCTGGTGTTCGGCGTCGCCGGGCTCGTCCCGCTGGCCGCGTGGCCGTGGGCGGCGGGCCTCTGCCTCGGCGCGAGCATCGTGTTCGTCACCCCGCTGAACGCCGTGTTCGGGGCGGCGATGGTGGCGGCGGTGCCGGACGCGATGGCCGCGCGGGTGCTGACGTCGGTGAACATGGCCGTGCAGTCCTGCGGCTGGCTCGCCCCCGTGCTCTGCGGGGCACTGGCCGACGCGTTCGGCGTCGCGGTTCCGCTGCTCGCCATCACGGTCGGCCTGGCCCTACTGGCAACCACCCACCATCTGGCCCCGACCGCGGTCCATCTGGACGGACCGCACGAAACCGGCGACGGGATCGGGGACGAGGACATGGCCGGGGCCAGGGCCGAGGCGGAGGTCGAGGCCGACGAATCGGGCGACGGCGCCGGTGCGCGTCACGGTACCGGCCTCGGCACCGCGAAGCCTCGCGTCGAGCCGGACGGACAGCCCGGCGATGACGCATAGCGTCAGGCAGCCGTGCGTGGTGTCACGGGGCTTTGGAGGCCGCCACTATCACGCATGTGTAGTCCGTGCGGATCTCTCCGCCCTCCTCGGCGTCGAGGTGGGCGGCCACCGCGCGGAGCAGCCGGCGCCGGGTGGACCACGGCAGGGCCAGGTGGCGGCTCTCGGTGCCGAGGAGCGCGCAGAACTCCCGGGATGCGAGACGGCTCTGCCAGGGCACCGCGATCTTCGTCACCGCGAACCCGTGGGTGCGCAGCTCGTCGGCGTACGCGTCGGCGTCGGTCTCCGTGAGGTCCTGCCGGCCGCCCTGCCCGACCGGCAGCCCGTCGGGCAGCGCGGCCGCGTAGACCCGGGTCAGGCCCGCCTCGGCGGACGGCGCGTAGGAGCCGAAGTTCCAGGCGAGCAGGATCCGCCCGGCCGGGCGCAGGCACCGCGCCGCCTTGGCCGTGCGGTCCCCGGCGCGCAGCCAGTGCCAGGCCTGACCGCAGGCCACCAGGTCGAATCGGCGGCCGCGCGGGTCCCAGGTCTCGAAGGTGCCGACCTCGACGGCGAGCCCGTGCGCCGCGGCGACGGCCGCCATCCGCGGGTCCGGCTCGACTCCGGTGACCCGGTGGCCGAGGGCGGCCAGCGCGCCGGCGAGTTTGCCGGTCCCGCAGCCGACGTCCAGCGCGGTGCCCGGCGGCCCGCCGCCCAGGGCGGTCCAGGCCTCGGTCAGGGCCCGGCCGGGGTAGCCGGGGCGCAGTCGGTCGTAGTCGCGGGCCCGGGCACCGAAGCTGGTGGGCGCCTTGGCCCGTACCGCACGGTGGATCATGTCCATCCTCCGATCAGGTTCACGAACGTGGACGGCGGCAGGAACAGCACGTAGGTGCCCACCGAGGCGAGACTGAAGGGCACCAGCCGCTTGGGCAGCATCGCGGTGAAGGCGGCGTGGGTGAGCAGTCCGAGCAGCGCCCCCGCGTACCAGGTCGCGGGGACGATCAGCAGGACCGGCAGGGCGGCCTCCACCGCGATCGTCGTCAGCGACGGAAGGCGCCAGCGGCGGGCGACCAGGGACGGCTCACCGGTCGCGAACCGGCGGGTGAACCAGTCGGGGAAGTAGTACTCACGGCGTCCCGCGGGCAGTTCGTCGCGCAGGGCCGCGAGCTGCGCGAAGACCTTGTGCAGGGTGTCCCCGCTGGTGAACTGGCGGGACGCGGCCTTGAACCAGGCGCTGCTCCAGTACAGCTGGAACACCAGGACCACCGCGGCGAACTGCGGCCAGGACAGGCTTTCGCCGCCGTGCGCGCGGGGCGGGTCGAGGAAGCCGGCCGGGGAGCCGGCGTCCAGGAGCGACTGGAGGCTCAGATAGGCGTCGGCACCCCGGGCGAAGACGAACGGCAGGCACATCACCCCGAGGAACACGGTGTTGAACTTGCGGTCGAAGGTGAACTCGAACACGCACCAGGCGGCGACCACCGCCGCCGCGAGCGGGGTGAGGACCCCCGCGCACAGGCACAGTGCCGCCACCGCCCGGGCGACGTAGAACACCTTGTACGCGGCCGGACTCAGCAGCAGCTTCACCGCCATCTCGTCCCGCTCGTAGCGCCAGCGCACCAGGGACTTGGGGCGCTCGTCGAAGAACCGGGCCATGCCGTACACATGGTCGGCGACGATCTTCCACACCAGGGCCGTGCCCAGGATCAGGCGGAAGCAGCACAGTGCGGGGCCGGCCGTGGCACCGTGCACCGACAGCAGGTCAGGCACGGACGACCCGGCCGTTCCTGACCGCGATCCGCAACTGGTCGAAGGGCACCAGGAGCACCCCCTCCCCGGCGACCCGGCAGCCGTGCACCTCGTCGAGGTAGCTCACCAGGGAGCCGAGCGCGTCGGCGGAGCTGAAGTGGTCCTGGCGCAGTTCGTGGTCCCACGGGGAGACCGGCCGGCCGTCACGCACGTCGTACAGCCGGACCCGGTAGGCGCAGATGTGGGAGAACATCGCCCACGAGCCGAACGAGCCCGGCGGGGTGAAGAACCCGCGCCACACCAGCCAGGCCACGGCCGCGCAGGCGAGGATCCCCGCGGCGATGTCATCGACCATCGTGTCTCCCCCTGTTCACAGGACCATGGACGGCACCGGCCACCGGTCCATCAGGTACGGCGCCCACCAGTGCGCGTCGCCGAAGGTGAGGACGAGGCGTTCGGCGCGCAGGGCGGTGAGGACCTCGGGGTCGACCTCGTCCGTCCGCTGCCTCTCCAGCAGGGCCACCGCCTGTGCGTAGACCGGCCGCACCAGGTCGAACCGTTGCAGCACGCCGCCCCGCCGGTCGCGGATCTGCACGAACCCGGGACCTCGGCGCCACACGCAACGGCCCAGGTAGAAACGGGTGTTCCACTGGGCGAGGCGTTCGGCGGACCGGGGACCGTCCAGGGAGACGGGGGGCTGGAGGTGCGACAGGTCGTGCGCCGTCAGGGCGGGCAGGGCCCGGCGGCCGGCGCGCAGGTGCCAGCGCACCAGCAGGCCGCGGGCGGTGGCGACCCGGACGAAGTCGAGGGCGCGCAGGTCGCGCGGGTCCGGGGAGCGCAGCGAGACGGGCTCGTCGAGGGCGGTGCACCGCACCCCGCTCCGGTAGAGGTCGTGCACCTGCTCGCCGACGGGCCCGTACGGCGTGGCCGACGGAACGGGCGGCGTCGGCGGGGCGATCAGGAGATCTTCACGCATGTGGGCTCCTCGGCCAGTTCCAGGGCCAGTTCGGGTCCGCCGGTGTCCTCCGACTCGCGGCGGATCCGGCAGATCAGCTGGTTCTCGTGCTCGGTGGCGACATGGACGGCACGGTCGCCCTCGATGAAGACCAGTCCCAGGCGGCGCCAGTCGGCCAGCAGGGCCTCGACCCGCTCCCGGTCCCAGGCGGTGCCGGACGCCGCCGTGCGGCGGACCAGCTGATCGGCGGACCGGGGGTCGTGCAGCGCCCGGAAGAGCCCGACCTCCGTGGCGTCCCGCAGGGTCATGGTCCGCCAGGCGAAGTGCGGCCGGGAGTTGGTCAGTTCGATGCGGTCGCCGAGGTCGACGTAGGAGAGCCGGCTGTGGATGTAGTTGGCGCCCCACTCGTCCAGCGCCTGCTTGAGCCGCTCCGCCACCTTCGCGTCCACACCTCGCCCGGGAGTCTCGAACACATAGGCCAGATCGGCGAGTTCGGACTCGGGGAGGTCGTAGGTGACGAAGTACTGCTTGTGCGGCCGCCGTTCGGCGAAACCGAGTTCGGGGCGGTCGAAGTACGGGCTGAAGCGTTCGAGCGCGATGCGGTTGACCCCGTTGGACGGATGCAGGTGGTGCAGCGCGGGCAGCTGCTCGATGACCGGCAGGTAGTCCTCGGCGGTCTCGCCCGGGAATCCGTACAGGTAGTTCCAGGCCACGGAGAGGCTGTTGCTCTCGGCGTCCCGCAGGAAGCGCACGTTGTGGGTGCCGCTCACCCCCTTGTCCATGATCCTCAGGACGCGGGTGCTGAGACTCTCGATGCCCGGCTGGACGCTGACCACCCCGGCCCTGCGCATCCGCTCGATCTGCGACAGCTTCATGTTCGACTTGACCTCGTACTGGATGCGCAGGTCGAACGGCGCGTCGGCGAGCCGGTCCAGGACCGAGTCGAGATAGGACATCTCCAGGATGTTGTCCACCGCGTAGAAGTCCAGTACGCGGTGGCGTTCGGCGAGCGTGAGGATCTCGTCCAGGTAGGTGCCCGGGCTCTTGCTGCGGAAGGTCATCGCCGAGCCGTTGAGCCCGCAGAAGGTGCAGTGGTGCTTCTCGCCCCACCAGCAGCCGCGCGCTCCCTCCACGGTGAGCACGGTCTCGTACCAGGACTGCACGCGGGAGCGCCGCAGCCGCTCGAAGTACGGGTCGTAGTCGGGGCAGGGTATCTCGGACGGCGCCAGCAGCCGCTCGGCCGGCGGGTTGCTCACGCTCCTGCCGTCGTCGTCGCGTCGGCACAGGCCGGCGATGCCCGAGGTGTCGCCGTCGCCCTCGACCGCCGCGACGAGTTCGGGGAACGTGCGCTCCGCCTCGCCCCGTACGACGTAGTCGAGGAAACCGAAGTTGCGGTGCAGCGCCTCCCCCTGCGGGCCGTCGCAGTTGGCGCCGCCCATGACGGTCCTCACACCGGGGGCGAGCTCCTTGACGCGGCGCAGCAGCGCGAGGGAGGCCACGTTCTGCTGGAACGTCGAGGTCGCTCCGACGAGGCCGGGGCCGTCGGCCACGATGCGCCGGGCCATCGCGTCGACGAAGTCGGGGACGGTCCGGTGCAGCCGCAGGGACACCTCCATCTGGTCGGCGGTCATCGCCTTCCCGAAGGCGCCGCGGAATGCGTCGACCCGCCAGGACGTGTCGTCGTAGAGAGCGGAGGAGAACACCCAGTCCCCGCATCCGAGGAAGTAACTGTGCAGCGAGAAGAAGCTGAACTCGGCTGCTCCCAGGCCTCCTTGTTCGTGCATCCAGTCGGCGAAGTCGATGTTGGCGTAGACGGTCTCGACCTCGGTCCCCGGACGGGTGTCCGCGATCCTGCGCGAGAGGATTCCGAGCGCCAGCGAAGGGGTCGCCGTGGTGGCCCACGGCATGCAGACCAGGGTGACCTTCATGTGCCCTCCAGTGAGATCCGGCGCTTCACGCGGGCGAAGCGCCGGCCGAAGCACAGGAACAAAGGGAAAGGATCAGTACTTCGTGACGTAGACCATCACCGAGATGAACGTCGACCGGGCGTCTTCCTGGGACGGTGCCTGCGGATCGTTGTTGACGACGACTTTCTCCACGGTTCCTCTTCTCCTGTCCGGGGACGCGCTTCCGGTGCGGTGGTGGCAGCGGACGCACCGGAAGCGCCGGGCGGCCTGTGGCGGAGGAAGGGCGTCAGAACTTGACGGTGATCCCGACCTCGACCTTGACCGACTCCCGCTCGTTGCTCTGCGGGTCACTGGTGACGACGGTCTTCTCCATGGCGTACCTCCCCTCGGCCTTTCCGGGTGCCGGGCACGCCGAGTGCCGCACAGCCGTGCCGGCAGGCGTACATCGTCGTAGTCAGCGTGGTACGCCTCGGGCGCCCTGTCGCGAACCGTCCCGTTCAACGGACCGGACGTTGACGCACGGCACACGTACCGTGAGGCTCATGACCACAGTGACTCTCCTGCACCCCGGCGCCATGGGCGCCAAGGTCGGCGCCGAGGCACGCCGTACCGGCACCCGGGTGCTCCATGTCCCGGCCGGCCGAGGCGCGGCCAGCGTCGGGCGGGCGCGTGCGGCCGGTCTGGAGGCGGCCGAGTCGCTCGGCGCCGCCCTGGACGTCAGCGACCTGGTGCTGTCGATCTGCCCACCGCACGCGGCGGAGGACGTCGCCAGGGAGGTCCTCGGCCACGCGTTCCACGGTGTCTACGTCGACGCGAACGCCATCAGCCCCGACCGGGCCCGCCGTATCTCCGATGCCTGCCTGGACCGTGGCGTCGTCATGGTCGACGGCTCGATCATCGGCGCTCCCCCCGGCGCGGGAGCCCAGCCCCGGCTCCACCTGAGCGGCGACCGGGAGGCGGTCGGCCGGGCCGCCGCGGTGTTCGAGGGCACCGCCGTGCTGGCCAGGCCGCTGGACGCCGGGATCGGTGCCGCGTCGGCCCTGAAGATGGCCTTCGCGTCCTTCCAGAAGTCCGCCCGCGCGCTCGCCGCCGTCTCGCACGCACTCGCCGCGAGCCACGGCGTGGGCGACGAACTGGCCCTGGAAGCCGAGTCGATCACCCAGGGCATCCTCGCCGACGTGGACTACCTGCCCAGCCTCGCGGCCCGCGCCTGGCGCTGGGCCCCCGAGATGGAGGAGATAGCCGCCACCCTGCGCTCCGCCGGCCTGCCGCCCGCCCTGGCCGAGGCCAGCGCCACGGTGATGCGCCACTGGACCTCCGACAAGGACCGCTTCGACCTCCCCCTGAAGGACGTCCTGTCCCACCTCCACACCCCGGACGACCCGGCGCCGGACCGCACGCCGGAGTGAGCGTCTCCCCGGCTCCGGCAGGTCGTCCCCACCGGGCGGCGCGTCCCGGGAAGTCGACCGGCAGCACAACGCGCACGGCGAGCCGGCAGCACAACCCGCACGGCAAGCCGGCAGCACAACCCGCACGGCGGGCCGGCAGGCGCAGCCGACCGGCTCAGGGACGTTCTCCGCCCCGCAGTGGGCGCCACGCGGCAGCAGGGGCCACGGGTCAGCGCCGGACGAGGGACCGGATCTCGTCGGCGATCAGCTCCGGATCCTCCTCGGCCATGAAGTGGCCGCACGAGACCGTACGGTGGCGCAGGTCGTCGGACCAGGCACTCCACAGCCCCTGGGCGTGGTAGCCGAGGGCCGCGCCCCAGTCCTGCTGGAGCACGGTGACCGGCATGGCCAGCCGGCGGCCCGCTTCCCTGTCCGCGGTGTCGTGCGCCACGTCCACGCCGGCCGAGGCCCGGTAGTCGGCGACGACGGAGGGCACGGCCGCGGCGGAGGCGGCGAGGTAGTGGGCACGGACGTCGGCGGGGACGGCGTCCGGGGCGAGGGTCCAGGCGTCGAGGAAGTGGCCGAAGAAGGCGTCGGCGGACGCCTCGATCATCCGCTCCGGCAGGCCCGGGGGCTGGGCCATCAGATAGAGGTGGAAACCGACCGCGCCGGTCACCCCGCGCAGGGCGTCCCACATGTCGAGGGTCGGCAGGACGTCGAGGAACAGGGCGTGGGACACCGCCTCCGGGTGGTCCATCGCGGCCCGGAAGGCGACCAGGGCACCCCGGTCGTGGCCGGCCAGGGCGAAGCGGTCGTGACCCAGCCGGGCCGCGAGACGGACGACGTCCCGGGCCATGGTCCGCTTGGAGTAGGTCTCCGGCCCGTTCTCGGCGGGCTTGTCGCTGGCGCCGTAGCCGCGCAGGTCGGGACAGATCACGGTGTGGTCGGCGGCGAGGCCGGCGGCGACGTGCCGCCACATGAGGTGGGTCTGCGGGAAACCGTGCAGCAGCACGAGGGGGCTGCCGGTGCCGCCGACGGCGGCGTTCAGCGTGACGCCGTCACCGACCGGCACGCGCCGCTCGGTGAATCCGGGAATGCTCGGGTGTGTCACAGCGACTCCTGTGGCTCGTGGCAGAGTGGACATCCCGGACCTCCGGCCTCGGCGGACCGGGGCACCCGGGACGGCACCCAGGTTGTGGCCCCCGGATCAGCGATCGATGAGCGAACACGCGGCACCCCGGCACGGCGCCGCCCACGAAGGGACGACGCCGTGGGCGTGGAGTTCGAACCGGGGGGCGGGGAGCACGGATCGGTGGACGCACGGTCCGAGCCGGAGGACGCACGGTCCGAGCCGGAGGACGCACGGTCCGAGCCGGAGGGCGTGCACTGCGGGCCGGGGGATGGCCGCTACGAACCGGTCGGCGGGCGCCACGAACCGGTCGGTGGGGAGTGCGAGCCGGTCGGCGGGCGCCACGAACCGGTCGACGGACGCCACGAACCGGTCGGTGGGCGCCACGAACCGGTCGGTGGGGAGTGCGAACCGGTCGGCGGTGGCCCTGGGGCTGTCGGCGGAGAGTCCGAGCCGGAAGGTGTGCCGGGGGGTGTGCGGTTCGGGGTGTTGGGGCCGGTCGCCGCGTGGAGGGTCGACGGCGCGCCCCTGCCGCTCGGTGCGCCGCGCCACCGCGAGGTGCTGGGACGGCTGCTGGTCGCCCGGGGCCGGGTGGTGCCCGTCGGCCGGCTCGTGGCCGACCTGTGGGAGGGCGAACCCCCGGCCGCAGCGGTCGGCGCGGTCCGCACCTTCGTCGCGGCCCTGCGCCGCGCCCTGGAACCCGCGCGTCCGGCCCGCCGACCGTCCCGGCTGCTGGTCACCGAAGGCCCCGGCTACGCCCTGCGCGCCGGACGCGACACGGTCGACGCCTGGCGGTTCGAGGACACCACGGCCCGCGCCGCCGCGGCCCCGCCGCACGCGGCGGTCGCCCTGTGGGACGAGGCACTCGCCCAATGGCGCGGGCCGGTCCTCGCCGACTTCGCCGGCGTCGCGTGGGCCGCCGCCGAACAGGCCCGCCTGGAGGCCCTGCGCCTGGACGCCGTCGAGCGCCGTGCCGACGCCCTGCTGGCCACCGGCGCCGCCCGGGACGCCGTCGCCGACCTGCGCGCCCACCTCGCCGCACACCCCGGCCGGGAGGACGGCTGGGTTCTGCTGGCGACCGCGCTGGACCGGTCCGGGCGCCGCGGCGAGGCCCTGGACACGCTGCTCCGCGCCCGCCGGGCCCTCACCGGCGCGTACGGCCCCGGCGGCGCGGCCGCCCTGGCCCGCGCCGAAGCCCGCATCCTCAGCGGCACCACCGTCCCCGTGGCCGAACCGGCCGGAGCGGCGGACGGCGTCTGGGACCGCGCGGCCGCCGCGTGGGACCGCTCGGTGCCGGCCCGGTCCCGGGCCCGGCTGTACGCCACGGCCGGCCTGCTGCGCGACCTCGCGGTGACCGGCGCCGACGGTCTGGAAGAGGCCCGCGAGCACCGCCGGGACCTGGTCGCGGCGGCCGAGACGACCGGCGACACCGAGCTGGCCGCGAGGATCATCGGCAGCTACGACGTCCCCGCCGTGTGGACCCGCGCCGACGACCCCGGGGGCGCGGGCGAACTGGTCCGCGCCGCCGCCCGCGCCGCCGCCCGGCTCGGCCCGGACGGGCCGCCCGCCCTGCGGGCCCGGCTGCTGTCGGTCGTCGCGGTCGAGTCACGCGGCGACGCCGCCGCCGACACGGTTCTGCCCCGGGCGGCCGACGCCCCCGCGGCCGAACCGTGGCGGCTGCGCGCGGAACGGGCCGCCGAGGAGGCCGTCCGTCTCGCCCGGCGCCTCCAGGACCCCGCGCTGCTCGCGTTCGCCCTGAACGGTGCCTTCATGCAGTCCTTCGCCGGCTGCGGATCGGCCGCCCGCCGAGACGTCCTCGGCGCCGAACTGACCCGGCTGGCGACCGACCACCAACTGCCGAACCACGAGGTCCTGGGACGCCTGATCCGGCTTCAGGCGCTCGCCGGACTCGGCGATTTCGCGGCGGCGGACGCGCAGGCCGAGGCGATCGACCGGCTCGCCCACCGCAACGAACGGCCGCTCGCCGGGGTGTTCACCGCCTGGTACCGGGCACTGCGCCGCTGCGAGACCGACGGCAGGCCGGCCGCGCGTACCGCGTACGCCCGGGTCCTGGCGGAGACCGCCGACTGCGGGATGCCCGGCCTCACCCGGGGAGCCGCCGTCCTCGTCACGCTGGTCCCGGTCATGCGGGGTGACGCCCGGCCCGACCCGGACGACTTCGCGGACCTGGACCCGGGCCCGTACCGGCCCTGGCTCGACCCGCTGCTCCTGGCCGCCTCGGGCGCCGCCGAACAGGCCCGCCGGGCACTCACCGAGGTGCCCCGCCCACCGCACGACCTCCTCCAGGAGGCGCTGTGGTGTGTACTCGCCCGTGCCGCCGCGTCCGTCGGCCACCTGCCGGTCCTGCGCCGCGCCCGCGCCGAACTGGCCGCCGCCGCAGCGGAGTCCGCCGGCGCCGGCAGCGGCCTGATCTCCTTCGGCCCGGTCACCCACCACCTGCGGTCCACCGACAGGGCCCTCGCCGCCCACGCCCCCTGAGCCCCGGACGGTCACGCCCCCTGAGCCCCGGTCACGCCTCCTGAGCCCCGCCCACGCACCCGGGCAGCGAACCCGGAACTCGTGATCCGGCGCTGATCCGCACGGCCACCCGGTTTTGACCGTCTCCGGCCGGCCAGCGGACGGACCCGCTCTCGCTCTCACGGATCCGCTCACGCTCAAGGCCGCCGGGTGGCCCGGTGCACGAAGGCGGGTGGCAGATTCGCCCACACCGTCCTCGATCGTTCCAACCGGTCGAAACGGCGTGCCAGTTCGGCGGTGAAGTGACGGGCGGGCGGCGTCCAGGCCGCGTGCAGGTAGGCGAAGGTGGTGAACCAGCCGCCGGGCGCGAGGACTTCGGCCACGGCGTCCAGGACGTACCCGCGCCGGTGCTGCGGCATGACCGTCCACGGCAGCCCGGAGACCACCGCGTCGACCGGTTCGCCTGCCACGACGGCCAGCTCGGCCGCCGATCCGTGCACCACGGTCAGCCGGGTGTCCCGCCGGGTGGCCGACAGCCGGGCGGCGAGCACCGGGTTGAGCTCGACGGCGACCAGCCGTGCGCCGGGGGCCAGCCGGGCGAGGATCGCGTCGGTGAACACCCCCGTCCCCGGGCCGAGTTCGGCAACGGTCCGGGCCCGCTCCAGGCCGATGCCCGCGGTCATCGCGTACGCCAGCCTTCGTGAACTGGGCGCCACGGCACCGGTCATGAGGGGCCGTCTGAGGAACTCGGAGGTGATCGACATGGCGGCCATGCTGGAAGCGCCCGGGGTGGCCGCACGTCGTATCCCCGGCCGCTGCCCGTACGACTGCGGGAGGACCCGGTGACGCCCGCCAGGACGATGCCGGGCAGCGGGCCCCGGCCGTAGCGTGAGGCGGTGCACCGGCTCATCGAGACCCTGCCCCGCCTGCGGCGCGGACATCCGTGGCTGACGGACGTCCTGCTGGTCGTGCTGGTCGCCGTGCCCCCGGTGATCCGCCCGCAGCCGGGCTGGCGACCGGTCTGGGTACAGGCGGTCGTGTACGCCGCCCTGGTACTGCCCCTGCTGTGGCGCCGCCGCCGGCCGGTGCTCGTCGCGGCCCTGGTGACGGCCGCGTTCTGGGCGCAGTACCTCGGACAGGTGTGGGGACGGGAACCGGGACGCGGCGCCGTCGCCCTGGCCGCGGTCCTGGCCACCCTCACGGTACGCGGCCTGCGCCGGGCCGCCGCGGCGACGGTGCTCTGTGCCGCCGGCTGCGTACTGCTGTGGATTCCCGCCTGGCAGCGGGACCACGGGGGCCCGGGTGCCCGCGGTGCCTGGCTCACCCCGCTCGCCGTGGCGCTCCTGCTGGCCGGGGCCTGGGTGTTCGGCGAGTACGTCCGTGCCCGGCGCGCCTATGTCGCCGAGTTCGAGCGGCGGGCCGCGCTCGCCGAGTCGGAACGCCTCGCCCTGGCCCGGTTCGCCGTCGCCGAGGAGCGGGCCCGCATCGCCCGCGAGATCCACGACGTCCTCGCGCACAGCGTGAGCGTGATGGTGCTCAACGCCGAGGGCGGCAGGCTGATGCGGCACACCGACCCCACGGTCGTCGACCGCACCTTCGGCGTCATCAGCGCGACCGGCCGCGACGCGCTGGACGAACTGCGCCGGCTGCTGGAGGTGCTGCGGACCCCCGACGCGGGCTCCTCGTCCGACGCCCCCGGACCTGGGCCGGGCAGGGCCGGCGAGTCCCTCTCGGCCGATCTGCGGCGGCTGGTCGGGCGCCTCGACACGAACGGCACGCGCGCCCGGCTGGACCTGCGCGGAGAGCCGGGCGGCCTTCCGGCGGATCTCACCGTGCAGACGTACCGCATCGTGCAGGAGGCACTCACCAACGTGGTCAAGCACGCCCCGCCGAACGCCTCGATCCACGTACGGGTCGACACCGGTACCGCGGGACCGGGGCGCCTGGTCCGCATCCGGGTGGAGAACTCGGCCGGAACGGGAGCCGGAACGAGGACCGGAACGGGAGCCGAAGCGAAGACCGGAGCGGGAGGCGAAGAGGGAACCAGAACGGGAGCCGGAACCAGGGCCGGAGCCGGAGGGGAAGGGGGAGCCGGAGCCGGAGACGAAGGGAGGGGCGGAGCCGGAGGCGTTCCGGGGCGCCCTGCCCGGCTGGGCGCCCGCGGTCACGGACTCACCGGCATGCGCGAGCGCACCGCCCTGTACGGCGGGAGCGTCGACGCCGGACCCACACCCGACGGGGGCTACCGGGTCACCGCCTGCCTGCGCCCCACCGGGCCCGAACCCACCCCGGCGACCCCATGACCGGCCCGGCCTCCACGCCGTCACCGTCGCGGGTGCTGATCTGCGACGACCAGCAACTGATCCGGATGGGACTGCGCATGGTCGTCGACAGCCAGCCCGACCTCACCGTGGTGGGCGAGGCCGCCGACGGCGACGCGGCGATCGCGGGTGTGGCCGCCCTGGAGCCGGACCTCGTCCTGATGGACGTACGCATGCCGGGCCTTGACGGACTGGCCGCGACCGAACGCCTCTGCGCGGAACCGGATGGCCCCCGGATCCTCGTCGTCACCACCTTCGACCTCGACGAGTACGCCTACGCGGCCCTGCGTGCCGGCGCGAACGGCTTCCTCGTCAAGGACGCCCCCGCCGAGGAGATCCTGGTGACCGTCCGGGCGGTGCTGCGGGGCGAGGTCATGGTGGCGCCGTCCCTCACCCGGCGCCTGGTCGAACGCTTCGTCCTGCGGTCCCCCACGTCCGTGCCCGCCCAGCGCAGCCGCCTGGCCGCGCTCACCGAGCGGGAACGCGAAGTCCTGGCCCTGGTCGCCCGGGGACTGGCCAACGGCGAGATCGCCGACCGCCTCTTCGTCGGCGAGACGACCGTCAAGACCCACCTCGGCCGCGTCCTCACCAAACTCGGCCTACGCGACCGCGTCCACGCGGTGATCTTCGCCTACGAGAGCGGGCTGATACGGGCCGGGGACTGAACGGCGACGGCCCACCGCCGCGTCCGTCCGCGGGTCCTGTCGGTCAGGCCAGGGGGTCCTTCCGGCCGACGTCGAACCTGCGTACCTCATTGCGTATACACGGGCCCCACTTGGTGAGGAGCGCCGTGACCTCCGGTGTGGCCACGTGTCCGCGAGGAAGACAATGGGGCAATTGGGCACTTTCGTCCAGCAGATCGAACCCAGGTGCAAGCTGTCCCCGGCCAACAGACCGACAACGTGAACCGGCTCCAGAAGATCAGGCTCGCACGTCCCGCTGCTGAACTTCCTTGAGCACTTCGGCCACCGTCGCGAAGTCGTCGTCCACGTGGAGAACGGTGTGCCCATGGTGGACAGCTGTCGCACACACCAACAGGTCAATCGCTCCAGCCGCGCGGTGCTGACCCCGCTGGGTCAGCTTGTACTGGGCGGTGTCGACCCAACGCCAGGCGTTCTTCGGAACCGGAGAGAGCGAGCAGAGCGCGTCCAGTTCCTCTGCGAGCTCGTCCCGGTGGGACGGGCTGGTTGCCGAGTAGAGGAATTCGGCCCGCGTCGGCTCGCAGAGGTGGAACACCCCGGCGGCGATGTGTCCCTCCCAGGGGCGCAGCGCACCTGGGGTGCGAAACAGGTGCCACAGAGCCGAGGTGTCCATCAGATACGTGATCACTCGAAGGCCTCGCGTCGCGCACGCTTCTCCGCGTCACGCGCCGCCGCGGCCTGCTCGAACTCACCACGCGCACCCCGCGCGGCCAACTTCTCCGCGGCCTCAAGCCGCTTGATCCGCGCCACATAGTCCCGAAGGGCCGCGTTGACGGTCTCCTTCTTCGTCGTGGCGCCCATGAGCCGCATGGCCTCGGCCAGCGCCTCGTCGTCGAGATCAATCTGCGTGACGGACATCGGACACCTCCAACATCCACGATGTATGCATCCAAGATACATCACCAACATCGAGCGCGGCCATCGATCACAAACAGACCACGCGAGGGAGGCGCGCCGGGCGTCATGACGTTCACACGGGCCCGCTTCTCACTGCGGGGCGAGCCGACAGAGGCCTGCCCGCCACCGACACGAAATACCCCATAAGCGCCATGCCCGACTTAACCGGAATCGGCGTCCAGAATTTGTCCAGATGATCATGAAATCGTGATCACGCCAGGGTCGCCAGGACCCTCATACCCTCGCCCCGACCAAGAAAGTGCTTGGTCAGAACGGTTCTTCTCGCACAGCGAGTGGTGGGGCGGGTGGGACTCGAACCCACGGCCGACGGATTATGAGTCCGCTGCTCTAACCGGCTGAGCTACCGCCCCATAGCGGCGTGTCGCGTACATGTGTGCGCGCCGTCTGCCGCAGCATAGCCGCTCATACGATCTCCTGCCTCGGATGGTCGGCGAACTGCGACGTTCATGACCTTGAGGACATCGTCGCAGGCCCGGCGGTTCCCGGGGACATGAAAAAGGACCCCACAAGGGGTCCTCGTTCAGCATGCTCCCCCGACTGGACTCGAACCAGTAACCTGCCGGTTAACAGCCGGCTGCTCTGCCAATTGAGCTACGGAGGACCGAGCTCCCCCGACTGGACTCGAACCAGTAACCTGCCGGTTAACAGCCGGCTGCTCTGCCAATTGAGCTACGGAGGAATGCCTCGTTGCATCGAACGTACCTACCTGGGTATTCGCCAGGGGGCGGGCGCTCGCTGCGACACATACATTAGCGCAAGCAGGGGGGTGCTCCGCCAATCGGTACTCCCCAACACCGGAAGGGTCGCCGTCATGCGCTACAAGCTCACGTTCGTCGTCGGGCTCGCCCTGGGTTACGTGCTCGGCACGCGTGCCGGACGCGAGCGCTACGAGCAGCTGAAGAAGTCCGCCCGCCAGGTCGCCCAGAACCCGGCCGTCCGCAACACCGCCGAGACCGCCGCCCAACAGGGCCGCGTCTACGCCGGCAAGGCCATCCACTCGGTGAGCGAGAAGGTCGGCGACCGGATGCCCGACTCGGTGACCGCCCGGGTCCGCTCCCTGCGTGAACGCAACCACCCCGACGGATCCGACGACTGGGGCACCAGCAACACGTAGGCCCACTTTCCGGCGCGCCGTGCTGCCACCCCCTGGGGGCGCGGGGAAGTGCGCGACCAGTCACGACGCACCGGCACCCGCACCGCGGTCCGCACCCCGCTGTGGCTCGTCGGCCGAACCACAGCGGAGCGTGCGGCAGAATTTCGGTCATGGGGATAGTCGCCGGGTTGGACAGCTCACCCGATTTCACTCGCATCGTGGTCTGCGACACGGACACCGGTGCGGTGCTCCGCCAGGGATACGCACCGCACCCGCTCGACACGCCGGACGGCGGCGCCGGGCGCCCCAGTGACGTCGACCCGCAGGCCTGGCTGCTGTCCCTCGGGGAGGCGGCCGGCGGCGGTCTCCTGGAGGGCGTGCAGGCCATCGGCGTGTCGGCCCAGCAGAACGCGCTCGTCCCGCTCGACGCCCAGGGCAACACCGTGCGCCCGGCCATGGTCGGCGGCGACAAGCGCGCCCAGGTCGCGGCGGCCGACCTGATCGACGCGCTCGGCGGCCGGGAGGCCTGGGCGCAGGCGGTGGGCTGTGTGCCGCAGGCGGCGCAGCCGGTGACCAAGCTGCGCTGGCTGGCCAAGAGCGAGCCGGAGAACGCCCGGCGTACCGCCGTACTGCTCCAGGCACACGACTGGCTGGTCTGGCAGTTGCTGGGCCGGCCGGTGCGCAGGACCACCGATCGCGGGGGTGCCTCCGGGACCGGGTACTGGTCGGCGGCCACCGGCGGGTACCGGCCCGACCTCGTCGAACTCGCCCTCGGTCACCAGGCCATGCTGCCCGAGGTGATCGGTCCCTCCGACGCGGCCGGTACGACCCCGGAAGGGCTGCTGATCTCCGCGGGGACCGGCGAGACCATGGCCGCCGCGTTCGGGCTGGGGCTCGGGTTCGGGGACGCCGTCGTGTCGCTGGGGGCCTCGGGGTCGGTCATGGCCGTGCATCCGGAGTCGCTCGCCGACACCTCCGGGATGATCACGTCGCTCGCCGACGCCACCGGGATGCACCTGCCGGTGGTGACCACCCTCAACGCCGTCCGGACCCTGCGCGGCACCGCCGAACTGCTCGGGCTGCCCGACCTGGAGAGCCTGTCCGACCTGGCGATGAAGTCGACGCCCGGGTCGCACGGGCTGGTCATGCTGCCGTACCTGGAGGGCGAGCGGACGCCGAACCTGCCGCACACCGCCGGGACGCTGGCCGGGCTGCGCCGGGAGTCCATGAAGGCCGAGCACCTGGCGCGGGCCTCCTTCGAGGGGATGCTGTGCGGGCTCGCCGACGCGCTCGACGTGCTGCGCGGCCGCGGAGTGGAGGTGCGGCGGGTCTTCCTGCTCGGCGGGGCCGCCGAACTGCCCGCCGTCCAGGCGGCGGCACCGATGCTGTTCGGCGCGCAGGTCGTCGTACCGCAGCCGGCGGACTACGCGGCGATCGGGGCGGCCCGGCAGGCCGCCTGGGCGCTCGGCGTGTCGCAGGGCACGCTGGATCCGCGGACCCCGCCGGTGTGGCAGGGCGCGGCGGCCCAGGTGCTGGAGCCGGGTGACGAACTCGCGGTCGGGCAGGCGGTGCGGCAGCAGTACGTGTCGGTGCGGGAGCAGACGCATCCGGGGGCGTTCCGGGCGTGAACCGGCAGCGCGGACCTACGCTCTCGGGTTAATCGGTTGAGGTAACGCGGGTGGAGTGTCGGACGATAGGGGCCTAGGGCAAGCGATCCCGCACGTTCGGGCAAGCGCGACCCCGCCTCCACCGCCGACTCCGAGAGACGTAGCGTGCTCATACGACTTCTGCGGACCTATCTCAGGCCCTACAAGAAACCCATCTCCATCCTGGTGCTGCTGCAATTCCTACAGACCTGCGCCACTCTCTACCTGCCCACGCTCAACGCGCACATCATCGACAACGGCGTGGTGAAGGGTGACACGGATTACATCCTGTCCTTCGGCGCGCTGATGATCGGTATCTCGCTGGCCCAGGTGGTGTGCAACATCGGTGCCGTCTACTACGGCGCCAGGACCGCGTCGGCGCTCGGCCGGGACGTGCGCGCGGCCGTCTTCGACCGGGTGCAGTCCTTCTCCTCGCGTGAGGTGGGTCACTTCGGCGCGCCCTCGCTCATCACCCGTACGACGAACGACGTACAGCAGGTCCAGATGCTGGTCCTGATGACGTTCACGCTGATGGTGTCCGCGCCCATCATGTGCGTCGGCGGCATCGTGCTCGCCCTCGGCCTGGACGTCCCGCTGTCCGGGGTACTGGTGGCGGTCGTACCCGTGCTGGGCGTCTCCGTGACCCTGATCGTGCGCCGGCTGCGGCCGCTGTTCCGGGCGATGCAGGTGCGCCTCGACACGGTGAACCGGGTGCTGCGCGAGCAGATCACCGGCAACCGGGTGATCCGCGCGTTCGTCCGCGACGAGTACGAGCAGGGCCGGTTCGGGAAGGCCAACAAGGACCTGACCGAGATGCAGCTGGCCACCGGCAACATGCTCGCGCTGATGTTCCCGATCGTCATGACGACGGTCAACGTGTCGTCGATCGCCGTGGTCTGGTTCGGCGCGCACCGCATCGACAGCGGCCAGATGGCCATCGGTGACCTGACCGCGTTCCTCGCCTACCTGATGCAGATCGTGATGTCCGTGATGATGGCCACCTTCATGTTCATGATGGTGCCGCGCGCCGAGGTCTGCGCCGAGCGCATCGAGGAGGTCCTGGACACCGAGTCCAGCGTCGTCCCGCCGCTCGCCCCGGTCACCGAACTGCGCCGGCACGGCCACCTGGAGATCCGGGGCGCCGGCTTCTGCTATCCGGGTGCCGAGGAGCCGGTCCTCAAGGCCGTCGACCTGGTCGCCCGGCCCGGCGAGGTGACCGCCGTGATCGGCTCCACCGGCAGCGGCAAGTCCACCCTGCTCGGTCTGGTCTCCCGCCTCTTCGACGCCACGGAGGGTCAGGTCCTCGTGGACGGGGAGAGCGTGTCGGAGCTCGACCCGAAACTGCTCGCGGGGACGGTCGGCCTGGTCCCGCAGAAGCCGTACCTGTTCGCGGGGACCGTGGCCACCAACCTGCGCTACGGCAACCCGGACGCCACCGACGAGGAGCTGTGGCACGCGCTGGAGGTGGCGCAGGCCAAGGGCTTCGTCGAGAAGCTGGAGGGCGGGCTGAACGCCCCCATCGCACAGGGCGGTACGAACGTCTCCGGCGGCCAGCGGCAGCGGCTCGCCATCGCCCGGACGCTCGTGCAGCGCCCGGAGATCTACCTCTTCGACGACTCCTTCTCCGCCCTCGACTACGCGACCGACGCGGCCCTGCGCGCCGCGCTCGGCCGCGAGACCGCCGAGGCGACCGTCGTCATCGTCGCCCAGCGGGTGGCGACCATCAGGGACGCCGACCGGATCGTCGTCCTCGACGAGGGACGGGTCGTCGGCACCGGCCGCCACCGTGAACTCATGGCCGACAACGAGACCTACCGGGAGATCGTGCTCTCCCAGCTGACGGAAGCGGAGGCTGCCTGATGGCCGGGCCCATGGGACGCATGATGGGCGGGGGCGGCCCCGACCAGCGCTCGATGGACTTCAAGAACTCGGGCAAACGGCTGGTCGCCCGGTTCCGACCCGAACGCGTCACGATCTACGTGCTGCTGGTCTGCGTGGTCGCGAGCGTCGCCCTCAACGTGATCGGCCCCAAGATCCTCGGCAGGGCCACCGACCTGGTCTTCGCCGGTGTCATCGGCAAGCAGATGCCCGCCGGCGCCACCAAGGACCAGGTGCTGGCGGGCATGCGCGAGCGCGGCCAGGGCACCGTCGCCGACATGCTGAAGAGCACCGACTTCACCCCGGGCAAGGGCATCGACTTCGGCCAGGTCGGCGACGTCCTGCTCATCGCGCTCTGTACGTACCTGGTCGCCGGCCTGCTGATGGCGGTGGCGACCCGCCTCGTCAACCGGTCCGTGAACCGCACGATGTACCGGATGCGCGAGGAGGTCCAGGGGAAGCTGTCCCGGCTTCCGCTGTCCTACTTCGACAAGCGCCAGCGCGGCGAGGTGCTCTCCCGCGCGACCAACGACATCGACAACATCGGCCAGACGCTCCAGCAGTCGATGGGCCAGCTCATCAACTCGGTGCTGACCATCGTCGGCGTGCTCGCCGTGATGTTCTGGGTGTCCTGGCTGCTGGCCCTGGTCGCGCTGGCGACGGTGCCGCTGTCCTTCCTGGTCGCCACCCGCATCGGCAAGCGTTCCCAGCCGCATTTCGTGCAGCAGTGGCGCTCCACCGGCAAGCTGAACGCGCACGTCGAGGAGATGTACACCGGGCACACCCTGGTGAAGGTCTTCGGCCGGCAGGACGAGTCCGCCCAGCAGTTCGCCGAGCAGAACGACGCGCTGTACGAGGCCGGGTTCAAGGCGCAGTTCAACAGCGGTGTGATGCAGCCGCTGATGATGTTCGTGTCGAACCTGAACTACGTGCTGGTGGCGGTCGTCGGCGGCCTGCGGGTCGCGTCGGGCGCGCTGTCCATCGGTGACGTCCAGGCGTTCATCCAGTACTCCCGGCAGTTCTCGATGCCGCTGACCCAGGTCGCCTCCATGGCCAACCTGGTGCAGTCCGGGGTCGCTTCGGCGGAGCGGATCTTCGAACTCCTCGACGCGGAGGAGCAGGAGGCCGACCCGGTGCCGGGCGAGCGTCCCGCGGAGCTGCGCGGGCGGGTGGCGCTGGAGCATGTCTCCTTCCGCTACGACCCCGAGAAGCCGCTCATCGAGGACCTGTCCCTGACGGTCGAACCCGGGCACACGGTCGCCATCGTCGGCCCGACCGGGGCCGGCAAGACCACCCTGGTGAACCTGCTCATGCGGTTCTACGACGTCTCGGGCGGCCGGATCACCCTGGACGGCGTCGACGTCACCCGCATGTCCCGGGACGAACTCCGGGCCGGCATCGGCATGGTGCTCCAGGACACCTGGCTGTTCGGCGGCACCATCGCGGAGAACATCGCGTACGGCGCCTCCCGCGAGGTCACCCGGGGCGAGATCGAGGAGGCGGCGCGGGCGGCCCACGCGGACCGGTTCGTGCGCACCCTCCCCGACGGCTACGACACCGTGATCGACGACGAGGGCACGGGTGTCAGCGCCGGTGAGAAGCAGCTGATCACCATCGCGCGGGCGTTCCTGTCCGACCCGACGATCCTGGTCCTCGACGAGGCGACGTCGTCGGTCGACACCCGTACCGAGGTCCTGATCCAGAAGGCGATGGCCAAACTGGCGCACGGGCGGACGTCGTTCGTGATCGCACACCGGTTGTCGACGATCCGGGACGCGGACACCATCCTGGTGATGGAGAACGGTTCCATCGTCGAACAGGGTGCCCACACGGACCTGCTGGCGGCGGACGGCGCGTACGCCCGCCTGTACAAGGCCCAGTTCGCGCAGGCGGTGGCTGAAGTGGACTGACGTGGCGTCGGGCACGGGTGGGGACGCTCACCGGCGCTCGCGGGGTGCCTCCCCCAGCCTTCGGCCGGGGGGGGACCCCAGCGCCCACCCGTGCCGCCCCGGCGGCACGGCTGCCCGCGACTGGAGAGAAGCGGCGCCCGCACCCGGCGTCAGTCCAGATACCCCCTCAGCTGATCCGCGAACGCGTGGTCCCGCAGCTTGTTGAGCGTCTTCGACTCGATCTGCCGGATCCGTTCCCGCGTCACCCCGAAGATCCGCCCGATCTCCTCCAGCGTCCGGGGCCGCCCGTCGGCCAGCCCGTACCGCAGCTGAACGACCTTCCGCTCCCGCTCCCCCAGCGTCGACAGCACCGCCTCCAGGTGCTCCCGCAGCAGCAGGAACGCCGCCGACTCCACGGGACTCGCCGCGTCGCCGTCCTCGATGAGGTCCCCGAGGGCGACGTCGTCCTCCTCGCCGACCGGCGCGTGCAGGGACACCGGCTCCTGCGCCAGCCGCAGCACCTCCCCCACCCGCTCCGGCGCCAGCTCCAGATGCGCGGCGACCTCCTCGGGTGTCGGCTCGTACCCCCGCTCCTGGAGCATCCGGCGCTGTACCCGCACCACCCGGTTGATCAGTTCCACCACGTGCACCGGGACGCGTATCGTGCGGGCCTGGTCGGCCAGCGCGCGGGACATGGCCTGGCGGATCCACCAGGTGGCGTAGGTGGAGAACTTGTAGCCGCGGGCGTAGTCGAACTTCTCGACGGCGCGGATGAGGCCGAGGTTTCCCTCCTGGACCAGGTCCAGCATGGTGAGGCCACGGCCGACGTACCGCTTGGCCACCGACACGACGAGCCGCAGGTTCGCCTCGATGAGGCGGCGCTTGGCCATCCGGCCCATCACCACCAGCCGGTCGAGGTCCAGCGCCAGCTCGCTGTCCAGGTCCGAGGCGCCGCTCAGCCTCTCCTCGGCGAACAGACCGGCCTCGACACGCCGGGCGAGTTCGACCTCCTCGGCGGCGGTGAGCAGCGGGATCCGGCCGATCTCCCGCAGGTACTGGCGGAACAGGTCGGAGGAGGGGCCGCCGGTGTCGGCGCGGGCGGCGGGGGGCGGTTCCGCGGGTTCGGGCTCGGCGTCCGCCTCGCCGGCGTCGGCCGTGAGCTCCTCCGGGGGCGGTCCCTCCGGCTCGGCGGCGGGACCGGGCTCCGTCTCCGTCTCCGGGTGGAGCGCGACCCGGCTCTGCGGCGGAACGCCGGCGTAGACGTCGGTATCGGCTTCCGGCCCGTCCGTGAGCGTGCTGCTGTCCGTCTGGGTCAGGGTCTGGGTCTGCACGGGGGCGACCTCCAGGATGATCGCTGCCAGGGGGTGCGGCAGCGGTACTTCGGGGGCGGAGACGACGGCCTCGCCGCTGTCCGTCCCGTGAGCGACGAGGGGAACGGCGGGGGTGTGGGACCCGTCCGGGACGGGCCGGCCGCGCTCCGAGGACTCAGGCACCGCACCCCAGTGTGGGGTAAGACACATCGCCGCCACGAGGGGCGTGCGGTGACTTTTTGCGTCCGGTCCGTGACCGCGCGGTCACCCCGCCGGGAGGGCTCGCCTCAGAGGGCGGCGGGGCCGTGCTCGCGCAACGCCTGTCCGTACTGCTGGAGCACCCACAACTCGTTCTGCACGGCGGCGAGTTGGGCCGGGTCACCGCCGCTGCCGAGGCGGGTGAGGGTGATCTGGATCTCGTGGATGCGGCGGTCGACGGCGCGGCGGCGGACGGTCACGAGTTGTTCGCCGGCGTAGTTCTCGTCGACGGTGCGGCGCATGATCGCCTCGACGGCGAGTTCGGTGACCATGGCGCGCACGGTGTCGTCGGGGGCGATCTCCCGCACCCGCACCAGGTACTCCTGGGGGTCGTGGAGGCCCTGTGCGGCGCCGCCCGCCTCCATGATGGCCTGGCGTACGGCCGCGTAGGGCGCCGCGGTGAACTCGTCGATGCCGTACGCGTCGAACGCCGGGGAGACCAGCTCCGGGCGCTGTAGGGCGAGTTTCAGCAGCTCGCGCTCGGTGGCGTAGACGGCGTTGCGGAGGTTGAGGGCGGGGCCGGGGGCGGCGGGGCGCGCGGCGGTGTCGTACGACGCCTGCTGCGGGCCGCGGGCGGGGCCGGGGCCGGGGCCGCCGCGGCCGCCCTTCTCCCGGGCCCAACGGGCCAGCTGGGCCACCCGCTTGACCACGAACTGGGTGTCGAGGATGCCGAGCATGCCGGCCAGTTCGACGGCGACCTCGTGCTGGGCGCCGCTGTTCTTGATCCGGGCGACGATCGGGGCGGCCTCGTCGAGGGCCGCGGCGCGCCCGGCCGGGGTGTCCAGGTCGTACCGGTTCACCACCTGCCGGAGCGCGAACTCGAAGAGCGGGGTGCGGGGTTCGGCCAGGTCGGCCACCGCCTCGTCGCCCTTGGCGAGCCGCAGCTCGCAGGGGTCCATGCCGTCGGGGGCGATCGCGATGTACGTCTCCGCGGCGAACTTCTGGTCGTCCTCGAAGGCGCGCAGGGCAGCCTTCTGGCCGGCCGCGTCGCCGTCGAAGGTGAAGATCACCCGGGCGCTGCCGTTGTCCATCAGGAGCCGGCGCAGGATCTTGATGTGGTCGCCGCCGAAGGCCGTGCCGCAGGTGGCGATGGCGGTGGTCACCCCGGCCAGGTGGCAGGCCATGACGTCCGTGTAGCCCTCGACGACCACCGCCCGGCTGGACTTGGCGATCTGCTGCTTGGCGAGGTCGATGCCGTACAGGACCTGGGACTTCTTGTAGATCGCGGTGTCGGGCGTGTTGAGGTACTTGGGGCCGTTGTCGCTCTCGTAGAGCTTGCGGGCGCCGAAGCCGACGACCTCGCCGCCGATGTCCCGGATGGGCCACATGAGACGGCCGCGGAACCGGTCGATCGGACCGCGCCGGCCCTCCTGCGAGAGCCCCGACAGCAGGAGTTCCTTGTCGGTGAAGCCCTGGCCGCGCAGATAGCGGGTGAGGTGGTCCCAGCCCTGGGGGCTGTAGCCGACGCCGAAGTGCACGGCCGCGGCCTGGTCGAAGCCGCGCTCGGCGAGGAAGACCCGGCCGGTCTCGGCCTCGGGGCTGGTGGCGAGCTGCTCGGCGTACCAGACGGCGGCGATCTTGTGCGCCTCGACCAGCCGGATCCGCTCGCCGCGCTGGTGGGCCGGGTTGTACCCGCCCTCCTCGTAGCGCAGGGTGATGCCGGCCTGGGCGGCCAGCCGCTCGACCGCCTCCGAGAAGGAGAGGTGATCGACCTTCATCACGAAGGTGAGGGTGTCGCCGCCCTCCTGGCAGCCGAAGCAGTGGAAGAGTCCCTTGCTCGGGCTGACCTGGAAGGACGGCGACTTCTCGTCGTGGAACGGGCACAGGCCCTTCAGGTTCCCGCCGCCCGCGTTGCGCAGCTGGAGGTACTCGGACACGACGGCGTCGATCGGGACCGCGTCCCGTACCGCCTTCACATCCTCGTCATTGATCCGTCCGGCCACGGATGAATTCTACGGGGACGGTCCGACATCACTGAGGCACGTGCGGCGCCCCGTCAGTGGCGCGGGGAACCGCGCGGGTGACCACGCGCCACCCGCGCCCGCGGCCCGGCGGAACCCGGCACCCGGCTAGGCGAGCGAATCCAGCGCCACATGGGGGTCGGCCAGCGCGTCGAGATCCACCGGCGCCCCGGAGCGGATCAGCCTCTGGATCGGCTCTGTGACATCCCACACGTTCACGTTCATCCCGGCCAGCACCCGCCCCTCCTTCGCCCAGAACGCGATGAACTCCCGCTTCCCCGCGTCACCCCGGATGACGACCTGGTCGTACGAACCGGGCGGCGCCCAGCCGCTGTACTCCATGCCGAGGTCGTACTGGTCGGTGAAGAAGTACGGCACCCGGTCGTACACCGCGTCCCGCCCGAGCATCGACCGCGCCGCCGCCGGGCCGCCGTTGAGCGCGTTGGCCCAGTGCTCCACGCGGAGCCTGGTGTCGAACAGGGCGTGCGGGAAGGAGGCCACGTCGCCGGCCGCGTAGATGTCCGGGTCGGACGTGCGCAGCCGGGCGTCGACCACGATGCCGCCGCCGTGCGCCCGGTCGGCGATCTCCAGGCCCGCCGCCTCGGCGAGACCCACCCGGGGCGCCGCGCCGATCGCCGCCAGGACGTCGTGCGCCGGGTGCTCCTCGCCGTCGTCGGTGCGGGCGGCGAGGACCATGCCGTCCTGGCCGATGATCTCGGTGAGGCGCACCCCGAAGTGGAACCGGACGCCGTGCTCCCGGTGCAGCTCGGCGAAGACGTTGCCCAGCTCGGGGCCGAGCACGCCGTGCAGCGGGGTCGGTCCGTGCTCGATGACGGTGACCTCGGCGCCGTACGTCCGCGCCGCCGCCGCGATCTCCAGGCCGATCCAGCCGGCGCCCGCGATCACGAGGTGCCCGTTGTCCCGGCCGAGCGCCCCGAGGACGCCCTTGAGGCGCTCGGCGTGCGCGAGGCGGCGCAGGTGGTGGACGCCGGCCAGGTCGGTGCCGGGGATGTCCAGGCGGCGGGGCTCCGCACCGGTGGCGAGCAGCAGTTTGTCGTAGCGCACCAGGGTGCCGTCGTCACCGAAGCGGACGGTCTTCGCGGCGCGGTCGACGCGGTCCACGGTCTGGCCGAGGTGCAGTTCGACGTCGTTCTGCGCGTACCAGGCGGGCTCGTGGACGAAGACGCTGTCGCGTTCCTCCTTGCCGAGCAGGTACCCCTTGGAGAGCGGCGGCCGCTCGTACGGGTGGTCGCGTTCGTCGCAGATCAGTATCACCCGGCCGCTGAAACCCTCGGCCCGGAGGGTCTCGGCCGCCTTCGCTCCGGCGAGTCCGCCACCGACGATGACGAATGTCTGGTCCGCGTCGACCACTTGAAGCCTCCTCGTAAGGGTGCCGCCACATATGCCGCCCACATGCGCCGCACTGTGAGCCTCCCGCACGCAGCGTGATGCGGGAAGAGGGGGTGACCTTCGGTGCCCCGATCCTGCCCTGCCCAGGGCCCGGCCGGGCCACGGAGTGTCAGCAATTCTTCACATACGCCCCGTCAGCCTCGCATGCAACGACCGCGCGGAGGCGTCGGTGAGCGAGGCGATCTGATCGACGATCACACGCTTGCGGGCGTGGTCGTCACCGGCCGTGTCGAACAGCGCCCGGAACTGCGGGTCGAGGCCCTCGGGCGCGCGGGCGGTGAGCGCCTCGGCGAGCTCCGCCACGATGATCCGCTGCTCGGCACGGATCCGCTCCTGCTCGGCGCGCTGCATGACGTACCGGTGGGCGATCGACTTCAGCACCGCGCACTCCATCCGGGCCGCGCGCGGTACGACGAGTTCGGCGCCGTAGCGGGTGAGCCGGCCGGTGCCGTACCGCTCCCGCGTGGCGCTCTCCGCGGCCAGGCAGAACCGGCCGATGAGCTGGCTGGTGGCGTCCTTGAGGCGGGCCTGGGCGACCGCCGTGCCGTCGTAGCCGTGCGGCCACCACTCCTCGCCCTGGAGCCGGTCGAGGGCGGCGGCGAGTTCGGCGGGGTCGGTGCCGGCGGGCACGTATCTGCCTACGGCGACGGCGAAGACCTCCTGCCGTTCGGCCTCCGCGTACAGCCAGTCGGGGTCGATGTGGCCGGCGTGCAGGCCGTCCTCGACGTCGTGCACGGAGTAGGCGACGTCGTCGGACCAGTCCATCACCTGGGCCTCGAAGCAGGTGCGGGTGCCGGGGGCCTCCTTGCGGACCCAGTCGAAGACCGGCCGGTCGTCCTCGTACACGCCGAACTTCGGGGAGGCCGGGTCGGTGGGGTGCGCGCCGCGCGGCCACGGGTACTTGGTGGCGGCGTCCAGGGCGGCACGGGTCAGGTTGAGGCCGACGGAGCCCTCGGGGGTGAACCGTTTGGGCTCGATGCGGGTGAGCAGCCGCAGGGACTGGGCGTTGCCCTCGAAGCCGCCGCAGTCGTCGGCGAACTCGTTCAGCGCCTGCTCGCCGTTGTGCCCGAACGGGGGGTGGCCGAGGTCGTGGGAGAGGCACGCGGCCTCCACCAGGTCGGGGTCGCAGCCGAGGGCGGCGCCCAGTTCGCGGCCGACCTGGGCGCATTCCAGGGAGTGGGTGAGGCGGGTGCGGGGGCTGGCGTCCCATGCCTGGGCGGAGGTGCCGGGGGTGACGACCTGGGTCTTGCCGGCGAGCCTTCTGAGGGCGGCGGAGTGCAGGATGCGGGCGCGGTCACGCTGGAAGGCGGTGCGGCCGGGGCGTTTGTCGGGTTCGGGGGCCCAGCGGTCGGCTGACGCCGGGTCGTAGGCCGCGGAGGGTGCGGGTGCGGGTGCGGGGACTGCCATGGTTCGACAGTACGGGGCGGTAGTGACAAATGGGTGTTTGGTGCGCCTGCCCGCCTGCCGGGTTGGGGTGCGTTCGCGGCTGCCGGGTTGGGGTGCGTTCGCGGCTGCGGGTGGGTGGGGGCTGATCGCGCAGTTCCCCGCGCCCCTTTCGGGGCGGCCCGGTGGACCCGCCTTCTTGGGGGCGCGGGGAACTGCGCGATCAGCCACATCGCACCCGCAGCCACCCACACACCGGCAGCGTCCACGCACCCGCAGCAGTCCACGCACCCGCAGCAGTCCACGCACCCGCAGCGGTCCACGCACCCCTAGGCGGCCACGGTCTCCGGCGTTCCCAGTGCCCGCTCGTACCGGTGGAGGATCAGGGCGGCCATCGCGTCGTGGGCTCCCAGAGGTGCCGAGGCGATCCACGGGGCGGGTGCCGCGCACTCGGTGGCGAAGCGGCCGGGGGCCGTGAAGTAGGAGGCGACGGCGATGTGGCGGCGGCCCCTCGCCCGCAGGGCGGCGATCGCCTCCGGGACCGTCGGGGCCGCAGCCGAGGCGTAGGCCGGCAGGACCGGGACACCCAGGCGGGCGGCGAGCAGGCCAGCCATGCGGCTGGTGTCGACCCTGGCGTCGGGGTCACGGGAACCCGCCGCCGCCAGAACCACCGCGCTCGCGGGCCTCGGGCGCCAGCCCGCCTCCAGCAGGCGGGCCCGCAGCGTGTCGGCCAGGAGGGGGTGCGGGCCCAGCGGGGCGGCGACGCGTGTGCGGGCGCAGGCGGCGGCCGCCGCCTCCGGGATGTCCCGCTTGACGTGGTAGCCACGGCCTAGGAGGAGCGGGACGAGGACGGCCTCGGTCTCTCCGAGCGCGGCGAGGGTGTCCTGGAGCAGCGGTTCGTTCAGTTCGATGTGACCGAGGTGCACGGGCAGCCCGGGGCGCAGTGCCCGCACCCGGTCCTGGAGCGCCCGTACCGTGTCGAGCGCGCGCGGGTCGCGGCTGCCGTGGGCCACCAGGACCAGGGCGGGCGGGCCGGGGCGCGGGGAAAGGTCGGTCACCGTCATAGGAAAATCCTCACCGGAGGAGATTGCGCGGCCGTTGCCTGACCGTCACGACTGTTTTCCGGCGCTTCACGGTGCGGAGTCGCGCGGTGTGAGCGAACCGGAACGCCCCGGCCCGCGTCCTCCATCATCGAGGCCGACAGGGGGGGAAGACCCGTATGAAGCTCCGGCGACCGCGTCTGCCGCGCACCCGCGCCGGCCGGCGGCGGCTGGTACAGGGGGTGGTGGCCGGCTGTGTGCTGGCGCTGCTGCCCGCCACCTGGCTGTACGTGTCCACGGCGGACCGGCTGCGGACGGTGGCGGACGTGCCGCGCACCGACGTGGCCGTGGTGTTCGGCGCGGGTCTGTGGGACGGCGAGCCGTCGCCGTACCTCGCCCACCGGCTGGACGCGGCGGCGACGCTGTACCGGGCGGGCCGTGTCAGGGTGGTCCTCGTCACCGGTGACAACAGCCGCGAGGACTACGACGAGCCGGACGCGATGCGTGCCTACCTCACCCGGCACGGCGTCCCCGGCGGGCGCGTCGTCACCGACTACGCGGGCTTCGACACCTGGGACTCCTGTGTCCGGGCGAAGAAGATCTTCGGGGTGGACCGGGCCGTACTGATCAGCCAGGGGTTCCACATCCGGCGTGCGGTGGCGCTGTGCGAGGCGGCGGGGGTGACGTCGTACGGGGTCGGGGTCGACGACAAGCACGACGCGACCTGGTACTACGGGGGCACCCGGGAGGTCTTCGCGGCGGCCAAGGCGGCGCTGGACGTGGTGTTCGAGCCGAACCCCCAGTTCCTCGGGCGGAAGGAACCAGGGGTGGCCCGTGCGCTGGCCGGCGGCCGCTGACGCGGTCCTCAGGCCACCCGCAGACCGTTCACCGGGCCGGCGGTACCGCGCCCGCTGACCCGGTCGTCGGTGCGGCCGAGGTGTTCGAGACGGCCGTCGGGGGTCCAGCGGCCGAGGTCGCCGGTGCGGACCATGGTGCGGCCCGCGCCCAGGAAGGGGTCGGGGGCGTGCCGCCGGCCGTCCGGCGCGTCGTCGCCGGGCCGGCCGGCGGACACCCCGTCGCCGCCCGCCCAGATCTCCCCCGTCTCGCCGATGGGCAGCGGACGGCGGTCGGTGTCCAGGACGTACACCGTGGTGCCGGGGACGGGGCGGCCCGCGGTGGGGTGTTCGGCGGCCGGGTCGTGGCGGCCCATGGTGGTGACGAGGGCCGCCCCGGCGGGGCCGCGGCAGTGGAAGAGGGCGGCCCGGCGCGACCAGCGGTCGGCGAGCGGGCGCGGGCAGGGCTCCCCCGTGACGGCGACCGCGCGGACCCGCGGGCAGGCGGCCCGGTCCAGGCCGGCCAGTACGGCCGGGGTGACGATCAGGACGGTCGCGGTGCGGGCCGCGGCGGCCGGGTCCGTGCCCCGGACGACCAGGGTGGCGCCGCGGGTGAGGCAGCCGAGGATCTCCCAGACGGCCGGTTCGTCGGCGAGGTCAAGGAGTTGGGCGACCCGGTCACCGGGGCGGATGCCGAGGCCGCCGGGTTCGGTGAGCAGCAGGCCGGTGAGGTCGCGGTGGGTGAGCCGCAGGACGGCGGGACCCGGGGTGCCGGGGGCGGGGCGGACGCAGCAGCCGTCGTCGGGGTGCGGCGGCGGCACGGGCAGCGGTCCGGCCTGGTGCGGCACGGGGTCGTCCAGGGCGATCAGGCGGTGACCGTCGGGGAGCCGCAGACGCGGCACGTGTTCCTGCTGGGTGAGGACCACCCGGGTGCGGGCGGCGCGGACGACGCGGGCGAGCTGGGCCGGGGAGGTGCGGCCGGCGTCCTGGGGGACGTAGGCGGCGCCCGCCTTGAGGACGGCGAGCAGGCCGACCAGCATCGGGATGGAGCGGCGGGCGAACAGGCCGACGTGGTCGCCCGGCCGGACGCCCTCGCGGACCAGGCGGCCGGCGAGCACGGAGGCGTAGCGGTCGAGTTCGCCGTAGGTGAGGGTCGCGCCGTGGTGTTCGGCGGCGACGGCGTGGGGGTGGGCGATCGCGTGCCGCTCGACGGCTCGGTGGACGAGCGGTTCGTGGACGGATGCGTCGGCGCCGCGGCCGTACTGCCAGAAGAGCTGCTGGTCGCGAGGGGTGAGGTGACGCAGAGGCATGGCTCGGAAACCTCCTGGCCGGCTATTTCCAGTGGGGGGAGGCCGAGTCCGGGTGCGGCGGGGGCCCGGGCCGGGCCGGTGGGTCGAACGCCGTGCGGGTGGTGCGGGACAGCGGTGGTGCGGGACAGCGGTGGCGCGGGACAGCGGTGGCAGGGGACGACTGTAGTCCGGTCCCTTGCGGTCTCAACGGGGCGTGACCGGCCAACGCGGTACGGATTGAGCCACGGGGGTGCTCACCCGCAACGGGGTCACCGGCCGTCCGGGCCCGGTGGCGTCCGCCGCCCGTCCGGCGCGCGGTGCGAGAGCCAGTCCCCGGCGATGCGCCGGCCGTCCGCGCGCAGCCGCTCGGTCACGGTGGGCCCGGCGAGGTACACCCAGGCCCGGACGGCGGCCCCGTCCCGCAGCCGTACGACGTCCCGCTCGACGCGTACGTACAGGCTGGCCGGATCCCCCGGTACGCACTCCTCCAACTCGTCGAGCTCCAGGAGGAGTCGGGCGTACGCCTCGGGCCGGGCGGTGACGAGCTCGCCGCTGACCGGGTCCGCCGCGCCGGGTTCCTCGACGGCGTAGGGGTAGCCGGGTCCGTCGTAGAGCACCGTGCCGCCGAGACGGCCGGGTTCCTCCGTCTCCGTGCGGCCGCGCAGGAACGCGTCGTGGTTGAGCTGGCCGGGGCGGAGCGTGCCGTAGACGAAGAAAGGGAGGTGGCGGGGGTCACGGGTGGTCACAGGAAGGATTCTGCACCCACCCCGGTCCCCCACACATCTCCATGAAGGCGCTATGGACATGACATGTCATGGCCCCTTAAATCTGTCTCGTCATCAGCGCCACCCCCACGCCTTCGAGGCACTCCCCGAGGAGACTGATGAGCCGGACCCGGAACACCCGCGTTTCCCGTCTCGCCACCGCCGGCGTCGCCGCCACCACCGCGACCCTGCTGGCCGCCGCGCTCTCCCCCGCCGCCCACGCCGACGCCAGACCGACCCGGGCCACCGCGATCGCCCACGCGGCCGAGGCGCTCCTCCAGCACGCCGCCGGTCTCGGACTCACCTCCGCCGAGGGCACCTCGGTCCGGGACGTGATCGTCGACAGGAGCGGCGCCCAGCACGTGCGCTACGACCGGACGTACCGTCAGCTCCCGGTGCTGGGCGGCGACTTCGTGGTCCACCTGAAGGCGGACGGCGCCTACCGCGGCGCCGACCGGGCCACCCGGAGCACGATATCCCTGGCCTCGATCGTGCCCGGCATATCCGCGCCGAAGGCCGCCGACCTCGCGGTGAACGCGCTGCGGGCGGCGAACCTCGGCGACACGCTGAAGCAGGTGAAGGCCAAGCCGCAGCTGGTCGTCGACGCCCTGCACGGCACCCCGAAGCTGGCCTGGCGCACCGACGCCGTCGGCAAGGACTCGCTCGGCAACCCGGTCGCCCGCACCGTGCTCACGGACGCCCGCACCGGCGCCCAGATCGACGCCTGGGACAGCATCGAGACGGCGACCGGCGACGGCAAGTCCCTGTACAGCGGCACGGTCCCGCTGGAGACGACGCAGTCCGGGTCGTCGTACAACCTCACCGACCCGACCCGCGGCAACACGTTCACCGGGGACGCGGCCAACAAGACCGACCTGTGCATCTTCGGCATCTGCATCAGCCGGGCGCCCAACACGGTGTTCACGGACGCCGACAACCACTGGGGCACGGGCGCCACCTCGGACCGCTCCTCGGCGGCCGTCGACGCCCAGTACGGCACCAACGAGACCTGGGACTACTACAAGAACGTCCACGGCCGCAACGGCATCGCCGGTGACGGCAAGGGGTCGTACAACCGCGTCCACTACGGCAGCAACTACAACAACGCCTTCTGGGACGACAGTTGCTTCTGCATGACCTACGGCGACGGTGACGGGACCACCTTCGGGCCGCTGGTGGCCCTGGACGTGGCGGGCCACGAGATGACCCACGGGGTGACCTCCAAGACGGCCGCGCTGACCTACACCGGCGAGTCCGGCGGCCTGAACGAGGCCACCTCCGACATCCTCGGCACGCTGGTCGAGTGGTACGCGAACAACTCCGCCGACCCGGGCGACTACCTGATCGGCGAGAAGATCGTCCGCTCCGGCTTCGGCAAGACGGCACTGCGGTACATGGACCAGCCGTCGAAGGACGGGAGTTCGGCGGACTACTGGAGTTCCTCGGTCGGGAACCTGGACGTGCATTACTCCTCCGGTGTCGCGAACCACTTCGCGTATCTCCTCGCGGAGGGCAGCGGCGCGAAGACCATCAACGGCGTGAGCTACAACTCGCCGACGTACAACGGCTCGACGGTGACAGGGATCGGCCGGGACAAACTGGGCGCGATCTGGTATCGCGCACTGACGGTCTACATGACCTCCTCGACGAACTACGCGGGCGCGCGGACGGCGACCCTGAACGCGGCGAAGGACCTGTACGGCGCGGGCAGCGCCGAGTACATCGCGGTGGCGGCGGCCTGGAGCGCGGTGAACGTGAACTGAGCGGTCCGCCACGCACCTGACGGCGGCTGTCCCGGCGCGTTCACCGGCCGGGGCAGCCGCAACGCGTTCCGGACAAACGAGAACAAGGTGAATACCAGGAATTCAAGGAACAGCCGGGGCATTCATCCAACTCTCCGGACGGATTCCATGACGGAGATGTGTGAATTCCGTGACGGTCCGCCGAATTCCACAACTCCGTTGTCCTGACAAGCCCTTGCGGCAATTTCCCTCGTGCACTAACTAGATGAGACATGAACCTGTTCAGCCGCCCCCACACCGCCCGGCGCACCCCCACGGCCCCGTCCCGCCCGGCCCAGGGATCCTCCCCCCACGTCTCCGCGCCCCTTCTGCTGGACCCCGCGCTCGCCGCCCTCACCGGCGAGTGGACCATCGACCCGGCCCACAGCAGAATCGGTTTCTCGGTCCGGCACGCGATGGTGACGACCGTGCGCGGCTCCTTCGCCGAGTACAAGAGCCGGCTCTACTTCGACGGCCGTGACCCGTCCCGCTCCCAGGCCGAGATCATCCTGGCCACGGGCAGCGTCGACACCGGCGTGGAGCAGCGGGACGCCCACCTGACGGGCCGCGACTTCCTGGATTCCGCCAGGCACCCGCACATGCGCTTCCGGAGCACGGCGGTACGCCTCAAGTCCCCCGACGTCTACGTCATGACCGGCGACCTCACCATCAAGGACACCACCCGCCCGGTCGACCTGGAACTCACCTACATCGGCAACGTCACCGACCCCTTCGGCTACCAGCGCGTCGGCTTCGACGGCACGACCACCATCAACCGCATGGACTGGGGTCTGTCGTACAACTCCCGGCTGGCGGAGGGCGGTGCGATGGTGAGCGAGACCGTACGCCTTCAGTTCGACATCGCGGCGATCCGGATGACGCCGGAGGGCGCGGTCTAGTCACGGAACGGCGGCTCCGGCGGGTCACCCGTTCACTCCCACCGGCACCCGCCGTCCGTGTGCTTTTCATACATTTCCCTCCGCCTTCCCTTCATAGCCCTCCTGACCTGCCAGAACGCGCACACAACACCCCGCGCGGACCCCCTGTGTGACACCCGTTCATCCCACAGCTGACGGAATCTCGGGGAGCGGGTCCGGCCCGCCTGCCTTTACCTCGGAAGAGCAAGGGAGTGGACGAGCCCGACGAGGGAGCGAGGGAGCACCATGCGACGCACCGTCCGTCTGCTGACCGGGGCCGCGCTCGCGGTGGCTGCGGCCGGTGCCGCCGGCGCACCGGCGTACGGCGGCAGTTCCGGCAGCCTGGACGTGTACCCGTCGACCGCGGCGCCCGGCGCCCAGGTCACGGTGAACACGTCGGCGTGCGGGGAGAAGGGCTCGGCCGTCGGGGACGCCAGCTCGGTCGGCGCCGGTACGTTCACGCTCGCGCCCAGTACGCACGAGGGCGAGGCGATCGGGGAGTTCCGGGTACCCCCGAGCGCACAGCCGGGGACGTACGAGATCGTCGCGAAATGCGCCGACGGGACCCGTCAGGTCACCGGTGACCTGACGGTGGCGCTGACGCCGGCCGCGGGGCAGCTACAGCCCCACGGCAGTGTGAAGACGGGGGTCGGTGGTGCCCTTGGCACCGACCCCGTGCAGACCGCGGCGGGCGTGGCGGCTCTGGCCGTCGCCGCCGCGGGCGGTACCTGGCTCCTGCATCGCCGGGCGAGAGGCGATGCGTTCTGACGGACACCCTCCGCTGTCCGTCCGCCGGTACCGCACATCCCACCCCCTCCGGGTCCGACGCCCCTCGCGGCCCGGAGGGGGTAGGGGGTCACATGCTCGGTCGCCTTCGGAAGCCGCCTTCGGAAGAGGGATTCGCATGCGCAGGATCGGGGACACCGCGATAGCCGCGGTCACCGTCGTGGCCCTCGGCTCGGGCGTCTACCTGCTCGGTCCCGGTTCCGGACCGCACGACGCCCCGCCCCAGCCGGCCGCCGCCGAGGGCCGCCCCGACCCCGGCGAGGAGCGCCTGGAGGCGCCCGCGCTGTCCGCGTCCCCGCCCACCCGGATCCGTATCCCCGCCATCCGTGTGAACGCCCCCCTCATGGGCCTCGCCCTGACCGCCGCCGGCAGCCTCGACGTGCCGCCCGCCGGCGAGAAGAACCTCGCCGGCTGGTACGAGGCCGGCACCACGCCCGGCGAACGGGGCACCGCGATCGTCGCCGGGCACGTCGACAACACCGAGGGGCCCGCCGTCTTCTACGACCTCGGCGCACTCAAGCGCGGCGCGACCATCGAGGTGGACCGGCGGGACCGGTCCGTCGCCGTCTTCACGGTGGACGCGGTCGAGGTCTACCAGGCCCGGAACTTCCCCGACGAGAAGGTGTACGGCGCCGCGGAACGGCCCGAACTGCGGGTTATCACCTGCGGCGGCGGCTACTCGCGCACGACCGGCTACCAGGGGAACGTCGTGGTCTTCGCCCACCTCACCGGAAGCCGCTGACCGGCCGCCGCGGAGCGGACCGCAGACGTACACAACCGCTCCGGCCGGTGCGACCCCCTCGCCGGCCGGTGTCGCGGTGCGGCGGCGGGCCCGCGTTTCGCCCACCTCACAGGCCCTGTCGCCGCGCCCCGGGACCCCTCACACCCGTCCCCCGCCTCCGAAGAGGGCAGCGTTCCTCGCGGGAAACAGGGGTGATGCGGTCGGGTAACGTCCGCCGCGCACGCTCCTGGACATGACCTCGAACACGCGAGTGGCGGTGACCGGCTCCGGATCCGCGGGCGGCCACCCCGCCCGGCGCCTCGGGGAACCCGGCAGACCCGCACGACAGGGGTCACGCGCGCGGCCGAGGACGACGGCGGCGGCCGCGGCGCCCGTGCTGCCCGGCTCCCCCGCGCCTGCGCGGGTGCCCGCAGCCGTGCTCGGGCGCGCAACTGCTTCCGTGCCCGTGCTCGGGCGCCTAACTGCGTTCGTGCCCGTGCTCGGGCGCGTACCTGCGTTCGTGCCCGTGCTCGGGCGCCTAACTGCGTTCGTGCCCGTGCTCGGGCGCGCAACTGCGTTCGTGCCCGTACCTGCGCCCGTCCCTGCGCCCGTGTCCGCGCCCGTGTCCGTGCCATCCGGCGTGCCCGCACCCGCACCCGTGCCCCGGCGACGCCACCCGCTCACCCACGATGGAGGCTCCTGATGACCACCACCCCCGGGGCCACCCCCACGATCGTGCTCGTCGGCCACGGCATGGTCGGCCAGCGCTTCCTCGAAGCGCTCGCCGGGCGCGGCCTGACCGCCACCCACCGTGTGGTCGTGCTCTGCGAGGAGCCGCGTCCCGCGTACGACCGCGTCGCCCTCACCTCGTACTTCTCCGGCACCAGCCCCGACGAACTCTCCCTGACCGACATGCGGTTCGTCGAAGACCACGGCATCGAGCTGTACGTCGGCGACCCCGCGGTGGCCGTCGACCGGGAGGCCCGCACGGTGACGGCCGGGTCCGGCGCGGTGTTCGCGTACGACACGCTGGTCCTGGCCACCGGCTCGTTCCCGTTCGTGCCGCCGGTCCCGCACAAGGAGGCGGCCGGCTGCTTCGTGTACCGCACGATCGAGGACCTGCTCGCCATCGAGGAGTACGCGAAGAACGCCTCGACAGGTGCCGTGGTCGGCGGCGGCCTGCTCGGCCTGGAGGCCGCCGGCGCGCTGAAGGGCCTCGGACTCACTTCCCACATCGTGGAGTTCGCGCCCCGGCTGATGCCCGTCCAGGTCGACGAGGGCGGTGGCGCGGCGCTGCTGCGCACCATCGAGGAGATGGGCCTGACCGTCCACACGGGCGTGGGCACGCAGGAGATCGTGGTCGACGACGCGGGTGCCGTGACCGGCATGAAGCTGTCCGACGGCTCCGAACTCGCCACCGACCTGGTGGTGTTCAGCGCCGGGGTCCGGCCGCGCGACCAACTCGCGCGGGACTGCGGGCTGTCGGTCGGCGAACGCGGTGGCATCACCGTGGACGAGCAGTGCCGCACGGTGAGCGACCCGCACGTGTTCGCGATCGGCGAGTGCGCGCTGGCGGCGGACGGCCGGGTGTACGGCCTGGTCGCGCCGGGTTACGAGCAGGCCGAGACGGCCGCGGCGACAATCGCCTCCGACGAGGCCGCCTTCACCGGCGCCGACCTGTCGACCAAGCTGAAGCTGCTCGGCGTGGACGTGGCCTCCTTCGGCGACGCGCACGGCACGAGCGACGACTGCCTGGACGTCGTCTACTCCGACGCCCGCTCGGGCCTGTACAAGAAGCTGGTCGTCGGCCGGGACGGCACGCTGCTCGGCGGCATCCTGGTCGGCGACGCGGAGGCGTACGGCACGCTGAAGGCGTTCACCGGTTCGGTGCCGCCGGTCGCGCCCGAGTCGCTGGTGCTGCCGGCCGGCGCCGGGGAGGCCGTCCAGCTCGGCCCGGCCGCGCTGCCGGACGAGGCGATCATCTGCTCCTGCAACAACGTCCGCAAGGGCACCATCCGCGAGGCCGTCACCGAGCACCGCTGCACCACCGTGCCCGAGGTGAAGAAGTGCACCAAGGCCGGCACGACGTGCGGCAGTTGCGTCAAGGTCCTCGGGCAGCTGGTCACGGCCGAGCTGGAGGCGTCCGGCGTCGAGGTGGACAAGGGCCTGTGCGGCTGCTTCGCGCAGACCCGTGAGGAGCTGTACGAGATCGTCCTCGCGCTGCGCGTCAACACGTACCAGGAGCTCCTCGACCGTTACGGCCGGGAGGGCGCCCGGGGCGGTGACGGCTGCGAGGTCTGCAAGCCGGCTGTCGGCTCGATCATCGCGTCCCTCGCCCCGACGATCGGCGCCAGCGGCTACGTCCTGGACGGCGAGCAGGCCGCCCTCCAGGACAGCAACGACCACTTCCTCGCCAACCTCCAGAAGAACGGCTCGTACTCGGTCGTACCGCGCATCCCCGGCGGCGAGATCACCCCCGAGGGCCTGATCACGATCGGCGAGATCGCCCGCGACTTCGGTCTCTACACGAAGATCACGGGTGGTCAGCGGATCGACATGTTCGGCGCACGGGTCGAGCAACTGCCTCTGATCTGGATGCGGTTGGTGGACGCCGGTTTCGAGTCGGGGCACGCGTACGGAAAGGCCCTGCGGACCGTCAAGTCCTGTGTGGGCTCGACCTGGTGCCGGTACGGCGTCCAGGACTCGGTCCGGATGGCGATCGACCTGGAGCTGCGCTACCGGGGCCTCAGGTCGCCGCACAAGCTCAAGTCGGCGGTCTCCGGCTGCGCCCGCGAGTGCGCGGAGGCCCAGTCGAAGGACTTCGGCGTGATCGCCACCGCGGGCGGCTGGAACCTGTACGTCGGCGGCAACGGCGGGGCCACCCCGCGCCACGCGGACCTGCTCGCCCAGGACCTCTCCGACGCCGAACTGGTCCGTCTGATCGACCGGTTCCTGATGTTCTACATCCGCACCGCGGACCGCCTGGAGCGCACCTCGACGTGGCTGGAGCGGATCCCCGGCGGCCTCGACCACGTCCGTGACGTCGTGGTCGAGGACTCCCTCGGCATCTGCGAGGAGCTGGAGTCCCTGATGGCGGCGCATGTCGCCAACTACGCCGACGAGTGGGCGTCGACCATCGACAACCCCGAGAAGCTCGCCCGGTTCGTGTCGTTCGTGAACGCCCCCGACACCCCCGACCCGGTCGTCGGCTTCGTGCCCGAGCGCGACCAGATGAAGCCCGACCTGCCGTTGCTGTCCATCGGCATGCGCCCCGCCACTGACGTACTGGAAGGAAGCGCCCAGCGATGACCCTGGCCCCCGAGACCACCGACCTGAAGGTCCAGCTCCAGCTGGCGGACACCTGGTTCACGGTCTGCGACCTGAGCCTGCTGACCCCCGGCCGCGGTGTGGCCGCGCTGCTGCCGGACGGCCGCCAGGTCGCCGTCTTCCGCGACCGCACGGACCGCCTCTACGCCATCGACAACCGCGACCCCTTCGGCGGCGCGGCGGTCCTCTCCCGCGGCCTGACCGGCACCCACCAGGGCCGTCCGTTCGTCGCCTCACCCCTGCTGAAGCAGCGCTTCGACCTGGCGACCGGCGAGTGCCTGGACGACGAGACGGTACGGGTGACGGCGTACGGGGTGCGGACCGCCGTGTGAGCACACGGCCGGGCGGACATGTCGACCGACCGTCACCGCACCGTCGTTCCCGACCGCTGTTCCTGACCGCTGGTTTCTGACCTCTGTTTCCTGACCGCTGGTTTCTGACCGCTGTTTCCTGACCGCTCGTTCTTGACCGCTCGTTCTCGTTGAGCCTAGGCTCTGGCGCATGGCCAGGGCCAAGGAGTTCGACCCGGACGCCGCGCTGCTTTCGGCCCTGGAGCTGTTCTGGCGGCGCGGCTACGAGGCGACGTCCGTGGCCGACCTGGTCGAGCACCTGGGCATCGGGCGGGCGAGCCTCTACGCGACCTTCGGCGGCAAGCGCGACCTGTACCTGAAGGCGCTGGACCGCTACCAGCGGGACCGCCTCCCGCCGCTGCTGCGCGGCCTGTCCCTGCCGGGCCCGGCACTGCCCGCCGTGCGCGCGCTGGTCCGGCGGTACGCCGACGAGTCCGCGGCCGACGAACTGCGGCTGCGGGGCTGCCTGGTCACCAACACGGCGGCCGAACTGGCCCCGCACGACCCGGCGGTGGCGCGCAGCGTCGAGCAGGACTGGGACCGGGTCGAGACGGTCCTGCACACGGCCCTCGTCCGCGCCCAGGCCCAGCACGAACTCCCGGCCGACCGCGACCCCCTCGCCCTCGCCCGCACCCTGCTGGTCCTGCTCCAGGGCATGCGGGTGGTGGGCAAGGCATCGACGGACCCGGGCCGGGTCCGGGACGCGGCGGAGCAGGTGCTGCGCCTGCTGGACTGACGAACACCCCCGCGCTCGCTCCACGGCGCCGGGGGTTTCTCTGCGCCTCGCTGTCCGCCTAGTTTCCCACCTCTCTCCGCCTCACTCTCTGTCTCGCTTTCCGCCTCACTCTCTGTCTCGCTTTCCGCCTCACTCTCTGTCTCGCTTTCCGCCTTCATACTGAACCGATCATTCTGAAAAGGGGAGATCATGACTACGGGGAACCGCTTCTCGGGTCGTACGGCACTGGTCACGGGCGCCGGCACCGGTATCGGCCGGGCCACCGCCCTGGCGTTCGCGGCCGAAGGCGCCCGCGTGGTCGTGGCGGGCCGGCGGGAGGGGCCGTTGAAGGAGACCGCCGCACTGATCGAGGAGCGGGGCGGCGAGGCGGCGGCGGTCCCGGCCGACCTCGCACAGCCGGGCGACGCCGTGGCGCTGGTGGCGGCGGCCGTGGACCGGTTCGGCTCGCTGGACGTGGCCGTGAACAACGCGGGGATCTTCCGGGGCGGTGTGCCGCTGGCCGACCTCCCGGAGGCCGACTGGCACGAGCAGCTGGCGGTCAACGTGACGGGCGTGCACCTGGCGTTGCAGGCGGAGATCCGCCGGATGCGGACCCAGCCGGCGGGCGGTGCGATCGTCACCGTCTCCTCCAACTTCGGTGTCCACACCACGTCCGCAGGGGCCGCCGCGTACGCGGCGACCAAGGCGGCCGTGACCGCGTTGAGCCGGGGCGCGGCCCTGGACCACATCCAGGACGGGGTCCGGATCAACGTCGTCAGCCCCGGTGCGACGGCCACCTCCATGTCGCTGCGCGCGGGCGAGACGGACGCGGACCGCGCGGAGCGGGCGCGGGCGACCCTCCCGCTGGGCCGGGTCTCGGCGACGGCGGAGATCGCGGCGGCCGTGCTGTACCTGGCCTCGGACGACGCCGCGTCCATGGTGGGAACGGACCTGGTGGTGGACAGCGGCGCCGCGCTGTAACCACGGTCACCGCATAACCACCGTCACCGCATAACCACCGTCACCGCATAACCACCGTCACCGCGTAACCACTGTCACCGCGTCACCGCGTCACCGTCGGCCGCCGAACTCCCACTCGTGCACCTCCACGTGCGCGTACTCGGCCGACCGGCCCAGGACCTCGCGTGCCCGGTCCGGGTCCGGGGCCCGGACGAGCGCGGCCGTGCCCAGCCAGGTGCCGCCGTCGTCGGACGACAGCGGCCCGTAGGCGATCAGTTCGTCGCGGTCGACGTGGTCGGGCAGGCCGAGGTCCTCCTCGGCGGCCCGCCCGGGGCCCAGCCCCAGCACCAGATACCGGTCGCCGCCGGCCGGACCGCCCGGGAACTCCCACATGGTGCGTCCCAGCAGGTTGCGCCACCGCCGCAGCAGCACGTCCCGGTACACGCCGGCCTGGTGGTTGGGCTCGTCGAAGGCGAACGCGCGGGCGGCGGCCGGGTCCGGCAGACGGACGATGTGCACACTGCCGGTGGGTGTCTCCCCGTCGGCGCCGAAGGTCGGCCCCCGGGCGATCAGTTCGGCCGCGTACCGGTCCATGTACGACCAGTGCTCCTCGGCCAGCCCGGCACGCAGCGCCAGGGAGCCGGCCCGGTCGCGGTGGTAACAGAAGAAGTCCATACGCACGGACCCTGGCGCAGACGGGGCCATGCCTCAAGGCGGTTTTCCGGAGCTGCGGCCGCAGCGCCACCGCGACGGCCCGCTGTCGTAAAGTGCGCCGTGGTGGGGACGTGGAGTCCGTCGGAGGGGGACCTGCCATGAGCGCGTCGGAGAGCGGCCGGATCCGGGCGGTGCCGGACAGTCCCGAGCAGATGATCGCGGAGGCGCGGAAGGCGTTCTTCGTGATGTTCGGGCTGCTCGCGGTCGTGTGGCTGGTGCAGCTGGCCAACTTCGCCGACCACTACGCCCTCTCCCGTGACTACGCGGTGGTCTCGGGCGACGTCGGCACGCTGCCGGACATCCTGGTGGCGCCGCTGCTGCACTGGAGCTGGGCGCACATCGAGAGCAACTCCGGCCCGCTGTTCGTCTTCGGTTTCCTCGCCGCCTACCGGGGGGTGCTGCGGTTCCTCGGGCTGACCCTGCTGATCGCCGTGAGCAGTGGCGCCGTGGTCTGGTTCTTCGAACGCGGTGACGTGGCGACGGTCGGCGCCAGCGGCCTGATCTTCGGATACTTCGGCTACGTCGTCGTCCGCGGCCTCTTCGACCGGCACCTGATCGACACGCTGATCGGCGTGGTCATGGGCGCCTCCTTCGCCTACCTCCTCACCGTGGCCGTCCCCGGCACACCGGGCGTGAGCTGGCTCGGGCACCTGGGAGGCCTCCTCGGCGGCCTCCTGGGCGCCTGGCTGTTCCGCGACCGGCACACCCGCGCCCCGGCCCCCGCCCCCGCCGCGGCCCCGGCCGCACACCAGGCTCCCGGCGACCCCACCCGAGCCGCCCTCTACAAGGAACTCGACGACCTCGGCCTGCTCTGACCTGCCCGGTCCCGGAAGACGACGACGAAAACCGGGCTTGTCCCGAAACGCGGTGCACTAGGATCCCCGCCGGGCGAAGCCGTAGCGCAGAGGTCGACGCGCGCGGTCTCCAAAATCGCGAGGACGCCGGTTCGAATCCGGCCGGCTCCGCCTGCCCCGGCTCCGCGAAAGCCCCCACGGGCGAGACACGAAGAGGCGGCACCCCCGCACAGGGTGCCGCCTCTTTCTTGCGTGCCGGGGCCGTCGTCCATCGGTCTTGAGGGTCGGGGACGGACGACGGACCCGGGGTTCGAAGGAGGCCGTGGGGCCTCAGCGGTGGTCGCTGCCCGCCGACTGCGTCGCCGCCCGGCCCGCCTCCAGACGGGCCACCGGGATGCGGAACGGGGAGCAGGAGACGTAGTCGAGGCCCACCTCGTGGAAGAAGTGGACGGACTCCGGGTCGCCGCCGTGTTCGCCGCAGACGCCGAGCTTCAGGTCGGGGCGGGTGGCGCGGCCCGCCTTCGCCGCCGCCGCGACCAGGGAGCCGACGCCGTCCCGGTCGATCGTCTCGAAGGGGGAGACCCCGAAGATGCCCTTCTCCAGGTAGGCCGTGAAGAAGGAAGCCTCGACGTCGTCGCGGCTGAAGCCCCAGACCGTCTGGGTCAGGTCGTTGGTGCCGAAGGAGAAGAACTGCGCGGCCTCGGCGATCTGGCCGGCCGTCAGAGCCGCCCGCGGGAGTTCGATCATCGTGCCGATGGAGAGCTTGAGGCTGGTGCCCGTCGCCGCCTCGACCTCCGCGATGACCTGGTCGGCCTCCTCGCGGACGATCTCCAGCTCCTGGACCGTGCCGACCAGCGGGATCATGATCTCGGCGCGCGGGTCGCCCTTCGCGTTCTTGCGCTCGGCGGCGGCCTCGGCGATCGCGCGGACCTGCATCGTGAACAGGCCGGGGATGACCAGGCCGAGGCGCACGCCGCGCAGGCCCAGCATCGGGTTCTGCTCGTGCAGGCGGTGGACGGCCTGGAGCAGGCGCAGTTCGTTCTCGTGGGGTTCCTGGCGGGACTCCGCGAGGGCCACCCGGACCGAGAGCTCCGTGATGTCCGGGAGGAACTCGTGCAGCGGGGGGTCGAGCAGGCGGACCGTCACCGGAAGGCCGTCCATCGCCGAGAAGAGTTCGACGAAGTCCTTCTTCTGGAGGGGGAGCAGGGCGCGCAGGGACTCCTCGCGGTCCTCCTGCGTGTCCGCCAGGATCAGGCGTTCGACCAGTTCACGGCGGTCGCCGAGGAACATGTGCTCGGTGCGGCACAGGCCGATGCCCTGGGCGCCGAAGCGACGGGCGCGCAGCGCGTCCTCGGCGTTGTCGGCGTTGGCGCGCACCCGCAGCCGGCGCTTGCGGTCGGCGAAGGCCATGATGCGGTGGACGGCCTCGACGAGTTCGTCGGCGTCCTGGGCGCCCGCGTGCATCCGGCCTTCGAAGTACTCCACGACGGGGGACGGGACGACCGGGACCTCGCCCAGGTAGACCTTGCCGGACGAGCCGTCGATGGAGATGACGTCGCCCTCCTCGACCACGTGGCCGCCGGGGACGGTCATGCGGCGGCGCTTGGTGTCGACCTCCAGGTCCTCGGCGCCGCAGACACAGGTCTTGCCCATGCCGCGGGCGACCACGGCCGCGTGGGAGGTCTTGCCGCCGCGGGAGGTGAGGATGCCCTCCGCGGCGATCATGCCGTCGAGGTCGTCGGGGTTGGTCTCCCGGCGGACCAGGATGACCTTCTCGCCCGAGCGGGACCACTTCACGGCGGTGTACGAGTCGAAGACCGCCTTGCCCACGGCCGCGCCCGGCGAGGCCGCGATGCCCCGGCCGACCTGCTGGGCCTTCGCCTGCTCGTCGAAGCGCGGGAACATCAGCTGGGCGAGCTGGGCGCCGGTGACGCGCTGGAGGGCCTCGGTCTCGTCGATCAGGCCCTGGTCGACCAGCTGGGTGGCGATCCGGAAGGCCGCGCCGGCGGTGCGCTTGCCGACCCGGGTCTGGAGCATCCACAGCTGACCGCGCTCGATGGTGAACTCGATGTCGCAGAGGTCCTTGTAGTGGTTCTCCAGCGTCTCCATGATCTGCATCAGCTGGTCGTAGGACTTCTTGTCGATCTGCTCCAGCTCCGCGAGCGGGACCGTGTTGCGGATGCCCGCGACCACGTCCTCGCCCTGGGCGTTCTGGAGGTAGTCGCCGTAGACGCCCTGATGTCCCGAGGCGGGGTCACGGGTGAAGGCGACGCCGGTGCCGGAGTCGGGGCCCAGGTTGCCGAAGACCATCGAACAGACGTTGACGGCCGTGCCGAGGTCGCCGGGGATGCGCTCCTGACGGCGGTAGAGCTTGGCCCGGTCGGTGTTCCAGGACTCGAAGACCGCCTTGATGGCGAGGTCCATCTGCTCGCGCGGGTCCTGCGGGAAGTCCCGGCCGGCCTCGGCCTTGACGATCTTCTTGAACCTGGTGACGAGCTTCTTGAGGTCGGCCGCCTCCAGGTCCGTGTCGACGGTGACCTTCTTGGCGTCCTTCGCCGCGTCCAGGGCCTCCTCGAAGAGCTCGCCGTCGACGCCGAGGACCGTCTTGCCGAACATCTGGATGAGGCGGCGGTAGGAGTCCCACGCGAAGCGGTCGTCGCCGGCCTGCTTGGCCAGGCCCTGGACCGACTTGTCGGAGAGGCCGATGTTCAGGACCGTGTCCATCATGCCGGGCATGGAGAACTTGGCGCCGGAGCGGACCGAGACCAGGAGCGGGTCGTCGGCCTGGCCGAGCTTCTTGCCCATCCGGCCTTCGAGGGCGTCGAGGTGCGCACTCACCTCGTCACGCAGTGCCGCGGGCTCCTCGCCGCTGTCCAGGTAGACCTTGCAGGCCTCCGTCGTGATGGTGAAGCCGGGGGGAACGGGGAGTCCCAGGTTCGTCATCTCGGCGAGGTTCGCGCCCTTGCCACCCAGGAGGTCCTTGAGGTCCTTGTTTCCCTCGGTGAAGTCGTAGACGAACTTGGCTACGTGGGGTTCTTTGTTTTCCGACACGGGTCTCGACTCCCTCGAGGACGCGGTGGCTGCCCTGACGGCCAGGAACATACCCAGATCGAAGGCGTCTGGGTACGTCTACTTGCGTGTCATGCGCCCGTAACCGGTCGTCCGCCAGTGGATCGAAAGTCAAAGCTTGGCAAGCGGTAGGCCGGTTGTGTTTTCAGTTCTTGAACACATCATCACTCAGCGCCGCACTATTTCGCTCATGTGAGCGGCTGTGCCGCACGTCTGAGTTCGATCGATGAACGATCAAGGGGTGGCACTCGGTGCCACCCCTTGGAGAAGTGCAGTCGCCCATGATCCGCTCATCTGAGCGCAACCCTTATCAAGGGTGGCGAGAATCACGCTGCCACAGAGCGCCCGGGTTCACCATGCGGACAGCGGAACGGAACGGAAACGCGCCGGTCACACACCCAGCGCGAGCAGCCGCTCCTCCACCCGCTCCGGCGCGTACAGCTGCGCCACGACCAGCAGCCCGGCACCCACCAGCGCCGCCCGGTCCGCCAGCCGCGAGGTGACGACGTCCAGGTGGGCGGTGGAGCGGGGCAGCGCCCGCTGGTACAGCAGCTCTCGCACCCCGGTGAGGAACGGCGTGCCCGCCAGGTCCCCCGCGATCATCAGCACGCCGGGGTTGAGCAGGGTGACGACGGTCGCCAGCACGTCCCCCACCCGGCGCCCGGCCTCCCGCGCCAGCGCCGCCGCCTCCGGGTGGCCCGAGGCGAGCAGGTCGCGCACGTCCGAGCCGGAGGCCGCCGGCACTCCGGCCTCCGCCAGCCGCCGGGCCACCGCGCCACCGCTGGCGACGGCGGCGAGGCAGCCGTACGAACCGCAGCGGCACCGCACCTCGGCGCCCACCCGGATGTGGCCGATGTCCCCGGCGCCGCCGTCGACGCCCCGGTAGATCACGCCGTCCACCACGACCCCGGCGCCGATACCGGTGGAGACCTTCACCAGGACGAACGCCGAGCAGTCGGGGTGTCCGGTGCGCTGCTCGCCGTAAGCCATCAGGTTCGCGTCGTTGTCCACCAGGACCGGGACCGTGGGCGCGCCGGTGTGCTCCGTGAACGCCCTGGCCAGCCGACCCCGTATGTCGTAGCCGTCCCAGCCGGGCATGATCGGGGGCTGCACGACCCGGCCGGAGTCGGTGTCGACGGGGCCCGGCACCGCGAGGCCGATGCCGCAGACCTCGGTGGCGCGGTGGCCGGTCTTGGTCAGCAGCTCGGCGAACCAGTGGCCGAGTTCGGGGAGCACGGCCTCCGGGCCGTCCTGGATGACCAGGGTGCCGGAGTGCTCGGCGAGGATCTCGCCGCTCAGCGTCAGCACGGCGGCCCGGGCGTGCCGGGTCTCCAGGTCGGCGGCGAGCACCACCGCGTGCGAGTCGTCGAACTCGAGGGTGATGGAGGGGCGTCCGCCGAGCGGCGAGTCGACCGGGCCGCCGGCCCCCTCGCGCAGCCAGCCCGCACGGAACAGCCGGTCCAGGCGCTGGCCGACGGTCGCGCGGGAGAGGCCGGTCGCCTGCTGGAGCGCACCCCGCGTCACCGCCCGTCCGCTGCGCACCAGTTCGAGCAGTTCCCCGGCGCTCGCCTGGCCGCCGCCCCTGCCCGTTCTCCCCGGACGTCCGGTCATGCGCACCCCCTTGTGTTTCTCAAGCTTGCATTACATATTGAGTTTTGCGTGTTAAATAGACGTAACCCTACGGTAGCCACAGCCGAACCCGGCCGGCCGGACGTCTTCGGGGAGTCCCGAGTGGATCGCACTGCCCAGCTCACCACCTCCGCGCCCGATCGGGCGATTGCATACGATCCACCGCCCGCCGTGCCGAACGATCCGGCGTCCGTGCACGTCACGGCCGCGCGGGTGCTCGACGGGAACTGGACCGGCACCTCGACCGTCCCCTCCCGGCAGCTGTACCCGCACCAGTGGTCGTGGGACTCGGCGTTCGTCGCGATCGGGCTCCGGCACCTGTCGCCGCTGCGCGCGCAGACCGAGCTGGAGACGCTGCTGGCCGCCCAGTGGGGCGACGGACGGATCCCGCACATCGTGTTCAACCCCTCCGTGCCCCTCGACGCGTACTTCCCGAGCCCCGACTTCTGGCGCTCCTCGACCGCGGGACGCGCCGCGGGCGCCCCGCGCACCGTACAGACCTCCGGGATCGTGCAGCCACCGGTGCACGCGCTGGCCACCTGGCTGGTGCACCTCGCCGACCCGGGCCTGTCCCGGGCACGCTCCTTCCTGGCCGGCGTCTACCCGCGGCTCGCCGCCTGGCACCGCTATCTGCTGCACCGGCGGGACCTGGGCGGCGGCGGACTGGTCAGCGTGGTCCACCCCTGGGAGCAGGGCATGGACAACAGCCCCTGCTGGGACGCCCCCCTCGCCCGGGTCACCCCGGCGCCGGCCCGCTCCTTCCGCCGCGCCGACCTCGACCACGGCGCGGCGGAGGACCGGCCGACGGACCTGGACTACGGGCGGTACGTGCGGCTGGCGACCGATTACCGGGACGCCGGATACGCGGACCGCGCACGGGAGTTCGCCGTCGAGGACCCCGCGTTCAACGCGCTGCTCATCGCCTCCGAGCACGCCCTCGCCCGGATCGCACGGGAGCTGGGGGCGACCGGGACGGCACGGCACGCGCGGGCCGGGCGGCTGACGGCGGCACTGGTGGACCGGCTGTGGGACCCGGAACGCGAGATCTTCCTCTGCCGGGACCTGCGGGGCGGCGGGCTGATCCCCGAGCGCTCGGTCTCCGGACTGGTCCCGCTGCTCCTGCCCGAGCTGCCGCGCGAGACGGCCACCGCGCTGGTACGGACCCTGACCGGCCCGCACTTCGGCACCGCCAGCAGGCTGGTGCCCAGCTACGACCTGCTCGGCGAGGCCTTCGACCCGCACCGCTACTGGCGCGGACCCGCCTGGTCCAACACCGGCTGGCTGCTGGAGCGCGGCCTGCGCGAGCACGGCGAACGGGCGCGGGCGGACGCGCTCGCCGAGGCGGTCGTACGGACGGCCGCCGCGAGCGGGTTCGCCGAGTACGTCGACCCGCACACGGGTGAGGCGTGCGGTGCGGCCGGCTTCAGCTGGACGGCGGCGCTCGCCCTCGACCTGCACCACGGGCGGCAGGCACGGGCCGCCGAACAGCACGGCAGTCGGCACACGCGGCACGGTCAAAGTATGGACAAGGGCTGACAAAACGACGTGTCCTCGTGGTCTGCGGCACGTTCGACCTGGGTGACAAAGGAGGGGACCGGGGATGACGGACCGGCATCATCTGCTCGTGCACGGCGAGACGTTCGCCGCCGTGGACGACCGCGGCGACATCAGCGGCGTCCGGGGCGGCGGCTCCCCGGACGGGTTGTTCGTACGGGACGCCCGGCACCTGAGCCGCTGGCAGCTGACGGTCGACGGGGCGCTGCCCGAGGTGCTCAGCCCGGTCGCCGACGGGGACGGCACGCACTGTGTGCTGGTCCCGCGCGGCGGCCGCCAGGAGCCGCCCGCGCACACGCTCTTCCGTGAACAGGCCGTCGGGGACGGCTCGTTCGTCGAGTCCGTACGGGTCACCAGCAACCGCCCGGTGCCGACCACGATCCGGCTCGCGATCACCGCCGACGCCGACTTCACCGACCAGTTCGAACTCCGCGCCGACCACCGCACCTACACCAAGTCCGGTGCCGTGCGCTCCCGTCAGATCCTGGACGACGGGCTGGAGTTCGGCTACCGCCGGGGCGAGTGGCGGTCCTGTACGACGATCACCGCCGACCCGGCGCCGGACGGTGTGGAGGAGACCGGGACCGGTGCGCGGCGCATGGTCTGGACGCTGGAGCTGGCGCCCCACGGCACGACCGCGCTGGTCCTACGGGTGATAGGGCGCCCGCACGGTGACCGGCGGGCGCTGCGGGTGCCCCGCGACCCGGCCGCGTTGCACGAGCAACTGGTCAATGAAGAAGGCGAGTTCGTGGAAGGCGTCGCTTTCCCGACCGGGTGGCCGGAGCTCGCGGCGGCCTGTGCGCGGGGCCTCGCCGACCTCGCCACGCTCCAGGTACCGGCCACCGGACCGGACGGCGAGGAGCTCAGGGTCCCGGCGGCCGGGGCGCCCTGGTTCCTCACCCTGCTCGGCCGCGACGCCCTCATCACCTCCCTCTTCGCGCTGCCCTACCGCCCCCAGCTGGCCGCGGCCACCCTGCCCGCCCTGGCCGCCACCCAGGCGACCGAGGCCGGCGCGAACTCCGTGGCCCAGCCCGGGAAGATCGTCCACGAGGTACGGCACGGGGAACTCGCCCACTTCGGGCAGGTGCCGTACGGGCGTTACTACGGGTCCGTCGACGCGACCCCGCTCTTCCTGATCCTGCTCGGCGCGTACGCGGAGCAGACCGGGGACCTGGCCACGGCCCGGCGGCTGGAGCGCCCTGCGCGCGCGGCCGTGGGATGGATGCTGGACCACGGCGGGCTGACCTCGCGCGGCTACCTCGTCTACCGCGCCGACAAGGGCGGGCTCGCCAACCAGAACTGGAAGGACTCCCCCGGCGCGATCTGCTCCGCCGACGGCAGCCGGCCAGTGGGGACCGTGATGGCGGCGGGAGCCCAGGGGTACGCGTACGACGCGCTGCGGCGGACGGCGTGGGTGGCGCGGACGGCGTGGGCCGACGAGACGTACGCGGCGCTCCTCGAACAGGCGGCCGCTGATCTGCGGGACCGGTTCCAGCGGGACTTCTGGATGCGGGAGGTTGGGTTTCCCGCCCTCGCCCTGGACGGGGAGGGGCGGCAGGTCGACGCGCTCGCCTCGGACGCGGGGCACCTGCTGTGGTCCGGGCTGCTCGACAAGGAGTACGGGGAGCAGGTCGGGCGGCGGCTGCTGGAGCCGGACTTCTTCTCGGGGTGGGGGGTGCGGACGCTGGCCGCGGGGCAGACGGCGTACCACCCGCTGTCGTACCACCGGGGATCGGTGTGGCCGCACGACAACGCGCTGATCGCGCTGGGGCTGGCGCGGTACGGGCTGCACGACGAGGCGCGGGCCGTGGCGCACGGGCTGGTGGACGCGGCGACCGCCGGCGGGCACCGGCTGCCGGAGGTGCTGGCCGGGTACGGTCGCGAGACGCATCCGGAGCCGGTGCCTTATCCCCACGCGTGTGTGCGGGAGTCCCGGTCGGCGGCGGCGCCGCTGGCGCTGCTGACCGCGGTGGGGGGCGCGTAGGGGCGTTGTGTTTGCCCGGTGTTTGCCGAAAGGCCTGAACCGGGGTCTTCGGTGAGCCGTACGGAAAGTCGGCGCGGTCAGGCCTCCCCAGCGTTGGCCCGCCGGTTCCGTCTCACGGGTCGCGCACGGAAGGACCTCCGGGTTGCCTCAGCACACGAGCACACGCCAGTCATCAAGCACGACCGGGGAGACCGGGGCTGAGGCCGAGAAGATCGCGGAGAGGCCGACCGGGGCCGAGAAGGCCTCGGAGTCCGTGGAGGCCCCGGAGTCCATAGCGGTCACGGAAGCCGAAGAGACCCCGGGCGCGGAAGCCGAAGAGAGCCCGGGCGCGGATACCGAAGAGAGCCCGGGCACGGAAGCCGAAGAGACCCCGGGCACGGATACCGAAGAGAGCCCGGGCACGGATGCCGTCTCCGACGCGGCGGTGGAGCGGGAGGACACCGACTCCGGCGCCGCACCCGGGTCCGCCCCCGGACCCGCTGATTCCACCGGGGCCGACAAGACCGACGAGGCCGACAAGACCGAAGAAGCCGATCGGGGCGAAGAGACCGAAAAGTCCCCCGCCACGGATGGCGCACCCGGCGTGGGGGCCGTCGGCGAGGATGCTGCTGCGGGCCGGGAGGAATCCGGCTCGGAGGCCGCTCCCGGATCCGCCTCCGGGGGGCCGGGGCCGCGGGATCGGATCTGGCAGCGGTGGCGTGGGCGGCATCCCGGCGGTGCTCGGGTGGTTTCCGTGTCCCTCACCGTGGTCAGCGCGCTCGTCGTCTACGTCTGCCTGCTGATGCCGAACACGCTCAGCGGGCTGAAGGCGGTCACGTTCGTGCGGATACCGGCCGAGGCGGTCATGGGCGCGGTCGTGCTGCTGGCCCTGCCCCGGCGGCCCCGGCTGGTGCTGTCGGCGGTCGCCGGGGCGGTGGTCGGCGCGCTGACCGTCGTGGACTTCTTCAACATGGGGTTCGTCGACTACCTGGGGCGCCCCTTCAACATCATCCTGGACTGGTCGCTGCTGCCCGACGCCCGCGGCTACCTGAAGGACACCCTCGGCGGCACCGTCGAGCTGGCGCTCACCGTCGGGGCGGGGCTGCTGATCTTCCTGTTGATCGCGGCCGTCGCGCTGGCCACCGTCCGGGTCTCCAACCAGCTCACCCGGGTCCGGACGAAGGCCACCCGGGCCACCCTGATCGTCGGCACGGTGTGGATCACCTGCAACGCGCTGGGGCTGTCGGTCGCCGGCTCGCCGCTCGCCGCGCAGAAGGCGACCGCGGTGCTGAAGTCGCAGGTGCGGACCGTACAGCAGACGCTGAAGGACGAGGCGGAGTTCCGCAAGGTCGCCAAGGTCGACGCGTTCGGGAACACCCCGGGCGACCAGCTGGTGCCGGCGCTGCGCGGCAAGGACGTGGTCTTCACGTTCATCGAGAGCTACGGCCGCAGTGCCATCGAGGACCCGATCGAGGCACCCGGTGTGGACAGGACGCTGGACGCCCAGACCGCGATGCTGAAGAAGGCCGGTTACGCGGCGAAGAGCGGCTGGCTGACGTCGGCGACGTACGGCGGCAGCAGCTGGCTCGGCCACTCCACGACCATGTCGGGGCTGTGGGTCAGCAACCAGCAGCGGTACCGGACCGTGATGGCCAGCGACCACCTGAGCCTGACGAAGGCGTTCCGGAAGACCGGTGACTTCGACACCGTCGGTGTGATGCCGGGCATCCAGAAGGGCTGGCCGGAGCAGAGCTTCTACGGCCTCGACAAGGTCTACAACGCCTTCCAGCTCGGCTACAAGGGGCCGAAGTTCAGCTGGTCGACGATGCCCGACCAGTACGCGCTCCAGCAGTTCCAGAACCGGGTGCACAGCAAGAAGCCGGCCGACGGCAAGTCCCGGATGTCGCTGCTGATCCTGACCTCCAGCCACCAGCCGTGGGCGCCGATCCCGAAGATGGTCCCGTGGGACCAGCTGGGCGACGGCTCGGTCTTCGACGCCATCCAGAAGGCCGGCAACAAGGCGTCCGACGTCATCGCCGACACCACCAGGTCCCGCCAGGAGTACGGCAAGTCGGTGCAGTACTCGGTGACCGCGCTCACCCAGTGGCTACAGCGCTACGGCAACGACGACACGGTCCTGGTCTTCCTCGGCGACCACCAGCCGATCGCCCGGGTCAGCGGCAACCACGCCAGCCGTGACGTGCCGATCTCGATCGTTGCCAAGGACCCGAAGGTGCTTGACGCCATCGACTCCTGGAACTGGACCGACGGCCTGCGCCCGGCGCACGACGCCCCGGTGTGGAAGATGAGCTCGTTCCGCGACAAGTTCCTGACGGCGTACGGATCCACACCGCATCCCAAGAGCAACTAGCCCCCGGAAGTGTCCAGTTCGGCGTCCTCGGTGATGCCCGCGCAGTCGTAGGGGTCCTTCAGCCAGCCGTCCGGCAGCACCACGCGGTTGTTGCCGGACGTACGGCCGCGGGGGCCGTCGGCGCCCGTGGGCCAGGGCTGGTCGAGGTCCAGTTCGTCGAGGCCCGCGCGGAGTTCCGCCAGGGACGACGTGATGGCGAGGCGCCCCCGCATCTCGCTGCCGACCGCGAAGCCCTTCAGGTACCAGGCGACGTGCTTGCGGAAGTCGACGACGCCCTTGGCCTCGTCGCCGAGCCACTCGCCGAGCAGGGTGGCGTGCCGGACCATGATGTCGGCGACCTCGCGGAGGGCGGGCCTCAGGATCTCCTGCTCGCGGCCCTCGAAGGCGGCGACCAGGTCGGCGAAGAGCCACGGGCGGCCCAGGCAGCCGCGGCCGACCACGACCCCGTCGCAGCCCGTCTCGCGGACCATCCGGAGCGCGTCCTCGGCCGACCAGATGTCGCCGTTGCCGAGCACCGGGATCTCGGGGACGTGCTCCTTGAGGCGGGCGATGGCCTCCCAGTCGGCGGTGCCGCCGTAGTGCTGGGCGGCGGTGCGGCCGTGCAGGGCGATCGAGGTGACGCCCTCCTCGACGGCGATCCGGCCGGCGTCGAGGTAGGTGATGTGGTCGTCGTCGATGCCCTTGCGCATCTTCATGGTGACCGGGAGGTCCCCGGCGCCGGAGACGGCCTCGCGCAGGATCGCGCGCAGCAGGTTGCGCTTGTAGGGCAGGGCCGAGCCGCCGCCCTTGCGCGTCACCTTCGGGACCGGGCAGCCGAAGTTCAGGTCGATGTGGTCGGCGAGGCCCTCCTCCGCGATCATGCGGACGGCCTTGCCGACGGTGGCCGGGTCGACGCCGTACAGCTGGATCGAGCGCGGCTTCTCGGTCGCGTCGAAGTGGATCAGCTGCATGGTCTTCTCGTTGCGCTCGACCAGCGCCCGGGTCGTGATCATCTCGCTGACGAACAGCCCCTTGCCACCGCTGAACTCCCTGCACAGGGTGCGGAAGGGCGCGTTGGTGATCCCGGCCATGGGGGCCAGGACGACCGGCGGCTGAACAGTGTGGGGGCCGATCTGGAGCGGCGACGTGGGCTCGGGCATTCCCCCATTGTCGCGTACGGCGCGCGGTGCTCGGCCGGCCCTGTGGACAACCGCCCGCCGGCGTGCTCCGGCATGATCATGTATCACTCATTAGTTAGACGCACTATCGAAACGGGCGTACGATGGGGCCCATGCCCGAGCTGAGCCCCCGCCGCCGCATGCTCGTGCTCGCGATCTGCTGCATGAGCCTGCTGATCGTGAGTCTCGACACCACCGCCCTGAATGTCGGCCTGCCGTCCATGCAGCGTGAGCTGCACGCCTCCACGGCGGGACTGCAATGGACCATCGACGCGTACACCCTGGTCCTGGCCTCGCTGCTGATGCTCGCGGGCTCCACCGGCGACCGGGTCGGGCGCAAGAAGGTCTTCATGACCGGCCTGGTGGTCTTCTCGATCGGCTCGCTGCTCTGCTCGCTCGCGCCGAACCTGGAGTCGCTGATCGCGTTCCGCATGGTCCAGGCGGTGGGCGGCTCGATGCTCAACCCCGTCGCCATGTCGATCATCACCAACACCTTCACCGACCCGCGTGAGCGGGCCCGCGCGATCGGAGTGTGGGGTGCGGTGGTCGGCATATCCATGGCCGCGGGTCCGCTGGTCGGCGGCCTGCTGGTGGAGTCGGTCGGCTGGCGCGCGATCTTCTGGGTCAACCTTCCGGTGGGTCTGGCGGCGCTACTGCTGACGTTGCGCTTCGTGCCGGAGTCCCGGGCGCCGAAGGCCCGGCGCCCCGACCCGGTCGGCCAGGTGCTCGTCATCGCCCTGTTCGGTGCGCTGACGTACTCGATCATCGAGGCGCCGACGGCGGGCGCGGCCACGGTGGTCCCCTTCGCCGTGGTGGCCCTGGCCGCCCTGCTCGGACTGCTCTGGTACGAACCGAGGCGCGACCAGCCCCTCATCGACCTGCGCTTCTTCCGCTCGGCGCCGTTCAGCGGGGCCACGGTGATCGCGATCAGCGCGTTCGCCTCGCTCGGCGGCTTCCTGTTCCTGTCCACGCTGTACCTCCAGAACGTGCGCGGCCTCGACGCCCTGCACGCGGGCCTGTGGATGCTGCCGATGGCGGTCCCGATGTTCCTGTGCGCACCGCTGTCGGGCCGTCTGGTCGGCAGCCGCGGCCCTCGCCTGCCGCTGGTGGTCGCCGGGGTGGCGATGACGGCGAGCGCGGTGCTGTTCGCCGCGTTCGAGGCGGAGACCTCGAACGCCACCCTGATCCCCGGTTACATCCTGTTCGGCATCGGCTTCGGCTTCGTGAACGCCCCCATCACCAACACCGCGGTCTCGGGAATGCCGAGGTCCCAGGCGGGGGTGGCGGCGGCGGTCGCCTCGACCAGCCGGCAGCTGGGCCAGACCCTGGGTGTGGCGGTCATCGGCGCGGTGCTGGCCTCGGGGATCAGCGCGTCGTCGTACCGCGCGAGCTTCGTGACCGCCGCGCGGCCCGGCTGGTGGGTCCTCGCCGCCTGCGGCCTCGTGGTCCTGGTCCTGGGCGCCCTGACCAACGGCAGCTGGGCCCGCGGCACGGCCGAGCGGACCGCTCGGCGCCTGGAGTCGGCGGAGATCCGGCAGCCGGTGGGCGCCGGGGACCGGGTCTGACCCCGGCCGGAGGCGTCAGCAGGAACTGGTCATGCGCTGGTGGCGGGTCCTGACCGCCCGGTGGAGGGCGCCCAGGGCGAGAGCCTGGAGCAGGGCGGACACGACGACCGTGGCGACGAAGAACCAGTTCGGCATCTCCGCCGGGTCCCACGCGGTCCGGCCCAGCGCCCCGACGAGCAGGAAAGCGGGGAAGGTGACCAGCGGCGGCCAGGGCCACGCGGAGGCCGGGTCCCCCGAGGCGACGGGGTCGGCCATGGCCTTGGCGATGACGAAGGCGACCAGGGCCAGGTAGGCCACCGACACCCGGTTGCCGAGCGTCAGCCGTAGCAGCGTGCGGACAAGGCCAGGTCCCATCGGTCGCCCCCTGTGGTCGCGGTGTTCCGTCCCCTCCCTGCATGGTGGTTCGAACGGCCGTGCGCTGTCCTGAGTACCCGTACTCAACCCTGTCCGACGGCCGCCGTCAGCTCGTCCAGCCGCGCCAGCCGTTCCCGTGACTCCTCGTCCACCGGCACGTAGGTGACCATCCGGGCCCCGGACTCCGGGTTCAGCCACAGGTCCGTGTGGTCCATGGTGAGCAGCCCGACGTACGGGTTGAGGAACTGCTTGGTCTTGGTGTCGGGCACGGCCATCACCTCGTACCGCTCCCAGATGTCGCGGAACTCGGGGGACTCCGTCGTCAGTCGCTTGACCAGCATCTTCCAGGCCGGCTCGCCGAGGTGGCCGGCCATGGCCGCGCGGAGTTTGGCGGCCATGAAGCGCCGGGTCTCCTCCAGGTGGACGATCGACCGCCGCCACTCCGGGTGGGTGTAGGCGAGGATCATGGAGTTGCGGTCCTCGGGCGGGACCGCGTCCAGGTCGCCCATCAGCCGGGCGTAGGTGCGGTTGTGGTCGAGGATGTCGTAGCGGCTGTTCTGGATGCAGGCCGGGATGGGCTCCAGGGCGCGCAGCATCTCGCTCAGGGCCGGGGTGATGGTCGGGCAGCGCGAGGCCGGGGTCGGATCCACGGCGGCGGCCAGCTGGAAGAGGTGGGCGCGCTCGCTCGCGTCGAGCCGCAGGGTGCGGGCCAGGGCGTCCAGGACCTGGACGGAGACCTGGATGTCCCGAGCCTGTTCCAGCCAGGTGTACCAGGTGACGCCGACCGCGGAGAGCTGGGCCACCTCCTCCCGGCGCAGGCCGGGGGTGCGGCGGCGGGTGCCCCGCGGCAGGCCCACCTGTTCCGGGGCGATCCGCTCGCGGCGGTTGCGCAGGAACGCGGCCAGTTCATGGCGGCGGACGGCCGCGCCCCCGGCCGCGGACCGTGGCGCCGCCCCGGCCCTGGCAGCCGCCCCGCTCGCGGCAGCCGCCCCGGTCGAGGTCGTCGCGCCGGTCGTGGCCATCGCCCCGGTCGTGGCTGGCGTCCCGGTCGTGGCCGCCGTCCCGCTCGTCGTCGTCGCGCCGGTCGTGGTCGTCATGCCTCCAGACTGCCGCCCCGCGGATCCTGTTGCCAGGTACTTCTTGTACCAGGACAAGAAGACTCTGGTACCAGGCTGAGCGGCACCGCAGGCTCGGTGCCATGACCGACACCGTCACCGCTCAGACCCTGCGGTCCCCGGCCGCGCCCCCGGCGCTCGGCGGGCCCGGCCTGTTCACCGTGCTGCTGGCCGCGGCCCTGCCGCTCGTCGACTTCTTCATCGTCAACGTCGCCCTGCCCACCATCGGAACCGACCTGCACGCGGGCGAGGCCGTCCTGGAACTGGTGGTCGCCGGGTACGGCGTCGCCTACGCCGTGCTGCTGGTGCTCGGCGGCCGGCTCGGCGACCTGTTCGGGCGCCGCCGGCTCTTCCTCGCCGGCATGGCCGCGTTCGGGCTGACCTCGCTGGCCTGCGGACTCGCACCCGGCGCCTGGTCGCTGGTGGCCGCCCGGGTCGCCCAGGGCGCCGCGGCCGCCGCGATGCTCCCGCAGGTCCTCGCCACCATCCAGGCCGCCACCACCGGCGGCCGCCGCGCCAGGGCCATGAGCCTGTACGGCGCCACCGCCGGCCTGTCCATGGTGGCCGGGCAGATACTCGGCGGGGTGCTGGTCGCCGCCGACCTCTGGGGCACCGGCTGGCGTTCCGTGTTCCTCGTCAACGTGCCGGTCGTGATCGCCGGACTGGTACTCGGGACGCGGTTCGTGCCGGAGACCCGGTCGCAGCGGCCCGAGCCCGTCGACGGACCCGGGACCGTGCTGCTCGCGGTCGCCCTGCTCACCCTCCTCGCCCCGCTCACCGAGGGCCGGGCGGCGGGCTGGCCACTGTGGACCTGGCTGTCGCTGGCCGCGTTCCCGGGCGCGGCCGCCGCCTTCTACGCCGTGGAGCGCCGCGCCGACCGCGCGGGCCGCACCCCGCTGGTGCCGCCGAGCCTGTTCGAACTCGCCTCGCTGCGCCGGGGCCTGGTGCTGATGCTGCCGTTCTCGATCGGGTTCAGCGGGTTCATGTTCGTGATCGCCGTGGCCTTGCAGAGCGGGGAGCGGCTGGGACCGGTGGCGGCGGGGCTGGCGCTCGCGCCGATGGCCGTCGCCTTCCTGTTCGTCTCGCTCGCCGGGCCGCGTCTGATCGCCCGGTTCGGCAGCCGGGTGGTGACCGCCGGGTCGGCGCTCCAGGGGATCGGCGTCGCCCTCATCACGCTGGCCGCCTGGCGGGACTGGCCGCACCTGGACTTCGCCGGACTGCTGCCGGGGGTGACGGTCGCCGGTGCCGGTCAGGCCCTGCAACTCCCCAACGTGCTGCGGCTGGTGATGTCCGAGGTGCCGCCGGCGCGGGCCGGGGTGGGCAGCGGGGTGATGGTCACCACCCAGCAGTCCGCCCTCGCCCTCGGCGTGGCCACCCTGGGCACCCTGTTCCTCTCCCTGGTCCCGCGGCAGGGCGTGCGGGACGCCCTGGTCATCACCCTGCTGGTACAGCTGGGCCTGGTGGTGCTGACGGGACTGCTCAGCCTGCGGCTCCCCCGGCCGGTGGCCTGACCCTGCGCCACCCGGCCGCCCCCGGCCCACGGAATCCGCCCGGCCGCCCCCGGCCCACGGAATCCGCCCGGCCGCCGTCAGCTCGCTGGGCCGCCCAGCTCGAACCAGACGTTCTTGCCGGTGCCCAGCCGGGTGGTGCCCCAGCGCCTGGCCAGGCGGTTCACCAGGTACAGGCCGCGGCCGTGCTCCTCGTCGGGCGAGGCCCGGCGCAGCCGCGGCAGCTGCGGGACGTCGTCGCCGACCTCGCAGCGCAGCACGTCGGTGCGCAGCAGCCGCAGACCGATCGGGCGGGAGGCGTGCCGTACGGCGTTGGTGACGATCTCGCTGACCAGCAGTTCGGCGGTGTCGGTGAGGTCGTCCAGGTCCCAGGCGGCGAGCGCCTGCCGGGTGAGCCGGCGGGCCCGGCCGGGGGCGGCGTTGTCGGGGTCCAGGGTCCAGTACGCCACGTCGCTGGGCGCGATGCCGTCGAAGCGGGCCGCGAGCAGCGCGATGTCGTCGTCCCGGTCGCCCGGGCCGAGCATGTCGAGCACCTCGTCGCACAGCGCCTCAAGCGGCGGCGGCCGGTCGGGGCCGGTCAACTGGGCGGTGGCGGCCAGTTTTTCGCGTAGCTGCTCGATCCCGGTCCACACGTCGCGCAGCCGGGACTCCACCAGTCCGTCGGTGTAGAGGAGCAGGGTGGCCCCGGCGGGCGCCTCCAGCTCCACCGCCTCGAAGTCGATGCCGCCGACGCCGATCGGGGCGCCCGGCGGCACCGCGAGGACCTCGGTCTTGCCGCCGGGGTGCAGCAGGATGGGCGGCGGGTGACCGGCGTTGGCGACCGTGATGCGGTGCGAGACCGGGTCGTAGACGACGTACAGGCAGGTCGCCATGCGGTCGGTGCCGAGGCGCTGGGCCTGTTCGTCGAGGTGGTGCAGGACCTCCTGCGGGGGCAGGTCGAGGCCGGCCAGGGTGAGCGCGGTGGTGCGCAGCTGGCCCATGACGGCGGCCGAGGTCATGGAGTGCCCCATGACGTCGCCGACGACCAGCGCCACCCGGCTGCCGGGCAGCGGGATCGCGTCGTACCAGTCGCCGCCGACGCGTGCGGTCTCGGCGGCGGGCAGGTAGCGGACCGCGAGCCGGACACCGGTGGGGCGGGGCAGACTGTGCGGGAGCATCGCGCGTTGCAGCCGGTCGGCGATGAAGGCCTCCCGGCTGTACAGCACGGCCTTGTCGACGCCGAGCGCGGTGTGGGTGGCCAGCTGGGCGGCGACCAGCAGGTCGGCGGGCTCGAACGCCGGGCGTTCCGGGCGGCGCAGGAAGACCACCGCGCCGGTCACCCGGCGGCGGCCGCGCAGCGGGGCGAGGATCGCGTGCGTGCCGGCCCAGCCGTTCAACGCGCTGTCCTCACCGACGAGTTCGCTGAGCGCGGCGCGGGTCGGCGAGTTGTCGGCGAACACCGGGCGGACCCCGCGCAGCACCTCGGCGAGGGCACCGCCGGGTACCACCTCGCTCCAGTCGGAGGCGTCCAGGTCGTCCTGCTCGTCGTCCACGGTCTCGGCCGGCCAGACCAGGCCCTCGGCGCCGGGGCCCTTCATCCGGTCGGTGCGGCGCAGTCGCAGCACGGCGGGGCCGGTGGGGCGTTCGTCGCCGACCGGGAGGGGGTCGCGCAGATAGACGAGGGCCGCGTCGGAGTACGTGGGCACGGCGGCCCGGCACAGGCCGAGCACGATCTCGTCGGTGTCGAAGCCGCGGGCGATCCGCCGGGTGGCGGCGCCGACGTAGCGGAGGCGGTCCTCGTCCGGGGCCTTCAGCGCGGTGGCGGGCCTCACCTGCGGGATCGCGGTGGCCTCGCGCACCCCGAGCGCGGCCTGCGCCGAGAGGGCGTCCGCCAAAGCGATGTCGTCGTCCACGAAGTCCTCCCGGTCCGGGCGCCGCAGGAACACCGCCACGCCCACGACGGCGTCGGGTGCGCGCAGCGGGGCGAGCAGGACCCGGTTGCCCCGGGGGAGCCGGGGTGCCTTCCCCAGCAGCTCGCGCAGCGCCTCGTCGGTGTCGGGTCCTGCCGGGCCGGCGCCGCGTGTTCTGCCGCACCGCAGCATCCGGGCCAGCACGCCGTCGGGCGTCACCGACGCGGTGTCCGGGGGCATCCCGCCCATGGCGCCGCCGAGTTCGGCCGGTGCCGCGTCCAGCCGCAGGCGCAGTGGTTCGGAGCGGTCCGGCCGGCCGTCCTCCAGGTAGACGAACGCGCCGTCCGCCAGTTCGGGGACGACCGACCGGCACAGCTCGCGGACGACCTGGGCAGCGCCCTCGGCGCGCGCGATCCGGCGGCCGGCAACGGCCAGGAAACGTTGAGGATCCGGCAGCATCGCCTCTCCGTGCCGGTGGCCGCTTCACAAGGTCGCTTTCATCTTGAGCCAGGGTCAATGCCGTGTCCAGGGTTTCCGTCGGTAGACCAAGTCCGGCTCATGATCCGGCGGTTGGGGTGGCGACCGGAGCGTGACGCCGGCGACACCCACCGTGTGCCCGGTCCCGGCGCTCCGGCCTGCGGGGCAGCGCCGTGTGAACTGGGCGGAACACCCGTCGAGTTCGCGTGAACACCGGGGGCGTGCTCGGCAAAACCCCGTGAAGACGTTCCTGTTGATGTTGGTCTTGCTGCACACTCCTCCCGTCGACACGTGCCGAACAGCAGATCGGGCACAGACTCCGGAGGCGTCATGTCGCAGAACGACGAGAGCAAGGTCAGACGCTGGGACCAGCACGGCCGGGAGCACGTGGTCCGGGTGCGGCGCACGGGTGTGCAGCGCACGATCGAATGCGACACCTGCGGCTGGCGCAAGGGCGCGCAGTTCCTGCCCTGGCTGAAGGCCGAGGAGCACCTGGCGGAGGCCCACCAGGCCACCGTGGACCCGGCGGGGGCCGAACCCTCCCGATGAGTTTCCGGCGGGGCGGCAGTCGTACCCACGACCGCACCCACCGGAGGGACCACAGATGACCCCGACCCCGCTGCACGCCACCCTGCGCCGGTACGTCGACGACGGCACCGTTCCCGGAGCCGTCGGGCTCGTCGCCCGCGGCGACGACGTCGAGGCCGTGGCCGTCGGCACCACGGACGTGGAGGGCTCCGCGCCGATGACCCGGGACTCGATCTTCCGGCTCGCGTCGGTCACCAAGCCGATCACCGCCGCGGCGGTGCTGATGCTGGTGGACGACGGCCTGGTCGGGCTGGACGACCCGGTGGAGCGGTGGCTTCCCGAGCTGGCGAAGCCGATGGTGGTGCGCACGCCCGCCGGGCCCGTCGAGGACGTGGTGCCGGCGGCCCGCCCGGTCACCGTCGAGGACCTGCTGAGCTTTCGCGCGGGCTGGGGTCTGCCCGGTGACTTCTCGCTGCCCGCCGCGCAGGCCCTGCTCGCGGTGCAGCGGCACGACCTCCCCTTCCGGGAGTGGCCGGACCCGGACAGCTGGCTGGGCCTGCTCGCCGAGGTGCCGATGCTGCACCAGCCGGGCGAGGCCTGGCTGTACGGCACCGCGTCCGCGCTCCAGGGCATCCTGGTCGCGCGAGTGTCGGGCGGTACGCTGCCGGACTTCCTCGCGGAACGGCTCTTCGAGCCGCTGGGCATGCGGGACACCGCGTTCGAGGTGCCGGCGTCGAAACGGGACCGCTTCACCTCGTTCTATCACCGCGCCGAGGACGGCGGCCTGCGGCTGGCCGACACCCCGGACGGCGACTTCAGCGGCCTGCCGCGGTTCCCTTCGGGCGGCGGCGGCCTGGTCTCCACGGCCGACGACTGGCTGGCCTTCGGCCGGCTGCTGCTGAACGCGGGCGCCACCGCGGACGGCCGCCGGCTGCTCTCCGCGACCTCGGTGAGCCGGATGACCACCAACCACCTGACGGCGGCCCAGCGCGACGCCGCCGGCCTGTTCCTGGAGGGGCAGGGCTGGGGGTACGGCGGCCAGGTCGACGTCACCCCGGCCGACCCGTGGTCGGTGCCCGGCCGCTACGGCTGGGTCGGCGGCACCGGCACCACCGCGCACGTCGTCCCGGCCACCGGCACGGTCACGGTCCTGCTGACCCAGGCGGCCATGACGGGCCCGACGCCGCTCCAGGTGATGCGGGACTTCTGGACGGTCACCTCATAGGACGGCCGTTACGGCATTCGGGTGACATGGAAGGTAAGAATCAGGAGGTCAGGGCAGCCGCTGCCACCTGCGGGACTTACCGGACCGCAGTCTCCTGCTCACCGCTTCCGAAACTGCCCGGGTCGCCACCGCGGGCGGCCCGGCCAAGCCTGGAGGGGACCCCCCGTCACCCGACAGGAGCACTCCATGCGCACCACTCAGCGTCAGATGTCCCGGGCCCTCGCCGCCGGCGCCCTCTCGCTGGCCCTGCTGTCGGCCGGCAGCGCCGGAGCCTTCGCCGCGGAGACCAAGGCGAGCCCCTCCCCGTCCCCGATGGCCTCGATCTCGATCAAGGCCACCAAGTCCTCGGTCACCACCGGTGAATCCGTGACCTTCACGGGCCGTACGTCCGGTCTGAAGGTGGGCTGGCCGCTGGTGCTCCAGCACGAGAAGAGCGGCAAGTGGATCCCGCTCAAGGTGAACACAAAGATCAAGAACGGCAGTTCCTACTCGCTGACCACGTCGTTCAAGGCGAAGGGGACCCAGCACCTGCGGGTCGCCGCGGTCGGCAAGAAGGTCTACTCGCCGACCGTCACGGTCAACGTCACCTGAGGCCGCGGACCAGCAGGTCCACCAGGGACGCGAAGTCCCCGTCGGCCTCCGGCCGCTCCCACTCGCGGGCGTAGCCCGGGTCGTGGAAGCGGCCGGTGGCCTGGAAGACGACGCGGGCCGCGGCGGCCGGGTCGGAGACCGTGAAGGTGCCCGACGCGGTCCCGTCCGCGATGATCCGGGTCAGCTGGCCGGTCAGGTCGGCGATGTGGCCGGCGACCGCCGGTCCGTTCTCGTCGACCAGCACCATGTAGGTGGCGAACAGTTCGGGGTCGTCGCCCGCCTTGCGCCGCTTCGCCTCGAACAGTGCCGCGAGCCAGGCCCGCAGCCGGTCCTCGGCGGCCCGGTCCTCGGCCACGATGCCGGACAGCGCGGCAGAGGTGCGGTCCAACCACCGCTTGGTCACCGCTTCACGCAGCGCCGCCTTGGTACGGAAGTGCCGGTAGACGGTGCCGTGGCTGACACCGAGGGCGCGGGCCACGTCGACCACGGTGGCCTTGGCCGGGCCGTGCCGGCGCAGCACCTCCTCGGTCGCCTCGAGGATGCGTTCGGCGGTGAGGGTCGGGGGCGGGGACGTGGCTGCCATGACCTAGACGGTACCCGGACGGTGGTTCGCGCTGCCCGGAGCCGTGATCACTGCTCGGTGCCCAGGGTCGCCATCTGCGCGGCCGGGTAGCGGGTGCCGGCCGCCGCGTCCGCCGGGACGGCCTCCTCGATCGCCGCCAGGTCGGCCGCGTCCAGGGTGACGTCCAGGGCGCCCAGCGACTCGGAGAGCCGCTCGCGGGTGCGGGCGCCGACGAGCGGCACGATGTCGTGGCCGTGCTGCGCGCCGCGGGAGAGCACCCAGGCGATGGCGATCTGCGCGACCGTCACGCCCTTCTCGTCGGCGATCCTGCGCAGCGCCTCGACCAGGTCGAGGTTGTGCTGGAGGTTGTCGCCCTGGAAGCGGGGCGAGTGGGCCCGGAAGTCGCCGGCGCCGAACTGCCGGTCGCGGGTGAAGTGGCCGGAGATCAGCCCCCGGGACAGCACGCCGTACGCCGTGATGCCGATGCCCAGTTCGCGGGTGGTCGGCAGGATCTCCCGCTCGATGTCCCGGGTGATGATCGCGTACTCGACCTGGAGGTCGGAGATCGGCGCGGTGGCGGCGGCCCGCCGGATGTTCTCGGCGCCGGCCTCGCTGAGCCCGATGTGCCGGACGTACCCGGCGTCGACCAGTTCCTTGATGGCACCGACCGTCTCCTCGATCGGCACGTCGGGGTCGACGCGGGCGATCCGGTAGACGTCGATGTGGTCGACGCCGAGGCGCTGGAGGGAGTAGGCGGCGAAGTTCTTCACCGCGGCCGGCCGGCCGTCGTAGCCGAGCCAGCTGCCCTCCGGACCACGCAGCGCGCCGAACTTCACGCTGAGCAGGGCCTGTTCGCGGTGGGCGGCGGGGGCGCTGCGCAGAGCCTCGCCGATCAGCATCTCGTTGTGGCCCATGGCGTAGAAGTCGCCGGTGTCGAGCAGGGTCACGCCGGCTTCGAGGGCCGCGTGGACGGTGGCGATCGACTCGGCGCGGTCGGCCTCGCCGTACAGCGCGGACATGCCCATGCAGCCGAGGCCGAGGGCGGAGACCCGGAGGCCGGCGGATCCGAGGGGGTGGGTGTGCATCGTCATGGCACCACCTTGGCATGACAGCTGACAGATTTCAATATCTGTCATTCCAAACATCACACCCGTCCCGGCGGGACGGCCAGGATCCCGCCGAATGGTCCAGACCTATTGACGGGAGGTCTGGACCACGAGCACTGTCATGCATACGACATGTCAGCGACCCGCCCCGACCCCACCGGGAGGAACCGCATGCTCCGCCGCGCCCTGAGCCTGCTCGCCGCAGCGCTCGCCACCGCCTGTCTGACCCAGCTGCCCGCCGCCGCCCCCGCCTCCGCCGCCGACACCTGCGCCCTCAAGTCCCGCCCCGCGGGCAAGGTGCTACAGGGTTACTGGGAGAACTGGGACGGCTCCGCCAACGGCGTCCACCCGCCGTTCGGCTGGACCCCGATCACCGACTCCCGGATCGCCGCCCACGGCTACAACGTGATCGACGCGGCCTTCCCCGTGATCCGTTCGGACGGCACCGCCCTCTGGGAGGACGGCATGGACGCGGGCGTGAAGGTGGCCACGCCCGCGGAGATGTGCGCGGCGAAGGCGGCCGGGCAGACGATCCTGCTGTCGATCGGCGGCGCGGCGGCGGGCATCGACCTCAGCTCCGCCACCGTGGCCGACAGGTTCGTCTCGACGATCGTCCCGATCCTGAAGAAGTACAACTTCGACGGCATCGACATCGACATCGAGACCGGCCTGGTGGGCAGCGGGTCCGTCACCCAGCTCTCCACCTCGCAGTCCAACCTGGTCCGCATCATCGACGGCGTCCTGGCCCGGATGCCGGCCGGCTTCGGCCTGACGATGGCCCCGGAGACGGCCTATGTCACCGGCGGCAGCATCACGTACGGGTCGATCTGGGGCGCCTACCTGCCGATCGTCAAGAAGTACGCCGACAACGGCCGCCTGTGGTGGCTCAACATGCAGTACTACAACGGCAGCATGTACGGCTGCGCCGGCGACTCGTACGCGGCGGGCACGGTGGCCGGCTTCACCGCGCAGACCGACTGCCTCAACAAGGGCCTGGTCGTGCAGGGTACGACGATCAAGGTGCCGTACGACAAGCAGGTCCCGGGGCTGCCCGCGCAGTCGGGCGCGGGCGGCGGGTACATGGCACCGTCCCTGGTCTCCCAGGCCTGGAGGCACTACGGCACCTCGCTCAAGGGCCTGATGACCTGGTCGGTCAACTGGGACGGCTCGAAGAACTGGACGTTCGGCGACAACGTGAAGGCGTTGCAGGGCCGTTGAGTCCGCTCGGTGCCGGGGTGGCCCGGGCGGGGCGGCGGAAGCCGAGCCGACCCTCCGTTCGACAGACCCCGCCCCGGCTCCGAGAATGGAACTGCCGGCGCGCAGTCACCGGCGGCGCCTGCCACCGGCCGTTCCGTGCGGTGCTCCCGCGCCGCCGAGGAGGCCTGCCATGACCATCCGGATCGCCACGTTCAACATGGAGAACCTCTTCCGCCGGCCCACGGCCTTCCGCCTGGAGAACCCGGCCGACCGGGAACAAGTCCTCGCCGACTTCGCCACGTTGGTCGCCCTCCTCGACAAGCCGGCGTACGCGGACGCCGACAAGGCGGAGATGGTTCGGATCATCACGACGTACCGGGCGTACGACGTCGTCGCCGACCCGAAGGACCCGAAGGGGCCGCCGCCGATCGTCATCAACCAGTCCCGCCCGGGGAAGCACACCAGCCTGTTCGAGACCTCCGGGCCGCCGAAGAGCCCGCACGTCGAGATCACGGCCACCGGCCGGGGCTCCTGGACCGGATGGGCCGAACTCGGGCAGGACGACCTCGACATGACGACGGTGCGGAACACCGGCCGGGTGGTCTCCGAGGTCGACGCGGACATCCTGCTGACCGTGGAGGTCGAGGACCGGCTCACCCTGGAGCGCTTCAACACGGACATCCTGGCGAAGGCGTTGGGCAGACGGCCGTACCCGTACAACCTGCTGATCGACGGCAACGACCCCCGGGGCATCGACGTCGGGATCCTCAGCCGTCACCCGATCACGTCGGTCAGGTCCCACCTCTTCGACACCGACCCGGCACACCCCGCCGACCGCCTGTTCAGCAGGGACTGCCCCGAGTTCGAGATCCAGCTCGACGGAACACCGCTGGTGATCCTCGGGAACCACCTCAAGAGCAAGTTCCGGGACGACCCGGAGCTGCGGCTGGCCCAGGCGACGCGGGTCGCGGAGATCTACGAGGCAGCGGCGGAGCGCACCCCGCACGTCCTGGTCGCCGGGGACCTCAACGACGACCCGGAGAGCGACGCGGTCGCGCAGCTGCTGGCCACCGGTCTGCGCGACGTGATGAGCCACCCCTCCTACCACGGGGAGCCCGGCACTCACGAGCCGTGCACCCGGCTCCAGGACAAGATCGACTACCTGCTGCTCCCGCCGCCGCTGTGGCACGAGGTGCAGCACGTCGGCCTGGAGACCCGGGGCATCTTCGCGGACGGCATCAAGTCCTTCGACACGGTGACGTCGAAACTCACCGAGGCGTCCGACCACGCGGCACTGTACGTGGACCTGGACCTGTGAACGCCGAGTTCCCCGAGCCCCGTTGGGGCGCGGGGAACCGCGCGGCCGGCCGGCGACTGCCCGCGGCCGGCTCACGGCACGGGCCGGGCGGACGCCGGCCCGCTCAGACGCCTAGCACCCGACGAGACGCCCGGCGAGGTAGCCCTCGATCTGGTCCAGCGAGACGCGCTCCTGCTTCATCGTGTCGCGCTCCCGCACCGTCACGGCGTTGTCCTCGAGCGTGTCGAAGTCGACGGTGACGCAGTACGGCGTGCCGATCTCGTCCTGGCGGCGGTAGCGGCGGCCGATGGCGCCCGCGTCGTCGAACTCGATGTTCCAGTTCTGCCGCAGCGCCTGCGCGAGACCCTTGGCCTTGGGCGAGAGCTCCGGGTTGCGGGACAGCGGGAGCACCGCGACCTTCACCGGGGCCAGGCGGTGGTCCAGGCGGAGCACCGTGCGCTTCTCCAGCTTGCCCTTGGCGTTCGGCGCCTCGTCCTCGACGTAGGCGTCGAGCAGGAAGGCGAGCATCGCCCGGCCGACACCGGCCGCCGGCTCGATGACGTACGGCGTCCAGCGCTCCCCGGCCTCCTGGTCGAAGTAGGAGAGGTCCTGGCCGGAGGCCTTGGAGTGGGCGCCGAGGTCGTAGTCGGTGCGGTTGGCGACACCCTCCAGCTCGCCCCACTCGTTGCCGCCGAACTGGAAGCGGTACTCGATGTCAGCGGTGCGCTTGGAGTAGTGGGAGAGCTTCTCCTTCGGGTGCTCGTACCACCGCATGTTCTCCTCGCGCAGGCCCAGGCCGGTGTACCAGTTCCAGCGCTGCTCCATCCAGTACTCCTGCCACTTCTCGTCCTCGCCCGGCTTGACGAAGAACTCCATCTCCATCTGCTCGAACTCGCGGGTGCGGAAGATGAAGTTGCCGGGCGTGATCTCGTTGCGGAAGGACTTGCCCATCTGCGCGATGCCGAACGGCGGCTTGCGGCGCGAGGTGGTCTGCACCTGGGCGAAGTTGGTGAAGATGCCCTGCGCGGTCTCCGGACGCAGGTAGGCGACGGAGCCGCTGTCCTGGGTCGGGCCGAGGTGGGTGGAGAGCAGGCCCGAGAACTGCTTGGGCTCGGTGAACTGACCCTTGTTGCCACAGTTCGGGCAGTTCACGTCCGCCAGGCCGTTCTCCGGCAGGCGGCCGTGCTTGGCCTCGTAGGCCTCCTCCAGGTGGTCCGCGCGGAACCGCTTGTGGCACGCGGTGCACTCGGTCAGCGGGTCCGTGAAGGTGGCGACGTGACCGGAGGCCACCCAGACCTCGGGGGCCAGGATGACGGACGAGTCAATGCCGACCACGTCCTCGCGGGACGTCACCATGTAGCGCCACCACTGGCGCTTCAGGTTCTCCTTGAGCTCGACACCCAGCGGCCCGTAGTCCCAGGCGGCGCGCTGGCCGCCGTAGATCTCACTGCACGGGAATACGAAGCCTCGGCGCTTGCTCAGGCTGACGATGGTGTCGATCTTGTCGGCGGCCACGGTGCTCTCTTCATTACGACGACGGGCGACGAAGCGAGACGCTTCAGAGCGAATGCTTCAGCGTACCGGCGGGGGCTCCCCCTCGACCAAATCGGATCCCCTTTACCGGCCTCCCACCGGGGGCTTGTTGACAACGGTTTCCATGTTTGTTGAAAATGACTCTCATGAACGTACGACGAGGCCTGATACCCGCGGCCGCCGCGACCACCGTCACCGCACTCGGCATAGCCACCCTCACGGCCTGCGGCGGCGCCGCCACGGCGGCCCAGACCGGCAAGTTCGACGTCGTCGCGTCGTTCTACCCGATGGCCTTCCTCGCCGACCGGATCGGCGGCAGCCACGTCCACGTCACCAGCCTCACCTCGCCCGGCCAGGAACCGCACGACCTGGAGATCAGCCCCAAGCAGATCGTCGGGATCGAGAAGTCCGACGCGGTCCTCTACCTCAGGAACCTCCAGCCCTCGGTCGACAACGCGGTCGCCCAGTCGTCCGTCAAGACCAAGATCGACGCCGCCTCCCTGACCACCCTGGAGAAGCACGGCAACGAGGTCGGCGGGCACGCGGCCTCGCACGACTCCTCGAAGAACGAGGAGCTGGCCGGCGAGGACCCGCACATCTGGCTGGACCCGGTGCGCTACGCCCAGGTCGCCGAGGGCGTCGGCAAGGCCTTCGAGAAGGCCGACCCGGACCACGCGGCCGACTACCGGAAGAACACCGCGGCCCTGGTCAAGCAGCTGGACGCGCTGAACACCCGGTTCGAGAAGGGCCTCGCGCACCCGAAGTCCAAGGTCTTCATCACCACCCACGCCGCCTTCGGCTACCTCGCCGAGCGCTACGGCCTCACCGAGGAGGCCGTCAACGGCCTCGACCCCGAGTCCGAGCCGAGCGCCGCCCGGGTCAGGGACCTGGAGACCATGGCCAGGGCCGACGGCGTCACCACCGTGTTCTACGAGACGCTCGTCAGCGACAAGACCGCGAAGACCATCGCCTCCGACGCCGGCCTGAGGACGGACGTCCTCGACCCGATCGAGGGCATCACCGGCAAGTCCCGCGGCAAGGACTACTTCGCCGTCCAGGAAGCCAACCTCAAGGCACTCCAGCAGGCGCTGGGCGCCAAGTGACAGGAGACGACGAGATGACCGGCGAGCCCGTCATATCCCTGCGCGGGGTCACCGCCGAGCTGGGCGCACGCCCCGTGCTGCGGGGCATCGACCTGACCGTGCGGCGCGGTGAGGTGGTCGCGCTGCTCGGCGCGAACGGCTCCGGCAAGTCGACCGCGATCCGTACCGTCATCGGCCAGGTGCCGGTGAGCGGCGGCGAGATCGAACTGTTCGGCACGCCCCGCCGCGCCTTCCGGGACTGGTCGCGGGTGGGCTACGTCCCGCAGCGCACCACCGCGGCGGGCGGCGTCCCCGCCACCGTCACCGAGGTGGTGTCGGCCGGCCGGCTCTCCCGCACCCGCTTCGGCCTCTTCCGCAGGGCCGACCACGAGGCCGTACGGGACGCGCTCGGCCTGGTCGGGATGGCGGACCGGGCCAAGGACAACGTCGAGGCGCTCTCCGGCGGCCAGCACCAGCGGGTGCTGATCGCCCGCGCCCTGGTCGCCCGCCCCGAACTGCTGATCATGGACGAGCCGATGGCGGGCGTCGACCTGGCCAGCCAGGAGATCCTCGCCCGGACCCTGCGCGAGCAGGTCGAACAGGGCACCACGGTCCTGCTCGTCCTGCACGAACTGGGCCCGCTGGAACCCCTGATCGACCGCGCGGTCGTGCTCCGCGACGGGTGTGTCCTGCACGACGGCCCGCCGCCGCGCGCCGTCGGCCAGCATGCCCTGCCCGGCCACGACCACGTCCACCCCCACGACGAGCACACGCCACTGCGCACGGGACTGCTGAGCTGATGGACTTCCTGAACTACGCCTTCATGCAGCGGGCCCTGCTCGCCGCCGTCCTGGTCGGCATCACCGCCCCCGCCGTCGGCATCTACCTGGTCCAGCGCCGCCAGGCCCTGATGGGCGACGGCATCGGCCATGTCGCGATGACCGGCGTGGGCCTCGGCTTCCTGCTCTCCACGTCCCCCGTGTGGATGGCCACGGCCGTCTCCGTGCTCGGCGCGATCCTGATGGAACTGATCCGCTGGTACGGCCGCACCCGCGGCGACATCGCCCTCGCGATGCTCTTCTACGGCGGGATGGCCGGCGGGGTGATGCTGATCAACCTGGCGCCGGGCGGCTCCAACGCCAACCTGATGTCGTACCTCTTCGGCTCGCTGTCCACGGTGTCCGAGTCGGACGTGACCGCGATCTGCGTGCTGGCGGCGTTCGTCCTCGTGGTCACCCTCGGTCTGCGCAGGCAGCTGTTCGCGGTCAGCCAGGACGAGGAGTTCGCGCGGGTCACGGGCCTGCCGGTGCGGGCCCTGAACCTGCTCACGGCGGTCACCGCGGCGGTGACGGTGACCGTCGCGATGCGCGTGGTGGGGCTGCTGCTGGTGTCCGCGCTGATGGTCGTCCCGGTGGCCGCCGCCCAGCAGTTGAGCCGCAGCTTCGCGGCCACCTTCGCGATCGCCGTGGCGATCGGCGTGACGGTGTCGATCGGGGGCACGATCACGTCGTACTACCAGTACGTGCCGCCGGGCGCGACGATCGTGCTGCTGACCATCGCCGCGTTCTTCGCGCTGAGCGTGCTGGCCGCGCCGCTGGCCCGGCGGCGCGCCCGTGCGGCCGCGGCGCGGACGCCCGCCGGAGACCCGGCGGAGTGCGCGATTCCGGCCGGCCGGGGGAGCGCCGACGAGGTCGGCGTCTGAACGCCCGCACCCCGGGCTGGCACAATGGCCCGGCAGAGGCGAAGAGGTGAGGAGGCAACCGGTGACGACCGCTGGACCGCCCGTGAAGGGCCGCTCGACCCGTCAGCGGGCAGCCGTGGCGGCGGCCCTGGACGAGGTCGAGGAGTTCCGCAGCGCGCAGGAACTGCACGACATGCTCAAGCACAAGGGCGACTCGGTCGGCCTCACCACGGTGTACCGCACGCTCCAGTCCCTCGCCGACGCCGGTGAGGTGGACGTACTGCGCACGTCCGAGGGCGAGTCCGTGTACCGCCGCTGCTCCACGGGCGACCACCACCACCATCTCGTCTGCCGGGTCTGCGGCAAGGCGGTGGAGGTGGAGGGGCCCGCCGTCGAGAAGTGGGCCGAGGCCATCGCCGCCGAGCACGGGTACGTGAACGTGGCCCACACCGTGGAGATCTTCGGCACCTGCGCGGAGTGCGCGGAGGGCTGCTGAGCTACGCGCGCGCGAGGTGCCGGTCGAGGATCGCGCGCAGCCGGTCGGTGTCGGCGGGGTCCGTGAGGCCCCGCTTGGGCAGCACCGTGAAGCAGGAGACGTTCTTGTCGTCGCTGTACGTGATGAAGGCGTCCCCGGTCTCCCGGTAGCGGGGCTGCGCCGACCAGTTGACCGACGTCGTGCTGTTGTCGTTGGCCACCGTCAGCCCGGCGTCCGACACGGTCGCGCGGAACGCGCCGTTGCGGGCGGCGAGCTTGAGGAAGGCGCGGGCCTGGAGCCGGGGCGTGCACAGCATCAGGGCCACGGCCAGGGGCATGAGAATCAGCAGGAACCAGTCGGGTTTCTCGCGCCCCGCCACCGAGAGCGAGGCGTTCAGCACGAAGGCGAACGCGATGAGACCGACGGCCCAGCGCCGTACCCATCTGCGCCGCCGCAGCCGCTCGCGTTCCCGCAGCGCCCCCTGGAAGTCCCCCACGACGTGCCGGTAGGCCAGCTCCACCGCGCCCTGCCCGGCGTCCCGCCCCATGTCCATGACCATGAGGCGGGATCGTACCGGCCCGGATCAGCCGCGGTCGAAGCACTTCTCCAGCTCGTCGAGGTCGTAGAACGTGCTGTTCTTCGCGATGGGCTCGCAGCCCTGCTTGAACGCGGTCTCCTTCTCGTTGTAGAGCATCCGCACCAGGTAGTCGTCGCCCTTGCGGAAGACGTCCCACTGGATGTTGGAGGCGAGGGAGGCGACCTCGGCGCCGCGCCACGGGTTGTTCCTGTAGGTGTAGGTGCTGCCGGGGGCGGCGGCCCGCCCGCTGCCCGGCAGCCGCATCAGCGCGGCCAGCGGGATGATCTCCTCGGCGTGGGTGAAGCGGAGTTCCGCGCCCAGCGTGCTGGTGCCGTCCCGCTTGGCCTCGACCTGCTCGAAGAGGTCGTCGAGGAGGGGCTGGGCCATCTTGTAGGTGATGTCGCTGTCCGAGAAGCTCGGGCCCTTCTCGTAGAAGTCCTCGGCGTCGCTCAGGTAGCCGAACCAGGCCGCGTCGCGCGGGGCGATGTAGCGGCCGAAGTCCCAGCCCTTTCCGTCCGGGCTCTCCTCGCTCATCGCGGGCGCGATGGCGTAGAGGTTGTAGACGGCGGTGGCGGCGGTGAGGTCGTCGGCGGTGGCGGCGAACTCGCCGTCCACGACGCGCTGGACGAACGCCGGCTTGAAGATCCTGCCGAGGACACGGGCCGCCGCCCGGTGCGAGGCCGGCTGGTCGGTCACCGACTTCACGGTGGTGGCGAGACGTTCGTCGCCCGCCAGCCACTTCTGGTAGTCGGCGCCGCCGGACGACTTGTGGAAGTAGAGCAGGTTCTTGTCGACGCGGGCGGGGCCGAACGCGGGCTTCAGCGCGGGGTCGGCGTCGGTGAGGGCGGTGGCGAAGACCGTACCGCTGTCGACGGCCCGGCCCTGGCCGGAGCTGACGACGTCGATCTTCTCGCCGTTCGCGGCGATGGCGGAGAACAGGCCCGGCAGGCGCTTCTCCAGGCGGACGGCGGTGGCGCGGAGCTCGTCCTTGCCGCGGCCGCTGAGGTTGCCGTAGCCGACCGCGCTCATGGCCGCTTCGAGGGCCCGCACGTCCGGGCCGAACGTCCGGCCGCGCGCGGTGAGCTGGCCGTCGGCGCGGGCCTGGTTCCAGAGCGCGAGGATCATGTCGCCGTCCTCGCCGTCGGTGGCGGAACGCGAACCGTGCCGGGAGACGTTCTCGGTGAAGACGGCGGTGTAACCGGCGGGCGGCTGCCGGTAGCCGCGCGGGTTCTGGCCCGGCGCGTACACGGCCTTGGTGCCGTAGCTGTCGCGGTGGGCGAGCCCGCCGTCCGTGGCGTGCGCGGGCAGCGCGGTGAGGAACAGGGCGCCGAGGGCGAGGGCGGGCGTGACGCGCTTCATGAGGGACCGTTTCAGACGCGGGAGACCGGGGGGTGGCCAGGCATGAACTCCCGCATCCTGGACGGCCCTCATGAACGGCGGGTGGCCGTCAGTTGCTCTCCTGGTTGCCCTCCACGGCCAGCAGCTCCTCGTTGGGGATCGCCCCGCCGAACCGCCGGTCGCGGGAGGCGAACTCGAGGCACGCCCGCCACAGGTCGCGGCGGTCGAAGTCGGGCCACAGGACGTCCTGGAAGACCATCTCGGCGTAGGCGCTCTGCCAGATCAGGTAGTTGGAGGTGCGCTGTTCGCCGCTGGGCCGCAGGAACATGTCCACGTCCGGCATGTCCCCGTAGTACATGTGCTTCTGGAGGGTCTTCTCGGTGATCTTCGACGGGTCGAGGCGGCCCGCCCTCACCTCCTCGGCGATCGCCTGCACCGCGTCGGTGATCTCGGCGCGGCCGCCGTAGTTCATGCAGAAGTACAGGGTGAGCTGGTCGTTGTCCTTGGTCTGCTCCTGGGCGACCTGGAGCTCCTTGGCGACCGACTTCCACAGCCGGGGCATCCGGCCCGCCCAGCGCACCCGGACGCCGAGTCCGTCGAGCTGGTCGCGGGACTTGCGGATGAAGTCGCGGTTGAAGTTCATCAGGAAGCGGACCTCGTCGGGCGAGCGCTTCCAGTTCTCGGTGGAGAAGGCGTACAGCGAGATGTTGCGGACGCCGATCTCGATCGCGCCCTGGAGCACGTCCAGCACCTGCTCGGCGCCGACCTTGTGGCCCTCGGTGCGGGGCAGCCCGCGCTCCTTCGCCCAGCGGCCGTTGCCGTCCATGACGATGGCCACATGGCTCGGGACCAGCTCGCCCGGGAGCTTCGGCGGGCGGGCGCCGGAGGGGTGCGGCTCCGGCGCGTTGTACTCGCGGCGCCGGCGTCCCAGGATCCCGCGTACGACCATGTGCTTCTCGTCTCCCTCTAGCTCTTCTCTACATACCTGAGCGAGCGCAGCCCCCGCTCCAGATGCCAGTGCAGATACGCGGACACGAGGCCGCTGCCCTCCCGGACGTGACGCGGCTCGGCCGCGTCCGCCGTCTCCCAGTCTCCCGTAAGCAGCGCCCCGAGGAGTACCAGGGTCTGCGGTGAGGGTACGACGCTGCCGGCCACCCGGCAGTCCACGCAGACGCTGCCGCCGGAGGCGACCGAGAAGAACCGGTTCGGGCCGGGCATCCCGCACCGGGCGCAGGCCGCGAAGCTGGGCGCGTAGCCGTTGACGGCCAGGGAGCGCAGCAGGAAGGCGTCGAGGACCAGGTGGGGGGCGTGCTCGCCGCGGGCGAGGGTCCTGAGCGCCCCCACCAGCAGCAGGTACTGCTGCACGGCCGGCTCGCCCTCGTGGTCGGTGAACCGCTCGGCGGTCTCCAGCATGGCCGTCCCGGCGGTGTACCGCGCGTAGTCGGCGACGATCCCGCCGCCGTACGGCGCGATGGTCTCGCTCTGCGTGCACAGCGGCAGCCCGCGGCCGACCAGTTCGCTCCCCCGGGCGAAGAACTGCACGTCGACGTGGGAGAACGGCTCCAGCCTGGCCCCGAACTTCGACTTGGTCCGCCGCACCCCCCGGGCCACGGCCCGCACCCGGCCGTGACCACGGGTGAGCAGCGTGATGATCCGGTCCGCCTCACCCAGCTTCTGGGTGCGCAGCACGATGCCGTCGTCGCGGAACAGGCTCATGGGCCCATTCTGCCCTGCCGCCGCGGTGTGCCGGGCCCGGCCGGAACCTTCAAGGGACCTCGCCGCGGCTGCGCGCGTTGGCGTGGGCGGTGGCCGCGCTGAGCCGTTCCGCCTGGGTGGCGACGCGTACGGCATCCGGGTGGGCGTCCCACTCACGGCCTCCCCCGTACGGCCGCAACTGCACGTAGGGGCCCTCGTGCCCCATGACGATGCCCAGCCGTCCGGTACGGGTGTCGACGGCGCAGGAGCCGATGGGGAGGTTCTTCGCGTTCACCTCACTGGGCTCCCCCGCCCCTGCCGATTTCACGCTTCGCATCACTGAGGTGGCGCTGCGTGCCTAGACTCGGCCGGAGACTGTACCCGGACCGCGTCCCGGGGCGGCCCCCTACATCAGCCCGGCCCCCGCGAGGAACTTGGCCACGCACTCGGTCTCCGTCTCCGACAGCGGTACCTGGGGCTCGGCCGTCGCCGGGCAGTCGATCACCCCGCGCAGGTACAGCGCCGTCTTGAACGCGCCCAGGGCCGCCGAGCTCGCGCCCATCCGGGCCGGGTCGCCGGCGCCGGTCATCCGGAAGAGGCCGCACAGCCGCTCCTGCTCGGCCCGCGCCCGCTCCCAGTCGCCCGCGCGGCACCGGCGGTACAGGCGGACGTAGCCGTCCGGGTCGACGTTGGCGAGCCCCGGTACCACCCCGTCGGCGCCCAGCGCCAGCGCCGAGTCGACGGTCAGCTCGGAGCCCGTCAGCGCGCCGAAGCCGGGCAGGCCGCGGCTGCCGACGACGACCTCGCGGAAGCCCGCCAGGTCTCCGCTGGAGTCCTTGAGACCGGCCAGCACCCCGTCGGCGGCCAGTTCGAGGACCAGACCGGCGGGGAGCTTGGTGTGGACGGCGGACGGGATGTCGTAGGCGATCACGGGGACGGGCGAGCGGCCGGCGACCAGGCGGAAGTGACGGGCGATCTCCGCGGGGTGGGTGCGGGTGTAGAAGGGGGCGGTGACCACGATCCCGTCCGCGCCCGCCGCCGTGACGGAGGCGACGTGGTCCAGGACCCGGGGTGTCGTCATGTCGATGACGCCCGCCAGGACCGGGAGCCGGCCGGCCGTGTGGGACACCACCGTCTCCGTGACCAGCCCGCGCTGCCGGTCCGTCAGGTAGGCCGCCTCCGACGTCGAGCCGAGGACGAACAGTCCGTCCACGCCGGCCGTCACCAGATGGTCGACGAGCCGGCGCAGCGACGGGACGTCCACCTCGCGGTCCGGGGTCAGGGGCGTGCAGACGGGCGGTACGACTCCGGTCAGCGGGGCGGAAAGGGGCATCAGGTCTCCCGGGGCAGGCTGCGGCTCGGCTGGTCCTCCTCCAACGGATGGTGACAGCGGTAGCGGTGACCGGGCCGTGACGCGGCCGCGAAGTCAGGCATGCGGGCGGCACACGTGTCGTCCGCCCGCCAGCAGCGGGTGCGGAACGGGCACCCGGACGGCGGCCGGGTCGCCGAGGGGACCGGGCCGGTCAGCGGGATCGGGTCGACGGGGCTCAGCAGTCCTGGGGTGGCCGAGAACAGGGCGCGGGTGTACGGGTGGCGGGCGTCCCCGGTGACCTCGGCGGCCGGGGTGTCCTCGACGATCCGGCCCAGGTACATGGTGATCACCCGGTCGCTCATCCGCCGTACCGTCTGGATGTCGTGGGAGACGAAGACCATCGCGAGGCCGAGGCGTTCACGCAGGTCCAGCAGGAGGTTCAGGATCTGGGCGCGGACCGAGACGTCCAGGGCGCTGGTCGGTTCGTCCGCCACCACCAGCGGCGGGTCGAGGGCGAGCGCGCGGGCGATCGCGACGCGCTGGCGCTGACCGCCGGAGAGCTGGCCGGGCAGCGCCTCGGCGAGCGCCCGCGGCAGCCCGACCAGGCTCATCAACTCCTTCACCCGGTCGTCCCGTTCGGCCTTGGTGCCGCGTCCGTGGACGTCCAGCGGGTCGCGCAGGACACGGCCGACGGGCAGCCGGCGGTTCAGGGCGGTCGAGGGATCCTGGAGGACCAGGCCGGTGCCGGCGCCGACGGCGCTGCGGCGTTCGGCCGCGGACATCGCCCACAGGTCACGGCCGTGGACGGTGACCGTGCCCGCGGTCGGCCGCTGGATGCCGACCAGCACCTTGGCCAGTGTCGACTTCCCGCACCCCGACTCGCCGACCACGCCGACCGTCTCGCCCGCCGCCACGCTGAGGTCGGCGTCGGTCAGCGCGTACACCCGGTCGCCGCCGAACAGGCCGCCGCCGCGGGCCCGGTGCACCACGTGGACGCCGGACAGCCCCACCAGGCTCATGTCACCGCCTCCGTGCCGGCCAGGTCGACGGCCGGGTGGTGGCAGGCCGCGGTGTGGGCGGGGGTGCCGAGCAGGGACGGCGGTGTCGTACGGCAGACGTCGCCCGCCGCGGGACACCGGTCGCTGAACCGGCACCCCGCGGGAAAGTCGGCGGGGGCCGGGACCACGCCCCTGATCTGGGTGAGGCGGGCGGCGCCGGACTCCAGGGAGAGGACGCTGCCGAGGAGGCCGCGGGTGTAGTGGTGGGCCGGGGAGCCCACCAGTTCGGCGGTGACGCCGGTCTCCACGATCTGGCCGCCGTACATCACCACCACCCGGTCGGTGACGTCCGCGACCAGGGCCAGGTCGTGGGAGACCAGGATCAGCGCGAAGCCGAGTTCCTCGCGCAGGCGCAGGAGGAGTTCCATCACCTGGGCCTGGACGGTGACGTCGAGGGCGGTGGTGGGTTCGTCCGCGATGATCAGGCGCGGGTCGCGGGAGAGTGCCATCGCGATCAGGACGCGCTGGCGCTGGCCGCCGGAGAGTTCGTGGGGGTGGCTGCGGAGGGTGCGGGCGGGGTCCAGGCCGACGAGGGTGAGGAGCTCGGCGGGGGTGCGGTGGCCGCCGCGCCGGGTGAGTTGTCCGAGCTGGGCCTTGATGGTCATGGAGGGGTTCAGGGAGGACAGGGCGTCCTGGTAGACCATCGCGATCTCGTGGCCCAGGAGGCGGCGGAGGCGGCGGTGGGGGGTGAGGAGATCCGTGGGCGGCCGCGTGGGGGCCGGTCGCGCCCGCGCGGCGGCAGCCGCGTATCCGGTGCGGCCCCGCGTCCCTTTGGGGCGTGTTCCCTCACCGGCGTGGAAGTCGATTCGGCCCGCCACCTGTGCCGTCTTCGGTTGCAGACCCATGATCGTGAGAGCGGTGAGGGACTTTCCGCAGCCCGACTCCCCTACCAGGCCCAGCACTTCACCCGGGTGGATGTCGAAGCCGATGCCGTCGACGATGTGCACGCCCCGGTGGCGGTCCGGGAAGCCGATGGTGAGGTTCCGCACGGACAGGACCGGTGGGCCCTCCCGGGACGGCAGCGGGCGTGCCCTGGCGCGGAGTCGTTCCCCCGCCTCCGTCAGGCCCGGCAGCTCCAGGACCTCTCCTCGTTCGACGGTCTCCACCGGATCGGCCTCCGCCGGTTCCGTCCGCCTCGGGGCCGGCGACGCCCAGGCGTCCGAGACGCCCTCGGAGAGGAGGTTCAGGGCGAGGACGGTGAGGAGGATCAGCAGGCCCGGGAAGAGAGTGGCCCACCAGCCGCCGGTCAGGACCATGTTCTTGCCGTCCGCGATGACGCTGCCCCAGGACGGGTCCGGGGGGCGGACGCCCGCGCCGATGAAGGACAGGGACGCCTCGAAGACGATCGCCTCGGCGACCTGGACCGTGCAGAAGACCAGGACGGGAGCGGCGCAGTTGACCGCCACGTGGCGTACGACGATGTGCGGGGTGCGGGCGCCGATCACCCGTTCCGCGGTGACGTAGTCCTCGCCGTACTGGTCGAGGACGTTCGCCCGGACGACGCGGGCCACCGGCGGGGTGAAGAGGAAGGCGATCGCGCAGATCAGGACGGTGATGCCACCGCCGAAGACGGCGACCAGGACGGCGGCCAGGGCGATGCCGGGGAACGCCATCACCACGTCCAGGCAGCGCATCAGGCTCTCGTCGACGCCTTTGCGGGAGGTCGCCGCGAGCGCTCCGAGAAGCGCGCCGGCGGCCAGGGCGAGGCCGGTCGCGCCGAGTCCGATGGCGAGGGACCAGCGGGCGCCGTACATCAGCCGGCTGAGGATGTCCCGGCCGAGACTGTCCTGGCCCATCCAGTGGCCGGCGGAGGGGTGCCCGGTGCCGTCGGCGGGGGCCTGCTGGGCGAGGGGGTCGTCGGGGGCGAGGAGCGGGGCGCACAGCGCCACCAGGACGATCACGGCGAGGAAGGCGAGGGCCGCCCTCGACGCCGGCGGCAGTCTGCGCAGCCGTACGCCGGGCCGGGCCAGGACGGTGGCCAGGGCCGCGCGGGTGAACGTCGTCATGCCGCCTCCCGCAGACGTGGGTTGACGAACAGGTAGAGGATGTCGATGACGAGGTTGACGACGACGAAGCCGGTGGCGGTGGTCAGGACCACGCCCTGGACGACGGCGGGGTCACCGTTCTGGACCGCGTCGATCATCAGTTTGCCCATGCCGGGCAGGGCGAAGACGGTCTCGATGACGACCGCGCCGCCGAGCAGGTAACCGACCCGCAGACCGAGCACGGTCAGCGGGTTGACCAGGGCGTTGCGCAGGACGTTGCGGCCGACCACGACGGGGGGCGGCAGGCCGCCGCCGATCGCGGTGCGGACGTAGTCCTTGTCGAGTTCCTCCACCACCGAGGTGCGGACGATGCGGGTGAGCTGGGCGGCGACCGGCAGGGAGAGCGCGAGTGCGGGCAGCGCCATGGTCCGCAGCCAGCCGGTGACGGAGTCCTCGGGGTTGATGTAGCCGCCGGACGGGAACCAGCCGCGGTCGACGGCGAGGTACTGGATCATCAGCAGCGCCAGCCAGAAGGCGGGGGCGGCGACGCCGACCAGGGAGAGCACCCGGATGACCTGGTCGAGCCGGCGGTCGCGGTGGACGGCCGCGGTGACCCCGCCGGCGAGCGCCAGGACGACGGCGATGCCGAGGCCCAGGAAGGTCAGCTGGAGGGTGAGCGGGAGCGCGGTGAGGACCTGGTCGCGGACCGGGGTGCGGGTGAGGGCGCTGGTACCGAGGTCGCCGTGGGACAGGTCGCCGACGAAGTGGACGTAGCGCAGCGGGAGCGGGTCGAGGAGGCCGTTGCGTTCGCGGAAGTCGTGGAGCTGCCGCGGGGTGGGGTTGGCGCCCTGGAAGAACGCGGACGCCGGGTCGACGTCGGAGAAGCGCATCACCAGGAACACGAACAGGGCGATGCCGAGCAGCAGCGGCACCAGCAGGGCGACGCGGCGCAGCAGGATGCGCAGGACGGCGGTCATGCCGTCAGGCCCACTTGGCGGTGAGCACGTTGATACCGGGGTAGGGCTGGGCCCTCATGCCGGTGAGCCGGCGCGGGTCCCAGGCGGTGATCAGCTCGTTGTGGACGACCGGGTAGATGACGGCCTGTTCGGCGACGACGTCGATGTAGTCCTGGATCATCGCCCGCTTCCTGTCGGGGTCCGGTTCGCGGGTGGCCGCGTCCATGTCCTTGAAGAGCCGCTTGGCGACGGGGTCGTCGGCCCAGCGGGCGTAGCCCGTCCAGAGGTTCTCGGGGCCGTAGTTGTAGTGCATGATCAGGTCGGCGTCGAGGCCGAACTGGTTGGGGTTCGAGACGGCGGCGACGACCTGGTAGTCCTGTTTCTGGTCCATCTTGGTGAACACGGCCGTGGTCTCCTGCGGGGACAGGGTCGTGGGGACGCCGATCGCGTCCCAGGACGACTTGATGGTGGGCAGGCAGTCGACGATCCAGCTCACGTTGACGGCGAGCAGGTCGATGCGCAGTCCGCTGACTCCGGCGGCCCTGAGCAGCGCCTTCGCCCGGTCCGGATCGTGGCCGTAGACCGTCCTCGCCCTGCGGTAGGCGGGGTTGGCCTCGTTCAGGAACGAACTCGCCGGTCTCCCGTGGCCCTTGAGGGCGACCTCGACGATCTTCTGCTTGTCCACGGCGTAGTGCAGGGCCTGCCGGACCCGGACGTCGTCGAAGGGTTCGTGCCTGGTGTTGAACATCAGGAACAGGTTGTTCATCCCGGCGCCGCCGCCGACCGACAGGCCGCCCTGTTCGAGGCGGGGGATGTTGGCGTAGGGGATGTTGTCGGAGATCTGCGCGCCCGCGTCCACCCCGGAGATCCTGGCCACGCGGGAGGCGGCGTCGACGATCGTCAGCCAGTTCATCCGCGGGAAGGCGGGCCTGCGGGGGCCGTTGTAGCGGTCGTACGCGGCGAAGGTGGTGTTCGACTTCGGGTGGTGGCCGGTCTGCCGGTACGGTCCCGAGCCCACCGCCAGTCCCCTGATCGCGTCGTCCCAGGCGCCCGGCCGGGCGAACACGTGCTTCGGCATGATCTTGGCGAGGGTGAGGCGGGCGATGCCGTCCGGGAAGGGGAAGCGGAGCACCAGGTCGACGGTCCGGGTGTCGACCCTGCGGGCCTCCTTCAGCCAGCTCGCGAAGAAGCCCTGGGCGAGGGTCGGGGTGGCCGGGTCGAGGATCCGGTCGAAGACGAAGACGACGTCGTCGGCGGTGACCGGCCGCCCGTCGTGGAACGTGGCGCCGGGGCGCAGGGTGAACCGCCAGGTGGTGGCGTTCGGGTCGGCGGGCAGCCGGGTGGCCAGCGCCGGGTAGGGGGCGCGGGTGATCGGGTCGGTGTCCGCGAGGCCCTCGTAGATGTGGTTGTTGGCGGCCATCGCGAACGCGGAGGCGGTCTGGGTGGGGTCCCAGCTGCCGTCGTTGCCGTAGCCGATCACGGCGGTCAGGGTGCGGTCCGCACCGGTGCCGCCGAGGTCGATCGTGGACTTCGGCCCGCAGGCGGTCAGCGAGGCGGCGGCGCCCAGGGCGCCCGCCTGTTTCAGGAACGTCCTGCGGGCGTGGGTCGCCTGGTCGCGCACGGTGCCTCCGGCGTGGGGGGAAGGAGACGTCGGACGTCCTGTGTAAGCGCGACCATAAGAGTGGGTTCAGGGACGGTCAAGGCAACGCACGCGAATGGCGTAAACCACCAGAGGTGGGACCAATGGCACCGCCCAGCTCGGCGAGCGACCGCTCGTCACCACCGGCCGCCCCGGCCTGCCCGGCCCCACCCGCTGCCGCGATCTCCAGCCGCCGGCGCAGCGGTCCCAGTCGCACCGGGCGACCGGTGCCGAGGGGCGGAGACGGCGGACCTACGGCAGGGTTTTCTCGTACGACGGGTCCTGGTCGGAGTCGTAGACGAGCTTGCCGGCCGCGTCGTAGCCCTTGAGATGCGGGGCCCTGGTGACCTGCTCGTGCAGGGTGCCGGTGGCGACGAACCAGCCGTGGTCGAGGACCACCTGGCCCGCGCTGTCGCCGTAGGAGGCGGTCATCCGGGTCACCGAGGCGCGGTGGCCGCCGATGATCCCCCAGCGGAACGGCAGTTTCCAGGCGCCCTTGTCGATGACCGACTGCTGGTACAGCTTGCCGCTGTTCATGTCCGGCGCCACGGATGTCCCCGCGTCACCGAAGGGGTCGCCGACACTGGTGTTCAGGCCGGAGGCCGCGCCGTCCTTGACGGTGCAGATGAGCCGGGCCGGCACCGGCTTCTCGCGGACCGCCACCACGGAGTAGCCGTCGCCGGGGGCGTTGGAGTCGCCGGTGCTGCGCATCGCCAGGATGATCCGGTAGTCGGCCGGCTTGCCCAGGTCGGTGTAGGTCGGGTCCTTGGGCAGGCGGTGCGCCTTGTTGTAGTCGAGGCACGCGCCGAGTCCGGCGGCCGCCTGCTCGAAGGTGATCCCGTCCAGCAGCTGGTGCGCCGCGGACGCCGGGCGGGCCGGGTCCGTCGGGGTCGCCACCGGTGCCGAGGTGGTCGGGGCCGAGGTGGTCGGGGCCGAGGCCGACGCGGTGGCCGGGCCGGACGGGGTGGCCTCGCCGGTCGGGGCCGGGCGGGCGCTGGAGAGCACGGTGGGGGCGGGGGCGGCCGGGTCCGGGGCGGCGGTGCCGCCCAGCGCGTACGCGCCGACCGGGACCGCCGCCAGCGCCGCCAGCGCCGCCCCGGTCACGCCCATCCGGCGGCGCCGCTCCACCAGGCCCCGCCGACGGATCTCCGGGTACGGCACCGGCGACGGCCGCACCCGCGCCGCGTCCCCCGCCAGCAGCCCCCGCAGGCGCTCCTCGAAGTCCGGCTCCGCTCCGCCGCCCTGCGTCTCTTCGCTCACCTGGTGCCTCCCTGCGCGGGCGCCGCGTGGCTCATGGCCTGCGCGAGCCCCGGAATCGTACGCAACTTGGCCAGGCCCTTGGACGCCTGGCTCTTCACCGTGCCCGGGGAGCAGCCGAGCACGTCGGCGACCTCCGCCTCGGACAGGTCCTCCCAGTACCGCAGCACCACCACCGCACGCTGCCTGGGCGGCAGCTGGGCCAGCGCGGCGAGCAGGGTGCCGCGCTCGTCGGCGCGGGACACGGCGTCGTCGTACTGCGCGCGCTCCGGTGGGGCGGCGGTCAGCGCCTCGGTGACCCGGCGCTTGCGGAACCTGTCGCTGTTGCAGCTGACCAGCATGCGGCGGACGTAGGCCTCCGGGCGGTCGGTCCGTGAGACGCGGCGCCACGACCGGTACGCCTTCGCCAGCGCGGTCTGCGTGAGGTCCTCCGCGTGGTGTGGATCTCCGGTGAGCAGATAGGCGGTCCGGACCAGATGGGTCCACCTCGCTCTGACGAATTCCTGGAACTGGGCCTCTAGTTCGGCCTGCATCGGGCCACCCCCTCGCCCTCCAGACCACCGGAGACCCCGATTCGGTTGCCCGCCGGACGGAGCGACGCGGACGGCGCCTAGGGCGTCCTGAGCCGGCGGAACTCGATGGTGTCGTACGCCGTTCTCGTGCCCGTCTCGTACAGCACCCCCACCGTGCCCTTGGCCACCTCCACCAGGTCCGAGTAGGCCGCCTTGAGGCCGGAGAGGGTGGTGACCCGGTCGAAGGTGATGCCCTCGTCCGCACTGGTCCACAGGGCCATGGCCTTGCGGGCCGTCGGCACCGACGGAGCCGAGAAGAGCAACGGAGCTTCTTTGCCCGGTAGTTGCAGGACCGATCCCTCGACCACGGGGACCTGCCGGAGGGTCGGCTGCACGGTGAACCCGGCGTCCAGGGTCTCGGCACCGTCGCTGGACCAGGCGTCGAGCCGGTTGCCGGGGCTGGAGCCGTTCTGGTCGCGGGCGTTGAAGTAGAGGCGGCCGTCGGGCAGCTCGGCGGCGGTCGTCTCGTTGGCGTTGTCGTGACCGCTGTAGGAGTCGTCGACGAACCCGAGGTGCCAGTTGCGGCCGTGGTCGTCGCTGTAGAGGGCGTGGCCGCCGTAGTACCGGGCCTCCCGGCCGGTGTCCGGGGAGCCGGCGCGCGGGGCGGCGGAGTGGTCGGCGGCGACCACCAGGCGGCCGCGGTGCGGTCCCCGGGTGAGTGCGACGGCGTGACCGGGGCCGGTGGCGTACCAGCGCCAGCCGGCCGGTTTCACCTGGGCGGTGATCTCGTGCGGGTTGGTGAAGTGACGTCCGTCGTCCCGGCTGCGCTGCACGAACACCCGGCGGCTCTGCTCCCTGGTGACCTGGCCGCGCATGATCTGGTCCTCGCTCACCGAGCCGTCGTTGTAGGAGGTCACCAGGACGACGTCGCCGCTGACCGGGTCGACGACGGGCGCGGGGTTGCCGCGGGTGTTCCCCTTGCCGTCGGCCACCACCCGCAGCGGGTCCCAGGTGCAGCCGCCGTCGGTGGAGCGTCTCAGCACGACGTCGATGTCACCGCTGTCGCCGGTGGTGGAGTGCCGGCCCTCGGCGAAGGCGAGCAGGGTGCCGTGCCAGGTGCGGACGACGGCGGGGATGCGGTACTGGGCGTAGCCGTGCTCGCCGGAGACGTACGGCACGGAGGACTCGCAGGTGGCCGCCCAGGCCCTGGGCTCGACCGTGAACGCCCCGAGAAGCAGGGAGCCGGCCAGGGCGATACGGCTGACGCGGGTCACAGGAGACACATGGGTCACTCTTCCATGTTCCGGCCGCCCGCGTTCCCCGCACTTCCGCAACGGCCAAACGGGTCACGTGGTTTGGCGTCCCGTCAGGTCCGCCCGCCGGTCAGGAGGGGGTGCGGGCGGCGGCCAGCAGCCGGGTGACGTCGTCGGCGCAGATGGTGAGGGCCGCGCCGACGGTACCGAGGACCTCGCGTTCGGGGTGGGTGTAGGGGCCGTCGGCGAGGGCGATCCGGGCGCCCTGGAGGAGCAGGGACTCGCGTCCCGCGGGGGCGAGATGCGGGGCCAGCGGGTCGAGGGCCTCGTGCAGCTCTATGGCGAGGCTCGCGCCGCCCGGCTGCTCGAAGACCCGGCCGGTGTCGGCGGCGAGGGCGTCCACGAGGGCGCCGAGCTGGTCCTCCGTGGCGTCCTCGAAACCGGCGGCGCGCACCGCGACCGCCGCCGCCTCCAGGGACGCACGCGAGCAGGTGCCGCCCGCGGCGAGGACGGCGAGGGCGACGGTGTGCACGGCGTCGCGGAGCATCGCCGAGAAGCGGGAGGTGGTGGGGTGGTCGAGGACGTCGGTGCCGTAGTGGTGACGGCAGGCGGCGCACTCCACGACCGGGCCGGTGGTGCCGCGGGGCAGCACGGGCACGCCGAGCAGGGTGAAGCGGCGGCGGCCGGTGAGCCGCTGGTAGTTGCGGTCGCCCCCGCAGCCCGGGCAGAAGAACTCGCCGTCGCCGACGGGAGTCCATGCGGTGCGGGTGCCCAGAATGCGGGCAGGCCTGACGTCCCGGCCGTCTCGTCCCCGTACTGGCAGCACGTCGCACCTCCGTAACGCCGTGGCAACATCGCCACCGCTGGCGTGATGTTAGCCACAGGGAGGAGGCGGAGTCAGTACCGCGTACGAGACCTTTCCGTGATCTTCATGGCCGGATGGCCGAGAAACAGCGGGACCCTGATCACCGTAAGCGGTGATCAGGGTCCCTAAACCGCCGGTCAGGGGGGTTATCGTGCCGCGCGGTTGACGGCGGAGACGACCGCCTTCAGCGACGCACGCGTCGTGTTCGCGTCGATGCCGATTCCCCACAGAACCTTGCCGTCGATCGCGCATTCGATGTACGAGGCGGCCTGCGCGGAGGCGCCCTCGCTCATCGTGTGCTCCTGGTAGTCCAGCAGCCGTACGTCGATGCCCAGGCCCTGGAGCGCGTCGAAGAACGCGGAGATCGGGCCGTTGCCGGAGCCGGCCAGGACGGTGTCCTCGCCGTCGACGGTGGCCTCGACGGTCAGGGTGTCCACGCCGTCGGTGTCGGTGGTCGACTGGCCCGTCCTCACCTGGATCCGGCCCCAGGGGTTCTCCGGGTTGGGCAGGTACTCGTCCTGGAAGACCGCCCAGATGTCGGAGCCGGTGACCTCGCCGCCCTCGGCGTCCGTCTTGGCCTGGATGATCTTCGAGAACTCGATCTGCATCCGGCGCGGCAGGTCCAGCTTGTGGTCGTTCTTCAGGACGTACGCGATACCGCCCTTGCCGGACTGCGAGTTGACCCGGATGACCGCCTCGTAGGAGCGGCCGACGTCCTTCGGGTCGATCGGCAGGTACGGCACCGCCCACTCGATGTCGTCGACGGTGACGCCCTTGGCGGCCGCATCGGCCTCCATGGCGTCGAAGCCCTTCTTGATGGCGTCCTGGTGGGAGCCGGAGAAGGACGTGTAGACTAGGTCGCCCACGTACGGGTGGCGCGGGTGGACCTCCATCTGGTTGCAGTACTCCCACACCCGGCGGATCTCGTCGATGTCGGAGAAGTCGATCTGCGGGTCGACGCCCTGCGAGAACAGGTTCATGCCCAGCGTGACCAGGTCGACGTTGCCGGTGCGCTCGCCCTGGCCGAACAGGCAGCCCTCGACTCGGTCGGCGCCGGCCATCAGCGCCAGCTCGGCGGCGGCGACGGCGGTGCCGCGGTCGTTGTGCGGGTGGACGGAGATGCAGACGTGCTCGCGGCGCGACAGGTTGCGGCCCATCCACTCGAAGCGGTCGGCGTGCGTGGACGGCGTCGAACGCTCCACCGTGGCCGGCAGGTTGAGGATGATCTCGCGGCCCGGACCCGGCTGGTAGACGTCCATGACCGCCTCGCAGACCTCCAGCGCGAAGTCCAGCTCGGTGTCGGTGAAGATCTCCGGGCTGTACTGGTAGCCGAACTCCGTCTCCGGACCCAGCAGCTTCTCGGCGTACTCCATCACCAGGCGGGTGCCGTCGACGGCGATCTGCTTGATGTCGTCCTTGGAACCACGGAAGACCACCCGGCGGAAGACCGGGGCGGTGGCGTTGTACAGGTGCACGGTGGCCCGCCGGGCGCCCTTCAGCGACTCCACGGTCCGCTCGATCAGGTCCTCGCGGGCCTGGGTCAGTACGGAGATCGTCACGTCGTCCGGGATCGCGCCCTCTTCCTCGATGATCGAGCGCACGAAGTCGAAGTCGGTCTGACCGGAGGCGGGGAAGCCGACCTCGATCTCCTTGTAGCCCATCTTGACCAGCTGGTCGAACATCCGGCGCTTGCGCTCGGGCGACATCGGGTCGATCAGGGCCTGGTTGCCGTCGCGCAGGTCGGTGGAGAGCCAGCGGGGAGCCTGGGTGATCCGCTTCCCGGGCCAGGTGCGGTCCGGGATGTCCACCTGCTCGTAGCGGCCGTACTTGTGGATCGGCATGGTGCTGGGCTGCTGGCGGTTCGCCATGATTGCGGGGCTCCTAGTGGGTGTCCGGAAGAGGACGGCCGACGACGCAACACGAAGCTCCGCGGGGAGGGAGTCGACCTGGACTACAGGCCCTCGCCGCGGCAGCTAAGAAGAAGCAGCCCGAAACGCATGATGCGACCACTGTAACGGAGCCCCCCGGAGCGAACGGTTCTGTATCAGCATGCGGGACCACGGCGCCCCCGGAACGGTGCGGGGCTGCGCGACCAGCCACTCCCAGCCCGCACCGCATAACACAGAGCAACCACCCATAGCGAAACCATCCCCATATTTCACCAATCATGGTTGCACCTAGTGACACACAGCTAACGCAGTGCCATCGTGCCGAGCATGACGACCAACGGGGGCTACAGGCCCGTCTTCTGCACCATCGTGCCGCCGCACATCCTCGACCACCTCGCCACCCACGAGGACCAGGCACTCGCCGACTCCGCGCTGCGCACCCTCCAGCACGACTCGGCCCAGCGCACCCGCCGCCGGGTGACCGCCGTCCGCACCGCGGCCGTCGCCGCGGTCACCCCGGCGCCCGGGACAGCGCAGCCGCACCGCACGATCTACGACGCCGGCCACCGCACCGACCTCCCCGGCACCGAGGTCCGCGCGGAGGGCTCCGAGCCCGGCCAGGACGCCGGCGTCAACCGCGCCTACGCGGGCCTCGGCGCCACCTTCGACCTGTACCTGAAGGCGTACGCGCGCGACTCCATCGACGGCGACGGCCTGCCGCTGAACGCGAGCGTCCACTACGACGTCGACTACGACAACGCCTTCTGGAACGGCGAACAGATGGTGTTCGGCGACGGCGACGGCCAGATCTTCACCGACTTCACCAGCTCCGTGGACGTCATCGGCCACGAGCTCACGCACGGCGTCACCCAGTACACCGCCAACCTGGAGTACTACGGCCAGTCGGGTGCCCTCAACGAGTCGGTCTCCGACGTCTTCGGCTCGCTCATCAAGCAGTACTCCCTCGGGCAGACCGCCGACCAGGCGGACTGGCTGATCGGCGAGGGCCTGCTCGCGCCCGGGGTGCACGGCGTGGCGCTGCGCTCGATGAAGGCCCCGGGCACGGCGTACGACGACCCGCGCCTCGGCAAGGACCCGCAGCCCGCGACCATGCAGCACTACGTGCGGACCAGCCGGGACAACGGCGGCGTGCACATCAACTCCGGCATCCCCAACCACGCCTTCTACCTGGTCGCCACCGCCCTCGGCGGCAACGCGTGGGAGAAGGCCGGGCAGATCTGGTACGACGTGCTCACCGGCGGCGAACTCGCCTCGGACGCCGACTTCGCGGACTTCGCGAAGCTCACCGTGGCGGCGGCCAAGGCCCGCTACCAGGACGGCGCGGAGACCAAGGCGGTGCTCGGCGCCTGGGCACAGGTGGGGGTGCCGACCGCCTGAATCCGTACTACACAGGGACCCATGCGTATTCAGGTGAGGCGTACGGGCGGGTTCGCGGGCATCGAGCGCCGGGCCGAGGTGGACACCTCGGGCCGGCCCGACGCCCATGAGTGGCAGGCCCTGGCCGAGCAGGCGCTCGCGGCCGGCCGGGGCACGCCACCGCCCGGGGTGCCGGACGGGTTCGCGTACGAGATCACGGTGGACGGGCGGACGGTGTACGCGGCCGACCCGCGGCTGACGGACGGCCAACGCGAACTGATCTCACGGGTGCTGAAGGAAGGCGCGTGAACCGGTCGGGTAACGGGTAGGTCCCGCCCGGGTGTTGGCGGCATGCGACAGTTCACGCCAGGCCGTTGACTTCTGTTACCGGGGGTAAGGATGATCCCGGCCATGGCGACTGACGCGGTCCATCCGACCCCCTCCCTCCCCCGCTTCCCGGACGGCTTCCTCTGGGGTGTCTCGACCTCGGCCCATCAGATCGAGGGCGCGGCCGACGAGCGCGAGCCGTCCGTGTGGGACGTGTTCGAGGCGGAGCCCGGCCGGATCAAGGACGGCTCGACGGCGGCGGTGGCCTGCGACCACGTCCACCGCCACCGCGAGGACGTGGCCCTGCTGGCCGGCCTCGGCGTGGACGCGTACCGCTTCTCCGTCTCCTGGCCCAGGGTCCGGTCGGCGGGCGGCCTGGACTTCTACGACCGGCTCGTCGACGACCTGTGCGCGGCGGGCGTACGGCCGGTCCCCACCCTCTTCCACTGGGACCTGCCGTCCGCCCTGGAGGAGAAGGGCGGCTGGCTGGAACGGGACACCGCGGCCCGCTTCGCCGACCACGTCTCCACGGTCGCGGACCGGCTCGGCGACCGGGTACAGAAGTGGATCACTCTCAACGAGCCCGCCGAACACACCCTGTTCGGCCATGCGCTGGGCGCTCACGCCCCCGGCCGGCAGCTGATGTTCGACGCCCTCCCGGCGGCCCACCACCAGCTTCTCGCGCACGGTCTGGCGGTACGGGCGCTGCGCGCGGCCGGCGCAGGCGACATCGGCATCGCCAACTCGCACGGCCCGACCTGGCCGGCCTCGCGGGAGCAGCCGGACCTCGAGGCGGCCGCCTTCTACGACCTCCTCCTCAACCGCCTGTTCGCCGAGCCGGTCCTGCTCGGCGAGTACCCCGACGGCATGGGCGACCTGATGCCCGGCGACGTCGCGGCCGACCTGTCGGTGATCGCCGAACCGCTGGACTGGTACGGCGTCAACTACTACTCCCCCACGAAGGTGGGCGCCCCGCAGGGCACCGAGATCGAGTTCGGCGGGCTCACCCTCCCCGCCGAACTCCCCTTCTCCGTCCAGGACATCGAGGGCGTCCCGGTGACGGACTTCGGCTGGCCGGTGGTCCCGGACGGCCTCACCGAACTCCTCACCGGCTTCCGCGACCGCTACGGCGACCGGCTCCCGCCCGTCGTCATCACCGAGAACGGCTGCTCGTACGAAGGCCTCGACGACCAGGACCGGATCGCCTACCTGGACGGCCACGTCCGGGCGCTGCACAAGGCGATCGAGGCCGGGGTGGACGTGCGCGGCTACTTCGTCTGGTCGCTCCTCGACAACTTCGAGTGGGCGGAGGGCTACGAGCGCCGCTTCGGCCTGGTGCACGTCGACTACGCGACGCAGCGGCGGACCCCGAAGGCGTCGTACGGGTGGTTCCGGGACGCGCTGCGGGCACAGAGATGACGACGACCCGCGACCCGGCCGGGGAGCCGGCCGCCCTGGCGGAGCCGGTGGCGAGGGTCGGCCGGTCCTGGACCTGGGCGCTGTGTCTCGCCAACGGGGCGATCTGGGTGGGCTGGTACGGCCCGCTGCAAATCCTGCTCGCCTCCCAGGCCAAGGACTTCGCGCCCGGCACCGGGATGTCCAAGGAGACGATGCTGGCCTGGGTGACGGGCGCCGGCGCCGTGGTCTCCCTGCTGGCGAACCCGCTGTTCGGGGCGCTGTCGGACCGGACGACGTCCCGGTGGGGCCGGCGCACCCCGTGGATCGTCGCCGGTACGGCGGGCGGGGCGCTGTCCCTGCTGCTGCTCGCGGGCGCCGGCGGCATGGGGACGATGGTGCTCGGCTGGTGCCTGGTCCAGCTGACGCTGAACGCGGCGTTCGCGGCGGTGACGGCCGCGGTGCCGGACCGGGTGCCGCGGCTCCAGCGCGGCTCGGTGGGCGGCTGGCTGGGCGCCGCGCAGATCCTCGGGGTGGTCGGCGGCACCGGGCTGGCGACGGCCACCGGAGGTGTCGCGGCGGGCTATGTGGCGTGCGCGGTGTTCACGGCGGTGGGCGTACTGCCGTACGTGCTGCGCCACCCGGACCTGCGGCTGGCGCCGGCGGACCGGCCGCCCTGGTCCTGGCGGGGCTTCCTGGCGGGCTTCTGGCTGAGCCCGCGCCGCCATCCGGACCTGGGCTGGGCCTGGCTGACCCGCTTCCTGATCAACCTCAGCAACGCGCTGGTGCTGCTGTACCTCCTGTACTACCTGCGGGACCGGCTGCACCACCACGACCCCGAACAGGGCGTGCTGGTCCTGACCGCGGTGAACGGGCTGACGCTGATGGCGACCGTCGTGGTGGGCGGGGTCTGGTCGGACCGGGTGGGGCGGCGCAAGCCGTTCGTGGTCTGGTCGGGGATGCTGATGGCGGCGGCGACCGCGCTGCTGGCGGCCTGGCAGACCTGGCCGGGCGCGATCGTCGCCGCGGCGCTGCTCGGCATCGGCTTCGGGGTGTTCACCTCCGTGGACTTCGCGCTGATGACGGACGTCCTGCCGAAGGCCCTGGACCGCGGCAAGGACCTCGGCGTGATCAACGTCGCCAACGCCCTGCCCCAGGTGGCGGCGCCCGCCCTCGCCGCGCCGATCGTGACGTACCTGGGCGGCTACCGGATGCTGTACCTGGTCGCGGCGGTGATCGGACTGGCGGGAGCGGGACTGGTGGGGCGCATACGGGGGGTCGACTAGCCCCCGCCCGGCGCCGGGGGCCGGTGCCGGGAGGCCGGTGCCGGGAGGCCGGTGCCGGGGGCCCGTGTCAGAGGGCCCGTGTCAGAGGGCCCGGCGTCAGAGGGCCCGGCGTCAGAGGGCCCGGCGTCAGAGGGCCCGGCGTCAGAGGGCCCGGTGTCAGAGGGCTCCGGCGTCCCGGGCGGTCCAGACGCTGGGATAGATCGGCCGGAAGCCGAGGTCCCGGCGGATCCGCTGGTTCGACATGATCCCGAACCAGGGGTCGGGGTCGGTGCGGCCGTACAGGCCGTCGGGCACCTCGACGCCGTTGAGCCGGTGCAGCTCCACCGTCGTGACCGGGGCGTCGTCGGCGATGTTGTACACCGGGCCGTTCACCGCGGGCGCGTACAGCAGCCGCAGCAGCCCCTGCGCGACATCCGCGTGGTGGGCCATCTGGAGCCGCTGCGCGGGCGCCCAGCGCGCGGCCCAGTGCATGACGTTCGCGAGGTGCGGGTCGCCCTCGCCGTAGACGAAGGGCAGCCGTCCGATCCGTACCTCCATCTCCCCGCCGAGCGCGAGCAGTTCGCGCTCGGCGCTGATCTTGGACTCGGCGTAGGCGCCCCACATCTCGCCGCCGGGCCGGCTCTCGTCGTCCTCGGTCAGCGGGCGGCCGCGTCCGGTGCCGTACACGTTCCCGGTGCTGACCTGCACGAACCGCCGTACCCCGGCGCCCGCGGCGGCCCGCCCGAGCGCCACGGCCGCGTCCCGGTTGACCGCCCAGGCCTCCTCGTCGGGAACGCCCCGGAAGGCGGCCGCCACGTTCACGACGGCGTCGGCCCCGGCCACCGCCTTCCCCAGCGCCTCCTCGTCCCGCAGGTCCCCGGCGACGACCTCGGCGCCCAGTGCCGCGAACGGCTCCCCGCGGGCCGCGTCCCGGACGAGCACCCGCACCTCCTCGCCCGGCTGCCGCTGGGCCAGCAACCGGGGCACGAGCCGCCGCCCGACCTGTCCGGTGGTACCGGTGACAAGAGTGATCATGGCCGTCTCCTTCGTTCTGGTGCCACCACCCTCCGCCGCGCCGGCGACGACCGGGAGAGACCTCCTGATCAGGGGATCGACGGTCCCTGGATAAGCCGGCCGCCGCGGGCCACCCTGGAGAGGTGAACCGTCCCGAACTCGCCGACTTCCTGCGCCGCTCCCGCACCCGCCTGGACCCCGCCGACGTGGGCCTCGCGCCCGGCGCCCGGCGGCGCACCCCCGGGCTGCGACGCGAGGAGGTGGCCGCGCTGGCCGGCATGTCCGCCGACTACTACGCCCGTCTCGAACAGTCCCGGGGCCCGCGGCCCTCCCGCCAGATGCTGACGGCACTGGCCCGCGCGCTGCGACTGACCGAGGACGAACGGGACCACCTGTTCCACCTGGCCGGCGAGGAGCCGCCGCGCCGGGCGGCGGCGAGCACCCACGTCGGGCCCGGCCTCCTCCTGGTCCTGGACCGGCTGCACGACACCCCGGCGCTGGTGACGACCGACTGCGGCGAGGTCCTGGCCCAGAACGCGCTGTCGCGGGCGCTGAGCGGGGACGTGCTGGCCCGGCCGCCGCGCGAGCGCAACCTGCTCCGCCGCTACTTCCTGGACCCGGCCTCCCGTGACCTCTTCCCGCCGGAGGACCGCCCGGTCCGGGCCCGCGAACACGTGGCGAACCTCCGCGCGGTGGCCGCGGCCCGCCCCACCGACCCGGCACCCGCCGCCCTGGTCGCCGAACTCCGCTCCGGCAGCGAGGAGTTCGCGGAGCTCTGGGCCGCACACGAGGTGGCGGTGCGCCGCGCGGCCACGAAACGCTTCCTGCACCCCGCCGTGGGCCTGCTGGAACTCGACTGCGAGGTACTCCTCAACGCCGGCACCCACCAGCAACTCGTCATCCACACGGCCCGCCCGGGCACGGAGTCGTACGAACGCCTGCGACTGCTCAGGGTGGTGGGCCTCCAGAACATGACCCCGAGCCCCGCCTGACCCGTGCCGGGCGCCGGGGCGGGTCGCCCTAGAACCCCAGTCGGCGCAGCTGCTTGGGGTCGCGCTGCCAGTCCTTGGCGACCTTCACGTGCAGGTCGAGGAAGACCGGTGTGCCCAGCAGCGCCTCGATCTGCTTGCGGCTCTTGATGCCGACCTCCTTCAGGCGCTTGCCCTTGGGGCCGATGATGATGCCCTTCTGGCTGGGGCGCTCGATGAACAGGTTGGCGTGGATGTCCAGGAGGGGCTTGTCCGCGGGGCGGTCCTCGCGCGGGAGCATCTCCTCGACGACGACGGCGATGGAGTGCGGGAGCTCGTCGCGGACGCCCTCCAGGGCCGCCTCGCGGATCAGTTCCGCGATCATGACCTGTTCGGGCTCGTCGGTGAGGTCGCCCTCCGGGTAGAGCGCCGGGCCCTCGGGCAGGAGCGGGACGAGCAGGTCGGCCAGCAGGCTCACCTGCTTGTCGCCGACCGCCGAGACCGGCACGATCTCCGCCCACTCGAAGCCCAGCTCCCGGCCGAGCTGGTCGATCGCGATCAGCTGTTCGGCGAGGGTCTTGGAGTCGACGAGGTCGGTCTTGGTGACGACGGCGACCTTGGGGGTCTTCTTGATCCCCGCGAGTTCCTTCGCGATGAAACGGTCACCGGGGCCGATCTTCTCGTTCGCCGGCAGGCAGAAGCCGATCACGTCGACCTCGGCCCAGGTGGTGCGGACCACGTCGTTCAGCCGCTCGCCGAGCAGCGTGCGCGGCTTGTGCAGGCCCGGGGTGTCCACGAGGATCAGCTGGGCGTCCTCCCGGTGCACGATCCCCCGGACCGTGTGGCGCGTGGTCTGCGGCTGGTTCGCGGTGATCGCCACCTTCTGCCCGACCAGAGCGTTCGTGAGGGTGGACTTGCCCGCGTTGGGGCGCCCGACGAAACAGGCGAAGCCCGCCCGGTGGACGGTCTCCGACGATTCCGACGGCTCGGTTGACTGGCTGCGAACGCTCATGCCCCCCATTCTCCCTGATCCACGACACCCCGCCGCACCGTGAGATCCCGGTAACCCGGACGCAACGAAACGTCACGGAAACACAGCCGTACGCGACCGGAAACGGGAACCGGTGACCCTCTGACGAGCCCCCACGACGTTGGAGACGCCCGTGTACCTCGCCGCCGCGCATGCCGACACCGGTGACACCGCCTGGCTGCTCGCCGCCACCGCCCTGGTCCTGCTGATGACCCCGGGGCTGGCCCTGTTCTACGGCGGCATGGTCCGCACCAAGAGCGTCCTCAACATGCTGATGATGAGCTTCGTGTCGATCGCCCTGGTCACGGTGGTGTGGCTGGCGGGTGGCTACTCGCTGGCCTTCGGGGACGACGCCTGGGCGGGGCTGATCGGCGGCCTGCGGCACGCGGGCATGAGCGGTCTCGGGCCGGACAGCGTCCAGGGCAGCGTGCCCACCCTCCTCTTCGCCACCTTCCAGCTCACCTTCGCGATCGTCACGGCCGCGCTGATCAGCGGCGCGGTCGCGGACCGGGCGAAGTTCGGGGCGTGGCTGGTGTTCGTGCCGGTGTGGGCGGTGCTCGTATACGTTCCCGTCGCGCACTGGGTGTGGGGCCCCGGTGGCTGGATCGCGCACCACCTGGGCGCCCTGGACTTCGCCGGCGGCCTGCCCGTCGAGATCACCTCGGGCGCCTCGGGCCTCGCGCTCTGCCTGGTCCTCGGCCCGCGGCTCGGCTTCAAGAAGGACGCGATGCGTCCGCACAACCTGCCGATGGTGATCCTGGGCGCCGGGCTGCTCTGGTTCGGCTGGTTCGGCTTCAACGCGGGCAGCGCGCTCGGCGCGAACGGTCTCGCCGCCGCCGCGTTCCTCAACACCATGGCGGCCGGCTGCACGGGCCTGCTGGGCTGGCTCTTCGTCGAGCAGAAGCGCGACGGCCACCCCACCACCCTGGGCGCGGCCTCCGGCGCGGTCGCGGGGCTGGTCGCGATCACCCCGTCCTGCGGTTCGGTCTCCCTGCTCGGCGCGCTCGTCGTCGGCCTCGCCGCGGGCGTGGTCTGCTCGTACGCCGTCTCCTGGAAGTTCCGGCTGGACTACGACGACTCGCTCGACGTCGTCGGCGTCCACCTGGTCGGCGGCATCATCGGCACCCTCCTGATCGGCCTGTTCGCCGAGAAGGCGATGACCGGCGGCACCGAGGGTCTCCTCTACGGCGGCGGGCTCGCCCAGCTGGGCAGGCAGGCGGTGGCCGTCGTGGTCGTGGCCGTGTACGCCTTCACGGTGACGTACGGCATCGGCAAGCTGCTGGACCGGACGATGGGCTTCCGGGCCAGCGAGGAGCAGGAGCACACCGGCCTCGACCTTACGGTGCACGCCGAGACGGCTTACGATCACGGGGTCCTGGGCCATGGCGCCCCGGTCTCCCACTCCGTCCTTCCCGCCGCTCAGAAGGTCAGCACCCAGCCATGAAGCTCATCACCGCGATCGTCAAGCCCTACCGCCTCGACGCGGTGAAGACCGCGCTTCAGGAGCTCGGTGTGCACGGTCTGACCGTGACCGAGGCCAGCGGGTACGGCCGGCAGCGCGGCCACACCGAGGTGTACCGCGGCGCCGAGTACCGGGTCGACCTGGTGCCCAAGGTCCGCATCGAGGTCGTCGTCGAGGACGCCGACGCCGAGCCGGTCATCGAGGCGGTGGTCAGGGCCGCGCAGACGGGGAAGATCGGGGACGGGAAGGTGTGGGCACTGCCGGTGGAGACGGTCGTACGGGTCCGGACGGGCGAACGCGGCCCCGACGCGCTCTGAGGTACCGGGCGGGCGACGGCAGGCCGCGGCCCCGGCGCAGCCGGGCGAAGAGCGTGCCCCCCGCCACCCCGGCGGCGAACACCAGCGCCAGCACCAGCCACGGCAGGGCCAGGAAGGACGCGCTCGCCGACTCCGTGGTACCGGTCGCGCTGGCCGTCAACGTCACCTTTCCCCAGTCCAGTTGGGGTGCGTCCGGCCAGGTGGCGGTGAGCCGGACCCGCTCCCCCGGCAGCAGTTCGGAGGGGATCCCGGTGAGCGTGCGGCTGAGCAGCGTACGGCCGAACAGTCCCTCCGCGCGCAGCCGTACCTGGGGGTTCAGGGTGACGTTCCCGGTGTTGTGCAGGGTGTAGGTGATGGTCGCCGTGCTGTCGCCGAGGCCGGGGACCAGCGGCTGGTGATGGCCGACGTGCACGTTCTCTACGGCGACGGCGGGCAGCGTCGGACCGTTCACCCGGAGGTAGACGCGGGCGCCGACGGCCCGCCGCACGCCGAGCGCGAGCGTGCCCGTGCCCGGGTCGACGCGCTCGTCCAGGGCCACGATCGCACCAGGGTGGTCGCCGGGCTCCGCTCCCCGCGGCACCCGCAGCGTGAAGGGGACCGTCACCGTCCGGTGCGGGGGCACGGTGACCCGTGCCTTGGAGAGCTTCGCCCAGAGTCCCACGCCCCGCATCCGTTCGGTCACCGTCCGGACGGCGAAGCCACCGTCCCGCGCGGTGTTGTAGGCGTCGGCCGCGTACAGCCGGAAGGTCAGCGGCTCGCCGGTCTTGTTGGCGACGGCCACCTTGTCGGTGAGGGTCTGCCCGGGGTCGAGGGAGAGATAGAAGTACGGCCGCGCCGCGATCTTCGAGGCGACTGGGTAGACGGACCAGCTGCCGTTGTCGGCGGCGCGCGCGGGGGACGCCGTGAGGAGGGCGCCGAGGAGCAGGCTCAGGAGGAGGACATACGGCTTGGCGCGACGACGCATGGGTGCGGACCCCCGGTCGGAAGCGGTCGGTAGCAGTTCTGTCAGTCAGAAGCTGCCAGAACTGCTGTGAGCGGTCTGGTGGTGGCCGGTCGTGTGCGCGTCCGGCCACCACACGGTGGAGTCGGCTCAGGTGAGCGTCAGGGTGAGGACTCCGGAGTACGACCCCGGAGGCGTGAACGCCGGTACGTCCAGGGAGAGTCCGGCGTCGACGGTGAACTGGCCGCCGGTGAGCGTGCCGTCCGGGGCCGACGCGAGGGTCGCCCCGGAACTGCCGACGGTGCCCGCCGAACCGGCCGCACAGGTGCTGGGGCTGCCCGCCTTGGTGGCGCAGGCGGGGGTCCAGCTGAGTCTGCCCGCGTCGATCTTGGCGCCGGGACCCGTGAAGTCGGTGACCTTGCCGGTGAGCGACCAGCCGGCCGGACCGCCACGGAAGTCCTTGACGGTGACGGTCTGCAACGCGCCGGTGGAGGCCCCGCCCTGACCGAAGTCGACCGCCGACAGCGCGACGGAGTCCCCGGCCTGGGACATGGACAGCGTCCCCGCCTTGACGGTGGTGGTCAGCTTCTGGCTGCCGTCCGGCACGGGGGTGGTGTCGTTCACGACGTAGGCGGCCGGCCCGGCCCCCAGGTCGTCGCTCCAGGCACTGCCCTCGTACGCCACGATCCCGGTCGTCGTCCTGTCGTTGACGACGAGCGGAGCGCTGAAGCCGCCGTCGCTGCCCGCGGTGGCGGTCGCCGTGTCCGCGGTCTGGCTGGAGCCGGACCGTCCGGCGAGCGTCACGGTGGCGCCCGGGGTGAAGTTCTGCCCGCTGACGGTCACGCTGTCACCGGGGTTCCCGGAGGCCGAACCCAGGCTGATGGCACGGTTGTTGACCGGGGTGGTGGAGGTCGCCGTGACGGTCTCCGACACCGGGGCGGGCGGGTTGGTGACCGTGCACGGGGTGTCCAGCTCCAGGATGTAGCTGGTGTGGATGTTGTAGTCGCCGGGCGAGAGCGTGATGGCACCCGGCGAGGTCACGGTGAACGTCCCGGTCATCGAGAACGACGGGAAGGTCCCGTAGCCGGGTACCGGGTCGTTCTTCTTCGGCCCGGTCACCGTCACGTCGCCCGTCTGCGCGCCGCCCAGGGTCACCTTGCCCGTCGGCGTCATGATGTCGGCCGGCAGGGCGAGGGCGGTGGGGTTGTTGGCGGCGGGCGTGACCACGGTGTAGGTCACGGTGACCGTGTCGCCGACCTTCGGGGCGGTGTTGTCCACCGCGATGTTGGCGGTGGTGGTGCCGTCGATCGGCGGGAGGCCCGCGACGGCGGGCGGGATGCAGTGCGTGGCGAAGTCGACGTTCGTCCCGGCGGCACCGGCCGGGCAGGCCAGCGCGCCGCCCGCCGTGACCGCGAGCGCGGTCGCCCCGAACAGTGAGATCCAGCGCCACCGTCGGGATCTTCGTGATCCTGGGGGTGAACCCATCTTTGCCCCCTCCTGAGGGTTGCGGGCGCAGCGGCTCCTCTGCGCCGACAGGGGGCCATTGATGTGGAGGGCGCGTGAGAAGTCAATGGAGATGCCGCAGAAAACTGACGGTTCATCAGCTTCTGCGGCATCCGGAACGAACCCGTCAGCGGGCTCAGAACACGAACGGCCCGGGTGACTGGGCCGCGCTCGACGTACAGGTGACGGTCACGCCGAAGATGACCATCTTCAGCGAGCCCTTGTAGAAGTCCAGGCTGTCACCGGAGGCCACCGTACCCGGCAGCGGGCCGACGGTGACCGCGGAGCCGGCGGCCATCGCCGGGTTCACGGTGCCGCTGAAGACCCGGCTGGCTCCGGTGGAGTTGGACATGGTGAGCGTGGAGGCGATGGAGTTCGCCGACAGGGCCAGCGGGGTGGTGATCGCGCTGGAGGTGAGCGTGAGGGTGGCGGAGGTGCCGCTCTGGGTGGCGGTGAGGGTGGCCGCGCCGCCGCCGAAGATGCCGCAGCTGGCGGTGACGGTCGCGGTGGTCGGGGTGACGGCGGCGGCCGAGGGTGCGAAGGCCAGCGCCGTTGCGGCGAGGGCCCCCGCCGCGAGTGCCGCACCGGTGGTGATTCGTTTCATGGGGACAGTGCTCCCTTCCCGTTGCAGGTTGCGTGGGAATGCCATGTGGGGATGGCGACGCCCCCGATTCGGGTGGATGCGGGCACACCGCGGGACGCCGTGTCCGACGCCCCGCCCAGAATCTGACGGTCCGTCGGAACGTACGGTCCCCATTGATGCCCCGGAGACCCAGACCGACAAGGTTGAATTCCGGCCTACCTGCGGGGGCGCCTTGGCGGAGGGGTGGTTGCGGTGATCGCGCGACCGCCGATGGGCGGGGGCCTTGAGGTGGGACCAGCACAAGCGTCCCCAAAGGGGCGCGGGGAACTGCGCGAGCGACCACGACGGCGCCGCAGGCGATTCACACGCCCCGGCCCACCCGAGTCAACGACCGGCCGCGCCCCTTACCGGACCTGACCGGTCCCACCCAAGGGGCGCGGGGAACCGCGCGAGCAACCACGACGGCGCCGCAGGCGATTCACACCCCGGCCCACTCGAGTCAACGAAGCCCCGTCCCTTTTCGACGGAGTCAGTCGAGGCCTCGTCTGTCGGCGGACCGAGTCCGGTGGGTCAGGCGGAGACAGTGGCCCGCACCGACCCGTCGGCCCCCGCCAGCAGTACCGGCGTCCCCGGCCCCCCGAGATCCCGCACCGCGGCCAGGTCCTCGGCGTCGATCTCCCCCGCCGCCGAGACGACCGCCGCCGCCTCCAGCGACTCCGCTCCCGACGCCACCGCCATCGCCACCGCCGTCCGCAGCGCGCTCAGCTTCAGCGAGGCCAGCTCCACGGTCCCCGCCACATACGTACGGCCCGTGGAGTCCCGTACCGCCGCCCCCTCGGGCACGCCGTTGCGGGCCCGGGCCGAGCGGGCCAGGGTGACGATCTTGCGGTCCTCGGGGTCAAGCGCGTTGCTGTCGGTCATGCCCCGAGCATACGAACCCCACACTTGACCCGGTCAACCCGGAACCGACCCGGCCCTGTCGGACCCGGCCCGGTCGGACCTACCCGACCGGGACCGGCCCGGTTCACGGCCGGTCGAGGCGCAGCCGCTCGGCCCTCGGCAGCCCGGCCACGACGAGGTCGTACGAGTCCTCGATCAGCTCCCGCACGAGCCGGTCGGGAAGCCCGCCGTCCACGGTCACCGTGTTCCAGTGCCGTTTGTTCATGTGGTACCCGGGCGCGATCAGCCCCTCGTGGTCGGCGCGCAGCCGTACCGCGTCCTCGGGGTCGCACTTGAGGTTGACCTTGAGGGGCTTCGCGTCGATCCAGCTCAGCGCGAACATCTTGCCGAGCACCTTGAACACGGAGATGTCCGGGTTGAAGGGGAAGTCCTCCACGGCCGCGTTGAAGGACAGGCAGTGGGCGCGCAGCTGGTCCGGGGTCACTCGGTGCCGTCCCCCTCCGGGTCGTCGGCCGCCGGCACCGGCTCCACCAGCACCGTCACGATCTTGTTCCGGCGGCCGGCGGCCGACTCCGCGGTCAGCGCCAGCTTGCGGCCGTCGGGGAGTTCGACCTGCGCGGAGGCCCCGGCGATCGGCACCCGGCCGAGCGCCTTGGCGAGCAGCCCGCCGACGGTCTCCACGTCCTCGTCGTCGTACTCCTCCAGGCCGTACAGCTCGCCGAGGTCGGTGATGTCGAGGCGGGCGGTGACCCGGTAGCGGTCCTCGCCGAGATCGGTGACCGGCGGCAGCTCACGGTCGTACTCGTCGGTGATCTCGCCGACGATCTCCTCCAGGATGTCCTCGATGGTGACGATCCCGGCCGTGCCGCCGTACTCGTCGATGACGACGGCGACGTGGTTGCGTTCCTTCTGCATCTCGCGCAGCAGGTCGCCGGCGTTCTTGGTGTCGGGCACGAAGAACGCGGGCCGCATGGCGGTGGAGACCAGGTCGGACTCGGCGTCCCGGCTGATGTGCGTCTTACGGACCAGGTCCTTCAGGTACACGATCCCGACGATGTCGTCCTCGCTCTCCCCGGTGACGGGGATCCGGGAGAACCCGGACCTGAGGGCGAGGGTGAGGGCCTGCCGGATGGTCTTGTACCGCTCGATGACGACGAGGTCGGTGCGCGGCACCATGACCTCCCGCACCAGGGTGTCCCCGAGTTCGAAGACGGAGTGCACCATCCGGCGCTCGTCGTCCTCGATCAGCGACTCCTTCTCGGCGAGGTCGACCAGCGCGCGCAGTTCGGCCTCGGAGGCGAACGGCCCGCGCCGGAACCCCTTGCCGGGGGTGAGCGCGTTGCCGAGCAGGATGAGGAGATACGGGATCGGGCCCATGATCCTGGCCAGCGGCAGCAGCACGTACGCGGCGGCCGTCGCCGTGTTCAGCGGGTGCTGGCGGCCGATGGTGCGCGGCGAGACGCCGACGGCGACGTACGACACGAGGACCATCACGCCGATCGCGGCGAGCAGCGCCTGCCAGGTGGCGGGGATCTCCTGGAGGCAGGCGTAGGTGACCAGGGCCGCCGCCGCCATCTCGCAGGCGACCCGGACCAGCAGGGCCACGTTGAGGTAGCGGGTGGGGTCGGCGGCGACCTGGGCGAGCTTGGCGCTGCCGCGCCGCCCGGACTTCACCGCCTCCTCGGCGCGGAAGCTGGAGACACGGGCGAGGCCGGCCTCCGCGCAGGCGGCCAGCCAGGCGACGACGACCAGCGCGATCGCGCCGAAGACGATCTGCGGACTCATACGGATACGACCCGGCCCCCGGTCAGGAGACGGTCGGCGCCGGGGACGGGCCGGTGAGGCCCTGCTCCGCGCGCCAGCCGTCCACGATGGCCGCCTGGAGGCCGAACATCTCGGCCTTCTCGTCGGGCTCCTCGTGGTCGTAGCCCAGCAGGTGCAGCACTCCGTGGACGGTGAGCAGCTGGAGCTCCTCGTCCATGGAGTGCTGGGTGTCGGCCTCGGCCCCCTGCTTGGCGGCGACCTCCGGGCAGAGCACGATGTCGCCGAGCAGCCCCTGCGGCGGCTCGTCGTCGTCCTTCGACGGCGGCCTCAGCTCGTCCATCGGGAACGACATCACGTCGGTCGGACCCGGCAGGTCCATCCACTGGATGTGCAGCTGCTCCATGGCGTCGGCGTCCACGACGATCACCGAGAGCTCGGAGAGCGGGTGGATGCGCATCCGTGCGAGTGCGTAGCGGGCGATGTCGAGGATCGCCTGCTCGTCGACCTCGGTTCCGGACTCGTTGTTGACGTCGATCGACATGGCGCGGTGCTTGTCTACTTCCCCTTGTGCCCGGACTTCGAGCGGCCGCCCTGGTGCGCGCCGTTCTCCGTGCCGTGCTTGCTGTCGTACTTCTCGTACGCGTCGACGATACGGCCCACCAGCTTGTGCCGTACGACATCGTGGGACGTGAGGCGGGAGAAGTGCACGTCCTCCAGGCCCTCCAGGATGTCCTGCACCTGGCGCAGACCGGACTTGGTGCCGTTCGGCAGGTCGACCTGGGTGACGTCACCCGTGATCACGATCTTCGAGTCGAAGCCGAGCCGGGTCAGGAACATCTTCATCTGCTCGGGCGAGGTGTTCTGGGCCTCGTCGAGAATGATGAAGGCGTCGTTGAGGGTGCGGCCGCGCATGTATGCGAGCGGCGCGACCTCGATCGTCCCGGCCGCCATCAGGCGCGGGATCGAGTCCGGGTCGAGCATGTCGTGCAGCGCGTCGTACAGCGGGCGCAGGTACGGGTCGATCTTCTCGTAGAGCGTGCCCGGCAGGAAGCCGAGCCGCTCCCCCGCCTCCACGGCCGGCCGGGTCAGGATGATGCGGTTGACCTGCTTGGACTGTAGGGCCTGCACCGCCTTCGCCATGGCCAGATACGTCTTTCCGGTACCGGCGGGGCCGATGCCGAAGACGATCGTGTGCTTGTCGATCGCGTCGACGTACCGCTTCTGGTTGAGGGTCTTGGGGCGGATGGTACGGCCGCGCGAGGACAGGATGTTCTGGGTCAGAACCTGGGCCGGGGTCTCCTCCGGGCCCTCCCCGTTCTCACTCGCCCGCAGCATGGCGATCGAGCGTTCCACTGCGTCCTCCGTCATCGGCTGCCCGGTGCGGAGCACCAGCATCATCTCGTCGAACAGGCGCTGGACGAGGGCGACTTCGTGCGCCTCGCCGACCGCGCTGATCTCATTGCCCCGGACGTGTATGTCGGCCGCCGGGAAGGCCTTCTCGATCACGCGCAGCAGGGAGTCGCCGGATCCCAGCACGGTGACCATCGGGTGCTGGGCGGGAACCTCGAACTGAGCTCGGGCCTGCTGCTGCGCGGGAGTGTGAGCTGTGGGTGTCTGAGTCATGGGCCGGCGCTTAAGGCCTGCGGTTCCTCCTCATCACGGCCGCGTAGCTGAGGGCGGCCTCGCGGTATCAAGCGTACGACGCGGGACTGACAACGCCGTAGGCCTTTTCGCCGGGAAGGGCGCCCCCGTTGCCGCGATGAGCCCTGCATGCGCTCCGGCCCACCAGGGCAGAATCCGAACGGCCGTCCATATGTCCTGACAGATTCCGTCAGCGTTCATCAGCGTTCTTCGGTGTTCATCAGCGTTCATCAGCGTTCTTCGGTGTTCTTCGGTGTTCTTCGGTGTTCTTCAGCGTTCTCAAGAAAGCAGGGAGCCGTGCAGCTGCGTCTGCCCACGTCGGTGTCCGAGGCCCGGGAGTGCCTGGCGGAGGGGGCGATACCCGTCGGTGGTGCGACCCTCGTGTGGGCCGCGTGGCAACGGGACGGCTTCCCGGAACAGGCGGTGTCCCTGCGGAAGGTGCCGGAGGCGACGGCGGTCGGGGGCGGGGTGCTGGGCGGCGCGGTGCTGCTGGGCCAGGTGGACGACCGGGTTCCGCAGGTGCTGCGGCACGCGGCGAAGGGGGTCGGGACGGGGGCGGTGCGCCGGGCGGCGACGGTCGGCGGGAACCTCGCCGGGTCCAGCCTGCGGGACCTGCTGCCGGCGGCGATGGTGCTGGACGCGCGGGCCGACGTGCTCACGGCGGACGGGGTGTACGAGGTGGAGCTGGCGGAGGTGGTGGCCAAGTCGCCGGTGCTGCTGGCGCTGCGCTGGCGGGAGCCGGTGGCCGGGGTGTACGCGAAGGTGCCGGATCCGGCGGGCGGGGAGGTGCCGAGCATCGTGGCTGCGGCGCTGGACACGGAGGGTGTGCTGCGGGTGGCGGTGCGCGAGGGGTACGCGGTGAGCGGGGGGAGTGCGGGGGCCGACGGGGGCGGGCTGGAGGAACTGTTCGCCGGGGAGCTGTCGGGGGTGTCGGAGGCGGGGCGGGAACTGGTGCGCGAGCAGGTTTCCAGGGTGCGGGGAGAGTAGGCGGGGGCGCCAAGGTCGTCACTCGGCCGCGGGTGGGTGGGGGTTGCTCGCGCAGTTCCTCCCCCTGCCTTCGGCCGGGGTCCCCCCCCAGCGCCCCTGACGGGGCAGTCACACCCGCGATCTCCGGTCACCCCCGCTGCGGGCATGCGTGCCGCCAGGGGCGGCACGGGTGGACGCAGCGGCATCCCGCGAGCGCCGGTAACCGCGAAACCCCCGTCCCCAGCCCCCGCTCACCCGCCGCACTCGCAACCGGCCCCGCTCACCGCACCCGCACCCGCACCCGGCCCCGCTCACCCCGCCCCGCCGAAGCCGATCGTCGGTACCGCTCTTCTCAGGGGCCAGGGCCGTACCTGGTCCTCCTCGGGCACCAGGCCCTCCAGGAACGCGTACCGCCGCAGCGCCGCCGGGTCCTGCCCGGCCACCGACTGGACCTTCCGCCACCACGCGCCGATCTCCGACCAGCCCGGCGCGGACAGCGAACCGCCGAACTCCTGGACGGACAGCGCCGCCGTGAGGCCCGCGAAGGCGAGGCGGTCGGCGAGCGGCCAGTCGGCCAGCGTGCCGGTGACGAACCCGGCGACGAAGACATCGCCCGCGCCGGTCGGGTCCAGGGCCTCCACGGCGATCGCCGGCACCTGCGCGGACTCGCCGGTACGGCCGTCGACGGCGTACGCGCCCTCCGCGCCGAGGGTGACGACCGCGAGGGGCACGTACGCGGTGAGGGCGTGCGCGGCGGCCCGCGGGCAGTCGGCGCCGGTGTACCGCATCGCCTCCTCCGCGTTCGGCAGGAACGCCTCGCAGTGTTCGAGGTCGGCGAGCGCGGCCAGGTCCCACTCCCCGGTGTCGTCCCAGCCCACGTCGCCGAAGATGCGGGTGCCCTCGGCGGCGGCGCGGGCGATCCACGGGTTGCGCTTGCCCGGCGTGAGGGAGGCGACCGCGGCGCGCGCGTGCGCGGGGTGGCCGGGTGCGTTCTGCTGCCGGAACAGGGTGTCGGCGGGCGGCTCGTGCCCGTGCGAGACCATGGTCCGCTCCCCCTCGTACGCCATGGAGACCGTCACCGGCGAGTGCCAGCCGCGCACGGTGCGGGACGGCGAGAGGTCGATGCCCTCGCCCTGGGCGAGCGTGTCCCAGCAGTACTCGCCGTAGTGGTCGTCGCCGAAGGCCGCCGCGAGGGACGTCCGCAGGCCGAGGCGGGCGAGGGCGGTGGCCATGTTGGCGATGCCGCCGGGGCTGGAACCCATCCCCCGGGCCCAGGACTCGGTACCCCGGACCGGGGCGGAGCCAAGGCCGGTGAAGATGATGTCGAGGAAGACGGTGCCGGTGAGGTAGACGTCCCAGGGCGGGTCGCCGGGCGCGCGCAGGCCGGCCAGCGGGTCGACCTGTGCGGCGCAGTGCGGTGCTGTTGCTCCCCTGTCGTCGTCGAGGTACTCCGGTTCCTCTCCGGCGAACGCGTTGGACGCGGTCACGGTGCGCTCCCTGACGTGGTGCGGATCCGGCCAGTGTGCACCATGTCACGGGAGCGGCGGCCGTTCTCGTCGTACGACCGCCCGGACGGACACCCCGGTCCGCGCCGCTACCAGCGGGGCACGGCCGGTGTCGTCCACCCCGGTTCGGCCACCCGCATCGCCGCCGCGTCGTCGCGGTCGCGGAGCGTCCCGTCGTCGTCCAGCCAGCGCCGGTGCAGCCGTCGTACCTTCTCGTGGTCGAGTTCGACGCCCAGGCCGGGCGCGTCGGGGACGGTGACCCGGCCGGCGTCGAAGGTGAGGCGTTCGGTGAGGACGTCCTCGGTCTGCCAGGGGTAGTGGGAGTCGCAGGCGTGGTGGAGGTCCGGGACGGTCGCGGCCACGTGGGTCATCGCGGCGAGACTGATCCCGAGGTGGGTGTTGGAGTGCATGGAGACGCCGACGCCGAAGGTCCGGCAGACGGCGGCGAGTTGCCGGGTGTTGCGCAGCCCGCCCCAGTAGTGGTGGTCGGAGAGCACGATCTGGACGGCGCCCTTGGTGAACGCCTCCTGGATCTCCCCGAACGTGGTCACGCACATGTTGGTGGCGAGCGGGACGTCCGTGCCGGCGGCCACCTCGGCCATCGCCGGGGTGCCGAGCGCCGGGTCCTCCAGGTACTCCAGGACGTCCCCGAGCTCCTTCGCGACCTTCAGCGAGGTCTCCACCGACCAGGCGCCGTTGGGGTCGAGGCGCAGCGGGTGGCCGGGGAACGCCTCGGCGAGGGCCCGTACGGCCGCGATCTCCTCGTCGGGCGGGAATACCCCGCCCTTGAGCTTGAAGGAGGTGAAGCCGTGGCGCTCCGTGAAGCGGCGGGCCTGGGCCACGACCCCGGCGGGGTCGAGCGCGGCGCCCCAGTCGTCGGTCTCGGCCGGCACCCCCGCCGGATGCGCGGCCCACTTGTAGAACAGGTAGGCGCTGTACTCGACCGAGTCCCGGACCTTGCCGCCGAGCAGCGCGTGCACGGGCAGCCCGAGGGTCCTGCCGAGGGCGTCCAGGCAGGCCACCTCGAAGCCGGAGACCACGGACAGCCGCAGTTTGTCGGCGGTCTGCACACCGCGCAGCCCGCCGACGTCGACCTGCCCGGAGACCCGGGCCGCGTCCACGGCGACCTCGTCGGCGACGGTGAACAGCCCGTTCAGATCGCCGGCCTGCCGTCCGCGCAGCCGCTCCGCGAACGGCCGGGCCAGCTCCAGGTACTTGGTGTCGCCGTAGGTCTCGCCGACGCCGACCACCCCGTCCGCGGTCTCCACCTCCACGATCAGGCGGGGCGTGTACGGCTGGTGGACGCCCTGGGTGTTCAGCAGCGGCGGGTCGGCGACCAGGATCGGGGTGAGCCGGACGTCGGTGATCGTGAGGTTCACAGGGAGGCTCCTACGAGGTCGAGTCCGGCGCGGAGCAGCGCCCCGAGGTCGGCGAGGTCGGCGGGCGAGGGGTCGGTGAGCGGGGCGCGCACCGGTCCCACCGGCCGGCCGCGCAGCCGGGCCGCGGCCTTCACGAGTGACACGGCGTACCCGGGGACCCGGTCGCGCAGTTCGACGAGCGGCACGTAGAAGTCGCGCAGCAGCTTGTCGACCGTGCCGTGGTCGCCGTCGCGGAGGGCGGCGAAGAAGGCGTCGGCGATCTCGGGGGCGAAGGCGTGCACGGCGGAGGAGTAGGCGGGGACACCGACGGTGGCGTAGGCGCGGGCCTGGATCTCGGCGGTGGCGGCGCCGTTGAAGAAGAGGAAGCCGTCCGGGGCGGCGAGGGTGAGCCGCTGGAGCCGGTCGAGGTCGCTGTGCCCGTCCTTGAGCCCGATCACGCCGGGGATCCGGGCGATCCGGGTCAGCGAGGCGGCCGTGTAGGCGACCTGGCCGCGCTGGTAGGCGACGAGCGGGAGCGAGGTCCGGGCCGCCAGCCGCTCCAGTTGCGCGACCAGTCCGTCCTGCGGGGCGGCCACGAGGTAGTGCGGCAGGACGAGCAGGGCGTCGGCACCGGCCTCCTCGGCGACGCGCGCGAACCGGGCGGCCTGCGCCCAGCCGTACCCCACGCCGGCGACCACCGGCATCCGCCCGGCGGCCTCCTCGACCGCGACGGTCACGACGCGCCGGTACTCGTCCTCGTCCAGCGAGAAGAACTCCCCGGTGCCGCAGGCCGGGAAGAGGGCACCGGGCCCGGCGGCCAGCTGCCCGGCAACGTACTCCCGGAACCCCTCCTCGTCGAGGGCCCCGTCGGGGTGGAACGAGGTGAGCGGGAACGACAGCACCCCGCCCGCCATCCCGTCCCGCAGCCTGCGCACCACGCTCTCCGGCTGTCCGGCCACCGCATCCATCTCCCCATGTAGACGTCATCCACGTATGAAGACAGAGACTAGATATGCGAACGCACCCCGTCAACGGCGCACCCCGCCCCCGCCCCCTTACGATCTGCACATGTCCGAGACAGCAGGCGTCCGCGAGGTGAAGTCCGCGGCGCGCACGGTGGAGCTGCTGGAGCTGCTCGCCGACCGCGCCGACCGCCCGGCCCGCCTCCAGGAACTCGCGGACGAACTCGGCGTGCCGCGCAGCTCGATGTACGCGCTGCTACAGACCCTGATCGCACGCGGCTGGGTCCGCACCGACAGCACCGGCTCCCTCTACGGCATCGGCATCCGCACCCTGCTGACCGGGACCAGCTACCTGGACTCCGACCCCCGCGTCCGCCTGGTCCGCCCCTATCTGGACGAGGCCTCCGAGGCGCTCGGCGAGACGATCCACCTGGCCCGCCTGGACGGCCGCGACGTGGCGTACCTGGCGACCCGGGAGTCCCACGAGTACCTGCGCACGATCAGCAGGGTGGGCCGCCGTCTCCCGGCCCACGCGGGCGCCCTGGGCAAGGCCCTGCTGGCGGAACGCCCCGACGCCGGCCTCCCCGAGGGCCCGTACGAGTCCCTGACCCCCAACACCCGTACGACCCGGGCCGCCCTCGCCGCCGACCTCGCCGGGGTCCGCGCCCGCGGCTACTCGGTCGACCGCGAGGAAGGCGTCACCGGCATCACCGGCTTCGGCTTCGCCCTGCGCTACGACACCCCGCCCCAGGACGCCATCAGCTGCTCGGTACCGGTGGCCCGCCTGACCCCGGAACATGAGACCAGGATCGTCGAAGTGATGCAGGAGACCCGCACAAGAATCGAGTCGGCGACACCGGGCGGCACAGTCAACTGGCGTTGACAAAGCGCCCCGAAGGGGCGCGGGGAACCGCGCGATCAGCCACAGCGCACCCGCATCCGCGAACGCACCGGTCTCCCCACGGCGCGCGGCGCTCCTACCCCACCCCCCACCCCCGAAACAGAACATGACCCACATCACACCCCCCGCGCTTCTTCGATCCCCCCGCGCTTGATACAAATTGCCCGCGCGTTCCTGTCCCTCGACGGCCTGCGCCCAACCCCCTTTCTCCACCGCTCCTTTCGCATGCCCTGGGAACGCCCGTGTCCGCCCCCCGCACCACCCCCTGGCCCCTCGTCGCCCTTTTCACGGCCGGGTACCTCGCCCCGTACCTCCTGCCGACCACCGTCGGCAGACTCGACTCGGGGCTCCCTCTCACCCCCACCGAGGCCGGCGCCGTCGGCAGTGCCCTGCTGCTGGCCTCCGCGGCCGCCGGCTTCCTGCTGGCGTCCCGCGTGGACCGCGTCGGCCCCCGCGTCCTCGCCCGGACCGGCCTGCTGCTCGCCGCCCTCGGCTACGGCGGCGCGGCCCTCACCTCCCACGTCCCCGCGGTCGTCGCCGGCGCGCTCGTCGGCGGCTTCGGCTCCGGCACGGTCACCGCGGTCGCCGCCACCGGGATCGCCGCCCAGAAGGACCCGCACCGCGTCACCACCCTCGGCCTGCTCGCCGTCTCCGCCCTGGCGGGTGCCGTCTACCTGACGGTCCCGCACCTCGGTCCCGGCCACGCGCAGCCCCTCGCCGCGATCGCGCTCACCGCACTCGCCGTCTGGCCGCTGACCGCGCGGCTCACCTCCCGTACCGCCCGGACCGTCGCCGTGACCAGCGGTCCACGCCTGCCCCACCTGCGGTCGGGTCTGCTGCTGGCCGCCGCGATGCCCTGCTGGTCGGCCGCGCAGAACTCGCTGTGGGGTGTGAGCGGCCGGATCGGCCTCACCCAGGCGCACCTGAGCGAGGCGACCGTCGGCGCGGTGTTCGCCGTCGCGCTCGGCTTCGGCCTGCTGGGTGTGGTCGGCGCGGGCGCGCTCGGCCCACGCCTCGGCCAGGCCCTGCCGATCGGCCTCGGCACCGTACTGATCGCGGGCTGTATCGCGCTGAGCGCGTCCGCCGGCGACCTGACGACGTTCGCGTCCGGCGAGATCGCCTGGAACCTGCTCTACCCGGTGGTCCTGTCGTACGTCATCGGGCTGGCCGCCGCCCTGGACCCGCGGGGCCGCTGGGCCGTCCTGGTCGGCTCGGCGTCGTCGCTGGGGACGGCCGTCGGCCCGATGACCGGCAGCCTGCTGGCGGCCCGGGCGGGTTTCCCGGCGATGGGGGCGGTCCTCGCGGTGGGCCTGCTGGCGGTCGCGGTACCGCTGACGGCGGTGGCGCTGCGGCGCAGGACCACCACCGTCGCGGCCGGCCCGGCGCTCACCGACGCCGACGGGGCGACGGTACGGCTGGACGTGGCGGCCTAGGCGCCGTCCGGCGGATCGTAGGCACCGTCCGGCGGATCCTGGGCGCCGTCCGGCGGATCCTGGGCGCCGTCCGGCGGATCGTAGGCACCGTCCGGCGGATCCTGGGCACCGTCCGGCGGGTCAGGCGGGTCCGGCGGGTCCTAGGCGGGTCCGGCGCCGAACTCGTAGGCCTCGACCTCGGCGAGGTAGCGGGCCCGCAGTTCCTCGTCGTCCTCCAGGAAGGACGCGAGGAAGGAGTTGCGGGCCAGCTCCCGCATCTGCTCCCGGGACAGGCCCAGGGTGTCGCGCACGGCGTGGTAGTTGTCGGCGACGTACCCGCCGAAGTACGCCGGGTCGTCGGAGTTGACCGTGCACAGCAGCCCGGCCTCGATCATGGCCGGAAGCGGGTGCTCGGCCAGCACGTCGACGGCGCGGAGGCGGACGTTGGACAGCGGGCACAGCGTCAGCGGGATCCGCTCCCGCACCAGCCGCGCCACCAGTTCGGGGTCCTCCATGCAGCGCAGCCCGTGGTCGACGCGTTCCACCCCGAGCAGGTCCAGCGCCTCGGTGATGTAGGCCGGCGGCCCCTCCTCACCGGCGTGCGCCACCCGCCGCAGCCCGAGTGCGGCGGCGGCCTCGTACACCTCGCGGAACTTGACGGGCGGGTTCCCGACCTCGGCCGAGTCCAGTCCGACACCGGTGATCCGGTCGAGGTACGGCTTCGCCGCCTCCAGCGTCGCCATCGCCGACCCGGCGGACTCGTCCCGCAGGAAGCACATGATCAGGCGGGTGGTGATCCCGTGGTTCTCGGCGCTCCGGCCGAGCGCCCGCCACAGGCCCTCGACGACCGTCCCCATGTCCACGCCCCGCGCGAGGTGCGCCTGCGGGTCGAAGAAGATCTCGGCGTGCCGCACGCCCTGCGCGGCGGCCCGCGAGAGGTACGCGTCGGCGAGGTCGTCGAAGTCCCGCTCGGTGCGCAGGACGGCCATGAGCTCGTAGTACAGGTTCAGGAAGGACTGTAGGTCCTCGAACTGGTAGGCCTTGCGCAGCGCTTCGGTGTCCGCGTAGGGCAGCTCGACGCCGTTGCGCGCGGCCAGCATGAACGCCAGCTCGGGCTCCAGGGTGCCTTCGATGTGGAGGTGCAGTTCTGCTTTCGGGAGGGGCATCAAAGCATCGTACGGCCGCTTCACCTGCGCTTCGGTACCGGCACTCGGAGCAGGTCGTGGGCGACGGTCAGCTCGCCGTCGTAGCCGGCGGCCCGTGCCTGCCGTTCGAACTCCTCGGGGTTCGCCGGTTCGGGATAGCGCTGGCTGAAGTGGGTCAGAACCAGGTGCCGTACACCCGCGTCCCGGGCGACGGCCGCCGCCTGCCCGGCGGTCAGGTGACCGTGTTCCTCGGCGAGCCGGGCGTCCTCGTCGAGGAAGGTGGACTCGATGACGAGCAGGTCGCAGCCCGCCGCGAGGACGTGCACGCCCTCGCACAGCCGGGTGTCCATGACGAACGCGAACCGCTGGCCGCGCCGCACCTCGCTGACCTCCTCCAGCGTGACGTCCCCGAGGACGCCCTCGCGCTGGATCCGGCCGACGTCGGGGCCCTTGACGCCGTGCGCGGCGAGCAGTTCGGGCAGCATGCGGCGGCTGTCGGGTTCGACGAGCCGGTAGCCGTAGGACTCCACCGGGTGGGAGAGCCGGCGGGCCTGGAGCGTGTACGACCGGGTGGCGGCGACATCGCCGTCCGCGTCGACGGGGACCTCGGTGATGCCGACGGTCTCGCGGTAGGCGGTGGCGTGGCGGAGCCGGTCGAAGAAGTGCTGCCCGGACCTCGGGTAGTGCGCGGTGACCGGGTGCGGGACCTGGTCGAGGTTGATCCGCTGGATCACGCCCGCCAGACCCAGGGAGTGGTCGCCGTGGAAGTGGGTGACGCAGATCCGGTTCAGGTCGTGCGCGGCGACCCCGGCGCGCAGCATCTGCCGCTGGGTGCCCTCGCCGGGGTCGAAGAGGATGCCCTCGCCGTCCCAGCGCAGCAGGTAGCCGTTGTGGTTGCGGTGCCGGGTGGGCACCTGGCTGGCCGTGCCGAGGACCACCAGTTCACGTACGGACACGGTGGCCTAGCCGGGCGGCCACTGGAGGCCGCGGCCGCCGAGGATGTGGGCGTGGGTGTGCCAGACGGTCTGGCCCGCGCCGCTGCCGGTGTTGAAGACGATGCGGTAGCTCTCCAGCTTCTCGTCGTCGGCGACGGCCTGGGCCTCGCGCAGTATGTCGGCGGCGATCGCGGGTTCGCCCTCGGCGAGTTCGGCCGCGTTCTTGTAGTGGACCCGGGGGATCACCAGGACGTGGGTGGGGGCCTGGGGGTTGATGTCCCGGAAGGCGACGGTGGTGTCCGTCTCCCGGACGATCGTCGCGGGGACATGACCTGCGACGATCTTGCAGAAGAGGCAGTCGTCCTGGGGTTCCCCTGGCATGTTTTCTCCTCACCCGGTGATCGGTTTCGGGGGCATCGTATCGTCGTCGGGTGCGGGTCCGGTGGGGGCTTGTCGCGCGGTTCCTCCCCCGGCCTTCGGCCGGGGGGGGGGTACCGTCGGCGCCCCTCAGGTGGGCAGCGTGGGCGGCGTCTTGGCGGGAGCCGTCTCCAGCGCCTCCAGCGCGAGGCGGACGGCCTCGTCCAGTTGGGGGTCCCGGCCCGCGCCCCAGTCCTGCGGGGTCTGTACGACCTCCACGTCCGGGTCGACGCCGTGGTTCTCCACGCCCCAGCCGTAACCCTCCAGCCAGAACGCGTACTTCGGCTGGGTGACCAGCGTGCCGTCGACCAGGCGGTAGCGGCTGTCGATGCCGATGACGCCGCCCCAGGTACGGGTGCCGACCACCGGGCCGATGCCCAGCGCCTTGATCGCCGCGTTGACGATGTCGCCGTCCGAACCGGAGAACTCGTTCGCCACGACGACCACCGGCCCCCGGGGCGCGTCCTTCGGGTAGCTGAGCGGGCGCATGCCGCGCGGCAGGTCCCAGCCGACGATGCGGCGGGCCAGTTTCTCCACCACGAGCTGGGAGGTGTGCCCGCCGCGGTTCTCGCGGACGTCCACGACGATGCCCTCACGGGCCATCTCCACGTTCAGGTCGCGGTGGATCTGGGCCCAGCCCGGCGCCTGCATGTCGGGCACGTGGAGGTAGCCGAGCCGGCCGCCGGACGCCGCGTGCACGTGGGCGCGGCGGTCGGCGACCCAGGCGTGGTAGCGCAGCGGTTCCTCGTCGGAGACGGGGACGACCACGGGGTGGCGCAGGTCGCCGCCGCCGGCCGGGGACACGGTCAGCTCGACCGCCTTGCCGGCGGTGCCGACGAGCAGCGGGGCGGGGCCGGTCACCGGGTCGACGGGACGGCCGGCGACGGCCACGATCGCGTCGCCGGGGCGCACCGCGGCGCCGGGTGCCGCCAGCGGGGATCGGGCGCCCGGGTCGGACGTCTCGGTGGGCAGGATCCGGTCGATGCGCCAGCTGCCGTCCTCGTGACGGGAGATGTCGGCGCCGAGCAGGCCCTGGTGGGCGCCGCCGCCGTAGCCGCCGCGCGGGGTGACGTAGGCGTGCGAGGTGCCGAGTTCGCCCTGCACCTCCCAGAGCAGGTCGACGAGGTCGTCGTGGGTGGCGCACCGGTCGACGAGCGGACGGTAGCGGTCGAGGACGCCGGCCCAGTCGACGCCGCCGAGGTCCGGCCGCCAGAACTGGTCGCGCATGATGCGGCCGGTCTCGTCGAACATCTGCCGCCACTCGGCGGCCGGGTCGACGGTCTGCCGGACCCGGGACAGGTCGACGGTGATGTTGCTGTCGCTGTCGTCGTCGCCGGAGGCGCGGCGGTCGCTCGGTACGACCCTGAGCTTGCCGTCGGCCCACAGCAGGACGCGTTTGCCGTCGCCGCTGACCTCGAAGTGGTCGGCGTCGGAGGCGAGGTACTCGATGCGCTGCTGGGCGAGGTCGTAGCGCTCCAGCTCGGTCTTGGGCGCCGGGTCCTCGGGGTGGGCGCGGGAGGCGCCGAGCACGCCGCGCACCGGGTGACGCAGCCACAGGACGCCGTCCTTGGCGGCGCGCAGCCCGGAGTAGCGGCCGGCCTCCACCGGGAACGGCACGATCCGGTCGGCGAGACCCTCCAGGTCGATGCGGGTGGCGGGGGTGCCCTCGGCGTCCGGGGTCTCGTCCTTGTCGGGGGTCTCGAAGGGGCGGCCGTGGCGCTGCGGGCCGAACGGCGACGGGGTGGTGGCCGCGAGCGTGATCAGGTGCGGGCGGTCGCCGACCACGAACGCCAGGTCGAAGACGTGCTCGTCGTAGACCGGGTCGAAGGAGCGGGTGGAGAGGAAGGCGAGGTGTTTGCCGTCGCGGGTGAAGACGGGGTCGTAGTCCCGGAACCGCAGCGGGGTGGCCTCGGTGACGGTGAGGTCGGTGGTGTGGGCGACGCGGAGCTGGCAGAGACCGCCGGCGCCGGGGTGGGACCAGGCCAGCCAGCCCGAGTCCGGGGAGAAGACGAGGCCCGACACGTCGCCGTCCTCGCTGCGGTCGACCTCGCGGACCTCGCCCGTCTCGCGTTCCACCAGGAGCAGCCGTCCGTCGTGCGCGGCGACGGCGACCCGGCCGCCGTCGGGGGCGACGGCGAGGTCCAGGACCCGGCCGAGCTGTCCGGCGGCGATCCGGCGCGGGGTCGAGCCGGGGACGAGGCCGGTGGCGGGGGCGAACTCCAGGGCGTCCTCGCCCTCGGCGTCCGTCACCCACACCACCCATTCCTCCGCGTCCGCGCGGAAGGTGACGGGCAGCCGGGCCCGCACCCCGGGCCGGGCGGCGAGGGCGCGCGCCGGCCCGGACCGGTGGGTCACCCAGTGGACGCCGCCGCGTACCAGGACGGCGCTGCCGCGCGCGGTGTGGTCGGGCGAGGCCGAGCTGAACCAGCGGGCCGCGTTGACCGGGTACGGCTGCCGGTCCACCCGCTGCCCGCCGAGCCGGACGTCCAGCGGGCGCGGCTCGGCGCCCTCCAGGTCGTCGAGGAGCCAGAGCTCACCGGCCGAGGCGTAGACGACCCGGGTGCCGTCGGTCGCCGCGTGCCGGGCGTAGAAACCGTCGAGCGGGGTGTGCCGGCGCAGGTCGGAGCCGTCGGCGAGGGAGGAGTACAGCGCTCCGGTGCCCTCGTGGTCGGAGAGGAACGAGATCCGGTCGCCGACCCACCCGGGGTACTCCAGGTTCCCGTCGAGTTCCTCGTGCAGCCGTACGAACTCGCCGTCCCCGGCCCGGTCGATCCACAGCTTCCCTGCGGTGCCGCCGCGGTACCGCTTCCACCAGGCCGCCTCCCGTCCCATCGGGGCGGACAGCAGCACGGTGGCCGGACCGTGGGCGACATGGCCGACGGGGCCGTACGGCAGGACGGTGGAGGGACCGCCGTCGAGCGGGACCGTGTGGGCCCAGCTGCGCCGGAGGCTGGACTGGCCGTGGGTGGTGATCGCGAGGACCTGCCCGTCGTCGGTCCAGCCGCGCACCTGGGTACGGGAACTCCCCCAGTGCGTCAGGCGGGTCGAGGGGCCGCCGTCGACGGGGGCGATGTGGATCTCGGGCGCGCCGTCGCGGGTGGACGTCCAGGCGACGGTGGTCCCGTCGGGCGAGATCCGCGGCAGGGCCACCGGCATGTTGTCGGCGCTGGCCCGCCAGGCCCGGCCGCCGTCGAGGGGCGCGAGCCACACGTCGTCCTCGGCGGTGAAGGCGATCAGGTCGCCCTGGACGTGGGGAAATCGGAGGTAGGACCGCGGTCCTGTCGCTGCACCCTGAGTCACCCGCTCAGCCTATGCACCACGGCCCGTCCGCGGCGGCCGATTTCGATCACTTTCCCTGCACGGGCCGGCACTTGGGGTCACTCTCACACCAGATCGTCCTCGTCACGGTCACGGTGGCGCCCGGCTGCTGCCCGTAGGTGGGCGGCCGGTAGGTGCTGTACGCGGGTCCGGGCGTGGCGTCGCAGTTCCCCAGGCCGTTCACCCGGAACCACTCCTTGCCGCCGACCTTCGCGACCAGGTTGCCGCGCACACAGGCCCCGCTGACCGCCTTCGTGACCCGCCCGGTGACGGTGATCGCCCGCCCGTCCTTGGTCCGGCCGTTGCAGTCGACGGAGACGACGGTGGTCTCGGACGCCGAGGGTGTCCTGGCCGACGAACCCGCCGCGCGGGTCGTGCCGGCCGAGCCGTAGCTGCCGTTGCAGGTGAGCCAACTGACGTCCACGTGCTGCCGTTTCAGCTCGGCGGTGGCCGTCTGGTCGGTGGTGTACGCGACGGTCGCGGTGTTCAGGTCGCTGGGCCGGCAGCCGACCAGGCCGCCGACGGCGACCACCGCGAGCCCCGCCACGGCCGCCGCCCTGCTGCCGCGCGGCCGGCGCCAAATCCGCCTCAATGCCCCCATGGAGGGCAGCCTGCCACCGTACCGGCCGCGGCGGTAGAGGGCTTACGGCCACTCACGTGTTCGGAACCGTCACCCGTCAGGTGCGGAGCAGCAGCCACTCCTGGAGTTCCACCAGGTTGCCCTCCGGGTCCTTGAGGTGGGCGACCCGCATCCGCTGCGTCATGGGTGCGGGCCCGTGCACCAGGACGGCGCCGCGTCCGGTGATCTGCTCGCAGTAGGCGTCGAGGTCGTCGACGCGGAGCACCACCAGCGAACGGTGCCCGGTGGCCGCGTCGCCGAGTTCACCCAGTATCTCGGCCATCATCGCCCGGTCCTGCAAGGCGATCCCGGCGGACCCGGCGTGCGGACCGAACTTCTCGTACGGTCCCTCGCCCGTCCCCGACTGCGGCCTGAGACCCAGCACTTCGGCGTAGAAGCGGTAGCAGGCGGCGAAGTCGGTGACCAGGAGCCGGACTTGGGCGAGTTCCACGGCGTGTGCCCCCAGGATGCGGTGCGGGTGTGCTGCGGTGCGGGTGTGGTGCGGGTCTTCTGCGGTGTGGGTGTGGTGCGGGTCTGCTGCGGTGCGGGTCTGCTGCGGTGCGGGTGTGGTGCGGTGCGGGTGTGGTGCGGTGCGGGTGTGGTGCGGTGCGGGTGTGGTGCGGGTCTTCTGCGGTGCGGGTCTGCTGCGGTGCGGGTGTGGTGCGGGTGTCGTCGGGTCAGGACCAGCGGCCGGTGCGGCCCAGCAGCAGGGCCGCCGCCACGGTGCCCGCCGTCGACGTACGCATCACCGTAGGCCCCAGGGTGTACGCCCGCGCACCCGCCTCCTCGAACAGTGCCAACTCGTCCCGGGCGACGCCCCCTTCGGGCCCGACGACCAGCACGATCTCGCCCTCGGCGGGCAGTTCGGCGGTGGCGAGCGGCGCGCTGTCGTGCTCGAAGTCGGAGTGGAGCACGGCGGCGAAGTCCGCTCCGGCGAGCAGCGCCGCGACCTGCCTGGTGGTCGCGGCGTCCGCGACCTCGGGGAAGCGCACCCGGCGGGACTGCTTCCCGGCCTCCCGGGCGGTGGCCCGCCACTTGGCGAGCGACCTGAGCCCCCGGTCGCCCTTCCACTGGGTGATGCAGCGGGCGGCCTGCCAGGGCACGACGCCGTCGACGCCGACCTCGGTCATGGTCTCCACGGCGACCTCCCCGCGGTCGCCCTTGGGCAGTGCCTGCACCACGGTGATCCGGGGCGCGGGCACCGGCTCCTCGGCCACCGTGCCCAGGTGCACGACCAGCCGGTCCTTGCCCTCGGCGGCGATCACCTCGCACACGGCGTAGCGGCCGGCGCCGTCGGTGAGCACGACCTCCTCGCCGGCCTCCAGCCGTTTCACGGAGACCGCGTGCCGCCCCTCGGGGCCGTCCAGTACGTACTGACCGCCGCCTGCGGCAGGCAGCCGCTCCACGACGAACACGGGAGCTGTCATCGCCCCTCCTCCTTGGCGGACAACGCTGTCGAAGCGGCCGCGAGTTCTTCCACCAAGGCCGCCACCAGCCGGGCCGCGGGCAGTTCCCGGGCCAGCCGGTGGCCCTGCCCGGCCCACAGGGCCATGCCCTGGGCGTCCCCGGCACGGGCGGCGGCCTTGCGCAGCGGGGCGGTGAGGTGGTGGACCTCCGGGTAGGCGGCGGGCGCGTACGGGCCGTGCTCGCGCAGGAAACGGTTGACGAGACCGCGGGCGGGCCGCCCGGAGAACGCCCGGGTCAGCTCGGTACGGGCGAACAGGGGATCGGTCAGGGCCCGCTTGTGCGGGTCGGCGGCGCCGGACTCCGGGGTGGCCAGGAACGCCGTGCCCAGCTGCGCCGCGGTCGCCCCCGCCGCGAGCACGGCGGCCAGCTGGCTGCCGCGCATGATCCCGCCCGCGGCCACCACCGGCAGGCTCACGGTCTCCCGTATCTGCGCGAGCAGCGCGAGCAGCCCGATCCCGGCGCCGTCGTTCTCGGGGACGTCCCGGTGGGTGCCCTGGTGCCCGCCGGCCTCGACGCCCTGCGCGATCACCGCGTCCGCGCCGGCCCGCTCGACGGCGCGGGCCTCCTCGGCGGTGGTCGCGGTGACCAGGGTGAAGGTGCCCGCCCGGCGCAGCGAGTCCAGCACCTCGGGGCTCGGCACGCCGAAGTGGAAGGAGACCGCTGCCACCGGGTCGTCGAGGAGCACGGCGAGCTTGGCGTCGTACCCGTCGTCCCGGCCGCTGTCCGGATCACCGAGCTCGGTCCCGTACCAGGAGGCCTCACCGGCCAGCTGGTGCGCGTAGAGGTCCACGGCCCCGGACTCCGCGTGCTCCGGCTGCGGCACGAACAGGTTGACCCCGAAGGGACGGCCGGTCAGCCCCCGCATCTGCTTGATCTCCTGGTACATCCCGTCGGCGGTCTTGTACCCGGCGGCCAGGAACCCCAGCGCGCCCGCCTCGGACACGGCGGCGGCGAGCTGGGGTACGGAGACCCCGCCCGCCATGGGGGCCTGCACGATCGGAAAGCGGCAGAGATCGGTCAGTGCGGAGGACATGACGGCATGTTGTCACGTCCTCCGAACAAGACCGAATCGGCCGTCGCTTTGGCACATGCCAGAAATGTCGCGGGCGGTCAGCGCCCGTCGAACGCGGTCAGCGTCCGTTGAACGCGTCCTTCAACCGGCTGAACAGGCCCTGCTGACCGGGCTGGAACTGCCCCGTCGGCCGCTCCTCCCCGCGCAGCTTCGCCAGCTCCCGCAGCAACCGCTCCTGCTCGGGGTCGAGCTTGGTGGGAGTGGTCACCTCGACGTGGACGATCAGGTCGCCCCGGCCGCCGCCCCGCAGGTGCGTGACCCCGCGCCCGTGCAGCGGGATCGACTGCCCGGACTGGGTGCCCGGCCGGATGTCGACCTCCTCCAGCCCGTCCAGCGTCTCCAGCGGCACCTTCGTACCGAGCGAGGCCGCCGTCATCGGGATGGTCACCGTGCAGTGCAGGTCGTCACCACGCCGCTGGAACGTGGAGTGCGGCAGCTCGTGGATCTCGACGTACAGGTCACCGGCGGGACCGCCGCCGGGCCCGACCTCGCCCTCACCGGCGAGCTGGATCCGCGTGCCGTTGTCGACGCCCGCCGGGATCTTCACGGTCAGCGTCCGCCGCGACCGCACCCGCCCGTCACCGGCGCACTCGGGGCACGGCGTCGGCACGACCGTCCCGAAGCCCTGGCACTGCGGACACGGCCGGGACGTCATGACCTGGCCCAGGAACGACCGCGTCACCTGCGAGACCTCACCACGGCCCCGGCACATGTCACACGTCTGGGCGGTGGTGCCCGGCGCCGCGCCCTCACCGTTGCAGGTGTTGCAGACGACCGCCGTGTCGACCTGGATGTCCTTGGTCGTGCCGAAGGCCGCCTCGTCGAGCTCGACCTCGATCCGGATCATCGCGTCCTGGCCGCGCCGCGTCCGCGACCTCGGCCCACGCTGCGACGCCGTACCGAAGAACGCGTCCATGATGTCCGAGAAGTTCCCGAACCCACCGGCGCCGAAGCCGCCCGCGCCCCCGCCGCCGCTCTGCGACAGCGGATCCCCGCCCAGGTCGTAGACCTGCTTCTTCTGCGGATCGGAGAGCACCTCGTAAGCGGCGTTGATCTCCTTGAACCGCTCCTGGGTCTTCGGATCCGGGTTGACGTCCGGGTGCAGCTCGCGCGCGAGCCGACGGAAGGCCTTCTTGATCTCTTCCTGCGACGCGTCGCGGCGCACGCCGAGAACGGCGTAGTAGTCCGTGGCCACTTACGACTCCGCCAGGATCTGTCCGACGTACCGTGCCACCGCTCGTACCGCTCCCATCGTTCCCGGGTAATCCATGCGGGTCGGTCCGACCACGCCGAGTTTGGCGAGTGCCTCGCCGCCCGAACCGTAACCGACCGACACCACGGACGTGGAGTTGAGTCCCTCGTGGGCGTTCTCGTGACCGATGCGTACGGTCATGCCCGAATCCCCTGCCTCGCCCATGAGTTTGAGGAGGACGACATGCTCCTCCAGAGCCTCCAGGACGGGCCGGATCATGAGGGGGAAGTCATGCCCGAAGCGGGTGAGATTGGCGGTGCCGCCGATCACCAGCCGCTCCTCGTTCTCCTCGACGAGCGTCTCCAGCAGGGTGGAGAGCACCGCCGAGACCGCGCCGCGGTCCTCGGCCTCGAAGGCGTCCGGCAGGTCCTCCACCAGCCGGGGCACGTCCGAGAACCGGCGCCCCGCGACCCGGCTGTTCAGCCGCGCCCGCAGATCCGCCAGCGACGTCTCCCCGAACGGCGCCGGGCAGTCCACCAGCCGCTGCTCGACCCGCCCGGTGTCGGTGATCAGCACCAGCATCAGCCGCGCGGGGGCGAGCGCGAGCAGTTCCACATGCCGCACGGTCGACCGTGTCAGCGACGGGTACTGCACCACGGCCACCTGCCGCGTCAGCTGGGCCAGCAGCCGGACCGTCCGCGCCACGACGTCGTCGAGGTCGACGGCGCCGTCGAGGAAGTTCTGGATGGCACGCCGCTCTGGCGCGCTCATCGGTTTGACACCGGCCAGCTTGTCGACGAACAGCCGGTAGCCCTTGTCGGTGGGGATCCGCCCCGCACTGGTGTGCGGCTGCGCGATGTAACCCTCGTCCTCCAGGGCGGCCATGTCGTTGCGCACCGTCGCCGGCGAGACGCCGAGGTTGTGCCGCTCGGTCAGCGCCTTCGACCCGACCGGCTCCTCGGTCCCGACATAGTCCTGGACGATGGCGCGCAACACCTGGAGCCTGCGTTCACTCAGCATCCGCGCCACACCTCCAGAGAGTCGTCCCCGTGGCCTTTCGGGTCCTTCGAGTCTTTCGAGTCTTTCGTCTGGCACTCTGCGAGCCCGAGTGCCAGCGTCCCCGGCCCAGTGTACGGCCGTCGGGTACTGACTGGGCAAGGTCGGTACGGGGACGGTACGGACCCGCCGGGTGCTACGGCTAGCGTCGCGGTATGACGGTGACTTGGGAAGAGCAGGGCTGGGAGCGGCTGGCCGAGGGCGTCGGCCGGTGCCGGCTGCCCGGCTGGGACTGCACGGCGGGGCTGGTTCTCGGGGTGGGCACGGCCCTCATGGTGGACGCCGGGTCGAGCCTCGCGGAGGGCGCGCGGTTGCGTACCGAGGCGCAGACGCTCGCCGGCCGCCGTGTGACCCATCTCGCGCTCACCCACCCTCACTTCGATCACGTCCTCGGCGCGGCGGCCTTCCCGGACACCGACCTGTACGCGGCGGTCGGCATGGAAACCCTCCTCGCCCACGGCCGTGAGGAGCTGCGCCTGGACGCCGTCCGCAACGGCCTCCCGGCCCCCGAGGCGGAGGAGGCCGCCGACGCCCTCGCCGTCCCCCGGCACCTGGTCTCCGGCGAGTGGACCCTCGACCTCGGCGACGGCCGCCAGGCGCTGCTCGCCAACGTGGGTCCCGGCCACACCGCCCACGACCTCGCGGTCCTCGTCCCCGGCGACCCCGAGGTGGTCTTCTGCGGCGACCTGGTGGAGGAGTCCGGCGACCCGCAGGCCGGCCCCGACGCCGTACCGTCACGGTGGCCGGCCGCCCTGGACCGGCTGCTGGCGCTCGGCGGCGACCGCGCCCGGTACGTACCCGGTCACGGAGCGGTGGTGGACGCGGCGTTCGTACGGGCCCAGCGCGACGCCCTGGCAGCACGTTTCGGCGTGTCGTAGGCGCGCCGGATCCGCTTCTCCTATCGTCATCCGAATGCGCCAGTACTCGCCCGACCTGACTCCGCCCTGGAAGAAGCCGAAGCCGGTGCCCGAGGTGGCCGCCGAACCCGGCCTGGTCGTCGAGGAACCCGGCACCGGATTCTGCGGCGCGGTGATCCGCTGCGAGGCGGGCACTGTCACCCTGGAGGACCGCTTCGGCAAACACCGGGTCTTCCCGCTGGAGCCGCGCGGCTTCCTGCTGGAGGGCCGGGTGGTCACCCTCGTACGGCCCGCGTCCGGCGGTCCGGCACGCCCCTCCCGCACCGCCTCCGGCTCGGTCGCGGTCCCGGGCGCCCGCGCGCGTGTCGCCCGCGCCGGCCGCATCTACGTGGAGGGCCGCCACGACGCGGAACTGGTCGAGAAGGTGTGGGGCGACGACCTGCGCATCGAGGGCGTGGTCGTGGAGTACCTGGGAGGCGTCGACGACCTGCCGTCGATCGTGGCCGAATTCGCACCGGGCCCGGACGCCCGGCTCGGCGTGCTGGTGGACCACCTGGTGCCGGGCACCAAGGAGTGGCGCATCGCGCAGGCGGTCACCGGCGACCACGCACTGGTGGTCGGGCACCCGTACATCGACATCTGGGAGGCCGTGAAACCGTCGTCCGTGGGGATCGACGCCTGGCCCCGCGTCCCGCACGGCCAGGACTGGAAGACCGGCGTCTGCAAGGCACTCGGCTGGCCCTCGGACAACACGGGCGCGGTGTGGCAGGCGATCCTCGCGCGCGTGGGCACCTACAAGGACCTGGAACCGGAACTGCTGGGACGGGTCGAGGAACTGATCGACTTCGTCACCGGCAGCGGCGCGGCCTGACCTTCCCACAAGCAGCGAACTCGCCGGTCTCCGGTGTAGTGCCGAGAGGTTTCTCGGCATCCGCCGTCCTCCGGTGGAATGCCGAGAGGTTTCTCGTCGGCATTCGCCGGTCTTCGATGGAGTGCCGAGAAGTTTCTCGTCGGCATTCGCCGGTCTTCGATGGAATGCCAGGAGTTCCTTGGCCCGCTCCGGTGCCGCACCCGGCCACCACGAGGTCAGGCCGGTCCACCCGCCCAAGTGATCAGTCGACCAGATCCCTGACCACCGCGTCCGCCAGCAGCCGCCCGCGCAGCGTCAGCACCGCCCGCCCCTCGTCGTACGCACCGCTCTCCAGCAGCCCCTCCCCCAGGGCCCGCCGCGAAGCCGCGAGGCCCGCCTCCTTCAGCAGCCCCAGCGGCACCCCCTCGCGCAGCCGCAGCTCCAGCAGGATCCGCTCCACCCGCCGGTCCTCGTCCGACAGGACCTCGCGCCCGGCCCCCGGCGACCGCCCGGACGCCAGCGCCGCCGCGTACGCCCCCGGATGCTTGACGTTCCACCAGCGCACCCCGCCGACGTGCGAGTGCGCCCCCGGTCCCGCGCCCCACCAGTCCGCACCCCGCCAGTACAGCTCGTTGTGCAGGCAGCGGCCCGCCTCGGAGGTCGCCCAGTTCGACACCTCGTACCAGTCGAAACCCGCCTCCGCCAGCACCGACTCGGCGATCAGGTACCGGTCGGCGTGCACGTCGTCGTCGGTCATCGGCACCTCGCCCCGCCGGATCCGGCGCGCCAGCTGCGTACCCTCCTCGACGATCAGCGCGTACGCCGACACGTGGTCGGGTCCCGCCCCGATCGCCGCGTCGAGGGAGGCCCGCCAGTCGTCGTCGGACTCACCGGGCGTGCCGTAGATCAGGTCCAGGTTGACGTGCTCGAAGCCGGCCGCGCGGGCCTCGGCCACGCACGCCTCGGGTCGTCCGGGGGTGTGCGTCCGGTCGAGCACCCGCAGCACGTGCTGCCGGGCGCTCTGCATGCCGAAGGAGATCCGGTTGAAGCCGCCCTCCCGCAGGGCCGCCAGGTACGCCGGGTCGACGGACTCCGGGTTCGCCTCCGTGGTGATCTCCGCGTCCGCCGCGAGCCCGAACTCGTCCCGGATCGCGCCCAGCATCCGCACCAGGTCACCGGCGGCCAGCAGGGTCGGCGTACCGCCGCCCACGAAGACCGTGCGCACCTCGCGCGGGTCGTCGCCGAGGACCTTCCTGGCCAGCCTGACCTCGTCGACGAGTGTGTCCGCGTAGTTGTCACGGGAGGCCAGCACCCCGCCGGTGCCGCGCAGCTCGGTCGCCGTGTAGGTGTTGAAGTCGCAGTAGCCGCAGCGGGTCGCGCAGTACGGGACGTGCAGGTAGAACCCGAGGGGGCGGGCGGCGGCGCCGGCCAGCGCGGACGCCGGGAGCGTGCCGTCGTCCGGAACCGGCTCGCCGTCGGGAAGTGCGGAAGGCATGTCCCCCATTGTCCCGTACCCGCCGCGAACCGGTTCCCACCGCCGGCACGGCCCGTACGACACCGTACGCGCGCGTGCCCTGCACGACCCTGTACACGCGCGTGCCCTGCACGACCCTGTACACACGCGTGCCCTGCACGGCCTCGTCCGCGGGGCGTGCCCCGGTCCGGTGGGGCTCCGGCCTCGTGCGGCCCCGGCGGCCGCGTGGTCATTCCGCCTGGAGGACCAGCAGTGCCAGGTCGTCCTCGGGCTGGCCGCCGCCGAACTCGTGGACGAGCCGTCTGATCCGCTCGGCGATCAGCTCGGCGCTCAGCCCCACGCAGCCGGCCAGCGCCTGCGCGAGCCCGTCGCCGTCGTCGAACTGGCGGGAACCGGAACGGCGCTCGGTGACCCCGTCGGTCACGCACAGCAGGCTGTCGCCGGGCGCGAGCTCGATGGTCTCGCTGGTGTACGTCTCGTCCTCGACGACCCCGAGCAGCGTCTGCGGCCGGGCGGCGGTGCGTACCTCGCCGTCGGGGCCGAGCAGCAGCGGCAGCGGATGCCCGGCGCTGGCGAGGGTACAGCGGGCACCGCCCTCCTCCAGGAGGGTCAGTTCGCCGTAGAGGAGGGACAGGAACCGGGTCTGCGGCCCGTCCCCGGCGGGCAGCGGATGGCCGCCGGCGGCGACCAGGGCGCGGGCGGCGGCGTCGGCGGCCTCGGTGGCGTCGTCGAGGAGCAGCTGGTTCAGGCGGTCGAGGACGTCGGCGACCCGGTAGCCCTCGCGCGCGAGGAGCCGCAGCCAGGGCCGCGCCAGGCCGATGACGACGGCCGCCTCCGGGCCCTTGCCCTGGACGTCGCCGACGGCGAAGCACCAGCGGCCGTCACCGGCCGGGAACAGGTCGTAGAAGTCGCCGCTGGGACCGCCCATGTCACACGGCTCGTAGACGAGCGCGCTGCGCAGGCCCGGGATCTCGGCGACCGCGCCGGGCAGCAGCCCCCGCTGGAGGACGGCGCTGATGGTGGCCTGCCGGGCGTACTGGCGGGCCGCGCCGATGGCGAGGGCGACCCGGCGTCCGAAGTCCTCGACCAGGCCGGTGATCTCGTCGGGGAAGCCGTCCGGGCCGGCGCGTCCGATGACGAGGGTGCCGAGCGGACGGCCACCCGCGATCAGCCGGTAGGCGAGCGCCGCGCCGTGGGCGCCCTGCGGGCCGAGCGCCGCGCCGGGCCAGGGATACGGCTCGGGCCCGGACCGTAAGCCGCCCTTCGCGCCCGGCGGGTCCTTCTCCAGGGCCCTGCGCAGTTCCTCGATGCGGTTCTCGCTGCTGTGCCAGACCCGGGCCAGCCGCGGCCCGCCGGCACCCGTGGGGTCGTTCCAGCCGCCGCGTACGGTCGCCTCGTCCTCCAGCCACACCGCGCACCAGTCGGCGAGCCTCGGCACGATCAGCTGGCCGGTGAGCGCGGCCACCAGGTTCTCGTCGAGCTGTCCGGCGAGCAGGTCGGAGGCCTCGGCGAGGAAGGTCAGGGCGCCCCGGTTGAGCCAGTCCCGGTCCCGCTCGGGCCGGTGCGGGCATCCCTGGTCGGGCGCGGGCGACGGCGCGGGAGACGGGGTGTGCGGCTCCGAGGAGGCAGGCGGTTCGGGGGCGAGGATCCCGGCGACCCGCAGTTCCTGCTCGTCGGGCAGGGTGCCGCCGCGGCCGGTCAGCCGGGCCCACACCGACTTCGCGCCGGTCCGGTAGGTCACCCCCCAGGACTCGGCGAGCGAGGCGACCAGCCGCAGCCCCCGCCCGAACTCCGGCGTCTCGTACGGCGTCTCGCCCGCGTGGTCGCGGGGGGCACGAGAGGGATGGTGGTCGGTCACCTCGACGACGAGCGCCGTCCCTTCATGCCGCTCGTGCTGTTGGTGCTGTTCGCGCTGTTCATGCTGTTCATGCTGTTCGCGCTGTTCGCGCTGTTCGCGCTGTTGACGCTTCTCGCGTTGTGCATGTTGCTGGTGCTGTTCGACTGCGGGCTGCTCCAGCCACCAGTCGATCTCGACGTCGGTGCCGGCGTGCACCACGGCGTTGGTGACCAGTTCGCTGACGACGATCATGGCGTCCTCGGCGACCCGCCGCTGTTCCCGGCCCAGCAGTCCGCAGTCCGTCCACTCGTCCAGGGAAGCGCGCACCAGCGCGCGGGCGGAACCGGGTGCCAGCGGGCTCCCCGGCAGAGTCGCGCGCCCCTGCGCGCGCGGGACCGTGCTTTCGTGCGCGGGCGCCTCGTCGCGCGCAGGCGCCTCACGGACCGGGGAGACGGTCTCCCGTTGCGTGGGTATGGCCCCCATGTCCAGCTCCCCGAGCAGTTCGGACGAATACATCCCGATGGATGCGGACAGAGTGACAGACTGACTGCGCCCATAAGCACCGAGTTACCGAAGTGGGCCGCCATGAGTGAGAACAGTGCTACGCGTGTGCTCGAAGACGGACAGAAACCGGAACAACTCCGAGCATCCGAACTGCGCCCGCTGCTCGCCGCGATGACCGCCGCGCGGGACGGCGACTTCACCAAGGCGCCGGAGACCGGGGAGGGGATCGTCGCCGAACTCACCGCGGTCTTCAACCAGATCTTGGACCGCAGCGTTCACTTCAACACCGAGGTGCAGCGCGTGAAACGGGAACTGGTACGCCACGGCCGTCTCGACGAACGGCTGTCGGCGAGCCCCGGCCAGGGCGCCTGGACCTCCCGTGTCAACGACGTCAACCAGGTGCTCGACGCCCTGGTCGCCCCCGCGGCGAACGCCACGCGCGTGCTCGACGCGGTGGCCGGCGGCGACCTCACCCAGCGGGTCGACCTGCACGACGGCAGCCGCCAGTTGCGCGGCGACCTGCGCCGGCTGGGCCGCACGGTGAACAAGACGGTCGACCAGCTGTCCCTGTTCACCGGCGAGGTGACCCGGGTGGCCCGCGAAGTCGGCACCGAGGGCCGGCTCGGCGGCCGGGCCAAGGTGCAGGGCCTGTCGGGCAGCTGGCGGGACGTGACCGAGGCCGTCAACACCATGGCGTCCCGGCTGACCGCGCAGGTCCGTGACATCGCCCTGGTGACGACCGCGGTGGCCCGCGGCGACCTCACCCGCACGGTGACCGTCGAGGCGACCGGTGAGCTGCTGGAGCTGAAGCTCACCGTGAACACGATGGTCGACCAGCTCTCCGCCTTCGCCGACGAGGTCACCCGGGTCGCCCGCGAAGTCGGCACCGAGGGCCAGCTGGGCGGCCGCGCCCAGGTACGGGGTGTCTCCGGCGTGTGGAAGGACCTCACGGACAACGTCAACTTCATGGCGTCGAACCTGACGTCCCAGGTCCGCAACATCGCCCAGGTGACGACAGCCGTCGCCAACGGCGACCTTTCGCAGAAAATCACCGTCGACGCGAAAGGCGAGATCCTTGAACTGAAGTCGACCATCAACACGATGGTCGACCAGCTCTCCGCCTTCGCCGACGAAGTCACCCGCGTCGCCCGCGAAGTCGGCACCGAAGGAAACCTCGGCGGCCGAGCGCAGGTCAGAGGCGTCTCCGGCGTCTGGAAAGACCTCACCGAGAACGTCAACTTCATGGCGGACAACCTGACCTCGCAGGTCCGCAACATCGCCCTCGTCTCCACGGCCGTCGCCCAGGGCGATCTCGGCAAGAAGATCACGGTGGAGGCGAAAGGCGAGATCCTTGAACTGAAGTCGACCATCAACACGATGGTCGACCAGCTCTCCGCCTTCGCCGACGAAGTCACCCGCGTCGCCCGCGAAGTCGGCACCGAAGGAAACCTCGGCGGTCAGGCGCAGGTCAGAGGCGTCTCGGGCGTCTGGAAAGACCTCACGGACAACGTCAACTTCATGGCGCTCAACCTGACCTCGCAGGTCCGCAACATCGCCCAGGTGACGACAGCCGTCGCCAACGGCGACCTTTCCAAGAAAATCACCGTCGACGCACGCGGCGAGATCCTCGAACTCAAGGACACCGTCAACACGATGGTCCAACAACTGCGGGCCTTCGCCGACGAGGTGACCCGCGTGGCCCGCGAGGTCGGCACCGACGGCCGGCTCGGCGGCCGGGCCCAGGTCCTCGGCGTCTCCGGGGTCTGGCGGGACCTCACCGACAACGTCAACTACATGGCCGACAACCTCACCTCCCAGGTGCGCAACATCGCCCAGGTCGCGACGGCCGTCGCCCAGGGCGACCTGTCCCGGAAGATCGACGTGGACGCGCGCGGCGAGATCCTGGAACTGAAGACCACCATCAACACGATGGTCGACACGCTGTCGTCCTTCGCGTCCGAGGTGACCCGCGTGGCCCGGGAGGTGGGATCCGAGGGCCAGCTCGGCGGCCAGGCCCGGGTGGAGGGCGTGTACGGCACCTGGAAGCGCCTGACGACCAACGTGAACGAACTCGCGCTCAACCTCACCACCCAGGTCCGCGCGATCGCCGAGGTCGCCTCCGCCGTCGCCCAGGGCGACATGTCCCGCTCGATCACGGTCGAGGCCCGCGGCGAGGTAGCCGAACTGAAGGACAACATCAACCTGATGGTGGCCAACCTGCGCGAGACCACCCGCGCGAAGGACTGGCTGGAGTCCAACCTGGCCCGGCTCGCCGCACTGATGCAGGGCCACCGGGACCTGATGGAGGTCGCCGACCTGATCCTGCGCGAACTGACCCCGCTGGTGAACGCCCAGTACGGCGCGTTCTTCCTGGCCGACCCGGACGACGACGGCGCCACCGTGCCCACGGCCGTACCGGCGAAGGGCCTCGCCTTCATCGCCGGCTACGGCTCCGCGCAGGGCGCGACCGTCGAGACCGGCGGTCTCCCCGTGCACGGCCTGATCCACCAGGCAGCCCGTGAGAAGAAGCGGATCCTCGTCGAGGAGACCCCACCGGACTACATCAAGATCAACAGCGGGCTGGGGGAAGCCGCGCCGACGACGATCGTCATCATCCCGATCCTCTTCGAGGACAAACTCCTCGGCGTGATCGAACTGGCCTCCTTCTCCCGCTTCTCCGACGTCCACCTGGCGTTCTTCGACCAGTTCGTCAACACCATCGGTGTGGCGATCAACACGATCATCGCCAACTCCCGCACCGAGTCCCTGCTCGGCGAGTCGCAACGGCTGGCGATGCAGCTCCAGGAACGCTCGGACGAACTCCAGGAACAACAGGCCGAACTACAGCGTTCCAACGCCGAACTGGAGGAGAAAGCAGCCCTGCTGGCGACCTCCTCCCAGTACAAGTCCGAGTTCCTGGCGAACATGTCCCACGAACTGCGCACCCCGCTGAACTCCCTGCTGATCCTGGCCCGGCTGCTGTCCGACAACCCGGACGGCCGCCTCTCCGACCAGGAGGTCCAGTTCGCCACGACGATCCACCGTTCGGGCTCGGACCTGCTCCAGCTCATCAACGACATCCTCGACCTGTCGAAGATCGAGGCCGGCCGGATGGACGTCCGCCCCAAACGACTCCCCCTGATCAAACTCCTCGACTACGTCCACGCCACCTTCCGCCCGCTCACCCTGGACCGGGGGCTGGCCTTCGAGGTCGCGGTCGGCGAGGACGTACCGCGCGAGATGTACTCGGACGAACAACGCCTCCAGCAGATCCTGCGCAACCTGCTCTCCAACGCCATCAAGTTCACCGCCAAAGGACGCGTGGAACTCCGGGTGTCCCGGGTCAAGGACCCCGAGCACCACTACGTCCGCGACAGCGACGACGTGATCGCCTTCCAGGTCACCGACACCGGCATCGGAATCGCCGCCGAAAAACTCCCAGTGATCTTCGAGGCGTTCCAGCAGGCCGACGGCACCACGAACCGCAAGTACGGCGGCACCGGCCTCGGCCTGTCCATCAGCCGGGAGATCGCCGGCCTGCTCGGCGGCCACATCGTCGCCGAGAGCGAACCGGGCACCGGCTCGACGTTCACCCTGTACGTCCCGGTCGTCAGCCCCGGCCACACGGCCGCCGGCCCGACCGCACCGGAGGGCCGCCCTCTCGCACTGCCCGGCCCCGCCGCCCCCCACGACACGGACGACGCCTGGCCCGCACCGGCGAAACTCAAGGCCTGGCAGTCCGGCCGCGCCGGCCGGATCCTCCCCGGCCGCCGCGTCCTGATCATCGACGACGACATCCGCAACGTCTTCGCGCTCACCCACGTCCTGGGCCGCGTCGGCATGCCGGTGCTGTACGCGGAGAACGGCCGGGAAGGCATCGAGACCCTCGAACGCAACCCGGACGTCGAACTCGTCCTGATGGACATCATGATGCCGGAGATGGACGGCTACGAGACCATCGCGGCCATCCGCCGAGCCCCACGCTGGACAGGCCTGCCGATCGTCGCCCTCACGGCGAAGGTGATGCCCGGCGACCGGGAGAAGTCCATCGCGCACGGCGCCAACGACTACGTGCCCAAGCCGGTGGACGTCGACCGGCTGCTCACCGTCGTCACGGCGCTCCTGGACCCCGACACCACGGAAACCGTCGCCACGGCCGACAACGAACGGACGGAGCAATGATCCCTGACGAGCGGGCCGGCATCCTCCTGGTCGACGACATGGAGGACAACCTCATCGCGCTGGAAGCCGTTCTCGGCTCACTGAACGAGCCCATAGTGCGGGCACGTTCCGGTGAGGAGGCGATGAAGGCCCTGCTGCGCCGCCGTTTCGCCGTGGTCCTCCTCGACATCCGCATGCCGGGCATGGACGGCTTCGAGACGGCCGCGAACATCAAACGACTCGACCAGACGAAAGACGTCCCGATCATCTTCCTGACGGGCATGGAGGAGGACGCGGGATACGCGTTCCGCGGCTACGCGACGGGCGCGGCCGACTACCTGACCAAGCCGTTCGACCCGTGGGTGCTGCGGGCGAAGGTCAACGTGTTCCTGGAACTGCACCGGAAGAACCAGCAACTCCAGGCACTGCTGAACCGGGAACAGGCGAGCTTCAACGAACTCAGCAAGCGACTGGCGGTCCTGGAGGACCGCCTGTCCGAGGAACCCGTCGACGTAGCAACACTGAAGAAAGAAGCCGGAAAACTGCGTCAACTGCTGAGCAAGGAAAGGTCGTACTGACGCGAACGGGCGCGGGGAACCGTGCGACCGGCCCCCACGCGCCCGTACCTGACAGCTCTAGGCTTCCCGCGCCCCGGCGTACATCTCGTCGATGAGATGCTTGTACTCCCGCTCCACGACCGGCCTCTTCAGCTTCAGACTCGGCGTGATCTCCCCGTGCTCCACGTCGAGGTCCCGGGGAAGCAGCCGGAACTTCTTGATGGTCTGCCACTTCTGGAGACCTTCGTTGAGCTGCTTGACGTATCCGTCGACCATCTCGACGGTCACCGGCGCGGCCACGACCTCGGCGTAGGACTTGCCGTCCAGGCCGTTCTCCTTGGCCCATTCGAGGATCGCGGGCTCGTCGAGGGCGATCAGCGCGGTGCAGAAGTTCCGGTCGGCGCCGTGCACGAGGATGTTGGAGACGTACGGGCAGACCGCCTTGAACTGTCCCTCGACCTCGGCCGGCGCGATGTACTTGCCGCCGGACGTCTTGATGAGGTCCTTCTTCCGGTCGGTGATCCGCAGATAACCGTCAGGGGACAGTTCGCCGATGTCACCGGTGTGGAACCAGCCGTCGCTCTCCAGGACCTCGGCGGTCTTCTCCGGCAGCCCGTGGTAGCCCTGCATGATGCCGGGGCCGCGCAGCAGGATCTCCCCGTCGTCGGCGATCCGGACCTCGCAGCCGGGCAGCGGCTTTCCGACCGTACCGGTGCGGTAGGCCTCGCCGGGGTTCACGAAGGACGCGGCCGAGGACTCCGTCAGGCCGTAGCCCTCCAGGATGTGCACGCCGGCGCCGGCGAAGAAGTAGCCGATCTCGGGTGCCAGCGCGGCGGAGCCGGAGACACAGGCCCGCAGCCGTCCGCCGAAGGCCTCGCGCAGCTTGGAGTACACCAGGCCGTCGGCGACCTTGTGCTTGGCGGCCAGCCCGAAGGGCGCGGTCGCGGCGCCGGTGCGGCGGAAGTTGTCCTGGGTGACCTTGGCGTACTCGCGGGCGACCTCGGCCGCCCACTGGAAGATCTTGTACTTGGCCGCGCCGCCCGCCCGGGCCTTCGCCGCGACGCCGTTGTAGACCTTCTCGAAGATGCGCGGCACGGCGGCCATGTACGTCGGCTGCACGACCGGCAGATTCTCGATGATCTTGTCGACGCGGCCGTCGACGGCGGTGACGTGACCGACCTCGATCTGCCCGGAGGTGAGCACCTTGCCGAAGACGTGGGCGAGCGGCAGCCACAGGTACTGCACGTCCTCGCCGCTGATCAGCCCGGTCGCGGCGATCGCCTTCGCCATGTACGACCAGTTGTCCTGCGGCAGCCGCACACCCTTGGGGCGGCCGGTGGTACCGGAGGTGTAGATCAGCGTGGCGAGCTGGTCCTTGGTGATCGCGCCGACCCGCTCCTTGATCAGCTCGGGGTGCTTCTCCAGGTACTTGGCGCCGCGCTGTTCCAGTTCGGCGAGGGTGATGACCCAGTCGCCGGTCTCGACGCCGGCCCCGTCGATGACGACGACCTGGGTGAGCTCGGGCAGTTCCGCGCGCTTCTCGACGGCCTTGGCGAGCTGGGCCGCGTCCTCCGCGATCAGCACCCGGCTCTCGGAGTCGGAGAGGATGAACGCCGACTCCTCGGCGTTGGTCTGCGGGTAGACGGTCGTGGTGGCCGCGCCGGCGCACAGGATGCCGAGGTCGGCGAGGATCCACTCGACGCGGGTGGAGGAGGCGAGGGCGACCCGCTGCTCGGGCTGGATGCCGAGTTCGATGAGGCCGGCCGCGATGGCGTAGACCCGTTCGGCCGCCTGCGCCCAGCTGAGCGACTTCCAGTCGTCCGGGCCCTCGCCGGAGGCGGCGGGTACCGGGTAGCGGTAGGCCTCGGCGTCCGGTGTGGCCGTCACCCGATCCAGGAAGAGGGCCGCCACGGACGGCGGTCGGTTCTCGATCAGTGTCTGTGTGTCGCTCACGACATCCTCCGGGACCCGCGACGGTGCGGCTGGCTCAGTGCGGCTGGGTGTACTCACGGTGGGGCTGACGCTGGTTGTTTAACTCGCGAGTAACTATCGAGCAGGGATCAGAGTAAGCCGCGACCGGGCTGTGCGTAAGGGGCATCGGCCTGTCTGTTTCCCCGCATCTTCCACGCAGAGCGACGCTACGCGCGCGTAGGGGCCCGCCGCGCTTTCGTACGGCGGACCCCTGTTGCGCCCGGTTTGCGACCGCGATCGACTGTTACCGTCGGTTACTTCTTGCTCTTGGCCGATCCCGCGCTGTCATCACTGCTCAGGACCGCGATGAAGGCCTCCTGAGGAACCTCCACGGAACCCACCATCTTCATCCGCTTCTTGCCTTCCTTCTGCTTCTCCAGCAGCTTGCGCTTGCGGGAGATGTCGCCGCCGTAGCACTTGGCGAGGACGTCCTTGCGGATGGCACGGATGGTCTCGCGGGCGATGACCCGGGAGCCGATGGCGGCCTGGATGGGCACCTCGAAGGCCTGCCGGGGAATCAGCTCGCGCAGCTTCGCGACGAGCCGCACACCGTAGGCGTAGGCCGCGTCCTTGTGCGTGATCGCCGAGAACGCGTCGACCTTGTCGCCGTGCAGCAGGATGTCGACCTTCACCAGGCTGGACGTCTGCTCACCGGTGGGCTCGTAGTCGAGCGAGGCGTAACCACGGGTCTTCGACTTCAACTGGTCGAAGAAGTCGAAGACGATCTCCGCGAGGGGAAGGGTGTACCGGATCTCGACCCGGTCCTCGGAGAGGTAGTCCATCCCGAGCAGCGTGCCGCGCCGGGTCTGGCACAGCTCCATGATCGAGCCGATGAACTCGGTCGGCGCGAGGATCGTGGCCCGTACGACGGGCTCGTACACCTCGTTGATCTTCCCCTCGGGGAATTCGCTCGGATTGGTGACGGTGTACTCGGTCCCGTCCTCCATGACCACGCGGTAGACCACGTTGGGCGCGGTGGCGATGAGATCGAGACCGAACTCGCGCTCCAGCCGCTCCCGGATCACGTCCAGGTGCAGCAGGCCGAGGAAGCCGACGCGGAAACCGAAGCCGAGGGCGGCGGAGGTCTCCGGTTCGTAGACGAGCGCGGCATCGTTGAGCTGCAACTTGTCCAGCGCCTCGCGCAGCTCCGGATAGTCGGAGCCGTCGAGCGGATAGAGCCCGGAGAAGACCATGGGCTTCGGGTCCTTGTAGCCGCCCAGGGCCTCCGTGGCGCCCTTGTTCTGACTGGTGACGGTGTCACCGACCTTGGACTGCCGGACATCCTTCACACCGGTGATCAGGTAACCGACCTCGCCGACGCCCAGGCCGTCCGCGGACAGCATCTCCGGCGAGTTGGTCCCGATCTCCAGCAGCTCGTGCGTGGCACCCGTCGACATCATCCTGATGCGCTCGCGCTTGTTGAGCTGGCCGTCGATGACACGGACGTACGTCACGACACCGCGGTAGGAGTCGTAGACCGAGTCGAAGATCATGGCCCGGGCGGGCGCGTCGGCGACACCGACCGGCGCCGGAATCTCCTTGACGACCTTGTTCAGCAGCGCGTCGACGCCGACACCGGTCTTCGCGGAGACCCGCAGCACGTCGTCCGGGTCGCAGCCGACCAGGTTCGCCAGTTCCTCGGCGAACTTCTCCGGCTGCGCCGCCGGCAGGTCGATCTTGTTGAGCACGGGGATGATCGTGAGGTCGTTCTCCATCGCCAGGTACAGGTTGGCGAGGGTCTGCGCCTCGATGCCCTGGGCGGCGTCGACAAGGAGGATGGTGCCCTCGCAGGCCGCCAGCGACCGCGAGACCTCATAGGTGAAGTCGACGTGCCCCGGGGTGTCGATCATGTTGAGGATGTGCGTGCTGCCCTGGTCCGGGCCCTCGGTGGGGGCCCAGGGCAGACGCACCGCCTGGGACTTGATCGTGATGCCGCGTTCGCGCTCGATGTCCATCCGGTCGAGGTACTGAGCACGCATCTGCCGCTGCTCGACCACACCGGTCAGCTGGAGCATCCGGTCGGCGAGCGTGGACTTGCCGTGGTCGATGTGCGCGATGATGCAGAAATTGCGGATCAGAGCCGGGGCGGTACGGCTCGGCTCGGGCACATTGTTAGGGGTCGCGGGCACGCAGGGTCCTGTCTCTTGAGGCGCCTTATGCCTCGGGTCGGATCGATACGTAGCCTCCATGGTCCCATGGAGAGCGACCGGGGGACGGTTTGGGCTGGCAGCCACCCCGCTGCTAGTCTGGGCAGCTGTGTCTCATGCCCTCTCAGCGCGAGGCACTGTCAATCAGAAAACACCCGGTACGCGACCCGGATCTCTCCATGCCTTCGTTGCCCGGAGAAATCCTGGCCCGTGCCTGAACCTGAAAAGGCTCATTCGTGGCGAACATCAAGTCCCAGATCAAGCGGATCAAGACCAACGAGAAGGCTCGGCTGCGCAACAAGGCCGTCAAGTCCTCCCTGAAGACCGCGATCCGCAAGGCCCGCGAGGCCGCTGCCGCGGGTGACGTCCAGAAGGCCACCGAGCTCCAGCGCGCTGCCGCGCGTCAGCTCGACAAGGCCGTCTCCAAGGGCGTCATCCACAAGAACCAGGCCGCCAACAAGAAGTCGGCGCTTGCTTCCAAGGTCGCTTCCCTCCAGGGCTGAACCTCTTCTTTCTTGATCTGACCGCCGGAAGGACCCAGAGCGGGCCCTCTCTCATCCGCTCCCGACCGGCACACCGAGGATCGACGCGCGGCCTGCGTTCGCCACGCGGGCGTTGATCCGACAGCTTGAACCGAAGGCCCCGTCCTCCGCCCTTCCCCAGGGCGACGGACGGGGCCTTCGGTGCGCGCGGCTCCGGGCACCCGGAGCACGGGCCGGCCGGCGCTAGCCGCGCCCCCGCGACCGTGCGGCGCGCGCGATGGTCACCACGGCCTTCTCCAGGGCGTACTCGGGGTCGTCCCCGCCGCCCTTCACCCCCGCGTCGGCCTCGGCAACGGCCCGCAGCGCGACCGCGACCCCGTCCGGTGTCCAGCCGCGCATCTGCTGCCGTACCCGGTCGATCTTCCACGGCGGCATCCCGAGTTCCCGCGCGAGATCGGCGGGCCGGCCGCCCCGGGCTCCGGACAGCTTCCCGATCGCCCGCACGCCCTGCGCGAGCGCGCTCGTGATCATCACCGGTGCGACCCCGGTCGCCAGCGACCAGCGCAACGCCTCCAGCGCCTCGGCCGTCCGTCCTTCCACGGCCCGGTCGGCGACGGTGAAGCTCGACGCCTCGGCCCGCCCCGTGTAGTACCGCCCGACGACTGCCTCGTCGACGGTGCCCTCGACGTCCGCGGTGAGCTGCGACACCGCCGACGCCAGTTCCCGCAGATCACTGCCGATGGCGTCGACGAGGGCCTGGCAGGCCTCCGGCGTCGCGGACCGCCCGAGCGCCCGGAACTCACCGCGTACGAACGCGAGCCGGTCGGCGGGCTTGGTCATCTTCGGGCACGCGACCTCCCGCGCCCCCGCCTTGCGGGCCGCGTCCAGCACTCCCTTGCCCTTGACGCCGCCCGCGTGCAGCAGCACGAGCGTGATCTCCTCGGCGGGCGCCCCGAGATACGCCTTCACGTCCTTGACGGTGTCGGCGGACAGGTCCTGCGCGTTGCGTACGACCACGACCTTGCGCTCGGCGAACAGCGACGGGCTGGTCAGCTCCGCGAGGGTGCCGGGCTGCAACTGGTCCGGGGCCAGGTCCCGGACGTCCGTGTCGGCGTCGGCGGCCCGGGCGGCGGCCACCACCTGCTGCACGGCACGGTCGAGCAGCAGGTCCTCCTGGCCCACGGCAAGGGTCACCGGGGCGAGCGGATCGTCATCAGCAGTCTTCTTGGCCATCGCGCCAAGCATCCCACGGTCCACTGACAACGCGGCCGGACAGCCGGCCGCCGCTCACCGGCACCTCCGCCGGGAACGGCACCTTCGACAAGAACGGCACGTCCGCCGGGAAGGGCAGGTCACGGCTCCTCCCGCCAGCCCTCCCACTCCCCCGCGAACTCGTCCAGCGCCGCCGGGTCCAGCAGGCCTTCCTCGTCCCTCAGCAGCACCAGCCACTGCGCGTCCTCCGCGTCGTCCTCCCCCGCCAGCGCGTCCCGTACCAGCCGTGGCTCCTCGGCGACTGCGAACCGCTCCCCGAGCGCCTCGGCCGCCTCCTCCGCCGCGTCCCGGTCCGGCAGCACCAGCACATGTCTCACATCGCTCACGGCATCATTCTCGGGCACCGCCGCGCACCGGACCGAGCCAGGACGGCCGGCTCAGCCCTTGGGCACGATCTGCACGTCCAGGTCGATCCGGATGCTCGGTCCGACGACCGCGATCCCGCGCGCCAGCATGGTCTGCCAGCTCACGGTGAAGTCGTCGCGGTGCAGTTCGGTGGTGGCCCGGCAGGCCGCCCGCACCTCGCCCTCCATGCCGTTGCCGAGGCCGAGGTACTCGGTGTCCAGCGTGACCGTCCGCGTCACGCCGTGCAGCGACAGCGCCCCGGTGACGGCCCACCTGGCGCCGCCCCTGTGCACGAACCGCTCGCTGTAGAACTCCAGCGTCGGGAACCGCTGCACGTCCAGGAAGTCCGCCGACCTCAAATGGTCGTCCCGCATCCGCACACGCGTGTCGATGGTCGCGGCGTCGATCACCACGTGCATCGCGGACTGCTCCATCTGTTCGGCGATCCGCACCGCACCCGCGAACGAGTTGAACCGCCCGTGGATCCGGGCCAGCCCGATGTGCCGCGCGGTGAACCCGATCGAGGAGTGCGCGGGCTCGATCTCCCAGTCCCCGGGGGGCGGCAGTTCGGGCGGCTGGGCGACCTGAAGTGTCACGTCGCCGAGCGAGGCGAGGGAGTTCTCGCCGACCTGCGCGGTGGCCCGGTACGGCGTGAACCCCTCGGCGAACACCGCCAGCCGGTACTCCCCGGCCGGCACGGTCGTCATGAACGACCCGTAGGGGTCGGCGCCCCCGCTGACCACCGTGCGCCCCATGGCATCGCTGACCGCGAACTCCGCATTCGCCACCGGTTCGTTGACCGGGTCGAGCACCCGGCAGCTCAGCACCCCGGCATCCGGCGGAATGTGCACCGCCGCGAGGGGGCTCGTCCGCTGCACCCGGTTCGTTCGGTTTCCCATCAAGCGGCCGAACATCCACGCCACCCCTGTACGCCTCGCCACCACCCGTTACCGGAGATACATTCGATCACTGATGAGGCTTTCGAGGCAACACAGGCCCACATAGCGGTAATCCAGCCCATGCGCCGCGACTACCCACGAGTAGCACACTATGCGGCACTAGTGGCGTGTAATCCCGTGACGACCGAATCAGCCGATCTGGTCGTCCTTTCGTAGCTTTCGCACAGCCGGCACACGGTCCAGTTCGATCCCGAACCGAACCCGGTAGACCCCGAGCACCTCCTCGTCACTCCCCAACTCCCGCACGTCGCGCGCTCCCTCCGCCGTCGTCACCGTCAGCGTCCGTCCCCCGAGCGTGATCCGGCCGCCGTCCTCGGTGACCCGGGAACAGACCAGTGACTGCGTGAAGTGCGACGCCGGCGAGGTGCTGTGCCACCACACCCCGGCCGTGAAATCCCCGAGCACCCGCGGCCTGACCTCCAGCCGGTACTCCGGCCGCCCGTTCCGCAGCACGTCCAGATCCCCGGACGCCCCGTCGCCCGCTCCGCCCGCCGCCGCCTCCGCCGCGTCCGGTCCGGTTTCCGTGATCCGGAACGACCCGCCCGGGTCAGCCTGTTCGCCCCGCTCCGCGAACGCCAGCGGGTAGTGGCTGTGCGCCCCGAACCCGACGTCCGCCAGCCATTCGCTCCCGTCCACCGTCCGTACCCGCAGCGCGAGATGGTCGTACGGGATCCCCAACCTCCCCGCCTCCCCGTACACCCGCCCCGCCAGCGGCGTCACCCCGAAGCCCAGCGCGGTGAGCAGGACGGCGAACGCGCCGTTGAGCTCGTAGCAGAACCCGCCGCGGCCCGCACCCACCACCTTGTCCAGCAGCCGCTCCTCCTCCAGCACGATCTCCTCACCGAGGTGGATCGACAGGTTCTCGAAGGGCACCGTCAGCAGATGCCGCAGATGCAGCTCACGCAGGGCAGCGGCGCTGGGCCGGGGCGGACGGGCGGTGCCGAGACGGTGGAGGTAGGCGTCGATCCGCGCGGAGTTCACCGAGTTCATGCCCTCAGTCTCGCGCCACTCCCAGTTCCCCCGCCCGCCGTCCGCTGCCGCCACCGGTCACCGCGAGCGCCCCGTCCCGGTCCGTGCGCAGCACGACCGCCCCCAGGGCCTCCAGTCCGGCGACGGTCCCCGGTGCCGGATGCCCGTACGGGTTGTCCGCCCCGCAGGAGATCAGCGCGATCCTCGGCGCCACCCGCCGTATCAACTCCGGGTCCTGGAAAGCGGACCCGTGATGGGCGACCTTCAGCACATCCACCCGGCCCAGCACGGCGGCCGCCGGTGATCTCAGGAGTTCCTGCTGGGCCGGGGGTTCGAGATCCCCGAGCAGCAGCATGCGCAGCCCCGCCGAACGCACCAGCAGGGTGACACTGGCGTCGTTCGGCCCGTCCGGTTCCGGCGCCGGATCCGGCGGCGGCCACAGCACCTGCCAGTCCAGCGGCCCGGTCCTGCGCCGCTCCCCGGCCACCGCGCGCGTGAGAGGGACACCGTGCGCGGCCGCCTCCCGTGTGACGAACTCCGCCTGGTCCGCCGGTTCCGGAAACCCGGTCGTCTCGATCTGCGCGACCTCACGTCCCCGCAGCACCCCGGGCAGTCCGGCCACGTGATCGGCGTGGAAGTGGGTGAGGACGACCAGCGGAACGCGGGTGATGCCGAGTTCCCTCAGGCAGTGGTCGACCAGCTTCGGATCGGGCCCGGCGTCCACCACCACTCCCGTGCCCGCGCCCGCCGCGAGCACCGTCGCGTCGCCCTGCCCCACGTCGCACATCGCCAGCCGCCAGCCGGGCGGCGGCCAGCCCGTGACCACCCGGGTCAGCGGCGCCGGCCGTACCACCAGCAGGACCAGCAGCACCCCCAGTGCCCCGCACCACCACGGATGCCGCAGCAACCGCCGTCCCAGCGGTACGACGGCCACCGTGATCCCGGCCAGCAGCAGCGCCCCCGCCCAGCTCCCCGGCCAGTCCACCCCCGCCCCTGGCAGCCCGGCCCCGGTCCGGGCGATCCCCGCGATCCACCCGGCGGGCCAACCCGCGCACCACGCCAGCACCTTGGCCACCGGCATCGCCACCGGAGCGACCGCGAGCGCCGCGAACCCCAGAACCGTGGCCGGCGCGACCGCGAGCTCCGCCAGCAGGTTGCAGGGCACCGCCACCAGACTCACCCGCGCCGACAGCACCGCTACCACCGGCCCGCACACCGCCTGCGCGGCGGCCGCCGCGGCCAAACCCTCGGCCAGCCGCTCCGGCACCCCACGCCGCCGCAGCGCCTCGCTCCACCCCGGCGCCAGCACCAGCAGCGATCCGGTGGCCAGCACGGACAGCAGGAAACCGTAGCTGCGGGACAGCCACGGGTCGTAGAGCACCAGCAGCAGTACCGCCGTGGCCAGCGCCGGCATCAGGGACCGGCGGCGGCCGGTGGCCAGGGCCATCAGGGCGACGGCCCCGCAGGCAGCCGCCCGCAGCACGCTGGGATCCGGCCGGCACACGACGACGAACCCGAGCGTGAGCGCCGACGAGAACAGCGCGGTCGCCCGCAGCGACAGCCCCAGACGCGGGGCGAGCCCGCGCCGCTCGACCTGCTGCGCCAGTCCCGGCGGCCCGATGAGCAGCGCGAGCAGGATGGTGAGGTTGCTGCCCGACACCGCGAGGGTGTGTGCGAGATCGGTCTCCTCGAAGGCCTCGTCCAGTTCGGGGGTGATCCTCGAGGTGTCGCCGACGACCAGTCCCGGCAGCAGCGCCCGCGCGTCCTCGGGCAGCCCGTCGGTCGCCTCCCGCAGCCCTGCCCGCAGCCGTCCGGCCAGCCGCTGCGGTCCGCTCGGCTCGCCCACCACGGCCGGCGCGGGGTGCTCCCGTACCCGGAGCATCGCCGCGACCCGGTCCCCTCCCGTGGTCGGCGCCGCCAGCCGCCCGGTCACCCGCAGCCGCGTGGAGGGCAGCAGCCCCAGCCACTCGGCCCGGCCGCCACCGCCGGGCGCCGCCACCCCGGTGTCGACGACCACCAGCACCGGCGAACGCGTCGTCACCACCGTCCCGTCGCCCCGCTCCACCCGCCTCACCTCACCGCGCGCCAGCACGGCGGCCGACGTGGCGTGGTCTCCCCGTACCCGGGGCCTGCTGACCCAGGGGTCACCGGTGAGTTCCACCTCCGCGGTCACGGTCGCGTACTCGTGGGCCAGTCCCGGCACCGGCCCCCGGCGCACATCCGCCCCGTGCAACCCCGCGGAGACGGCCGCCCCGGCGACGCAGAGCAGCAGCGCACCGACGGAAGCTCCCCGCCAGGCCGGCCGGGGTGGCGGTGCGTCGCCGGTCATGTTCCGCGGTCGTGCCCCCGCCCGGCTCCGCCACAGCAGGATCAACCCGGTCACCAGGCAGCCGACGAAGATCCCGGCCGTCCACCCCGGCGGCGCGTCCAGCGCCAGCGCCGCCGTCACCCAGACCGCGAGGGCAGGCGGCACCAGCCGCAGGTCCGCGGTGCCGTCGTTCCGGGGAGGTACGGTCCCCCGCCGCGGGTCCGAGCCTGAATGGCCGGACCCGTGCGGGGCCGCGGACCGGGGCATGGGCAGGGGCAGGGGCATGGAGTGGGGCACGGATCGCGGCGGGGTGCCGTCGGTCGCCCGGCTCATGGCCGTACCAGGTCCCGCAGGTCGGAGAAGCGGCGATCGCCGATGCCCTTGACCTGGCGGAGTTCGTCGACCGAACGGAAACCGACATGCCGGGTGCGGTAGTCGACGATGTGCTGGGCCAGCACAGGCCCAACTCCCGGCAGAGCGTCGAGCTGCTCCACCGTCGCCGTGTTCAGGGAGACCGGCTCCGAAGGACCGGCTCCCGCACCGACACCCCCAGCGGTCCGGCCCGCCTGCCCGGCCTGGCCCGCCGCGGCCGGCGGAGCGGGACCCCCGACGACGATCTGTTCGCCGTCCATCAGGAAACGGGCCCGATTGAGTCCGTCGGTGTCCGCTCCGGGCCGTACCCCGCCGGCCGCCCGCAGCGCGTCGGCCACCCGGGACCCGGCCGGCAGGGTGTGCACCCCCGGCTCACGGACCTTCCCGGTGACGTCCACCACGACCTCACCACCGGCCCCACCGGCCGCCGCGGTGGTGCCGGGGCCGGCTGCGGTGCCCATGCCGGCACCGGCGGCCGCCACGTTCTCCCCGTTGTTCCTCTCGGGCCGCCCGGGCTGCGGATTCCTCTCGAACGGTGTCTGGGCGCGCACCACCTCCGGGGCGCTCACGGACTCGGTCCGGCCCGTCCAGAAGTGCTGCACGGCCAGCGCCCCGGCCACGACGAGAACCACCCCGAGGGCTACCGCACCCCGGCGTTCCAGACCGCAGCGCGTCTGCACCCACACCGGCATCCGTTCCCGCACGGCGACCCCGAACCGAGCCCGAAGCCCGGGAAGCGCCGACGCGCGCCGGTCCCTGTTCTCACCGGCGAGGGTGCGGGCCGACGACACGACGGCCGCCGCCGTCGACAGCGCCGCCACGGCGGTGCGCATCCCGGTGCCGGCCGTGCGCACCGCGGTGGTCGCCGCGGTCAGTCCGGGCGCTGAACCGGTGCCGGTCACCGTCCCCGCGGCAGGAGGTCCTTGTCCCTGCCCTCGCCGCTGCCTGGTGACCCCTCGTTCGCCGAAGAGGAGTTCCGCCCGGCGGCGCAGTTCGTCCGCGGGAGCGGGGCGGTGACGGGCGCCGGCCCGGACCGGGGGCCGCCGGTGCCGGGTGCGGCCGTCGGAAGCAGGGCCCCGGCCCGGGCCGCTGGTCGCGTGTGTCTCGTGTGAGCGTGATCGAAGTGCCATGCGACGAGGATCGGGCTTCGCACGGATCCGCGATGATCTTGCTCGGTTTCCGTGGACCACGACCGGGTTGTGGACAACTCCGCCACCCGGACGAGTGATCGTGCCGGGCCGGGGTCCGGGGTCCGCAGGTCAGCGTGGGGAGACGACCGCTCCGAGCAACCCGGGTCCGGTGTGTGCCCCGATGACCGCGCCGACCTCGCTCACATGAAGGTCGGCCAGCCCCGGCACCCGGGCCCGCAGCCGGTCGGCGAGAGCGGCGGCCCGGTCGGGGGCCGCGAGATGGTGGACGGCGATGTCCACCTCGGCGTCGCCGGCCCGCTCGGTCGCGAGTTCCTCGAGCCGGGCGATGGCCCGGGACGCCGTCCGTACCTTCTCCAGGAGATCGATCCGACCGCCGTCCAGCTGGAGCAGGGGCTTCACGGCGAGCGCGGAACCCAGCAGGGCCTGGGCGGCGCCGATACGGCCGCCGCGGCGCAGATAGTCGAGGGTGTCGACGTAGAAGTACGCCGAGGTGCCCGCGGCCCGCTTCTCCGCCGCCGTGACGGCCTCGTCCAAGGTGCCGCCGGCGTCGGCGGCCTCGGCCGCCGCGAGCGCGCAGAAACCGAGCGCCATCGCGACCATCCCGGTGTCCACCACCCGCACGGGAACCGGTGCTTGGCGGGCCGCGACGACCGCGGCGTCGTACGTGCCCGACAGTTCGGCGGACAGGTGCAGCGAGACGATGCCGGTCGCCCCCGACTCGGCGACCCTGCGGTAGGTTTCGGCGAACACCTCGGGGCTGGGCCGGGACGTGGTGACGGGACGCCGCTTCTGCAACGCCTGAGCCAGCGAACGGGTCGAGATCTCCGTGCCCTCTTCGAGTGCCCGGTTGCCCAGGACCACGGTCAGGGGAACCGCGGTGATGCCGTGCCGCTCCATCGTCCGCGGCGGCAGGTAGGCCGTTGAATCGGTGACGATCGCGACATGGCGGGACATGAGCTGGAGGTTACCTGGCGTAGCCCGGGCGCGGCAGCCCGCCCCCGCTCACCCGGACCGGGACCGGCCGCCTCAAGTGGTGCTCTCCGGCCGGGGCTTCTTCTGCCACGGGTACACCCGTGGCGGGCCGGGCGGAGTGATCGCGGACTGTCCGGGCTCCTCAGCCGTGTCCGGCCGGGGCGCCTCCGGCCAGGTCTGACGGTCACCCTGTCCGGGGGCCGCCGCGGGCCACGGCGGGGTCTCGGGCCCGGAGGCGGGCCGGGCCCAGTGGCGCAGGGCGTCCGCCTCGACACCGATCTGCGCGCTCAGGGTGTCCAGATCGTCGTCGGCGAAGCGGCGGGCCCGGTCGCGGGCCGCCCAGCGCAACGCGTCCGCGGACTCGGTGACACGCTTCGTACGCCGACGCAGCCCGGGCAGTCTCGTGACGAGCGTCGCCCGGTCCGGTTCGGTCTCCAGGCGCCTGAGTTCACCGTCCAGTTCCTGCCCGTGGGCGCTGAGCCGCTCGAAGAGAGCGAGGGACTCCTTCAGCGACTCGTCCTCGGTGACGCCCGCGTGCAACGCGTCCTGGGTGGCCCGCATGGAGGTGCGCAGGGCGAGGCGGAGCTGGGCGATCTCGGCCGCGGGGCCGATCTGGACCATGGACCTGGCGCGCAGTGTGTGGTCCTCGACCGTACGCCGGGCCTGCGTGATCGTACGGTCCACTCCGCGCTTGGCGGCACCGACCGCCTTGAAGGTGACATAGGCCCCGCCTGCGACGAAGAGCAGGAACAGCACGGCGAATACGGCGATCACTGCTTCCACGGTGCTCCTCCTCGCTCCCGACCACCCCGACCGCCCGAAGAGCCCGGCACGGGTGGCCGCGCTCTCCAACGGTAAACGCAGAGGGCAGGCCCGGAGTTCCAGAAAAACCCCGAACCTGCCCGTAGGGGACCACCCGGAGGCGGCCGGAGCGTCAGCCCGTGACGATGTTCACCAGCTTCGGCGCACGCACGATCACCTTGCGGATCCCGGCGCCGCCCAGGGCCTTGACGACCGTCTCGTCGGCCAGCGCCACCTTCTCCAGCTCCGCGTCGGAGATGGCCGGCGACACCTCCAGACGGGCCTTGACCTTGCCCTTGATCTGCACGACACAGGTCACGGTCTCGTCGACGACGTAGTGCGGGTCGGCGACGGGGAAGTCCCGGTGCACGACCGAGTCGGTGTGGCCCAGCTTGCGCCACAGCTCCTCGGCGATGTGCGGGGCCAGGGACGCGATCAGCAGCACCAGCGGCTCGGCGACCGCGCGCGACACCGCGCCGCCCGCCTTGGTCAGGTGGTTGTTCAGTTCGGTGACCTTGGCGATGGCGGTGTTGAAACGCAGGCCCTCCAGGTCCTGACGGACACCGTCGATCGCCTTGTGCAGGGCGCGCAGCGTCTCCTCGTCGGGCTCGGCGTCGGTGACGGTGACCTCACCGGTGGCCTCGTCGACGATGTTGCGCCACAGCCGCTGGAGCAGACGGAACTGGCCCACCACCGCGCGCGTGTCCCACGGCCGGGAGACGTCCAGCGGACCCATCGCCATCTCGTACAGGCGCAGGGTGTCGGCGCCGTACTCGGCGCAGATCTCGTCCGGGGTCACCGCGTTCTTCAGCGACTTGCCCATCTTGCCCAGCAGCCGGCTGACCTTCTCGCCCTCGTAGTAGTAGGCGCCGTCCTGCTCCTCCACCTCGGCGGCGGGCACCGGGAAGCCACGGCCGTCGCGGTAGACATAGGCCTGGATCATGCCCTGGTTGAACAGCTTGTGGAACGGCTCAGCGGACGACACGTGTCCCAGGTCGTAGAGCACCTTCGACCAGAAACGGGCGTACAGCAGGTGCAGCACGGCGTGCTCGGCACCGCCGACGTACAGGTCGACACCGCCGTGGGGCATGCCCTGGCGCGGACCCATCCAGTACTGCTCGACCTCCGGGTCGACCAGGTGCTCGCTGTTGTACGGATCCAGGTAGCGCAGCTCGTACCAGCAGGAACCGGCCCAGTTGGGCATGGTGTTGGTCTCGCGGCGGTACTTCTTCGGCCCGTCGCCCAGGTCCAGGGTGACGTTGACCCATTCGGCGTTGCGGGACAGCGGCGTCTCGGGCTGGGTGTCGGCGTCCTCGGGATCGAAGGTGCGCGGCGAGTAGTCCTCGACCTCGGGCAGTTCCAGCGGCAGCATCGACTCGGGCAGCGCGTGGGCGACGCCGTCCTCGTCGTAGACGATCGGGAACGGCTCGCCCCAGTAGCGCTGACGGCTGAACAGCCAGTCACGCAGCCGGAAGTTGACGGTGCCCTCGCCGATTCCCTTGCGGGCCAGCCACTCGGTGATGCGGGCCTTGGCCTCGGGAACCGGCAGGCCGTCCAGATGGATGTCGCCGTTGGAAGAGTTGATGATCTTCGCGTCGTAGGAGGCGAAGGCGTTCTCCCATGTGGAGGTGTCGGTGCCACGGCCGTCGGTCGGCTCGACGATGCAGACGATCGGCAGCTCGAAGGCGCGCGCGAACTCGAAGTCGCGCTGGTCGCCGGCCGGGACGGCCATGATCGCGCCGGTGCCGTAGCCCATCAGGACGTAGTCGGCGATGAAGACGGGGACCCGCTCGCCGTTGACCGGGTTGGTGGCGTACTCGCCGGTGAAGACGCCTGTCTTGTCCTTGGCCTCGGCCTGTCGCTCGACGTCGGATTTCGACGCGGCCTGCGCCCGGTACGCGGCGACGGCCTCAGCCGGTGTGGCGTGTCCGCCGGTCCACGCCTCGTGGGTTCCCTCGGGCCAGGCGGCCGGGGTGAACTTGTCGACCAGCGGGTGTTCGGGAGCCAGCACCATGTAGGTCGCGCCGAACAGGGTGTCCGGTCGGGTGGTGAAGACCGTGATGTTCTCGCCGTCGATCGGGAAGTCGACGCGGGCGCCCTCGCTGCGGCCGATCCAGTTGCGCTGCTGCAACTTGATGGCCTCGGGCCAGTCCAGCTCGTTCAGGTCGTCCAGCAGCCGGTCGGCGTAGGCGGTGATGCGCATGTTCCACTGGCGCAGCTTGGCCTTGAAGACCGGGAAGTTGCCCCGCTCGGAACGGCCGTCGGCGGTGACCTCCTCGTTGGCCAGGACGGTGCCCAGGCCGGGGCACCAGTTGACCGGCGCGTCGGAGGCGTAGGCCAGACGGAACTCGCCCAGGACGTCGCCGCGCTCGGCGGCGGTCAGCTCGTTCCACGCGCGCGTGTGGCCCGGTACGGCGCGCTCACCGCTCTCGAACTGGGCGATCAGCTCGGAGATCGGGCGGGCCTTGTCGGCTTCGTCGTCGTACCAGGAGTTGAAGATCTGCAAGAAGATCCACTGGGTCCACTTGTAGTAGTCCGGGTCGATCGTGGCGAACGAGCGGCGCTTGTCGTGGCCCAGGCCCAGCCGGCGCAGCTGCGCCTTCATGTTCTCGATGTTGGCCTCGGTGGACACACGCGGGTGCGTGCCGGTCTGCACCGCGTACTGCTCGGCGGGCAGGCCGAAGGCGTCGAAGCCCAGCGTGTGCAGAACGTTGTGGCCGTTCATCCGCTGGAAACGGGCGAAGACGTCGGTCGCGATGTAGCCCAGAGGGTGGCCGACGTGCAGGCCCGCACCGGACGGATACGGGAACATGTCCATGATGAACTTTTTGGGCCTGGCGACCAGCTCGGGGTCGCCGGCCAGGTCACCCTTGGGGTTGGGGGCCGCGTAGGTGCCGTCGGCGTCCCAGAAGTCCTGCCAGCGTGCCTCGATCTCGGCGGCCAGAGCGGCCGTGTAGCGGTGCGGCGCGGCCTCCGCCGACATGGCGGTGGCCGCGGGGTTCGTCTCGCTCATGATCCTCAAAGCTCCATCGGTCGTCTCTGCCTGCGGCTGCGAACTTCTAGAAACGAAAAATCCCCTCGCACAGGAGGGGACGCCGCGCCGATGCCGACCAGCCGTTTCGTCCGGCGGTCGGGACTGATCAGCGCGGCCCGCTAAGCAGAAGGCGTACGGCACGCATGGCGTCAGGGTACCGCAGCCCTTGAGCAAGCTGCGACGCGCTTACGTATCAACGGTTGACACGTGCGTCTAAGGCGACCATCGGGACGAGAGTTGAACCAGGTTCAAAAATTTCTTCGCGTAACGTCCGCTAAGGGACACCGCAAGGGCCGCGGCGCCCTTTGATAACAACGCAATAACTCAAACCTCGTACTGATCGGTATGGCGCCACTTAGGCTGCGGCACCGGGACCGCTTTCCCGAACTGCTCGGAGTTGCCCCCATGAACCCTCGTCGTAGTAACAGCTCGCTCCCCAAACCAGGCCGCTCGGCCTACGGGGTGGCGTCCGCTGTCGTCCTGCTGCTGATACCCATAGTCGTCCTGTTGGGAGGCGACTGGCTGCAGCAGTTCCTGAACTTCGGTGCGGGCGTTCTGGCGCTCGTCTGCCTCACCTGCTCGTGCATCTGGGGCCTGGTGGCCCAGGACCGCATCCTTCTCAACATCCGCCAGCGGATCGTGGCCCAGGCCATCCACCGGGTCACGGCGGTCGCCTCGATCGCGTTCCTGCTGGTGCACATCGGGGTGAAGATCGCGCTGGACCACGCCGACTGGATCGCGGCCCTGATCCCCTTCGGCTGGCTGGTCACCGGAAGCGGCGGCGCGAACCCGGGCAGCGCCACCCTCGTCGGCATGGGCTCCCTGGCCGCATACCTCATGATCTTCGTGGGCATCACCGGTGCACTGCGCAACCAGTTCGCCGCCCCGGCCATGGTGGCCGCCCGCTGGCGCGCGATGCACATGCTGGCCTACCCGGCCCTGTGCTTCGCCCTGCTCCACGGCCTCTTCGCGGGGCGCCCGGCGAAGACGTTCTTCATGGTGTCGTACGAGCTGTGCCTGGCCGGGATCATGGCGGCCCTGCTCCTGCGCGCCGCACCCCGCCCGTTCAAGCGCAGGTTCGCCGACCGGCTGGTCACGCTCCTCGGTGACTCGGACCGGTCCCGCATGAGCGACCTCGACGCGAGCCGCGCCAGGATGAGCGAATCCGGCCTGTCCGGCTACGACAGCCCCCGCGAGCGCGAGCCCAGGGGGCCGCGTGGCGACACCTCGTCCACGCAGTCGAACCCGCTGTTCCCGTCCGCCGCCCCCGCCTCCGACCCGGCCTCCGGCTACGCGGCCGCCTACCGGGCCACGAACGCGCCCGGGCAGTCCCAGTCGCCCTTCGCGGCCGGCCAGACCGCGCGCATGGAGCGGCTGGACGTCCAGTCCACCGGGCCCGTCCCGCGCGTGGACGGCCCCTCCAGCACCTCGGGCAGCTGGCCGGTCCCGTCCCCACCGCCGGTCGGCGAGGCACCCCCGTCGGCGTACGACCCGCTCCAGGACACCGGATACAACATCCCGGTCTATGGCAATCCGGGCGCCGGCGGTACAGGCGGACGTGATGTGTACGACACGGGTGAGACGAACGCCCGCTATGGGACGTACAACTCGAATGACACGTACAACAGCGGTCCCGCCAACGAACCAGCGCCCGGCGCGTCCTTCGACTCACCGGGTTCGGGCGAACCTTGGAACACGCCTTCCGGAGGCTATAGGTGAACGAGGCCCTGCCCGACGTACCAGAAGTCCGCGTGGTCGGCCTTCCGCAGCTCACGTCGGGCTTCGACCTTGTCGAACGACTCGATCTGCCCATGCACCTCAAGGTGCACGGGCCGCTTGAACCCCTGGGCGGGGAGCAGCTCGCGCAGCTCTCCGAACGCATCAACCTGAAGGGCCGCGGCGGCGCGGGCTTCCCCTTCCACAAAAAGCTGCGTTCGGTCGCCGAGGCCGCGATCAAACGCGGCGTACGGCCGGTCGTCGTCGTCAACGGCAGCGAGGACGAGCCGGCCTGCCGCAAGGACACGGTACTGATCAACCGTGCACCGCATCTCATCCTGGACGGCGCGCTGCTGTGCGCCGAGGCCCTGGGCGCCCGCACGCTCGTCATCGGTGTCACGCGGGAGTCCACCCAGCGCTCCATGGAGCAGGCACTCGCCGAGCGCGGCCTCAGCAACGGCCGCCGTTCCGCTCTGAAGGCATTCGTCCAGCGCAACCCGGTCCGTATGGTCACGGGTGCCGCCGCATCGCTGATCCGCTCGATCGACGGCGGCCCGGCGATCCCTCCCGGCCGCAAGACCAGCGCCTCGCAGAACGGCGTCGGCGGCGCGCCGACTCTGCTGTCGAACGCGGAGACGTTCGCGCAGCTGGCGATCGCCGCGCGTATCGGCCCCGAGCGTTATGGCAACACCGGCCTGTACGACGAGCCGGGCACCGTCATGCTGACGGTCTCCGGTGCCGTCGCCCGCCCCATGGTGATCGAGGTACCCACCGGCGTGCCGCTGCGCTACGTGCTACAGCTGGCCGGCGCCCCGCCGGTGCCGCAGGGCGTGCTCACCGGCGGTTACCACGGCAAGTGGATCGACGCGGCCACGGTCAACGAGGCGATCGTCTCCCGTAACTCGCTCGACGCGGTGGGTGGCGCGCTGGGCGCCGGGGCGATCCTGCCGATCACGCAGGACACCTGTCCGCTGGGCGAGTCGCTGCGGGTCGCCCAGTGGCTGGCGGAGGAGAGCGCGGGACAGTGCGGTCCCTGCTACCTCGGTCTGCCGGCGGCCGCGCGCGGCATGGAGGACATCCTCAACGGCGGCGGTCCGGCCGCCCTGGAGGCGCTCAAGCAGGTCGCGAAGAACGTGAAGCGCCGCGGGGCGTGCTCGCACCCGGACGGCTCCGCGATGTTCCTCGAGTCGACGATCAAGGCGTTCACGGACGACCTGGCCGCGCATGTCCTCGGAAATGGCTGCGGACGCCCCGTGGAAGGCGTTCTGCCGCTCTTCGAGGACGGCAAGATGCCCACCGGCATCCCCGGCGGCGGAGAGCCCGAGGACAACGGTGGCGGGAGCCGCCAGAAGATCTACGTCGACTGGACGCTGTGCCGGGGTCACGGTCTGTGCGCGGACATCCTTCCGGAGGTCTTCGAGCTCGGCGCGGACGGTTTCCCGACGGTCGCTCAGGCGAAGGTGCCGCGGTTCGCGGAGGCCAAGGCGATCCGTGCGGTGCGCCGCTGCCCGGCGCTCGCGCTGCGACTCGAGGAGGACACACGCTCCCAGGCGCCTGCGAAGAACCTGCCGGTGCTGTCGCAGGGTCGCGGCCGCCGGGCGCTGGGGCGCTGACCGCGGACCCACCGACGAAAGCGTGAAGGGGGCCACCCGCTGCGGGTGGCCCCCTTCGCGCACTCGGGTCGGTCGGGAAGATTTCCGGCAACGCCGAAGGCGGACCATCCGTCCGGATGATCCGCCTTCGATTTCTGTGGAGCTAAGGAGAATTGAACTCCTGACCTCCTGCATGCCATGCAGGCGCTCTACCAACTGAGCTATAGCCCCGTGTTTTGTTCCGCCCGGTTTCCCTGGTGGCGACGCCAACATTACACGGTCGACGGGGTGCATCACCAAATCGTTTCCGGTCTGTACGGATACGGGCGATAGTGTCGGGCTTCGTGACCGTGATCGCGTTCTCCGAGACGCGGCGCCGGGTGTCGGCGCCGCTGGGGGCGTGCCTGTTGTCGTTCACGGTGTTCTGGCTGGCGCAGCGGGCCGCGCACGTGTCGATGATCGACCTGATGGTCTACCGGGCGGAGGGGGCGACCGTCCGTGCGGGCGGCGACCTCTACGCGCTGCGCGTCACCGCGGCACATCTGCCGTCCACGTACCCGCCGTTCGCGGCTCTGCTGTTCACGCCGCTGACGCTGCTGGACGTACCGAGCATGCGCGCGCTGGCGACGGCCGGGAATCTCGCGCTCCTGCTGGCGTTCGTCGGGCTGTCGCTGCGGCTCGTGGGCCACGCGCGCGTGAGGTGCGTTCTGTGGGTCACGGCGGTGGCGGTGTGGTGTGAGCCGGTGTGGACGACGGTGCGTTACGGGCAGGTCAATCTGCTGCTGGCGGTGCTGGTCCTGTGGGATCTGTCACGCCGGCCCGCCGAACGCCCGGACCGCTGGGCGGGGGTGGGCGTCGGGCTCGCCGCCGCGGTCAAGCTGACGCCGGCCCTGTTCGCCGTCTTCCTGCTCGTCACGGGCCTGGTGGCGCGTTTCGGGGGCCGGGACGGGGGGCCGTGGCTGCGGCACGCGCGCGGGGCGGCCGGCGCCTTCGCGGGGGCGACCCTGCTGGCGGCGGCCGTCCTGCCGTACGACTCGTGGCGGTTCTGGACCACGATGGTGTTCCGCACCGGACGCGTGGGTCAGGCCGAGGAAACCGCGAATCAGGCCCTGCGTGGCGTTCTGGCGCGTTTGCTGCACACCGCTGAGCCGGGAGCCCTGTGGACGGCCGCGGCGGCTCTGACGGCCGTTCTGGGGCTCGCGGTGGCGGTCGTCGTGGAATTGCGTGGCGGGCGGGCCTGGGCGGTGGCCGTGTGCGCGGTCACCGCGCTGTTCATCAGCCCCGTGTCCTGGTCCCACCACTGGGTGTGGTGCGTCCCCGTGGTGCTGCTGCTGTGGTCGCGCGGGCACCGGGCGGTGGCCGCGGGGACGCTGCTGGTCTTCTGCTCGTACGCCCTGTGGTGGGTGCCGCACGGGCAGGGGCGGCCCGAACTGCACCAGAACACGCTCGACTTCGCGCTGTCGGCGCTCTACCCGGTCACCGGTGCGCTGTTCCTGGCGCTCGCCCGGACATCGTTGCCACGGCCGGCTCCCGCTCAGGCCGTGACGAACGAGTAGAACCTCTTGAGCGTGCAGTGCTCCTCCAGGAGACGGCCGTAGATCGGCTCGCCCTCCAGCTCACGGTAGGTCTCGATCGGGTCGCCTTTTATGATCAGCGCCCGCGCGCATTCCTCGCACCAGTACTGGTAGTCGGGGTTGATCGGCTCCATGTCGCGGACGATCGGGGTGCCGCTCCCGCACCAGTCGCACTTCCGCCTGTGTGCACCCATCGATCAGCTCCAGCTGTGGCCGCAGGCCGTGCACACGTAGGAGATCCCGCCGTTGTCGCCGAGTACTTGGGCCACATGCACGGAACCGCAGGAAGGGCAGAGCAGCCGGGTGATCGTGTCCCGTATCAACGCCGCACCGAGGAGGTGGCCGCCCTCCTCAAGGATGCTCGCAGGCATCGCTACTCCTCCCGTCGGGCCGCGCCCCCTTCCGGCCGTTTGATTCTGCCACGGCCGGACCAATACGGTCAGCGACGCCTCAGTACCAGTCCGGACACGGCGCCCGCGGCCGCCGTCGCGGCGAGCGTCCATGCGCAGGCTGACAGCGCCTCCGCAGAGGTATACGCCCCCGGGGCCCCAAGTGACTCAAGCCGGTTCAAGAACAGTGTGCCGAACGCCGCGACCCCGGTGAGCTGACCGAGTTGGGTGACGCTCGCGAGGAGACCGCTGGCGTCCGCCGCGTCCTCGGGGCGCACGGTTGCGAGCGCGCCCGTGAGGGTGGGACTGAAGGCAAGCGCGAGCCCTGCTCCCACTCCGGCGTACGCCAGAAAAAGCCACACGCCCCCGTCGCCGCCCCCGTGGAAGGCCACTCCGACGCCGGCCGTGCCCAGCGCGGTCAGCGCGAACCCGGCCGGGGTCAGCGCCCGCTGCCAGGAGCCGGGCCACCTGCGCCAGGTGAGGGCGACCGTACCGAACACGACGGCGGTCGGCGCGAAGGTGAGTCCGGCGCGCAGCGCGCTGTAGCCCAGGCCGTCCTGGACGTGCAGGGTGAGGGTGAACAGGAATCCCGCGTTGACGGCCATGACGGCGAGGATGCGCACCACGGCCAGGCTCATGCCGGGGTGCCGGAGCACCCTGGGGGCGATCAGCGGGGCGCCGCCGCGCCGGGCCAGCCTCGACTCGTAGCCGCAGAACAGGGCGAACAGGAGCGCCGCGGCGGTCAGGGACAGCCAGGACCACAGCGGCCAGCCTTCCTCCTGGCCGAGCACCAGCGGCACGGTCAGCAGGGACACGGCGGACCCCAGCAGGACCAGGCCGGGCAGGTCGAGGCCCCGCGCCCGCTGCGCCCCGGATCCGGTGCCGGACGGCAGGACACGCCGGCCGAGGACGAGGAGTACGGCGCCGACGGGCACGTTGACGAGGAACACCGGCCGCCATCCGGTGCCGAACAGGTCGGCGCCGACCAGGACGCCGCCGATGATCTGGCCGGCGGCGGCGCCGACCGCGAGGACCGCCGAGTAGGCGCCGAGTGCCCGGATCCGTGCCTCGCCGGTGAACGCGCGCTGGATGATGCTGAGGACCTGCGGGATCATCACGGCCGAACCGGCGCCCTGCACCAGCCGGAACGCGATCAGCGCGGTGGCCCCCTGGGCCAGGCCGCAGGCCAGCGAGGCCGTCGTGAACAGGGCGAGGCCGGCGAGGTGGACCCGGCCGTGGCCGAACCGGTCGCCGAGCCGGGCACCGGTGATCAGCAGCACCGCGTAGCTGATGGCGTAACCGGCCACGACCAGCTGCAAGTCGGCACCGGAGGCGTGCAGTTCGGAACCCATGGTGGGGGCCGCGACGTTCACGATGAAGACGTCCAGCACGGCCATGAACAGGGCCGCGAGGACGACCGGGAGGAGCAGCCGGGACCGGTTGTCGGTGCCGGGTGCTTCACTTTTGGCAGGGCTCGGAACGGGCGCGGGGCCCGGTCCGGTCCGGGATGTCGTCGTCATGTGTCCGAGCGTGACGACGGGCCGGTACGGGTGCCGAGAGCCCGCCGATGCTGGTACTGGCAGCACCTGGTACGCGGCGGGTGCCGCGGCCACGATGGAGGACGTGACAACGGGGGACATGCAGATGGGGACGGCAGGACACCGCCGCAGGCCGGAGCTGGCCGCGTTCCTGCGCACCAGGCGGGCGCGGGTGACACCGGCGGACGTCGGTATGCCACCGGGGCTGCGACGGCGCACTCCCGGGCTGCGCCGGGAGGAGGTCGCCCAGCTCTCGGGCGTGGGTGTGACCTGGTACACGTGGCTGGAGCAGGGCCGGCCGATCAACGCGTCGCCGCAGGTGCTGGACGCGGTGGCGCGCACGCTGCGTCTGGACACGCCGGAGCGGGAGCATCTGTACCGGCTGGCGGAGGTCGCGTACGCGCCGGCGCCGGAGGGCCTGTCCCGGTCGGTCGCCGCGGAGGTGCAGGGCATCATCGACGCCCTGGATCCGCTGATGGCGGTCGTGTACACGTCGCGCTACGACGTGCTGGCCACCAACGCCGCCTACCGGGATCTCTTCCTGGTTCCGGAGACGGTTCGGATCGGGGTGCCGAACGTGTTGTGGACGCTGTTCACGGTGCCGGAGGAGGACAGTCCCGTGGTGCACCTGGAGCGTGAGCTGCCGATGATGGTGGCGACCCTGCGCTCCAGCTACGGCAGACACGTGGGCGAGCCGGCCTGGGAGGACTTCATACGCGCGCTGTCCCGGACCAGTGCGCGCTTCGCCCGGTTGTGGGCGAGCGGGGCGGTGGCGCAGCCGGGGCCGCGGGTGAAGACGTTCCGTCACGGGGCGGTGGGCGAGGTGCGGATGACGTCGCAGTCGTTGTCGGTGGACGGGATGCCGGAGTCCCGGATCGTGGTCTACACACCGGAGGACGAACGGGCGCGGGAGAAGGTCGCGTTGCTGCGCGAGCGCAGGCAGCGGCTGTGGCCGGCGACGGATGAGACGGCCGCCGAGATCATCCGGGAGTGGAACAAAGAAAATCCCGCCCTCTGAAGAGGGCGGGATTCTCATCACCGATCTTTGACGACTCGACAGTGTGTGGAGTGTCGATCTGTGGAGCTAAGGAGAATTGAACTCCTGACCTCCTGCATGCCATGCAGGCGCTCTACCAACTGAGCTATAGCCCCTCGCGTTCTTCCCGTCTTTCCGCTCGGCGGGCTGAACAAGAAGAACTTTAGCCTGCGACCTGCCGGAAAGTGAAATCCGGGGTCCGGCGGGCCCGCGTCCCCGGTCGTCGTCAGTCGTCGTCGCCGAGGACGGGCTCGGGGAGGGTGCCCGCGTTGTGCTCCAGGAGCCGCCAGCCGCGGGCGCCTTCGCCGAGCACGGACCAGCAGCAGTTGGTGAGACCGCCGAGGCTCTCCCAGTGCTGGGCGTCCAGGCCGAGCAGGCGCCCGATGGTCGTGCGGATGGTGCCGCCGTGGCTGACGACCACGAGGGTGCCGTCCTCGGGCAGCTTCTCGGCGTGCCCGAGGACGACGGGAGCGGCCCGGTCGGCGACCTCGGTCTCCAGTTCGCCGCCACCGCGGCGCACCGGTTCGCCGCGCTTCCAGGCGGCGTACTCGTCGCCGTGGCGGGCGATGATCTCCTCGTGGGTGAGGCCCTGCCACACGCCCGCGTAGGTCTCGCGCAGCGCCTCGTCACGGACCACCTCGAGGCCGGTGAGCTCGGCGAGCCGGGCGGCCGTGTCGGAGGCCCGCTTCAGGTCGGAGGAGACGATCGCGTCGGGGGCCAGGGAGGCGAGCAGGCGGGCCGCGCGCCGGGCCTGGCCGATGCCGGTCTCGGTGAGCTCGACGTCGGTGGAGCCCTGGAAGCGGCGCTCCACGTTCCAGGCGGTCTGGCCGTGCCGCCACAGGATGATGCGGCGGCCGCGGCCCTTGCGGTCGGTGACCTCGCCGGTGGCGCTCATCACCACTCCCCGCCCGCCCCGGCCTCGCCGCTGTCGTCGGCGGCCTGCAACCTGGCGTGCTCCGCGGCCTTGCCGCGGGTGGCCTTGGCGTCGGCGGGCAGTTCGATCTCGGGGCAGTCCTTCCAGAGCCGCTCCAGGGCGTAGAAGACGCGCTCCTCGCTGTGCTGGACGTGGACGACGATGTCGACGTAGTCGAGCAGGATCCAGCGGGACTCGCGGTCTCCCTCACGGCGCACCGGCTTGGCGCCGAGTTCCTTCTGCAAGCGCTCCTCGATCTCGTCGACGATCGACTTGACCTGGCGGTCGTTGGGTGCGGAGGCCAGCAGGAAGGCGTCCGTGATCGACAGGACGTCGCTGACGTCGTAGGCGATGACGTCGTGGGCGAGCTTGTCGGCGGCCGCCTGGGCGGCGGCGGTGATGAGCTCGAGGGAACGGTCGGTGGCGGTCACTGCGTGGCTTTCCGTCGGCGGTCGTTTGAACCACAAGGGTCTCACGGACCGCCGGTCGCACCCCACGTGATTACCGCGTCACGTGAGGTGCGGCGGGCGGCCGCCTCAGGAGGAGGCCGGCTTGTAGTCCTGGCCGAGGACGACCGAGACGTCCGCGCCCGAGCCGACCGTGCCCTTGGTCACGTCCTTCGCGTCGAGGCCGAGGGTCTTGGCGACCTCGGTGGCGTTCTCCTTGTCGGAGGCGTCGGAGTACAGCACCTTGGAGACCGGCTGGGTGCCGGAGGCCGTACCGCCCTCCAGGAAGGTGTAACCGCCGTTGACGAGGACGACGCGGGCCTTCTCGGTGTTGTCCTTGACGCCGGTGGCGTTCTGGACGGAGACCCGGACCGCGGAACCCGCAGACGGGCTCTTGGCGGTGCCGCCGAGGATGTCCTTGACGACGCTGGAGCTGGTCTGGGCGCTGAGGGTGCCGTCCGTCTGGACGGGCAGCAGGGCGGTCTTGTAGTCGCCGCCCTTGGCGAGGTCGGCGAGCCTGGCGAGGAAGGTGCCGAGGTCCTTGTCGGTCAGCGAGGGGTCGAGGATCTGCGCCAGGGTCTGCACGGTGGTCGTGGCGGCCGACGCGTCGGAGGACATCTTGCGCAGCACGCCCTGCATGACCTGCCCGAACCGCTCCAGCTGGGCGTTCTGGGCCTCGCCCGAGGCGCGGTAGGTGGCGTAGGCGACGGCGGCCTTGCCGCCGAGGGTCTGGTCCTTGCCCTTGTTGACGAGGGGTTCCTCGCCCTTCTTCTTGGAGTCCGGGTCGGGGACGTCCGTGTTGGTGTCGATGTCGATGTTCCCGACGAGTTCGACGAGGTTTTGCAGGTATGGCGTGTCGAGGCGCCAGGTGCCCTCGATGTTGGTGCCGAGGACGGTGTCGAGTTGGTCGCGGGTGCCGGAGGAGCCGTCGTCGTCGACTGACTTGGCGAGGGTCGTGGTGGTGCCGTCGTCGTCGGTGAGGGCGAGGGCGTTGGGCAGCAGGACGGTGCTGCCCTGCTTGGTGGTGGTGTTGTCGACGAGCAGCGCGGTGGAGGTGCCGCCGCCGCTGGTGTTGTGCAGGTGGACGACGACGACGTCGCGTTTCTGGGCGGCCGCGGAGGTCGTCGTACCGCCCTTGGCTCCGGAGGAGGACAGTCCGGGGAGTTTTCCGGCGTACCAGAGGTAGCCGACGCCGCCGACCGCCACCAGGGCGAGGACGACGACCAGGGCGACCATCCGGGTGCGGGCGCGGCGCTTGGCCTCCTCGCGGCGCTCGGTGCGGTTCTCCGTGAAGTTCAGCCAGTCGATGACGTCCTCGGAGTCGCCGTCCGGCTCCTCGACGAACGCGAACTGCTCGGTGCCGTAGTCCCGGTCGCCCTGCCGGGCCTCGGCGGGCTCATCGGCCGGTCCGGCCTGCTGCGGGATGTGCGCGGTCTGTTCGGCGACGCGGGGCTGCCTGCCGCTGGCGGCCGTCTGCCCGTAGGGGGCGTAGCCGGTCTGGCCGGCGGTGTCGTACGGGTCGTACGCGGGCGTGGGCGGCTGGCGGCCGGTGTCGTGGACGGGGGCCTGCTGCCCGGTGTCGTACGACGGCGTGGGGTGCTGCCCGGTGCCGTAGGGGGCGTTGTGACGGCCGCCGTCGGCGTACGGGTCGTAGCCGTAGCCGTGTCCGGCGTACGGATCGTAGGTCTGCTGTTGTTGTTGCTGTTGTTGTTGCTGTGCCGGGATCTGGCGGTACACCGGCTGCCCGTACTCGTCGTAGCCGACGAGTTCGTACTGGTCGCTTCCGTAGCCCGCGTCGTATCGGTCGTTCACCGGTGCCCCTCTCGGCTCACTCGCCGCGGTACAGCTCGCGCTTGTCGATGTAGCGCACGACTCCGTCCGGCACCATGTACCAGATGGGGTCGCCCTTGGCGACTCTCGCACGGCAGTCTGTGGAGGAGATGGCGAGCGCGGGAACCTCCACCAGCGAGACACCGCCCTCGGGAAGACCGCGGTCGGTCAGCTGGTGGCCGGGCCGGGTGCAGCCGATGAAGTGCGCGAGGGAGAACAGTTCCTCCGAGTCCCGCCAGGTGAGGATCTGACCGAGGGCGTCCGCGCCGGTGATGAAGAAGAGATCGGTGTCGGGGTTGAGGGCCCGCAGGTCGCGCAGGGTGTCGACGGTGTAGGTGGGACCGCCGCGGTCGATGTCGATACGGCTGACGGAGAACTGCGGGTTCTCGGCGGTCGCGATGACCGTCATCAGATAGCGGTCCTCGGCCGGTGAGACCGCGCGGTGGGTCTTCTGCCACGGTTGCCCGGTGGGCACGAAGACCACCTCGTCCAGGTGGAACTGGGCGGCGACCTCGCTGGCCGCCACCAGGTGCCCGTGGTGGATCGGGTCGAACGTGCCGCCCATGACGCCGAGGCGGCGTTTGCCGGTGTCCCCGGGGCCGGCGGGTGTGTACCGCGGGGCTGTCACCGTGTCGTCGGCGTGGTCGGCCACGTCATTCGCCGGACCGGTAGGCATGTCCTGCTCTCCCATGCGTGCAGACCCTACCGGCCCGGCCCGTGGGCTCCGTCCGGAGGACGGGTGCCGGGTACGGCGGCCGGATCAGCGGTCGCGGTTGAAGCGGGTGGTGATCCACAGCAGGAGCAGCAGGATGATGAACGCGCTGCCCCCGGTGACGAGCGGGTTGAGGCTCTCGTGGTTGCCGCCGCCCTCGCCCTCGGCGGCGAGGGTGACCAACTGGGCAGCGGCGCTGTGGAGATTCATCATCTGCGGCAGGACCTATCGCGTGTGGGCGGGATAAAGATGTCGGCCCATCGTATGCGGGCGGTGTCGCGGCGATCACGCCGACTCCTCCGTTGGGCCGACGCACGCGTCCCCGCGCGCGGGGCACGAGGGGAACGATGCGGGCGGCTCAGTCGTCCTTCTGTTTGTACCCGCGCAACAGGAACCAGGCGGTCAGTGCGCAGCCGACGAACATGACGACGAGGACGACCCGGAGCAGATCGCCCGAGCCCTGATGCTGGGCGGCGCTCGCGGCCTGGGTGAGCCAGGCGGCCGGGGGGTGGTGCTCCATGAGGACTCCTTCGGCTGTACTGCCCGTCCAAGGTATCTCCGGCCTAGGCTGGGCCCTGCTTCGGGGGCACAGTGGGCACACTCACGTACATGGGGGATGACATGTCCGACGACGGCCACGAGCGGAACGGGCAGGGGCACGAGCGGGTGCCGAGCAGGCAGCGCAGGCGGTTCCCGGGGATCTCCTCGCGCGCGTACGAGCATCCGGCCGACCGTTCGGCGCTGGTGGCGCTGCGCAAGCTGAGCGGTTTCGACACGGTCTTCAAGGCGCTCAGCGGGCTGCTTCCGGAGCGCAGTCTGCGGCTGCTGTTCCTGTCCGATTCGGTCCGGGTCTCCGACCAGCAGTTCGCCCATCTGAACGACATGCTGCGGGACGCGTGTTACATCCTGGACCTGGAGAAGGTCCCGCCGATGTACGTCACGCAGGACCCGCAGCCGAACGCGATGTGCATCGGCCTGGACGAACCGATCATCGTGGTGACCACGGGCCTCGTGGAACTCCTGGACGAGGAGGAGATGCGGGCCGTCGTCGGCCACGAGGTGGGGCACGCCCTGTCCGGGCATTCGGTGTACCGGACGATCCTGCTGTTCCTGACCAGTCTCGCGCTGAAGGTGGCCTGGATCCCGCTCGGCAATCTCGCGATCCTGGCGATCGTGACGGCGTTGCGGGAGTGGTTCCGCAAGTCGGAGCTGTCCGCCGACCGCGCGGGCCTGCTGGTGGGTCAGGATCTGCGGGCCTCGATGCGGGGGCTGATGAAGATAGCGGGCGGCAATCATCTGCACGAGATGAACGTGGACGCGTTCCTGCGGCAGGCCGAGGAGTACGAGGCCGGCGGCGACCTGCGCGACTCGGTGCTGAAGATCCTGAACGTGCTGCCGCGTTCGCACCCCTTCACCACGGTCCGCGCGGCGGAGCTGAAGAAGTGGGCGGAGTCCCGCGACTACCAGCGGATCATGGACGGTCACTATGCGCGGCGCACCGAGGACAAGGACACCTCGGTCAGCGACTCGTTCAAGGAGTCGGCGGCGAGCTACGCGAGCGATGTGAAGTCCTCGAAGGATCCGCTGATGAAGCTGGTCACGGACATCGCGGGCGGGGCGGGTGGCCTGGGCGGCCGGGTCAAGCGGGGCTTCGAGGGCTTCGCGAGCGCCCCGCCGCCCAAGGGCGCGTCCGCGCAGGACTCCCCGCCGCAGGACTCCCCGCCGCAGGACACACCCCCGCGGGACGAGGAGTAGCGGGCCCGGCATCCGGGCGGCGGCGAGGTCCTAGACCTTCGGTTCCGCCGCGGCTGACAGCGTCCCGCACAGGGCCGTCGCGCTGTCCGTGGCGAACGGGTTCGTACCCGCCGGGCCGCCCGCCTTGGCCGTCTGGCCGGCCAGCAGGGGGTGCAGGTGGTCGGCGGCGTCCTCGGCGCAGGACAGCGGGCCCGCCTGGACGTAGGAGACGACCAGCTGGGCCTGGTGCAGGCGCAGGTCGTCGCGGTCGAAGCGGAAGGTCAGTTCGCGGCGGACGGTGAACAGGGAGGCCTGGGAGCCCGCCGGGGCGCCGGTGGGCCGCAGCGCGTAGACGAAGGTGTGGTCGGCGGTGACCTCCAGGGTGGCCGAGTCCGTCTCGGTCGCCGACAGGTTGCCCTGGACGCGGATCCTCGGGTCGGCGAGCTCGGCGCGGGTGGGGTCGAAGCGGACCAGCCATCCGGTGGGGGCGTGCCGTCCGTCCGCCGCGGGGTGGTCGAAGCTCTGGTCGAACTGGTCGAGCTGGCCGGGGTCGAGCAGCGCCCGCGCGGGCCGGACCGCGCTGCTGTCGAGGACCTCGGGGTAGAGCGAGGAGCGGACGAGGTAGTCCTTGGCGGTGGTCAGGGCGGTGACGACCTGGCTGTCGGAGAAGTGCGCGGTGCTGCGGGCGGGCGGCAGTGGTATCCCCTCGGCGCCTATCTCGTACTGCGCGGCGGGGCTGTGTGCGAACAGGGTCTCGGCGTTGGTGGCGCCGGGCACCGTGCCCTGCGGGGAGAGCGGGATGACGGTCATCCGCAGCGGTTCGACGGGCTGCTGCGCGTCCTGCGCGCCGTAGGGGTGGCGGACGCCCATGTAGATCGCGGTGCCGAAGGCGACGAGGACCAGCACGAAGAGGATCACGGCCTGCCGGGTGAGGCCCCGGCGCAGCGGCGGACGGCGGCGTACCGCGGGCGCGTGGTCGGTCATGCGTTCGCGCGCGGAGGACTCCTGGAGCCGGGCAGCGCGGACGAACGACTCGTCGAACACGACGGATCGGTACTCGTCCTCGCCACCCACGGGGCCGCCCTCGGGTGTCCCCTCCGGTGGGTCTCCTGGCCCGCCCATACTTTCAGAGTAGGTCTCGGGAGCCTCAGGTAAACGCCCAGCTACACGACAAGTTCTGACAGGTTCTCACCAGGAAGGACAAACCCCGTTCAGGGGGTGCGCGGGACCGCGGAGACCGCCTGCTGGGCGGGCTGGGAGTACTCGGCGGAGACCGAGGGTGCCGCCGCGGTGCCCTGTTCCAGGCCGGTGGAGGAGGGCCTGGGCACCTGGTCGCGGCTGCCGCCCGAGGAGGCGCTGCGGTAGACCGCGGCGAAGGCGAGCGCGACCATGCCTATGCCCATGACGACGGCGAGCAGCCAGGCGACGGGGCGGTGCCAGCGGACGTGTTTGCCGTACGTCCCGGTGGCGCCGTAGCGGTCCTCCAAGACGTCGGTGTCGTCCAGGTCGTCGAGTTCGCCGCCCGGATCGAAGACGGGTCCGTCGGGGCCGTAGCCCTCGTCGTAGCGGTCGCCTCTGCCGAGAGCGCGGCGGGCCTCGGCCTCGGAGGCCTCGGCTCTGGCCTGGGCGGCGGCAAGGAGGCGTTCGACCGCGGTCGGCTCGTGGATCACGGCCGCCTTCACGAAGGCCTCGTCGAAGACCACGGTGTCGAACTCTTCGTCCGACATTCCGTGGTCATGGTCGTCGTCGGGCTCCCAGCCGTCAGGGAACGGCGTGCCCCCCACGTCCTCCGGCACGGATCCAGAGTAGACCTGGGGGGTCAATTTGGGCAGACGGTATGGAAATTCATAGGCCCGGTGAGACGCCTCTCACGCCCGCCTCCCACGCCCCCTGGGGGTCCGGTGCGCCCTTGCGCGCGCCCGCGCGCCGTACGGGGGGCCGCGTTGGGCCGTACGGGTGGCCGGCGGCGGAGGTGTCGGTACGGGGCGACGGTCCGGCTGTCAGCGGCGGATGTGGCCGTCGCCGGTGACGATGTACTTGGTGCTGGTCAGCTCGGGCAGGCCCATGGGGCCGCGGGCGTGCAGCTTCTGGGTGGAGATGCCGATCTCGGCGCCGAAGCCGAACTGGCCGCCGTCGGTGAAGCGGGTGGACGCGTTCACGGCGACGGTGGTGGAGTCGACCAGCTGGGTGAACCGGCGGGCGGCCTGCTGCGAGGTGGTGACGATGGCCTCGGTGTGCCCGGACGTCCACAGCCGGATGTGTTCGACGGCCTTGTCGAGGGAGTCGACGACGGCGGCGGCGATGTCGTACGACAGGTACTCGGTCTCCCAGTCGTCCGGGACGGCTTCGACGACGGTCGCCTTGGAGTTCTCGGCGTAGGCGAGGACACGTTCGTCGGCGTGGACGGTGACGCCGGCCTCGGCGAGGGCGTCCAGGGCGCGCGGCAGGAACTCGGGGGCGATGTCCTGGTGGACGAGGAGGGTCTCGGCAGCGTTGCAGACGCTGACCCGCTGTGCCTTGGAGTTGATCAGGATGTCGATGGCCATGTCGATGTCGGCGTGGGCGTCGACGTAGACATGGCAGTTGCCGGTGCCGGTCTCGATGACGGGGACCTTGGACTCCATGACGACGGTCTGGATGAGGGAGGCGCCGCCACGCGGGATGAGGACGTCGACCAGGCCGCGGGCGCGCATCAGCTCGTGGACGGACTCGCGGCCCTCGCCGGGCACCAGCTGGACGGCGTCGGCGGGCAGCCCGGCGCCCCCGACGGCGTCCCGCAGGACCCTCACCAGGGCCGTGTTCGACTCGTAGGCGGAGGCGGAGCCGCGCAGCAGGACGGCGTTGCCGGACTTCAGGCAGAGGGCGGCGGCGTCGACGGTGACGTTCGGGCGGGCCTCGTAGATGATGCCGACGACACCGAGGGGGACGCGGACCTGTCGAAGGTCGATGCCGTTGGGGAGGGTGGAACCGCGGACGACCTCGCCGACCGGGTCGGGCAGCTTCGCCACGTCACGGACGTCGGAGGCGATGGCGCGGACCCGCTCGGGGGTGAGCGTGAGCCTGTCGACGATGGCTTCGCTGGTGCCGTTCTCGCGGGCCTTGGCGATGTCCTTGGCGTTGGCCTCGACGATCTCGCTGGTACGGACCTCCAGGGCGTCCGCGATGGCGAGCAGCGCGTCGTCCTTCACGGCGCGCGGCAGCGGCGCGAGGTCGGCGGCGGCGGCCTTGGCGCGGTAGGCGGCCTGCGTGACCGGGGACATGGCGTCGTACGGCGAGAGCGTGGTCATGAGGGAAGGGTAGTGCGCTCCGGCGGAGCGTCCACGCGTTGTTCCACACCGCGAGACGTAGAACAAAACGGGTCAATACCGGCCAGTGCGCAAGGCGGGTCAGAAGGGGTGGATGCCGACCGGTGTCGCGGGCGGCGGGCCGTAGCCCTCGGCGATCCGCTGGTGGTAGGTGGCGCGGTCGATGACTTCCAGGCCGACGATCTCCCAGGCGGGCAGGCCGGCGGTCTGCCGGTGCTCGCCCCACAGGCGCAGGGCGACGGCGGCGGCGTCGTGGAGGTCGCGGGCCTCTTCCCAGTAGCGGATCTCGGCGTGGTCGCAGGCGTAGCGGCTGGTGAGGAGGAACGGGTGGTCATGGGCCAGTTGTTCGAGTCCGCGGCGCAGTTCCGGCAGGGGGACCTCGGCACCGCAGACGCTGAGCGTGACGTGCCACAGGCGGGGCAGGTCCTTCGGCTCCTCGTAGGTGTCCCCGGCCGCGACGCTCGTCAGAGCACCGCGGGACGCCGCAGCCCCAGGGCGCACTCGTCTCACGACGGCCTCCTTCAGCTGTGCTCGTGCGGAACGTGGTCCTGGGACAAAGTTGAGCAGGCCGCAAGGGTTCGTGTGGCGGTTTTACGGAACGTCCCCCACCGGGGTCGTTCGTTGTGCCCCGTTTTACGGGTGCAGGATCACCAGGTCGTCCCTGTGTACGACCTCGCGTTCGTACGCCGGGCCCAGTTCGCGCGCCAACTCCCTGGTCGAACGCCCGATCAGCTGGGGGATCTCCTTGGCGTCGAAACTGACGAGGCCGCGCGCGACCGCGTGTCCGTCGGTGTCGCGCAGTTCGACGGGGTCGCCCGCGACGAAATCGCCCTCGACGGCGGCGATCCCCGCGGGCAGCAGCGACTTTCGGCCCTGTACGACCGCGCGCACGGCGCCGTCGTCGAGGGTGAGCGAGCCTTGCGGGGTGGAGGCGTGCTGAAGCCACAGGAGGCGGTCTGCGGACCGTTTGCCGGTGGGGTGGAAGTAGGTGCCGGTGTCGCCGCCGGAGAGCGCCTCGGCGGCGTGCACGGCGCTGGTGAGGACGACGGGGATGCCCGCGGCGGCGGCGATCCTGGCGGCCTCGACCTTGGTGACCATGCCGCCGGTGCCGACCCCGGCCTTCCCGGTGCTGCCGATCTCGACGCCCGCCAGGTCCTGCGGCCCCTTCACCTCCGCTATCCGCGAGGTGCCGGGCTTGCCGGGGTCGCCGTCGTAGACGCCGTCGACGTCGGAGAGGAGGACCAGCAGGTCGGCGTGGACGAGGTGGGCGACCAGGGCGGCGAGGCGGTCGTTGTCGCCGAAGCGGATCTCGTCGGTGGCGACGGTGTCGTTCTCGTTGACGACCGGGAGGGCGCCCATCGCGAGGAGTTTGTCCAGCGTGCGCGAGGCGTTGCGATGGTGGGCGCGCCGGCTCATGTCGTCGGAGGTCAGCAGGACCTGGCCGACACGGACGCCGTAGCGCGCGAAGGAGGCCGTGTAGCGGGCGACGAGCAGGCCCTGGCCGACGCTGGCGGCGGCCTGCTGGCGGGCCAGGTCGCGGGGGCGGCGACGCAGGCCGAGCGGGGCGAGACCGGCGGCGATCGCACCGGAGGAGACGAGGACGACCTCCTTCTCCCCGCCGCTGCGGCTCTTGGCGAGGACGTCGACGAGCGCGTCGACGCGGTCGGCGTCCAGGCCGCCGGAGGCCGTGGTGAGGGAGGAGGAGCCCACCTTGACGACAATCCTGCGGGCGTCGCCCACGGCCTGCCTTGCCCTTGCCACGTCCTGTCCCCACTTCCTCGCGCGTGGCAGAGAATCTACGCGAACGGGACCGGCGGCAGGCGGGCCCGTCCAGCCTGCGGACGACAGGGGGGCACGTCTCTGCGACGGGACGATCACAGTCCGCACACGGCAAAAAGGTTGCCCTGAATGCTTATAGAAACTGAAGCGAACGCAAAGTTAATTTGAAGTTTGTGTCATCTAAAGTTCGCCGCGTGAAGCGCATCCTCATCAGGTCGGGAAAGAGCCCCTACGACGTCGTCACCGTCGAGGAAGCCCTGCACCGGGACGTCATCGCCACAAACTCGGGCAACCTGATCTTCAGTGACGCCGCCCACAAGATCCTTGAGACGCCGGACACCGAGGTCGTCTCGAACGGCATGCCCTCCGACGTCTCCGCCGCCGCGCGCATCAACGAGGAGTACGACGCCTTCGTCGTCCCGCTCGCCAACGCCTTCCGTCCGTCCTTCGAGAGCGCGTTGAAGCGGATGACCCGGCTGATCTCGAAGTTGCGCATCCCGGTCGTCGTGCTCGGGGTCGGAGCGCAGACCGGTGTCAGCTACAACCCGGAACGGCTCAAGCGCATGGAGCCGACCGTTCGGGAGTTCTGCGCGGCGGTGCTGGAACGCAGCGCGTCGATCGGTGTGCGGGGCGAGTTCACCGAGCAGTACCTGCGGGACATGGGCTTCACGGATGTCGAGGTCATCGGCTGTCCTTCGCTGTTCATGCACGGTGACCGGCTGCCGGTGCACAAGACCGCGCCAGAGCTGACGTCCGAGTCGCGGATAGCGATCAACGGCTCGCACAGCGCCGTACGCGCGCAGGGCCTGGACCGGATCATCAGCCGTACCCACGAGCGTTACCCGAATCTCCGCTTCGTCGGCCAGAACCTCAGTGACGCACGGCAGTTGCACTGGCGGGACCTGTCGGATCCCAACGCCGCGGTGACCTCGATGCCGACCCACCCGGACCACCCGATGTACCGGGAGGACAAGGTGCGGGTGTACGTCGACCCCATCACGTGGATCGACGAGCTGCGTTCCTTCGACTTCTCCTTCGGTTCGCGCATCCACGGCAACATCGCGGCGCTGCTCGCCGGTACGCCGGCCACCGTGCTGTGCGGTGACTCGCGGACGCTGGAACTGTGCCGGTACTTCGAGATACCGCACCGGCGGCTGGACCAGGCCGCCAAGGATCCGGATTCGGCCGACCCGGCGAAGCTGTACGCGGAGGCCGACTTCGGCGGACTGGTCGGCGGTCACCGGGAGCGCTTCGAACGGTTCACGGGTTTTCTGGACAAGAACGGCCTGGACAACACGTTCACGCACGGGGACGGCGGGGCCGCCTTCGAGGAGCGGATGAGCGGGCTGGCGTTCCCGCCGGGCGTCCGCCCCTGGAACGACACGGACGTCACATCGCTCACCTCCCGGTTCGGCTGGCTGCACAGTCGTATCGACGAGCTGTCGCTCGACAACGCCCGGCTGGAGAAGGAACTGGCGCGCGCCGGGGCTCGCGCGAAGACCGCCGCCGCGGCGGCGGCGCCCACCTCGGTGTACCGGCGGGCCCGGCGGGCCGTGGGCAAGCCGCTCCGCCGGGCTCTGGGGACCGGCCAGTAGGACGGGGGCCGGCCTCGCGAGACCGGCCCGGTCAGGCGGCGGCCGTTTTGACGCCCCGGGTGGGCAGCGAGCGCCGGACCTTGCGCACCGCGCGTCGCAGGAAGGTGCCGGCGGCGTCCTCCCGGTAGCCCTCGACCGCGCGGGCCTCCCGGGGTTCGGCGAGGTAGATCCAGTCGGGGACACCGGCCGGCTTGGAACGGAAGTGGGGGTAGGCCAGGTACACGCGGGTGCCGCGCTTCTCCAGCAGGGCATCGGCCTGCTTCTTGGCGCGGACGAACTCGATGACCTCGGGGAGGAGTTCGGGGCGTCGTACGGCGACCAGGTGGAGTCGGAGTCGTTCGTGGACCCGCAGGCGGCGGGCGACCTCCGGGTTCCAGTGGGCGGCCATCAGCGGGGCGGCCAGTTCCATCTTGTGCTGCCGTATTCGCTCGTCATCCTTGAGGAACTTGGGGCCGAACTGCGGGAGCAGGGTGACGAGGAACGGCCGGACCATGAGGGTGTCACGGCGCGGTCCTGCCGGGACCATGTCGGCGATCAGGTTCATCAGGGCGCGCGCCGAGTCGAAACGCAGGGTGTAGCTGCCGCTCTTGGTGACGTGTTTTCCGTCCTCGCGGCCGACCAGGTAGTAGCAGGGGTAGTCGGCGACGACGGAGACGCCGTCGGCGCGGAGATAGGCCTCCATGGTGAACAGCGCGTCCTCGCCGGTCCACAGGGACTCGTCGAAGCGCATGTCGTGCCGTTCCAGGAGCGCGCGGCGGAAGAGTTTCTGGGCGCTGAGCGTGAACTTGATGTTGGACGAGAACACGTCGGTACGGTCGAGCGTCCTGCCCCACATCGACGTCGGGGGTTTGCGGTTGATCCCCTCGACCTTGCCGAGGACGACGTCCGTGCCGTTCTTGTCCGCCATGGCGACCATGCGTTCCAGGGCCTCGTCGCCGAGTCGGTCGTCGGCGTCCAGGAAGAACACGTAGCGGCCGGTGGCCTTGGCGAGGCCGACGTTGCGGGGGCCGCTGGGGCCGCCGGAGTTCTCCTGGCGGATCACGGTCACGGGCATGGCGGCGCGGGCCGCGAACTCCTCCAGGCACTCCCCCGTGCCGTCGGCCGATCCGTCGTCGACGGCGATGACCTCCATCCGTGCCGGGTCGAGGGTCTGGCGCTCGACGGAGGCCAGGCATTCGACGAGGTACGGCATCGCTTCGTACGCCCCGATGATGACGGTCACATCAGGCTGCGCAACGACGGTCACGTTTCCCCCTAATCAATGGTGCGTTCCCCCGGTGTCGACTCAGTCGCAACGTTGTAGATGGCTGATCGACGCGACCGGTTGCTCGGGAACGCACCTTCAGTGGCCCAGCTCACATGGCGAGCACACAGCCGGACGGTGTACGGCGGGTTACGCCGGACAGTACGGACGCGCGGTAAGAGCCACTCAGCGGAAACCGCGAAGCGCTGGTAAGAAGACACACCCTTGATCGCTAAGCAAAGGTAAGAGGAAGGGTTTGCGTGGTGGGGCATGCCGCATGCCGCATGCCGAACGGGCTCGGTTCCGGGGAGGAGTCCCCGGAACCGAGCCCGTTCGGTGTGGTGTGCGCGCGTGCGCGTGTCAGCCGGCGGTCGTGGTGCCTTCCGCCTCGCTGGCGGCCTTCAGCGGGTCCCCCGGCAGCGTCTCCGCGATGTCGGCGGCTTCCGCGTCACCGGCCGCGATCCGGGCCTGCTGACCGAGGTTGCGGGTTTCGGCCTTGCGGGCGAGTGCGGCCACCGCGCGGTTGAACTGCTCGATGGAGGTCGGCTCGTCCGGGCCCAGCAGGTAGTGCTTGAGTTCCTCGCGGTCCGCGGCCAGCGGATCGGCGGAGGGGTCGCGTACGGCGTCCAGCAGGCCGCCGAGTTCCTTGGCGCTGTTGGAGAGGATCACGGCGGCCCGTACAGCGGTGTTGGCCTGCTTGAACTCCTCCACGCCGACTCCGGCGGAGTCGGTGACGGCGTACGGCTTGCCGCTGGCGATGAAGTCGGAGACCACGCTGGAGATGTCGGAGACCATCGCGTCGGAGACGTTGAAGCAGTCGTACAGGCGGGGTTCGGCGCCCGTGATGACGCGGTGTTCGTGCTCGGGGAAGGAACGCCAGAGGGTGTCGTTCCATTCGGCGCGCAGCCGGGCGACTTCCTCGTGCTTCTTCAGGTCGACGACGTCGTCGCGGCTGGCCTCGGCCTCGTCGCGCTTCTCGTCGCCGGTGCCGGTCAGCTCGATCAGCCGGGCCTCGATACGGCTGAGTTCGGCCTGGGCCGCGGCCTGGGCGGCCGTGTCGACGGTGAAGCGGGGGTCGGTGGCGCGCTCGGCGGCGGCCTTCTCGATGAGGGCGGTGACGCGCCGGTGGGCGGCGCCGGCCTGGGCGCTGACGGTGCCGGTGAAGGGGTGCGGCTTGTAGAGGACGCGGACCGGCGGGTCGGCCTTGACGAGCTTCTTCACGATCTTCTCGCCGGCAAGTACGAGGGAGGTGTTGCCGGGGTTGCCGTCCCAGCCTTCCCAGGTGGGCGCGTAGAGGATGGTGGGGATGCGGCTGTCGGGGACGCCCTGCCAGGCCTGGATGGGGGCCAGCTGCGGGCGGCCGACCTCGACGATGTCGTCGTCGCGGACACCGACGTCGGCGATGGCGTAGCGGTCGCGGCCCGCGCGGCCGGCGGTCCACACCTCGTCGTACACCTTGCTGAACGGGTTGACGCTGGCCAGTTTGTCGCTGTCGCCGTGGCCGATGAAGACGTGCTTCATGGTGGGGACGCGCAGCAGGTGGATGTTCTTTCCGACGTTGGCCGCGTAGAGGGCGACGCGGACCGTAGACAGGTCCAGGTTCATCAGGTGCACGCCGCCGGGCACGCAGATGACGGGGGCGGTGGTCGGGGCGAGGCTCTGGAGGATGACCCGTTCGCGCAGCAGGACCAGCGGGCGCGTCTCCAGCTGCTCCATGGTTTCCAGCCACATGTTGACCTGGTAGGCGGAGTCCTTGGAGCCGGAGAAGTACAGGACGGTCTCGGGCTTGTACTCGGTGAGCCACTCGTCGACGGCGGCCAGCACGGTGTCGGCGTCCGGCGGGGTCTTGCGGCCGCGGACGTAGGGCATCAGCACCAGCACGTACAGGGAGCCGAGGGCGAGGGTCAGGCCGATGCCGACGAATCCGGCGATCGCGTTGTCCGTGATCGCCGAGATCAGCAGGCCGACGACGGCCGCGAGGTCGAGGTGCAGCATCTTCTCGGCGGAGCGGTCCAGCAGGCCCTGCGGCGGGGCGTCCGGGATGCGGATGCGGGACTTCAGGTCGACGTTGCGGGTGGCGACCGGCATCCGGCGGCGGTTGCGGATCAGCTGGACCAGCGCGCCGTGCGGGGCCTGTAGTCCGTAGAAGGCGATGAAGCAGGCGATCGCGCCGTAGAAGACCAGGCCGTTCGAGAGGTCCATGCGGGCCAGCAGCAGGATCAGCAGCAGCTGCCGGATCAGGAAGCGGATCGACAGGCCGGCCCGGACCTTGCTCAGGCGGCTGATGAGGTAGCTGCCCTTGCGGTGCAGGTAGTGGTCCGCCAGGTACGTGACGGCGGCCGCGGCCGCGAAGGCGTAAACGCTCGGGACGAGCGCGGCGATCATGAGCACCGGGAAGCCGAGGATCATGAGTGCCGCCGCGGCCAGCTCGGCCGCGCTGCCCACCCGGGCGACGCGAATAGCGGTGGATATCACGGAGAACCTTTTGCTGACAAAAAGGCCTGTATTTGACCTTGCGGACGATCTGGCGTGTGAGGCGATCTGAGTTTTTACGGGTTCAGGCCCCTGTGAATGCTCTACGAACAGAACACGCAACCACAGAGGCCTGAATTACAGATGACTATTGGAGGCTGATTATGCCACGCCGTCCTGCCGGTCCAGGACACTGGCCAGGGCCTGTTCGAAGCCGGAGGCCTCGCCGGCGGCCGCCGTCGGGTCCTGCTGGCGGACGTCGATGACATGGCCGGTGAGTTCGGAGAGCAGCACGTCGAGGGAGGTGCGGGCGACGGCCTCGGAGGAGAGCAGCGAGCCCGCCGGTTCCTGGCCGAAGGCCTTGGTGCGCATGGGGGTGGCGGTGCGTTCGGGGTTGATGCAGTTGACCCGGACGGAGTCGCCGGCCCACTCGTCGGACAGGGCCTGGGTGAGGTTCACCATGGCGGCCTTGGTGGAGGAGTAGAGGCTGTACTCGGCGCGGCCCCGGGTGTAGCTGCTGGAGGTGTAGAGGAGCAGCTGACCCTTGGTCTCGGCGAGGTACTTGTAGCTGGAACGGGCGATCTGCACGGGGGCCAGGTAGTTGACCTTCAGTGCTTCCTCGATGGTGGCGTTGTCGGTCTCGGCGAGCTTGCCGATGCGCAGCACGCCTGCCGTGTTGACGACGTAGTCGATCCGGCCGGTCTCGGCGTACGCCTTGGACAGGGCGTCGTCGACCTCCTCCGGGTTCTCCACGTGGGTGCCGGTGGTGGAGCGGCCCAGGGCGTAGACGTTGGCGCCGTAGGACTCGGCGAGTTCGGCGATGTCCTTGCCGATGCCGTACGAGCCACCGAAGATGACGGCGGTCTTGCCGGTGAGCAGTTGGCGGTAGGCCTCTTCGCCGTTCTGCTCGGGGGCGGCGGTGGAGGCGAGCTGGAACAGCTTGTCGGCGATGAAGACGTCGACGGGCTGGGTGACCTTCATGTTGTACTCGTCGCCGGCGACGACGTGGATCGGCACGTCCGGCAGGTACTTGAGGACCACGGAGCAGTCGTCGGTGGCCTGGAAGTTGGGGTCGCCGTCGGCGACCTGGTAGGCCCGCTTGATCGTGGACAGCTTGAACGCCTGCGGGGTCTGGCCGCGGCGCAGCCGGGAGCGGTCCGGGATCTCGGTGATGAACTCGCCGTCCTCGCCGTGGGTGCGGGTGACGATGATGGTGTCGGCGGACGGGATGGCGACGTCGACGGCCTGGTAGCGGTCCAGGGCGGCGACGCAGTCGTCGATGACGCGCTGCGACAGCAGGGGGCGTACGGCGTCGTGGAAGAGGACGTTGAGGTCCTCTCCGTCGGCCAGGCCCTCGCCGAGGGCCTGGATGGCGCGCTCGGTGGTCTCGTTGCGGGTGCTGCCGCCTTCGATGACCTTCTTGACCTTGGTGAAGCCGGCCTTGGCGACGATCTTCTCGATGTCCGCGACGTAGCCCGGTGCCATCAGCACGATGATGTCGTCGATCGAGTCGGCCTTCTCGAAGGTGGCCAGGGTGTGCTCGATGACTGCCTTGCCGGCGATCTTCAGCAGCTGCTTGGGGATCGACAGACCCACCCGCTGGCCGGTGCCACCGGCCAGGATCACTGCGGTGGTTCGGGGCTTGGCTATGTGCTGGGACACAGGTGACCTACCTTGGGGCATCAGGGAACGGGGAAAGCGTCCCACTTCGGGTAACCGCTGTGCAAGGTGAGCGCCGTCCGCCGCATATGTATCCGCAACCTTTCATTCACCTTGCACCGCTGGTGATGGCCTCGCCTGTCGGCCGCCCGGGGAAGTTCCGTGAATTTGCTGTGAGTAACTACACAGGGCATTCCGATTGCTGAGAGTGAGGTCCGAGCTTCAGTGATGCTAAGCCGTTCCGCACGGACGACTTAGCAGAGCTAAGCCGTCCGGCCTCGGTCACCGCCGTCCGTCCGGCCTCCGTCACCGCCGTCGCAGCCTCTTGAGACATCGGTGTCCCAGTACCCGCACGAGTTCCTTCGACGACGTCTGGTGCACGGTCCGGGCTTTCGCCTCCGCCGTGTGGCGGACCGGCGCCGCGGCCGCCGCGGCGAGCGCGCCATACAGGGCGTGGGCGGCGACCTCCGGAGCGATGCGGGCCTCGCCGGTGGCCGGTTCCGGGCGCTCCGGGGCGGCGGAGAGCAGGGCGGGGTCGCCGATGACGCGGACGCCCGTGGCGGCGACGCGTTCCGCCATCTCGGCGCCGATGCGCGAGGCGGCCTCGACGGCCCAGTCGGGGGTGGAGATCTTCACGTCACCGGCGGTGGGGCTGCACGTGTTCTTCATATGCATGACCGCGCCGTTGCGGATGAGCTTGGAATAGAGCTCGTCGGGCAGGCCATTGCCGCGGAATTCCATGTTGAGCTTTCGCAGCATTTCGGTCTCGGCGAGGGTGAGGGAGCGGTTCGCCGCGTCCGGAACCGGCTGGAGTAGTTTCTCGGGAAGGCCGAGCAGTGCTTCGAAGGTGCGCAGCAGGCCGTCGCGGTCGCGGTCGTCGACCACGACGACGGTGACCCGGTCGGCGCCGACGGCGCGGATCCAGCGTTCGACGAGCCGGTCGTGCCGGTGCCGGCGCCAGAAGCTGGGGTTGGGCTTCTCGTAGGGGGCCTTGCGGAGCATGTGGTCGAGCCAGTCCTCGTACCCCATGCGCAGGCCGTTCTGCACGTACTGCTGCCACTGCGAGGGCATGATCTTGGCGATCGGGCGCAGGGTGACGAGGACGTGGACGCGTTCGCCGCCGAGTTGCCGGACGATCCGGGAGACGGTCTCGTCGTCGGCGGCGTCGGCGAAGAACTCGCTGCTGATGACAGCCGTACGGGGCCCGGTGGCGTCGACCTGCTGGAGCAGCCGTGTCCAGTGCTTCTCGGTGGGCACGGTGTCGCCCATCATCGCGGGCCGGGCGCACGCCGCGAGGGCGGCTTCCATCGGGTGCCGGGTGGTCGCCGGGAACTCCACGCCGTGCGCGGGGAGTTTGTCCCTGGCGGCGAAGAGGGCGCCCTGGATGGCCGTGGTGCCGGTCTTGTGCGGGCCGATGTGCAGCAGGCGGGTGCCGGCGGGCAGGGCGGCGGGGGGACCGATGGGGCCTATCGGGGCGTTGTTCACCGGGGCTTCGCCTCTCGTACAGTCCGTCTCCATGGTTAACGAAAGGTAAGAGGTTTACCTGAGGTTCACCTGAGAGGAGCCTGGGACACAGATGAGTCCCAGGCTCCTGTTACACGGAATTGACGTTCGGCGCCCTGTTTCTCAGCTCACGCGATGTTTCTCACTTACATGACCTGTACGCCCGGTTCATCCGCCGCCACGTGGAGGGTGGCGAGGGTGCGGGCGGTGGCCTGCGGGCTGACGACGGTGTCGACGACCCGGACGCGCGCGTCGATGCCGTGGCGGCGGATGTCGAAGAGGTGGTAGCCGCGGTGGGCGTCGATGACCTTCCAGTGCGGGTTGTCGGCCTTCAGGGGGTCGAACTGGGCGTGGAAGGCGGCCTGGTCCTGGTCGCCGTTGCTGGAGACGGAGGTTCCGACGAACTCGGCGCCGACGACGTCCGACGAGGGGTCCGCGAAGTCCTTCTTCAGGTCGCTGATCATGGTCAGGTGCCGGTCGCCGCTGAGGACGACGGGGTTGCGGACGGAGGCGAAGTCGTCGAGGAGGGCGTTGCGTTCGGCCTGGTAGCCGTCCCAGGCGTCGTAGTACCAGAGTTTTCCGTCGCCGGGCAGGATGTCGGTCTCGGCCATCATGATCTGCGAGGCGATCAGGTTCCAGCGGGCCGGTGAGTCGTGCAGTCCGTCGAGCAGCCACTGTTTCTGCCGGGCGCCGAGCATGGTGAGCGAGGGGTCCTCGGCGGCGGCCTGGCTGGTGGCCTGGTCGCTGCGGAACTGCCGGGTGTCGAGGACGTTGAGCCGGACGAGGCGGCCGAACTCCAGGCGGCGGTACATCTGGATGTGGGGTCCGTCCGGGATCGCGGTGGCGCGGACCGGCATGTGCTCGTAGTAGGCCTGGAAGGCGGCGGCCAGGCGGGTGACGAAGGCGTCGTGGGTCTGTTTGTCGGGGTCCTGGGGGATCTCGCCGGCCCAGTCGTTGTCGACCTCGTGGTCGTCGAAGGTGACCACCCAGGGGGCGTTCGCGTGCATCGCGGCGAGGTCGGGGTCGCTGCGGTACTGGGCGTAGCGGTTGCGGTACTGCTCGAGGGTGTACGGCTCGCCCTTGCCCTCGTGGCGGCGCGGGCCGGAGGAGGACGGCGCGGACTCGTAGATGTAGTCGCCGACGAAGAGGACGGCGTCGGGGTCCTGGGCGAGCATGTCGGCGTAGGGGGTGAAGTAGCCGTGCTGCCAGTTCTGGCAGGAGGCGAGGGCCACGCGCAGGGAGCCGCCCTTGGCGTGCGGGTGGGGGGCGGTGCGGGTGCGGCCCGTCGGGGAGATCCTGCCGCCGGCGCGGAAGCGGTACCAGTAGGAGCGGCCGGGGCGCAGTCCTCGTACGTCCACGTGGACGCTGTGCCCGTATTCGGGCCGGGCGTGGGCGGTGCCGCGGCGGACGACCTTGTGGAGGCGTTCGTCCTCGGCGATCTCCCATTCGACGGGCACGGTCTCGTCGGGCATGCCGCCGCCGGCGAGGGGGTCGGGGGCGAGCCGGGTCCAGAGCACGATGCCGTCGGGGAGCGGGTCGCCGGAGGCGATGCCGAGGCTGAACACGTTCTCGGGCAGCGGGGGTTCGGCGGCGCGGGCGGCGGCCGGCAGCCAGAGCTGGGCGGAGGCGGCGGCCCCGAGGACGGCGGCACCGGCGGTCAGAAAGCGGCGTCGGTCGGGCGATGGTGCTCCGGTCATGCGCGGACTCCCTTGCCACAGTGGCCTCTTGGACGGTCTGACCTTCGGAAGCTCCCACGGCAGGTGGGTCCGTCCGCTGAATGCAGGCATGCGTGCGCATGACAACTAGGGAGACAACAGAAAACCCGTTGCGGCCGGGAACGTGTCCCGGCCGCGACGGGCCTCGACGGGTCTGGCGGTGGGTCGGCAGTGGTGGGTCGGCGGCCCCGGTGTCCCGGGGCCGGGGGTACGGCTACTCGAACGGGTCGAAGTCGCCGTACTCGCGCAGGGATTCGTCGCGTTCCGCGTCGCGGTCGCGGCGGCGCTGGACGGCCGGGCGCTGTTCCTCGAAGCGGTGGTCCTCGCCGCGGCGGCCGAGCATCTCGGCGCCGGACATCATGGACGGCTCCCAGTCGAAGACGACGGCGTTGTCCTCGGGGCCGATGGCGACGCCGTCGCCGGCGCGGGCGCCCGCCTTCATCAGCTGCTCTTCCACGCCGAGCCGGTTGAGGCGGTCGGCGAGGTAGCCGACGGCCTCGTCGTTGTTGAAGTCGGTCTGGCGGACCCAGCGTTCGGGCTTCTCGCCGCGTACCCGGAAGAGGCCGTCGTCCTCCTGGGTGACGGTGAAGCCGGCGTCGTCGACGGCCTTGGGCCGGATGACGATGCGGGTCGCCTCCTCCTTGGGCCTGGTCGCCCGGGCCTTGCCGACCAGTTCACCGAGTGCGAAGGTCAGCTCGCGCAGGCCGGTGTGGGCGACCGCGGAGACCTCGAAGACGCGGTAGCCGCGGGCCTCCAGGTCGGGGCGGACCATCTCGGCGAGGTCCTTGCCGTCGGGGACGTCGATCTTGTTGAGGACGACGATCCGGGGCCGGTCGCCGAGGCCGCCGTACTGCTTGAGCTCCTCCTCGATGACGTCGAGGTCGGAGACGGGGTCGCGCTCGGACTCCAGGGTGGCGGTGTCCAGGACGTGCACGAGGACGCTGCACCGCTCGACGTGGCGCAGGAACTCCAGGCCCAGGCCCTTGCCCTGGCTGGCGCCGGGGATGAGGCCGGGGACGTCGGCGATGGTGTAGACGGTGGAACCGGCGGTCACCACTCCGAGGTTGGGCACCAGGGTGGTGAACGGGTAGTCGGCGATCTTCGGCTTGGCGGCGGACAGCACGGAGATCAGGGAGGACTTGCCGGCGCTCGGGTAGCCGACCAGGGCCACGTCGGCGACGGTCTTGAGCTCCAGGACGATGTCCCCGAAGTCTCCGGGCTCGCCGAGCAGCGCGAAGCCGGGGGCCTTGCGGCGGGCGCTGGCGAGGGCCGCGTTGCCGAGGCCGCCGCGGCCGCCCTGGGCGGCGACGTAGGAGGTGCCGTGGCCGACGAGGTCGGCGAGGACGTTGCCCGCCTTGTCCAGCACCACCGTGCCGTCGGGCACCGGCAGGATCAGGTCCTGGCCGTCCTTGCCGGCTCGGTTGCCGCCCTCGCCGGGCTTGCCGTTGGTGGCCTTGCGGTGCGGGGAGTGGTGGTAGTCGAGGAGCGTCGTCACGGACTGGTCGACGGTCAGGATGACGTCGCCGCCGCGGCCGCCGTTGCCGCCGTCGGGGCCGCCGAGCGGCTTGAACTTCTCCCGGTGCACGGAGGCGCAGCCGTGGCCTCCGTTACCCGCGGCGATGTGCAGCTCGACGCGGTCCACGAAGGTGGTCATGGTGCAGTGCCTCCTGGGGGTCCCCCCGGCCGGAGGCTGGGGGATTACGGGGTGATACCTATGTCAACACGCGAAAGGCGGACCCGCCTTCCCGATCGGGAAGTGAGGTCCGCCTCGCGAAATGTTCGGTCAGAGCCGTGCTGTCAGCAGACTCAGGCGACCGGAACGATGTTCACGACCTTGCGGCCACGGTGGGTACCGAACTCCACCGCGCCGGCGTTCAGCGCGAACAGCGTGTCGTCGCCGCCACGGCCGACGCCCGCACCCGGGTGGAAGTGGGTGCCACGCTGGCGGACCAGGATCTCGCCCGCGCTGACGACCTGACCGCCGAAACGCTTCACGCCGAGGCGCTGAGCGTTGGAGTCACGACCGTTACGGGTGGACGATGCGCCCTTCTTGTGTGCCATCTCTCCTCAGTCCCTTACTTCGCAGCCGCGGGGATCTCAGTGACCTTGATCGCCGTGTACTGCTGGCGGTGGCCCTGACGACGGCGGTAGCCGGTCTTGTTCTTGTAGCGCAGAATGTCGATCTTCTGGCCCTTGTGGTGGTCCACGACCTCGGCCTGGACCTTGATGCCGGCCAGCACCCACGGGTCGCTGGTCACAGCGTCGCCGTCGACAACGAGCAGGGTCGAGAGCTCGACCGTGTCGCCAACCTTGGCGGTGGAAATCTTGTCAACCTCGACGATGTCACCGACAGCAACCTTGTGCTGGCGGCCACCGCTGCGCACGATGGCGTACACGCGGATCTCACTCTCTCGCTCGGGAACGGCACCCCCGCAGTCCAGCCGCCCGGCAGACGCGGGCCGCCTCTTCGGAACACGTGGTGTTCCGAAGGAAGAGGTTTACGGGGATGTGGCGTGTCCTCATATCCATGGACACGCCGACGGTCAAGGTTACGGGGCGGTGGCCTGGAGGGTCAAACCGGGCCCCGGAGGGTGTGGGGCCGGTCACTCGGCCCCGGTGGAGCGGTGTGGGGGCGGTCCATCGGCCCCGGTGGAGCGGTGTGGGGCCGATGGCTCTGCCGTGGTGGAGCGGTGTGGGGCCGGTCACCGGGACCGGCCCCACGGGCGGGCGTCAGCCCTCGTCGGTGGCGGCGGGGACCGTGGTGGTCTTCTTCGCCGTCGACTTGGCGGCGGCCGTCTTGACGGTCTTGGCCGCCTTCTTGGCCGTCGTCTTCTTGGCGGCCGTCTTCTTCGCCGCGGTCTTCTTGGCGGCCGTCTTCTTCGCCGGGGCCTTCTTGGCGGCCGTCTTACGGGCCGTCTTCTTGGCCGGGGCGGCCTCCTCGGCGACCGGCTCCTCGGCCGCCGGGGCCTCGGCCGCCGGCGTCTCGGGCTCCGCCGTCGGTACGACCACGACGGCCGTCTCCTCGGACGCGGTCGGCGCGGTGGCCTTGCGCACCGCACGGCGGCGCGGACGGGCCGGTGCGACGCTCTCGGCGGGCGCGGCCTGCTCGGGCTCCACGGCGGGCTCCACGGCGGGCTCGGCGGCCGGCTCGGCGACCGGTTCCGCCGCGGTCACCGCGGCCGGCTCGGCCACCGTTTCCGGCGCCGCGCTCTCGGCGAGGACGGTCACCACGGTCGCCTCGGCCCCCGCCGGGGAGCCGGCGGGCGCCGACACCTTCCGGGTGGCACGCCGACGCGTACGGCCCTTCGGCGCGGCCTCCTCGGCCTCCGGGGCGGCGGGAGCGGCCTGGGCGGCCGGAGCCGTCTCGGTGGCCTCCGGCGCCTGGACGACCGGGTCCTCCACGGCGACCGGCTCGGCGTGCACCTCGGCGGCAGGCTCCGGCAGCACCTCCCGCTCGGCCTCGACGGCGGCCGGTACGGCCTGGGCGGTCGGCGCCTCCTGCTCGGCACCCCGGTTGCGGGCGGCACGCTCCTTGGGCGCACCGGCCGGAGCGGAGGCCCGGCGGCTCGCCCGGCGACGGGTACGGCCGCGGCCGGCCGCGGCCTCCGCCTCGGCGACGCTGCTGTACAGCTCCTCGTCCGGCGCGAAGTCGGGCGCGGACAGCGCGACGGGTTCGGCGACCTCGGCGGCCACCTCGGCCGCCGTCTCGACGGCGTGGACGGCCTCGGCGTGCTCGACGGACCCGTCGGCGACGACCTCGTGGGTCTCGTGGACGTCGTGGTCGTGCTCGTGTCCGTCGCCGCCGCGGCCGCGCTTCTTGCGCTTGCCGCCGCCACCGCCGCCGGAGGAGCCGGGCTGCTCCATGTGGACGATGACGCCGCGGCCGTTGCAGTGCACGCAGGTCTCGGAGAAGGACTCCAGCAGGCCCTGGCCGACGCGCTTGCGGGTCATCTGGACCAGGCCCAGCGAGGTGACCTCGGCCACCTGGTGCTTGGTCCGGTCCCGCCCGAGGCATTCGAGCAGGCGGCGCAGCACCAGGTCGCGGTTGGACTCCAGGACCATGTCGATGAAGTCGATGACGATGATGCCGCCGAGGTCGCGCAGCCGCAGCTGGCGGACGATCTCCTCGGCCGCCTCCAGGTTGTTGCGCGTCACCGTCTCTTCGAGGTTGCCGCCCTGGCCGGTGAACTTGCCGGTGTTGACGTCGACGACGACCATCGCCTCGGTCCGGTCGATGACCAGCGAACCGCCGCTGGGCAGCCAGACCTTGCGGTCCAGGGCCTTGGCGAGCTGCTCGTCGATCCGGTAGGTGGCGAAGACGTCGACCTCGGAGGTCCACTTCGACAGCCGGCCTGCGAGGTCGGGGGCGACGTGCGAGACGTAGCCGTGGACGGTGTCCCAGGCCTCGTCACCGCTGACGACGACCTTGGAGAAGTCCTCGTTGAAGATGTCGCGGACGACCCGGACGGTCATGTCGGGCTCGCCGTAGAGCAGCGACGGGGCGTTCGAGCTGCCGCCGTTCTTCGACTTCTTCCGGATGTCGTCCCACTGCGCCTGGAGCCGTTCGACGTCGCGGCGCAGTTCGTCCTCGCTGGCGCCCTCGGCGGCGGTGCGCACGATGACGCCCGCGTCCTCGGGGACGATCTTCTTGAGGATGGTCTTCAGCCGGGCCCGCTCGGTGTCGGGCAGCTTGCGGCTGATGCCGGTCATCGAGCCTTCGGGGACGTACACGAGGTAGCGGCCCGGGAGGGAGACCTGGCTGGTGAGGCGGGCGCCCTTGTGGCCGATCGGGTCCTTCGTCACCTGCACGAGGACGGACTGGCCGGACTTCAGGGCGGACTCGATGCGGCGCGGCCCGTTGGCCATGCCGAGGGCCTCGAAGTTGACCTCACCGGCGTAGAGCACGGCGTTGCGGCCCTTGCCGATGTCGATGAAGGCGGCCTCCATCGACGGCAGCACGTTCTGCACCTTGCCGAGGTACACGTTGCCGACGTACGAGGTCGACTGCTCCTTGTTGACGTAGTGCTCGACGAGCACGCCGTCCTCCAGGACGCCGATCTGGGTGCGGTCGCCGTGCTGGCGGACGACCATCACGCGCTCGACGGCCTCGCGGCGGGCGAGGAACTCGGCCTCGGTGATGATCGGGACGCGGCGGCGGCCCTGCTCGCGGCCCTCGCGGCGGCGCTGCTTCTTGGCCTCCAGGCGGGTGGAGCCCTTGATGGACTGCACCTCGTCGGAGGGCTCGGAGGGCTTGCGGGGTTCGCGGACCTTGACGACGGTGCGCTCCGGGTCGCCCTCGCCGGGCTCGGCGTCGCCGGAGCTGTCGCCGGCGCGCCGCCTGCGGCGACGGCGACGGCGGCTGCTGGAGGAGGAGGCGCCGGCCTCGTCGTGGGCCTCCTCGTCGTCCTCTTCCTCCTGCTCGGCGGTGTCCTCGGCGTCCTGTTCGGCCTGCTCGGCGGCAAGCTCGTCGGATCCGTCCTCGGCGCCGTCGCCGTCGGCGGCGTCACCGCGGCGACGGCGGCGGCCGCCCCGGCGGCGGCGCCGGCGGGAGCCGGACTCCTCGGTCTCGTCGTCGGCGTCGGCGTCGGCCGTGTCGGCGGCGTCCTCGACGGACTCCTCCGGCTCCTCGGTCTCGTCGTCGGCGGCGGCCTCGGTGACCGGGGCCTCCTCGACGGCGCCCCGGCGGCGGCGACGGCGCCGGGAACCGGCCTCGGTCTGCTCGGCGGGCTCCGCGGCGACGGCGGGCGTGGTGGCCCCGGTGGCCGCGGCGGACGGGGTGGCGTCCTCGGGCTCGCCGGTGCCGGCGGACGCGGCGGCGGCCTCGGCGGCGGCGCGCTCCGGGGTCTGGAACTTGGGCTCGGTGAACACGGGCGCCTGGAAGACGGCGACGGCGGGCCGGGCCGGGCGGCGCGGCTCCTCGTCGGCGGCCCGGCGGGCGGGCTCGGAGAACCCGGTGGCGGCCTGGCGCACGACCCGGCGTCGGCGGCGCGGCGTCTCGGCCTCCGCGGGCTCGGCGGCCTCCGCGGGCTCGGTCGCGGCCGGGGCGGTCGCGGCCTCGGCGGCCGGGGCGGGGGCGGCCGGGGTCTCGACGACAGCCGCGGCGGCGGTGTCGGCGGCCTCGGGCGCACCGGCGGGCGTGGACACCCGGCGGGTGGCGCGGCGGCGCGCACGCGGGGCCGGAGCGGCCTCCTCGGCGGCGGCGGCCTGCGTGGCCTCACCGGCCTCGTCGACCTCAGGAGCCTCGGTCGTCTCGACCGCTTCAGCGGTCTCGGCGGTCTCGGCGGTCTGTGCGGCGACGGCGGGCGCGGCGGTCTCGTCCGTGGCCTCGGCGGCCTCGGTGGCCTCCGGGGTCGCGGCGGGCGCGGACACCCGGCGGGTGGCACGGCGGCGCGCACGGGGAGCCGGAGCGGCCTCCTCGGCGGCCTCCACGGGCTCCGCGGCTTCGGTGGCCGCGGTGGTCTCTGTGGCGTCGCCGACCTCAGGAGCCTCGGTGGCCCCGGTGGCCCCGGTCGCGGCGGCCGGTGCTCCGGCGGGCGCGGACGCGCGGCGCGTGGCACGTCGGCGGGTGCGGGGCGGGGTGGCCTCCTCGCTCTGCGCGGCGGCCTCGGCGGAGCTCTCGGCGGGCTCGGTTACCGCGGCGGTCGCGGGCACCACCGTCTCCGCGGCCTCGGCGGCCTCGGTGGCCTCCGGGGTCGCGGCGGGCGCGGACACCCGGCGGGTGGCACGGCGGCGCGCACGCGGGGCCGGAGCGGCCTCCTCGGCGGCGGCAGGGGCCGTCTCTGCGGTCTCCGCGACCTCGGTGGTCTGGGCGGCCGGCACGGCCGGAACGGTGGTCTCGGCCTCGTTCTCCGTCACGGCCTCGGCCCCGACGGGCGGCCCCGCGGGGCGGGACGCGGCACGGCGACGCCTGCGCGGCGGCAGGGTGTCGCTGGGGGTGTTCGGTTCGGAGCCCTCGATGGGCTCGGTCGGTTCGAGCATGCGGGCGTTTCTCCCGTCAGGCTCCCGGGCGCCGCGCCTGGTCCGGCGTCGATCTGTTCGAGCGACCACCGGTGACGTCCACGGCTCGCGCGATGCGCGGTGCCGCCGTGTGGGGCGCGGGCGCCGCACAGGAGCTCTCTGTGTCCTGTCTCGCCGGTTCCGTACGCCTTGTCGCGGACGGCCTGGCGAAAGTCTTCTGGTCGGTGCGCTGCCCGACCCAGGTGGCTCCCGAGTACGAGGGCTGCGCTACGACGTCCGTCCTTCGCGGGACCTTCCTTACGCCGGCGCCGTCGCGGTGGCAGTGGGTTCGGCCTTCGAAAGGGCCTCCACTGCCTCGCGGTCGGGCGCGAGCGGGTCGGTCACCGTGCCGGTCTCTTCATCGAGCAGCCCCTGCGCCAGCCTGGTCACCGCTGCGGGGACCGGCGGCGCCAGGTCGGCCACGGCGCGGAGACCGGACAGGACGTCGTCGGGTCGTACGGCAGGCGTCACGTGCCGAACAACCAGCCGCAGTATCGCACAGGCCTGGTCGGTCGGCCTATCAGCCGTTTCACTCTGTGTCTCAAGTTGTACGACGGCGGGGCGGGCGTCGAAGGTGCGGACGCCGTTCTTGGTCATGCGCTGGACCTCGACGGTCCCGGCGGTGTTGAACGCGGCGACGGCCTGTTCGGCCATGGCCGGGTCCACGACGGGCAGCCGGAGCTCCCACACGGAGGCGGTGAGCCGGTCGGCCAGTCCTGACGTGCGTGCCTCGACCGCGTCGACGATGTCGAGCCCGGTGGGCAGGGACTCGTCGAGGAGGGCGCGCAGCCGCTCCGGGTCGCGGGGTGCGGCGAGCGCGATCTCCAGGTACTCCGCCTCGCTGCCCGTGCCGGTGGGTGCGGCATTGGCGTACGACACCTTCGGGTGCGGTGTGAACCCCGCCGAGTAGGCCATCGGCACCTCGGCGCGGCGCAGCGCACGCTCGAAGGCGCGCTGGAAGTCACGGTGGCTGGTGAACCGGAGGCGGCCGCGCTTGGTGTAGCGCAGTCGGATGCGCTGCACCGCGGGTGCGGGCGGCGGGCCTTCGGGCTGTCGCTTGCCCAGTGTCGTCAGTCCTTCGTGGTTCTCGTGAGGTTGTCGCCACAGTGGCCGTACCGCTGTCGGCCGTACCCCTGTGCACTGCTTCCATCCAGAGTACGTGTGTCGCGGCCCGGGGGTTCCCGTCCGGTCGGGGACCGCCGGCCGGCGGGTTGCAGGTCGGGCGGGTGCGGGTGCCACGAAAATCCACCTGAAGGTGGGACGCGATCCGTTCGGATCCGGTTGATCACCGAATGGCGGCGACACGGTAACGGTTGACCCGCTCACGCCAATCTGAATGGAACCAGCCATCCCGGCTTGATTTGCTGAGAGCCAATCAAGCCTTGATCCCCGGGGGGACGAGTAATGAACTGGTACGTGGACGTACTCAAGAAGTACGCGGTGTTCAGCGGCCGTGCGCGCCGGCAGGAATACTGGATGTTCTTCCTGTTCAACCTGATCATCAGCATCGTGCTGGCGGTCGTCGGGCGGCTCATCGGGTTCGCCGCCCTCAGCTCGATCTACGCGCTCGCGGTCCTGCTGCCCGGTCTGGGCGTCGCGGTCCGCCGGCTGCACGACACCGGCCGTTCCGGCTGGCTGATCCTGATCGGCATCATCCCGCTGGTCGGCTGGATCATCGTGCTTGTCTGGCTCGCCTCCGAGGGCAAGCCGGAGGAGAACCAGTACGGCCCCAACCCGAAGTACGCGGGCGCCGTCTGACCTGGCATCACCTGGGGGCCCGCCGGATCCGTCCGGCGGGCCCTCGGGCTGTTTCGGGCTGTTCTTCGGACTGATTCGGGCTGTTTCGGCGCTATCCGGCGGCCGACGAGCCGCGGTTGCGTTCGGTCTGGAGGTGCAAGACCAGGAAGACGACGCGCAGCAGGTCGTCCGGCAGGTCCTGCCGGCCGGCGGGCAGTTCGATGCGGCGGGGCCGGTTGCCCAGGAAGTCGTACGAGACGGACAGCGGTCCGATCGCGCGCACCCGTCCGCTGAACCTGGGGTGGTCCACGGGGTACGGTCCGACGCGCTGCGGAATCCCGGACCAGGCGGCGCTGTCCACGTCCCAGGTGCCGAACGTCCTCGGGACGCTGCCCAGCCGTCCGTAGCCGATCTCCGTGTCGCCGATCCGCCGCAGCCGGCTGCCGAGCATGTCGTACTCCAGGGGATGCGGGCCGAGTGCCAGCGGCCGGCCGCCCCACCGGCCGTAGGTGAGCGGGACGTCCCCGATGGCGCGGAGCCTGCCGCCCAGCCAGTCGTAGCTCAGTTCCAGTTCCATGACCGCCGGCTCCCCCGCCGCTCGTCCGACTCGGTTGCCAAGAATTGTGCGGGCGGGGCGGTACGGCTTCCATGGCGGTCCTGTCACGGTTTCGCAGCGCCCCGGAGGCTCCCGCCCCCGGCGGGCGTCCCCGGTCTCACCCGCCCCGGGTGAGGCGTGTCGGCCCGGCCCGCCGCATCCTCGACACGGCAGGATTACGGCGTCGGGGAGCCGTGTCGGAGGGACGACCATGAACCCGCAGCCCCGTCAGCCGTACGACCGCCCGTCCCACGGCGCGTTCCGGAACGGCCACGCGTCCCCGACCGGCCCTCGCTCGGGCGGCGTCGGCGATCCGGCCGCGGACGTCCGCGACCCGCGCGCGTGCGGCCCCGTCGACCCGCGCGCGTATCGCCCCGTCGACCCGCGCGCGTGCGGCCCCGTCGATCCGCGCGCGTACCGTCCCGTCGACCCGCGCGCGGGCGGCGTCGTGCGGGGAGCGGCCTCCCGTGCCGGGCATCCGGTCGTGAGCGGCGGTCATGCGGCGGGCTGAGCGGCTGACGGCCTTCTCCTGGGCGCGGGTGGCGGTGATCGCGCTGCTCGGCAGCCTGCTCGTGCTGCTCGTCGCCGCCGGGCTGCGCAGCCTGCTGTGGGTGCTGGTCGCCATGGCCGCGGTGGCCCTGGCCGGCGTCGGCCTGTGGTGGACCCTCGCGCACCCCGGACCGCTGCGCGCGGCCGGGGCTCTGCTGGCGGCTGCCGCGCCCGTCACCGCCCTGGCCCTGTTCGTCGGCCACGGCATGCTGGTGCCCGCCTGTCTGGCCCTCGGCCTGTGGCTGCTGGCGCTGACGGCGGCGCGGATCGCGACGACCCCGGCGGCCGGGTCCGGCGGGCGCGGCCGCGAACCCGTCGCGGTACCGCCGGCCAACCGGCCGTGGGTGGTGATGAACCCGCGTTCCGGCGGGGGCAAGGTGGCGCGCTTCGGACTCGCCGAGAAGGCGCGGGCGGCGGGTGCCCAGGTGGTCCTGCTGGATCCCGCGCACCACCAGGACGTGGCGGAGCTGGCCCGGCGCGCGGTGGCGGACGGCGCCGACCTGCTGGCGGTGGCGGGCGGGGACGGCACCCAGGCACTGGTCGCCGAGGTCGCGGCCCGGCACGACGTGCCGTTCGTGGTGATCCCGGCCGGCACCCGCAACCACTTCGCCCTCGACCTGGGTCTCGACCGCGACGACCCGGCGGCCGCCCTGGAGGCCTTCACCGACGCCGTCGAGTTCCGGGTGGACCTCGGGTTCGCCGCGGGGCGGGTGTTCGTCAACAACGCGTCCTTCGGCACGTACGCGGCCGTGGTCGGCGAGCCCGGCTACCGGGACGCGAAACTGCAAACCGTGCTGCGGGCGCTGCCCGCCCTGCTCACCGGCCCCGACGCGCCCCGCCTGAGGATGCGTGCCGGGCACCGGCGCGCCCGCGGGCTGCAAGCCGTGCTGGTCAGCAACAACCCCTACCGGCGCCTCGGTGACCCGGCCCGTCCCGGGCTGCGGGAGGGCCTGGACTCCGGGCGGCTGGGCGTCCTCGGCGTGTGCGTCGACAGCTCCGCCCGGGCGGCCCGGCTGCTGACCCGCGGGGCGCCGGCCCTGACCCGCCTGACCACGCACGAGGTCGTCGTCGACACGGACACCGGCGCGACCCCGGACGCGGGCGGCGATGTGGCCCCGGGCGCAGGCGGCGGTGCGGGCGGCGGCGCGGGTGTCGTGCCGGCCGGGATCGACGGCGAGTCCGTCGTGCTGCCCGCTCCGGTGGTGTGCCGGATCTCCCCCGGCGCGCTGCGGGTCCGGGTCCCCCGGCACCGGCCGGGCACCCCGCCGAACCGGCCTCCGGCCGACTGGCGGCGGGTGCTGCGTCTGGCGCTCACGCCCCGCCGGCGGCGCGCCGGCGGGGCCGGTCCTCGTGCCTGACCCGCGGAGCGCACGTCACGTGCTCGCGGTGGGCCGGCCGTTCCAGCGGGCGAGGAACTTGCCGAGCTCCCACAGTGCCAGCAGCGCGAGCGCCGGGACGAGCGTCCACGCGAACTGGGCCAGGTCCAGCTCGGTCGTCCCCAGCAGGCGGCGGAAGGCGTCCATCTGGGTGACCAGGACCGCGAGGACGAACTCGATCAGCATCGCCCGGTTCATCTGCTTGCTGTCGAAGCTGGCGGTGGTGAACACGGTGGCCCGCTCGCTGCGGCACTCCAGGGCGGCCACGATCAGGCAGAGCGCGAAGGACGTGAACGCCATCGACTGGCCGATCGGGACACTGCCGTAGCGGGACCTGCCGAGCTCGATCAGGCAGAGCAGCCCGATGGTGATCGCGAGACCGGACAGGCCGACGGTGAGCAGCACGCCCCGGGACAGCACGTGCGCGCCGCGCGGACGCGGCCGGCGGGCCATCAGGCCGGGGCTCTGCCGGTCGAAGCCGAGGGCGAAGCCGAACGCCGCGTTGACGAAGAAGTGGATCCACAGCACCTGCGCCGGGGTGAACGGCTCCCCCGCGGCGATGTCGAACAGGGTCGCGCCGAGGAACGTCAGCACGAACACCACGAGCAGGACGAGCACGAACCGGATGTACTTGGTGAGGTTGTCGTAGATCTTGCGGCCCTGCTCGACGGCGAAGACGATCGTGGCGAAGTTGTCGTCGGCGAGCACCATGCGGCCGGCGTTCTTGGCGACCTCGGTGCCGGAGCCCATGGCGATGCCGACGTCGGCGGCCTTGATGGCGGGGGCGTCGTTGACGCCGTCGCCGGTCATGGCCACCACGCGGCCCTTCTTCTTCAGGGTCTCGGCGAGCAGCACCTTGTGCTCGGGGGCGACCCGGCCGACGACGCCGATGCCGTCGATCCTGGCCAGCCGTTCGCTCTCCGGGAGGGCGGCGAAGTCCGCGCCGAGCACGGCCTCGCCCTCGATGCCGAGCTGCCGGGCGATGGCGGCGCCGGTGACGACGTCGTCGCCGGTGACCATGCGGACCTTGATGTGGGCGGCCTGCGCGTCGGCGACGGCGGCCTTCGACTCGGCGCGCGGCGGGTCGACCATCCCGACCAGGCTGGTCATCTGGAGGTCGGTGACATGACCGAGCAGGTCGCCGTCCGGATCGAAGAGGTCCGGGTCGAAGAGGTCCGGGTCGAGGTCGCGGCGGGCGGCGGCCATCACCCTCAGGCCCTCGCCGCCCATCCGCTCGACGTGCTCCTGCGCGCGTTGCCGCAGCGTGTCGTCCCAGGGAACCGACGTGCCCTGCCGCAGGGCCGTCGCCGCGCGGGCCATCATGGCGGGCGCCGCGCCCTTCACGAAGCAGCGCACGACCGGGCGGCCGTCGTCGTCGGTGGCCCTGTTGAAGGTGGCCATCAGCTTGTAGGACGGGTCGAAGGGCAGCACGGCCAGCCGCGGCAGCCGCTCCCGGGTGGCGTCGACGTCCAGGCCCGCCTTGTGGCCGAGGACCAGCAGGGCGCCCTCCGTGGGGTCGCCGACGACCTTGCCGTCCACCAGTCGGGCGTCGTTGGCCACCAGGTAGGGCAGGATCGCGTCCGTCATGTCCGGGGCGCTGCCGACCGGGTGCTGGATCCTGCCCTCCAGGCCGTAGCCGGTGCCGGAGACGGTGTAGCGGTCGCCGGGGTCGATGACCTCGACCGCGGTCATCTGGTTCATGGTGAGCGTGCCGGTCTTGTCGGAGTTGATCGCCGAGGTGAACCCCAGCGCCTCCACCGACGGCAGGTCCTTCACGATCGCCTGCCGCCGGGACAGGTCGATCGCGCCGATGGACAGGATCGTCTGGGAGACCGTCGGCAGGGCTTCGGGGATGGCGGCGATCGCCAGCGACACGGCGCTGACGAACAGCGCGTCCCATGCCGTGCCCCGGCTGCGGCCGAGCACGAACATCAGGATCATCGTCACGCCGGCGGTCGCCGTGATCCACAGGGTGAGGCGGTCCATCTCCCGGGTCAGCGGCGAGGCCTCCCGCGGCGTGCTCGACAACATGCCGGAGATCCGGCCGAGTTCGGTGTCGGCGCCGGTGGCCGTGACGATCACGGTGGCGCTGCCGTGGGTGACGGGCGTGTTCATGAACGCCATGTTGTGGCGTTCGCCGGGCGGCAGATCTGTGCCGGTGAGCGGGCCCGACTCCTTCGCGGCCGGCACGCTCTCGCCGGTCAGCGCGGACTCGTCGATCTGTAGGGCGTTCGCCGTGACGATACGGCCGTCCGCCGGTACCTCGTCGCCTGCGGCGAGCAGCACCACGTCACCCGGGACGACCTCCTCGGCCGGGACTTTCGACTCGGTGCCGTCCCTGCGTACCCGCGCGGACGCCTTCATCATCGACTTCAGCGCGTTCATGGCGCTGTCGGCCTTGCCTTCCTGGCGCATCCCGGCGACCGCGTTGACGACGGTCAGGACGAGCAGCAGGATTCCGGTGCTCCACTCCTTGATGACGAGCGAGACGACGGCGGCACTCACCAGAACCAGCTGCATGTAGCTGCGGTACTGGGCGAGGTAGCGGCGCCAGCCGGGGAGCGGCTTCTCCTCGGGCAGTGCGTTGGGGCCGTGCTTACGGAGCAGCTCCGCGGCGCGGGCGGTGGACAGTCCGGTGGCCGGATCGACCTCGAAGGCCGCGGCCACCTCCTCCGGCGGACGCACGTACCACGTCCGGTCGTCGGCCTCCCGGTCCTGCGGGGCGTCTGTCTGCGCGGTCATGTAGGTGCCTCCGTTCCCGGCCCCCGTCCCTCGCACTCCCACTAACTGCCGTGCTTCTTGCTGCCGGCCTTCTTCTTTTTGCTGCTCTTCTTGTTGTTGTTCCTGCTGTTGTTCTCGCTGTTGTTCTTGCTGTTGCTCTTGCTGTTCTTCTTGCTGTTCTTCTTGTTGGCGTCGGGTGCCTCCGCCTCCAGTTCGCGCCTGACGTCGGCCAGTTCACGCCTGGTCTCGGCGCTGACGCGTGGGTACTGGGGGTCGATGTCGATGAGGGTGTGCGCGAGCACGGCAGCCGCGCAGACCCGGGCGAACCACTTGTGGTCGGCGGGAACGACGTACCAGGGCGCCCATGGCGTGCTGGTCGCGGACAGCATCTTGGAGAACGCCCGCTGGTAGTCGTCCCACCGGGCCCGTTCGCGTACGTCGGCCGACGAGAACTTCCAGTTCCGTTCGGGAACGTCGATACGTTTGAGGAAACGGGTGCGCTGTTCTTCCTTCGACAGATTCAGGAACAGTTTCACGAGCCTGAAGCCGTTGTCGCTGAGATAGCGCTCCCAGTCGTTGATCTCCCGGTACCGTCGCTCCCAGACGTCCTTGCCGCGTGCCGCGTCGGGCAGCTTCTGGCGGCGCAGGTTCTCCGGGTGGACCCGCACGACGAGCACTTCCTCGTAGTGGGAACGGTTGAAGATGCCGATCTCGCCGCGCTGGGGCAGCTCGCGGGAGTAGCGCCACAGGTAGTCGTGGTCGAGTTCCTCGTTCGAGGGCACCTTGAAGCTGGAGACGCGCACGCCCTGCGGGTTCACTCCGCTCATGACGTGGCGGATGGTGCCGTCCTTACCGCCGGCGTCCAGCGCTTGCAGGCACAACAGCACCCCGTAGGTGTCCTGGGCGGCCAGCCTCCGCTGGTAGTCGGCGAGCAGTTCGGTGCCGCTGCGGAGGAGTTCGACGCCGTCCTTCTTCTTGCGGATGCCCCCTCTGTAGGCGGGGTCGAAGTCGTCGGCCAGTCGCACCTTGGTCCCGGGTTCGACCAGCAGCGGCTCGATGAACTGCGCTATGCGCTCCGCCCGCTCGTCGCGTTCGGCTCCGTCGCCCATCGTCGGTTCGTCCCTTCGTCCGCCCGGTCGCGTGGTCCGCCCGGTCGCGTGGTCCGCCCGGTCGCGTAGTCCGCCCGGTCGCACGGCCGTGTCGGCCGTCCCGGCGGCCGGGGGCCGCTCCCCAGCAGCATCCGGCGGGGCGGTACGAGCCGCCTCACCCTTGCCGGGTGGTTCCGGCGCCGGACACGAGAAGCGGGAACGGCTCAGGGGGCGCCCGCCGGGCGATCCGGGTCCGGCGGGCGGGGGGCCGACGCGGCCGCGCGGGCGGCCCTGGCCAGCAGCGCGGCCCGGCGGCGGGGCCACCACAGCAGGTCGGTCAGGAGGAGCCCGACCGCCAGCCAGGAGGCGATCATCTCGCCGGTGGCGCCGCGCACGGTGTCGTAGCAGGCGAGAACGACCGCGAGCACGGTGACCACCAGGACGACCGTGCGGCGCGGCCGGTCGTCCTCGGCGGCCCTTCGCAGACCGGCCGCGTAGGCGACGACGTGAGGTGTCAGCCGGGGGTCCGCGACGGCTTCGCCCCGCCGCGTGGCGCGTACGACGGTCGCCCGGCCGGTGTCGTTCAGGCTTCCCGCGTCGGGCCAGATCCGGTTCATACGGCGGGCCGCCCGGACTCCGTGGAACGGGCTCAGCGCCACGAGCACCACCAGGGCGCCGGCCCGTGATCCCGACTCGACGAGGACGAAGGCCGCGCAGAGGACACCGGCGGCGAGGCCGACGGCCGCGCCCCGGCTCACCGGGCTCCGCCGCCACAACCAGCCCGGAACGAGGATCACCCGTCCACGGTGGCCGTCACCCGTCGTCGGCGCAAACACCGCACCGGCACGTCGGCACCGGCGCACACACACGGCGCATGGCGCACGCCTGGCCTCAGAGCCGTCAGGTCAGGGGCGCGTCGGCCCTCAGCCGCGCCGGGGCAGTACGCCGGCCTCGACCAGCGAGTCGTACAGCCGCTGCTGCTCCTCGTCGAGTCCGGAGTACAGCATGTCGTACGCCTCCTCCTCGCCCCGCATCACTTCGACGGGGTCCCACTCGGCGCCGAGCGCGTTCATGACGTGGGCGCGCCGGGTCAGCTCGTGCCCGGTGAGATCGACGGAGAACTCGACCGGCTCAGTGGGAAGGGCGGAATCTTGGTCGGACATATGACCGAATTTAGGTAGTCCGTCCGGCCCCGACAAGACCTCGTGGGAGACATCACAGCCGTCCGCGCTCCGCCCGCCCCCTCAGCCGACTCCGAGCCGACCCCGAGCCGACCCCGAGCCGACCCCGAGCCGACCCCGCGTGCCGGACCAACCCGCGGTGTTAGCCCACCTGGCCGGGTGCAACTGTGCCGGTCGGCGGTGCACGGCGTCGCGCGTGCTTGCATCCTGCGAGGAGCCCCTGCAACGCCGACGCAACCACCTCCCCGACGAAACCCCGCCCGGACACCACCACCGTCGTACCCATGCCTGGAGGAACCGGCTGATGGCCGCGGACAACGAGACAGACATCTGCCCGTTCGACTTCAGCGAAGCGCTCGACTTCGACCCGGCGCTCGCGGATCTGATGGGCCGCCGTGCCCCGGCGCGCATCCGGCTCCCCTACGGCGCCGCGGACGCCTGGCTGATCACCGGGTTCGACTCCGTCAAGCAGGTGACCACCGACCCGAGGTTCAGCAGGGCGGGCATCATCGGTCACGACTACCCGCGGATGACGCCGGAGCCCATCGTCTCGCCGGAGTCGATCAACGTGATGGACCCGCCGCACAGCAGCCGGGTGCGCCACCTGGCCTCGCAGGCCTTCACGCAGCAGCAGGTCGACGGCATGCGGCACCGGATCGTGCGGCTCGCTGACCGCCTGCTGGACGACATGGAGCGGGAGGGACCGCCGGCGGACGTGGTCACGCACCTGTCCGACAAGCTCCCCCAGCACGCCGTGCTGGACCTCCTCGGTATCGAGAGGGAGGAGTGGCCGCGGATCGAGGAGTCCGTGCACCGGCTGCTCGTCGTCGGCGCGGGCAACAAGGAGGCCGCGGCGACGGCGAAGGCCGAGCTGACGGACTACTTCGCCGACCTCGTCCGGCTGCGCCGCGACTCCCCCGGCACCGACCTGATCAGTGTGATGGCCGCGGCGCGGGAGGGTGAGGAACAGCTCGACGACAGGGAACTGGCCGTCATGACGCTGACGCTGGCACTCAGCGGGCAGGACACGGCGACCTGCCAGATCAGCAACATCGTCTACCTGCTCCTGACCCGCCCCGAGCTGATGCGGCACCTCGCGGAGCAGCCGGAGACCCTGACCGACGTCGTGCACGAACTACTCCGCTGCATCCCGTTCCGCAAGGGCGTCGGCATCCCCCGCGTGGCGCTCGAGGACGTGGAGCTGGACGGCGCGCGGATCAGGGCGGGCGACTTCGTGCACGTGTCGTACCTGACGGCCAACCGCGACCCGGAACGCTATCCGGACCCGCACGTCATCGACCTGGGCCGGCCCAGCGCTCCGCACATGACCTTCGGCTGGGGCGGACACCGGTGCATCGCGATGCCGTTGGCCATGGCGGAACTCGAGGTGGCCGTCGGCCGCCTGGTGGAGCGGTTCCCCGGCCTGCGGCTCGCGGTGCCGCCGGAACGGCTGCGGTGGGACACGGAGACGATCAGACGGTTCCCGCTGGAGCTGCCGGTGACCTGGTAGCCGCGAGGGCCCTCAGACCGCCGCCGTCACCGCCGTCACCGTCGTCACCGCCGTTGCCGTCGTCGCCGTCCTCACGGTTCCCGGACCGCGCCGGGGCCGTCGTCGGCTCGCAGCTCGAACCACATGGTCTTGCCGGTGGCGGTACGGACGCTGCCCCAGGAGTCCGCGAGCAGGTCGAGGAGTTCGATGCCCCGGCCGTTCTCCGCGTCCGCGTCGGCGACGGCGCGGACGGGAGAGGCGGTCTCCGTGTCCTCCACCTCGCACAGCAGGCGGGAGTGGCGCAGCTGCACGTTGAGCCTGAGCGCACCGCGGGTGTGCCGCAGGGCGTTGGTGACCAGTTCGCTGACCAGCAGCTCGGCGGTGTCGGTGAGCTCGTGAGCGCCCCACTCGCCGAGTTGCGCGGTCACCAGTCGGCGGGCCCGGCGCACGGAGGTCAGTTCCCGCCGCAGCGGCCAGGAGGCGTCCTGGGCCGTAACGCGGCCGCGCGGCGCGTCCAGCGGTCGCAGCGGCGCGAGCATCCGGGACCACAGCGCCCACTGCCGGGCGAGCCGCGAGGGCGTGTCGGCGGCGAGTGGCCGTCCTCCCCGCTGGAAGCCGACGCGGTAGCCGATGCGGAAGCCGATGGCCCGGGTGGCCATGACGATCAGTCCCTTCTGTGGCAGCCGGCACGTAGCAGTCGCTACATCCCGCAAAGATGTAACCATTGCTACAGTAAAAACACTATAAAACCACCCTTTACCGGCATCCGTGGAGCCATTCGATCCTCACCCGTCCGGGAGCCGCCATGCCCCGCCGACCCGATCCGGCCAAGCGTCGCGATCTCCTGGAGCAGGTCCGTGCGTACGTCATGCGCAACGGGCTGACGGACCTGTCCCTGCGCCCGTTGGCCAGAGCCCTGGGGACCAGCGACCGCATGCTCCTGTACTACTTCGGCACGAAGGAGCGGATGGTCGCGGAGGCCCTCGGCGTCTACGAGCGCCGGCCCTTCCTGCGCAGCCGCGAGCTGCTGAAGGCCGTGGGCCCGCCCACGGACCCTGCGGGCCTGCGCCGCTTCATGGAGGAGGTGTGGCAGCAGTTCGGCGACCCCGAGGTACGCGCCGCGCTCCCCCTCTACCTGGAGATCATGAGCGCCAGCGTGCTGCACCCGGACCGCTACGGGCCCGTCATGCACGACGTCGTCACGGAATGGACGACCCTGCTCACCTCGGTCTTCCGCGACCTCGGCATGACACAGGACCGCGCGCGGGCACAGGCCACGCTCCTGGTCGGCGCCACCCTCGGCCTCGTGATCACCCCGCTGGCGAACGGCACGTGGGACGAGACCCAGAGGGCCTTCCGTACCCTCCTCGACTGCCTGGAGCCCGGCTGGCACACCACGGCCTGACGACCCCGGCCTGACGACCCGACGGCCAGCCCGGCTCCGCCGGCAGGACCGCCGGGCGCGCCAGACGTCAACGACACAGCCCGCCGATCATCCCGGCCGCCCCGCCCGCACCGTTCGCCCCGCCCGCACCGTTCGCCCCGCGCCTCTACGGCTCGCACACTGTCAGTGAGCGTGTCCGCTCGGCGCCGGCGCCGCGTTCTTCACCGTGAGCGGCAGGAGCTTCTTGCCGGTCGGGCCGCTGGATGCTGGTGTCCATCTGCGGGCGCGGTCCGTACCACAACCGCTCAGGCTTGCCGCCGGGAGAGCGACAACCGGCGCCGCTCCCGGTCGACATCCACGACGACGACCGTCAGCTCATCGCCGACCTGTACGACTTCCTCCGGCGCGGACACGGGCACCGGGCTCAGCTCGGACAGATGCACCATGCCCTCGATGCCGTCGGCGACCTCCACAAAGACACCGAACGGGACCAGCCTCGTCACCCGCCCACTCAGCCTCTGTCCCACCACGATGCCGTCGGCGAACCCCAGAAAGGGATCCGGCTCCATCGCCCGCAGGGACAGCCGAGCCTCCCCGTTCCAGTCGTCGAACTGCAAGAACTCGCACACCACCCGCTGCCCGACCTCGACGACGTCGCAAGCGGCCTCGAAATGACGCCAGGACAGCTCGGGATACGTGATGAAGCCGACGCCGGGAAACACCGGATGCTCAGGCCCCTCGTCCAGCGCCACGAAGACCCCGAACGACTCGATCGCCGCCACCGTGCCGGCCAAGCGCTCACCAGGACGAAGCCCCTTGAGGAACGCCCAGAGCTCCGGATTCTCAATGGCCGCCACCGAAAGCCGCACCCCGCCCTCGTCCACCGCCGTCACCTCGCCGGCGATCCTCTGTCCGACCACAGCGACGTCGGCGAAGCGCCGGCGCCAGGAACCCTCCAACGGCCCCACCGTGCCGAGCGGCCGGTCGGTGAAGCCGTCCAGGACCACCTGGATCCCGGACCGGGAAACCCCGACGACCGTCCCATGACACACGTCCCCGACACCGATCGCTGCCAGAAACCTACGGACGCCCCCTCCAGCCGACGCATCCCCCATATCGCGAAGGCTCACACAGAGGGACCGCTAAACCCACTCCACCTCGGACTCAATGACTGCGCTGCTCCCCCGCACGGGCAGAGGCGTACGGGAAGAGAGCGATGGCACCGATGGACGCGGGAGTGAAGTACTCAAAGCGGCCATCAGTCCAGCCACGTCCTCCTCCAGTCCAGCCACGTCCTCCTCGCTCACCCCCGCCAGCGCCTCAATCACCCGATCGAGTGCCTCACTCACCTCAGTGCGTGTGACCGCTCGAAGCCGGCGTCGGACCCGCGTTCTTGACCGTCAGAGGCAGCAGCTTCTTGCCGGTCGGGCCGATCTGGATGCTGGTGTCCATCTGCGGGCACACCCCGCAGTCGAAGCAGGGGGTCCAGCGGCAGTCCTCGACCTCCGTCTCGTCGAGGGCGTCCTGCCAGTCCTCCCAGAGCCAGTCCTTGTCGAGGCCGGAGTCGAGGTGGTCCCAGGGCAGGACCTCCTCGTAGGTGCGCTCGCGGGTGGTGTACCAGTCGACGTCCACGCCGAAGGGGGCGAGGGACTTGTCGGCGCAGGCCATCCAGCGGTCGTAGGAGAAGTGCTCGCGCCAGCCGTCGAAGCGGCCGCCGTCCTCGTAGACCGCGCGGATGACCGCGCCGATGCGGCGGTCGCCGCGGGAGAGCAAGCCCTCGACGATGCCGGGCTTGCCGTCGTGGTACCGGAAGCCGATCGAGCGGCCGTACTTCTTGTCGCCGCGGATCTTGTCGCGCAGCTTCTCCAGGCGGGCGTCGGTCTCCTCGGCGGAGAGCTGCGGGGCCCACTGGAAGGGGGTGTGGGGCTTGGGGACGAAGCCGCCGATGGACACCGTGCAGCGGATGTCGTTGGAGCGGGAGACCTCGCGGCCCTTGGCGATGACCTTCGTCGCCATGTCAGCGATCTGGAGGACGTCGTCGTCGGTCTCGGTGGGCAGGCCGCACATGAAGTACAGCTTCACCTGGCGCCAGCCGTTGCCGTAGGCCGTCGAGACGGTGCGGATCAGGTCGTCCTCGGAGACCATCTTGTTGATGACCTTGCGGATGCGTTCCGAGCCGCCTTCGGGGGCGAAGGTCAGGCCGGAGCGGCGGCCGTTGCGGGTGAGTTCGTTGGCCAGGTCGATGTTGAAGGCGTCGACGCGGGTGGAGGGCAGGGAGAGGCCGATCTTGTCCTCGGTGTAGCGGTCGGCCAGGCCCTTGGCGATGTCGCCGATCTCGGAGTGGTCGGCGGAGGAGAGGGAAAGGAGGCCGACCTCTTCGAAGCCGGTCGCCTTGAGGCCCTTGTCGACCATCTCGCCGATGCCGGTGATGGAGCGCTCGCGGACCGGGCGGGTGATCATGCCGGCCTGGCAGAAGCGGCAGCCGCGGGTGCAGCCGCGGAAGATCTCCACGGACATGCGTTCGTGGACCGTCTCGGCGAGCGGGACGAGGGGCTGCTTGGGGTAGGGCCATTCGTCGAGGTCCATGACGGTGTGCTTGGACACGCGCCACGGGACGCCCGACTTGTTGGGGACCACGCGGGCGATACGGCCGTCGGGGAGGTACTCGACGTCGTAGAAGGCCGGGATGTAGACGCTGCCGGTCTTCGCGAGGCGGAAGAGGACCTCCTCGCGGCCGCCGGGGCGGCCCTCCGCCTTCCAGTCCCGGATGATCCTCGTCATGTCGAGGACGGCCTGCTCGCCGTCGCCGATGATCGCCGCGTCGATGAAGTCCGCGATCGGTTCGGGGTTGAAGGCCGCGTGGCCGCCCGCGAGGACGATCGGGTCGTCGAGGGTGCGGTCCTTGGACTCCAGGGGGATGCCCGCGAGGTCCAGGGCCGTGAGCATGTTGGTGTAGCCGAGCTCGGTGGAGAAGGACAGGCCGAAGACGTCGAAGGCCTTCACCGGGCGGTGGCTGTCGACCGTGAACTGCGGGACGCGGTGTTCGCGCATCAGCGCCTCGAGGTCCGGCCACACGCTGTAGGTGCGCTCGGCGAGGACGCCCTCCTGCTCGTTGAGGACCTCGTAGAGGATCATGACGCCCTGGTTGGGCAGGCCGACCTCGTAGGCGTCCGGGTACATGAGCGCCCAGCGGACGTCGCAGGACTCCCACGGCTTGACCGTGGAGTTGAGCTCTCCGCCGACGTACTGGATCGGCTTCTGCACGTGCGGGAGCAGAGCTTCCAGCTGCGGGAACACAGACTCGGCGACGTGGGCTGCGGCTTCGGCAGGCATCTCGCGGACCTTTGTGAGCTGACTGGGGGCACCCCCGGCCGTGAGGCTGGGGGGAGGGTGACCATCTAGCCTAACGTGCCCGGCGGTGTCCCCCGTACGTCCGCTCAGACGTGCGCCGTCTTCCTGGTCTTCTTCCAGGCGTCCGGGATCCGGGCCTCCACGTCGGCGGCCCGCTGTTCCTCGCGGCCGTAGAGCAGTCCGTAGGTGAACGCGCTCTCGCCGGCCGCGTGCGCGACGGCGGACAGTTCCCGTACGGTCTCGCGGGCCATCACGCTGTCCTGGTGTTCGCCGAGCCGGGACTGGAGCGACTTCATGGATTTGACCAGGTCCTTCGCCGGTTTGCCGAGGGCGGGGCGGGCCGCTTCGGCGGCGTAGCGGGTGCGCTTGGCCTTCTTGCGGGCCTCGTGCAGGCCCAGGTCGCGGTCGTGGCCGCGGGGCTCGGCCATGGCGGTCTCGATCAGGTGGGCGACCTTGGCGAAGTCCTTGCGTACGGCCTTGGTGAGCACCTTCCCTGGTTTCTTCGCCGCCGCCTTCAGCAGGGGCGGGTCGACGATCAGGGTGTCGAGGGTGTCGAGGAGGTCGAGGTAGCGGCGGGAGTTCAGGACGCCGAGCAGCCGGTGCCGGGAGCCGCGCTCGCCGGCGTCGGCCCAGGCCCGCAGGCGGTCGTGGACGGGTCCTGAGACCAGGGCGGGGGGTACGTCGGCGAGGGCGGCGGTGAGGCGTTCGGCGAGGACCTCCAGGTCGCGGCCCACGCCCAGTTCACCGGCCAGCCATTTCAGCTCGGCGGCGACCGGGTCGGTGATCTTCCGGTCGAGCACCTTGCCGAAGGAGCGGAACGTGCTGCGCAGCCGGCGGGTGGCGACCCGCATGTCGTGCACGCCCTCCTCGGTGTCCAGGCGGACGGCGGGGTCGAGGGCGACGATGGCGTCCCGCTGGGCGCGCACGTAGGCGAGGACGTGGTCGCCCGCGGTGACGGGCTTGCCGGGGGCCGGCTCGGGGTGCGGTTTGCCGCCCTGGGTCTCGGCGAGGGCCCGGGCGAGTTTCGACGGGGAGTCGGAGCGTCGTACGCCCGCCTTGCGCAACCGTTTCTCCGCCTTGTCGAGGAAGGCCGGGTCGCCGCCGTCGGCGAGTTCGACCTCGATCTCGGTCCACTGGGCGGTGCCCTTGCCGCCGAAGAGCCGGTCGGCGCGGACCCGGTCCACGCTCACCTCGGCGAGGAGATGCCCCTTGGCGTCGACGAGGTTCTGTACGTCGCGTGTGGTGCGCAGGCGGATCACGGGGACCAGTTGGCCCTCGCGGACCCGGGAGCGGGCCAGGGCGGCGAGTTCGTCGGGGACGGTGTCCGCGAGGGGGGAGTGGATCTCGTCCCGGACGCCGGGGGCGACGGGGAGTTTCAGGTGCCAGCCGGCGTCGCTGCCGCCCTTGCGGCGGCGCAGGGTGATGCCGGCCGTGGCCAGCCGCAGGTCCGAGGTGTCGTGGTAGGTCGCGTCGAGTTCCGTGGTGCCCTTGTCGAGGACGCCGGCCACGCCGGCGACCCCGGTCAGGTCGGGCAGGCCACTGTCGTCGGACTGGTACTTGCGCTCGATTTCACGCTTCGTATCCGCCATGAACTGAATCTAATCGTCCGGCCGCCGCGAGGGCAGAGGTAACAGTGGGTGAATCAGAGGGGGACCGGGAGTGCGGCTGGGGTGAACACGCCACGACGGACGCCCTCACCCCAGTGGGTTCCCCGAACCACTTCTCCTATGCGGACATGGGCCGCTGGGCTCTGATCGACTGGAGCAGCCCCACCGCCACCCAGACCGCGAACATCGACGAGCCGCCGTACGAGACGAACGGCAGCGGGAGGCCGGTGACCGGCATGATCCCGAGGGTCATCCCGATGTTCTCGAACGCCTGGAACGCGAACCAGGCCACGATCCCGGCCGCGACGATCGTGCCGTACAGCTCGGTCGCCTCGCGGGCGATACGGCAGGCGCGCCACAGGATGATCCCGATGAGCAGGATGATCAGGCCCGCGCCGACGAAGCCCAGTTCCTCCCCCGCGACCGTGAAGACGAAGTCGGTCTGCTGCTCGGGCACGAACTGGCCGGTGGTCTGGGAGCCGTGGAAGAGTCCCGCGCCGGTCAGGCCGCCGGAGCCGATGGCGATCCGGGCCTGGTTGGTGTTGTAGCCGACGCCGGCCGGGTCGAGGCTCGGGTTGGCGAAGGCGGCGAAGCGGGCGATCTGGTACTCGTCCAGGATGTGCAGCTGCCAGATCGCGACGCAGCCGATCACACCGGCGGTGAGCAGGCCGAAGACCCAGCGGTTGGAGGCGCCGGAGGCGAGCAGCACGCCGAGGATGATCGTCACCATGACCAGGACCGTGCCGAGGTCGGGCATGAGCAGCACGATCAGGATCGGCACCGCGGCCAGGCCCAGGGCCTGGAGGACGGTGCGGTGGTCGGGGTACTTCTTGTCACCGGCGTCGACCCGCGCCGCCAGTATCATCGCCATGCCCAGGATGATCGTGATCTTCACGAACTCGGCGGGCTGGAGCGAGAAGCCGCCGCCGAGGACGATCCAGTTGCGGCTGCCGTTGATGGTGGCGCCCAGCGGGGTGAGCACCGCGAGGATGCCGGCCAGCGAGAGGCCGTAGAGGATCGGTACGGCGTTGCGCAGCTGGCGGTGGCCGACCCAGATGGTGCCGATCATCAGGGCGAGCCCGATGCCGGTGTTCATCAGGTGCCGCAGCAGGAAGTAGTACTGGTCGCCCTGGTTGATCTCGGTGCGGTTGCGGGTCGCCGAGTAGACCAGCAGCGAGCCCAGCAGGGACAGGGCGATCGCCGCCAGCAGCATCGGCCAGTCCAGGCGGCGGGCCAGCGAGTCCCGGGCGAAGACCCGGGTCCAGCCGGCCCGCGCCGGGCCGTACCCGGAGACGGAGAAGCTGTTGCCGGTCATGTGAGCATCCTCCGGCTTCCCCGCCTGCGCGGTCGCCTGCGGGTGTTGCGGTTGCCCGTCGACGGTGAGGCCGTGGTGGCGGCCGGGGTCTGGCCGTCGTCCTGCTTGTCGCCCTGCTGGGAGGCCTGGAAGTCCTTGACCGGGTCCTTGGAGACCTTCGGGGCGGCGATGGTGCCGTCCGTGCGGACCTTCGGCAGGCCCTTCTGCGGGGTGTAGAGCAGCGCCTTGTTCTTGTCGATGGAGCCGTCGGCGCCGACGCCGTACAGCGCGCTGTAGATGTTGCGGACCGCCTCGCCGGAGGCACCGGAACCGGTACCGGCCTGGGCGATGGTCATGATGACCGTGTAGTCCTTGCTGTAGGTGGCCAGCCAGGACGTGGTCTGCTTGCCGTAGACCTCGGCGGTACCGGTCTTGCCGTGCAGGGCGATCTTGTCCTGCGGCCAGCCGCCGAACTTCCAGGCGGCGGTACCGCGGGTGATGACGCCCGCGAAGGCGTCGTCCATGCCCTTGAGGGTGGCCTGGCTGACGGGCAGCTTGCGGACCGCCTTGGGCTTGATCTCCTGGACGGTCTTGCCGTCGGCGCTGATGACGGCCTTGCCGATGGTCGGCTGGTACTCGGTGCCGCCGTTGGCCACGGCGCCGTAGATCATGGCCTCCTGGATCGGCGTGACGAGGGTGTCGCCCTGGCCGATGGAGTAGTTGATCTCGTCGCCCTCGCGCATCTTGTTGCCTTCGAGGCAGTTCTCGTACTCGATCTTCTCGACGTAGGTGCCGTCCTTCTTGCCGGACTTGCACCAGGCGTCCTTGTTGGCCTTCCAGTAGTCGAGCTTCCACTGGCGGTCGGGGACCCGGCCGGTGACCTCGTTGGGCAGGTCGACGCCGGTCTCCTTGCCGAGGCCGAACTGGTGGGCGGTCTTGAAGAACCAGTCCTTCGGCTCGCCCTTCTTCGGGTTGATGCCGCCGTCCTTCTTCCACTCGCGGTCGGCGAGGCCGTAGAAGACGGTGTCGCAGGAGACCTCGAGGGCCCGGCCGAGCGAGATCGGGCCGAAGTTCTCGCCCTCGAAGTTCTTGAAGACCTGGCCGCCGACCGAGTAGGAGCTGGTGCAGGGGTAGCCGCCGTCCCACACGTAGCCGGCCTGGACGGCGGCCGCGGTGGAGACCACCTTGAACGTCGAACCGGGCGCGGCCTGACCCTGTATGGCCCGGTTGAGCAGCGGGTAGTCGGAGTTCTTGCCGGTGAGGGCCTTGTAGTCCTTGCCGGAGATGCCGCCGACCCAGACGTTGGGGTCGTAGTCGGGCGCGGAGGCCATGGCGACGATCCGGCCGGTCTTGGCCTCCATCACGACGACGGCACCGGAGTCCGCCTTGTAGTTCTCCTGGGTGATCTTGTCGTACTGCTGGCGGGCGACCTTCATCGCCTTGTCCAGTTCGTACTCGGCGACCCGCTGGACGCGGGAGTCGATGCTGGTGACCAGGTTGGCGCCGGGTTCGGCGGCGTCGGACTTGGCCTTGCCGATGACGCGGCCGAGGTTGTCGACCTCGTAGCGGGTGACGCCGGCCTTGCCGCGCAGTTCCTTGTCGTACTCGCGCTCGAGCCCCGAGCGGCCGACCATGTCGGAGCGCAGGTAGGGCGAGGAGGTGTCCTTGGCCTGCTGGATCTCGTCGTCGGTGACCGGGGAGAGGTAGCCGAGGACCTGGGCGGTGTGGGCCTTGCCGGGGGCCGGGTAGCGGCGCACGGCCTCGGGCTCGGCGGTGATGCCGGGGAAGTCCTCGGAGCGCTCGCGGATCTGAAGGGCCTGCTTGGCGGTGGCCTCGTCGGTGATCGGGATCGGCTGGTACGGCGAACCGTTCCAGCAGGGCTGGGGGGTCTTGGCGTCGCAGAGGCGGACCTTCTGCACGACCTCCTCGGGCTTCATCCCGAGGACGCCCGCGAGCTTGGTGAGGACCGCCTTGCCGTCGTCCTTCTGCTTGAGCAGGTCGGTACGGGAGGCGGAGACCACGAGGCGGGTCTCGTTGTCGGCGAGGGGCACTCCGCGGGCGTCCAGGATCGAGCCGCGCACGGCGGGGTCGACGACCTGCTGGACGTGGTTGCCGGAGGCCTCCTTCTGGTACTCGGAGCCCTCACGGATCTGGAGGTACCACAGGCGGCCGCCGAGGGTGCCGAGCAGCGAGAGGACGAGGATCTGGATGACGACGAGCCGGATCTGGACCCGTGGGGTCCGGCCGGTCTCGGGAATGTTGGTCACTGGGCTGCTCCCCCTCTCAGCGGTGTGTGTACGTGTCATATACGACGGAGCTGTGAATGGCTCCGTCGCCCAACTCCGCCGTGCTCACAGGCGCTTGACCCCCTTGATGCGGCCGACCCGGACGGTGCGGGTGCGGGCCCTGGCCTTCAGCGAGCCGAGGCCGCCGCGCTGGCCGCCGATGCGCAGTCCGGTGCCGGAGGAGATCCAGCCCGAGGAGACGTTCCCGGCCTTGGTACCGGAGTTGGCCTCCGCGAGGGGGTCGTTGTCGGCGCGGCGGGCCAGGGCCATGACGCCGGGGACCACGAACGGGGCGAGCAGCAGGTCGTACAGGGCGGCCGTGATCAGCAGGCTGGTCATGCCGACGTGCCGGGCGGCGGTGTCGCCGACGAGGGCGCCGACGCCCGCGTACAGCAGCGTGGAGCCGACGGCGGCGGCGACCACGACGAGCATGGGGCCGGTCGCGGACTTGAGGCGGCCGTTCTCGGGCTTGATGAGGCCCGCGAAGTAACCGACGACGCACAGCACGAGGGCGTAGCGGCCGGCCGCGTGGTCGGCGGGCGGGGCGAGGTCGGCGAGCAGTCCGGCGCCGAAGCCGACGAGGGCGCCGCCCACATGGCCGTAGACCATGGCGAGGCCGAGGACGGTGAGGAGCATCAGGTCGGGGACGGCGCCCGGCAGGTGCAGGCGGGCGAGGACGCTCACCTGGATCACCAGGGCGACGACGACGAGGGCGGAGGAGAGCAGGATCCGGTTGACGCGCATGGGGGATTCAGCTCCTACTGCTGCTCGCCGTTGGTGTCGGTCCCGTTCGCGTCAGCGGACGCGGACGGGGTGACCGTGACGGTCACCGTCGGGGTCGGGGTGGGTTTCGGTTTGGCCGGGAGCACTTCGTCGCGTGGGTCCTTCTTGGGTGCCTGGACGACCACGCCGACGACGTCGAGCTTGGTGAAGGACACGAACGGCGTGACGTACAGGGTGCGGGTGAGGCCGCCGTTGGAGGGGTCGACGCTCGTGACGGTGCCGACCGGGACGCCGGGCACGAAGGGCTTGTCGGCCTGCGAGCCGAAGGTGACGAGCCGGTCGCCCTTCTTCACCTCGGCCTTGCCGTTGAGGAGTTCGACGCGCAGGGGGCGGTCGCCCTGTCCGGAGGCGAAGCCGAGTTCGTCGCTGCCCTCCATGCGGGTGCCGACGGTGAAGTCGGGGTCGTTGGCGAGCAGCACGGTGGAGGCGTCCGGGCCGACCGTGGTGACGCGGCCGACGAGACCGCTGCCGTTGAGGACGGTCATGTCCCGTTTGATGCCGTCGTTGTAGCCGACGTCGATGGTGATGGTCCAGGAGAAGCCCTGCGCCGACCCTATGGCGATGACCTGGGCGCCCTTGATGCCGTACTGGCCCTCCGCGGCGATGTTCAGCATCTTGTCGAGCTGTGCCAGGCGGCTGCGGTTGCGGTCGTCGCTGCCGAGTTTCGCCTTGAGGGCCGCGTTCTGGTTCTCCAGCCGGGCGAGGCGGTCGTGCCGGTCGCCGGAGTCGCGGATGGCGGAGACGGCGTTGCCCACCGGGTCCACCACCGTCGACATGCCGTTCTCGATCGGGCCGAAGACCGCGGCGGCGGCCTGCCGGGCGCCGTCGACCGGGGAGTTCCGGCCCCCTCGGATGTCCACCGTGATCAGCGCGAACGCGATGGCGATCAGCAGGACCAGGAGCAGCCGGCTCTCTTTCGTGTCCCTCACGTGCGGCGGCCGTGCCTTCCTCGATAGGAACTTGGGGAGCTTCGTCGTATGGGGTGTTGGGGAAGCAGCGCTCGTTTTGTGTGAGCTTATGCCTCTATATCAACGATCCGCCGCACGAGAGGAGATCATCTCGTACGGCGGAATCGAAGAGTTACCTCATCTGCGCGGCTGGGCGTCGAGGACCTGCTGGAGGGCCTCGAACTCCTCGACGCACTTGCCGGAACCGAGCGCCACGCTGTCCAGCGGGTCCTCGGCGATGTGGATGGGCATACCGGTCTCGCGGCGCAGCCGCTCGTCCAGACCGCGCAGCAGGGCTCCGCCGCCGGTCAGAACGATTCCCCTGTCCATGATGTCGCCGGACAGCTCCGGCGGGCACTTGTCGAGGGTGGTCTTGACCGCGTCGACGATCGCGTTGACGGGTTCCTCGATCGCCTTGCGGACCTCGGCGGCCGAGATGACCACGGTCTTCGGCAGCCCGGACACCAGGTCGCGGCCGCGGATCTCGGTGTGTTCGTCGGAGTCGAGTTCGTACGCGGAACCGATCGTGATCTTGATCTGTTCGGCGGTCCGCTCACCGAGGAGGAGGCTGTACTCCTTCTTGATGTGCTGGATGATCGCGTTGTCCAGTTCGTCGCCGGCGACGCGGATGGACTGGGCGGTGACGATGCCGCCGAGCGAGATGACCGCGACCTCCGTGGTGCCGCCGCCGATGTCGACCACCATGTTGCCGGTGGCCTCGTGAACCGGCAGGCCGGAGCCGATGGCGGCGGCCATGGGCTCCTCGATGATGTGCACCTGGCGGGCACCGGCCTGTGACGAGGCCTCGATGACCGCGCGGCGCTCGACACCGGTGATGCCGGACGGCACGCACACGACCACGCGCGGGCGCGCGAGGTAGCGCCGCTTGTGGATCTTCAGGATGAAGTAGCGGAGCATCCGCTCGGTGATCTCGAAGTCGGCGATCACGCCGTCCTTCAGCGGCCGGACGGCGACGATGTTGCCGGGCGTGCGCCCGATCATCTTCTTCGCCTCCGCGCCGACCGCGAGAATTCCACCGGTGTTCGTGTTGATCGCGACGACTGACGGCTCGTTGAGTACGATCCCGCGACCCCTGACGTACACCAGCGTGTTGGCGGTCCCGAGGTCGACAGCCATGTCACGGCCGATGAACGACATTGAGTTCCCCATCAGGATTCGTCTGGCCTTCCCGGGAGCTTTTGAGGGCGTTTCAGGTCGGCGGAGTGGGTGCTGTGACGTGAAGGCTTCCATCGTAGACGCGCCTGCACGAACACTGCGCGAGGGTCTTCGCCATTGTCAGCACGTACGGGGCCGCCTCGCTTCTGGAGACGGTCCGACGGGGCCACTCGTTCCCCCGATCGGCACGCATATGCCGAGGGACGGCCGAAATCGTTCGGCCGTCCCAGGTCACGTGGATCGACGGACTGACAGCGCGTCAAAAACTTCCACGAAAACTCCGTACGGGTCCCGTCCGGGTCCCGTACGGGGGCCGTCCGGCCCCGCGGGGCCTAGGCGCGGGTCGGGAAGAAGATCTTGACCTCGCGTTCGGCGGACTCCTCGGAGTCGGAGGCGTGGATCAGGTTCTCGCGGACGATCACACCGAAGTCGCCGCGGATGGAGCCGGGCGCGGCGGCGATCGGGTCGGTGGGGCCGGCGAGCGCGCGGATGCCCTCGATGACCCGCTCGCCCTCGACGATCAGGGCGACGACGGGACCGGAGGACATGAACTCGACCAGCGGCTCGTAGAACGGCTTGCCGACGTGCTCGCCGTAGTGCTGCTCCAGGGTGGCCCGGTCCAGGGTGCGCAGCTCCAGCGCGGTGATCTGCCAGCCGGCCTTGCGCTCGATACGGCCGATGATCTCGCCGGTCAGGCCGCGACGGACGGCGTCGGGCTTGAGCAGGACGAGGGTGCGCTGGGTCACGGAGGCTCCTTCGGTACTGACGTGTGCGGTGAGGAGAGGCTACAGGGCGTCCTCAGGGACCTGTTACGCAGCGTCAGGTGCGGAGGAGGCCTCGGCCTGCGCCGCGAAGCGCGCCTTCGCCTCGTCGATCTTCCGGCCGTAGTGCACCGACGCCCACCAGAGTCCCGCGAAGACCGCGCCGAGGAAGTACATGGTCGGGACGAAGACGCCGGAGGCGACCAGGGCGAGTTGCAGGGCCCAGCCGAGGGCCGTGCCGCCGGGCCGGGTGATCACTCCGCACAGTGCCACGCACAGGACCATCGCGATGCCGCTGACCAGCCACACCGTGCCGGCGGTCAGGTCGGGGTCCTTCATGGCGACCAGGGCGGCGAAGCCGATCACGAAGAACTCGCCGATCAGGGTGGACGAACAGAGCGTGCGCATGGTCAGCCCCTCCCGAGGAGCAGTCGGGCCTCGCCCACGGTGATGACGGAGCCGGTGACGAGCACACCGCCGCCCGCGAACTCGCCCTCCTCCTCGGCCAGGGTGACGGCGGCCTCCAGGGCGTCCGGCAGCCGCGGTTCGACCTGGACGCGGTCCTCGCCGAACACCTCGACGGCGATCGCGGCCAGCTCGTCCGCGTCCATCGCGCGGTGGCTGGAGTTCTGGGTGATCACGACCTCGGCGAAGACCGGTTCGAAGGCTTCCAGCAGGCCGCGGACGTTCTTGTCGGCGCTCGCCCCGACCACGCCGATCAGCCGGCTGAAGTCGAAGGCCTCGCCGACGGCCTCGGCGGTGGCGCGGGCGCCGGCCGGGTTGTGCGCGGCGTCCAGGACGACGGTCGGAGAGCGGCGTACGACCTCCAGGCGGCCCGGCGAGGAGACCGCGGCGAACGCCTTGCGGACGGTGTCGATGTCGAGGGGTTCGGGGCGCTGGGAGCCGACGCCGAAGAACGCCTCCACCGCGGCGAGCGCGACGGCCGCGTTGTGGGCCTGGTAGGGGCCGTGCAGCGGGAGGTAGACCTCGCCGTACTCGCCGCCGAGGCCGCGCAGGGTGAGCAGCTGGCCGCCGACGGCGACCTGGCGGGCGACGACACCGAACTCCAGGCCCTCGCGGGCCACGGTGGCGTCGACCTCGACGGCCTTCTTCAACAGCACCTGGGCCGCGTCCACGGGCTGCTGCGCCAGGATGACCGTGGCGTCCTGCTTGATGATCCCGGCCTTCTCGCCGGCGATCTCCGCGGTGGTCCCGCCGAGCCGGTCGGTGTGGTCGAGGTCGATGGGCGTGACGACGGCGACGTCACCGTCGATGACGTTGGTGGCGTCCCAGGAGCCGCCCATGCCGACCTCGACGACGGCGACGTCCACGGGGGCGTCCGCGAAGGCCGCGTACGCCATGCCGGTGAGCACCTCGAAGAAGGACAGCCGGTACTCCTGCCGGGAGTCGACCATCTCGACGTACGGCTTGATGTCCCGGTACGTCTCGATGAACCGCTCGGCGGAGACCGGGGCGCCGTCGAGGCTGATGCGCTCGGTGATCGACTGCACGTGGGGGCTGGTGTAGCGGCCGGTGCGCAGGTCGAAGGCGCCGAGCAGGGCCTCGATCATGCGGGCGGTGGAGGTCTTGCCGTTGGTGCCGGTGATGTGGATCGAGGGGTACGACCGCTGTGGCTCGCCCAGCACGTCCATGAGGGCGGCGATGCGGGCGACCGAGGGCTCCAGCTTGGTCTCGCCCCAGCGGGTGGCGAGGTCCGCCTCCACCTCGCGCAGGGCCCGGTCGGTCTCCGGGTCCTCGGGGCGGCCCGGGACGTCGGCCTGCTGCGGGCCGCCCTGGGTACGCAGGGTCCGGCTGCCGGCCTCGATCACCGCGAGATCGGGGTCGCGGTCCGTCTCGGCCTCGATGATCTCGTCGAAGTCGTCGAAGCTCTCGTTGGGGTCGCGCGGGGGCAGATCACTCACGGGACCAGTCTACGGAGCCGCGCCGGCCCGCGTACGCCTCGGCCGTCGGCAGGGGCTGCTCGCACCAGATCGTCTTCCCGGCGGCGGTCTGCCGGGTGCCCCAGCGCAGGGTGAGCTGGGCGACGAGCAGCAGGCCCCGGCCGCCCTCGTCGAGGATCCGGGCCCGGCGGGCGTGCGGGGCGGTGCTGCTGCCGTCGGAGACCTCGCAGATCAGCATGGTGGTGTCCCGGATGAGGCGGAGCTGGATCGGGGCGCCGCCGTAACGGATGGCGTTGGTGACGAGTTCGCTGACGACCAGTTCGGTGGTGAACGACAGTTCCCCGAGCTGCCAGGCGTCGAGCTGGCCGGTGGTGAGCGACCGGGCCGTCGCGACGTGCTCGGGGTCCGCCCGGACCTCCCAGGTGGCCACCTGGTCGGCGGGCAGGGCGTGGGTGCGGGCGAGCAGCAGCGTCACGTCGTCGGCGGGCTCGCCGCTGCGCAGTTCCGCCACCACCCGGTCGCAGGTCGCCTCCAGCGACCGCCCGCCGGATCCCAGGGCACGGCGCAGCCGGTCGAGGCCGTGGCCGAGATCCAGGTGCCTGGAGTGCACCAGGCCGTTGCTGAACAGGGCGAGCGTGCTGCCGGTGGGCAGGTCGAGTTCGGTGGTCTCGAACGGCAGCCCGCCGAGCCCCAGCGGCGGCCCGGCCTCCCCCGGGGCGGACTCCACGGCCCCCTGGGGGGTGATCACGAAGGGCAGCGGATGGCCGGCGCTGGCCAGGGAGCAGTGCCGGGAGACCGGGTCGTACACGGCGTACAGACAGGTCGAGCCCACTTCTCCGGTGGGGTCCCCGGCGCCGTCGTCGAGGTGGATGACCAGGTCGTCGAGGTGGGTGAGGAGTTCGTCGGGCGGCAGGTCGACGTCCGCGAGGGTACGCACGGCCGTGCGCAGCCGGCCCATGGCCGCGGAGGCGTGGATGCCGTGTCCGACGACGTCTCCGACGACCAGGGCCACCCGGGTGCCCGACAGCGGGATCACGTCGAGCCAGTCGCCGCCGACGCCGGCCCGGGTGCCGGTGGGGAGGTAGCGGTAGGCGAAGTCGAGGGTGGGCCGCTCGGGCAGGCCGTGCGGCAGCAGACTGCGCTGGAGCGCCAGCGCGGTCTCGCGCTCCCGGGTGTAGCGGCGCGCGTTGTCGAGGGCGGCGGCGGTCTTCGCGGCCAGTTCCTCGGCGTCGGAGAGGTCGTCCGGTTCGAACGGCGGGGAGTCCCTGGTGCGCCAGAAGGCGACGGCGCCCAGCGGCACGCCCTGCGCCGACAGCGGCACGGTGATCAGCGAACCCATGCCGTACGCGAGGAGCGCGGCCGCCCGCTGCTCGTCGCCGGCCCAGGCCGCCGGGTCGGTGCGCAGGTCGGGCAGGAGGGCCGCGCCGCTGCCGGGGGCGGGCCGGGGCGGGCCGGCCGGGGTGTCGGCCGGGTCCAGCGGGGGGTCGTCGCGGACGCCGCCCCGGGCGACCCGTCGCAGGGCTCCCTCGCCGTCGTCCGCCGGGTCCCCGCCGGTCAGGACGGAGGGCGCCAGGTCGACGGTGACGAAGTCGGCGAACCGGGGTACGGCCACCCGGACCAGTTCGTCGGCGGTCCGCCGCACGTCGAGGGTGGTGCCGACGGACGTACCGGCGTCGTAGAGCAGCCGGAGCCTGCGGTGGCTCTTCTCCAGGGAGCCGGCCATGGTGTTGAACGCCGACTCCAGCTGGCCGATCTCCCGCCGCCCGGAGGGCGGCACCCGGGCGCTCAGGTCGCCGGCGGCGAGCCTGGTCGCGGTGGCCGCCATCCGGCGCACCGGCCAGACGATCACCCGGGTCACGTAGGCGCCGTAGCCGATGATCAGCAGGGTCGCGCCCGCCACTCCGACGGACGCCACCACCGTCAGCGTGTGCATGCGGGCTTCCAGGGCGCGTTCGCGCCGGTCGATGGCGGTCCGTTCGGCGGTGAGGTAGTGGGAGAGCCGGTCCCGGAGCGCCTGGACGCGCCGTTCGCCCTCCAGCGTCCGCGCCGCGCCGCGGGCGGCGGGGGCGCCGCGCCGGGCCGCGTCCACCAGCGGGACCGAGTAGTCGTCGATGAAGGACTGCCCGGCCTGGCGGATCTCCCGGGCGAGCCGCCGCTGGGCGGTGGACGTGCTGACGTCCACGAGGCGCTGCGCCCGGACGGGGAACGCCGTCCGCGCGGCCTGCCACTGTCTGAGGAACCCGTCCTGCCGGGTGAAGACGTAGCTCTCCTGCGAGGCCTCCACGTCGAGGACGGTCTTCTCCACCACCCCGACCTGGTCGAGGGCCGGTCTGCCGCCGCGGGCGGAGAGCAGCGAGCCGTGCGCGTCCTGGATCGCCCAGACCAGCATCACGAAGAGCAGGCCCACGAGGACGGCGAGCAGGGCGCCCGCGACGGCCGTCAGGGGGACGAGCCCCCTGTGCGGCGGTGTCTTCGTTCGGCGCTGCATCCGGGCGTTCCCTCCGCCGCAAAGCACCCCACCTCGGATGTCGGGGTCGCATTCCGGTCCTGTTCCTACCTTTGGATTGTAGGAACGGGGGGCTGTCGGTGCCTGGGGACGGCAGCGGGCGCCCGGCGGCCCCTGACCAGAGGGACTGCCGGGCGCCCGTGGGGACGCTCGGTGCTACGCCTGCGGCAGGCGGTCCAGCTGGGCCTGGATACGGGCGATGTCCTCGTCCGCCTTGGCCAGCCGGCCGCGGATCTTGTCCACCACGTTGTCCGGGGCCTTCGCGAGGAACGCCTCGTTGCCCAGTTTGGCCGTCGCCTGTGCCTTCTCCTTCTCGGCGGCGGCGAGGTCCTTCGCCAGGCGCTTGCGCTCGGCGGCGACGTCGATCGTGCCGGAGAGGTCGAGGGCGACGGTGGCGCCGGCGACCGGCAGGGTGGCGGTGGCCGCGAAGGCGTCGCCCTCCGGCTGGAGGCGCAGCAGCTGACGGATGGCGGCCTCGTGCGGGGCGAGGGCCGTGCCGTCCAGGGTGAGACGGGCCGGGACCCGCTGGCCGGGCTGGAGGCCCTGGTCGGCGCGGAAGCGGCGGACCTCGGTGATGACGGACTGGAGGGTCTCGATCTCCTGCTCCGCCGTGTCGTCGCGGAAGCCGCTGTCGGCCGGCCAGTCGGCGATCACGACCGATTCGCCGCCGGTCAGCGTGGTCCACAGGGTGTCCGTGACGAACGGGACGACCGGGTGGAGCAGCTTCAGGGTGACGTCGAGGACCTCGCCGAGGACGCGCCGGGAGACCTCGGCGCCCCGGCCGCCCGCCTGGAAGGTGGTCTTGGACAGCTCGACGTACCAGTCGAAGACCTCGTCCCACGCGAAGTGGTAGAGGGAGTCCGACAGCTTGGCGAACTGGAAGTCGTCGTAGAACGCGTCGACTTCGGCGACCGTCTTGTTGAGACGGGAGAGGATCCAGCGGTCCGTCGCCGACATCTCGGACGGGTCCGGGAGCGGGCCCTCGACGGTCGCGCCGTTCATCAGGGCGAAACGGGTCGCGTTCCAGATCTTGTTGGCGAAGTTCCGGGACGCCTGGACCCAGTCCTCGCCGATCGGGACGTCGGTGCCGGGGTTGGCGCCGCGGGCCAGGGTGAAGCGGACGGCGTCGGAGCCGTACTTGTCCATCCAGTCCAGCGGGTCGACGACGTTGCCGAAGGACTTCGACATCTTCTTGCCGCGTTCGTCACGGACCAGGCCGGTCAGCGCGATGGTCTTGAAGGGGACCTCGCCGTCCATGGCGTAGAGGCCGAACATCATCATCCGGGCGACCCAGAAGAAGATGATGTCGTGGCCGGTCAGCAGGACGTCGGTCGGGTAGAACTTCCGCAGGTCCGCGGTCTGTTCGGGCCAGCCGAGGGTGGAGAAGGGCCACAGGCCGGAGGAGAACCAGGTGTCGAGGACGTCGGTGTCCTGGCGCCAGCCCTCGCCGGTGGGCGGCTGCTCGTCGGGGCCGACGCAGACGACCTCGCCCTCCGGGCCGTACCAGACCGGGATGCGGTGGCCCCACCACAGCTGGCGCGAGATGCACCAGTCGTGCATGTTGTCGACCCAGTCGAAGTACCGCTTCGACATGTCCTCGGGGTGGATCTTCACCCGGCCGTCGCGGACCGCGTCACCGGCGGCCTTGGCGAGCGGGCCGACCTTGACCCACCACTGCATGGACAGCCGCGGCTCGATGGTGGTGCTGCACCGGGAGCAGTGGCCGACGCTGTGGACGTACGGCCGCTTCTCGGCGACGATCCGGCCCTGCGAGCGCAGCGCCGCGACGATGGCGGAGCGCGCCTCGAAGCGGTCCAGGCCCTCGAAGGGGCCGTGGACGGTGATGACCGCCCGCTCGTCCATCACGGTGATGGACTCCAGGTCGTGGCGCTGGCCGATCGCGAAGTCGTTCGGGTCGTGGGCCGGGGTGACCTTGACGGCGCCCGTGCCGAACTCCGGGTCGACGTGCGTGTCCGCGACGACGGGGATGGTGCGGTCGGTCAGCGGCAGCTTGATGCGCTTGCCGACCAGGTGCTTGTACCGCTCGTCGTCGGGGTGGACGGCGACCGCCGTGTCACCGAGCATCGTCTCCGCACGCGTGGTGGCGACGACCAGCGTCTCGTCCCCCTCGCCGTACTTGATGGAGACCAGCTCGCCGTCGTCCTCCTGGTACTCCACCTCGATGTCCGAGATGGCCGTCAGACAGCGCGGGCACCAGTTGATGATGCGCTCGGCGCGGTAGATCAGCTCGTCTTCGTAGAGCTTCTTGAAGATGGTCTGGACGGCCTTGGACAGGCCCTCGTCCATGGTGAAGCGCTCGCGGTCCCAGTCGACGCCGTCACCGAGGCGGCGCATCTGGCCGAGGATCCTGCCGCCGTACTCCTCCTTCCACTGCCAGACCCGCTCGACGAACTCCTCGCGGCCCAGGTCCTGGCGGGACTTGCCCTCCTCGGCGAGCTGCTGCTCGACCTTGTTCTGGGTGGCGATGCCGGCGTGGTCCATGCCGGGCAGCCACAGCGCCTCGAAGCCCTGCATCCGCTTGCGGCGGGTGAGGGCGTCCATCAGCGTGTGCTGGAAGGCGTGGCCCAGGTGGAGCGAGCCGGTGACGTTCGGCGGGGGGATGACGATGGTGTACGCGGGCTTGTCGCTCTTGGCGTCGGCCGCGAAGTAACCGCGCTCTACCCAGCGCTCGTACAGCGGCCCCTCTACGTCGGCCGGCGCGTACTGGGTCGGCAGTTCGGTGCTGGGCGCTGTGGGCTGCTGCTGAGCATTCTCGGTCACGGGGCTCAGTTTAGAGGTGTCCCGGGCGTGTCCCGAAACGCGTTTGTTCTGTAACGGTGGGCACCCCCGTGCCGTGAGTTCCCTGTGGCTGCGCCAGGATGTCAGGACCACATAAGCATCTGGAGGGGAACCCAGAGATGAGCTACAACCAGCCGGGCCCGTACGGGGGGCCGCCGCCTCAGCAGCCGGGACCGTACGGGCAGCAGCCGGGTCCGTACGGCCAGCCGCCGCAGGCGCCCCAGCCCGGCTATGGCTACCCCCAGCAGGCTCCCCCGGCGGGTCCGCCGCAGCCCGGTCCGCCGCAGGCCGGTCCGTACGGCCAGCAGCCCCCGCAGCCGGGCTACGGCTACCCGCAGCAGGGCGCGCCGGTCCCGCAGCAGCAGAACCCGTACGGCCAGCAGCAGCCCTACGGCCAGCCCCCGTACGGCCAGCAGCCCTACGGCGTGCCGCAGCCGCCGGCCCCGGGCGGCGGGAAGAAGAAGACCGGTCTGATCATCGGGGCGGTGGCGGTGGTGGCCGCGGTGGCGGTGGGCGCGTACTTCGTGCTGGCCGGCAGCGGAAGCAGCCTTGAGGACGACGGTCCGCACAAGCTGACCGCGCCGGCCTCGCTGCTGTCCGCCAAGTACAAGCGGGTCGGTGACGCCAGCGAGCAGAAGGCGAGTTCCAGCGACGCGAAGGACCTCGCCAGGTCGGGTGTCACCGGCGCCACCTCGGTCACCGCGATCTATTCGACCGTCGACCTTCAGTCCCTGGACACCAGCGACCCGACGGACGTGGCGAAGGCGGGGACCGCCGAGAACGTCACCCTGTTCGGGGTGTACGGCACGGTGAAGGACCCGCAGGCCGCGCTGGACGCCACCTTCGCCAACATGAAGAAGGACGGCTCCTCGTCCGAGGGTGTGCAGTTCGTCGGCGACGCGCAGTCCGTCTCTCCCGACGGCCTGGACGGAGCGGTGATGAAGTGCCAGCAGGCCAAGGGCAAGAACCAGCTGACCGGCAAGGCCCAGACCGCGTACCTGTGCATCTGGGCGGACTACAGCACCATCGGCATGGTGGAGCCGACGGCGGCGGTGAAGTCGTACAGCGTCGACGAGTCGGCGAAGATCGCGGCCGACGTGCGCGGCGAGGTGCGCGTCGCCCGGTAGGGCGGCCGGACACACCAGCGGCGCGCACGAACCGGCGGCGCGGAAGAACCGGCGGCGCGCACGAACCAGCGGCACGCACGAACCGGCGGCGCGGAAGCATCGGCCGCGCGGACCGACGAAAGCGCCGGGCCCCTCCGAAGAGGGGCCCGGCGCTTCGGTGTTGACGGGGTTACGCCGACTTCTGCTCGCCCGGGCCACGGCCGTTGCGGGCGTCGCGCGGGATCAGGGTCGGGTTGACGTTGGAGTGGACGACGTCGGCGGTGATGACGACACGGGCCACGTCCTTGCGGGACGGCACCTCGTACATCACCGACATCAGGACCTCTTCCATGATGGCGCGCAGGCCGCGGGCGCCGGTCTGGCGGAGGATGGCCTGGTCGGCGATGGCCTCCAGGGCCTCACGCTCGAAGTCCAGCTCCACGCCGTCCAGTTCGAACAGGCGCTGGTACTGCTTGACGAGCGCGTTGCGCGGCTCGACCAGGATCTGGAGCAGGGCTTCCCGGTCGAGGTTGTGGACGCTCGTGATGACGGGCAGGCGGCCGATGAACTCGGGGATCATGCCGAACTTGACCAGGTCCTCGGGCATGACGTCCTCGAACTGGTCCTTGGCCTCCAGCTCCCGCTTGGAGCGGATGGTGGCGCCGAAGCCGATGCCCTTGGCGCCCGCCCGGGACTCGATGATCTTCTCCAGGCCGGCGAACGCACCGCCCACGATGAACAGCACGTTCGTCGTGTCGATCTGGATGAACTCCTGGTGCGGGTGCTTGCGGCCGCCCTGCGGCGGGACCGAGGCCGTGGTGCCCTCCAGGATCTTCAGGAGCGCCTGCTGGACACCCTCGCCGGAGACGTCCCGGGTGATCGACGGGTTTTCACTCTTCCGCGCGACCTTGTCGATCTCGTCGATGTAGATGATCCCGGTCTCGGCCTTCTTGACGTCGTAGTCGGCGGCCTGGATCAGCTTGAGGAGGATGTTCTCGACGTCCTCGCCCACGTAGCCCGCCTCCGTGAGCGCGGTCGCGTCGGCGATCGCGAACGGGACGTTCAGCATGCGGGCCAGGGTCTGCGCCAGCAGCGTCTTGCCGGAGCCCGTGGGGCCCAGCAGCAGGATGTTGGACTTCGCCAACTCGATGGCGTCGTCACGGCCTTGGGCGCCGCCGTTCTCACCGGCCTGGACGCGCTTGTAGTGGTTGTACACCGCGACCGACAGGGCCTTCTTGGCGGCTTCCTGGCCGACCACGTAGCCCTCGAGGAACTCGTAGATCTCGCGGGGCTTGGGCAGTTCCTCCCAGCGCACCTCGCTCGTCTCGGCGAGTTCCTCCTCGATGATCTCGTTGCAGAGATCGATGCACTCGTCGCAGATGTACACACCGGGCCCTGCGATGAGCTTCTTGACCTGCTTCTGGCTCTTGCCGCAGAACGAGCACTTGAGCAGATCGCCGCCGTCACCGATGCGTGCCACGGTGTGCTTCCCCTTCGCCTGGGAGACGCCTGAACCCTTCCGAGTCCAGCGGCTCCTGGTGCTGCCTTATGTCGACGGTACCTTGCCGGGCCCCTCGTACGGGCCCCCCTTGGCACGGTTCACTTTGACGTGCACCTTGCCGAGCACGCGGTCGAGCCGCGCCAAGGGCGGCAGAGAATACATCCTCTGTCAGCGGCCTGTGTCAGCGGACGTCCGCGTTGTTCATCTTCCGGGTGGAGATGATCTGGTCCACGATGCCGTACTCCAGCGCTTCCTCGGCCGTGAGGATCTTGTCGCGCTCGATGTCCTCGCGGACCTTCTCGATCGGCCGGTTGGAGTGCTTGGCCAGCATGTTCTCCAGCTGCTCACGCATCCGCGTGAACTCGTTGGCGATGATCTCCAGGTCGGAGAGCTGGCCGCGGCCGGTGGAACCGGCCGGCTGGTGGATCAGCACACGCGAGTTCGGCAGCGCCATGCGCTTGCCGGGCGTGCCGGCGGCCAGCAGGATGGCCGCGGCGGAGGCCGCCTGGCCCATGCAGACCGTCTGGATGTCGGGCTTCACGAACTGCATCGTGTCGTAGATCGCCGTGAGGGCGGTCATGTCGCCGCCCGGGCTGTTGATGTAGATCGAGATGTCCCGGTCGGGGTCCATCGACTCCAGGCACAGCAGCTGCGCCATGACGTCGTTGGCGGAGGCGTCGTCGATCTGGACACCGAGGAAGATCACGCGCTCCTCGAAGAGCTTCGCGTACGGGTCGTACTCGCGGATGCCCTGGGAGGTGCGCTCCACGAAGCGCGGGATGACATAGCGGGCGTCGGGCCGGGGACCGTCGTAACGGGCGTCGGCGCCGCCGTGGAAGTTGCTCATGAGGGTGTTCACCGTCCTGGTGGCGTTCGGGGGGCTGGAATCTCGGCGGAGCGCGGCGTGGCCGGGCCTGTGGTCAGGCGCCGGTGCCGCCGCCTCCCGGAACACCGGAGGCATGCGTGATGATCCCGTCGATGAGACCGTACTCCTTGGCCTCCTCCGGGGTGAACCAGCGGTCGCGGTCGGCGTCGCGCAGGATCGTCTCGACCGACTGGCCGGAGTGGAGCGCGGTCAGCTCGGTCATGGTCTTCTTGGTGCGCAGCAGGTACTGGGCCTGGATCTTGATGTCCGAGACCGTACCGCCCAGGCCCGCGGAGCCCTGGTGCATCATGATGTCCGTGTGCGGCAGGGCGAAGCGCTTGCCGGCGGTGCCGCCGGTCAGCAGGAACTGGCCCATCGAGGCCGCCATGCCCATGCCGATGGTGACCACGTCGTTCGGGATGAACTGCATGGTGTCGTAGATCGCCATGCCGGCCGTCACCGAGCCGCCGGGGCTGTTGATGTAGAGGAAGATGTCCTTGGCGGGATCGGCCGCCAGCAGCAGCAGCTGCGCCGTGATCTTGTTGGCGATGTCGTCGTCGACCTGCTGGCCGAGGAAGACGATCCGCTCGCCGAGCAGCCGGTTGTACACCTGGTCGCCGAGGCCGCCACCGATGGAAGGCTCGCCGGCGGCGGAGGGCATCAGATTCGTCACGTATCCACCTGCTCGTCTTACGACGGCGCCGGGCCGTCTCACGTTTCCGTAGCCGGGGGCTTGGCTGCCCTCGTACTCATGGACCCTAACGCGATGGTCCCTTCGGGGAATCCCGGTAAGAGGGCTGTTCGCCGGGGGCGTAGCGGCAACGCCGTTGGGCCGATGGCTACTCGCCGTGATTGTGCCGGTGCGTGGGCGCGTGCGGGTGCGCTGTGGTCGCTCGCGCGGTTCCCCGCGCCCCTGACGGGGCGCCGCACCTCGGGCGTATGGCAAAGGGGCCCCCAGGGCAGTGCCCAGGAGCCCCTTGTACGCCGCTGGAGGCGCCGTGGGGGTCAGCCCTCGGTCTTCTCCTCGGCGGAGTCGTCCGTGGCGTCGGCGGCGGCCTCGGGGGCCTCCGTCTCGTCCTCGTCCTCGTCGTCCAGGTCGACGATCTCGCCGTTGGTGTCCTTCACCGTGGCGGCCTCGACCACGACGGCAAGGGCCTTGCCGCGGGCGACCTCGCCGACCAGGAGCGGGACCTGGCCGCCCTCGACGACGGCCTGGGCGAACTGGTCGGGGGACATGCCGGAGGAGGCCGCACGCCGCATGAGGTGCTCGGTGAGCTCCTCCTGGTTGACGTTGAGGTTCTCCTTCTTGACCAGCTCGTCGAGGACGAACTGGGTCTTGATGCCCTTGACCGCGGCCTCGCGGGTCTCGGTCTCGAACTCCTCGGCGGTCTTGCCCTGGATCTCCAGGTACTTCTCGAGGTCGAGGCCCATCTGGCCGAGCTGGTGGTGCTCCAGGTTGTGCTTGCGGGTGTTGATCTCGTCCTCGAGGAGCTTCTCGGGGACGGGCACCTCGACGAGCTCCAGGAGCTTCTCGAGGACGCGCTCCTGGGCCTGGGTGGCCTGGTCGTACGTCTTCATGTTGGCGAGCCGCTTGCGGCTGTCGGCCTTCAGCTCGTCCAGGGTGTCGAACTCGGAGGCGAGCTGCGCGAACTCGTCGTCCAGCTCGGGCAGTTCACGCGCGGCGACCTGGGTGACCTTGACGGTGACCTCGGCCTCCTTGCCGGCCGCGGAGCCGCCCTTGAGCTCGGAGGCGAAGGTGGCCTCCTCACCGGCCGACTTGCCCTTGACGGCGTCGTCGATGCCGTCGAGCAGCTCGCCGGAGCCGATGGTGTAGGACACGCCGTTCGCGATGCCGTCCTCCAGCACCTCGCCGTCGACCTTGGCCTCCAGGTCGATGGTGACGACGTCGCCGTCCTCGGCGGCGCGCTCGACCGGGGAGGTGGAGGCGAAGCGCTCACGGAGCTGCTCGACCGACTTCTCGACGTCCTCGTCGCTGACCTCGACGGCGTCGACCTCGACCTCGATGCCCGTGTAGTCCGGGATCTCCAGGGCGGGACGGACGTCGACCTCGGCGGTGAAGTTCAGCGTCTCGCCGTCCTTCAGCTCGGTGATGTCGACGTCGGGCTGGCCGAGCGGGCTGAGCTCGGCCTCGTTGACCGCCTCGGTGTAGAACTTCGGGAGCGCGTCGTTGACGGCCTCCTCCAGCACCGCACCGCGACCGAACCGCTGGTCGATGACCCGGGCCGGGATCTTGCCCTTGCGGAAGCCCTTCACCGTGACCTGCTGGTTGATCTTCTGGTACGCCGCGTCGAGGCTGTCCTTGAGCTCCTCGAAGGGCACCTCGACAGTGAGCCGAACCCGGGTCGGGTTCAGGGTCTCCACGGCGCTCTTCACGGTTCGGTCTCCTTGTGGCTGACTTCTTGGGTTCTGCCGGTGCCAGAGGGGCCCGGCGGAGTTTCGCCGCCCGGAGGAGTTCGTAGGCCGCCGTCTGGCGGGCCGGGACACACGGGCGCGCAGCTTGCATAGTAACCGCAGCCGCTCAGCGCCCCAAAAGGCGATCAAGACGGACGCCGTCAGGTGGTGGTCGGGGTGGCGGGATTTGAACCCACGGCCTTCCGCTCCCAAAGCGGACGCGCTACCAAGCTGCGCCACACCCCGTTTCCGTGCGACACGTAGGGTACATGCCCGGGCCGTCCGCGTCGGCCGCTTTGTTCACCCGCGTCGGGCCCGCGTCCGCGCAGCCCGACACGTTGGCCCGGACGGCGGGTGACCCGCTACGATGCCTCATGTGCCGCGGTCACCGACCTGCGGCGCGTGCGTGCGGGCGTAGCTCAATGGTAGAGCCCTAGTCTTCCAAACTAGCTACGCGGGTTCGATTCCCGTCGCCCGCTCCATACGGCTCAGGGCCAGGTCAGAGGATGATTCCTCCGCCTGGCCCTGATCGTTTCCGAGGGTTCCGACCAGCCCGCCGTGTCCCCCTCGTGCCCTTGCGCTTCCGATCTTGCTTCTCTTGGCCTTCCGAGCCCCCTTGCGGCCCTTGTCCACGAGCCCGCTCACGGGAGCGGGGAGGGTGGTGGGCCGAGGAGCGGCTGCGGCCTGACGCTAGATGTTCGCGCCGAGAAATGCTTGCAGCTGGGACTTACTGACCGCTCCGACCTTGGTGGCCGCGACTTGGCCGTCCTTGAACAGCAACAGCGTGGGGATGCCTCGGATCCCGTACTTCGGCGCCGTCTTCTCGTTGTCATCGATGTTGAGCTTGACCACGGTGAGCTCGTCCTCGTACTCCGAGGCGATGTCGTCCAGCAGCGGTGCGAGTGCCTTGCACGGCCCGCACCAGGCAGCCCAGAAGTCGACCAACACCGGACCCTCGGCTTTCAGTACCTCTGCGTCAAAGGACGCGTCGCTCACCTGCTTGATCAGGTCGGAGGACATCTGGCTCCCTGGTGCTTGAAGGCGCGCCCTCTCGTAACAGAAAGAGCTCGATCGGGCACTCAGAGTAACGCAACGTCTGCCGTTCGGTTCCTGACAAGGGCGATCAACGCGGGATGGCGACCAGTCGGCGTGTCTCCGCTGCGGCGAGGCCGACGGCTCCGCACGCGAGCGCGGGCGCATCACCCTCATGGCGAGCTACTGCCAGAAGTGCCGGGACGTACGGGTCCGTGCCGTGTCCCCTGCGTGCCCGATCACGCGGCGAGCGTCGGGGAACCCGCCGTCCCGCGGGGTCAGAAGTTGATCGAGTTTATGGTCTGGGCCAGCGAGTCCAGGAAGCGCTGGATGGACGGGGCCATCCCGGTGGAGGCGAGGAAGAAGCCGAAGAGCACGGCGACGATGGCGGGGCCGGCCTTGATGCTTCCCCCTCTCATGAGCACCACCAGGACGATCGCCAACAGCAACACCACAGACAGTGAAATGGCCACAACTGATCACACCCTCGGTCGGTCCGCTCTCCCGGCCCAGGGGTACGGCCCCCGCACCCCCGCCAGATCCATCGTGCCACCAACCCGGCCGCACTATGCGGCTCGTGACACAACGTGGACAACGCGCCCCCCACCGACAACCCCCCGCACGGCAATTCGAGGGGCCATCCAGCCCTGGGACCAAGGCAATTGACGACTTTGGTTTCGGTGTCCACACAACGCGTCCGCAGCTAATTCGAATTGTTGTCACAGGCATCACAAAACAGCCTTACATCCTGCCGTTATGCACCATTTAGTCGGGATGAACAAGGACATCACCGGCGGAAGTGCCGGATGGAACCGCATGGGTCACGACGTCGACCTCCGTAAATCATCCGGTGATTCAGGGGTCGTCACGGGCCTTGAGCAGCATTCGCGTCGGCGGTTTTACGAAATCCCACAGCCGCCGCTAAGGTGCCTCAGATGTCCGACGCCGCCACGTCCCCCGGCCAGAACCGAACACCACCTCCCCCGGCCCGACCGCCGGCCGACAGACCGCGCGACGCGTTCTTCGACAACGCCAAGTACCTGGCGATCGCCCTGGTCGCGATGGGTCACTCCTGGGAGCCGCTGAAGGGCGACAGCCGTGTCCTGGAGGCGATGTACTCCGTCGTCTACGCGTTCCACATGCCGGCGTTCATCATCATCTCCGGCTACTTCTCCCGCTCCTTCGACATGCGCCCGGACCGGCTGAAGCGGCTGGTCACCGGAGTCGTCGTGCCGTACGTCCTGTTCGAGACGGCCTACTCGCTCTTCGAACGGTCCGTCGGCGACTCCCCCGGCCAGGACATCAGCCTGCTCGACCCCTGGTACCTGACCTGGTTCCTGTGCGCGCTGTTCGTCTGGCGGCTGACCACGCCGATCTGGAAGGCCGTCCGCCATCCGCTGCCGCTCGCGTTCGCCGTCGCGATGCTGGCGTCCGTGGCCCCGAGCATCGGCGACGACCTGGACCTCCAGCGGGTCCTACAGTTCCTTCCCTACTTCGTGCTCGGCCTCTGCCTGCGGCCCGAACACTTCCGGCTGGTGCGCCGGTGGCCGGTGCGGATCGCCGCGCTGCCGGTGTTCGCCGTGGCGCTGGTGTTCGCCTGGTGGTCGGTGCCGCGCATGAACACCGGGTGGTTCTACCACCGTGACTCGGCTCAGGAGCTGGGGGCGCCGTGGTGGTGCGGGCCGGTGATGGTGCTCGCCCTGTTCGGCTGCTCGCTGCTGCTGACGGCCTGCTTCCTGTCCTGGGTGCCGGGCCGGCGGATGTGGTTCACGGCCCTGGGCGCGGGCACGCTGTACGGCTATCTGCTGCACGGGTTCGTCGTGAAACTCGCCGTCTACGAGGGCTGGTTCGATGCGGGGTGGCTGCGCCGGCCGCTCGGCGAGATCCTCGTCACGGCGATCGCGGGGGCCGGGGTGACGCTGCTGTGCACCGGGCCCGTCCGGCGGGTGTTCCGGTTCGCCATGGAGCCGAGGATGGACTGGGCGTTCCGGCGCGACGCGGTGGAACAGGCGCGGGAGCGGGGGCGGCAGGTTCAGGAGCACCGGGAGCCGGCCAACGCCTGACTGCGGGCGCCACGACCGACTCCGCTTACGGCCGACTCCGGCCACGACCGGCTCCGGTTACGACCGACTCCGCCTACGGCCGACCCCGGCCACGACCGGCTCCGGCTACGACGGTGGACCGAGGAGGGCGCGCATCCGGGCGTACTTCTCGGTCAGCCGTTTCCGGGTGCCCTCGTCCAGGAGGGCGAGCCGCCCCGGGTCGGCGTTGTGGGCGAGGTCCGCCTCCTTGACGAGCAGCGCGCCCGGGGTGCCGAGGATCCGGCGGGCGTACGACTCGGGGGGTTCGCCCGGGTGTCTGGTGAGGGCGAGCACGATGGCTTTCGTACGGTCGCTCAGCGGCGCGGCCGCCAGCCACTCCCCGGTCAGGGCGTGGTCCTCGACGGAGTCGTGCAGCCAGGCGGCGGCGAGCTGGTCGTCGTCCCCACCGCGGGCCCGCACCCCTTCGGCGACGGCGGCCAGGTGCTCGGCGTAGGGCCGCCCCGCCTTGTCGGTCTGGCCGGTGTGGGCGGCCCGGGCGATTCTCTCGACCTCGGGGAGGGAGAGCCGCGGCGCGGTCACCTCGCCGCCTCCCGGCAGATCAGCAGCAGGGCCCGGTCGTCGTTCACGTCCTTGGCGACCGCCTCGATCAGGTGCCAGGCCGCGCCGTGGAAGCCGCCGGCCACGTAGCGGTCGGCCTCGCCCGTCAGCCGGTCCATGCCCTCGACGATGTCCCGGTCCGACGTCTCCACCAGGCCGTCCGTGAAGAGCATCAGGACGTCCCCGGGGCGCAGGGAGCCCTTGACGGAGTCGAACTGCGCGCCGTCGTAGACGCCGAGGAGCGGGCCCTCCGCGGCCTTCTCCTCCCAGCGGCCGCTGCCCGCGCTGAGCTGGAGGCCCGGCGGGTGGCCCGCGGAGTACAGCTCGTAGTCGCCGGAGTCGAGGTCGAGGACCAGGTGGATGGAGGTCGCGAAGCCCTCGTCCCAGTCCTGGCGCAGCAGGTAGCCGTTGGCGGCGGTGAGGAAGGCGTGCGGGGGCAGCGAGCCCAGCAGGCCGCCGAACGCCCCGGAGAGCAGGAGCGCCCGGGACGCGGCGTCCATGCCCTTGCCGGAGACGTCCGTGAGGACGACCTCCATGGTGCGGCCGTTGTTGGTACGGGCCGCGACCACGAAGTCCCCGGAGAAGGACTGCCCGCCGGCCGGCCGCAGCGCCATCTCGCGGTGCCAGCCCGGCGGCAGCTTCGGCAGCTTGCTCTGCACCCGGATGCGCTCGCGCAGGTCGAAGAGCATGGTCCCGCCGCGCCGCCAGGGCACGCCGACCCGGCTGCGGAACTGGGCGGTGAGCAGCCCGAAGAAACCGCAGGCGGCCACGACCAGCACGACGCCAGGGGTGACCCGGGACGGGCCCTCCGTGTACGGGCCCAGCCGTACCGACTCCACGATCAGGGCCGTCGCCGCCGCCGCGTACAGGCCGAGCAGGCTCGCCGGGCGCAGCAGCAGGCCGCCCGCGATGATCGGCAGGACCAGCGCGGCCGGGGAGAACCACACCGAGTCGGCGAGGGTCATGGCCGCGAGGACCGGGATGGTCAGGAGCAGTCCGGCCAGCGCGATCCAGTCGGAGCCGTCGCCGCGGAAGTAGTCCACGGCGCTTCTGCGCACGCCGACGCGGGCCCGGTGCCACTGCATCTTCCACCGGGCCGTCAGCGTCTCGGCCTTCCCGCGCCGCTCTCCGTCTGCTGCCATCAGTTCGGGACCCTATCCATCGGACCAGCTGCTTGGCACGGGAGGTCCCACTTGTCCCCCGTCCGAGACTCAACTTCAGGTGCGACTTCACAGTGAACTTCACCGGAAGGCCTCCCGTCGCCGTCCGGGAGAAATTCGCTGGCTCGCCCCGCAATGCCCTGGTAGGCATGGAGCATGACGACCGAACGCCCGACCGAGGTGAAGGTGCTGCGTGCCGAGGAGTTCGACGGGTGGTGGGACCACCTGGTGCGGGCCTTCGGCGCCGGTCCGGCGTCGGCCGAGGAACGCGAACTGGACCGGTCCCTCACCGAGCCCGAGCGGGCGCTCGCGGTCTGGGACGGGCCCGAACTCGTCGGTACGAGCGGGGCGTTCCGGTTCCGGATGACCGTGCCGGGCGGTGCCGTGCTGCCCACCGCGGGCGTCACCATGGTGAGCGTGTCCGCGACGCACCGGCGGCGCGGGGTGCTGACCTCGATGATGCGCCGCCAGCTGGACGACGTACGGGAGTGGGGCGAGCCGCTGGCCGCGCTCACCGCCTCCGAGCCGGCGATCTACGGCCGCTTCGGGTACGGCGCCGCGACCCACCAGCTGCTCGCCGAGATCGACACGAGCCGGGTCACGCTGGCCGTGCCGGCCGGCACCGACGCGGTACGGCTGCGGTACGCCGGGCCGGCCGAAGTGCTCGACGCGTGCGAGGCGGTGTACGCGCGGACGGTGCCGCTGCGCCCCGGGATGCTGGCCCGGCAGCCCGGCTGGGAGCGTGCGGAGCTGCTGGATCCGGAGAGCGAGCGGGACGGCGCGTCGGCGTTGCAGTGCGTGGTGGCCGAGCGGGACGGCGAGGTGACCGGGTTCGCCCGGTTCCGTACGAAGCTGGGCTGGGGAACCGGCGGGCACGACGGCACGGTGACGCTGGAGGACCTGGCCGCGCTCGACCCGGAGACGGACGCCGCGCTGTGGCGGTTCCTGTTCGGCATCGACCTGATGACGACGCTGGTGGTACGGCGGCGGCCGGTCGACGACGCCTGGCAGTACCTGGTCTCCGACATCCGGCGCTGCCGGACCCGGGTGCGGGACATGGGGTACGTCCGGCTCGTCGACGTCGGTGCGGCGCTCGCGGCGCGCACGTACCAGGCGCCGGTGGACGTGGTGCTGGAGGTGGACGACGCCTTCTGCCCCTGGAACAGCGGGCGTTGGCGGCTGACCGGGGACAGCAAGGGGGCGTCCTGCGAACGCACCACCGACACGGCCGAACTCGCGCTCTCCGTCAGGGAGTTGGGGGCGGCTTACCTGGGTGGCGTCTCGCTGCTGTCGCTGGCGCGGGCCGGCCGGGTGCGGGAGCTGCGGCCGGGGGCGCTGGCGGAGGCGTCACCGGCGTTCGGGTCACCGTCGGTACCGTGGCTGCCGCACGGGTTCTGACGCACGAGCGAGCAGGTCCCTGACGCACGGGCGGGCAGGTCCCTGACGTGCGGTAGGTCAGCGTTTCTGGCAGCGGGGGCACCAGAAGAGGTTGCGGGCGGCGAGGTCGGCGGTGCGGACCTCGGTGCCGCAGACATGGCAGGGCAGGGTGGCCCGGCGGTACACGTACACCTCGCCGCCGTGGTCGTCGACGCGCGGCGGCCGTCCCATCGCCTCCGGGGTGTGCTCGGGGCGGACGGTGTCGATGCGGTTGTTGCGGACACCTTCGTGCATGAGGGCGACGAGGTCGCCCCAGACGGCGTCCCATTCCGCCGGGGTGATGTCCTTGCCGGCCCGGTAGGGGTCGATGCCGTGCCGGAACAGCACCTCGGCGCGGTAGACGTTGCCGACGCCCGCGATGACCTTCTGGTCCATGAGCAGCGCGGCGACCGTGCTCCGGCTGCGGGCGATCCTCCGGTACGCGACGGCCGGGTCGGCGTCGGCGCGCAGCGGGTCCGGGCCGAGCCGGGCGTGCACGGCCGCCTTCTCCGCGTCGCCGATCAGCGCGCAGGTGGTGGGGCCGCGCAGGTCCACGTACGAGGTGGCGTCGGCGAGCCGCAGCCGGACGGTGTCGGTGGCCGGGGGGGCGGGGACGGCGCCGAAGCCGACCTTGCCGAAGAGGCCGAGATGGATGTGGACCCAGTCGCTGTCGCGGAAGCCGAGGAAGAGATGCTTGCCGTGGGCCTCGGTACGGGTGAGGTGGGCACCGTCGATGAGGCTCGCGGAGTCGGAGAACTTGCCCTGCGGGCTGCTGGCGCGGACGGGGCCGGTCAGGCGGCCGTAGTCCAGCGCCAGTCGGTGGATCGTGTGCCCTTCTGGCACTGGCCGACATTCCTTTCCGCCCACCCACCCGACTCGGCCGGCTGAGAGGCGACGTCGAGGGTCCGGTGGGTGGTGGCGGACCGGTGGGACGTTACGGCTGGGGGTGGTGCGGCGGGATCGGCGGAAGGTCGCCCGTCGTCTCGTACTCCGTCAGCATGTCGATGCGGCGGATGTGCCGTCCGTCCTCGGAGAACGGCGTGTTCAGGAACGTCTCGACGAACTTCGTCGCCTCGTCCTCCGTGTGCATGCGCGCGCCCACCGCGACGACGTTCGCGTTGTTGTGCTGCCGGCCGAGCGAGGCGGTCTCCTCGCTCCAGGCGAGGGCCGCGCGGACGCCCTTGACCTTGTTCGCGGCGATCTGCTCGCCGTTGCCGGAGCCGCCGATGACGATGCCGAGGGACGCCGGGTCCGCCGCCGTCCGCTCGGCCGCGCGGAGGCAGAAGGGCGGGTAGTCGTCCTGGGCGTCGTAGATGTGGGGGCCGCAGTCGACCGGGTCGTGGCCCGCCGCCTTCAGCCACTCGACGAGGTGGTTCTTGAGTTCGAAGCCCGCATGGTCGGAGCCGAGATACACGCGCATGGGACGAGTGTGACATGGCGGTGAACCCGCGGCAGTGCGGGGGGCCGCCGCCCCGGACGGCCCGCGCCGGGCGGTCACAGCGGCGTGAAGCTCTCCTTCACCCGCTCGTACGTGCGCACCGCCTGGTCCTCGACGGCCGGCTGGTACCAGGTGTTGACCTGGTACGACTTCCCGCCGGCGTCGAAGCCCAGCAGCCGGGCGTGCCAGGGGGTGCCCTTGAGGGTGAAGGTGTACTCCCAGACCACCGCCGGGTAGCCGCGGAAGGTGGTCCGCGCCAGCCGGATCTTCGCGTAGTCGCGGCCCTGCTGGGCGCCGCGTTCGGAGGCGCTCCAGCTGTCCATGAGGTCGCCGCGGGCGAGCGAGGACCTGGCGACGAGTTCCTGGGCGCCGTCCGGGGAGGTGTAGTGCACCTCGGCGCCGGTCTTCACGTCCCGGCGCCAGCCGGCCGGGGGTGCCCAGGCGAAGCCGCCGGCCTCCTCGTGGGCGCCGGGCGGGAGGGTGCGGGGGCGGGCGGTGCCGGCCACGGTGGCCGACGGGGCGGTGGCGGAGGGGGTTGCGGAGGGGGCCGAGGTGGTCGCGGTCGCCCGGGGGGTGCCGTCGTGGTCCGTGGTGGTGAGGAGGACGGCGACGGTGGTGGCCGCGGCTGCGACTCCCAGCGCGGCGAGGAGCGTGGTGCGACGGGCGGCCTTGCGGTGGTGGGTCGCCGCGGGTGCGCTGTGGCCGGCCGCGCCGTTCCCCGCGCCTCTTCCGGGGCGTCGCGGTGCGGTGCGTCGGAGAGTCGGCGCCGTCGAGGCGGAGGCCGCGGGCGGGGTTTCCGAGGGGGGCTCGGAGCGCTCCGAGGCCGCCTCCGTCGACGTGCTGACCGACGGCGATGTCCGCGTCGGCTGCGGGCGTTCGTCCTCGGGGGGCCTTCGTAGGCTCGTCAGGTCCACGTAGGGCGGGGTCGGGTGGTCCCGGGTCGTCGTCGGGGCCGGGTGGGTCTCCGTCGGTGTCCAGGGTGGGTGGGCCACCGGACGCAGGGCCTGTTCCACCTCCGCCAAGGACGGCCTGACCGTCGGTTCCTTCTCCAGGAGCGCCGCCAGCAGGTCGCGCAACGGGCCTGCGTCGGGAGGGAGTTCGGGCTCCTCGTAGAGCACGGCGTGCAGGGTGGCCAGGGTGGTGTCGCGGGAGAAGGGGGAGCGGCCGGCGAGGGCCGCGCAGAGGGTCGCGCCGAGGGACCAGACGTCGGACGGCGGGCCCTGCGGCCGGCCGGCGATCCGCTCGGGTGCCATGTAGTCGGGGGACCCCACCAGCATCCCGACCATGGTGAGCGCCTTGGCGTCCTGGATCGCGGCGATGCCGAAGTCGGTGAGGACGACCCGGGCGCCGGCGTTCTCCACCAGGACGTTCCCGGGTTTGATGTCGCGGTGCAGCACTCCCCCGGCGTGCACCTGGCGCAGGGCCGCGACCAGGCCGAGGCCGATCCTGGCCGCCTCGCGGGGACCGAGCGGGCCGTCCTCGGCCATGATGCGTTCCAGGGCGCGGCCGGCCACCAGCTCCATGACGATCCACAGGCGTTCACCCTCGTCGACGACGTCGTAGACACGTACGACGTTGGGATGGTCGATCCGGGCGGTGGCGCGGGCCTCGCGCAGGGTGCGTTCGCGGCGGGTGCGGGCGTCCTCCGCGTCGAGGCCGTCGATCCGCATCTCCTTGACGGCGACCTGCCGGTCCAGCACCTCGTCGGCGGCCCGCCACACCCGCCCCATGCCCCCCTGCCCGATGCTCTCGGCCAGCCGGTAACGGCCGGTCACCAGCAGCCCCGGGACACCGCCGCGCCCCGCACCCACCGAATTCCCTGGATTCCCTGGATTCCCTGCGCTCCCTGAATTATCTGCGTTCCCTGAATGCTCCGCGTTCCCTGAATCCCCTGAATTCTCCGGCAATTCGCCGCACCCCCTCAACGACCGCCCCCGCCGGCACACAATGGTCACACTTACGGCCGTACCAGCATAGTCCGGAGAAATCTTGTGGTACCTCTTCAAGTGACCGCGAATTCAGGCGCGGTCCAGGGGGCGCAAGGGGGACGAACATGAGTTCTCGTCGTATGGCCGTCGTCACGGGATCGCTGGTCACGGCATCTTTCTCGGCCGTGATGATCCTGCCGTGCACGGCCGTCGCCGACGACCAGGGACCGGCGAGCGGTAACGGGGGAAAGGCGGTTGACCAGGCACCGGCGGGTGTGAAGCTGACGACCACGCTGCCCGAGAAGATCTCGGTGGACAACAGTTCGCAGAAAACGGCGCTGACCGCGACCGTGAAGAACGAGGGGACCGGCGAAAGCGGTGCCATCAGGCTTCTGGTGGTCGGTTTCGGCGGCCTGAAGGTCGACGGCGTGCGGGGCTGTGACCCCGTCGCCGCGAAGGACCTGCCGGCCGGTTCGAACAGCGCGTTCAGCTGTCCGGTGGGCGCACTGGGCGCGGGCAGGACGAAGTCGTACGCGGTCGACGCCACGTTCGACCTCGGGAAGACCGGGAAGATCTGTCTGCCCGTGCAGACCGCGGACGGGAAGAAGACCTACTGGCAGCAGGGCCCGGTGCCGTTCGGTACGACGAACCCGTCACCGAACGCCCCGGCCACCCCGCTGCTGCTCGGCACCGACAACAAGCCGGTGGGGCCGGCCGGCGACCAGCTGCCCAGGACCGGTGCGGGGAGCGGGGTGCTGCCGCTCGGCGCGGCCGGGTCCGCGCTGCTCGCGGCCGGGGCGGCGGGGATGTGGTGGTCCCGGCGCCGGCCGCGGCAGGGGTCGTGACACCTGCCGCGACAGCGCGGCGGGGCCCGGAGCGGCTGTGCGCCCCGGGCCCCGCCGCGGTCGTACCGGTCGGTGCTTGTCGGCCGTACCGGTCAGTGCTTGTCGGCCAGCTTCCACGCGGCGGGCAGCGCGCCCATCGCCAGGGCCGCCTTGACGGCGTCGCCGATCAGGAACGGGGTGAGACCGGCCGCGATCGCCGCGGACGCGGAGATACCGGCGGCGTACGCCAGGTACGGCACGCCGATCGCGTAGACGACCGCCTCGCCGAGCACCATCGTGCCCGCCATGCGCAGCACGCCGCGGTCGGCGCCGCGCCGGGCCAGGGCACCCACGACGGCGGAGGCGAGGATCATGCCGAGGATGTAGCCGAAGGACACGGAGAGACCGGAGGTGCCGCTCGCGAACCACGGCACGCCCGCCAGACCGGCGGCCGCGTACAGGGCGAGCGCGGCGACACCGCGGCGGGCGCCCAGGCCGGTGCCGACGAGCAGGGCCGCGAAGGTCTGGCCGGTCACCGGGACCGGGGAGCCGGGGACCGGCACGGCGATCTGGGCGGCGAGGCCGGTGAGCGCGGCGCCGCCGACCACGAGGGCGGCGTCGCGCACCCGGGACGCGGGCAGGAGGTCGGCGAGGACGGTGCCGGTACGGGCGGACGCGGCGGCGGTGCTCATGGGGACTCCGCGGGGTGAGGACAACGAAGGTCAGGACGGGACACCGTGACGCTATCCCGGCCCCGTCTGAGCCGAACACGTCAGCCGTCGACAAAGGCCGGAAGCGACGCTTGGTGGGCTCCCCACAAAGGATGCGGATTACACGCGGTACAGGGTGACGCCGATCACTGAGGCAGCGATGTTTCAGTCACGTCAACAGCGTTGAACAGGGCTGTGGAGTTCCACCAATCGAACCCTAGTGGTCTGGTGGGATTCCCGTCTCCTGCCCTACGCTTCGGGACATGGCAGCCCAGTCCCGGAACCTCACGTCGCGTCGCTATGTCGACCTGCGGCGGCAAGGGGCTGCCACCTGTCGCCGTCCGGCCTGAGGCCGCGGGCGGGAGACCGGTCCGGCGCGCCTCACCATCCGAGACGTGTCGGCCCCGTTCCCGAGGACGGTTTCCCATGCCCCGTACCGCGGCACCTCCGCCTGCCTCCCCGCCCCGCGACCGCCGGCGCACCAGCGCCAGTGTGGTGCTCCGGTCGGTGCTGGAGCACGGGCCGGTCGCCCGCTCCACCATCGCCCGGCTGACCGGGCTCTCCCCGGCCTCCGTGACCGACTACTGCGCCCGGTTCACCGAACTCGGCCTGATCCGGGAGACGCGGGCACCGCAGAAGGCCAAGGGGGTGGGGCGGCCGCACGTCCCGGTGGACCTGGACGACTCGCGGTTCGTGGTCGGCGGGGTGCACGTGGCCGTGCCGTACACCACGGTCGCGCTGCTCGACCTGCGCGGCCGGGTCGTCGTACGGCGGGAGCTGAAGCACGCGGGCCGCACCGAGCCGCGGGCCCTGCTGGCGCGGGCCGCCGCCGGGCTGGCCGCGCTCCTCGACGAGGTGCCCGGCAGCCGGCCGCTGGGCGTCGGGGTCGCCGTCGGCGGCTGGGTGGACCGCGACACCGGGACCGTGGTCGAGCACCCGTTGCTGGGCTGGCGCGAGGTGCCGGTGCGCGAGCTGCTCGGCGCGCACACCGGGCTGCCGGTCCATGTGGACGGGCACGCACGGGCGTTGGTCAACGGTGAGCGGCTGTTCGGGCGGGCCCGGGGCAGCCGCAGCGTGCTGCACCTGTTCGTCGGGAACGTGGTCGACGCGGCGTTCGCCACCGGGGACGAGGTGCACCACGGCCCGCGTTCCCAGGCCGGGACGATCGCCCATCTCCCGGTGCCGGGCGGCACCGAGCCGTGCGGCTGCGGGCGCACCGGCTGTCTCCAGGTGGAGCTGAGCGAACGGACGCTGGTGCGGCGGGCGCGGGCCGCCGGGGTCGTCGACGGCGCCAACCCGATGGACGTCCTCGCGGCGGCGCGGCGCGGCGACCCGGTGGCGGTGCGGCTGCTGGTGGAGCGGGCCCGGCTGACCGGGCGGGCGGCGGCGCTGCTGCTCGACGTCCTGAACCCGGAGAGCGTGGTCGTCACGGAGGTGGGCGCGCTGTACCGGGAGGACTGCCTGGCCGCGCTGCGGGAGGCGGTCGGGCCGCAGCGGGCGCCCGTGGTGCCGACCAGTTTCGGGGACGGCGTGCTGGCGGTCGCGGGCGGTTCGGTGGTGCTCGACGTGCTGTACCGGGACCCGTTGAGCGCGTCACCAGAGCGTATTTAATTCAGAAACTCGGAATATTGACAGTCGTCGCGTACGGCAAGGAGCATCTTTCCCATGACCTGTCGCACTCTTTGTTGCTGACGTCTTGGCGCGCCCAAGGCGCGCGTTTCTCCGCGTGAGATCCCTGTTTCCGGCCCGTCGTCGCCGGTAATCCATGCTGCCTCTCCGCTGCCTTTCCGCTGATTTTCCGCCGTTTTCCCTCCCGGAGTACTCCCATGTCTTCTGCCTCCCCTTCCGGCATCGACCGCCGGGTCTTCCTCACCTCACTGCTCGGCGCCTCGGCGGCCGTGGCCGGGCTGAGCGGCTGCGCGGGCGGCAGTGCCGCAGCCGACACCGCGGGCGCGTCCACCGCCCCGCTGGCCGCCGAGGTGCCGTCCGGCACCAGCCTGAAGATCGCCTCCTATCTGGGCCAGCAGCAGTTGCAGTTCAAACTGGCGAAGCTGCCCAAGCTGCCTTTCACCGTGTCGAGCTGGCTGAACATCGGGGCCGGCCCGGATGTCATCAACGCGTTCCGCGCCAAGTCCCTGGACCTCGCGAACAACGCGGGCATTCCGCCGATCCAGGCGCAGTTCCAGGGTTTCGCGGCGAAGATCGTGGCCATCAACATCACACGCAAGCCGAACTACCTGTTCGCCACGAAGCCCGGCAGCGACATCCACTCGGTCGCCGAATTCAAGGGCCGGAGGCTCGCGTTCTCCCAGGGGCAGGCCCAGGGCGTCGTGCTCCTGCGGGCGCTGAAGAAGGCGGGGCTCTCCTACGACGACGTGAAGCTGGTGCAGCTGACCAGCAACCAGTTCCTCACCGCCCTTCAGTCCGGGCAGGTGGACGTGGCCCCGCTGGCCAACACCCAGGTGCCGGCGTACCTCCAGCAGTACGGCGCCAAGGGTGCCCACACGATCACGACCGACGTCGTCGACCTGCTCAACCTGCTGTGGGCGCCGCAGGCGGTGCTCAACGACCGGGCGAAGGCCGCCGCGATCGCCGCGTACATCCCCGAGTGGGCCAAGGGCCAGGTCTGGCAGTGGGAGAACCCGGACGCCTGGAACGAGGAGTTCTACGTCAAGACCCAGAACCTCACCCTGGCCCAGGCCCAGGGCATCACCAAGCTGGCCAACAAGCCGCTGTTCCCGCCGAGCTGGGACGAGGCGGTCAAGTGGGAGCAGGAGACCGCCGACCTGCTGGCGGAGGGCGGCTTCGTGAAGAAGACCGACGTCACCTCGCTCTTCGACCACCGCTTCGAGGGCATCGCCGCGAAGGCCGTACCGGAGGAGTACCGCAAATGACCGCCGCGACCGACACGACCACCACGACCGACACGCCCAACACGAACGGTTCGGCCACCCCGGACACCCCGGACACCCCGGACACCCCGGACACCCCGACCACCCCGGACACTCTGGCCGCCCCGGACACCCCGGGTGTCTCGGCCGACCCGGCCGCCGCACCCGCCGGCACCGCGCCGGCCGCCGTCGCCGAGGAGACCCGCCGGGTCCGCCCGCGCCGCCGGCTCTCCCCCGGCAAACGCCTGCCCGCCGCCCGGCTGGCCGGCCCCCTGGTGTTCCTCGCCGCGTGGGCCGTCGCCTCCGCCGCCGGACAGCTCGACCCGAACGCGATCCCGGCGCCGTGGACCGTCCTGGACACCGCCGTCCACCTGTGGACCGGCGGGACGCTGCGCACCGACATCCTGACCTCGGTGGAGCGGGCCGCCTACGGCTTCGCGATCGGGCTGACCGCCGGGGTGCTGCTGGCCCTGGTCTCCGGGCTCACCCGGACCGGCGAGGCGCTGATCGACGGGACCGTGCAGATCAACCGGGCGATCCCCACCCTCGGCCTGATCCCGCTGTTCATCCTCTGGCTGGGCATCGGCGAGACCTTCAAGGTCGCCATCATCGCGATCGTCGTCTACATCCCGGTCTACCTGAACACCCACGCCGCGCTGTCCGCCATCGACAGCCGGTACGTCGAACTCGCCGAGGTGCTGGACCTCTCGAAGCTCCAGTTCGTCCGGCAGATCGTGATCCCCGGCGCGCTGCCCGGATTCTTCGTGGGACTCCGGCTCGGCGTCACCGGCTCCTGGCTGGGCCTGGTCGTCCTGGAGCAGATCAACGCCACCAGCGGCCTCGGCTACATGATGTTCCAGGCCCAGAACTACGGGCGCAGCGACATCATCCTCGTCGGTCTGCTGATCTACGGCGTCTTCGGCCTGGTCACCGACACCGTGGTCCGCGTCATCGAACGGAGGGTGCTGTCATGGCGCCGCACACTGAGCAGCTGACCCGTCCCGCCGTCCGGCTCCGGGGCCTGACCCGGTCGTTCGGCGGCCGGACCGTCCTCGACGGGATCGACCTGGACCTGCCGGCCGGGCAGTTCACCGCCCTGCTGGGGCACAGCGGCTCCGGCAAGAGCACCCTGCTGCGGGCGGTCGCCGGACTCGACCAGGGGGTCGCCGGCAGCGGGGAACTGAGCGCCCCGGAGCGGGTGTCGGTGGTCTTCCAGGACTCCCGGCTGCTGCCCTGGCGCCGGGTCCTGGAGAACGTGGTGCTCGGGCTGGACGGCAAGGACGCCTACGACCGGGGCCGGGCGGCGCTCGAGGAGGTCGGCCTCGGCGGCCGGGAGCGGGCCTGGCCGGGCGAGCTGTCCGGCGGTGAGGCGCAGCGTGCGGCACTCGCCCGCTCCCTGGTCAGGGAGCCGGAACTGCTGCTCGCCGACGAGCCGTTCGGCGCGCTGGACGCGCTCACCCGGATCAAGATGCACCACCTGCTGCGGGAGTTGTGGAAACGGCACCGCCCGTCGGTGCTGCTCGTCACCCACGACGTCGACGAGGCGATCGCCTTGGCCGACCGTGTCCTGGTCCTGGAGCAGGGCCGGGTCGGCGTGGACCTGGCCATCGACCACACCCACTCCCGGGACGAGTACCGCACCCGGCTGCTCGCCGCCCTCGGTGTCACGGAGGACCCCGCATGACCCGCACGCTCCACCTCAACGCCTTCCTCATGAACACCGGGCACCACGAGGCCTCCTGGCGGCTGCCGGAGAGCGACCCCCACGCGCACGTCGACCTCGCGCACTACGTGCGGCTGGCCCGGGCCGCCGAGCGCGGCACCTTCGACTCGCTGTTCCTCGCCGACGGCCCGCACCTGTGGGGCAGCGTCGCCCAGCGGCCCGCCGGGGCCCTGGAACCGCTCACCCTGCTGACCGCGCTGGCGACCGCCACCGAGCACATCGGGCTGATCGCCACCGCCTCGACGTCCTACAACTCCCCCTACAACCTGGCCCGGAAGTTCGCCTCCCTCGACATCATCAGCGGCGGCCGGGCGGGCTGGAACATCGTGACCACGGCGGGCGCGGAGGCGGCCCGCAACTTCGGCATCACCGAGGAGCCGGCGCACGCCGAACGGTACGCGCGGGCCGCCGAGTTCCTCGACGTGGCGCTGAAGCTCTGGGACAGCTGGGAGGACGACGCGATCGTCGCCGACAAGGCCTTGGGGGTCTGGGGCGACGACGCGAAGATCCACCCGCCCCGGCACCAGGGTCCGTACTTCAGTGTCGAGGGCGCTCTCAACGTGCCGCGTTCCCCGCAGGGTTACCCGCTGCTCGTGCAGGCCGGCTCCAGTGAGGACGGCAAGGCGTTCGCGGCCCGGTACGCGGAGGCGGTGTTCACCGCGCAGCAGACCATCGAGGACGCCCGTGCCTTCTACGCCGACCTCAAGGCCCGTACGGTCGCGGCCGGCCGCGACCCCGGCCACATCAAGGTGCTGCCCGGCATCGTCCCCGTGATCGGCTCGACGGAGGCCGAGGCGCGGGCGCTCGAACAGCTCCTGGAGGACCACATCGTGCACCGGCACGGGGTGGCCAACCTGGAGCGGCTGCTCCATCTGCCCGCCGGGACGCTGGAGCTGGACCGGCAGCTGCCCGCCGAGCTGCCGCCCGAGGACGCCATCGAGGGCGCCAAGAGCCGTTACACCCTGGTCGTCGAACTGGCCCGGCGCGAGCGGCTGACCGTCCGGCAGCTGATCGGCCGGCTCGGCGGCGGCCGCGGTCACCTCACCTTCGCCGGGACGCCCGAGCAGGTCGCCGACGCGATCGAGACCTGGTTCACCCAGGGCGCGGCGGACGGCTTCAACATCATGCCGCCGGTCCTGCCGTCCGGTCTGGACGCCTTCGTCGACCACGTCGTGCCGGTCCTGCGGGAGCGCGGCCTGCTGCGCACGGAGTACGACGGCGGCCCGCGCCGCACCCTGCGGGAGCGCTACGGCCTGCCGCGCCCCGCCAACCAGCACACCACCAGCCCCGCGCTCGTCTGAAAGGAACCGTCATGTCCCTGGAGATCACCAAGATCACCGCGAACATCGGCGCCCGGGTCTCGGGCGTCGACATCTCCCGGCCCCTCGACACGGAGACCGCCGCGGCCGTCCGTGCGGCCCTCAGCACGCACAAGGCGCTCGTCTTCGACGGCGTGCGCCTCGACGACGACAGCCACCAGGCGTTCGTCCGCACCTTCGGCGAGGTCACCACCGCGCACCCGACGGTCTCCTCCGTCGACGGCGTCCCGAACGTCCTGCCGGTGGACAGCGAGCGGGGCCGGGCCGCCAACCACTGGCACACCGACGTGACCTTCGTCCTCAACCCGCCCCAGGCCACCACCCTGCGCTCGATCACGCTCCCGCCGTACGGGGGCGAGACCCTGATCGCCAGTTCCGCCGCCGCCTACCGGCAACTTCCGGAGCCGCTGCGCCGGCTGGCCGACACGCTGTGGGCGGAGCACACCAACGACTACGACTACGCCGTCCCCGACGAGGAGATCGACGAGCAGCAGGCCGCCCAGCGCGCCCAGTTCACGTCGATCAAGTACCGCACGGTCCACCCGGTGGTCCGCGTCCACCCGCTGACCGGCGAACGCGGCCTGTACATCGGCGGGTTCGCGCAGCGCGTCGTGGGACTCTCACCGTCCGAGTCCCGCCGGGTCCTCGACCTGCTCCAGGCGTACGTCACCCGTCCGGAGAACGTCCTGCGCCACCGCTGGTCGCCGGACCAGCTGGTCATCTTCGACAACCGGATCACCCAGCACTACGCCATCGACAACTACGACGGCCTGCCGCGCCGGCTGCACCGGGTGACCCTCGCCGGGGACGTGCCGGTGGGCACCGAGGGCAAGGAGAGCTACTCGATCGAGGGGGACGCCTCGCACTACACGTCCGTAGCGGCGTGAGCACCCCGGGTCACTAGCGGGTCCGGATGCTGGGCGGCCTCCCCCTCGCGGGTGGGAGGCCGCCCAGACTGTGGGCGTTTTTGCCCATCTCACGCATTGGACGAGCCGCGCCCATGCCGCACCGCAGCACCCCGGTCACCGCACCGCCCCCGGCCCGCGACGACGACGCCGTCCCGCTCTCCCACGGCCTCAAGCAGCGCCATCTGTCGATGATCGCCCTGGGCGGGGTGATCGGCGCGGGCCTGTTCGTGGGCTCCGGGTCCGCGATAGCCGCCGCGGGCCCGTCCGTGGTCGTCGCCTACACCGTCTCCGGGCTCCTCGTGATGCTGGTGATGCGGATGCTGGGCGAGATGTCGGCCGCGTACCCCTCGTCGGGTTCCTTCTCGGCGCACGCCGAGCGGGCGATCGGGCCGTGGGCGGGGTTCACGGCGGGCTGGGCGTTCTGGGTGCTGCTGTGCACGGCGGTGGGCCTGGAGGGCATCGGCGCCGCGAAGATCGTGACGGGCTGGCTGCCGGGCACCCCGGAATGGGCCTGGGTGGCCCTGTTCATGGTGGTCTTCTGCGCGACGAACCTGGCCGCGGTGCGCGGCTTCGGCGAGTTCGAGTTCTGGTTCGCGGCCCTGAAGGTCGGCGCGATCGGCCTCTTCCTGGTGCTCGGCGTGCTGGCGGTCGCGGGGGTGCTGCCCGGTACGGACTCCCCCGGCGCCTCGAACCTCACCGACTTCCTCCCGCACGGCGGCGAGGGCCTGGTCATCGGCCTGCTCGCCTCGGTCTTCGCGTACGGCGGCCTGGAGACCGTCACCATCGCGGCCGCCGAGTCCGAGGACCCGGTCCGGGGCGTGGCGGGCGCGGTCCGCACCGCCATGTGGCGCATCGCCCTCTTCTACGTCGGCTCGATGGCGGTCGTCGTCACCCTGGTCCCCTGGGACTCCCCGGAGGTCGTGGCGAAGGGTCCGTACGTCGCCGCCCTGGACCATCTGGGCATCCCCGGCGCCGGCCAGGTGATGAACGTGGTCGTGCTGGTCGCGCTGCTCTCCGCGATGAACGCCAACGTCTACGGCTCCTCGCGCATCGCCCACTCCCTGGTGGGGCGGGGTCACGGGCCCGGGGCCCTGGCGAGGGTGTCCGGCGGTGTGCCCCGGACCGCCGTCCTGACCTCCTGCTTCTTCGGGTTCGGGTGCGTGGTGCTCAGCTACTGGCGCCCCGACGACGTCTTCCCCTGGCTGCTGAACATGATCGGCGGGGTGATCCTGGTGGTCTGGGTCTTCATCGCCGTCTCCCAGCTGCTGCTGCGCCGCCGGCTGGTCCGGGAGTCCCCCGAGAGGCTGGTGGTGCGCATGTGGGCGTTCCCGTACCTGACCTGGCTGGCGCTGGCGGGCATGGCGGTGGTCTTCGTCCTGATGGCCCGTGAGCCGGACACCCGCGTGCAGCTGTACTACACCGGCGGGATGACGGCCGTCCTGGCGGCGGTGGGCTGGGCACGGCAGCGCCGGCGCACGGACGGCTGACCCACCGCCCCGAGGCCCGCCGCCGGGCCCGCCACGAGGCCCCCACGTGCGACACGTGGGGGCCTTCCTGTTGCCCGGACCGGGCTTCTTGTTGCTAACGTGTAGTTGCAAGCTCTTTGCAATAAGGTCCGGAGGGGATCCACGACCATGCCCGTCTACACGCTGCCTGAACTGCCCTACGACTACTCGACGCTGGCGCCCGTGATCAGCCCCGAGATCATCGAGCTGCACCACGACAAGCACCACGCGGCCTATGTGAAGGGCGCCAACGACACGCTGGAGCAGCTGGCCGAGGCGCGGGAGAAGGAGAGCTGGGGGGCCGTCAACGGCCTGGAGAAGAACCTGGCCTTCCACCTCTCCGGGCACATCCTGCACTCGATCTACTGGCAGAACATGACGGGCCCGAAGGAGGGCGGCGGCGAGCCGCTGGCCGCGGACGGCGTCGGGGAGCTCGCCGACGCGATCACCGGGTCCTTCGGTTCCTTCGCCGCGTTCCGGGCGCAGCTGTCCAAGGCGGCGGCCACCACCCAGGGCTCCGGGTGGGGCGTCCTCGCGTACGAGCCGCTGAGCGGCCGGCTGATCGTCGAGCAGGTCTACGACCACCAGGGCAACGTCGGCCAGGGCTCGGTGCCGATCCTGGTCTTCGACGCCTGGGAGCACGCCTTCTACCTCCAGTACCGGAACCAGAAGGTCGATTTCATCGACGCCATGTGGGCCGTGGTCGACTGGCAGGACGTGGCCCGCCGGTACGAGGCGGCGCGGTCGCGGGCCGATGTGCTGCTGCTCGCTCCCTGAGCGGCCGACGCGTCCCGCCTCGTGATCGTCTTCTCACCGTTCACCGGGGCGGGCAGCACAGGGGGGAGCCCCCGCGAGGACATGACTCGCGGGGGCTCCGCTTCGTTCCGGGACGTCAGGACAGGTTGCTGAAGTCGGGGCCCTTGGTGCGGGTGCGCTTGATCTCGTAGAAGCCGGGGACGGAGGCGACGGCGACGGTGCCGTCCCACAGGCGGGCCGCCTCCTCGCCCTTGGGCGCGGGGGTGACGACCGGGCCGAAGAAGGCGATCTGCTCGCCGTCGGGGCCGGGGACCGCGATGACCGGGGTGCCGACGTCCTGGCCGACCTTGTCGATGCCCTCCTTGTGGGAGGCGCGCAGCTGCGCGTCGAACTCGAAGTCCTCCTGCTCGGCGTAGTCGATCAGGTCGGCGGGCAGGCCGACGTCCGCGAGGGCGCCCGCGATGGCCTCCAGGGTCGGGCCCTCGCCGTTGTTGTGGATGCGGGTGCCGAGCGCGGTGTACAGCGGGCCGAGGATGTCCGAGCCGTGCTTCTGCCAGGCCGCGGTGACCACGCGGATCGGCTTCCACGCCTTGGTCTCCAGCAGCTCGCGGTACTCCTCGGGGAGCTCGTCCAGCTTGGGCTCGTTGAGCACCGCCAGGCTCATGATGTGCCAGCGGACCTCGATGTCGCGGACCTTCTCCACTTCCAGGACCCATCGGGAGGTCATCCAGGCCCAGGGGCAGAGCGGGTCGAACCAGAAGTCGACGGGGGTCTTGCCGGAGCCGGTCTCGGTCTCGGACATGCTTCTCCTCGGATGCGGGCCTTTTCCAGCGGCAACACCGGCACCGCCGACCCCATTCCCGCTACCCGCTGTCAGGAGCGCATGGCAGGATCGGTGCTGTTCCGGCGTACCGACAACGGTGTGTATCGACGACGAGGGAGTGCCGCCCGTGCCCGGTGAGAATCTGTCCCGCGACGAGGCCCGGGAGCGGGCCGCCCTGCTGTCCGTCGACGGGTACGACGTGTCGCTGGACGTGCGGTCGGCCGTCGGCGAGGACGGCGGCGAGGCCCGGACCTTCCGCTCGGTCACCACGATCCGCTTCCGCTGCAACGAGCCGGGCGCGGCGAGCTTCGCCGACCTGATCGCGCCCTCGGTGACCGCCGTGACGCTCAACGGCAAGGACCTGGACCCGGGCGAGGTCTTCGACGGCACCCGGATCGCCCTGGAGGACCTGGCCGCGGAGAACGAGCTGGTGGTGGACGCGCAGTGCGCCTACTCCCGCACCGGCGAGGGCCTGCACCGCTTCGTCGACCCCGAGGACGGCGAGGTCTACCTCTACACGCAGTACGAGCCGGCCGACTCCCGCCGGGTCTTCGCCAACTTCGAGCAGCCGGACCTCAAGGCGCCGTTCCGCTTCGAGGTGCGGGCGCCCGAGGGGTGGCCGGTGTGGAGCAACGGCGCAGGTGAACTCGCGGACGGTGTCTGGCGGTTCGCGGAGACGAAGCCGATCTCGACGTACATCACCTGCGTGGTGGCCGGCCCGTACCACCACGTGACGGACTCGTACACGCGCACGCTGCCCGACGGCACGGCCCTCGACATCCCGCTCGGCGCCCTGTGCCGCAAGGGCCTCGCCCCCTACTTCGACACCGACGACGTCTTCCTGGTCACCAAGCAGGGCCTGGACTTCTTCCACGACCACTTCGACTACCCGTACCCGTTCGGGAAGTACGACCAGGCGTTCGTGCCCGAGTACAACCTGGGCGCGATGGAGAACCCGGGCCTGGTGACCTTCCGGGAGGAGTACATCTTCCGGGGCAAGGTGACACAGGCGTCGTACGAGGCGCGGGCCAACGTCATCCTGCACGAGATGGCGCACATGTGGTTCGGCGACCTGGTCACCATGGTGTGGTGGGACGACCTGTGGCTGAAGGAGTCCTTCGCGGACTTCATGGGCACCTTCGCGAACGTCGGCGCGACCCGCTTCGAGAACGCGTGGACCACCTTCGCCAACCGGCGCAAGGCGTGGGCGTACCGCGCCGACCAGCTGCCCTCCACCCACCCGGTCACGGCCGACATCCGCGACCTCCAGGACGCCAAGCTCAACTTCGACGGCATCACGTACGCGAAGGGCGCGAGCGTCCTGAAGCAGCTCGTCGCTTACGTCGGCCAGGACGCGTTCCTGGAGGGCGCCCGCCGCTACTTCAAGCGCAACGCGTACGGCAACACCCGGCTCGGCGACCTGCTGTCGGTCCTGGAGGAGACCAGCGGCCGGGACATGGGCGCCTGGGCGGGCAAGTGGCTCCAGACGGCCGGGGTGAACTCGCTGACCCCGCAGGTCCTGCTGGACGCGGACGGCAGGGTCGCGGAGCTGGCGGTCGTGCAGGAGGCCGCGGAGTCCCATCCCGAGCTGCGCCCGCACCGGGTGGCGGTCGGCCTGTACCGGCTGACGGACGGCGCCCTGGTCAGGTACGCGCGCGCCGAGGCGGACGTCGACGGCCCGCGTACGGTGATCGCCGAGCTGGCCGGTGCCGACGCGCCGGAGCTGGTGCTGGTCAACGACGACGACCTGACGTACTGCAAGATCCGCTTCGACGAGACCTCGCTGGCCACCCTCCGGGACCGGCTGGACACCCTCACCGACCCGCTGGCCCGTGCCCTGTGCTGGTCGGCGCTGTGGAACCTGACCCGGGACGGGCTGCTGCCCGCGCGGGACTTCGTCGACCTGGTGCTGCGGTTCGCGGGCCGCGAGTCGGACATCGGCGTGCTCCAGATGCTCCAGGCGTGGGCGGAGTCCGCGCTGGTGCACTACGTGGCGCCGCGGTGGCGGGAGACCGCCGGGCAGCGGCTCGCCGAGGGTGCCCTGCGGGAGCTGCGGCAGGCGGCCCCGGGCAGCGAGCACCAGCTGGCCTGGGCACGCTTCTTCGCGTCGACGGCGACGGACGGGGCCGACCTGCGGCTGCTCCGGGAACTGCTGGACGGCACGGCGACGATCGAGGGCCTGGACGTCGACCAGGAGCTGCGCTGGGCGTTCCTCGAACCCCTCGCGGCGCACGGCGCGGCCGACGAGCCGGTGCTCGCCGCCGAACTGGCCCGGGACGACACCGCGTCCGGCCGGCGCCATCAGGTGCGCTGCCTGGCCGCCCGCCCCTCGGCGGCCGTGAAGGCGCAGGCCTGGGCGCAGGTCGTGGAGTCGGAGGCGCTGTCCAACGCGCTGGTGGAGGCGACGATCACGGGCTTCGCCCAGCCCTCCCGGCGGGACCTGCTCGCGCCGTACGCCGACAAGTACTTCGAGGCGATCGCCCGGGTCTGGGAGGACCGTTCGATCCAGATCGGCATGGACGTGGTGCGCGGCCTGTACCCCTCGCTCCAGGACCGTCCGGAGACGCTGGCGGCGACGGACGCCTGGCTGGCTGCGCACGCGGAGGCGCCCCCGGCACTGCGCCGGCTGGTCCTGGAGGCCCGGGACGACCTGGCGCGGGCGCTGCGCGGACAGGAGTGCGACGCACGGGCGGGTGACGGCTCCGGGAGCTGATCTCCGCAGCCGATCTCCGCAGCCGATCTTCAAAGCAGTCTCCGGAGCAGATCTTCGGAGCAGATCTTTGGCCAACGGTCGCTCGCCGGGTGACCGTTACGCAATTCAGTCAATCATGCCCGTAACCCCTGGTCCCCACCCATCCGGACCAGGGGTTTTCGGTGCCTTTTCGGCACCCGAACACCCGTCCTTTAGTCCCGGGTTGTCCGCATTCATCGACGAACGTGTAACACCGGTTAAGGACCGGTCCCGGCCCGGGAATCCCGAGGCCATGACCCACAACACCCCGCTCTCCCCCCGCC
>NZ_LBMU02000030.1 GCF_001005085.2 Streptomyces humi
GGCCGCTCACCGCCCGGCCACCCTCCGCCCGGCCGGCGCGTGGGGATTGCCGTTCCGGAGCGGTCGCCGTGTCCGGGTGTCCGATTCCTTCAAGACCGGCCCGGTGGCCGCCGCCTACGGTGACGGCATGACTCCACGATTCGCCGTGCTCGGTCTGGTCGTCTCCGACCTGGCCGCGTCCCTCGCCTTCTACCGCCGTCTCGGCCTGGACTTCCCGTCCGGAGCCGAGGAACAGCCCCATGTCGAGGCCGAGTTGCCGGGCGGTCTCACGCTCGCCCTGGACACGGAGGACACCGTCCGTTCCTTCCACCCGGCCTGGCGACCGCCCTCGGGAGGCGGCCGGGTGGGGCTCGCCTTCCGCTGCGGCTCACCCGCCGAGGTGGACGCGGTGTACGAGGACCTGGTCGGCGCCGGGTACCACGGCGAGCTCAAGCCGTGGGACGCCTTCTGGGGCCAGCGGTACGCCACGGTGCACGACCCCGACGGCAACGGCGTCGACCTGTTCGCGCCGCTGTCCGCCGAGTAGCCCGGCCAACGGCAGCCCCGCCAGCTCCCGTACGTCCCGGGAGAGGTGCGGCTGATCCGCGTACCCCGCCCGAACCGCCGTCTCCGCGAGCGGGACCCCGGCCCTGGCGAGCGCGAGGGCCCGCTGCATCCGCAGCACCCGCGCCAGCGTCTTGGGCCCGTAGCCGAAGGCGGCCCGGCTGCGGCGGTGCAACTGACGTACCCCGAGACCGAGTTCGTCGGCGACCACGGCCACGGGCCGCCCGGCGTCCAGCGCTTCGACGAGCCGCCCGAGCAACGGGTCGGCGGGCGCGGCGCCGTCGAGGGCGATCTCCTCCAGCGCGCGGCCGGGGTCGGTGGCGCGGGCGACCCGGTCCCGCAGCCTGCGCACGTCCGAGGCCGGCCAGAGCTCGGCCAGCTCGACACGCCGGTCGAGCAGTTCGTACGCCGGCAGGCCGAGAAAGGCGGGCGCGGTCCCGGGAGCGAAGCGAAGCCCCGCCCACGTGCCGACGGCCCCCTCCGGGACGTGGGCGCGGGTGTCCGGCCCGGCGACGAGCAGCCGCCCCTCGTTCCACAGCAGGTCCATGCACCCGTCGGGCAGCACCCGGCCCGCGCCGCTCTCGTCGGGGGTGTTCAGCCACACGACCGCACCACGGAGACGAGACGCCCGTTCCCTGTACACAGAACTCAGCGTAGACGCGGCTTCCTCAGGGGCGCCGGGGGTGCCCCCGGCCGAAGGCCGGGAGAGGAACTGCGCGACCGGGCCCCACCGGGCCGGCGGCCCGCCCGCGGCACGATCCCCCGCGGCGAGACCGCCCTCCGGCTCTCACCCCTCCCGCTTGTGCGGCGGGTGGCTGCTCTTCACGTGCGCGCGCAACCGCGCCGTGACGTCCTCAGGCGGCAGGAACCGCGACCACCGCTCCGGGAACTCCGACGGCATGTCGGGGTCGTCGGGATCGTCCGCGCCGTCCTCGCGGGCCACCGCCGTCGCGCGGGCGACGTACTCGGCGACCTGGGCCTCCCGCAGCCGTTCGTTGGCGGCGCGGGCCGCGGCCGTGGCGGCGGCCGGCCAGACCCGGTCGATCGCGGCGTTCACGGCGGCGCCGACCAGCACCGCGAAAGCCGACACGCCGATCCACAGCAGCACGGCGACGGACGCGGCGAGCGAACCGTAGATCGTCGCGCCCTCGATGGTGTTGGTGAGGTAGATGCGCAGCAGGAAGCTGCCGAGAACCCACATGCCGAGGGCGACCAGGGCGCCGGGCACGTCCTCGATCCACGGGGAGCGGACCGGCACGGAGACGTGGTACAGCGTGGTCAGGAAGACGATGGAGAGCACGATCACGACCGGCCAGTACAGGACCTGTACGAGCGTCTCCGACCAGGGCACGATCCGCACCACCGCGTCCGGCCCGGCCACCATCAGCGGCAGCGCGACCGAGCCGATCAGCAGCGCGGCGACGAAGAGCAGGAAGGAGACGATCCGGGTCTTCACGATGCCCCGGACGCCGTCGAGGCCGTACATCACGGTGATGGTGTCTATGAAGACGTTCACCGCGCGGGAGCCCGACCACAGGGCGAACAGGAAGCCGATGGAGATGACGTCGGGGCGGCCGCCGCGCATCACGTCGTGCAGGATCGGCTCGGCGATCTCCTTGACGCCCTTGTCGGACAGGACCGTGTGGGAGGCCTCCAGGAGGTTGTGCTCCAGGCTCGCGATGGTGTCGGCGCCGGTCCAGTCGTCGACGTAACCGAGCAGTCCGATGAGGCTGAGCAGCAGCGGCGGCACGGACAGCAGGGTGAAGAAGGCGGCCTCGGCGGCCAGCCCGAGGATGCGGTACTCCATGCAGGAATTGACGGTGTCCTTGACCAGCAGCCAGGCCGTCCTGCGCTTGGAGACGTTCCGGTAGAGGGCTCTGGCCCGGTGGAGCCGGCCGGAGGGCCGCTCGGGGGTATCGCTTGCTGGCTGCACGTCCTAACGGTATCCGCCGTCCGGGGCACCACTCATCCTCCGGGGTCCTGACCGGGCTCTTCCGGACCGGGACGGGGACCGGACGGGCCGGACCGGGATCTTCCGGCGTGACCGGGGAAGTCGTTGTGTCACGCTGGAGACCACCGCCGTCGGCCCGGGTAGGTTCGCAGACATGGCAGGCACCACCACCCACACCGTGACCAACCAGCCGCCCCCGCTGGTCGGGTACGACCTGTTCACCGCCGATCACGCGCTGGTCGAGGCCGTCGAGCGGCACACCGCCCCGGAGCTGCTCGACGAGGTGCGCTCCGAGCTGTCGGGGATCGGTGCCTCGGCCGGTTCGGCGCAGGTCCAGGAGTGGGGTGCGCAGGCGAACGAGCACCCGCCGCGGCTGCGCACCCACGACCGCTACGGTCACCGGGTCGACGAGGTCGAGTTCCATCCGGCCTGGCACCGGATGCTCGGCAAGGGCGTCGGCGCGGGCCTGACCACCGGTTTCGTACGGCCGTCCGGGCATGTCCGGCGGGCCGCCGCGTTCCTGGTGTGGACCCAGGTCGAGGCCGGCAACTGCTGTCCGCTGTCGATGACGAACGCGGCGGTGCCCGTGCTCCGCACCGATCCGGAGCTGGCCGCCGGGTGGGAGCCGCTGCTGACGTCGATGGTCTACGACCGGGAGCTGCGGCCGCCGGGGCGGAAGGCCGGCGCCCTGTTCGGCATGGGCATGACGGAGAAGCAGGGCGGCAGCGACGTACGGGCGAACTCGACCGCGGCCGTCCCGCTCGCGGAATCCGGGACGTACACCCTCACCGGGCACAAGTGGTTCTGCTCGGCGCCGATGTCGGACGGCTTCCTGGTGCTGGCCCAGGCGCCGGCCGGACTCACCTGTTTCCTGGTCCCGCGCGTCCTGGCGGACGGCACCCGGAACGTCTTCCTGCTCCAGCGGCTCAAGGACAAGCTCGGCAACCGGTCCAACGCGTCGGCCGAGGTCGAGTTCGACGGCACCTGGGCGCGGCGGGTGGGCGAGGAGGGACGCGGGGTGCGGACCATCATCGAGATGGTCGCCGCGACCCGGCTGGACTGCGTGCTGGGCTCGGCGGGGCTGATGCGCCAGGCGGTGGCGCAGGCCGTGCACCACTGCACGTACCGCGAGGCGTTCGGCGGGAAGCTGGCCGACAAGCCGCTGATGCGCAACGTCCTGGCCGACCTCGCGGTCGAGTCGGAGGCCGCGACCGCGCTGGCACTGCGGCTGGCCGCCGCCTACGACGACGGGGGCGAGGCCGAACAGGCCCTGCTGCGGCTGGCGCTGCCGACGGCGAAGTACTGGGTGACCAAGCGCTGCGCGCCGCTGACGGTGGAGGCCGCCGAGTGCCTGGGCGGCAACGGTTACGTCGAGGAGTCGGGGCTGCCCCGTCTGGTGCGCGAGTCGCCGCTCAACTCGGTCTGGGAGGGGGCGGGCAACGTCCAGGCGCTGGACGTCCTGCGGGCCCTGCGACGCGAACCGGCCGCGCTGGACGCCTGCCTCGGCGAGATCGGCCGGGCCCACGGGGCCGACCACCGGCTGGACCGCGCGGTCAAGGACCTGTTCTCGGAACTGGCGGATCTGGAGGGCATGGAGGGCCGGGCACGGCGGCTGGTGGAGCGTCTGGCGACGGTCCTCCAGGGCTCGCTGCTGGTCCGTTTCGCGCCCTCGGAGGTGGCGGACGCCTTCTGCGCGTCGAGGCTGGGCAACGACTGGGGGTCCACCTTCGGCACCCTGCCGACGAGCCTGGACCTGGCGGCCGTGGTGGAGCGGGCCCGCGCCTGCTGAGAGCGCCCGGCGAGGGTTGGGGGTGGTGCTGCGCCGACACGGCACCACCCCCACCACTTCGGCCCATGTCAGGCCGGCGACGCCGTGGCGTCGGCTCAAGTTTCGGCCAGCCCCGGCTCGTTCACCAGGGTTGCAAGGGGTTGCAACATATCGGTGTCTGTGTGCGGACTGTGTGCCTCCGGCGCCGGGGAACGGCAGTATGAGACGCACAGCCGGACCGGAAACCGCCGCCCGGACGGCTTGACAAGACTCTTCCATGCCTTTTCCGAGGACTGTCCGGGAGGACCTCAGTGGGGAACCCGCCGATGGACGTGGCGCGACTCGCCGCGAAGGACGCGGCACAGGCGGCTCGGGTACTGCGCGAGGTACGCGAGGCCAGACTCGCCGGACACCGTGGGCGGATCGCACCCCGGCCGGTGATCGAGCAGTCCTGGGGGCGGATGCTGCGCAGCGGCGTCGACCCCGACCACGACTTCCGTTCGGGGCTGCTGTCGGCCGACGAAGTCCGGCGCAGACGTGAGGAGTCACCGCTCAGGGACGTGCTGCCGGTACTGCGCGAGGGGTTGCTTTCGGTCGCGGACGTCGCCCAGCACATCATGGTGGTGGCGGACGCCGACGGCCGGGTGCTGTGGCGTGAGGGTTCCCCGCCGGTGCTGCGCAAGGCGGACGGCCTGGGCTTCGAACTCGGCGCCGACTGGCGTGAAGACGTCGTCGGCACCAACGGCATCGGCACGCCCGCGGTGGTGCGCCGGCCCGTGCAGGTGTTCGCCGCGGAGCACTTCGTGCGCTCGCACGCCTCCTGGACCTGTTCGGGCGCTCCGATCACCGACCCCAGGGACGGCACGCTGCTCGGCGTGGTGGACGTCAGCGGCCCGCTGGAGACCATGCATCCGGCGACCCTGGCCTGGGTGAACTCGGTGGCGAAGCTCGCGGAGGCCCGGCTGCGGGAGCTGCACCTGGACGCGCTGGAGCGGCTGCGGGCGGTCGCGGCCCCGGTGCTGGCCCGGCTGGCCGGCCGGGCCCTGGTCGTGGACGCAGACGGCTGGACGGCGGCGGTCACCGGGATGCCGTGTCCACGGCGCCTCACCCTGCCCAAGTCCCTGTCGCCGGGGCGCCGCTGGCTGCCCGCGCTCGGACTGTGCTCGGTGGAGCCGCTGGCCGGGGGCTGGCTGCTGCGGACGGTGGACGAGCCGGCACCGGTGGGCGGCGGCCGGCTGGTGCTCGACCTGAGCCGGCCGCGCCGCCCCTCGGTGACGGTGGGCGGCGGCGCGGGCTCCTGGTCCCGTGAACTGAGTCCACGGCACGCGGAGTTGCTGTACCTGCTGGCGGTACGGCGCGACGGACGCAGCGCGGCGGGGCTGGCCGAGGACGTGTTCGGGGACGCCTCACGGACCGTGACCGTCCGCGCGGAGATGTCCCGGGTCCGGCGGTATCTGGGGGCACTTCTCGAACACCGGCCGTACCGCTTCCGTGAGGACGCGGAGATCGAGGTGCGGTTCCCCGACGACCCGCGGGACCTGCTGCCGTACTCGACCGCCCCGGCGGTGACGGAGGGCAGGACCCCGGGCCACCGGTCGAGGTGAATACCCTCTCTCCGGGGGCGCATTTGGCGCATACGGAGCATCCACGGAGGTATCTTCCGCATATTTGCGGGGTCTTCGAGATACGACGGCCCCGGCTGCCGTAGCATCCCGGTACGGGCCTCCCCACCTGCTCCTCGGTCAACGTACGGATCATCAGGCGCAGTTGGCCCGCCTCGGGAGGAGACATGAAGCATCGCGGCAGACACCGGCGACGCAGGCGGGGCGCGGCACTGCGCGCCGCCCTGGCCGGGACCGCGCTCGCGCTCACCGCGACCGCCACGATCGTCAGCGCCTCGCAGGCCACGGTCGCCGAGGACCCCGGCGCGCTGAAGCCCCTGACCTCCACCACCGACACCGCGCGGCTCCGGCTCCGGGAACACCTGGTGCCGCGGCGCTCCCTGGACCGGCTCGCCTCGGCGATGGGCGGCACGGTCGGCATCGCCGACGTGCTGGAGAACGCCGACCACACCCTGCGCGAGGCGGCCGACTGCGACTCCGACGACCGGGACTCGCTGCCGGTCACCCCGGCGGCCGACGAGGCGTACTGCTGGGACCCCACCGACACCCTCACCGACGACTGGCAGCCGGCCTCGGTGACCACCTCCTCCGAGGCGGACGACGACGGTCTGTGGGGCGCCAACCGCGTCGTCCTGGCCGGCTGGACGCACTCCACGACCTCCGGCCCCGCCGCCTCCCGGGGTCTGGCCCGGATCGCCGTGGTGGACGCGAACGACCCGGCCCACCCCTCCTACGCCTGGGTCCTGCTGACCGTGCCCAGCACCGACGGCAGCACCTACCGGGGCCTGTCCTCGCAGATCTCCGGCATGGCCTGGTACGAGGACAAACTGCTGGTCACCACCACCCTGGGCAGTGCCGACGCGCTCTACGTCTACGACCTGAACCGCATCCAGCGCACCTCGGTCCTGACGGACGCGGTCGGCCGGGTCCGGGGCGGCTGGTCGGCCGACGGGTTCCGGTACGCGATGCCCGCCGTGGCCTCGTACCGCTTCGCCGCCGGGGCCTGCTCCGAGAGCGGCGCACCCTGTCCGAGCGCGCTCTCCGTGGACCGGGGGACGGCCCCGGACAGCCTGGTCCTCGGCGAGTGGACGGCCGCGGACAGCAAGCATCGGGCCCGGCTGTGGCGGTACGCCTTCGACGAGAACCCCCAGCGGGACGGGCTGCTCGCCACCGACGCCGCCGGCCGGGCGGACGCGGTCGAGGCGTACCGGACGGGGGCCTCCGAGATCCGGGGCGTCCTGTCGTACCGCCCGCCCGGCGCGACCGGCTCCGAGTGGTACGTCGGTCACCTCCCCGGTGCCATGGACGGGCACGGCAGCCTGTGGCGTCAGGACACCGACGGCGCGCACGGCAGCCGCTGCGGTTCTGACTCCTCGCACCGCTGCTGGGCCGCGGGCACCGGCTCCCTGTCCTACGCCCCCGACACCGGCGAGGTCTGGTCGGTCAGCGACCGCATGCTGTTCTCGACGCCCCTGCGCTCGATCGACGCGTCGCTCGGTTAGCCGGACATCGACACGTCCGGGGCCGGGATGATTGCCTGGCCCCATGAGCAGCAGCATCGTCGTGACCACCTGGTCCCTGGAGCAGACCTCCGCCGCCGACCTCCTGCCGGCCGCCGCCCCCGAGGGGGAGGAGGTCAGGATCGTGCGCTCCGAGGTCCCCTCCCCCGAGTTCAGCCGCTTCCTGTACGCCTCGGTCGGCGGTGACATCCGCTGGACCGACCGGCTGGGCTGGAGCCACGCCCGCTGGCGGGAGCACCTGGAGCGGCCCGGTGTGGAGACCTGGGTGGCCTACGAGCACGGCACCCCGGCGGGCTACGTGGAGCTGGAGGCACAGGAGGACGCCGTCGTGGAGATCCTCTACTTCGGCCTGCTCCCGGCGTTCCGGGGCCGCCGGATCGGCGGCCACCTGCTCTCGTACGGCACCGCCCGGGCCTGGGACCTGGCGGAGCGCTGGGCGGGCCGGCCGCCGACGAAGCGGGTGTGGGTGCACACGTGCAGCCTGGACGGCGAGCACGCGATGGCGAACTACCAGCGCCGCGGCTTCGTCCTCTTCGACACGAAGGTCGAGGAGGAACCCGACGTCCCGGCACCCGGGCCGTGGCCGGGGGCGCACGCGGACACCCGCCGGTAAACGCGGTCAGGGCGTGACGCAGACCACCTCGTCTCACTATTCAGAATAGATTCGTCCGAATCACGGACGATGGTGGACTGCTCAGAGATCCGCGTGACACGCTTCCGTCATGTCTGGAACTGGGATCGCCTTGGTGAGTCGGCGGCACGTCGACCTCGGCCGCATGTCCAGCGCCATCTGTCCGGCGGGCTGAGAGCACAGCACCGCCGCCCCCGCCTGTCCAGACACCCGGGCCTGCGCAGCGTCGCGCAGGCCTCCCCGTGCGCCCGTACGCGCAGGTCAGAGCCGCTTCCCGCCTGTCCCGAAGGACGTATCAACCATGGCCGCCACCCCACAGAACCCTGCCGCCTCCGCGCCCCGCCGCAAGGTGAGCCGTCACCGCGGCGAGGGGCAGTGGGCCATGGGCCACCACACCCCGCTGAACGGCAACGAACAGTTCAAGAAGGACGACGACGGTCTCAATGTGCGGACACGCATTGAGACGATCTACTCCAAGCGCGGTTTCGACTCGATCGACCCCAACGACCTGCGCGGCCGGATGCGCTGGTGGGGCCTGTACACCCAGCGCAAGCCCGGGATCGACGGCGGCAAGACCGCGATCCTGGAGCCGGAGGAGCTGGACGACAAGTACTTCATGCTGCGGGTGCGGATCGACGGCGGCAGGCTCACCACCCAGCAGCTGCGGGTCATCGGCGAGATCTCGCAGGAGTTCGCGCGGGGCAGCGCGGACATCACCGACCGGCAGAACATCCAGCTGCACTGGATCCGGATCGAGGACGTCCCGGAGATCTGGAACCGCCTCGAGGCGGTCGGTCTGTCCACCACCGAGGCGTGCGGCGACTGCCCCCGCGTGGTGATCGGCTCGCCGGTCGCCGGCATCGCCGAGGACGAGATCATCGACGGCAGCTGGGCCATCGACGAGATCCACGAGCGGTACATCGGCAGCAAGGAGTTCTCCAACCTGCCCCGCAAGTTCAAGACGGCGATCTCCGGCTCCCCGCTCCTCGACGTCGTGCACGAGATCAACGACGTGGCGTTCGTCGGTGTCGAACACCCCGAGCACGGCCCCGGCTTCGACCTGTGGGTCGGCGGCGGCCTGTCCACCAACCCGAAGATCGGCGTCCGGCTCGGCGCCTGGGTGCCGCTGGCGGAGGTCCCCGAGGTCTGGGCCGGCGTGGTCGGCATCTTCCGTGACTACGGCTACCGGCGGCTGCGCACCCGCGCCCGCCTGAAGTTCCTGGTCGCCGACTGGGGCCCGGAGAAGTTCCGCCAGGTGCTCCAGGACGAGTACCTCAAGCGCGCGCTCGTCGACGGCCCCGCGCCCGCCGAGCCCGTGTCCCGCTGGCGCGACCACGTCGGTGTGCACCGGCAGCAGGACGGCAACTTCTACGTCGGGTTCGCCCCGCGCGTCGGCCGGGTGGACGGCACCACCCTGGCGAAGATCGCGGACCTCGCCGAGGCGCACGGCTCGGGGCGGGTGCGCACCACCGTCGAGCAGAAGATGATCGTCCTCGATGTCACCGAGGACCAGGTCGAGTCGCTGGTCGAGGCGCTGGAGGCGCTGGACCTGACCGCCAGGCCGTCCCCGTTCCGGCGCGGCACCATGGCCTGCACCGGCATCGAGTACTGCAAGCTCGCCATCGTCGAGACCAAGCAGCGCGGCAGCGCCCTGATCGACGAGCTGGAGCGCCGGCTCCCCGAGTTCGACGAGCCGCTCACCATCAACCTGAACGGCTGCCCGAACGCCTGCGCCCGTATCCAGGTGGCGGACATCGGTCTCAAGGGCCAGCTGGTCCTCAACGACAAGGGCGAGCAGGTCGAGGGCTACCAGGTGCACCTGGGCGGCGCGCTGGGCCTGGAGGCCGGCTTCGGCCGCAAGGTCCGCGGCCTCAAGGTGACCTCGGAGGAACTGCCGGACTACGTCGAGCGGGTGCTCAAGCGTTTCCAGGCGGAGCGCGCGGACGGCGAGCGGTTCGCCGCCTGGGCGTCCCGCGCCAGCGAGGAGGCCCTCTCATGAGCGAGCGGGCCGCCCCCTTCTACTGCCCCTACTGCGGGGACGAGGACCTGCGTCCCAGCGACGCGGGCCACGGCGCCTGGGAATGCGCGGCCTGCAACCGCGCATTCCAGCTGAAGTTCCTCGGGCTGCTCGCCCGGGGGCTGAAGCACTCCGAAGCTGGAGGGGAACAGATATGACCACAACTCAGGAAGACCGTAGGACGGACGAGTTGAGGGCGCTGGCCGAGCAGGCCGGCCGCGACCTGGAGGACGCCTCCGCCCTGGAGATCCTCCAGTGGGCGGTGGACACCTTCGGCAAGGGCTTCTGCGTGACCTCCTCCATGGAGGACGCGGTGGTGGCCCACCTGGCGTCGCGTGTCCAGAAGGGCGAGGCCGCCATCGATGTCGTCTTCCTCGACACCGGCTACCACTTCCCGGAGACCATCGGCACCCGGGACGCGGTCGAGGCCGTGATGGACGTCAACGTCATCACCCTCACCCCGCGTCAGACGGTCGCCGAGCAGGACGCGGAGTACGGCCCGAAGCTGCACGACCGTGACCCCGACCTGTGCTGCAAGCTCCGCAAGGTCCAGCCGCTGGAGCAGGGCCTGACGAGGTACGCGGCCTGGGCGACCGGGCTGCGCCGCGACGAGTCCCCGACCCGCGCGAACACGCCGGTCGTCGGCTGGGACGAGAAGCGCCAGAAGGTCAAGGTCTCCCCGATCGCCCGCTGGACCCAGGACGACGTGGACGCGTACGTCGCCGAACACGGCGTGCTGACCAACCCGTTGCTGATGGACGGCTACGCCTCCGTCGGCTGCGCCCCCTGCACCCGCCGGGTGCTGGAGGGCGAGGACGCGCGCGCCGGCCGCTGGGCGGGCCGGGCCAAGACCGAGTGCGGACTGCACGGATGACCGCGAATGCCCCTGAGGCGAACACGGAGGAGTTGCACGTGACGACCGGAGCCACCGTCTGGCTCACGGGTCTGCCGAGCGCCGGCAAGACCACCATCGCGTACGAGCTGGCGGGCCGGCTGCGCGCGGAGGGCCACCTCGTCGAGGTGCTCGACGGCGACGAGATCCGCGAGTTCATCTCGGCGGGCCTCGGCTTCACCCGCGAGGACCGGCACACCAACGTGCAGCGCATCGGCTTCGTCGCCGAACTCCTGGCCCGCAACGGCGTCAAGGCCCTGGTCCCGGTGATCGCGCCCTACGCGGACAGCCGGGACGCGGTACGCAAGCGGCACGCGGAGAACGGCACCGCGTACGTCGAGGTGCATGTGGCGACCCCGGTCGAGGTGTGCAGCGAGCGGGACGTCAAGGGGCTGTACGCCAAGCAGGCCGCCGGCGAGCTGACCGGGCTGACCGGCGTCGACGACCCGTACGAGCAGCCCGAGACACCCGATCTGCGGATCGAGTCGCAGCACCAGACCGTGCAGGAGTCCGCGGCGTCCGTGCACGCGCTGCTCAGCGAGAGGGGACTGGCATGACGACGACCGTGGAGACCCACGGGGAGGGCACGGACACCCCGTACGCCCTGTCCCACCTGGACGCACTGGAGTCCGAGGCGGTCCACATCTTCCGTGAGGTGGCGGGCGAGTTCGAGCGGCCGGTGATCCTGTTCTCCGGCGGCAAGGACTCGATCCTGATGCTGCACCTGGCCCTGAAGGCGTTCGCGCCCGCGGCGGTCCCGTTCTCCCTGCTGCACGTGGACACCGGGCACAACTTCCCCGAGGTCCTGGAGTACCGCGACCGCACGGTCGAACGGCACGGACTGCGCCTGCACGTGGCCTCCGTGCAGGACTACATCGACCGCGGTGTGCTGCGCGAGCGCCCCGACGGCACCCGCAACCCGCTCCAGACACTGCCGCTCACCGAGAAGATCCAGAGCGAGCGCTTCGACGCCGTGTTCGGCGGCGGCCGCCGCGACGAGGAGAAGGCCCGCGCCAAGGAACGCGTGTTCTCCCTGCGCGACGAGTTCTCCCAGTGGGACCCCCGCCGCCAGCGCCCCGAGCTGTGGAACCTCTACAACGGCCGGCACGCCCCCGGCGAGCACGTCCGCGTCTTCCCGCTCTCCAACTGGACCGAACTGGACGTCTGGCAGTACATCGCCCGCGAGGAGATCGAGCTGCCGCAGATCTACTACGCCCATCACCGGGAGGTGTTCCGGCGCGGCGGGATGTGGCTGACGGCCGGTGAGTGGGGCGGCCCGAAGGACGGCGAGACCGTCGAGAAGCGGCAGGTCCGCTACCGGACCGTCGGCGACATGTCCTGCACCGGCGCCGTCGACTCCGACGCGACCACGCTGGACGCCGTGATCGCCGAGATCGCCGCGTCCCGGCTGACCGAGCGCGGCGCCACGCGTGCCGACGACAAGCTCTCCGAGGCCGCGATGGAAGACCGCAAGCGCGAGGGGTACTTCTAGACATGAGCACCACCACCACGGAACTCGGTCTCGACGAGACCACCCTGCTGCGGTTCGCGACCGCCGGTTCGGTCGACGACGGCAAGTCCACCCTCGTGGGACGGCTGCTGCACGACTCCAAGTCGGTGCTCACCGACCAGCTGGAGGCCGTCGAACGGGCCTCCGCCGGCCGCGGCCAGGACACCCCGGACCTCGCGCTGCTCACCGACGGGCTGCGGGCCGAGCGCGAGCAGGGCATCACCATCGACGTGGCCTACCGCTACTTCGCCACCCCGAAGCGCCGGTTCATCCTCGCCGACACCCCGGGCCACGTGCAGTACACCCGCAACATGGTCACCGGCGCCTCCACCGCCGAACTGACCGTGATCCTGGTCGACGCCCGCAACGGCGTGGTCGAGCAGACCCGCCGGCACGCCGCGATCGCCGCCCTGCTGCGCGTCCCGCACGTGGTGCTCGCCGTCAACAAGATGGACCTGGTCGGCTACCAGGAGCCGATCTTCGCGGGGATCGCCGAGGAGTTCACGGCGTACGCGACCGAGCTGGGCGTCCCGGAGGTCACCGCCATCCCGATCTCGGCGCTGGTCGGCGACAACGTCGTGGAGCCGTCCGCGAACATGGACTGGTACGGCGGCCCCACCGTCCTGGAGCACCTGGAGACCGTCCCGGTCAGCCACGACCTGGCGCACTGCCACGCCCGGCTGCCCGTGCAGTACGTGATCCGCCCGCAGAGCGCGGACCACCCCGACTACCGGGGCTACGCCGGTCAGATCGCGGCCGGCACGTTCCGGGTCGGCGACCCGGTCACGGTGCTGCCGTCCGGCCGTACGACGACGATCTCCGGCATCGACCTGCTCGGCCGGCCGGTCGACACGGCGTGGACGACCCAGTCGGTGACGCTGCTGCTCACCGACGACATCGACGTGTCGCGCGGCGACCTGATCGTGCCGACGAAGGACGCCCCGGCGACCACCCAGGACGTCGAGGCGACCGTCTGCCACGTGGCCGACCAGCCGCTGACCGTCGGCCACCGGGTGCTGCTGAAGCACGGCACGCGCACGGTCAAGGCGATCGTCAAGGACATCCCGTCCCGGCTCACCCTCGACGACCTGTCCCTGCACCCGCACCCGGGGCAGCTCGTCGCCAACGACATCGGCCGGGTGAAGATCCGTACCGCCGAGCCGCTGCCGGTCGACTCCTACTCCGACTCGCGCCGCACCGGCTCGTTCATCCTGATCGACCCCGCCGACGGCACCACGCTCACCGCGGGCATGGTCGGCGAGTCGTTCGCGTCCCCCGAGCCGGTCAAGGACGAGTCCGAAGACGACGGCTGGGACTTCTGACATGACGACGACCGACGTCTACTCGACGTTCGCGAAGGAGGGCGGCCGCGTCGGCAGCGGTGACCTCGGGAGCGGGCAGGGCGGGGTGGCGCGATGTGCGTGCTGACGTACGCGCACTGCCTGCGCGCCCTGGCCCCCCACCCGACGTCCCGGATGCGACGAAGACCTGCCGACCTCCCGGCCACGACCTGAAAGACCGTGACCGCCGGGCCAACGAGAGGAAAGCCTCCCGTGCCTGCCAACCGCTCACAGTTCCTTCGCCGCGGCATAGCCGTGGTCGCCGCGCTCCCGCTTCTCACACTCGCCGCTTGCGGCTACGGGTCCAAGTCCACGGCCGACAACGCCAAGGAGAAGGTCTCCGCCGGGTCCTCGAAGATCGACGGCCTTGACTCGGTCAAGATCGGCTACTTCGGCAACCTCACCCACGGGACCGCGCTCGTCGCCCGTCAGCAGGGTTACTTCCAGAAGCAGCTGGGCGCCACCAAGGCGGCCTACCAGATCTTCAACGCCGGTCCCTCGGAGATCGAGGCGCTCAACTCCGGCTCCATCGACATCGGGTGGATCGGCCCGTCCCCGTCGATCAACGGCTACACCAAGTCGAACGGCAAGAGCCTGAAGATCATCGGCGGTTCGGCCTCCGGCGGCGTCAAGCTCGTCGTGAACCCGAAGAAGATCAAGTCCCTGAAGGACGTCAAGGGCAAGAAGATCGCGACGCCGCAGCTGGGCAACACGCAGGACGTGGCGTTCCTGAACTGGATCGCGGACCAGGGCTGGAAGGTCGACGCCAACACCGGCAAGGGCGACGTCTCGGTGGTCCGCACCGACAACAAGATCACCCCTGACGCCTACAAGTCCGGTGCCATCGACGGCGCCTGGGTGCCGGAGCCGACCGCGTCCAAGCTGGTCGCCGAGGGCGGCAAGGTGCTGCTCGACGAGTCGAGCCTGTGGCCGGACAAGAAGTTCGTGATCACGAACATCATCGTGCGGCAGCAGTTCCTCAAGGAGCACCCGAAGGCCGTCGAGGCGGTGCTGAAGGCCTCGGTCGAGGCCAACAAGTGGATCAACGCCAACCCCGACCAGGCCAAGACGGTGGCGAACAAGCAGCTCGAGGCCGATTCCGGCAAGGCGCTGCCCGCCGACGTCCTCGACCCGGCGTGGAAGTCCATCCAGTTCACCGACGACCCGCTGGCGTCCACCCTCAACACTGAGGCGGAGCACGCGGTCAAGGCCGGCCTGCTGGAGAAGCCCGACCTCGACGGCATCTACGACCTGACGATCCTGAACAAGGTCCTCAAGGCCGAGGGTGCGGCCACCGTCTCCGACGCCGGTCTCGGCAGCAGCTGACGGACCCGACGAGATCCCAGGAGGTGACGACCATGGCCACGACCCTCGCCAAGGCCGACGAGACCGTCGAGTACGCGGCGCGGCTTGAGCACGTCTCGAAGTCCTTCGCCGGACCGGGCGGACAGCAGCTCGTCCTGGACGACATCAGCCTCGATGTCGCGCCGGGTGAGTTCGTCACCCTCCTGGGCGCCTCGGGCTGCGGCAAGTCCACGCTGCTGAACCTGGTGGCCGGCCTGGACGCGCCGACCACCGGTTCCATCGCGACGGACGGCCGTCCGGCCCTGATGTTCCAGGAACACGCCCTCTTCCCGTGGCTGACCGCGGGCAAGAACATCGAACTCGCCCTCCGGCTCCGGGGGGTCCCCAAGAACGACCGGCGCGACAAGGCCGAGGAACTGCTCGAACTCGTCCGGCTGAAGGGTGCGTACGGCAAGCGTGTGCACGAGCTGTCGGGCGGTATGCGGCAGCGCGTGGCGCTGGCACGGGCACTCGGCCAGGAGAGCAACCTGCTGCTGATGGACGAGCCGTTCGCGGCCCTCGACGCCATCACGCGGGATGTGCTGCACGACGAACTGACGCGGATCTGGGCGGAGACCGGGCTGTCCGTCCTCTTCGTCACGCACAACGTGCGCGAGGCGGTCCGGCTGGCCCAGCGGGTCATCCTGCTGTCGTCCCGCCCGGGCCGGATCGCGCGCGAGTGGACGGTCGGCATCCCGCAGCCGCGCCGCATCGAGGACGCGCCCGTGGCCGAACTGTCCCTTGAGATCACCGACGTACTGCGGGGGGAGATCCGCCGTCATGGCCAGCACTGAGACCACGCCGACCCAGGATGCCGGAAGCGTCGAGGCGGGCCTCGACGCGCTGGAGACCTCGGTCGCAGGGCGGACGCCCTTCAGCCAGACCTTCAGGAACAAGATCCTGCCGCCGGTCATCGCGATCGCCGTGGTACTGGTCGCCTGGACCCTGCTCTACCCGGTCGTCGACGACCCGTCGAAGCTGCCCTCCCCTGCCGACGTCTGGAGCGCGGTCCAGGACCAGTGGGTCAAGGGGACACTGCTCAGCTACATCTGGGGCAGCGTCTCCCGCGGTCTGCTGGGCTTCCTGCTGGCGCTGGTGATCGGTACGCCGCTGGGCCTGGTGGTGGCGCGGGTGAAGTTCGTCCGTGCGGCCTTCGGCCCGATCCTCTCCGGCCTCCAGTCGCTGCCCTCGGTCGCCTGGGTGGCGCCCGCGGTCATCTGGCTGGGGCTGGACAACTCGGTGATGTTCACGGTGATCCTGCTGGGCGCCGTGCCCTCCATCGCCAACGGCCTGGTGTCGGGCGTCGACCAGGTGCCCCCGCTGTTCCTGCGCGCCGGCCGCACCCTGGGCGCGACGGGCCTGCGCGGCACCTGGCACATCGTGATGCCGGCGGCGCTGCCCGGCTACGTGGCCGGTCTGAAGCAGGGCTGGGCGTTCTCCTGGCGTTCGCTGATGGCCGCCGAGATCATCGCCCAGTCGCCGGACATGGGCATGGGGCTCGGTCAGCTGCTTGAGGTGGGCCGTACCAACAGCGACATGGCGACGGTCTTCCTGGCCATCCTGCTCATCCTGTTCGTCGGCATCGCGATCGACCTGCTGATCTTCAGCCCGCTGGAGCGCTGGGTGCTGCGCAGCCGCGGTCTGCTGGTGAAGAGCTGAGGTCCGTCCATGCGCAGGAAGCCGGTCCGCCCCGTGCTCGTGGTGATCGCCCACGGCAGCCGTGATCCACGGCACGCGGCGACCGTGCACGCCCTGGTGGAGCGGGTACGGTCGCTGCGGCCGGGGCTCCGCGTGGAGACCGGCTTCCTCGACTTCAACATCCCGTCCGTGCAGGGGGTGCTGGAGTCACTGGCGGCGGAGGGGGTCCGGGACGTCGTCGCCCTCCCCCTCCTCCTCACCCGCGCGTTCCACGCGAAGGCCGACATCCCGGCCGTCCTGCGGGAGGCGCCGCCGCGGCTGCGGATCCGGCAGGCGGAGGTGCTGGGCCCGTCCCCGCTGCTGCTGTCGGCCCTGGAACGGCGGCTGTACGAGGCCGGGCTGTCCCCTGCCGACAGGTCGTCGACCGGGGTGGTGCTGGCCTCGGCGGGGTCCAGCGATCCGGAGGCGATCGCGGTGATCGCGGACCTCGCGCGACAGTGGCGGCGCACCGGCTGGCGGGCCGTGCGGTGCGCGTTCGCCTCCGCCGCCCTGCCCCGCACCGAGGACGCGGTACGCGAACTCCGGGAGCTGGGTTGCGCCCGGGTGGCGGTGGCCCCTTACGTCCTCGCCCCCGGCTTCCTGCCGGACCGGATCGCCCGGGGCGCCGCGGCGGCGGACGTACTGGCCGACGTGCTCGGCCCGGCACCGGAGGTGGCCCGGGTGCTGCTCGAACGGTACGAGGACGCCTCGGAGAAGCTGACCGGGTGGTCGAGCATGAGCGCGTGAACGACCCCGCTTTTCAAGAGTGCGCCATAAAGAGGAAATCCGTTGCGCCGAATCCGAGGATTCGGCGCAACGGAATACACGGGATCAGTCCCGGAATGCCGGCGTGGGCGTTGCTTGCTCTGGAGGATCTGGCCGCCGCTCGTCTTGCTGTTGCGCTTGGCCGTCACGATCCATGTACCGGCCTTGTTTCTTGAGCTTCTTCAGAGCTTCACGGAACAGCCCGGGCGGCGTCTGTGGAACAGCTGTGGAAAGCCCCGGGAATAAGCGCGGCCGGGTCGCCGCGACGGAATGGGTTCGCGGTCCGGCGCTCCCCTGTCCGTCGGACCGCGAACAGCCGGCCCGCGGCGGGCTCCAGGGAGCGCTCGCCGCCGTGTCCGGCTCTTCTCTCTGCGTCGTGCGCGGCGAACGTGTCACACCGGGGGCTTTACCGGTTCAGCTGCCAACGACTTGGCCGTATTGGGTAGTTGCCCGAGTGGTCACGGTGTGACGGGTGCCGCCGGACCGGCAGGGTGGCCGGTCAGCCGGTCAGCTCGACCAGCTTCAGCACCGTGTTCCAGTTCCGGGTCGTCGCGATCAGTCCCTTGTTGATCCGGGGCCGGGACAGGGCCTCGGCCAGCTTGGAGCGGCCGAGGCCGTCCGGGGCGTACAGGTACAGCGCGCGGTCGCCGAGGCGGAACTCCTCGGGAAGGTGTGCGGCGGGGTCCAGGTCCGCGAAGCGCTCCGGTGCGAGGGGCCCGGAGAAGTAGGTGACGTGCAGTTGCCTGGCCTCCAGTTCGGCGGCGGGGAACGGGCAGGCCTCGGCGACCGCCTTCAGATAGGCGTGGTCGCGGACGAGCACGTCGACCGAGAAGCCGAACCGCCCCTCGATCGCCTTGGTCAATTCGGCGGCGAGCGACTCCGCGTCCCCGTGGCCGCACGCGAAGACGGCCTGGCCGCTCTGCAAGTAGGTCTGGACGGACTCGTACCCCAGCCCGGTCAGCAGCCCGCGCAGTTCCGCCATCGGGAGCTTCTTCTTGCCACCCACGTTGATCCCGCGCAGCAGCGCCGCATAGGTCGTCATTCGAACACCTTAGAACGGCCGTCGTGCCCCGTGGGGGTCGGCACGACGGCCGTGCCGGGCAACCCGGACTGCCCGAAACTCTGGCCGATCGGACCGGCCCGGATCAACCTCTACACGCACCTGTGACTTGTTCAACAAGGTTCCGCAATCACAAAGAGGATGCACGTCGTCGGAAGGGACACCCCTGATCATCACCCCCGAGACGGGTCGACAGATGTAAGGGCCCGGCATCCTCCTCGGCGACGAGAACCGGCCGCCGTACTTCACCGGGCAGCACGAGGAGTCGCTCTTGCCGGGCCCATACCTTCGAAACGAACGAAGGAAGTCGTGAAGAGACCGTGACGGCCGGGGCCGTCACCGCACACGAGGGGGGCGATCCCGTCATGGATCCCGTCAAGGGGCACGGAGAGACGCGGGTGCGGGGCCTGGCCGCGCGGGCCGGCGGCTGGAGCGCCCGGCACCGCTGGGCCGCCGTCGGCATATGGGTGCTGTTCGTGGTCCTGGCGATGGGGCTCGGCTCCGCCGCCGGCCGGGTCGACGTCGACGAGGGCGACCAGCTCAAGGGCGAGACCCACACCGCCGCGAAGATCATCGACGATGCGGGGATCAAGGAGCCGGCCAGTGAGACGGTGCTGATCCAGGCGAAGGGCACCTCGGCCAAGGCCACGGACGACGTCTTCAGGGCCGCCGTCGCCGACGTGGTGAAGGCCGTCGAGGGCACCGGCCGGGTCACGGACGTCACCTCGCCGTACGACACCCGGACCATCTCGAAGGACGGCCGCAGCGCGCTGGTCCAGTTCGACATGCGCGGCGACGCGGAGACCGCCGGCGACCGGGTCGGGCCGGTGCTGGACGCCGTGGCCGGGGTCCAGAAGGCACACGGTTCGCTGCGGATCGAGGAGATCGGCGGCGCCAGCATGAACAAGCAGTACGACGACGCCTTCGGCAAGGACTTCCAGCGGGCCGAGTACTCCGCCGTCCCGGTGGCCTTCGGGATCCTGCTGATCGCCTTCGGCGCCCTGGTGGCCGCGCTGCTGCCGGTCGGTCTGGCCGTCACCGCGATCATGGCGACGATGGGTCTGATGGGCCTGGTCAGCCACCTCCAGCCGATGAGTGACACCGCCAACTCCGTGATGCTGCTGGTCGGCATGGCGGTCGGTGTCGACTACTGCCTGTTCTACCTGCGCCGGGAACGCGAGGAGCGGGACGCCGGCCGGGACGCGGGCGCCGCGCTGCGCATCGCCGCCGCCACCAGTGGCCGGGCGATCATCGTCTCCGGTGTCACGGTGTGCGTGGCCATGGCGGGCATGCTGTTCACCGGGCTCGCCGAGTTCGAGGCGATGGGCCTGGCCTCCCTGATGGTCGTCGCGGTCGCCATGGTCGGCTCCGTGACCGTGCTGCCGGCGCTGCTCTCCCTGCTCGGCGAGCGGGTCGAGAAGGGCCGGATCCCCTTCCTGCGCCGCCGCGAGCGCCGGGGCGGCCGCGCTCAGAGCCGCTTCTGGACCGCCGTCCTGCGGGGCGTGCTCGCCAGGCCGCTGGTCTCCGTGGCCGTCGCGGTCGGCGCGCTGCTCGGCGTCGCCGCGCCCACGCTCGGGATGAAGACCTCACAGCTCACCCTGGACCAGGAGTTCGGCCACTCGCTGCCGATCGTGGGGACCTACGACCGGCTCAACGAGGCCTTCCCGGGCGGTTCCGAGCCCGCCGAGGTGGTCGTCAGGGCCAAGGACATCAACGCCCCCGAGGTGAAGCGGGCGCTGACCGACTTCCGGGAACGGGCGATCAGTTCGGGCGCCTCGCGCGGCCCGGTCGACATCAGGCTGCACGACGGCCAGAACGTCGCCCTGATATCCGTGCCGCTGGTGGGCGGCTCCGACATGGACAAGGCCGGCCAGAGCCTGCGCACGCTGCGCGACGAGGTACGGCCGGCCACCCTGGGCCGGGTCGACGGGGTGCAGGCGCCCGTCACCGGTTCGGTCGCCGGCAACGAGGACTTCAACGACCAGCTGATGGGCTCGGTCGTCCCGGTCTTCGCCTTCGTGGTCGTCTTCGCCTTCCTCCTGATGCTGCTGTCGTTCCGCTCGCTGACCGTGGCGATCACCTCGATCGTCCTCAACCTGCTCTCGGTGGGGGCCGCCTACGGCATCCTCGTCGCCGTCTTCCAGCACGGCTGGGGCGCCTCCCTGGTGGGCGCGGAGGGCGTCGGCGCGATCGTCACCTGGCTGCCGCTGTTCCTCTTCGTGATCCTGTTCGGCCTGTCGATGGACTACCACGTGTTCGTGGTCTCCCGGATCCGCGAGGCCCGGCTGCGCGGCCGGTCCACCAAGGACGCCATCCAGCACGGTGTGGTCACCACGGCCGGGGTCGTCACCAGCGCCGCCGTCATCATGGTCGCCGTCTTCGCGATCTTCGGCACGCTGTCCATGCAGTCCATGAAGCAGATGGGCGTGGGCCTGGCGGCGGCCGTCCTGATCGACGCGACGGTCATCCGGGGCGTGCTGCTCCCGGCGGTGATGGCGCTGCTCGGCGAGCGCAACTGGTACCTGCCGAGCTGGCTGCGGTGGCTGCCGGACCTGACCCACGACGAGTCGCCGGAGCCGGTGGCGCCGCCGACGGCACGCGGCGAGCAGGACCGCCTGCCGGTCTGAGCACCGGCCCGCCGCACAGGGCCCGCCGACTCCCGGGGAGCCGGCGGGCCCTGTCCCCTTCTCCGCCGGCCGTTCGCCGGCCGTTCGCCGGCCGTTCGCCGGCCGTTCGCCGGTCATTCGTCGGTCAGCGCTGGTAGCGGGCAAGCACCAGGTTGCCGTCCCGCTCCAGCCGGCGGCGGAGTTCGCCGAGGCCGATGGCGCCGCTGTAGTACTCCTGGAGGGCCGGGCCGGCCACCTTGTCCTTCCACTCGGGATAGCCGCGGACCGTCTGGGCGGGGGCCGGGCCCAGCCGTCCGGCGAGGGCGGTACCGGTGGCCCAACCGTACTTCGCGGTGTGCAGGGCCGGGTCCTCCAGGGCCTCGGTGCCGGTGGGCAGCATCCAGTCGCCGAGGGCGAGCCGGACCATGTTCCGCGGCCGCAGCAGGAAGTCGACGAACTCGATCGCCTCCTTCTTGTGGGGACTGTCCTCGGCGATCGACAGCGTCTGCGGACTGACCCCCTGGGCGAGCCCGTCGGCGCCGGCCGGAGCCGGCAGCACCTCCCAGTCGAAGCCCTCGGGCGCCTGCTGGACGATCTGCTGCCGGTAGGAGAAGCCGAGCGGGACCATCGCGTACCTGCCGCCGAAGAAGCCGGGCAGGGTGTCCGAGCCGCCGCTGCCCAGGGTGGAGCCGGGCGCGCTGTGGTCGACGCCGAGCTGGTCGTGGATCGTGCGCGGCACGACCTGGTCGGCGGCCTCGAAGCGGACGGTCACCTTGCCGTCGGCGCTTCGGTGGAAGAGCCGCCCGCCCGCGGAGAGCGAGAGGTTGAGGGTGGCGGAGACGGGTTCCTTGAGGGGCCAGGCGACGCCGTACCGCCCGGCGCCGCTGAGCCGCTGGGTGACCCGCCGGAACTCTGCCCAGGTCCACGGGTGTGCGGGGGTCGGGATGCGCACGCCGGAGGCGGCGAGCCAGGTCGTGTTGGCGATCAGGACGCGCGGCTCCTGGAGGAAGGGCACGCCGTAGACGCCCTTGCCGAACCGGGCCGTCCGCCAGGTGCGTTCGGGTATCGCGGACCTGAGCCGGGCGGGCAGCAGACCGGTCAGGTCGGCGAGGTACCCGCCATAGGCGAAGTCCGCGAGGTCGTCGGAGGCGTCGTGGATGATGTCCGGCGCCTCACCGCCCTCGAAGGAGGTCAGCAGCTGGTCGTGGACGTTGTCCCAACTGCCCTGCACGTACTCGACCTTGACGTCCGCGTGGGTGGCGTTCCACTCCTTCACCAGTTCCTTGTTGGCGGCGACCGACTCGTCCTGCCAGGCCAGCGACTGGAAGCGGAGGGTGATGGGACCGCCGGTCCCGCCACCGGCCGAGCAGCCCGCGATCAGCAGGAGGAGTACGACGACGGCCGTGGTCGCCCTGGTCCGCATCAGCTCTTCACCGCCCCGGCGAACAGCCCGCCCGTGAGCCGCCGCTGCACGAGGGCGAAGACCAGCAGTGAGGGCAGGGTGGCGAGGAAGGCGGCCGCCGCCAGCGGACCCAGGTCCGCCACGCCCTCGGCGCCGATGAAGTGGGTGAGGACGACCGGCAGGGTCTGTTTCTCCGGTGTCTTCAGCAGCACCAGCGCGAAGAAGAACTCGTTCCAGGCGGTGACGAAGGCGAACAGCGCGGTCGCCACGATCCCGGGTGCCAGCAGCGGCGCCGTCACCGACACCAGGGTGCGCAGCCGCCCGGCCCCGTCGACGGCCGCCGCCTCCTCCAGTTCGACGGGCACCGCCCTGACGTGTCCGACGAGCATCCACAGCGCGAACGGCAGCGCCCACACGACGTACACCAGCACCAGGCCGAGCAGGGAGTCGATCAGCCGCAGGTTCTTCAGCACCAGGAACAGCGGGATGATCACCAGCACGAACGGGAACGCCTGACCGACCACCACCCAGCCGGTGACCGCCCGGGAGAGCGCGGTGCGGCGCCGGGCCGTCACATAGGCCATCGGGGTGGCGAGGAGTACGGCGATCAGTGCGGCGCCGAGCGCGGCGAGCAGGGAGTTGAGGCCGGCGCGCAGCAGGGGCTGTTCGTCGAAGGCCTGCCGGAAGTTGGCGAGGGTCGGGTGCCGCGGGATCCAGGTGGGATGCAGACTGCCCAGCTCCTGCGCGGACTTGAAGGCCGTGGAGAGCAGCCACAGGAGCGGGAAGGCGAGGAAGACGAGGTAGGCGATCAGGGCCGCGTACCGGCCGACGCGGGTGCTGGTCCTGGTCCTCATGTGTCCTCGCCTCCTCGCAGCCGGCCCGCCAGGAAGACGGCGAGCAGTACCGCGATCACCGCGACCATCGCGCAGCCCATCGCGGCCGCGTACCCGAACTGTCCGTAGCGGAAGGCCTCTTCGTAGGCGAACAGCATCGGAAGCCGGGTCCTGCCGCCGGGGCCGCCGCTGGTCAGGACGTAGACCAGCGCGAAGGAGTTGAAGTTCCAGATCAGATTGAGCGCCGTGACGGCCAGCGCGACGGGTCTGAGGGCGGGCCAGGTGACCGTGCGGAAGCGGCGCCAGGCGCCCGCCCCGTCCACGGCGGCGGCCTCGTGGAGTTCGCGCGGGGTGTTCTGGAGCCCGGCGAGCAGGGCGACCGTGGTCTGCGGCATCCCGGCCCAGACACCGACGACGATCACGGCGGGCAGGGCGGTGGCCAGGCCGCCTAGCCAGTCCCGGCCGTCGCCGAGGCCCAGGTCGTGCAGGGTCTCGTTGAGGATCCCCGCGTCCGGGTTGTAGACCAGCCGCCACATGATGCCGACGACCACCTCGGGCATCGCCCACGGGACGATCGCGAGGGCGCGGGCCAGGCCGCGCAGCCGTAGCTCCTGGTTGAGGAGGAGGGCGAGGCCCAGCGCGAGCAGGAACTGGGGCACGGTCACCCCCACGGCCCAGACCAGGCCGATCCGGAAAGACTCCCAGAAGAGCGTGTCGTGCACCAGGTCCCGGAAGTTGAGACCGCCGATCCACCGTGTCGCCGCGGTACGGCCCGACTGGGCGTCGGTGAACGCCAGCATGATCCCGTAGAGCAGCGGGCCGACGCTCAGCACGAGGATCGGGATCAGGGCGGGCAGGACCAGGAACCAGGCGCCGCGGTCGGTGACACGTGCGGCGTCCGGCCGCCTCGTACTCGCCACGTCGGTGACCACTGCCACGTCATCCCCCTTTGCGCGGCCCGGTCGGGCCTGGACATGGTCGTGAAGGCGGGGTGCCCCGTCAAGACACCGCGCACACCGTCCGACCTCCGTGGATGCGAGACTGACCGCCGGACGGCGAGAAGACGCCGCCGTGTGCACCCGCACAGTCACGGGGACACGGGCGTCGGGAGCGGACACGGAGGCGGACGATGGACGAGGCAAGGGCGCGGGACGTACTGACCGCGGCGGATGTGCTGCCCGGCGCGGCGGCCGGCGCCTCGCTCCTGGCCCTGGGCGAGAACGCGGTGTTCGCCGCCGGGGAGCTGGTGGTGAAGGTCGGCCGGGACGCCGAACTGCTCGACCGGGCCCGGCGCGAGCTGGACATCGCCGGCTGGCTGGCGGCGGCGGACGTGCCCGCCGTTCGCGCCGCCGAGCCGAAGGCGCTGCTCGTCGACGGCCACCCGGTCACGGTGTGGCACCGCCTGCCGGACCCGGTGCGGCCGGCCGAGCCGCGGGATCTGGCCGAACTGCTGCGGATCGTGCACGCGCTGCCCTCCCCCTCCTTCGCGTTGCCGCCCCGCGAGTTGCTGGGCGGGGTGGAGCGCTGGCTGCGGCTGGCAGGCGACGCGATCGACCCCGCCGACGCGGCGTACCTGCGGGAGCGCCGGGACGGCTTCGCGACGGCCGCGGCCACGCTGACGCCCCATCTGACGCCGGGACCGATCCACGGGGACGCGCTCCCCCGCAACGTGCACGTCGGCCCGCACGGCCCGGTCCTGGTCGACCTGGAGACCTTCTCCGCCGACCTGCGCGAGCACGACCTGGTGGTGATGGCCCTCTCCCGCGACCGGTACGGCCTGCCCGCCGAGGCCTATGACTCCTTCACCCAGGCCTACGGATGGGACGTGCGAGAGTGGGAGGGGTGCGGCGTCCTGCGCGGCGCCAGGGAGACGGCGAGCTGCGCGTGGGTGGCCCAGCACGCACCGAGCAACCCCAAGGCGCTGGCCGAGTTCGAACGCCGGGTCACGTCGCTACGGGAGGGCGACGAGTCGGTGCGCTGGTACCCCTTCTGAGGAGCGCCCCAAGGGGCGCTGGGGGTACCCCCGGCCGAAGGCTGGGGGAGGAACCGCGCGACCAGCCCCAACGGCGCCGCAGACGAACAACGACGCATCACGGAGCTTCCGGCTGAGCGGAACGCTCAAACGGCGTCGACCAGCTCCCGCACCGGCCACGCCCCGTCCACCACCGCGTCCGCCTCCCCCTTGCGCCGCAGGAACTGCTGGAAGTCGGCAGCCCACTCCGCGTACCACTCCACCTGGCGCCGGTGCAGCTCCGCCGGGCCCAGCGCCGCGACCTTCGGGTGCCGCTCGGCTATCGCACCGGCCAGGCGCGCCGCGGCGAGGGCGTCGGCGGAGGCGTTGTGCGCGGCGGTGAGGGTGATGCCGTACTCGGCGCAGACCGCCTCCAGGTTGCGCTTGCCGCGGCGGTAGCGGTCCACCCGGCGGTCGATGGTGTACGGGTCCACGACCGGTCCGGGGTCGAGGCCGCCGAGGCGGTCGGAGAGGGACGGCAGTCCGTGTCGGCGGAGTTCCGCCGAGAGCAGGGTGAGGTCGAAGTTCGCGTTGTAGGCGACGACGGGGACGCCCGTCTTCCAGTACCCGGTGAGGACGTCCGCGAGGGCGTCGGCGACCTGGTCGGCCGGTCTGCCCTCGGCCGCCGCGCGCTCGTTGCTGATGCCGTGCACCGCCACCGCGTCCGCCGGGATCTCCACGCCCGGATCGGCCAGCCACTCGCGGCGGCCGAGTTCCTGCCCGGCCCTGACCTCGATCACGGCCCCCGTGACGATCCGCGCCTCTCGCGGATCGGTACCCGTCGTCTCCAGGTCGAAGCCGATCAGGAGCTCCTGGTGCCAGCCCATGGGCGGCCCCCCTTCTTGGTGGTGCTTTCCCCCAGTGGTCTCCACCCTCGCATGCGCCACTGACAATCAGAGGACCGCGTTCCGGTTACCGGCCGCGACTCCCCCTCGCACCCGCGTCAGGACACCGGGCGCGAATCCGCCCAAGCCATCTCGAACTCCTCGCGATACGTCGGGAAGAGCCCCGTTTCCACCATGTCGTCCGACTTGACCACCTTGTTGCCGTTGCGCAGCACCAGCACCGGCGACTCCATCCCGCGCGCCCCGCGCAGATAGGACTGGATGATCGCGACGCCGTCGGCGCCGTCGCCGTCCACCAGGTAGGCCGAGAAGCGGGGGGTGTCGTCGTACACCTGGATCTCGAAGGCGCCCGGGTCGCGCAGCCGGGAGCGGACCCGGCGCATGTGGAGGATGTTCATCTCGACCGAGCGGGCCAGTTCGCCCCGCTTCATCCCCAGTTCGCGCTCGCGGCGCTTGACGGCGCTGGAGGCCGGGTTCAGGAAGAGCAGGCGGACCCGGCAGCCGGTCTCGGCGAGGCGGATCAGGCGGCGGCCGGAGAAGTTCTGCACCAGCAGGTTGAGGCCGATGCCGATGGCGTCCAGCCGGCGGGCGGCGCCGAAGAGGTCCTCGGCCGGGAACTGCCGCATCAGGCGGACCCGGTCGGGGTGGACGGCGACGACGTCCGCGTACCGGTCGCCGACGAGGTCCTCGACCGCGTCCACCGGCAGCCGGCGCGCGGAGGGCACGTCACCGCCGGCGCCGAGCATCTCCAGGAGCCGGGCGGAGGCGCGTTCGGCCTGGTCGAGGACGGCACCGGACAGGGCCCGGTTGCGGGAGACGACGTTGCGCGTCACCTCCAGCTCGTCCAGGGCGAGTTCGACGTCCCGGCGCTCGTCGAAGTACGGCTCGAAGCAGGGCCAGTGCTGCACCATCAGCTCGCGCAGCTGCGGCAGGGTGAGGAAGCTGAGCACGTTGTCGTCGGCGGGGTCGAGCAGGTAGCCCTTGCGGCGGCTGACCTCGCGGACCGCGACCGCCCGCTGCACCCACTCCTGGCCGGCCGGACCGGCCGCGGCGACCACCCACTCGTCGCCGTGGACGGGCTCGTAGATGGGCCGCAGCACGGCGGCCACGACGGTGCGCATCCGCTGTTCGACAAGGTTCAGCCAGATGTAGGCCCGGCCCGCCCGCTGGGCGCGCGTACGCACCTCGAGCCAGGCGTCGGCGTCCCACTCCAGCTCCGGTCCGATGGAGCCCGAGGCGTCCATCGGCCGGGCCAGGGACACCGCGCCGGGCGGGACGTCTTTGGAGTTCCCCTCGTGACCCTCGTCACCAGGGGGCAGCTCCAGGCCTCCCGAGCCCACCCGTGCACCGCCTTCCGCTCCCCCGAGCTCTCCCCATGCCAACGATCAAGGAAGGGTACTCCGGGAGAGGTCGGCGGTGCAGCCGGATGGACAGGTCGTTTCTCAACTACCGCCTCCCGGCTGACCGTTCTGATCGGCGAGGGCGGCCGGAGTGAGCGGATTCATAGCGGTGACGTCACGCGGGGCGATGGAGAAGCCCTGCCAGTGGACCGGCATCGGCTGCTGGTCCTCGTCGCGCGCGATGTGGTGGAAACCGACGTTCACCCAGACCACGGGGTTGGTGAGGGTCTGTCCGTTGACGAACTTGTCGACGGTCCTGGGGTGGCCGCTCGCGCAGCCGGGGTTGTTGCTGGCGAACAGCTCGCACTTGTCGTACTGGGTGAAGTAGACGTCGTGCGAAGTGAACGCGTGCCCCGGGTACTTGTTGCTGGCGCCCCGGACGATCTCGTAGGACCGCGCGTGCCCGTCCTTGTTCTTGCCGGCCGTGCTGACCACCCGCCACCAGCGCATGTTCTGGGCGTCACCGGCGAGTTCCTTGGTGACATCGGTGCGGGTGGTCTTGTTGGTGGGGGCCTCCTGACCATGGGCGGGGGCGCTGACCTTCGAGTCGTACTGTTCGATGCGGCTCTTCGACGAGCCGTCGAGGTCGAAGTCGAGCTTCCAGAAGACGTTGTGCGCGTGGCTGGTGGCGTAGGCGTGGGCGCCCTTGCCGATCGGCCAGCCGCGGCCGTCGCCCGCGTCGTAGTCGCCCGGTGAGAGGCTGCCGGTGGCGCCGACGTTCATGTTGATCGTGCCGTCGTCCTGGAACCGCCACTCGGTCATGTACTCGTACCAGCCGACCTTGTTGACGGTGTAGACCAGCAGGTCCTTGCCCTGCTGCTGGTACACCCGGTTGCCGGTGTCGGCCTGCATCCGGTACGCGTGGCCGCGCGAACGGGTCGTGGTGCACAGGCCGTTGACGTTCGGGTGGGCCGGGTCCCAGGCGTCGGGGACCTTGACGGTCTTGATGGTGCCGCCGGGACACTCGGCCGAGGCGAGCGGCACCAGGCCCTGGGCGAAGCCGAAGCCGGTCAGGTCGTCGTACTCGACGCTGCCGTCGTCGTAGGGGACGTCGATCTGGGCGAGCCGGGCGCTGGAGAGGACCTTGATGGCGGCGGCCTCGCCCTTGGGCTGGTAGGAGATGTGCTCCAGGACCAGCCCGGCCTTGCTGTCGTAGCGCCAGCACATCCGCCAGGTGGTGCCGGTGGAGAGCTTCTGCTCGATGCGGTAGGCCGCGGAGCAGTCGGCGGCGGCCGCGGCGGCCTGCTTGGGCTGGGCGACGGCGGGTCCGGCCGCCGTGGTGGCGCCGGCCGCCAGCGCGGCGACGGACAGGCCCACGGCGGCCGTCCTGCGGGCCCGGCGGACTCTGGGCACGCGGGTGGCCGCGCGTTCGTTCACGTGCATGACGAAATGACTCCTCGTACGGGAGAGGCGATGGGAAGGACGAGCGAACGGAGCCGGCTCAGCGGCCGAGCTTCACGACCTTGCGCGCGCTCAGGTCGACGATCAGCGACCTGGCGTCGATCCACGGCCCGTTCTTCACCTTCGGGAAGAGCCGCACGCAGCGGTGTTCGCCGCACTTGTCGAGCGCGGCCGGCTGGGCTCCCGGGGTGGCGCGGTAGACCGCGCTGTTGAGCAGCAGCTGCTGCTCGGGGTCGGTCAGCGCGGTACCCGTGGCGTCCTTGAAGTCCGCCTTCAGGCCGGCGCCGAGCGGATCGGCGATCAGCAGCTGGAGGGCCTCGACGTTCTCGTCGTGGCTGAGCGGCGGCTGGACGCCCTGCCGGGTGGTGGTCCCCTCGACCTTCCCGGTGTCGAGGTTGACGGTCCGGGTGACGAGGCTGTCGTCGCGGTAGTCGTAGAACGTGACGTCCGCGCGGCGCGGCGCGTTCGAGCTGTCCAGCTCGTTCGCGTCCGGCTCGGCGAGGTCGACGCTCAGCCGCTCCGGGCCGCGTCGCCCCTCGACGTTCTCTCCGGCGTTGAACATCTGCTTGGTCAGGGCAAGTTGTTCGACGCGCTTGGTCTCGTCGTCGGTCAGCGGGTCGCTGCCCGTGCCCTTCTTCCCCTCGGCGGGCGCCTGTTCCACCACGCCGCCCTTGACGGCGTCCTTGCCCTGTCCCGCCTGCTGTCCGGCGACCACGCCGGTCCCGTCGCTCCCTCCCGACTCGTCGGCCCCGGCCGTACCCGGCAGGGTGATCCCGACCATCACGGCGGTCCCCGCCACCGCCAGTCCCGCACCGGCCACCACCTTGCCCAGATGGCGGTGCACTATCTTGCGCACATCTTCCCCCTACTCCCCCTAGGTCACAGGGAGTACGTGTCTGCCCCACTGGTTCGGCACACTTCGCCGCACGGGCGCTGCGTGCACTGGTCGCCGGGTAAGAGGGACGTAAGTCACCGGGGGTTCCATTACTTTCGGGCAGACTCATGACCAAGGCGCCCCCGGGCGTGAGGCACACCTGGAAGAGTCGACTTCATGCAGGTCTGGCCTGGAGAGGCATATCCGCTCGGCGCGACGTACGACGGCGCCGGGACCAACTTCGCGGTGTTCACGGAGACCGCGGACCGAGTGGAGCTGTGTCTGCTGCACGACGACGGCTCCGAGACAGCCGTCGAGCTGCGCGAGAGCGACGCGTTCGTACGGCACGCGTACCTGCCGGGGGTGATGCCCGGGCAGCGCTACGGCTTTCGGGTGCACGGCCCGTACGACCCCGGGCGCGGGCTGCGCTGCAACTCGGCGAAGCTGCTGCTCGACCCGTACGCGAAGGCGGTCAGCGGGTCGGTGCGCTGGGGCGAGGAGGTGTACGGCTACCACTTCGGCGACCCCGACCGGCGCAACGACCTGGACTCGGCGCCGCACACCATGACGTCGGTGGTGGTCAACCCGTACTTCGACTGGGGCGACGACCGGCGGCCGCGCACCGAGTACCACCACACGGTCATCTACGAGGCCCATGTGAAGGGCCTGACCATGCGCCACCCGGGTCTGCCGGAGGAACTGCGCGGCACCTACGCGGGCCTCGCGCACCCGGCGCTGATAGAGCACCTGGTGGAGCTGGGGGTGACCGCGCTGGAGCTGATGCCGGTCCACCAGTTCGTGAACGACCACCGGCTGGTCGACATGGGTCTGAACAACTACTGGGGCTACAACACGATCGGCTTCTTCGCCCCGCACAACGCGTACGCCTCCTGGGGCGACCGCGGCCAGCAGGTCCTGGAGTTCAAGTCGGCGGTCCGGGCGCTGCACGAGGCCGGGATCGAGGTGATCCTGGACGTGGTCTACAACCACACCGCCGAGGGCAACCACCTGGGTCCGACGCTGTCCTTCCGGGGCCTGGACAACCCGTCCTACTACCGGCTGACCGACGATCCGCGCTATTACATGGACACCACCGGCACCGGGAACTCGCTGCTGATGCGGTCCCCGCACGTACTCCAGATGATCATGGACTCGCTGCGGTACTGGGTGACCGAGATGCATGTCGACGGCTTCCGCTTCGACCTCGCGGCGACCCTGGCGAGGCAGTTCCACGAGGTGGACCGGCTGTCGTCGTTCTTCGACCTGGTGCAGCAGGACCCGGTGGTCTCCCAGGTGAAGCTGATCGCCGAGCCCTGGGACGTCGGCGAGGGCGGCTACCAGGTGGGCAACTTCCCGCCGCTGTGGACCGAGTGGAACGGCAAGTACCGCGACACCGTGCGCGACCTGTGGCGCGGCGAGCCGCGCGCGCTCGCGGAGTTCGCCTCCCGGCTGACCGGCTCCTCCGACCTCTACCAGGACGACGGCCGCCGGCCGCTGGCCTCCATCAACTTCGTGACCTGCCACGACGGCTTCACCCTGCACGACCTGGTGTCGTACAACGACAAGCACAACGAGGCCAACGGCGAGGACAACCGGGACGGCGAGAGCCATAACCGGTCGTGGAACTGCGGGGTCGAGGGGCACACCGACGACCCGGGCGTCCTCGAACTGCGCGCGCGGCAGATGCGGAACTTCGTCGCCACGCTGATGCTGTCCCAGGGCGTGCCGATGATCGGTCACGGCGACGAGTTCGCCCGGACGCAGCAGGGCAACAACAACGCGTACTGCCAGGACAACGAGGTGTCCTGGGTGGACTGGCCGGCTCCCGAGGACGACAACGAGCTGCTGGCCTTCACGCGCGCGATGGCGCGCCTGCGCAAGGAACACCCGGTCTTCAGGCGCCGCCGCTTCTTCCACGGCCGCCCGGTGGAGGGCACCCACGACGAGCTCTCCGACATCGCGTGGTTCACCCCGGAGGGCCACGAGATGGCCCAGCGCGACTGGGGCTCCGCCCAGGCGTCGGCCCTCACCGTGTTCCTCAACGGGAACGCGATCTCGGAACCGGGCCCACGCGGGGAGCGCATCGCCGACGACTCCTTCCTGCTGATGTTCAACGCGTCACCGGACCCGCTGGAGTTCCTGGTCCCGGTGAACCACGGACGGCAGTGGGAGGTGGTGGTCGACACCGCGCGGGCCGAAGGGGTGCCGCAGGGGGCGAACGTGGACGCGGGGGCGAAGGTGGACGCGGGGGCGAAGCTGACGCTGCCGGAGCGGAGCCTGACCGTCCTGAAGAGGCCGGCGTGAGGCGCCCCGGCAGGGGCGCGGGGAACCGCGCGGCCGGCCCCCGCCGGCCCGCACCGTGACACGAATCCCGACGAGACGGGTACATACGTCCGCATGACAGCCGAGCGAACCGCCCCCGCCGTGCCGACCTCCACCTACCGGCTCCAGCTCCAGCCCGACTTCCCCTTCTCGGCCGCCGAGGCCGCAGCGCCGTACCTCGCCTCGCTCGGCGTCTCGCATCTCCACCTCTCCCCGGTCCTGGAGGCCGTCCCCGGCTCCACGCACGGCTACGACGTGGTCGACCACGCGCGCGTGCGTGCGGAACTCGGCGGCGAGGACGGGCTCCGCGCGCTCTCGCGCACCGCGCGGGCGCACGGCCTCGGCCTGGTCCTGGACATCGTGCCGAACCACATGGCCATGGCCCCCCGGCACAACCGGGCCCTGTGGGAGGTGCTACGGGAGGGCCCGAAGTCGCCCTACGCGCGCTGGTTCGACATCGACTGGGAGGCACAGGGCGGGCAGCTGCTGGTCCCGGTGCTCGGCGGCCCGGTCGGCGAGGTCCTGGGTGAGCTCACGGTCGACGGGGAGGTGCTGCGCTATCACGAGCACGCCTTCCCGCTCCGGGAGGGCACCGCGGACCTGCCGCTGCCGGCGCTGCTGGACGCCCAGTGGTACCGCCCGGTGTGGTGGCGGCTGGCCCGGACCGAGCTGAACTACCGGCGGTTCTTCAGCATCTCGGAGCTGATCGGGCTGCGCGTCGAGGACCCCGAGGTGTTCGACGCCACCCACGGCAAGATCCTCCAGCTGCTGCACGAGGGCGTGCTGGACGGGCTGCGGATCGACCATCCCGACGGGCTCGCCGACCCCACCGGCTATCTCACCCGGCTGCACGGGGCGACCGGCGGCCGCTGGACGGTCGTGGAGAAGATCCTGGCCGACGGCGAGCACCTGCCGGCCGGCTGGCCGGTCGCCGGTACCACCGGGTACGACGCGCTGCGGCAGGTGGACGGGCTGTTCACCGATCCCGTGGGGGCCGGCGAACTGCTGGGGCAGTACCGGAGCTTCGCGGCCCCGGGGACCGACCGCGGCGGTGACTGGGAGGCGACGGTCCGGCGGGCGGCGTACAAGGTCGTCACCCACGAGCTGGCCACCGAGACGGACCGGCTGACGCGGGCGGCCACGCGGGTGTGCGCCGCCTCGCCCGACCCCGCGCTACGCGACCGGGCGCCTTGGGCGCTGCGCACCGCCCTCGAGGAGTTGCTGGTACGGCTGCGCGTGTACCGGCCCTACGGCGTCGACGACGCGGCTGCCGTGGTCACCGGGCAGGCCGCGGAGGAGGCCAGGCTGGCGTTCCTGGTGCCCGAGGAGGGCGGGGCGGTGGACGTGGTGCGCGGGCTGCTGGTGGCCGGGCAGGGACCGGAGGCCGACGAGTTCCGCGTGCGGTTCGCGCAGACCGCCTCGGCGCTGCGGGCCAAGTCCGTGGAGGACACGGCGTTCTACCGGTACGTGCCCCTGCTGTCGGCGACCGAGGTGGGCGGGGACCCGGGAAGCCCGGGCGTCTCCCCCGACGACTTCCACGCCTACTGCGCGCGCGTGCAGCGCGACTGGCCGCTCACCGGGACGGTCGTGACGACGCACGACACCAAGCGCAGCGCCGACGTGCGCGCGGCGCTGGCGGTGCTGACGGAGTGCCCGGACCTCTGGGCGGACCTGCTGACCGAGGTGACCCGGGACGGCGGCGTGCCGGTGCCGGACGGGCAGACGGCCTGGGCCGCCTGGCAGACGGTGTTCGGGCTCGGCCCGGCGGACCCGGAGCGGGTGCGCGGGGCGCTGGTGAAGCACGTGCGGGAGGCCGGCCTGTACACGAGCTGGACGGAGCAGGAGCCGCCGTACGAGGAGGCCGTGGTCTCGTTCGTCGCGGCGGGGCCGTGCGGGGCGCCGGGCGAGCGTGTGGCGGCCTTCCGCGCCTCACTGGCGGCGCACGTCCGGGCCAACGTGCTGGGCACGGCGCTGGTCCAGCTGACGATGCCGGGGGTGCCGGACGTGTACCAGGGCACCGAGGGCGAGTACCGGGCGCTGGTGGACCCGGACAACCGCCGTCCGGTCGCGTTCCCGCCCGCGGATCCGGGCGAGAAGGACGCGGTGACGGCGGCGGCGCTGCGGCTGCGGGCGCGGCGGCCGGACGTCTTCGGCGACTCGGCGACGTACACGCCGCTGGCCGCCGAGGGCCCGGCCGCGGCGCACTGCCTGGCGTTCGCCCGTTCCGGGGAGGTGGTCACGGCGGTGACCCGGCTGTCGCTGCGGCTGGCCGCGGCGGGCGGCTGGCGGGACACGGTCCTGCCGCTGCCGCCGGGCCGGTGGGCCGACGCTCTGGCGCCGGGGCGGGAGTTCACCGGGCACGCGCGCGTGGACGAGCTCTTCGAGGGACGGCCGGTGGTGCTGCTGGAACGGGTGGATGCCGGGACCGTCGCCGGACAATGAGCCACACCTTCACCCGTACGAGTGAATATGTGACTGTTTTCGGGAGTTGACGAAACCCGTCGGGCGCGGGCCGCGTCGGTAGTGGGCGCGTGGAGTCGTTCCGCGCCCCGTAATGGCTTCGCGACCCCGGCCGGTGTCGACCGTCCGACGGGCCGACCGCACGTGCCTCCGGGCGCCCCCTGGAGCCTCCCCCGGGAGGTTCTTGACAGTTCACCTATCCCGTGCGGGACTGGGGAGTGCGAAGCCGGGCGGACAAGTCGGGGGTGAGTCTCCTGCCGGAGCTGCGCTACCCCAGTGTTCCCGAACTGATCTCGACCGCCCGGGCGTTGGCCGCTCTCCGGCCCGGCCTGTGCACGTTGCGGCAGATCGGCGTCTCCCGCGGGGGCAGACCCCTGCACCTGCTGTCCATGGGGCAGGCCCGCCGGGCGGTGCTGGTGGTCGCGGGTGCCCACGCCAACGAACCGACCGGCGGCGGCACCCTCCAGGCACTGGCCGAGCGGGTGCTGAACGAGCGCGGGCTGCGGGCGGAGACCTCCTGGCACTTCCTGCTCTGCGCGGACCCGGACGGTGCGAGCCTGCATGTCACACCGGCCCCGCGCAGCCTGCTCGACTACCACCTCGGCTTCTACCGGCCGGCGGGCCCGGAGCAGCCGGAGTGGTCGCCGTCGGTTCTGCCGCCGGACCGTCTGCCGCCCGAGACCGTGGCGCTGCTCGGGGTGATCGACGAGCTGCGCCCCTACCTCCAGGTGACGCTGCACGGCACCGATCTGGGCGGCAGCTGGGTGCAGTTGACGAGGGACGTGCCGGGGCTCGCCGAGCCGTTCGCCAAGTCGGCCGCGGAGCTGCACATCCCGGTGGAGACGGGTGCCTCGGACGCGGCGGGCTGGCCGGCCTCCGGCCCCGGGGTGCGGGTGATGCCCGGACCGGGTTCGGGGGTGGCGTACCCGAGCATGCCGGACGACGCGCGGCACAGCACCTGGTACCACGCGCACCGCTACGGCGGTCTGACGGCGGTCGTGGAGGTGCCGATGTGGGCGAGCGACCTCGTCGACGACCCGGCACCGCACCCGGCGCCCGCGGCGGCGATGCGGCGGCTGGCCCGGCGGCTGCTGCGGGACTCGCGGGAGGTGGAGCGGGTGCTGACCGAGGCGCTGCCCCGGCTGGACGGCCCGGACGGGCCACTGCTGCGGGCGGCCCGCTGGGCGCTGGGGCTGATCCCCGGCCTGTCCGAGGACTGGATCCGCCGGCCGCCGATCGACACCACGAGGGCGTACGTGGGCAGCGTGGACGCCTTCGGACGGCGGCTGCCGCTGCGGGCGGCGTCGATGCTGCTGCGGGTGCTGCGGCAGGCGGACGACCGCGCGGCGCCGCTGCTGGAGGAGCTGGTGGCCTCCTGGTGCGACGCCTACGCGGCCCGTTTCCAGGCCCGCTGGGTGCCGTTGGAACGCCAGGTGGAGCACCAGTCCCGGACGGTGCTCGCGGCCGCCCGGCACGCACGCGAACGAGCGGCGTGAGGGCGGCGGCGGGCAAGGCGCGCACGGCGGTACGGCCGGCGGGGCCGCGGCTCAGTCGAGGGTGAAGACCGGGCCGGTGCGGGCGGCGAGGACGCAGGCGTTCGCGTAGGTCTCGCGGTACTCGATCGGCCGGCCGTTCCACTGCCCGCGCGCCTGGGCGGTCACCGGGGCGTAGACCATCGGGCAGACGGCGCCCTCGGCCGGGGCGAGGCGCGCGATGTCACCGCCCACCGTGCCGAGTTCGGCACACGCCTCGGCCGCGCGGGCGTACCCCTGGGGCGGGTCGCACAGCAGCAGCGCGTTGTGCGTGCTGCCGGTGTCACCGGACGCGCCGTCCCCCCGGGTGACGGTCAGGTACAGGTAGTCGCCGCTGTCGGCGGTGCGCGGCGCGGCCTGGGCGGGCCCGGCGGCGAGCAGGGCGGCGACCGCCAGCAGGGCACCGCGGGCCGCTGTCGTTGTGCTGAGACGGGTCATTCCCCGTGCATCGGCAGCGCCGGCTCGGTCCCCCAGTCCGGCTCACCCGAACGGGCGGCCACCCGCGCGTGACGGCGGGCCAGTTCGAACGCGCTCAGGACGACACGTGTCTGGTACTCGGCCTGGCGTGCGACCGGGATCCAGCGTGCGCCCAGGGTGTCCTGGTAGTCCGCGCACCAGGTGTCGATCAGCCGGTCGAGGTCGGACAGGGCGCCGGTGGGGTCCTCCCCGGTGCCGCGCAGCAGCCGGTGCAGCAGGCCGGCGGTGCGCAGGGCCAGCCGGCGCCCGGCGATGCGCAGGGCGACCAGGTGGGCGTTGCTGAGCGGGGGCAGCGGACGGGCGCTGCCGGCGTCGGTGTCGGGGTCCCAGGCACGGGCGAGGCCGGGGCCGACCAGCAGGTAGTCGTCGACCGGCGCGAGCAGCCGGGCCGCGTCCGGCGCTTCGGAGAGCCGCCCCCGGACCCGTTCCAGGACGCCGTCCAGGAGGACCGTGTCGTGCCGCAGCGTCCGGCTGACGGCCCGCAGCGCCGCGTCCCGGTCGGCGGGCGGTGTGCCGTCCTGAACGGCCGCCACGCCCCACATGGGGGCCTCGACGATGGCGGTGACGGTGCCGTGCCGGTACGGGTGGAACCAGGTGGACTCGACGGCGGCCTCGGTGATGGCGGCGGCCAGGTCGCCCCGGCGGGGCGGCGGCACGCGGTAGACGGCCGGGCCGAGGGTGGGCCAGTAGAGGGTGTCGTAGGCGCCGAGTTCCCTGGGGATGCCCAGCCGGGTCGCGGTGTGCGCGAGGCGGCGGGCGAGGCCCGGCAGGTCGCGGGTCAGCTCGACGAAGCCACCGCCGACGTCGACGCCGTGCAGCGAGCACTGGAGGAAGGGCCGCAGTTCGTCCTGGAGGTCGAGCAGCGCCCGGGTCTCGGGCAGTGTCACGGTGTCCGCGCCGTCGGGCAGCCATTCGGGCTGTTCCAGGAAGCCGGGCCGGAAGAAGTGCCGGAAGTAGTGGCCGAGGGTGTAAGGACCGGCGAGCCAGCCCTCGTTGCGGCGGGAACCGTCCGGGTCGAGGCACAGCAGCAGGTTCCAGGTGACGTCCGCGGCCTCGGTGAAGCGCGGGTCGGCGAGCACCCGGTCGGCGAGGCGCAGCACGGTGGCACCGCCGACGGGTTCGTTGGCGTGCGGGCCGGCGACGACGAGGACGTGCCGGGTGCCGTGACCGATGGAAAGCAGCCACATCGGGATGCCCGCGCGGGAGGTCCCGACCCGGCGCAGCCGGGCGTCCCGGGGACGGTCGGCGGCCAGTGCGGCCGCTCGGGAGGCCAGCTCGTCAACGGACGGGTAGCGGAGCAGTGGCGGCAGGACACACCTCCACAATGCGGTGCCGTCGGTTCACATGGTGTGCATGGCGTACGCACAGTCAGTCACGACTTGGGAGGTACGTCAACACCGCTGCCGACAAACACTTTTCGGCCAACCCGCGAGGTGGGGAGGTCCAGGCGCCGCACGGGGGGGCGAGGTCCAGGCGCCGGGCGGGGGCG
>NZ_LBMU02000031.1 GCF_001005085.2 Streptomyces humi
GGGCGCGGGGAACTGCGCGTCCAGCCCCCACTGTCCTGCACCCGCCCACCCGCGGCGCGGCCCGGCACCGCCGAACAGCACCGTCGTGGCTGACCACCGCCGCGGCGGACAGAGGCGGAGCGCCTGTGGCACCGCCCGCGACGGAGCGATGGTGCGGCGACTGTCGGCGAACGCCAGGGCAGCCGACCCAGGGGCGCGGGGAACTGCGCGTCCAGCCCCCACTGTCCTGCGCCCGCCCACCCGCGGCGCGGCCCGGCACCGCCGAACAGCACCGTCGTGGCTGACCACCGCCGCGGCGGACAGAGGCGGAGCGTCTGTGGCACCGCCCGCGACGGAGCGAGGTGGAGCGGGTGGTTTGGCTGTGCGGCGGATCGGGGTGGAGCGGCTGTCTCACCGGCCGCGGTGGATCCAGGTGGAGTGGGTGGTTTGGCTGTGCGGCGGATCGGGGGCGCGGGTGTCCCTGGGGTGGTCGTGGTGGTTCGGTGGTTTCTACAGGGAGGCTGAGCCTCCGTCGCTGAGTTCGGCGATGTCGAGGGTGTCGGCCATTTTCTTGAAGCCCTGGTCGTTGGGGTGGAGGTGGTCGCCGGAGTCGTAGTAGGGGCGGAGGCGGTCGGGGGCGTACGGGTCGCGCAGCGCCTTGTCGAAGTCGGTGACCGCGTCGTACACCCGGCCCGACCTGATCCGTTCGTTGATCTCCTGGCGCACCCGTTCCCTGGCCGGGGTCCAGCCGCGGTGGCCCCGGAACGGCATCAGGGTCGCCCCGACCACTCTGATCCCGTGGGCGTGGGCCGAGCGGACGAGCGCTCGCAGCCCGCCGGTGACCGCGTCTGGGTCGGCGAGACCGGGGTTGCGGAGGATGTCGTTGATGCCGAGGTCGACGACGACCACCCTGACGTCGGGGCGGCCCAGCACGTCCCGGGTGAAGCGGCCGACGCCCCGCTCGTTCCCGGCGGGCCGGAGCCCGTCGGCGAGGACCTGGTTGCCGCTGATCCCCTCGTTGACCACGCCGTAGCGCGGCGCGCCCCCGCCGCCGCGCAGCCGTCCCGCCAGCGCGTCCGGCCAGCGCCGGTTCGCGCCCGTCGTGGAGGTGACCCCGTCCGTCAGCGAGTCCCCGAACGCCACCAGCGTGCCGTCGGAGTCGTCGCTCAGCACGTCGAGGGCGGTGACGTAACGCCAGTACGGTGTCTGCCCGGTGTACGCGCCGCCGCCCGCGTCCTCGGTGCGGTCACCCGCCGCCACGTACGAGATCTGACGGGCCCGCGGGTGGTAGGTGACAGGGCCGGACGCGGTGGGGGAGTACGTGGTGACCAGCACGTCCGCGCCGCGCGGCACCCGCAGCGCCACCGCGTCGCTCACCGCCTGCCCGCCCGCCGGTATGACCACGGAGACGGCCCCGCCGAAGGTGAGCCGCCGCATCGTCGCCGCGTCGGCCGCCGCCGTGCCGCGCCCCGCGGCGAGCGCGACGGACGCGTGGGTGAGGGTGAGCGCGGACTGCCCGTACAGGTTGGACAGGGTGACCCGGGCGCGCGTACCGGACGTGCTGGTGTGGACGACGTTGCGCAGGGATCGGCCCGCGAGGCCGGCCGACTCGGTGCCCGGTTCGCCGCCCACCGGGGCCGCGGCCCAGGAGCCCACCCAGGTGCCGGCGGAGACCGGCGCGGCCGAGACGCCGTGCGGCCCGCCGCCCGGGACGGCGGTGGCCGCGGGCGTCCCGTCCTCGGCGGCCACGACGGCGTAGAGGGTGGCCGACAGGGCCACGATCAGTGCGACGACCGCCCCGAGCAGGGCGTACCCGTGGTGACGCCGGGTCATGCTGATGTGGTTCTCCTCGACCTGTGGGCGGCTCCGACGGACGGCGCCTGCCGCAATTTTCCCGAACATACAGACGACGGGAACTCTTGTTCCGTTCCGGGAGTAGGTCAGCAAGGGACAATATGTGCGGGATCACCGTGAGGGTGACCGGCTGCGGACGGGTGGAGCGGATGGCGGAACCTACGGAGACGGCGGGCGGCCGGACGGACTACCGGGCGGGCGCCGTACCGTCGTACAAGTCGATGAACGCCTTCACGCCCGCCGACGAGGAGCGTCAGCGGGGCGTGCGGCGGATGAAGACCACGGCGACCGGCCTGCTGCTGTTCGTCGCCCTGGTGTACGTGCTGGCGAAATGGGCGTCCGGCGCGGGCGCCGGCGCCTGGGCGGACTACGTGGCGGCGGCGGCCGAGGCGGGCATGGTCGGCGCGCTGGCCGACTGGTTCGCGGTGACCGCCCTGTTCCGGCACCCCCTCGGCCTGCCCATCCCGCACACCGCGATCATCCCCACGAAGAAGGACCAGCTGGGCGTCTCGCTGGGCGAGTTCGTCGGCGAGAACTTCCTCTCCCAGGACGTCGTACGGCAGCGGCTGCACGCCGTCGGCATCGGCAGCCGGCTCGGCGCGTGGCTCGCCGAGCCGACGAACGCCGACCGGGTGACGGCCGAGCTGGCGACCGCCCTGCGCGGCGCCCTGACCGTGATGCGGGACTCGGACGTCCAGGCCGTGGTCGGCGAGGCGATCACCCGCCGGGCCGACGCCCAGGAGATCGGGCCCGGCATCGGCAAGATGCTGGAGCGGATCGTCGCCGACCAGGGCCACAAGCGGGTCGTGGACCTGGTCGTCAGCCGGGCCCACGACTGGCTGGTCACGCACGGCGACTCGGTGATGGACGCCGTGCAGGGCGGCGCGCCCGGCTGGACGCCCCGGTTCGTGGACCGGCGGGTCGGCGAGCGCGTCTACAAGGAACTGCTGCGGTTCTGCGCCGAGATGCGGGACATGCCGTCCCACCCGGCGCGCGGCGCCCTGGACCGCTTCCTCACGGACTTCGCGAACGACCTCCAGTCCGACACCGACACCCGGGCCCGGATCGAACGCCTCAAGGGCGAGGTCCTCGGCCGCGGCGAGGTGCAGGACCTGATCGCGTCCGCCTGGACGGCCGTACGGTCCATGATCGTCTCGGCGGCCGAGGACGAGCGCAGCGAACTGCGGCTGCGGGTGCGCGCCTCGCTGATCTCCCTGGGGGCCCGGATGGCCACCGAGCCCAAGGTCCAGGAGAAGGTCGACAGCTGGGTGGAGGGCGCGGCCGTGCACGTGGTGACCACGTACCGGAAGGAGATCACCTCCCTGATCACCGACACGGTGGCCGGCTGGGACGCCGAGCACACCACCCGGAAGATCGAGGCGCACATCGGGCGCGACCTCCAGTTCATCCGGATCAACGGCACGGTGGTCGGATCGCTGGCGGGCGTGCTGATCTTCACGGTGTCACGGGCGCTGGGGGCGTAGCCGGCGCTCCGCGGGGCACTCGATCGGGCGGCTTTCGGTCATGGAGTCCCGGTCGAGGAGGCGCGTGTGGGTACGGCTACGGCTATGGGCGCGGACGAACACGGCGGGCGGACGATCACCTCCCGTATCCCGGCCCGACTGGACCGGCTCCCGTGGTCCCGCTGGCACTGGACGATCGTCATCGGCCTGGGCACGGTCTGGATCCTGGACGGCCTGGAGGTCACGGTCGTCGGCAACATCGCGAGCCGTCTGTCGGAGCCGGGCAGCGGCCTGCCGATCTCCTCGTCGCAGGTCACCGGCACGGCCGCGGCTCTCTACGTGGCCGGTGCCTGCATCGGGGCCCTGTTCTGGGGCCGTCTGACCGACCGGTTCGGCCGCAAGAGACTCTTCATGATCACCCTGGCGGTGTACCTGGCCGCCACCGCCCTCACCTCGCTCTCCTTCGCCCCCTGGTGGTTCTTCCTCTTCCGGTTCCTGACCGGGTTCGGCATCGGCGGCGAGTACGCGGCGATCAACTCCGCGATCGACGAACTGATCCCGGCGCGGTACCGCGGCCGGGTGGACCTCGTCATCAACGGCAGTTTCTGGCTCGGCGCGATCGGCGGCTCGCTGCTGTCGATCGTCGCGCTGAACACGGACTTCCTGGCCAAGGACGTCGGCTGGCGGCTGACCTTCGCCCTCGGAGTCGTCCTCGGCCTGGTCATCCTCCTGGTACGGCGCAACGTCCCGGAGAGCCCGCGCTGGCTGCTGATCCACGGCAGGGAGCGGGAGGCGGAGGACGTCGTCTCCTCGATCGAGCGGCGGGTGGAGGCGGAGAAGGGCGAGCCGCTGCCCGAGCCGGAGGGTGAGCTGGTGATCCACCAGCGCGGCAGCGTCACGTTCGCCGAGATCGCCCGCACGGTCTTCCACGACTACCGGCGGCGGGCCGTCCTCGGCTTCTCCCTCTTCATAGGGCAGGCGTTCCTCTACAACGCGATCACCTTCGGCTTCGGCGCGATCCTCACGACGTTCTTCGACGTGCCGACGGGCGACACGGGCTACTACTTCGTGGTCATCGCGGTGGGCAACTTCCTCGGGCCGCTGCTGCTGGGCAAGCTGTTCGACACGGTCGGCAGGCGCGTGATGATCTCGTCGACGTACCTGCTGTCGGGAGTGCTGCTGTTCGTGACCGCGTGGCTGTTCGGCCGCGGGTCGCTGTCCGCCGGGACGCTCACGGCCTGCTGGTGCGTGGTGCTGTTCTTCGCGTCGGCGGGGGCGTCCAGCGCGTACCTCACGGTCTCCGAGATCTTCCCGATGGAGACCCGCGCGATGTCGATCGCGTTCTTCTACGCGCTGGGCACGGCGGCGGGCGGCATCAGCGGGCCGCTGCTGTTCGCCGACCTGACCGGGACCGGGAAGGTGTTGGACACGGTGCTGGCCTTCCAGATCGGCGCGGGCCTGATGTGCGTGGCGGGACTGGTCGCGGCGGCGCTGGCGGTGAACGCGGAGCGGAGGTCGCTGGAGGACGTGGCGGCACCGCTGTCGGCCGCGCCGGGCCGGGCGCAGGTGTAGGAGGTGCGTCGCTGCGGGCCCGGTGGGGGCTGGTCGCGCGGTTCCCCGCGCCCCTTCGGGGCGCGCCTCACGACCGTCCGTTTTCAAGGGTGCGGTCGGCCGTCTCCGCTCGGTAGCGGCCCGGGGTCGTCCCGAACTCGCGTTGGAAGGCGTGGGAGAGGGCGTAGGGGCTGCCGTAGCCGACGCGGTCGGCGATCGCGGCCAGGGTGTCGGGGGTGTCCCTGAGCAGACCGGCCGCGAGGATCAGCCGCCACCAGGTGAGGTACGCCATCGGCGGGCGGCCCACCAGCGCGGTGAACCGGCGTGCCAGGGTGGGGCGGGAGACACCCGCCTCCGCCGCCAGCCGGTCGTTGCTCCACGGCGCCGCCGGGTCGGAGTGCAGCGCCCGCAGGCCCGCGGCCGTCACCGGGTCGCCCAGCGCGGCGGGCCACACACCGGTGGTCGTCTCGCTCATCCAGGAGCGGATCATGTAGACGAGGAGCAGGTCGAGCAGGTTCGGCAGCGCGACGGCGGAACCGGGCCGCCGCTCGTCCAGCTCACCGGCGAGCAGATCGATCGCCGCCCGTAGTTCGGGGTGGCCGCCCACCCGGTTGGGCAGGTGCACCACCTCGGGAAGCTCCGTCATCAGCGGGTGCATTCGGGTGCAGTCGAGCCAGTACTTGCCGCACAGCATGTCCGTGCCGTCCCGCCCGGCGGGCGGCCGGGACCGTGGTCCGCGCTCCTCGATCCACCGTTCGAACGGCACCGCGCGGGCCGCGGCCCCCGCGTCCACCGGGGCGTCCGCGATCACATGACCGGTGCCGTGCGGCAGCAGGATCGCGTCACCCGTCCCGAGGGACACCGGTTCGCCGCCGTCGGGCAGCAGCCAGCAGCCGCCCTGGAGGACGACATGGAAGCCCGCGCCCTCGTACGCGTCCAGCCGCGTGCACCAGCTTCCCCCGATCCGCAGCCGGCGGGAGGAGGGGTGCCCGAGATGGACGACGGAGATCGCGTCGCTCACCACATCCATTGGCCCAGCCTACTCTCTGAGCACATACGTGAGACGGACGCGTATCCCGTTGAGGCTTGAGCGCATTGAGACGCTCGGAACAGCTTCATAAGGTCGGGGTATGACGAATGAGACCGAGGGTGTGCAGCGCATGATGCTGGGGGACGTCGAGGTCGTCCGGGTGGTCGAGTGGCACCAGCCGTTCGTGCCCGCCGCCGACATGTTCCCGGACCTCGCCGCCGAGGCGTGGAAGGACAACGAGGACTGGCTGGCCCCGGACCACTGGGAGCCGGACGGCGGCCGGGCGGTGCTCGCCCTCCAGACCTGGGTGCTGCGCAGCGCGGGGCGGACCGTCCTCGTCGACACCGGGGTGGGCGCCGGACGCGACCGGCCGGGCATGGCGCCGTTCCACCGGCGCCAGGGCGACCTGCTCGGCCGGCTGGCGCGGGCCGGTGTGCGTCCGCGGGACGTCGACGTCGTCGTCAACACCCACCTGCACGTCGACCACGTCGGCTGGAACACCGTCGACGCGGACGGGGAGTGGGTGCCGACGTTCCCCGGCGCGCAGTACCTCGTCCCGGCCGCCGACGACTTCCACTTCGGCCCGGACAACGCCTACGCGAACGGCGAGCGGGAGGTCGACCGTCTCATCTACGAGGACAGCGTCGCGCCCGTCCACCGGGCCGGGCTGTCCGTGCTGTGGGACGGCGAGCACCGCATCGACGAACACCTCACCCTGGAGTCCGCGCCCGGTCACACCCCCGGCTCGGCCGTGCTCCGGCTGGCCTCCGGCGGCGACCGGGCGGTCTTCGCCGGCGACCTGCTGCACAGCCCGCTCCAGATCCTCCACCCCTGCTGTAGCAGCAACGGGTGCGCGGACCCGGAACAGGCGGTGGCCAGCCGCCGCCGGATCCTCGCGCGGGCCGCCGACGAACGGGAACTGCTCGTCCCCGCGCACTTCGGCGGCGCGGGCGCCCTGGAGGTCCGGCGAGAGGGCGACGGCTTCGCCCTCGGCCCGTGGGCCGCCTGCTGACCGGGCCGTCCACCGATCCGGCCGCCTGCCGACCGGGCCGTCCACCGATCCGGCCGCCTACCGGCCGGCCCGGGTCCGCCTGCGCAGCAACAGCAGCCCGCCGGCCAGGGCGGTGACCCCGGTGGCCGCGGTCCAGGCGACGACGTCACCGGACCCGGTGGCGGCGAGGTCACCGCGCTCACCCTGGGCCGACGGCGCGGAGGAGGCCGCAGCCGACGCGGGCGCCGACGCCGCCTGCGATGCCGGTACCGATGCCGGCGCGGCCGCGTCCGGCGCCGCCGGCGTGGCCGTCGTACCGGCTGCCGTGCTGGCCCGGTCCCGGGTGAACGCCAGGGTTCCGAAGCCCAGTTGGTCGTAGCCGCCGCTGTTCGGGCCGTAGTCCCCGCCGCCGCCCTCGGGTGCGGCCTTCGCGGCGATCCGGGTGAGGTACGTCGCCGGCATGCCCCGGCGCCTGGTGTAGTGGTTGGCGATCATCGCCCAGATGGGGCGGGTCATGGCCGGGTCGACGGCCGCCGCGGCGCTCACCGTCTCGCTGCCCGACCAGCCTCCGACCGCGCCCTTGCGCCGGGTGCTCGCGGTGAACGGCACCCGGCCGCCCAGGCTCCATCTGGCCACGTACTGCGCCCCCTTGAGGAAGCGGCTGTCGTCGTAGCCGTACAGGTCGATGCCCTGGTTCCAGGCCATCTCGCAGATCGTGCCCATCAGCCCGACGCCGAGCAGCGCGTGCCCCTGGTCGCGGCCCGCCTCCAGCCACTCGGCCAGCCCGTCGTCGTACACCACGGGGATCGCGTTCCTGATCGCCCCGAGTCCGGCGCCGTTCTTGAAGTAGTCCACGGCGCGGGCGATCCGGGCGCGGTCGTCGCAGAGGATGCCGGTGGCGAGGACGCAGGCCATGTTGGCGAGGTCCCAGTTGGTCCAGTAGTTGGAGACGACCGCGTTGTTGTGCCGGACCAGGAAGTCGTCGCTCATCGCCCCGAACTGCTTGCCGAGCATCTCCTGGAACCGGGCCAGCTCGAAGTCACCGTGGTCGCGGACGAGTTCGGCGGCGTTCGCGAACTGGTAGCCGTACAGGCCGGCGGCCAGGAACCGGTCGGCGGAGCCGCTGACCGCGGTGAGCGTGGCCGACCAGGCGTTCAGGATGGCGACGGCGGTGTCCGCGTGGGCGCTCTCGCCGGTGACGTGGTAGCGCAGGGCGTTCTGGTACGCGGCGTGGATGTCGTTGTAGAGGACCGTGTAGTTCTCCGGGGTGCCCGAGCCCCGGTACACGACGGCCTGCGGCCGCGGCTGCCAGCCGCTCTGCGCGTGCCGGTTGGCGGTCAGCCTGGCGAACCCGGCCGTGTAGGGGGCGGCGCCCGCCTTCACCTTGGCGGCCATGCGGTCGAGGTCGGTACGGGTGTGCAGCAGACCGGGGTGGACGAGGGACGCGGACCCGGCGGCGGACGCGGGACCGCCCGCCGCGGCGGTCCCCGCGGCGGCCCCCACCGCCACGCCCGAGGCCTTCAGCATGGTCCGGCGGCTGATCTGTCGAGTCATGTGCATGCCCCGGGAGACGGACGGGGCCGCCCTTCGATAACAGAAACCGCGGCGGAAGTCGCCTCAGGCGCCGGTCGTGGAGCCCGGCCGGACGATCATCAGTACCGTCACGACGGCCCAGAGAAGGTTGAACAGCCCCGTGAACATGGCCAGTCGCACGGTCGCCTGCCGGAACCCGGCCCCGCTCCCGGCCCCGCTCCCGCCTTCGACCAGCGCGGTCTGCCGGGGCAGTACCAGGGCGACGAGGACGAGCGCCGCGAGGGCCGTGAGCGCGATCGACGTGATCAGCCAGGCGCTGCCCAGCACATGCATGTTGCTCGCCGTGGCGAACCCGAACACCGGGACCACGACGCCGACGAGCGCGTACGCCCGGCAGATCCGGTGCAGCAGTCGCAGGGTCTCGGCGGCCCGGAGGTCGTCCGGCGCCTCCAGGGCGCGCCGGGCGGCCGGCGGGAACATGCTGGCGGCCACGGTGACGGGGCCGATGGCGACGATCGCCGCGAGGACGTGGACGGCGAGGAGGAACTTGGTCACGGCCTCGACCGTAGGCGGCCGGCCGATCTTGCAGAAGCGGCGATACTGCCACTGTTCGACGGATTCCCGCCAGGAGCGGACGCCAGGGCCATGGAAGCCGGACCCCTTGTCGGCGGTAATCCGTCGGGCGACTATGTTTCTGCCATGCACACCGTCGCCGTGCTCGTCCTGGACCAGGTCATCCCCTCCGACTTCACCGTGCCGATCGACACCTTCGGCTGGGCCCGGCTGCCCGACGGACGGGACGCCTACCGGGTGCGGGTGTGCGGGCCCGCGGCCGAGGTGACCGCGGCGGGCGGCGCGTTCACGGTCAGGGCGCCGTACGGGCTGGACGCGCTCGCCGACGCGGACACGGTCATCGTGCCGGGGGTCGCGGACCCCGCCGCCGCGCCGCCGGCCGAGGTCGCCGACGCCCTGCGCGCGGCCGCGGCGAACGGCACGCGGATCGCGTCGGTCTGCGTCGGGGCGTTCGTCCTCGCCGCCACCGGTCTGCTCGACGGCCTGCGCGCGACCACGCACTGGGCCGCGGCCGACACCCTGGCCGCCCTGTACCCGGCGATCGAGGTGGACCCGAACGTGCTCTACGTGGACAACGGCCAGTTCCTGACCTCGGCGGGCGCGGCGGCCGCCATGGACATGTGCCTGCACCTGGTGCGCAGGGACTACGGCTCGGCGGTCGCCGCGCACACCGCGCGGATGTCGGTGATGCCGCTGGAACGGGAGGGCGGCCAGGCCCAGTTCATCGTCCACGACCAGCCGCCGGCGCCCGCCGGGGCCACCCTGGAGCCGCTGCTGAACTGGCTGGAGGACAACTGCGACCGGGACCTGACGCTGGAGGAGGTCGCGGCGCGGGCCGGCATGAGCACCCGGACCCTCAACCGCCGCTTCCGCGAGCAGACCGGCACCACGCCGTTGCAGTGGCTGCACCGGGCCCGGGTGCGCCGGGCGCAGCACCTGCTGGAGACCACCGGCCACCCCGTCGAGCGCATCGCGGCCCAGTCGGGCTTCGGTTCACCGACGGCCTTCCGGGAACGCTTCCGCCGGGTCGTCGGGACGAGCCCGCAGGCCTACCGACGGTCGTTCCGCAGCTCGGCCGGCTAGCCGCCGACACGGGGCCTCGGGCCCGGCGGTCGTCGCGGGTGGTCAGGCGCGGCGGTCGGCGACGGCCCAGGACGCCAGAGCCACCGCGCCCGCCACGCCGAACACGGACGGCCAGGCGCCGACCTTCTTCGCCAGCGGATGCGACCCGGCGAACGCGGCGACGTACGCGGCGGACAACGCACCCGCCGCCTTCCCGCCCGCCCGCTGCCGCCACTGCCGCGCGGCCGCGACCCCGGCGACGGCCAGCACGGCTCCGCCCAGTGGCCGCTGCTTCGTCCAACGGGCCACGCCGTACCCTCCGACGAGCCCACCCGCGGCGATCACGGAACTGGGAACCCTGGCCATCGCGCTCTCCCTCATGTCTGGATCTCCCGAGGCTAACCCGGCGACGACCCCACCGGGCGGACCTGAGTCGACCCGTGTCAACCCCGGTGACGTCAGGACCTCCACCGTGGGCTGAGGGCGATCGCCCGGAGCTGCTTCATGGTCAGGGCCGGAGCGGTGCGGGTGGCGGCGGTCCGCTGGGAGCCGGAGTTGAAGGCGCTGATCACCACGCGGAACCCGTCCGTGCGCAGGGTGTCGGCGGTCCACATGACGACCCCCGCACCGCCCTTCTCGCCGGGCGCCTTCCGCTCCGCGACCAGGGTCCCGTCGGGCAGGGTCTCGGAGCCGGAGCCGAACAGCTGACCCGCGACGTCCGACATGTCCGGCTGCACGTTGATCTGGACGAGGCTCCTGCCGTGCCCGTCGTCCACGACCACGTACGTGAACTGGTCGTCGTCGCTGCCGTGCGCCACCACTTTCAGCCCCTTGGGAATCAGCGAGGCGAGGGTCTGCCGGATCCCCTTGGCGTCCTGCCCGGCGGTGGGCGGCTCCTGGGTCTGCCGGGGGTCCTCGGGAATGGCGTCGACGACCCCCCGCCACTCCTTCGCGGCCGCCAGCACCTTCAACTGTGCGGCGGAAAGCGGCGGTTGTTCCCGGCTGATCGGCGCGTCCTTCTCGGCCGCCGCGTTCCACTCGCTGACGGAGACGTGCTGGCCGTCCGGGGTGACCAGGTTCGCCGTCCAGAGCTTCGTGTCCACGCGCCGGTCCGGGTACTCGTACCCCTTCACGACGGTGACGACGGAGGCGTCGGGCAGATGGCTGGTGACGCAGCTGTCGTAGGGGATGTACAGCTTGTCGGGGCACTGGGTGACCTGGCGGGCGTCGGTCCCGCCGGGCAGCACCCGGTTCACGGCGACGCTGATGGCGGCGGCACCGTGCCCGTCGTCGTACACCACCTGCGCGTACGGATCCACGAGCGGCTCGTCCGGGTCGACGCCGCGTCCCTCGGCCTGCCGGGTCTTCCCCGCGGGCAGCAGTTTCTCCAGCGTGCCGATCATGTCGTCCGAGGTGACCGGGCGTACGGCGGAGGGGGACGCGGTGACGTGCGGGGTCGTACTCACCGCGGCGGGCGGCCTGGTGGACGACGACGAGCCGCCCCAGGACACCGCCACCGCGCCGCCCACACCGACCAGCGCCACCCCCGCCGCGCCGCCCAGCACGGCGGCTCGCCGGCGCCGCCGCAGCCGCCGCCCCCGGGCCGTGCCGGCGTCGGCGAGCGCGGCCCGGTCGGTGTCGAAACCGCCGCCGGTGTGACGCAGGGCGGCGGAGAGCTCACGTTCGAAGGGATCGCTGTCGCTGTGCCGCTGCTCGACGGGCATGACGAACCACCGCTTCCACAAGGTTGAGGTCAGGAACGGGCGTACTCGGCGAGGTCCTCGCCCAGCAGCTCGCGCAGCCGTGCCAGGGCTCGCACGCACCGGGTCCGGACGGCGGCCGAACTCACGTTGAGCACGTCCGCGGTCTCCTGTATCGACCGGTCCTCCCAGTACCGCAGGACGACCACGGCCCGGTCCTTGGCGGGCAGCCGGGCGAGCGCGTCCAGAAGGGTCAGCCGCAGGGACGGATCGGCGCCGGCGGCCACCACGTCGGGGAACGAGTCCCGCGCCCGTTCCCGGCTGCTGAACCGCCGCCGGTGGGCGAGGAAGGTCCGGGTCAGGACGGTCTGCGCGTACCCGGCGGGGTTCCCGACGCGGGACACGCGCCCCCAGCGGACGTAGATCTGCCCGAGGGCCTCCTGCACCAGGTCCTCGGCGAGGTGGGTGTCCCCGGCGGTGAGCAGACAGGCGGACCGGTACAGATGCCCGGCCCGCGCCGCGGCGAACTCGACGTAGCCCTCCACCGCCGTGTGCCCCATCCGCGAGCTCTCCCGTCCCCGTCCGGTCCCCGGCGCCCGTGCCGTCTCCGGTGGCGTGCCGTCGCCGGCGTTCTGCTGTGTCACCTCATTGATGCGGTGGGCCGGGGGAAATGTTTCAGGGAACGCAAAGAAATCTCAGAGGAGGCACATGGCCCGAACCCCTCGGCCCCACCCCTCGGCCCCTCAGACCCGTTCCAGCGGGCGGTGGTCCCCGGCGGGCAGCTCCACCCGGATCGCGTCCTCCGGACGCACCACACCCCCCACCTTCACCACACTCATCACCCCGGCCTTGCGGACCACCCGCCCGGCCTCGTCCCGCCCGACGACCTGCTTCAGCAACCCCGCCTGGAAGCCGTCGATCTGCCGGCACGGATTGCGCAGCCCGGTCACCTCGACGACGGCCTCCGCCCCGATCCGCAGCAGCGTCCCGGCCGGCAGTCCCAGCAGCTCGATGCCACGGGTGGTGATGTTCTCCCCGAGCTCCCCGGCCGTCACCCGGAACCCGGCGCTCCGCACCTCCTCGAACAACTCCTCGTGGATGAGGTGCACCTGCCGCAGGTTCGGCTGGGTCGGATCCTGCGCCACCCGGGACCGGTGCCGCACGGTCACCCCCGCGTGCACATCCCCTTCCACCCCGAGCCCGGCGAGCAGCGTGATGCTCTCCCGGTTCGGCTTCGTGAAGGAGTAGACGTCATGACGGCTGACAGCGACCACGACCCCGTCCATCGGATTCACGAGACTCATGAGGCCGACCCTAACCACGTGGGCGGCGTGGGCACCACGGAGTTCGCGCGTTGCCCGCTCGCCTCCGGGTCACCAGGGGACCACCCCTTCGTCGTCGAAGAAGCCGCCGGTCGGGCCGGAGTCGGGCAGGGTCGCGAGCCGGATCGCGATCGCCGCGCCCTGCTCCGGGGTGCGCACGCCGCGGAAACCGTTGAGGTCGGTCGCGCAGTAACCGGGGCAGCCGGCGTTGACCAGGATGTTCGTGTCGCTCAGTTCCTTGGCGTACTGGACGGTGACGGCGTTCAGGAAGGTCTTCGACGGCGCGTAGGCCACGGCGATCGGGCCCACCTCGGCGCCGGGCGTGGACTGCCGGGTCAGTGAACCGACGCTGCTGGACATGTTCACGATCCGCGGCGAGGCCGAGCGGCGCAGCAGCGGCAGCATCGCGTTGGTGACCCGGATGACCCCGATGACGTTGGTCTCCACGGCCGCCCGCACCGCCGTGACGTCGACGCTGGTGGGCAGCTGCCGCATGCCGCCGGTGATCCCGGCGTTGTTCACCAGCACGTCGAGCCGGCCGGCGCGCTCCTCGACCAGCGCGGCGGCGGCGGCCACGCTCGCGTCGTCGGTCACGTCCAGCGGTACGCCGAACGCGTCCACGCCGGCCGCCCGCAGCTTCGCCACGGCACCCTCGCGCGCCTCCTCGTTCCGGGCGCCGACCCCGACCTGCCAGCCGAGGGCGCCGAGCCCCGCCGCGATCTCGTACCCGATGCCCTTGTTCGCGCCGGTCACCAGCGCGATCGTCGACGCGTTCCGCCGCGCGTCCGCTTGTTCGTTCTGCTGCTCGCTGGTCTGCTCGCTGGTCTGCCCGTTGCGCTGTTCGTCGCGCTGTTCGTTGTTCTGGCCGTTGCTCTGCCGGTTGCGCTGCTCGTTGGTGTCGTTGCTGTCGTTGCTGTCGTTGCTGTCGTTGCTGTGCTCGTTGCTGTGCTCATTGCTGTGTTCGCTCATGCCGTCGATCCTGGCCGCGGCGGGCCCGGCCCGGCCAACACCGATCGGGTGGGCGGCGATACCCGCCGGGTATCGATCCCGGCCGGCCGCAGTAGCATGACCGGGTGGAGACGCGTGAGCTGCGCTATTTCGTGGCCGTCGCCGAGGAGCTGCACTTCGGCAGGGCAGCCGAGCGGCTCGGGATCGCCCAGCCCCCGCTGTCCCGGGCGATCGGCCTGCTGGAACGGCGCCTCGGAGCGACCCTCCTCGACCGCACCAGCCGCACGGTCACCCTGACCGACGCAGGTTCGGTGCTCCTGCGCGAGGCCCGCGCCGCCCTGGGCGCCGTGGCGGCAGCCGAGCGCCGCACCCGGCGCGCCGCTCTCGCCGCGACCGGCGAACCCGGCGTGGTCCTCGCCACGAAGGCCGGCGCGTCCGGCGAACTCCTGGCGAAACTCCTCGACGCCTACGCCGCCGAACCCGACGCGGTCACCGTCGACCTCCTGCTGTGCGGCATCGGCGAACAGGAACACATGCTGCGCGACGGCCGAGCCGACGTGGCGCTGCTGCACCTGCCGTTCGACTCCACGGCAGGCCTCGACACCGAGGAACTCCGTACCGAGAACCAGGTGGTGCTGCTGCCCGCCGGGCACCCCCTGACCACCCGGACCCACGTCCGCACGGCCGAGGTCACCGGCCTGCCCGACCTTCCGCTGCCGCGCTGGCCGGGCCCCGACGGCACATACCCGGACGGCCCCGGCCCCCGGGCCCACGACCACGCACAGCTGTACCAGCTGATCGCGCTGGGCCGCGCCTGCTGGATCGCACCGGAGTCCAGCCGGGCCCAGCTCCGCGACGACGTGGTCGCCGTACCCGTCCTGGACGCGCCGCCGGTCACGACCGTCATCGCCTGGCCGCCGCACAGCCGGTCGAGGGCCGTCGCGGGACTCGTCCGGGCGGCGACGGCCCTGTGACTGCGGTTCTGTGACGACGGACCTGTGACTGCGGTTCTGTGACGACGACCCTGTGACGGCGGCCCTGGGACGACCGTCCCGTGACGGCGGCCGGCCGCCCGGCCGCCGCTGTGGGTGTGAGCGTGGGTGTGGGTGTGAGCGTGGGTGTGGGTGTGAGCGTGGGTGTGGGCGTGGTGGGGCCGTCAGCCGTCCGTGGCTGTGACGTCCGAGGCGTACACGAGGCCCACCCGGTGGTTGTACTGGATGGTGTACATCGCCTTCGCGCCGGTGACGACCGTCCCGCTGGACGGGAAGAAGTCGTCCGTGAGGGACGGCGCCACGGTGGCCACGTAGGCCTGGCCGGCCGGGACGGTGTACATGCTGAGCGGCGCCTGCGTCGACGGCGACAGGCCCGCCGGGTACTCGGCGGCGTCCGGGTAGCTGGAGCCGTACACCGCCACCGGGGAGTCACCGGCCGCCGTGATCACCTTCACCCCGTGCGCGGGCGCGGTGTTGCAGCCGTGCGGGTTGAAGAACCACACCTTCGAGCCGCTGTACCAGACGGCGGTCCAGTCCCCGTCCTGATCGGCGACCACGAACTGCTGGCCGGCCGCCGCCGTGCTGCCCCAGTCGTTGATCCGGTCGGTACCGGCCGCGCCGGGGTGCAGCGCCTGGTCCCCGAAGAGGGGCGCGGTGTCGCTCGGCCCGGTGCGCAGGTAGACGAAGTCGGACGGCTGCCGCGTCTCGGTGCACGCGGTGGTGGCGCCCGTCGGGTCGTCGGAGGGGCAGATCTGCACCGTCTGCACGTTCTCGTCGAACCGAGGGGCGATGGTGACGACCGAGCCGACGGGGCCGACGCCGTGCCGCCCGGTGCGCACACCGAGCAGGCTCATCAGGTGGTTCCAGTCCCAGGACGGGCCCGGGTCCCAGTGCATGCCGGAGACCAGGGACGACTTCGGCCCGGCGACGTTGTCGTGGCCGATGATGTGCTGCCGGTCCAGCGGTATGTCGAAGCGCGTGGCGAGGTACGCGACCAGGTCGGCCGTGGCCTCGTACTGCGCCTCCGTGTACCAGGTGGCACCGTGCGCGGCGTAGCCCTCGTGCTCGATGCCGATGGAGTGCATGTTGGTGGAGTAGTTGCCCGCGTGGAAGGCGAGGTCCTTCGTGGGCACCATCTGGGTCACCGCGCCGTCGGAGGACCGCATGACGTAGTGCGCGGCGGAGCCGCCCGCCTGCTGGAAGAGACTGACGGCGGTGTCGTACGACGTCTCGGTGTCGTGGATGACGATGCTGTCGATCCGGATGCCGTTGGCGGGGCGGTTGGAGACCTGCCCGTTCGACGGCGCCGCCGGGACGAAGGTGCACGCGACGGTGGCGGGGCACTCGGTGTCCGTGGTCGCCGCGGACTTCAGGTCCAGCAGGGCCAACTGGCCGGTGTCCGGGGTGACATCGCTGTCGGCCGCCAGCTTCACGCGCGCGCCGTCGGCCGTGGTGCGGCCGGCGCCCTTCTTGATGGTGGCGAACACCCGCCCGGCGAAGGCGGACGCGCCTTGCTTGTCGCCCGCCTGGCTGTAACGGGCCACGGCCGCGTACCAGTTGCCGGGATCCGCGGACACGGACCCGGTGGCGGCCCGCTGGTACGAGGCGAGCAGCGCCGCGCCGCCCCGGATGTTGGCCGACGGGTCCTCCCGCAACTGCCCGGCCGACAGCCCGGTCAGCTTCGCGGCGGCCTGGAGGGTGTGCAGGGCCGGGGCGGCGGCCAGCTGCTTCAGGTCCCGGCGGCCCGCCGCGCCCGCGTCACCGCCGGCCATCATCGCGGGGGTGACGTCCGTCAGGTGCATCGGCCCGTAGCCGCCGTCGGTGCTGTACTGCCCGGCGTGCGTGTCCCAGGCCGACTCCTGGTAGGCCAGCGCCAGCAGCACCTGACGCGGGACGTGGTAGGCGTCGGCGGCGGCCGTGAAGTCCGCCTGTAGACCGCTCACTTCACCCCCGGCGCCACCGGCGCCCCCGGCGGCGAGCGCCGGCACCGGCAGGGCCGCCCCGCCGCCGACCGTGAGCGCGGCGACCGCGGTCAACAGGGCCGCGCGACGCCGCTTCGACGCGCCTGCGCGTCTGGGATTGCTTGTTCTCATGAAAAGGTCCCCGGACTTCGGAGGATCGAATGACGCATTGAAGGATGCGTACGACGGGACATCGGTTCACCGACCGGACCGACACGCACAACGCCCGCGCCCGGCACGGGCAACGCCCGCGCCCGATACGGGCCGCGTCCGCCGGCATCCGAAAGTGGATGATCCCGCCGACGGTGAAGACACGTCAACCCGACTCGGACAAAGGCGACTTGAACAACAGCCGGTGCCATGCGCACCGCAGCCCACCGCAACCGCCCTTTGGCGGGACACTCACGCCACCGTTGATTTCGCGCCCGCCAGGAGATCCCTCGGACCCCTGCCCCTTGCGTCGCCGTTGACAAGCGAGGCTAACGCCGTTAGCTTCTAGCTAACAACGTTAGCCAGTTGGTCGTATCCGAGATCCGAGGGGCGTCATGACCGAGTACCTGGCCGTCGAGGGCGGCACGATCGCATACGAGGTGGCGGGGTCCGGCCCGCTGGTCGTTCTCGCACACGGCATGGGCGACAGCCGGGCCGCGTACCGCGCGGTGATACCCCGACTGGTGGCCGCGGGCCACCGGGTCGCCGCGGTCGACCTGCGCGGCTGCGGCGAGTCGAGCGTCGACTGGCCGGACTGGAGCCGCACCGCCATCGCCGGCGACCTGCTCGCCGTCATCCGCCACCTGGGCGGTCCCGCCGTGCTCGTCGGCCACTCGATCTCGGGCGGCGCCGCCACGATCGCGGCGGCGCGGGAGCCCTCACTGGTCACCGCGGTCGTCGAGCTGGCGCCGTTCACCCGCAAGCAGTCGCTCCGCCTCGGCGACCTGCGGGTCCGGCGTTTCCGGCAGGGCATGCTGCGGCTGCTGGGCGCGGGCGTGTTCGGCAGCGCGCGGCTGTGGCGCTCGTACCTCGACGTGGCCTACCCCGGCGTGAAGCCGGCCGACTGGACCGAGCGGCTCGGCCGCATCGACGCGCTGCTGCACGAGCCGGGCCGGATGAAGGCGATGCAGCGCATGGGCCGCACCACCCCGGCGGACGCAGGCGCCCAACTCGGCTCCGTCCGCTGCCCGGTCCTGGTCGTGATGGGCACCCTCGACCCCGACTGGACCGACCCGCACGCCGAAGGCACGGCGATCATCGAGACCCTACAGCCCGGCCTCGGCCACCTGGAACTGATCGAGGGCGCCGGCCACTACCCCCACGACCAGTTCCCCGACGAGGTGACCTCCTTCCTGCTCACCTTCCTCCACCGGGACACGGCGCGGGCGTAGGGGTGGCCTGAAGTCGACGGCCCCGTGCGCCCCGCCCCACCTGCCGGCCGCCGCGAGCCGACGACTGAAGCGGTGGCTCACCTTCGCCGGCCGAGAGCTGCGGGCCACGTGAGGAGCGTTCCCTCGGGCCCCTCTACGATCCCGGAAGATGGCGTCGGCAAGGGAGGCGAACAGTGCGCCTGGATCCGGATCTCCGGGTGGGAGACATAGTCAGAGTCTCCTGCCCCGACACCCCTGCACGAGTCACCGACAAGTCTCCCCACCACGTCTCCATCGAATGGCCCTGGTGGGCGGTCGACCCGGACTCCGACTGGATCCACTGGAACGGTCAGGTGGCGCTGCCCCATGACCCGACGTCGTACGAAGGACAGACCGGTCTCTTCCGCACCACTCCACCGCTGGACATCCTGGAGCCCGGCACCACCTGCCGAGTCGGCATTCCTCCCACTCTCGTCCACGTGATCGCCGTCGACCGCTTCGACCCACCCTTGGAGACCGGTCGCCTGCCTCGCCCACGACGCCACGTCGTGCTCCTCCGTGCCGGTCACTCCCACGACCCCGAACGGGAGGAACAGGGGGAGGAGTTCGACCCGGACGACGACATCCCGATCACCTTCGACCTGGTCTTCCGCCCGTACGCCTTCCTGACAGCGGGCGACGAGGTGGCCGACGCGGCGGGTCGTGCGTGGCGCTTCGACACACCATGGGACTGGCGCCCCTTCGACGGCGCGTGGTCCCACGAACCTCACTGGCCTCTCACCCTCCTGACCCGAGGAAGCCACCCGGCGGATCCGGAAACGGCTGTCACCGTCACCGCCGCGACGATGACCGGCTCACATCACGGGGAGCTGACCCGCTGGTCGGAACTCGCCCAGGCGACCGTGCCGCCCCGGTGAACTGCCAAACCCCGGCAACGGCCCTATGCAGCCCACACAAGAGCCATCTCATGAATCGTGACACTGAGAAAGAAGCGGGCTGCCCGGGGCACCTTCTGACGCCGATGAGTATGTGGCGGCCTTCGTACGGGGCCGCACCCGAAAAGTGGCTCAACGCCGGGGCAATTCAAGCCGCGGCATCCGCGAATGCTCCAGTAGCCGCTCATCACCACAAACCCGGAGGCTGAACTGCTCGGCCCCGGGTCGACCGGCGGAGTCGAAAGCGGCTACGACCTCCTCCACGCGCTCCCACAACCTCACCGGTCCGGCCTCCCGTACTTCCCATCCCTCCTCACGCGGTGTGAGTGAAGCGGCGGAGCCACGGACGACATCGATCAGGTGCACGACCTGCCCCACAGTGGTCATCTGGGCGTTCGGCACCGCGCATTGGGCGAGAAAGCGCAGATGAAACGCCTCCGGATCGGCGGCAGAGATCCGCTCGGGCCCGTACCGCGCCGCCCTGCCCTTCTCCGGCAGTCCCGCAGCCCAGTGCGCGGGATTCCCGAAGGCCGGAGCCGCATGGGCCCGCACGGACATGAAGGAGACGGTTCCCGGGAGCAGGGGCCCCACCGCCGTACCGTCCTCGGCGACGGTGAGGAGGACGCGTGCGTAGCCGTACAACCAGCCCGACAGTGTGAGCAGGATCCTCCCGCCCGGTCGAGTCTGCGCGACGAGTGAGTCCGGCACGGTACGGAACGAGCACGCGGCCACGATCCGGTCGAAGCGGGCCTCGGGCCAGTAGCCGTACCGCCCGTCCGCCACGGCCAGGGTCGGCGTGTAACCGGACCCGTACAGCGCGTCCGCCGCCACCGCCAACCGGTGCGGATCGACGTCGATGCTCGTGACGTCCGCAGATCCCAGGCGCTCGCACGCCAACGCGGTCGAATAACCGCTGCCGGTGCCGATCTCAAGCACCGTGTGCCCCTCACTCACCTCGGCGTCGGCCCACATCCGCAGCACCAGTGACGGCAGGGTCGACGACGAGGTCGGCGCCCCACCGTGCCGCACCCCGGGTGCGGACCAGTCCGGCTCCTGGTCGTCGAACTGGGTGATCAGCGTGGTGTCGGAATAGGCGGCGGCCAGCCACCTCCCGCGATCCAGTTCCGCGGTGACGGGTTCCCACACAGTGAGCCCCTGCGCGTCGGGCTCCCCGGCGGAGAGGAAGAAGCCCGGCACGAATCGATGTCGGGGCACCTCTTCGACCGCGGCCAGCCACCGGTGATCGTCAACCGCCCCGTCCCGCGCGAGCCGCTCCGCCAGCCGTCGCCGCAGTTGAACGGCGCTGCCCTCAAGGTCACTCCCCATCGTCACGGTCTCCTGCTTCCTCCTTGCTCAGGATGTCGGCGAAGGCGGCGGCGATGGCCGGCGCGTCCGGAAGCCACCCCCACTGCCCGTTCGGGTTGCACTCGATCGCCCACCAGTCCTCCGGAGCGGTTCCCTCGCCGGTGAGGGCGAAGTCGAAGCAGCCGAAGACCAGCCCGAACGAGGCCAAGTAGGCATACAGAGCGGTCCGCACGGGTTCCGGAACGACGACGGGAGTATGGACGAGACGGTCCCAGTCACCGCGCCGCCAATCCAGCGCACCGTCCGGCGTCGCGATCCGCTGGGCGAAGACCCGGCGCCCGACCACGGTGACCCGAGCGTCCCCGCTCTTCGGGATCTCGGCCTGGAAGAGATGCGCGGTCACCGAGACGGAGTCGTCCAGCGCATCGGCCTCGATCCGCTGCGCCCAGATCGCTCCGGCGCACCCGTCCTCCCCTTTAGGCAACCCGCGGAACGACTTGTAGACGACACGACCGTGCTCGGCCGCGAACCTTCGCGCCTGCTCCACCTCATTGGTGATCAGAGTCGCCGGAACTCGCAGGCCGAGCGCCACGAACCGCTGCAACTGGGCGGGCTTGAAGTCGGCGCGGGCCACGGCGGCCGGGTGGTTGACGTACAACGCACCGCGCAGGCCGTGAAGCACGCCTCCGAGCCCATGGCGTGCCTCGGCGACAGCGAACTCCCGTGCCTGCCGCGGCAGATGGCCGAAGCGAGCGGCATACGGCGATGGGCGGCGGCAGTAGACGGCGTTCACGGTCTCCACATCCACCTCCCTGCTGGCGGTGCGCAGCCGTCCGCTCCACACCGAGCCGCCCCCTCCGAGCCGGAACCCGAAGCCGAGCGTCGGCCCGACGTCGCCCGGATCGGCACGCACGACGTTCGCCCCGCGCTCGTTCAGGGCCTCGACGACCCGGTCCGCGGTGACGTCCTCCAACGCGGTGAGTACCAGAACGGTGGACTTCACCGCTCAGTCCGATTCGTAGTCGGTCGTGTTGTCGTCCTGCGTCTGCGGCTGGGGCTGCTGTCCGTCCCCGCCACCGGAGACGGACGCCGTACCGGCCGTCTTCGACGTCCCGTGCTTCCCCATCTCGACCACCCGACCGGAGGAGTCCCGGTACTCGGCGGTCTGCGAGGCGGCATCGAGCACGACGGAGACGTACGGCGGCGGCCCGACCGGCAGCCGATCGGTCACCAACCGCATGGCCCAAGGCGCTTGAACGGCGACAGTCGTCATTTCGCTTCTCACATTCCTGTCGAGATTCCTCGCGGGGGAGGGGAGAGGGAGCATCAGGCCTCTGGGAGGGCGACCAATCGTGCCCGCCCCCTCCTCACCAGCGTCGTGATCGAACTCGGGGTACACAGGTCACCCTCGTAGCGCGGGGGGACAAGCCAGTACGTGCCCGGCCCCTGCTGCCGGTCGAGCCGTGGCACGCCGAGATAGGAGCCGTGTCCCAGGCACGTCGCGACGTCGCCGTACGCCCAGACCAGACCGGCGTGTCCTTGGATCAGGGCGTAGTACGTACCGCCCGCGAACCGGCGGTCGTAGATGATCGAGCCTCCCAGTAGGAGACCGAGGCAGGCGGCGACATCGTCCGGGTCGCTCGAATCCACGGCGGCGTGCACCTCTTCCGAGGCCATGCGCACCGCTGCGAACCGATCACCGAGCGGTAGTAGTGCGACGCCCTGGACGATCCACTCGCGCCAGGCCTGCGCAGGCGTCGGATGGGCTCGCGCGAGCCATTCGGCGATTGCTCTGTCCAGAGCCTCTTGGGTGTCCACAACCTGTCTCCTGTTCCGGGGAGGACACAAAGCGTCCAGTAACCGAGCGGGTGATACGAGGACTTGGAGCGGTCACTGAAAGGACTCGACAAGGGCTTCGATGAAGTCTTCAGAGGGACCGCATGTCTGAAACAGGACTCTGTGTGGGAGAGTCGGAGTAGCCGAAGCAGGAGGTGCACCAGTGCCCAGGCCCACCGGCAACGTCCGACTCAAGGCCGCCCGCGTAGCCGCGGGGTTCAACTCCCAGCAGCACTTGGCGGACGCACTCACCCAGCATGCCAAGGACATGGGTGTCCGCGGATTGTCGATCGGCGTACGACAGGTCCGCCGCTGGGAGTCGGACACCCCGCCCTGGCCGCAGCCGGACTGTCAACGCGTACTCGTGCAGCTGCTCGGACAGAGCATGGAGGCACTGGGATTCACACCCCCGTGGGGTTCCGACGGGCCACAGCGCCCGCAGCACACACGGCGCACCGCGACCACCGACCACTCGACGCTGCCCGGTCGCCGGCCAACGCTGCCCCGCAAGGTCGCTGCGATGCCGCAACCCTCCACTGTGGGCGCGGACTTCATGGCAGTGACCCGCTCGCACCGTCGGCTCTACTGGTCGGTCGCGCCGGCGGAACTGCACCCGGCGGTCGTCGCGCACGCGACCCTGGGCTGCGCCCTGTTGCCGGAGACGACGGACCTCATGCGTCATGAGGTCGCGGCCGCGATGGCGGAGACCTACCTCCTGGCGGGCCGTATCGAGTTCTTCGACCTGCGTGAGCCGACCACGGCCAACGACACCTTCCTGCTGGCCCTACAGGCGGCGGGCGAGGCGGACGACGTGCTGCTCGGCTCGGCGATCCTCGCGCACATGGCGTTCGTCCCCGGGTGGGTGGCGGACCGTGAGGGTGCGCTCGAGCGCATGACCGCCGCGCGCACCTACGCACGGCGTGCTCCGGCCTCCGCCGAGTTCCTGGCCTGGCTCGACGCCGTGGAGGCCGAATGCGAGACGCGGTCGGGCAGCAGCCGTACCGCGCTGCATCTCCTAGGGCACGCCGAGGACCTCTTGGCAGCGGGCAACGAGCACCCCTCGCCCGAATGGCTGGACTGGTTCTCCCCGGCCCGCTTGGCGGCCTTCCGGGGCAACACGCAGATGACCGCGGGACATCTCCCGCAGGCCCGAGAGAGCCTGTTGCGGGCGCTGGCCGCGATGACACCGGCCGAGGACAAACAACGCTCGGTGGTGTACGGAGACCTGGCCGCGGTGGAGGCGGCCGCGGGGAACCCGGGGCAGGCGTGCGAGTACGCGGGCAAGGCCCTCGACCAGCTGGCGGTCACCTGGTACGCGACGGGCATGGACCGGGTGCGCGAGGTACGCCGAGCCCTCGCACCCCACCAGGCCGAACGCTGCGTACGGGACCTCGACGACCGTCTGTACGACTGGTCGACGACCCTCAGCGCGCTGGGCCGTTGAACCTGCGAATTACTTGCGGCAGTTCGAGCAGCGACTCGACCCGGAAGGTCGGCAGCTCCTCAGCCTCGCGGCCGTTCCACTGGATGGTGGCCCAGGGCCCGCGGTGTACGAGGGCGGTCAGCATGCCGGCTTGCCGGGCCGGGCGGATGTCGTTGTCGCAGCGATCCCCGACGTAAAGGATTTCGCCGACATCGAAAGGCACGGCGTCGGCGACCCGCTTGAAGAACTCCGGGTCGGGCTTACTGGCTCCCCAGTCGTCCGACGTACCGATCAGATCGACGTCGTCGGAGAACAGCTCCCGCAGGATCCGCCCCGCCCGGACGGTCTGGTTCCCGGCGATCCCGAGCCAGAGCCCGTTCTCGCGAAGCCCGGCAAGCGCGGGCCTGACGTCCGCATAGAGGTCCTTCTCCCCGAAGAACTCCGGCTGCCCCGCGGCTGCCCGCTTCTCCCGCTCCTGGTAGAGGTCGAACCCGGGCTGAAACTCCTGGAAGACCTCCCGGTAGTCACGCCCTTGCGCGATCACAGCGCCGAACATGGCGTGGAAGGTGTGCCGCGGCACGCCGAGCCAGTCGGCCCAGGTCCCGTACTCCCTGGTCTCGTCCACCAGGCACTCACCTACGTCGAAGACGACTGCGCGAATCATGAGTGCCAGGGTATCGAGCGCTGTATCGAGAGTTCATCACGGCAGCCCTACAACAGGGCGATAGGGCCAACTCCCGGTAGGTAGAGTCGAGTTGCACCACAGTGATCACTTTGGAGAGCGGGAGTCGGAGAATTCTGTCACCGGCTCCCGATGGCCCACGCGGTCGCGTTGTAAAGGATTGTCGATCAATCACGCAAAAAGGAATGAATCGCACCTGCGATGGCTTTACCGAGAGGGATGGGCACAGCATTGCCGATCTGTGTTGCAATCTCGGTCTTTGTGCCGCACCATCGGAAATCCATAGGAAATCCTTGGATAAGGGCGGCCTCGAAGTGAGTGATGGGCCGATTCTCCCAGGGGTGGAGATATCTTCCCTTTTCGGGCTTGAAGAATTCTGTACGGATGGTCACCGACGGTTCGCCGAGGCGCAGCCTGCCCATGACGTCGCCGGTTCCTGAGTTGTGGTTGTCCCAACTGATTGTTGAGAGGTATTCGACACCCGTCCTCACGCCGGGCGGATTTGGTGTATTGAAGTAGGCGAACTCGCCGGATTCGTCCTGGGTGTACCACCAGCCGCTGAGGTTCTTCCGGTTCCCGCCGGCCGGGATACGGTTATACCGAGCAAGAGAGAGTGGTTCCGGGTTGCGGCCGAAGTGAAGATCCTCGGTGCTGAATATTCCAGGGAGTTCGGCCTTCAGTTCGGGGACCCGCCTTTCAATAGCGGGGAGATCTCCCAGGTTCCTCTTGGAGGATTCCCGGAAGATGTCGTCGACGGCTTCCCAGTAGGAGATTGCTGCATCGACGCTTTCGATCGGCCGGCTTGATGTAGCAAATCCCTTCGGGCGGCGGAAGTGTGATCTCAAGGGATAGGTCATTCTGCGGCCGTTTTCGGCGTCACGCCGGATCCCGATGACGATGGCCCTGCGCCGAGCCTGCGCCGCCCCGTAGTCAGCAGAATTGAGGAGATATCGCTTAGTCTTCGACTCTTCGGAGTCCGTGGGCTCGTGGCCCGGAGGGTCGACGAGCCGGTAGTCTGCGAGCTTGCCTCCCTCCTGTACTTCGTTGAGGAGGCTGCGGAACTCGTCCGACTTCAGGAAGCGGTCCACGTTCTCGATAACGAACACTTTGGGGCGAATTTCCGCAACGATGCGGACGTATTCCTCCCATAGGCGGTTGCGTTCCGTGCCCTTTTTGGCGCGGTTCAAGGCTGAGAAGCCCTGGCACGGCGGACCGCCGACGACGACATCCGCGTGGAGCGCTTCCGGGGTCGGCTCCCACTCCTCGATGTCTCCGACGTGGACACGAGCTGCAGGCATCCGCTTGTCTCGGCGAAGACGCCCAAAGTTCACAGCGTACGTGGCTGCTGCAGCGCGGTTGTGTTCGACGGCAGCGATGCTGTGGAAGGCCGGGCCACCATCCTGCTTCCCTGCGGGCCGGAACTCGTGGAACCCCTGGGTGAAACCCCCGCAGCCGCTGAACAGGTCGACGACTGTGATGGGTTCGGGGGTGTCGGAACGGGGCGTGAACATAGGGCGATCTTAGCTTCGTAGCGCGGTTGCGAGGGCGCGGCCGACGGCTGCGGCCAACGGAGGCGGCATCGCGTGACCAACTTGACGATACCTGGAGGTCTTGCCGCCGAAGAACTTCCAGTCGTCTGGGAAGGCCTGAATCGCCGCTGCCTGTTCCACTGTCAGCTTGGGCAACTCGTCCGGAGAGAAGTCGGGGCCCGGTGGCCCGTCCCCAAGGCTGTTTCCGTTGACTCCGAGTGCGGCCCAGGCCTTCTTGCTGCCTGTCGGGCCGAGGTCGGCTCCGCCTCTGCGCTCCGAGCCACCGACGAGCGCCGGCGCGATGCGGTCCGCGTTCTTGATCCAGCTTTCGGAGCCGGGCCATCCGCCGGCAGACATGGAGCGGCCGAGTACCTGACCCACAGTGGGGGGCGGATTCTCGCTCGGTTGCGGCCACGAGAAATGCCTGAAGTATGGATCTCGAAGAGCGACCAGAAAGCCACTCTTTCGGTTCTGTGGGACTCCGAAGTCTGCTGCGTTGAGGATCTTCCAGCTGGTACGGAAACCATTGCTTTGTAGCTCGTGATCTATCCAGGCGCGATCGGCGGCAAATTCTGGGCCGTCGACCAGGTCAGGAACATTCTCGAAGAGAATGGCTTTGGGGCGAATTTCGCGGATAAGGTTGATGGCGGCCCGCAGGACTCGTCGTTCTTCGGTGTCCTCCGTCCGTCCGACGGTCGCTGATGACTTCACACGAGGCAGTCCGCCGCTGATGAGGTCGACCTCGATCACGTCAGGGCGCATGCCGGTGTTGAATTGGACGATGTCCATGCATACGACGTCCCAAGCAGGTCGATTGAGGTCGATGGAGAAACAAGCATCGGCTTTACTGTCGATGAGCAGTAGGGGATCGAATCCGGCACGTTCAAGGCCGAGTGCCTGTCCACCTGCCCCTGCGCAAATCTCCAGGGAGGTTAGTCGCAGGTCTTTCGGCGAGATCTGACGCGGTACGACCACGGGCGACGGTTCGAAATCGAGCGACCTCGAGAGCGGGGTTGTCATGGCGCGGTTGTCCGAAGCCGCCGGTTCCGAAACTGTGTGTGCTGCATCCGTAGAGGGCTCGGGGCGCTGAGCGTTCACAGACTCCTGCGCCACTGCCCGCAACTCACTGTCCAGAGCTTGCTCTTCAACTCCGTCAAAGAGTACGAATGGAGCGAGTCGTAGCAGGCGTTTGAGGAAGTCACGGAGCGTCTCGCGTTCGTTCAGCCCGGTCAGATCGAGTTCTGCCCAGACTCGCAGGATCGCTCTGACCAAGTGAGGGCTTCCGCCCAGCGCGGCACGTCGTGCGTAGATCTGATCGAAGGCTGCCTCGCCGAGAATCCGGAGGGCGCTGTACGGCTCTGGCTCCTCGGGTGCGCGAACAAGTTGTGCTCGCCACCAGAGTCGACCGAAGACGTGCCTGGTGAGGTCGGTGCCGAGGACTCGGTCCCTTGGCGGTTGGGGATAGCGCCAGAACGCGATATCGGGAAGTACGACGAGAGCGAGGAAGGCCCAGACGTCGCGGGCCGCCGCTTCGGCGGGCACCATTCCCATTTCGGCGTGCAAAAGGGCGGCCAGGCGAAGATCGAATTCTGCGTTGCGCGCTCGGTCGGAATCGTCGGGGAAGCCGGCTTGCTTCGCGAGTTCGAGCACACCTTCCCGCAGTTCGCGAAGCTGATCAGCGTTGACTCGGTCGCCGCCTGTCGCCACGTATACCGCCGAGTCGTGAGTGAATGCCACTTGCGGGGACAGCTCTGCCGGCGTGAGGTCCCGGTACTGGTCGAACAGCGGTCTTGCCTGTTCGGCGAGGAGTCGAGGGTAGAGAAAACTCGTCATGACACCTCGAAGATCTTGACGGCTGCCTGCAGATCCGACGAGAACAGCGCGGGCGACTGCCGGTGGCGGAGACGTATGTCAGTGATCGACTGGTCGGGAAACAGCTGATCGAAGAGGCTCAACAGTGTGGAGCCCAGTGAGCCGTCGGGGAAGTCGGCGTCTTCCGCGAAATCGTCCTGGGTCAGCGCGTGTTCGACCATGATTCGGGCTGCGTCCGCGTACACGGCCGATAGGACGATACGGTCCACGGGGCGCGGTCTGGCTGCGTTTTGAAATGCTGTGGCGGTGACCGTGTTTTGCTCGTTGACGAGCAGCAGGAGTGCGCCCATGGTCGCACTCTCCAAGCCTCCGCTGATCTGCAGATGCCAGGCGGCATTGTCGGGAAACGAGGTTCGTGCGAAGTCGATGACCGCCATGGGGAATTGTGGCGCGTCGCCCTGGAGACGCAGAGTCTCACGGTCGCTCCACAGAACGGATCCCGCTCGTCGCGGCGCCGACGGCCGGGCATCGGCCATGCGCTCTGCCAGCACGAGTGCGGTGTCCAGGAGCAGCAAGCCACCTAGGTCGGCACCGCGAAGTCGGACATCGAATTCCACTGTCCTTGTGCCGGATTCGGACAGGCGTACATGTTGCGCGGGACCGCTGAGGTTGGAACCGGTGGCTGTCCAGACAACCGAGAGCATGAGAGCAGCACTCTCAGGCAGCCCTGTCTGGCGGCGAACGCGGTCGAGGTCCACGCGGAGTGCTCTGCGAAGGTGCAGATCCATTTGGTAGTCCCAGTCCGGCAATGCCTCGGGCAGAGAAACCTCGCCGTCCTCGACCATCAAGCGCCACGGCTCCGACACCACCACATCCTCGGTCGGTGCCCGGTAGGGAAGTACACGTCGAGTCACGCCGTTCTCACCGCCTCGACCTTGATGCCGATCTCCGTCATGGTGTCTGGCGCGGGCCGTACAACGGCCCGCCACACGGAGTCTCCGCCTTCGACCACTTGGGGATCCAACGTGTGGAGCCGCCCGGCCTCGTCCTCCCATCCGATCAGTTCGGGCATGCTCGCACCGATCGGTGGGTCGGTCTCTCGGCCGCTGGTGCCAGGCAGTGTGATCGCAAGATCGATACGTAGGCGCTGGGGTCCTGGGACGGGCAGTCGGAATTCCTGAACCAGCACGGAAGTGTCTCCGCGATCGTCGTAGTAAGGATCACCGAGATACTGCACTCGGGGACGACGATGTGGAACACCGCGGCTGCCGTCGACTGACGCCTCCAGGAACGACTGGCCCTCGCTGGGAATGCCGTCGATGTGGGAGGCGGCAGTGCTGCCTGTCCCACCAATGCCCTGTGGATCTGTACTCGGACGACCAGTTGCCCGGGGCGTGGTCGCCTCGTGTGCCTCATCCGGCCTGGATGAGGCAACGGCAGTGCTTCCCGGCTTGGAGTAGGCGGTGGCGCCACCGATTCCCCAGGCACCGCCGACGAGGCCTGAGAAAAGCGAACTGGCAGCCCCCAGAGCGACCTGGCTGACGCCGGGCCGCGCAGTGCCGCTCAAGGAGAGCAGTTGTTCCAGGGCTTCACCAATGCGCCGAAATGTCGTATGCACATAAGTGCTCTCGGGCCTGTCGAGCGACTGTGGATTCCATGCGTCATGGGTGGGTGGCTCGGCTTTGGCGTACACCTCGTCCATGGACTCGGCGGCCCTGAAAACCCCTGCGTAGCCTTGATTGGTACTAGGTGGTTTCGGCCCCGCGTGATAGGTGACGACCAGTTCGGCAGGTCGCATCAGACAGACATGGTGGATCAGGCCATCAATGTCGAGCATCAGGGAAGCACGTGTCGGTTCGAGCGCGGGCATTATGCGCTTCGCCAGGCCGAGCCGGCCGAGGTGCTTCTTGGGCTTGAGGCATTCCAGGTTGCTGCCGGTCGGACCGAGCATCGCCTCGTACGCTGCGACGAACATATTGAGAGGCCGCGTGAAACGCGGGTCGGGTACCGGGTGCTGAACACCGTCGTAGGTCATGGAGAAGCGCATGGCGGGTGGGTTGCCCGCAGTAGAGATCATTTTGGGCCAGAGATGCCAGGCAATGGTGTCGCCCAGATACTCCGCTGCTTGGGCTGGTTCGAGGTCGTCCAGGTTCGGGTCGATCACGGCAACCGTCGTACCGGTCTCGTCCGGTCCGAAGGCTCTCAGGCCGAGACGTTGAGCCACGGCTTCCGCCTTGTCGCCCACCAGCGGTTCGACCACGCTGCCTGAGGTGTCGCCCCACCAGTGCCTGCCCGTGTACCGGCGTTCGGCATCGATATAGCTCTTCCAGAGTGTGCAGCCGATGAGGCGGGTCTCGTACGTTCCCTGGGGGGTTCGGCAGCGGGAGTGGACGACTACCGTGCCGGGCCGGGACAGCAGGTAGAAGATCCCTTTGCCGAAACCGTATGTACCGCCACCGAGTGCGGTGTCGCGTGGCTCACCAATGTTGCGGATGAAGGCGACGAAGTCACGGTCGGGACCCACAGCATTGTCGGCGCGCGTCGGACCGCCGAGACCACGGGTACCGCGATCGGACACTGCGAGTACACGTATTGAGCTCCGTTTGAGCGTGTCGCGCAGCGGAAAGTGGTCGGCACTCGTGGGCGCTCCTGAGAGAAGAAGCTCTCGCCAGGCGGCAGCGTGGGCGGCCCCGACCGTCCACATGTCGATGCGGTAGTCCACTGGTGCCTGCGAATGCTTGAGTCGGGCGTCCCAGCTGTTCTGGGCCGACTCGCGCACCAAGATGGTGAGCAGGTCGAGTTCCGGCCGGCCCAGTTGATTGCGAATGCCCTCGGCGGCGCTTGCGCCTTCCGGCGGGTAGGGCTGGGAGAACCAGCGGGGTTCCGTCACTCCGACTCCTGGATCATGCGGTTGACCGTTCGCGACACCATGTCGGCCGTCATGGGGGCCGGTGCCTCGCCAGAAAGGTCCACGGTGTACTCGACGTCCAAAACGCAAATCGGTACCCCTGCCTCCAGGAGCGATCGGTTGGTCAAGGCTGGGAACCCAGGGGTCACTTCGTACCAGCGCTCTTCACCGATGGCGAAGCGTACTTCGCGGTACCGGTCGGCGTCGCTGGGTCGGTAACCGGCCTGGGCGAGTAGCTCGAGAAGTCTGATCTCGTCGTCGGCAGAGCCCAGGGCTTTTTCGATCAGTTCCAAAAAGCCGACACCGCCTGACATGGTGCGATGCAATCGGAACCAGGTCAGGTGCAAGGTTCCACCCTCGGGGGCGTCGAGTTGGTCGAGCCCGTGCACCCGGATCCTTCGCCCGTCTCCCCTGGCGCTGGTCTTTACCTCGATGGCCAGGTTCCCGTCGGAGAAATCGTGATGATGACCTTCGGGCCCCTGCCACAGCCGGTGTGCGCTGGAGTCCAGGTACAAGAGCCGGTCGAGTACGAGTAGTTCACCGAAGAGCCCTGCGAGTTGTTCGGGGCCCAGGACAGCCCCTTGCGACTGGAACAGCGCCTTCCAGCGGTCCAGAACCCGGTAGAGGGCCTTGACCGGATTGGCAGGCAGGCTCTCCACAGCGCTCAATATGTCTGCGCACAGTTCTGTGAACAAGTCATTCAGATCAGCGCGCAAACAGACAAGATCGGCGTATGTTTGATACGTCTCCTCGTCCTCCAAGGGGCGTTTGCGCAATTGGAGGACGGGACCGTCGAGGGTGGAACGCAACTTCAGGTGCGTGGGGATGGGGAGCAGGACGTGACGGTACCCGTCGTGATCGACGGCCGCTACCAAGCAACCCTGCTCAGTCGTCACAGGAAGTTGTGAGACACGGAGTCGACGTTTGCCACTTGCCGGTGCCGCTTCCAGCGCTGACCAGTGCTCTTCCACGAGCACCCGGAACTCGTCGCTCTTCACGCGTCCTCACCCTCGAGGAGGCTGAAGTCCTCGTCCTCCAATCGCACGCCGGGCAATTTGGCGGAGATGTACTTTTCGACGGTGCTGTCCCCATGTGGCGGTTCCGGAAAGACGAGTCCGACGCCGATCACGTCTTCCTCTGCGTTCAGGGGGGCGCGTCGCGTCTTTCCCGGGTCGGGCTCGGAGGTCTTGTCGATCGGATACAGGACGAGTAGGCCTGTGTCCGGAAGCTGAACTCGACGTTCGTCGATGATGCCCTTTTCAGTGAGTTTCGCCGTGTCTCCGGCCAAGTCCACTGCCGCGTCGCGGCGGCTCATGAGCGTCTTGATGTCGGCGAAGTCCGGAGTGGGCGTGGTTGTGGCAACGCGGCTACGGAGGTTACGTCCGACGGACACCCCGGGTGCGAACTCGAAGGGCTCTCCCGCTGAACTACCGACGATTGCAATATTCCATCGGCGCAGCGAGCCGGCTGCAACCCGCTTCCGGATGTAGCCGCTGATGAGGTCGGCATCGTTCTCGGGCGACTTCTCGTGGAACTTGTAGTTCGCCAGAAAATCGGTAACGACGTCGTACGGCACACCACGAATGACGAAGCGTTCCTCGGTCGAGCGACCTTCAACTCGCACAGCAGTCGTGAGGGCCGCTGCGACAAGATCACGTGCGGCGATCGTGTTTCCGCCGAGCCAGTCCTTGTTCGTGTGGAAGTAGTGGGTTTGAACTCGCTTGCCCCCATACGAGGATGCGGCCGTGACCGCATCGCGCATCTTGGCCGCCGCAGTCACACGAAGGGCAGGATGGGTCCGCAGGCGCACTGCGAAGGTCAGAGGCGTCTCGGACTCGGTGATGTAGATGTCGATGTCGCGGCGCATCTCGGTCTCGACTGTGGCGAGGTGACGGAACCACTCCGCCAGTTCGTCGGTCATCCAGATGCGGGGCAGATCGGCATACCCGTTTCGGAAGCCGAACCATCGCCCCATCTGAAGCAGAGTGTCGTAGGCAGAGACGGCGCGCACGAAGTAGCTGACCGACAGACCTTCGAGGGTGAGCCCGCGCGAGAGGGTGTTGCCACCCACGGCTATTGCGACGACGGGACCGTTCTCGTAGTCGAGACGAGCCTCGCTACTGGAGTTGTCCATGATGATGCGGCAACTGCGGAGAACGCCGGGAAGTTCAGGCACGAGGTCGTCGAACGCTACCTTCGTCTCGCCGAAGTCCTCGGCGGGAACGCGTGCCGTCTCCTGGTCCCAAAGATCACGCAATCGGGAGAGGAAGGTCGCGTCGGTCAGGGTCTCCGCAGTCCGGTGCAACAGGCGCTGCAGAGGACGCTCGAAACTGTTGTGCACGGCGGTGTTTACGCTCGTGTGGATCAGCATCGTGTTGTGCGGATTGCCGGTACGGCGAACCCGTCGAGCGGCTGTGACGAGCCAGAAGTACTCGACCGCTCTCCGGAGTGTGTCGGTGATGACGGGCTCAAAGCCCTCGACGTCGTCCTTCGTCACGGGGCGCACGCACGGGATGTCGTCGTCCGGCACAGACCGGATCATGTCGTGACCGTCGTCGACCTGGTCGGGATCCTCTCCGTCCAAGGCATAACGCCCGAAGAGAACCTCCGTGCCGAAGTGACCTGCCGGTTTGGGCAGGTTGACGACGAAGTCTCGCGGATAAAGATCTTCTGCGCTCGGGTCGATCAACAGGTTCGCGAAGGGCGATGCCGTGTATCCCACGTACGCGGAACGCGGCAGGCTCTTCATCATGCTGAGGATCAAGGGATTGATGGACTTCGTCGCGACCGTGGCTTGGTCCGCCTCGTCGTCGATGATCAGCGCAGGGCAGTCCTTCAGGTAGTCTGCCGCCTTGTCGAGCCACACGGCGAGTTTGCGCAATACGGTCGCGTTTTTCTTTACGACGCAGAGCACATGTGTCTTGTTGCTGTTTCCGAAGTACGAGGCCGGATTTGCCGTAGGGGTGAAGTCCTTGTCCAGATCGGTCAGTTGGGACCACAGTGAGGGGTTGGGTTCCACGAGTTGCTGGACGAGACGTGCCTGTGTCTGGCGGCGAAGGCCGTTGTGAATCCCGGCGAGGACGATGAACAGCTTGTAGCCGCGGTCAGCAGCCTTGGCCATGACTGAGGTGAAGTTCGTTGTCTTGCCGGACTGGACGTAGCCGACTACTAGACCCCGCGTAGAAAACGTTTTTTCCTTCGGGTGATTCAACAGTGAGACGACGCGGGTGGAGGAATCATCGAGGTTCCGGATGGCGGTGTCCTTGGACCACCCGTCCTTGATCAGTAGCTGTTCGATGGCCGGCCAGCACTTGTCCTTGGGCTGTGGGCCCGTGTACCAGGTGTCCCGGTTGCCCAGGACGACGGCGTGAGGCTCTTCGAGCTCTTTGATGCGTATCGTCTGCTGCTCGTGACGATCACGGATCTGCTGGATGACGTCCTCGCGGACTCCCATCAGCTCTAGGCGCTTGACGGCCTCCGACGGGGGAAAGGCGTCCAAGATAGCCTTGAACGTCTCATACATGTCATCGAATTCGTCGGTCACAGGACTCGACCGCCCCCGCTCTCCTTCGTCACGCCGACCCGACGGTAGAGCTCTGATGTCGTCAGACAGCTCCGAGGTGTGGGTCGGCACCCCACTTGCACAACTCCTACACACTATGGGGTGAGGCGGTTGTTGATAAGTGCATCAAAGTCACGATTGATGATTGACCTCGTCGCTCTGGGTGACGTTCGGCATGTTCGGAGGGTCACGCTTGACGGGTTGCTCGGGCGTCAGAGAGGCCGCGATGCGGTGGGCCACATCCGCAGGGGACTCGTGCTCCCAGAAGCGCAGGACCGTCCACCCCCGAGCAGTGAGATGCTCGGTCGTCTCCAGATCACGAGCGACGTTCTTGTCGAGCTTCGTCCGCCACCACGCTGCGTTCGCCTTCGGCTGCGTCGCATGTTCGGGGCAGCCATGCCAGAAGCAGCCGTCGAGGAAGACCGCGATCTTTGCCTTGCTGAAGACAATGTCGATAGTGCGCCGTGACATGCCGGGAACGGGCACATTCACTCGGTAGCGGAAGCCGGCCGAGTGTAGGAGCTTGCGCACCGCGATCTCGGGAGCCGTGTCACGAGAGACCTGGCGGCTCATACGGGCGGAAACGGCAGGAGAGGACGGAGTGACGTCTGGCACGGGAGTATTTTGCCGGCCGACGGTGAGTGCAGCGCAATGAGGGAACCGTCCTGGCCTTTGTTGGACATCCACAGCCGAAGCTGGGCCGCCCGCTTCTTTCTCAGTGTCGTGCCTCCGCGGCCCGCCTCAAGGGCGCTTCGCGTCGGCTGCGCCGATGGCCCTGCGGGCCACCCTTGACCCGGGCCGCTCCGGCACGGGGGAGAAGCGAGCGGGCGGCCCGGGGAAAGTGGGTGGTTTATCGGGGTTGCCTGAAGGCGGGCTGCGGTCGTGGCCGGGGTTGGCAGCGCGTTGGGTTGTCCGGGCACGCCGGGTGGGTTTGGCGGCAGCCACCTCAGTGTGGTTACGCGCCGTGGCAGGCGTCGTACCGCTGGTCCTGGCCGCACCAGCAGTCCGATGTGCGTTGTGGGGGCCAGGACACCGCTCGGCCGCGGGCTGCGAGGGTTGTGGCGTACTGGGGGAGGAGGGTGGTGTCCGAGGGGGAGGAGAGTTCTGAGGCTGCGAAGGCCTCGTAGGAGGGGACCGTGCCCGTGACGATGCCCAGGTTGGGGGTGCCCGACGTGGAGAGTTCTCGGAGGGAGGACTCTATGGTCGAGAGGTGTTCGTCGTGGGACGGGTACTCCGTGGCCAGGTCCGGGTACGCCGAGAGGAGTTCCGCCAGTTCGGTCGCCGGCCAGTGCAGGACCGCCACCGGGAAGGGGCGGGAGAGTGCTTCGCGGTAGGCGCCCAGTTCTGCCTGGAGGCGGGAGATCTCCGCTTCCAGTTCCGCCGGGTTGTCCGAGCCCAGGGACCACACCCGCTTCGGGTCGTGGAGTTCGTCCAGGGAGACCGAGGACGAGTGGAGGGTGTCGGCGCGGGCGTCCCAGTCGTCGTGGGGGAGGCCCAGCATGCGGCGGACCCTGTGCCGGCCGAACAGCACCGGGTGCGTCGCGTACGGGGGTTCCGCCACGTCCGTGAGGAGGAGGGTCGCCGCCTCCGTGAACGTGTCGTGCGCCGCTTCCAGTTCGTCGTGGGATTCCAGGGACTCCGCGACGATGACCCAGGGGGCGGGATCCCGGGGGGCCGTGGCCCGGACGCCGTCGATGATCGCCCTGGCCTCGGCCTCGTGGTCGTACTCCCAGAGGTTCGAGGCCTTCAGCGCTCGGACCAGCGGCGCGTTCTCCAGGGTGTCCTGCGCGGACAGCAGGCGGTCGTAGAGCGCGGTGGCGGCAGGGCGGGCGTCGGCCAGTTCCAGGTGGGCCGCGGCCTGGAGGAGGAGGGCTTCGGCGTCCTCGGGGTACAGGCCGGCGGTCCGCTCCAGGCGTGCCGCTTCGGCGGTGTGGTCGACGACGTTCTCGGCAGGCGTGTCGGGGCGCATGAACGACACCGTACTGCCCGGCGGTGACAAAGAAGAGACAGGGATGGGGGACAGTCGGTGGCGAGGGGAGTCGTTCGGTGAGGTTCGAGTTCGGTGGGTGTGTCGTGGAGTGGCGGGGGCCCGCTCCTTACTACTTCCTGCCGGTGCCGGAGGAGGAGTGCGAGGAGATCCGGGCGGTGGCGGCCATGGCCTCGTACGGGTGGGGGGTCGTTCCCGTCGAGGCGACCTTGGGCGGGGTCGTGTTCGAGACGTCGCTGTTTCCGAAGGACGGTGGGTATCTGCTGCCGCTCAAGAGTGCGGTGCGCACGCCGCGGGGGCTGGGGGCGGGGGACGAGGTGCGGGTGGAGCTGCGGGTGCGGCTCGGGTAGGCGTCCGAGGTGTGCCGTGGCGGCGGGGCACGCACGGTGAGTGTGGCGGCGGGTGACGGTGAGCGTGGCGGCGGGGCACGGTGAGCGCGTGGCCCCGCCGCCGGTTCGGGTCAGATCGTCACGCCGTCGATCTGTAGCGTCTGCACCGCCTTGGCCGCGACCGACACCGCCACCGTCTTCCCTGAGAGGTAGGTGTCCGAGTACGACTTGTACGCGTCGCCGCCCGTGGTCACCGTGTTCCAGCGCGGGACCAGGCCGTTCGTGCCGCCCGTCACCGTCGTGAAGCCGGAGAGGTTGAAGGTGAAGGTCTGGGCGGAGGTGGCCGTGTTCAGGGCGACGATCACCAGGCGCTTCGCCGAGGAGTCGTAGGCCGCGACCGCGTTGCTCACGCCCGTGTCGAGGATCTTCATCCCGGGGCGGATGTGCCGGCTGAACTGGGCCATCACGTAGTACTTGGTGGTGATGGCGCCCGCGGTCAGGGTGCTCGCGTCGTACGCGATCATCGCCCAGTTCGTCGACGGGTCCATGACCTGCCAGTAGACCCACGCGGTGGGGTGCAGCCAGCGGAAGTCGTAGAGCAGGTTGAAGGCCATGGTGTAGCCGGTGCCGTCGTTGTCGCCGGTCTCGGAGTTCCACAGGGCCTTGCCGGCCGTCGTGACGACGTCCGTGTAGAGCAGGTCGCGGCGGCCGCCGGAGCCCTGGTAGCCGTGGACGTTGACGCGGTCCACGTAGCCCTTCGTGGTGGCGGAGAAGGCGCTCCAGGTGGTGCGGGCCAGGTCGTAGCTGGTCTCGTCGGAGGCGGAGATCTTGGTGCTGGTGAGGCCCCGGCTGTTCAACTCGCTGCGCAGATACGGGAGTACGGCCGCCTGGACCGTCGAGTCGATGTGACAGCCCTCCTGGGTGCCGGTCGCCGTCCACCAGGAGGACGAGGGCTCGTTGAAGGCCTCCACCGTCGCGAAGTTCACGCCCCAGTTGTTCTTGGCGTACAGGGCGACGGAGGCCAGGTGGGAGGCGTGCTGGCGGTAGTTCCAGGACTGGAGGTTGTTGCCGCCGTCGGCGGCGCCGGACGGGTTGTGGTTGAGGCACATCCACCACATGGGGGAGTTGGCGAAGAGTTCGGCCGTCGCGCCGCGGTTCACCGCCTTGACGAGCATCGCGCGCTGGGTCGCGTCCGCGGTCCAGTCCCAGGCCGAGGAGGTGGGGTCCTCGTTGTTCCAGTCCTGCCAGTAGCCCTCGATCTGCTTGTACGCGGGGATGTTGGCCGAGGCCACCATGCTCTCGCCGCTCACGGTGTTCCAGCTGCACGCTCCCAGGTTGTAGCGGGCGATGTTCAGACCCAGGCCGGGCAGCGAAGTGCTGTTGTACGTCGTCGACTTGGTGGTGAAGAAGATGTCGGCGAAGTCGTCCCGGGTGCCGAAGACGTTGCCCCACCAGGCGAGGGACGTGCCCCAGCCCTCCCATGTGCCCCACGACGTCGACGGGCTGACGGTGATCGTCGCGTCGGCGCGGGCCGTGCCGGTGGCCAGGGCGCTGCCCAGGATGCCGCCTCCGGCGGCGGCCAGGAGTGTTCTGCGTCGGATCATGGCTGCTTCTCAACCTCTCCGTGCGGCTCAAACACCGGTTCCCGGACCGGCGTCGACTCGTCCCCCCGCATGCCAACACGAAGCATCAGGTGTGGCGTGTGGGGTTGTCGAGGGTTGCGACAGTGCTTTCTAAAACCCGTGGAGGAAGTGAACGTGGGGAGGGGTGGCGACGGGAAGCCCTACGGCTCTGGTGACTTGGCCGCGGTCGCCTTATCGTGCGGGCCCAACCGGGCGTCGGCGGGAGGTGTGCGGTGCGGCGGGAGCGGTGGGTGCGGCGGGTCGTGGGGCGTGGTGACCGGCGGTGGCGGCGGG
>NZ_LBMU02000032.1 GCF_001005085.2 Streptomyces humi
CTGCTGGGGGTAGCCGTAGCCGGGCTGGGGGGCGGCCGGCTGCTGCGGGTAGCCGTAGCCCGGTTGTGGGGCCGGTGGGCCGGGCGGCGGCTGCGGCGGGGTCGCGGGCGCGCCGAAACCGGGCTGCTGCGGGGGCTCGTTGGGCGGCGGCGGGGGCGGTTGCGTCATGGCGGGGCTACCTCGGGGAAAGCAGGTGGGACGGCGGCTGGGGACGGCGCTGACTGCTGGACGGCACGGGACAAGCCCCGCTCAGTTGCCGAAGGCCATCATCAGCTTCTCCTTCGCCTGGTCGCTGCCGGTCAGTCGCGCGGTCGAGATGTAGAAGCGGCCGTCGACCCAGTCGATCTGACCGTCGTAGAAGCCGCCCTCGATGTCCGCGGTGTGCTGGGGGTTCCGCAGCAGTCCGGTCGGGGTGTGGGTGGCGCCGGTGGTGGGGACGGACACGACCCGGCCGCCCGCGTCGTACGACGGCCTCACGTAGGCGACGAGTTTCCCGCCCTCGGTCTTCACCGGGTACATCGACTCGTCCGTCGGCGACTTCACGCGCCACTTCGCCTTGCCGTCGGTGAGGCTGATCGCGACGATCTCGTTGCCGCCGCTGCTCACGTCCGTCGGCAGGTACAGGGTGTCCGTGTCGACGGCGACGCCCTGGCAGCCCTGGAGGTCGGTGGAGAGGAGCGCCCAGCCGCACTGGGGGGCGAACTTCTCGTCGACCTTGACCTCGGAGCGGAACGTGCCCTTGGCGTCCAGCGTCGAGATGTTCCAGGCCTTCTTGTCCTCGTTGGTCATGTAGACCACGAGCGGGTCGACGGAGTAGGTCCGCTCGACCTTCCAGCCCTTCTTGACCGGTTGCGTCCACTTGACCTTGCCGGTGGCCGGTTCGAGCTCCGAGATCTCGTCGTGCTCGTTGCTGCCGCCGGCGCCGCAGGACGCCACCTGGACCAGCCGGTCCGCGCTGCCCGCGAAAGCCGTCGGGAAGCAGGACGCGCCGTACTTCTCCTTGTCGTACAGCTTCTTGCCGCTGCCCAGGTCGTACGCCGTGCCGGACTCGGAGCGGCCCACCATCAGCGTCCTGCCGCTGATCGTCAGCTCGACGCTGATCGCGCTGTCGAACAGTCCGCCGTCGGCGACGGTCGCGGTCCAGCCCTTGCGGCCGGTGTCCAGGTCGATCTCCTGGAGCTGGTTGCACTTGGCGCGGTCGCTGGTGCCGTTCATGTAGGCCACGACGACCTTGTCGTCCGCGGACTTGGCGGAGGTGACCGCGCAGATCTTCTGCGGGAACGTGATCGGGCCCCACGCCGGATCGCCGTCACCCACCCGGTAGGCGAAGACCTGCTTGTACGCCGCCTTCACCGCCGTCTTCCCGGTGATCCACATGCCGGGGGCGTCGGCGCCGTTCGCGGGTGCGTCCGGAGCCGACTTGTACCAGAGCACCTTGGCCTCGCCGGACCTGCGGCCGTCGTTGAGGTTGTCCGGGTCGGCGCCGCCGTCGCCGCTGCCGTCACCGGGGTCGACCGGGGTACCGGACGCCTTGGGGTCGTCGGAGTGCTGGGCGACCGGCTGCTTGCCGTCGCCCCCGCCGCTGGTCACGGCGTACACCGTGCCTCCCACGACCAGCAGACCCGCCACCGCGGCCGCGACGACCAGTGCGGGCTTCCCCTTGAAGGGACCGCCGCCCGTGCCGCCGGGCGGCGGGGTGGCGCCGGGGCCGCCCGGGTACTGCGGGGGCTGCTGCGGGTAGCCGTAACCGGGCTGCGGGACCGTGGGCGGCTGCGGTTGGCCGTACGGACCGGGCGCCGCGTACGGGCCGGGCTGCTGACCGTGGGCACCGGGCTGCTGGCCGTACGGGCCGGCCGGCGGGCCGTAGGGACCCGGCTGTTGCGGGTAGCCGTAGCCCGGCCGGGGCGGCTGGGCAGGGGGCGGCGGCGTGCCCTGGGGCGCGCCGAAACCCCCCTGTGCGGGCGGCTGTTGAGGCGCGCCGAAGCCCTCGGCCGGCGGCTGCCCCGGTGGTGCTCCGAAGCCGCCCTGCGGCGGCTGGTTCGGTGGCTGGGTCATCAGCGCTCTTCCCCCGTTCACTGATTTTTAGCCACGTCCCGGGGCCCGCGCCGGGCTCAGGACGCTCTCAGAGTGCTCTCAGACCGACCTTTCTATCACTCGGCACCGACAGGCCCCGGAGCCCTGGCTCCCGCCGTTCCCAAGGCAGAACCGCCCTGTGATGCCCCCGTTACGCGCCTTCACGCCCCCTTCACCGGGCGCGCGCAAGGGGGTTGTGCGCTCGGGAGTGCGCGGCTGATTCGCGCCGGCGGAAGTGCTATGCGTCTTCCGCCAGTTCGAGCCAGCGCAGCTCCAGTTCCTCACGTTCGCCGGTCAGGTCCCGCAGCTGGGCGTCCAGTTCGGCGACCTTGGTGAAGTCGGTGGCGTTCGCGGCGATCTGGTCGTGGAGCCTGGTCTCCTTCTCGGAGACGCGGTCCAACTGGCGCTCGATCTTCTGGAGTTCCTTCTTGGCGGCACGCTGGTCGGCCGCGCTGCGTTCGGTTGAGGGCGCCTTGGGGGCGGCGGCGGTGGCGGCGACGGCCTCCTCCATGCGCTGCCGGCGCTCCAGGTACTCGTCGATGCCGCGCGGCAGCATCCGCAGGGTGGCGTCGCCGAGGAGGGCGAAGACGCGGTCGGTGGTGCGCTCCACGAAGAACCGGTCGTGGGAGATGACGATCATCGAGCCGGGCCAGCCGTCGAGGACGTCCTCCAGCTGGGTGAGGGTCTCGATGTCGAGGTCGTTGGTGGGCTCGTCGAGGAAGAGGACGTTCGGCTCGTCCATGAGGAGGCGCAGCAGCTGGAGGCGGCGCCGTTCACCACCGGAGAGGTCGCCGACGGGCGTCCACTGCTTCTCCTTGCTGAAGCCGAACGTCTCGCACAGCTGCCCGGCGGTCATCTCGCGCCCCTTGCCGAGGTCGACGCGCTCACGGACCTGCTGGACGGCCTCCAGGACCCGGGTGTTCGGGTTGAGCTCGGCGACCTCCTGGGAGAGGTAGGCGAGCTTCACGGTCTTGCCGACGGCGACCCGGCCGCCGGCCGGCTGCGCCTCGCCCTCGGTGCGGGCGGCCTCGGCCATGGCGCGCAGCAGCGAGGTCTTGCCGGCGCCGTTGACGCCGACCAGACCGATGCGGTCGCCGGGGCCGAGCTGCCAGGTGACGTGCTTGAGCAGCACCTTGGGCCCGGCCTGGACGGTCACGTCCTCCAGGTCGAAGACGGTCTTGCCGAGCCGCGAGGAGGCGAACTTCATCAGCTCGGAGGTGTCGCGCGGCGGCGGCACGTCCTTGATCAGCTCGTTGGCGGCCTCCACCCGGAAGCGGGGCTTGGAGGTGCGGGCGGGGGCGCCGCGGCGCAGCCAGGCCAGTTCCTTGCGGACCAGGTTCTGCCGCTTGGTCTCCTCGGTGGCCGCGATCCGCTCGCGTTCCGCACGCGCGAAGACGTAGTCGGAGTAGCCGCCCTCGTACTCGTAGACGGCACCGCGCTGGACGTCCCACATGCGGGTGCAGACCTGGTCGAGGAACCAGCGGTCGTGGGTGACGCAGACCAGCGCCGAGCGGCGCTCGCGCAGGTGCCTGGCCAGCCAGGAGATGCCCTCGACGTCGAGGTGGTTGGTGGGCTCGTCCAGGACGAGCAGGTCCTGCTCCTCGATGAGCAGCTTGGCGAGCGCGATGCGCCGCCGTTCACCGCCGGACAGCGGGCCGATGACGGTGTCCAGGCCCTTGGGGAAGCCCGGCAGGTCCAGGCCGCCGAACAGGCCGGTGAGAACGTCCCTGACCTTGGCGTTGCCGGCCCATTCGTGGTCGGCCATGTCACCGATGACCTCGTGCCTGACGGTGGCCTCGGGGTCGAGGGAGTCGTGCTGGGTGAGGACGCCGAGGCGCAGTCCGCCGGAGTGCGTGACGCGGCCGGTGTCGGCCTCCTCCAGCTTGGCGAGCATCCGGATGAGGGTGGTCTTGCCGTCGCCGTTGCGGCCCACCACACCGATGCGGTCGCCCTCCGACACGCCGAGCGAGACGCCGTCCAGCAGGGCACGGGTGCCGTAGACCTTGCTGACGTTCTCGACATTGACCAGGTTGACGGCCATTTCACTCCTGCGCACGGGGACGGTCAGCCTCCCAGCGTAATGCGCGCGGCGAGACCGACTCGCCGACAGGTTCGTGATGATTCAAACGATATGGTCATAAATTCGGCGTATATGACGAATGGGCCGGATGTTGAGGGTTACTCCGATACGTGATCCCGTACAGAACGGAGACAGCCCTATGGTGATCAAGAAGCTGCACGACATGGGCGTACGCAGCGAGCACGCCTACATGGCCGGCCTGGCGTCGATCGGGCTGAGCTTCGCCTCCTGGCTGACCAGCCTCCAGGCCGAACGGGCCGGTGTCGAACGAGCCGACCGCTGGGGCATTTTCGTCGGCGAGTGGGCCCCCACCTTCATCGGTCTGGGTCTCGCCCTGTCCCACTACGAGCAGCAGGAGGGCACGCTGAGCGGATCCCTGCACTCCGTACGCCAGGCCGGTTGACCGGCACGCTCTCCCAGGTACGGTCCGGCCACCGCCGGGCCGCGCCGGTGCGCGGGGCGGTGGCTCAGGCGCCGACGGGTGCGCCGGGGTCCTGGACCGGGGCGAGCACTCGCGCGCCCGGCGCCGGGGCCGTCGCCGTGCGGACCGTGCGGCAGGTGCCGGAAGCGCGCAGGGCCGCGGCGACCTCGGCCGCCGATTCGCCGTCGCGGACCAGGAACGCCGTGGTGGGCCCGGAGCCGGAGACCAGTGCGGTCAGGGCGCCGGCCGCGCGGCCCGCGGCGAGGGTGTCCGCGAGTTCCGGGAAGAGGGACAGCGCGGCGGGCTGGAGGTCGTTGGAGACGGCGGCGGCGAGCGCGTCCGCGTCGCCCTTGGCGAGCGCGTCGAGGAGGTCGCGGGAGGCCACGGGCTCGGGGATGTCCCGGCCCTCGGCGAGCCGGTCGAACTCACGGAAGACGGCGGGGGTGGACAGCCCGCGTCCGGCCATCGCGAACACCCAGTGGAAGGTGGCGCCGGTGTCGAGGGCGGTGAGGCGTTCCCCGCGTCCGGTGCCGAGGGCGGCGCCGCCGACCAGGCTGAAGGGCACGTCGCTGCCCAGGTCGGCGCAGATGGCGAGGAGTTCGGCACGGGAGGCGCCGGCCCGCCAGAGCTCGTTGCACGCGAGCAGCGCGCCCGCCCCGTCCGCGCTGCCCCCGGCCATCCCGCCGGCGACCGGGATGTCCTTGGCGATGTGGATGTGCACGGCCGGTTCGATGCCCCGGCGTTCGGCGAGCGCGAGCGCGGCGCGGGCCGCGAGGTTCGTGCGGTCCAGGGGGACCTGGCCGGCGTCCGGGCCCTCGCAGGTGACGCGCAGTTCGTCGGCGGGGGTGACGGTGACGTCGTCGTAGAGGCCGACGGCGAGGAAGACGTTGGCGAGGTCGTGGAAGCCGTCGGGGCGGGCGGCGCCGACCGCGAGCTGCACGTTGACCTTGGCGGGGACGCGGACGGTGACGCTCACTTGGCGGGCTCCTTGTGCTCGGCGATCCTCGCGAACTCCGCCACCGTCAGCGACTCCCCGCGGGCCTGCGGTGAGACCCCGGCCGCGACCAGCGCCGCCTCGGCCGCCGCCGCGGACCCGGCCCAGCCGGCCAGCGCCGCGCGCAGGGTCTTGCGCCGCTGCGCGAAGGCCGCGTCGACGACCGCGAAGACCTCGCGCCTCGACGCCGTCGTCCGCACCGGCTCCGCGCGCCTGACGAGGGAGACGAGCCCGCTGTCGACGTTCGGCGCGGGCCAGAAGACGTTGCGCCCGATGGCTCCGGCCCGTTTCACCTCGGCGTACCAGTTGGCCTTGACGGACGGCACGCCGTACACCTTGTTGCCGGGGGCGGCGGCGAGCCGGTCGGCGACCTCGGACTGCACCATCACCAGCGTCCGCTCGATGCTCGGGAAGGTGTCGAGCATGTGGAGCAGGACGGGGACGGCGACGTTGTAGGGGAGGTTCGCGACGAGCGCGGTCGGCGGCGGGCCGGGCAGCCCGGTGACGTGCATCGCGTCGGAGTGGACCAGCGCGAACCGGTCCGCGCGCGCCGGCATGCGCGCCGTGATCGTCGCGGGCAGGGCGCTCGCCAGGACGTCGTCGATCTCGACGGCGGTGACCCGGTCGGCGGCCTCCAGCAGGGCGAGGGTGAGGGACCCGAGCCCCGGCCCGACCTCCACGACCACGTCGTCCGGGCGGACGTCGGCGGTGCGGACGATACGGCGGACCGTGTTGGCGTCGATCACGAAGTTCTGGCCGCGCTGCTTGGTGGGGCGTACACCGAGCGCTGCCGCGAGCTCACGGATGTCGGCGGGGCCGAGGAGGGCGTCGGGGGTGGGGCTGCTCACGGGACAAGGGTACGGGCCGCCGGGGACGCCTCCCGCCCGTCACCCGTGCAACCGGTGCCCGCAGTGCGGCCAGGGGGTGGAGCCGCGGCTCAGGTAGAGCTTCTTCGCCCGGAACGTCTGCTCGTCGGCCGGGGCGTCCTGCGGGCGGCCGCTGCCGCCGAGGCTGTGCCAGGTGTGGGTGTCGAACTGGTACAGCCCCCCGTACGTCCCCGAGGGGTCCACCGCGTGCGCGCGGCCGCCGGACTCGCAGACGGCGAGACCGTGCCAGTTCAGGCCGTCGGCGCCCTTCACCGAGTCCGGGTGCGGCTTGGTGCCGACCTTCACGAGCTGCGTGCGCGGTTCGCGCACCAGCTCGGTCCACTCCCGGTGCGGCTTCTGCCGGACCCCGTTGACGGTCCTCAGGTAGTACGTGACCCGCCGCAGTCCGGGCCGTCCGGCGCGCTCCACCACCTCGGTGCCCTTGAACAGGGTCGGGTCCTGGGTCCGCCGCACCTCGAACGGGATCACCTCCTCGCGCACCTCCTTGCTGCCCGTGACCCGCAGCACGGTCACGGTCTGCCCGTCGCGGGGGAAACCGGTGCCGGGCACGGAGGTGGTGTCCTGGCCGTGCAGGGTGATCCCGGCCTCCTCGACGGCCTCGCCGACGGTCGCGGCGTTGGTGCGGATGGTGCGGGTCCGGCCGTCCGCCAGGACGGTGACGGTCCGCTCGGTACGGACGTCGAGCGCCAGTCCGGCGCGTCCGATGCTCTGGGAGCGCGCGGCCGACAGATACGCGCCCTCGGCCCGGACCCCCAGCTCCCGGAGCGCACCGTCGACCGTGCGGGCCGTCGTCCACACCTCGTGCCGCTGCCCGTCCAGAGTGAGGCGGACGGGGCGGCCGTAGCGCACCGCCACCTCGTCGCCGCTGGCCAGTGCCGTGCCGGGGGCGGGCGCGACGACGTCGTGGGCGCCCACGGGTACGCCCTGCTCGGAGAGGAGGCCGGTCACGTCGTCGGCGAACGTGTGCAGGGCGCGCGGCCTGCCGTCGACGGTCAGCTCGACCGCCTTGTCCTTGGCGAGGAACGCGGTGGTGCCGCCGGCCAGGAACACGACGACCAGGGCCTGCGGCAGCAGACGGCGCACGGCGGACTCCGGCCGCTGTCCGGAACGCGCCTTGCGCCGGCGCGCGGCACGCCGGCCGCCCACGGCACGCGCGCCGGTCTCGGGCACCCCGCCCTCCGGCCCGTGCGCCCCCTGCCGTGACAGCCCCGGCTCACCCGGGTGCGCGCGGGCCGCCGCCTGACGGGCGTCCACCAGCGTCCGCGCCCGAGCCTGCGCCGGCCGCTGCCCCTGCGTCTGGGCCTGCGTCTGTGCCTGCGGCTGCGCCGGCCCCTGCGCCTGCCCCTGTACCTGCGCCTGCGCCTGCGCCTGTGCGGTCGGCGGACCGCTCGCCCCGGCCGCGGCCTCGTAGGCCGGCCGATAGGTGTCACCGCCGTACAGCACGCCGTAGCCGAGCGTCTCGGCGTCGTACATGTCCTGCGTCACATACGGGCCGTACACCCCGTGCGCGCCGTAGGCCCCGTGCTCGCCGGGCGCACCCCACGCGCCCGGCGCCCCGTAATCGCCCCGCGCCCAGGGCGCACCACCCGCGCCGTGCGCCCCCGGCATGCCGTAGGGGTCGTACGCCTCAGACGTCTCGTACTGCGATGGGCTCACGCCGACACGCTCCAGAGGGCCAGACGGGGTCCGGATTCGGGCCACCAGAACCTAGCGGAGCTCTCGTCACTCTCCAAAGCGGCACGACTACGCACGGTCACGCGCGAGCCGAAGCCGCAACCGGGCGGACGTTATCCGCCAGTTATGATCGATATACCCTCAGTAGTCGAAGGCGCGGGCCGTGTTCGCGCCCAGGGCCGCCGCCAGCGCATCCTCCTCGATCCCGCGTACGGCGGCCATCGCGCGCACCGTGACCGGAATGAGATACGGGGCGTTGGGCCGTCCGCGGTACGGCGCCGGGGTCAGGAAGGGCGCGTCGGTCTCCACCAGGAGCAGTCCGAGGGGTGCCACCGCCACCGCGTCCCGCAGGTTCTGGGCGTTCTTGAAGGTGACGTTGCCGGCGAAGGACATGAAATAGCCCTCGCGGGCGCACTCCTCGGCCATCTCGGCGTCGCCGGAGTAGCAGTGGAACACCGTCCGCTCCGGGGCGCCCTCCTCCTTGAGGACCCGCAGGACGTCGGCGTGCGCGTCGCGGTCGTGGATGACGAGGGCCTTGCCGTGCCGCTTGGCGATCTCGATGTGGGCGCGGAAGGAGCGCTCCTGCGCGTCCTTGCCCTCGGGCCCGGTGCGGAAGTGGTCGAGGCCGGTCTCACCGACGCCCTTCACCTGGGGCAGCCCGGCCAGCCGGTCCATCTCGGCGAGGGCCTCGTCCAGCGCCGCGTCACCACCGCCCGCGCGGGCACCCTGCCGCGACCACCCGTCGGGGTCGCCGTGCACGATCCGCGGCGCCTCGTTGGGATGCAGGGCGACGGTCGCGTGGACGTTCTCGTGGGCGGCCGCGGTGTCGGCCGCCCACTGCGAGCCCTTGAGGTCGCAGCCCACCTGGACGACGGTCGTCACCCCCACCGACGCGGCCTTCGCGAGGGCCTCCTCGACGGTGCCGGACTGCATGTCGAGGTGGGTGTGGGAGTCGGCGACCGGCACCCGCAGGGGCTCCGGGAGCGGCGGCGCCGCGTTCTTGTCGGCCGTACGGGAGGCCGTACCGGCGGCGTTGGAAGGCATGCCCCGATCCTACGGAAGGGGCATGCCCCGCCGGACTCGCGCCGGGGGGCATGCCCCGCCGGACCCGCGCCCGGGTCAGCTCGCCTTGCGCTGGAACGGATGCAGGAGATCGGACAGATGCCAGTGGTGATCCGCCCCGACCTGTGCGGTGGCCTCCGTCGCCGCCGCCTCGGGCCCGGATCCCGTACCGCCCTCCCCGGCCGGCCGGGGCTGCGGCGGCCGGTGCTGCGACCGCTGGGTCGCGTTCTGCACCGACGAGACCTGCCCCGCGCGCATGATCCGGACGACCTGGCCGTCGCAGTTCAGGCACGCCGGCCGGCTCAGCGGGGACGGGACCACCCGGCCGTTCGCCACGTACGTGACGAACTCGTGGTTGTCGGCGTCCGTGTGGTGCTCTATCTCGTACGACTGCTCCCAGCCGTGCCCGCACCGCATGCAGGCGAAGGAATACGACTCGTGGACGACGGCTGTGGCCGCACCGCGGAGGCCGGTCTGCCCTGCGATCTCACTCATGCCAGCTCCTCTTGTCCGCTGGACAAGCACCCCCGGCGCGGGGATTCCCCCCGGAATCCCATTGGGGGTGAGGGACGGGTGCGTCCCTGCTGACCAGTGGACGCCTTCACCGGCGCGAATGCAGCAGGCCTGTCGAGTGTTGGAGCCGATTTGGACTTCGCTTGCCGAAGGGGCCTCGCGGAGGGGGGATTGCCTTTGCCTTTCCCCGCCTTGCTTTACCGTCCTGTGGGGCGCGCGCTCAGAGGAGAAGCCACCCGCTCAGAGGACGCATCTCCGCAGGTCAGGGGCGCACGCTCAAAGGAGGAGCGGCGCGCTCGGAGATCATGAGCGCCCCTTTGGGACACCGGTCACCGAAGCGCCCCTCCAGGGGCGCGGGGAACTGCGCGACCAGCCCCCCACCGCCCCGCACCCGACTGCACGAAAGCAACCACGACGGTGCTCCAGAACCCGACCTCACCCGTCGACACGCTTCGCTGCAACCACGGCGTCGAAGACAACCCGCTTCGGAATCCCCGCCTCCACGGCCACCGCCGCGATCGCCTCCTTGCGCCGCTCCCCGGCCTCCTCCCGCACCCGCACCCGCCGCACCAGCTCCGCCGCGTCCAGCTCCTCGGGCCCCCGCTCCGGCGCGCCCTCCACCACCACGGTGATCTCGCCGCGCACCCCGTCGGCGGCCCACACCGCCAGCTCGGCCAGCGGGCCCCGGCGCACCTCCTCGTACGTCTTGGTCAGCTCACGGCAGACGGCCGCCCGCCGCTCGGCCCCGAAGACCTCGGCCATGGCCGCGAGGGTGTCGTCGAGGCGGTGGGGGGCCTCGAAGTAGACAAGGGTGCGGCGCTCCTCGGCGACCTCCTGGAGCCGGGAGCGGCGCTCGCCCGCCTTGCGGGGCAGGAAGCCCTCGAAGCAGAACCGGTCGACGGGCAGTCCGGACAGCGCGAGCGCGGTGAGCACCGCGGACGGCCCCGGGACGGCGGTGACGCGGATCTCCCGCTCCACCGCCGCCGCGACCAGCCGGTAGCCGGGGTCCGAGACGGAGGGCATCCCGGCGTCGGTCACCAGCAGCACGCGCGCGCCGCCGGCGAGCTCCTCGACCAGTTCGGGCGTCCGGGCCGCCTCGTTGCCCTCGAAGTACGACACCACGCGGCCCGTGGGCGTCACACCGAGCGCCTGGGTGAGCCACCGCAGCCGCCGGGTGTCCTCGGCCGCGATGACGTCGGCGCCGGTCAGCTCGGCCGCGAGCCGGGGCGGCGCGTCCGCGACGTCGCCGATGGGGGTGCCTGCGAGGACAAGGGTTCCAGTCACTCCCCCATCCTCCCAGCCCGCGCCGTTCGCAAAGGAACCCACCGTGAAGACCCATTGCACGGGACTCACACAGAACGGTTCCCTACGATGGCGCGGTGACCAGTACCGCGTCCTCCACGGACACCCGGCAGGACCAGGCGGGGCCCGACGAGCGGCCGGCGTGGCAGCAGCGGCTGCGCCGGTTCGGCTACTCGGCGAGCCCGGCGCGCACGGCGCACACCACCGGCGGCAGAAGCGCCGAGGGCTCCGGTGTCGTCGACCGCCTGGTGCCGCCGTACGCCGAGCCCAGCTCGCGGATGTGGCTCGCCCTGGGCGTGCCCCCGGTGCTCGCCGAGCGGATCACGCGGTGGTCGGCCTGGGGCGGTCCGCTCCTCGTGACGCTGCTGGCGGGCCTGCTGCGGTTCTGGAACCTGGGCAGCCCCAAGGCGGTGATATTCGACGAGACGTACTACGCGAAGGACGCGTGGGCGCTCGTCCACCGCGGTTTCGAGGTCAACTGGGACAAGAACGCCAACGACCTGATCCTTCAGTCGAACGGCCACCTGACGATCCCGGCGGACGCGGCCTACGTGGTGCACCCGCCGGTCGGCAAGTACGTCATCGGGCTCGGGGAGCTGCTGTTCGGCTTCGACCCGTTCGGCTGGCGCTTCATGACGGCGCTGCTGGGCACGCTGAGCGTGCTGCTGCTGTGCCGGATCGGGCGCCGGATGTTCCGCTCCACGTTCCTGGGCTGCCTGGCGGGCGCGCTGATGGCGGTGGACGGCCTGCACTTCGTGATGAGCCGCACCTCGCTGCTCGACGGCGTACTGATGTTCTTCGTGCTGGCCGCGTTCGGCTGCCTGGTCGTCGACCGGGACAAGGCGCGCGCGAGACTGGCGGCCGCGCTGCCGGCGGACGCGGACGGCCGGGTCCGCCCGGACGCGTACGTCGCGGAGACCACCTGGCTGGGGTGGCGCCCCTGGCGCTGGGCGGCGGCCCTGCTGATGGGGCTCGCGATCGGCACCAAGTGGAACGGCATGTACATCCTTGCCGCGTTCATCGTGATGACCGTGCTGTGGGACATGGGAGCGCGCAAGGTGGCGGGGGCCGAACGCCGGCTCTCGCTGCCGTACGTGGTCGAGTCGATCGTCTCGGGGGCGGTGATGTCCACCGTCGCCGTCACCGTCTACCTCACGTCCTGGATCGGCTGGATCCTCTCCCCCACCGACGGCACCGGGGGCTACTTCCGCAACTGGGCGGCCACCGACGGCAAGGGCGGCAGCTGGACGTTCCTGCCGGACTGGCTGCGCAGCCTGTGGCACTACGAGCACGAGGTGTACCTGTTCCACGTCGGCCTGTCGTCGCCGCACACGTACATGTCGAACCCGTGGTCCTGGCTCGTGCTGGGCCGCCCGGTGTCGTACTACTACGAGTCGCCCTCCCCGGGCGTGGACGGCTGTCCGTCGGACGCCGGCGAGAAGTGCGCCCGGGAGGTGCTCGCGATCGGCACCCCGCTGCTGTGGTGGGCGGCCTGCTTCGCGATCGCCTACGTCCTGTGGCGGTGGGCCTTCCGCCGGGACTGGCGGGCCGGTGCCATCGCCTGCGGCATCGCGGCCGGCTACCTGCCCTGGTTCATGTACCAGGAGCGCACGATCTTCCTCTTCTACGCCGTCGTCTTCGTGCCGTTCCTGTGTCTCGCGGTGGCGATGATGATCGGCGCGATCGTCGGCCCGCCGGGCTGCACCGACACCCGCCGGCTGGTCGGCGCCTCGGGTGCGGGCGTCCTGGTGCTGCTGATCGCCTGGAACTTCATCTACTTCTGGCCCCTGTACACGGGTACGGCGATTCCCATCGACTCCTGGCGTTCACGGATGTGGCTGGACACCTGGGTGTGAGCCACATCCCTGACTCCGTTCGGACAACAATCGGTCAACACCTGCCACAGGAGCTTCACAACGACCTAAAGTGCGACCCACGACCAGCTTTTGAACGTGTTCACAAAACACGGCAAAAGCACACGGGGAGGGATTTCGCACCATGCGCAAGGGGGTCAAGGGCGCCATCGTCGGTGGCGTCTGTGCGGTCGTGCTGGGCGGGGGCGGTTACGCCGCCTACAACGTCCTGACGGCGCTCCACGGCGACGGCACACCGGCCGTACGGACCGGTCCGCCCACGAAGGACGAGATCGAGGACGCCAGCCAGAAGTTCTTCACCGCCTGGGAGAAGGGCCAGTCGGTGAACGCCGCCTCGTTCACGAACGACTCCGCCGACGCCGAACCGGTCCTCACCTCCTTCAGCGCCACCGCGCACATCAAGGACGTGCGCATCACGCCCGGCAAGGCCACCGGCGCCACCGTGCCGTTCGGCGTCCGGGCCACCGTGTCCTACGGCGGGAAGTCGAAGCCGCTCGCCTACAAGAGCTCGCTGCGGATCGTCCGGGGCGAGACCACGCACCGTGCGCTCGTCGACTGGCAGCCCTCCGTGGTCCATCCGGAGCTGCGGCGGGGCGACACCCTGGCCACCGGTGAGGCCGCGAGCCCGCCGATCGAGGCCGTGGACCGCAACGGCAAGGTCCTCACCAAGGAGAAGTACCCGTCCCTGGGCCCGGTCCTGGACGAGCTGCGCAGCCGGTACGGCGACAAGGCGGGCGGCACCCCGGGCGTGGAGCTGGTCGTCCGGCACGCGTCCCAGGAGTCCGCCGACACCACGCTGCTGACCCTCGCCGAGGGCAGGGCCGGCAAGCTGCGCACGACGCTCGACGCGCGCGTACAGGCCGCCGCCGAGACGGCGGTGACGAAGTACGCCGAGTCGTCGGTGGTGGCCGTCAAGCCGAGCACCGGTGACGTGCTCGCGGTCGCCAACAACCGGGTGGACGGCTTCAACGCCGCCTTCCTCGGCGAGCTGGCACCCGGCTCCACCATGAAGATCATCAGCGCCGCGACCCTCATCGACACCGGCCTGACCTCGGCGGCCGGGCCCGCGCCCTGTCCGCCGACCGCGACCTGGCAGAGCCAGACCTTCAGCAACCTCAAGGGACTCGAGCCGGACGAGAAGGCCACCCTCTCGGACAGCTTCGCGCGGTCCTGCAACACGGCGTTCGTGAAGTACGCGGACTCGGTCCAGGTGGACTCGCTCACCAAGGAGGCCGAGGACCGCTTCGGGCTGGGGAAGAACAACTGGAAGGTGGGCATCCCGAGTTTCGACGGGCGGGTCCCGGCCTCCGGCGGCCCGGACACCGCGGCCAACCTGATCGGCCAGGGCCAGGTGCAGATGAGCCCGCTGAACATGGCCTCGGTGGCGGCGACCGCGGCGACGGGGACCTTCCGGCAGCCGGTGCTCGTCTCGCAGAAGCTGGACGGCCGTGAACTGGCCACCGCGAAGGGCCTGTCGGCCGGAACGGCCGGTCAGCTGCGCGCCATGATGAACCGCACCGCGACCAGCGGCACCGCGGCCGGTGTGATGCGCGGACTGAGGGGCAGCATCGGCGCCAAGACGGGGTCGGCGGAGGTCGACGGGCAGTCCAGGTCGAACAGCTGGTTCGCCGGCTACCGCGACGACGTGGCCGCCGCCGCCATGACCCAGGACGGCGGGCACGGCATCGACGCGGCCGGTCCGATTGTCGCGAGTGTGCTACGGATCGGTGGCTGACGTCACTCCCACAGGGCGGGACTCTAGGCTGATGCAGTCGTTGGGGAGCGTGAGGGCTACGGGGCGGCGGGGACCCTGGGGAAGTGCGCGGAGGAACTGAGCTGTGGGCAAGAGAAGGCGCGTCGCCGAGCGGCGGAAGAGCAGACCCGCGGTCGTCGGCGGGGTGATCGCCGTCGTCGTGGGCGGCGCCGGCTTCGGCCTCTACGCGCTGTACGGCGGCGGGGCGGCCGCCGACGCGGCCTCCGACACCGCCGACCACAAGAACGTGAAGACCGGCCCGCTCTCGGCGACCGAGGTGCAGACCACGGCGCGGACCTTCCTGGCCTCCTGGCAGCAGGGCAGCCCCACCCGGGCCGCCGCCGTCACTGACGACGCCGCCGCCTGCGTCAGGCTGCTCACCGGCTACGGCAAGGACGCCCACATCAAGGACGTCACCCTCACCGAGGGCACCCGCACGGGCGCGAAGGTGCCGTTCTCGGTGAAGGCGACGGTGTCGTACAAGGGCGTCAGCAAGCCGCTGTCGTACGACTCCTCGTTCACCGTCGTCCGGCGCAAGAGCGACGGCAAGCCGCTGGTCGACTGGCACGCCGCCGTGGTCCACCCGGACCTGGCGGACGGCGACACCCTGGTCACCGGCGAGTCCGGCACCCCGCCCGTCACCGCCCTGGACCGCGACGGCGGCGAGATCACCACCGCCAGGTACCCGTCGCTGGGCTCCGTCCTGGACGGACTGCGGGAGAAGTTCGGCAAGAAGGCCGGCGGCAAGGCGGGCGTCGAACTGCGCGTGGTGCGCGGCAAGGCCTCCGAGAAGGCGAAGCTCTCCGACAAGACACTGGTCGAGCTCAGCAAGGGCACGCCCGGCACGGTGAAGACCACGCTCAGCCCGACCCTCCAGGCGGCCGCCGAGAAGCAGGTCATGACCCGGAAGAACGCCTCGGTGGTCATGATGCGCCCCTCGACCGGCGAGATCCTCGCGGTCGCCAACTCCAGCCACGGCTTCAACGTCGCCTTCCAGGGCTCCCTGGCCCCCGGCTCCACCATGAAGATCGTCACCTCGACGATGCTCTTCGAGAAGAACCTGGTCACCCCGGACGCGTCGCACCCCTGCCCCAAGACGTACAAGCTCGCCGGGTGGACGTTCCACAACGACGACGACTCCGAGATCAAGAAGGGCACGTTCAAGCTCAGCTTCGGCGCCTCCTGCAACAACGCCTTCATCAACTTCGCTCCGAAGCTGTCCGACAGCGACCTCACCACCGAGGCACAGCAGGTCTACGGCCTCGGCATGAACAACTGGGCCATCGGCGTGCCCACCTTCGACGGCTCGGTCCCGGTGCAGAGCGGCGCGCAGATGGGCGCCTCGCTGATCGGGCAGGGCGGGGTGCGGATGAACCCGCTGAACATGGCGTCGGTCGCGTCCACCGTGGAGACCGGCACCTTCCACCAGCCGTACCTGGTCTCCCCGAGCGTCGACGACCGGACGATCGCGAAGGCCTCGCGCACCATGTCCGCGAAGACCCAGTCCGAGCTGAAGGAGGTCATGTCCTACACCGCGGCGTACGGCACGGCCGCCAAGGCGATGGCGGGACTCGGGCCGGACTACGGCGCCAAGACGGGCTCCGCGGAGGTCGACGGGCAGAAGAAGCCGAACGGCTGGTTCACCGCCTACAAGGGCGACCTGGCCGCCGCGGGCGTGGTCCAGGCGGGCGGCCACGGCGGCGACACGGCCGGCCCCATCGTGGCGGCGCTGCTCAAACTGGGCTCGTCCCTCTAGCCGGCCTCCGGCCGGGGACCGGTCGGACTAGCCGGCCACGGGGGTGGCCATGTAGGTGCGTCGCAGGAAGCGCAGCAGCGCCTTCGACTCGAACTGCACCACCGACGTGCCGTGGTCGGAGTGGAACTCCACCACGGCCTGCACCCGCCCGAGCGGCCACACCCGCACGTCACCGCTGGCCGCCGGCGCCCTGAGGCCCTCCTCCAGCAGCGTGCGGGAGAAGGTCCACTCGTCGGTGCCGGGCAGCCCGACCCGGACCGACCGCGGGTCGGCCTCGGGGTCGTAGCGCAGGACGACGGGTACGGCGGGCGGCTCGTCCCGGGCGTCGTCGTCCGTGACGATGTGAACTCGCGCATACTGCTCGACTACAGACATCGGACTGCCCTTTGCGCTCCGTGATCTGTGCGAAAGCTGTGCATCCGCTTTCCCTCCAATGTCGCACATTTTCCGGAACATGCCCGCTCGCGATGGGTGACCAACGGATATACGTCTCTCTCGCTCTTGCAAAGCATTCGCAACAGCACCTTAAAATCGGTCCGTGCACGTACCTGACGGATTCATCGACGCCCCCACCTCCGCGGTCACCGGCCTGGTCGCGGCCGGCGCCCTCGCGGTCAGCCTGCGGGGCGCACGGCGGGAACTCGACGAGCGGACGGCTCCGCTGGCCGGTCTGGTGGCGGCGTTCATCTTCGCCGTACAGATGCTCAACTTCCCCGTGGCGGCCGGAACAAGCGGGCACCTGCTGGGCGGGGCGCTGGCCGCGATCCTGGTCGGCCCCTGTACGGGCGTGCTGTGCGTGTCCGTGGTGCTGCTGATGCAGGGGATCCTGTTCGCGGACGGCGGCCTGACCGCGCTCGGCGTCAACATCACCGACATGGCGCTGGTGACCACCGTCGTCGCGTACGTCGTCTTCCGGGGCCTGGTGAAGGTCCTGCCGCGCGGCCGGCGCTCGGTGACCGCGGCCGCCTTCGTCGCCGCGCTGCTCTCCGTCCCGGCCGCCGCCGTCGCCTTCACGCTGCTCTACGCGGTCGGCGGCACCACGGACGTGGCCATCGGCAAGGTGGCCACGGCGATGATCGGCGTGCACGTGCTCATCGGCCTCGGCGAGGCCGCGATCACCGCGCTCACCGTCGGCGCGGTGATCGCGGTACGCCCGGACCTGGTGTACGGGGCGCGCGGGCTGCGGCAGCGGCTGAAGCTGCGGGTGAACGGTGAGCTGGTGGACGCCCCCGCGTCCGCTCCGGTGCCCGTGGCGGCCCGCACCTCTCGGCGCGCGCTGTGGATCACGGGTCTGGCGGCCTCCGTGGTGCTCGCCGGTTTCGTCAGCTTCTACGCCTCCGCCGACCCCGACGGGCTGGAGAAGGTCGCCCACGACCACGGCATCGACGCGAAGGCCGAGGAGCACGCCGCCGCCGGGTCCCCGCTCGCCGACTACGGCGTCCGGGACGTCTCCGACGCCCGGCTCTCCGGCGGTCTCGCGGGCGTGATCGGCGTCGGGGCGACCGTGGCCGCGGGCAGCGGGGTGTTCTGGGCGGTGCGCAGGCGCCGTACGGGCGCCCCCTCCGAGGCGCGCTGATGGGGGCGGGGCACGCCCACCGGCTCTACCGGCACGCGCACTCCCCGGTGCACGCGCTGCCGCCGCACACCAAGCTCGCCGCCGTCCTCGCCTTCGTGGTCGTCGTGGTCTCGACCCCGCGCACCGCGATGTGGGCGTTCGGTCTGTACGCCGTGCTGCTGGCGTGCGTCGCGCACCAGGCGCGCGTGCCCGCGTCCTTCGTGCTGCGCAGGCTGCTCATCGAGGTGCCGTTCGTCGCCTTCGCGGTGCTGCTGCCGTTCGTGGCCCAGGGTGAGCGGGTCGACGTCCTCGGCCTCTCGCTCAGCGTGAACGGCCTGTGGGGTGCCTGGAACGTCCTCGCCAAGGGCACCCTGGGCGTCGCCGCCTCCGTCCTGCTGGCGGCCACCACGGAGCTGCGCGAACTGCTGCTCGGTCTCCAGCGGCTCCGGCTCCCGCCGCTGCTGGTCCAGATCGCCTCCTTCATGATCCGCTACGGCGACGTCATCACCGACGAGATGCGGCGGATGCGGATCGCCCGGGAGTCGCGCGGCTTCGAGGCGCGGGGCGTGCGCCACTGGGGCGTGCTCGCGAAGTCCGCGGGCGCGCTGTTCATCCGCTCCTACGAACGCGGGGAGCGCGTGCACCTGGCCATGGTGAGCCGGGGGTACGACGGCTCGATGCCGGTCATCGACGAGGTGACCGCGTCCCGGGCCCAGTGGACCCGCGCCCTCGCACTGCCCTCGTCCGCCCTCGTCGTCTGCCTGTTGGGATGGGTCCTGTGACCGCTGCCGCCTCGCTGGAGGTCTCCGGCCTCGCCTTCGCCTACCCCGACGGCCATCAGGCCCTGTTCGGCGTCGACTTCTCGATCGGGCGGGGCGAACGGGTCGCGCTGCTCGGCCCGAACGGGGCCGGGAAGACCACCCTCGTCCTGCACCTCAACGGCATCCTGAGCGGGGGCGCCGGCACGGTGACGGTGGCCGGACTGCCCGTCGGCAAGCGGCACATGGCGGAGATCCGGCGCCGGGTCGGCATCGTCTTCCAGGACCCGGACGACCAGCTGTTCATGCCGACCGTGCGGGAGGACGTGGCGTTCGGGCCCGCGGCGGCCGGCCTGAAGGGCGCGGAGCTCGACGCGCGCGTGCGTGCCGCGCTCGATCAGGTGGGCATGGCCGGTTTCGCCGAACGCCCGCCCCACCACCTGTCCTTCGGACAGCGGCGCCGGGTCGCCGTGGCCACCGTCCTCGCCATGGAGCCGGAGATCCTCGTCCTCGACGAGCCCTCCTCCAATCTCGACCCGGCCTCCCGGCGCGAACTGGCGGACATCCTGCGCTCCTTGGACGTGACCGTCCTCATGGTGACGCACGACCTGCCCTACGCCCTGGAGCTGTGCCCCCGCGCCCTGATCCTGAGCGACGGGACGATCGCCGCCGACGGTCCCACCGGTCAACTCCTCGCCGACGAAGGCCTGATGAGGGCGCACCGGCTGGAACTCCCCTTCGGCTTCGACCCGCGGGCGGCGACGGCCGGCCGGCAGGAGGTGTGACGCGTTTCCGTGACGGCCGTCCCGCGCGTGGCCGCGTCCGTGACAATGGGCGGGTGACGCATCAAGAGGACGCCGGGGTGCCGCGGCTGGACGACCAGCTGTGCTTCGCGCTGTACGCCGCGCAGCGGGCCGTGACCGCCGCCTACCGTCCGCTCCTCGACGAACTGGGGCTCACCTACCCGCAGTACCTGGTGCTGCTCGTCCTGTGGGAGCGGGGCGAGACCACGGTGAAGGAGCTGGCCGGCGCGCTCCGCCTGGACTACGGCACGGTGTCGCCGCTGCTGAAACGGCTGGCGGCGGCCGGCCTGGTGCGCCGGGAGCGTTCCGAGCAGGACGAGCGCGCGGTGCTCGTCGCTTGCACCGAGCGGGCGGAGGAGCTGCGGGAGCGCGCGGCCCGCATACCGGGCGCGCTGCTCACGACGACCGGGCTGGGCGGGACGGAGGTGGCGCGGCTGCGGGAGGAGCTGCGCGAGCTCGCGGACCGGGCGGGCCGGGCGGCCTGGCACCAGGTGTAGCCGCCGCCGGCCGGCCGGGTCACCGCCTGTTACCCGCGGTTTCCACCCCCCTCCCCGTCCCAGGGCTTCCTACCGGTCGGTACCTTGTGCACGATGTGCTTGCACACTTCTGTGTTGCCCACCACTGTTTCTGCCCTGGGGGAGGTCCCGCCGTGATCGAAGGCGCCACCGTCGACACCCGTCCGACGAAGATCATGTATGTCGCCGAGGCGACCGCCCACGGCGGCCGGGACGGGTATGTCACCAGCCAGGACGGCCGGATCGACCTCCAGGTCGCGATGCCGCCGGAGCTGGGCGGCGACGGGAACGGCACCAACCCGGAGCAGCTGTTCGCGGCCGGTTACAGCTCCTGCTTCCACAACGCGCTGATCCTCGTCGGCAACCGCTCCGGCTACGACCTCACCGGCTCCACGGTCGCCGCGAAGGTCGGGATCGGCCCGAACAAGCAGCGTGGCTACGGCCTCGCGGTCGCCCTGAGCGTCTCGCTGCCGGTGCTGGACGCGGACGTCGCGGCGAAGCTGGTGGACGCCGCCCACGAGGTCTGCCCGTACTCGAACGCGACGCGCGGGAACATCGACGTGACGATCGTGCTTGGTTGAGGGGGACAGCGCCGCCGAGCGAGGAGTACGGACGTGGACGTGAACGGCACAGTGGCCGAGGGCTTCGAGCCGGTGAGGGACGCGTTCGCCAGGAACTTCGAGCAGCTCGGTGACCGGGGCGCGGCGGTGGCCGTGTACCGGGACGGGCACCGGGTCGTCGACCTGTGGGGCGGCGCCCGGGACTTCGACGGCAGCGCGGCCGCGGCGCCCTGGGAGCGGGGCACCGCCCAGATCGTGCGCTCGGCCACCAAGGGCGTCGCCGCCGCCGTACCCCTGCTGCTGCACCAGCGCGGCGAGCTGGACCTGGACGCGCCGGTGGGCGAGTACTGGCCGGAGTTCAAGGCGGCGGGCAAGGACCGCACGCCGGTACGGCAGCTGCTCGCGCACCGCGCGGGCGTGCCGGTGCTCGACCGGCCGCTGACGCCCGCCGAGGCCGCCGACCCCGACGCCGGCGCCGCCGCGGTGGCCGCGCAGGCGCCGGTGTGGGAGCCGGGCACCGACCACGGCTACCACGCCCAGACCTTCAGCTGGCTGGCCGGCGAGCTGGTGCGGCGGGTGACCGGGCGGAGCGCCGGCGAGTGGATCGCGGACGAGATCGCCGGACCGGTCGGCGCCGACCTGTGGCTCGGGCTGCCGGAGGCGGAGCGGGCGCGCGTCGGGCGGGTCGGGCCCGTCGGGGCGCCGGAGACCGCGGGTGCCCTGCGGACCCGGCCCAAGCGCGCCGTCTCCGAGGCGTACGCCGACCCCGGCTCGCTGACCCGCCGGGCGTTCGGCGCGATCTGCCCGCTCCCGGACGAGAACGACCCCGGCTACCAGGCGGCCGTCCTGCCCGCCTCCAACGGCATCGCCACCGCGGACGGCCTGGCCCGCTGCTACGCCTCGCTGATCGGCGAGGTCGACGGCGGCCGCCGGCTGTTCACCCCGGAGACCATGGAGCTGGCCCGCACCGAGCAGTCGGCGGGACCCGACCGCGTCCTGGTGGTCTCCACCCGCTTCGGGCTCGGCTACATGCTGCACGGCAGCGCGTCCCCGCTCCTGTCCCCCACCTCCTTCGGCCACCCGGGCCGCGGCGGCGCACTCGGTTTCGCCGACCCGGAGTCGGGCATCGCCTTCGGGTACGTCACCAACGGCTTCCGCACGAGCGTGACGGCGGACCCCCGCGCCCAGGCCCTGGTACGGGCGGTACGCACGGCACTTTCCTAGCCCCGGCGCACCTGCCCCGCCCTGCCCGCGCGCCCCTCACACGTTGATCGGGTGCGAGTGGCGGCCCGAGTCCGCGTCGATCTCGCCGTGCGCCTTGGTGAGCAGCTGCATGGCCAGTTCGTTCAAAGCGCGGGCGCCCGCGATCTCCTCGCCGACCCTGGGCTGGTTGTTGTCGGAATCGTGACGGCTCGCGTGGCCGTGGGCGCGCACCTCGGTGCCGTCGGGCAGCCGGACCAGGGCCACCGCGCGTGTATGCGTGTCGTCCTCCAGGAACTCCAGCTCCACATGCCATCCCACAGCGGTTTGCATCATGGGGACCACCTCCGGAATCGCTGCTTCCAGGGTGCTCCTCGGGGCCCGGACCGTCACGTCGGCGCGGGCCCCCGACGTGCCGCCGGGGCTACTCGTCCTCGAAGCTGGCGAAGTACGCGGCGGCCATGTCCTCGTCGGCGTGCCCCTGGGCGGCGGCCCGCGCGAACCGTTCGGCGGCGGCCTCGGCGACGTCCAGGCGCACGCCGTTGCCCGCGCCCGCGCCGACGATCAGCCGGGCGTCCTTCTCGGCGGTGTCCACCGCGAAGGACGGCGGGGTCAGTCCCCCGTCGAGGATCAGCTTGGCCTTGGCCCGCAGATAGCCCATGTCGAGCGGGCCGCCCTCGATGATGTCGAAGAAGTCCTGCGGGTCGACGCCTAGGGCCTGGGCCAGCGCCACCACCTCGCCGGTGGCGGCGGTGACCGCGAGCACCCAGCTGTTGGCGACCAGCTTGAGCCGGGTCGCGGCGGCGGACGAGCCGTCCTCGCCGGTCCACACCGTGCGGGCGCCGACGGCGTCGAAGACCGGCGTGACCTGTTCCCGGCCCTGCTCGGGCCCGGCGGCCAGGACGGTGAGCTGTCCGGCCTCGGCGGGCTGGCGGGTGCCGAGCACCGGGGCGTCGTAGAAGACCAGGCCGTGCTCGCTCGCGAACGCGGCCAGGTCGGGGACCTGGTCGAGTCCCGCGGTGGTCGACTGGACCCAGACCAGACCGGGCCGCAGCGCGGTGGCGGACTCGCGCAGGGCCGCCAGGGCGGTGGCGCCGTCGTACAGCATGGTCACGACGACGTCGGCGCCCTCGACGGCCTCGGCCGGGGTGCCGGTGACCTGGGCGCCGTCGGCCGCCAGCGGCTCGGCCTTGGCGCGGGTGCGGTTCCAGGCGCGGACGGTGTGCCCGGCCCTGAGGAGGTTGCGTGCCATCGCGGCGCCCATGATGCCGGTGCCCAGCACGGCGACGGTCGGCTTGTCGGTCATGACGTCTCCCTGTCCTCGTACGTTCCGCAGGCCAGCTTGGCCCACGCCGGGCCGCTGCGCGCGCGACGCCTACCCGTTCCGGGACGGAGGACACCAGGGACCCCGGCGCCGGCCGGGGTCCCTGGTGTCCTGGGCGGGAACGGGACCGGTCAGCCGTCGTTCTCCGAGGACGGCAGGTAGGCGCCCGGAACGTCGTCCGGCGTGTAGATCTTCTTGTCACCCGGGTACGGCTTGGTCCAGTTGTGGGTCTGGTACCAGGTGTAGCGGTTCATCTGGGTGGGGTTGGCGTAGTCCGGCACCGCGTTCTTCCCGGTCAGCCGCTGGTGCGAGGCCCAGCTCCGCCACTCCGCCGCGACCTGCTTCTCGGCCGCCGGCACCGCCACGGACGTCGGCGCGGCCGCCGCCCTGGTGTCCTGGGCCGCCGGGGTGTCCGAGCCGCAGGACGGCTGCGGGCTCACGCCGAGGGTCAGCGAGGTCCGGTTCGGGACCGCGGTGAACGGCGTGTCGTCCGCCTTGCCGGTGAACGCCCCGTACATCGGGGTGGCCGCGCTGTCGAGCTGGTTCATCGGGTGCACGCCGAGGATCTGCTCGATGGTGCGGACCATGGTGATCTGCGAGTAGTAGTGGTCGTCGACCTTGCCGTGCTGGGCGTACGGGCTGATGACCTGGACCGGGGCGCGGTGGCCGTCGACGTGGTCGAGGCCGGCCTGGGAGTCGTCCTCGACGACGAAGATCGCCGAGTCCTTCCAGTACTTGCTGTGGGTGATCTCGTCGACCATCCGGCCGACCGCGAGGTCGTTGTCGGCGACCTCGGCGGCGGCGTTGGCCGGGCCGCCGGTGTGGTCGTTGGAGAACCAGAACATGTTCAGGTTCGCCGGGCCGTTCTTCTCGAAGTCCTGCTTCCAGATCTGCTCTTTGTAGATGTCCGGGACGTTCAGGTCGAACAGCGGGAAGCCCTGCACCGACACGTCGTTGAGCGAGGGGATCGCCGAACCCGTCTTGATCGGGTACTGGGTCTGCGCGCCGGTCGCGGCCATGGTCTTGCTGTCGCAGTACAGGTTCTGCCAGGTCGCGCCGGCCGGCTTGCTCTCGTACGACTGGAACTCGCCGAAGTCCTTCACGGACTTGCCGGCCGCCTGCGCGCCGGTCCAGATGAACCCGGTCTTCTGGTGGCCGAGGACGTCGTCCTCGGTGTCGTAGCTGCGCGTGTACTCGCCGGCCGACGACTCGGTGTACTCCGGGTTGTCCGACTGCATCAGCCAGTTGTGGCCCTCGGCGGAGTTGGTGCCGATGTCGTAGAAGTTGTCGTACAGCCCGAACTGCTGGGCCAGGGCGTGCTGGTTGGGCGTGACGTTCGCGCCGAACTGGGTGAGCGCGGAGTTGCCGTTGCCCTGCGGCAGATCACCGAAGACCTGGTCGTAGGTGCGGTTCTCCTTGACGAGCAGGAAGACGTGCTTGATCGTCGACGGGTCGCCGATCCGCTTCGGGACCGGGACCGCCTTCTTGTGGCTGTTGCTCTTGGCGGTCCTGACCGAGTTGGACGTCCAGCCGTTCTGCTTGAACACCTTGGCCGTCTCGGACCTGACGACCTGGTCGCTCGGCATCGTGAACCGCGTGAGGCTCGACGTGGTGTCGTGCGTGTTGTGGCCGGCGGCGTCGGGACGCAGCGCGTCGACGCCACGGGTGTTGGCGACGACGATCTTCTTGCCGAGGGCGGTGATCCCCGACGGGTAGTAGTCCGTGGGGAGCAGGCCGACGTAGCGGGCGGGCATCTGCGCGGACGTGTAGCGGTAGACGGCGACGGCGTTGGCGCGGCCGAGGGTCACCAGGAGCCGGCCGTCGTCGGTGAGGGTGACCGCGTTGGGCTCGTAGCCGACGGACGCCTCGGGCCACGGCTGCGTGGAGATGGTCTGCACGACCTTGTCCTTGCGGCTGTCGATGACCGAGACGCTGTTGTCGGCGGTGTCGGTGACGAACACCGCGCCCTTGCTCGCGTACACCGCGGTCGGGTGCAGGCCCACGGCGATGGTGCCGACGGCGGCGGCCGGGTCCGTGGTGTCGATGACGCTGACCGTGCCGGTGGTGCTGGCGCCGGTCTTCGGGTTCGCCACGACATCGGTGCCGTAGGAGTTGATGGTGGTGTCGCCGGCCCCGGCCGGGCGTCCGCCCTCGTTGCTGACGTAGAGCTTGCCGCCGACCAGGGCGATACCGCGCGGGGCGTTGCCGACGGCCCAGGTCTGCTTGACGGTGCCGGTCGCCGCGTCTATCGCGACCACCTTGTTCTGGCCGTTGACCGCGGAGTACACGGTGGAGCCGTCGGCGGAGAACACGGCGGCGCCCACCAGCGCCTGCTTGGAGCCGTCGGCCGCGATGGTGACGGCCGTCGGGTCGGCGAGGGTGCCGTCGGCGTTGACGGTGAACTTCGTGTAGCCGTTCGCCTGGCCCAGCCACAGCTGCTTGCCGTCGGGCGAGTAGGTCGGGCCCTCCTGGCCGACCGCGCCGCTGCTGATGCGCAGGTCGTCCGCCGCGTTGGTGCCGATCTTCTGCTTGACCTGCCCGGTGCTCAGGTCCATGACGACCAGGGAGGCGTCGCCGTCGGCGACCGAGGCCGCGAGGTGGCCGCCGTCCGGGCTGACCGTCGACGACATGATCTTGCCGTCGTTGATGACGGTGCGGCTGCCGTAGGGGTTGATGTACTGGTCGGCGGAGACGACCTGGCCGTTCGCGGTGGTCTGGCCGACCTGCTGGGTGCCGAACTGGTACGTCGAGGCGACCGCGGTGCCGGTGACGCCGAGGGCGACGGCGATACCGGCCGTCACCATCATGGCCCGGCGGCCGACGCGGTGGCCGAAGAGGTCGACCTGTCTTTTCTGGCTGATCCGGCGCTGGCGGGTTACCTGCACGGAACTGTTTCCCTTCACTGGGTGTCGAGCAGGTCGACGTTGCCGTCGAACTGCCACAGCGGATTCGGGGCGTCGCCGGTCGAGGTCCGCACGAGGAAGTAGCCGTTGACTTCCTTCGGACCGTCGCCGTCGGCCACGAACCGCCCGTCCGAGGTGATGTCGAGCTGGTAGACCGCCGTCCCCGTCACCGGAACGCCGGGGAGGTGCCAGCTGACCACGCAACGCCAGTCGTTCCCCGCGCCCTCCTGGGCGGCCTGGCCGTCGCTCTTGGTGCACGCCGCCGTGGCCCCCAACTGTGTCTCGGTGACGGCGGGTCGATGGAGTTCCTGCGTCTGTAGGCGGTAGAGGTGCGCGAAGACCGTCGCGAGGGACTTCTGCACCTTGTCCTGCCGGATGCCGGAGCCCGTCGAGGGGGTGGCCACGGCGACCGCCCCGACGGTGACGGCGGTCAGCGCGGCCAGCGGCAGCACGCCGAGGGTGAGCGCGCGGCGCCCGGAGCCGTCGTAGGCCGGGTTGGTGAAGTCCCGTCGTACGAACAGCGCGTAGGCCAGGGCGGTCGCGAGCACCGCCCACACCAGGCTGACCGTGACGCCGGTCAGCAGCGGGGCGAGCTGGGTGGGGCTGGTGAACAGGCCGTTCCAGGAGATGTAGGCGTAACCGGGCAGTGCGAGGCGTACCGCGACGGGCAGCGGCAGCATCTGGGCGACCGACATCGCGAGCGCGACGACCGGGGGCAGCAGCAGCCCCATCGGGGACCGGCCGAGGGCGACCGAGCCGAGCAGTCCGATCGCGGCGAGGGAGAGGGTCGGGGCGAGGGCCGCGGCCCAGGCGAGCAGGACGCGTACGGCCGTGTCCCCGGGCGCGAGCAGGTGGCCGTCGAGGCCGACCAGCGGCTGGTCGCCGACCGCAAGCAGCCCGCCGAGGGTGCTGGAGACGGCCAGTCCGGCCACCAGCAGCAGGATGACGGTGAGGCTGGCCAGCGACTTCGCCAGGAAGATCCGCGCGGGCGAGCGGACCGCGACCAGCAGGTGGCGCCAGGTGCCGAGCCGGTCCTCGGCGGCGAACACGTCGCCGGCGACCACCGACGTCAGCAGCGGCAGCGCCCAGGTGCCCGCGAAGCCGAGCATCACCAGCGGGCCCGCCCAGCCGGTCGCGTGCATCCAGCGGCCGAAGAGGGTGTCGGCGGGCAGCGTGCTCTGCTCGCTCACCCCGGCGACGAACAGCGCGGGCGCGATCCAGCAGGCCGGCACCAGCAGCCGGATCCGCCACCGCGAGACCAGCTTCACCAGCTCGAACCGGTAGCCGCGGGAGACCGGGACCCGGCGCGCCGCGGACGGCGCGGCCGGCGCGGACCCGGTGGCGGGGGCGGTGGTCACGGTCATCGGCCGGCCTCCTGGTGTTCGGTGAGGGCGAGGAACGCGGCCTCCAAGGGCGATACGACGGGCGCGAGTTCGCGGACCGCGACGCCGGCGCGCACGACCTTCGTGACGAGTTCGTCGAGGGCGGGCACCAGGCCGCGTACGACGAGTACGTCGGCGTCCTGCCGTATGCCGCTGTCGTCGACGATCCGGATCCCGGTGGTGTCACCGGCGATCCGGCGGGCGGTCCCGGCGTCGGAGGTGCGCAGCCGGTAGTCGAGTTCACGGTTCTCGGCGGCCAGCTTGCCCAGCGGACCGGAGAACACGACGCGTCCGGTGGCGAGGATGGTGACCTCGGAGCAGAGCGCTTCCAGGTCGTCCATCCGGTGGCTGGAGAGGACCACGGCGGTGCCGTCGGCGGCGAGCCGGCCGAGAACCCCGTGCACGTGCCTCTTGCCGGACGGGTCGAGGCCGTTGGAGGGCTCGTCGAGCACCAGCAGCCGGGGTCTGGTGAGCAGGGCCGCGGCGAGTCCGAGGCGCTGCCGCATGCCGAGCGAGAAGCCGCGGGCCTTGTCGTCGGCGACGTCGGTGAGCCCGACCTCGCCGAGCACGTCGTCGATGCCCGCAGGGCCGGTGGCCAGGCCGCGGAGGGCGGCGAGCGCGGCGAGGTTCTGCCGGGCGGTGAGCGAGGGGTAGAGACCGGGCGCGTCCACGAATCCGGCGACACCGTCGGGGGCGGTGAGCGCCCGTTCGACCGGGGTGCCCAGGATCTCCAGCCGCCCGCCGTCGGCGGCGGCCAGGCCCAGCAGCAGGCCCAGCAGTGTCGTTTTCCCGGCACCGTTGGGACCGACCAGACCGTGGATCTGGCCTTGCGTCACATCCAGGTCGACACCGTCGAGTGCGACGACGTCGCCGAAGCACTTGGTGATGCCGCGGGCCCGGACTGCGCGGTGTGTGTCCATGAGTCCCATGCGTCCCTTCTTCCGCGATCCGCAGGGACCTTATGGAGAGCACACAACCCGGGCACAGACAGTCGGCTGAACGTTCGACGAACGGTTCGTCAAGGCAACGGCAAGTCCGGTGAACCCGCGGCCGGCGCACGTCCCTTCCCGGCCGGCCGGGGAGAATCCACGGACCACGACGAGAGCCAGGTGAACCCGTGAACGGACCGGCCCCGCACCGCGCCACGATCCTCTACGCCGTCTCCGCGACCTGCGGCGCCATCGGCGCCCTGCTGTGGGTGCGCGGACAGACCGGCCCGACGGCCGGGATCTACGGCGGGTACCTGGCGGCCGACAGCTACTCGTCCTCCGTCTGGCGGGTGTGGTCACCGGTGGTGCCCGAGGCCCGCCTCGGTCTGTACCTCGTCGGCGCCGCCCTCGTACTGGCCCTGGTCGCGGCCCTGTTCACGGCTCGGCGCGACTGAACGAGCCGCGGGCCCGCTACCCGGCGTGCAGCATCAGCCCGATGCCGACGACCAGCAGGCCGGCCGCCGCGATGCGGGGTGCCCCGAAGCGCTCCTTGAAGAAGACCGCGCCGATGGCCGCGCCGACGATGATCGAGGACTCGCGCAGGGCGGCGACCGGGGCGAGTTCGGCTCGGGTCTGGGCCCACAGGACCAGTCCGTAGGCGAGGACGGACAGGAGCGCGCCGAACAGTCCCAGGGCCGCGAACGGACGGGCCGCGGTGAGCAGTTCGCCGCGTCTGCGGGCGACGGCGTAGGCCGGGATCGCCAGTCCCTGGAGGACCATCAGCCAGGCGATGTAGCCGACGGAGGACCCCGACTCCCGTACCCCGAGGCCGTCGAGGACGGTGTACGCGGCGATCGTCAGGCCGGTGCCGAGGGCGGCGCCGATCGCCGCCCAGTCGGGCCGGCGGCCGCGCAGCCCCCACAGCGCGACGCCGGTGAGCCCGGCACAGGACACGGCGATCCCCGCGGCCGCCGGGGCGTTCGGCACCTCGTGCGCGAACACGGCGGCGAACAGGGTGACCAGCAGCGGCGCGGTACCGCGTGCGATCGGGTACGCCTGCCCGAAGTCGCCGAGCCGGAAGGACAGCATCAGCAGCGTGAAGTAGGCGACGTGGACGACGGAGGAGGCGAGCAGGTACGGCCGGGCGGCGGCCGCCGGGACCGCGGCGAACGGCATCAGCAGCAGCCCGATCAGCACACCGCCGGCCGCGATCAGGGAGGAGCCGACGAGCTTGTCGGTGATCCGGTGGGCGATCGCGTTCCAACTGGCGTGGGTGACCGCGGCGACCAGGACGGCCGCGGTGACCAGGGGGGTCACGCGGAAGGCTCGCGCACGTCCGCGACCGTGGCGCCGGCGTGCTCCACCAGGGCGGCGGGCGCGATCGGGAAGACCGCGTGCGGGTCGCCGGCGGCGGCCCACACGACGTCGTGCCGCAGCAGGGCCCGGTCGGCGAGCACGCGGGTGCGGGTACGGTGCCCGAACGGCGGCACGCCTCCGATGGCGTACCCGGTCGTCTCCCGCACGACGTCGGCCCTGGCCCGCGTCACCTTCGCGGCGCCGAGTTCCCCGCGGACGAGTTCCACGTCGACCCGGGAGGCGCCGTCCATCAGCACCAGCACCGGCACCCCGTCGGCCGCGAAGATCAGCGACTTGCAGATCTGGCTCAGGTCGCAGCCGACCGCGGCGGCGGCCTCGGCGGCGGTCCGGGTGGCGTCCGGGAACCGCCGCACCCGGGCGGTCAGTTCCCCGAGCCCCAGTTCCTCCAGGGCGGCGGCGAATCGAGGATGGGCTCCCGGGCCCCCGGCGTCGGCGTCAGTGGCGGCTGTCGTCATGGGGGCACGCTAACGGGACGGGGGAAGGCGCGGCGAGCGGTTAAGTGCGGGGTACACGGGGAAGCCGGTGAGGGCGCCCCGTCCCCACGGACCCTCACCGGCGGTCTGTCGTCCCGTACGCCGGGCGTCAGGCGCGGACCAGCTCCCGGTCCCCGTCACCCTGGCCGCCACGGCCGTCGGCGTCGGCGTCGGCGGCCGTGCGCAGGCCCTCGCCCTCGACGTCGACGTTGGGCAGCGCGCGGTCCAGCCACCTCGGCAGCCACCAGGCGCGCTTGCCGAGGAGGGCGAGCACCGCGGGCACGATGGCCATGCGGACCACGAACGCGTCGAAGAAGACGGCGATGGCGAGGCCGAAGCCGATCATCTTGATCATCGACTCGCTGGAGGTGATGAAGCCTCCGAAGACCGACATCATGATGATCGCGGCGGCGCCCACCACGCGGGCGCTGTGCCGGAAGCCGGTCACCACGGCCTGGCCGGGCGTCTCGCCGTGGACGTACGCCTCCCGCATCCGGGTCACGAGGAACACCTCGTAGTCCATGGCGAGTCCGAAGACCACGCCCACCATGAAGATCGGCATCATCGACATGATCGGCCCGGTCTGCTCGACGCCGAGCAGGCCGCCGAGCCAGCCCCACTGGAAGACCGCGACGACGGCGCCGAGCGCGGCGAGCACGCTGAGCAGGAAGCCGAGGGCCGCCTTCAGCGGGACCAGGACGGAGCGGAAGACCGCGATCAGCAGGAGGAAGGCGAGGCCGACCACCAGCGCCAGGTACGGGACCAGCGCGTCGTTGAGCTTCTGCGAGAAGTCGATGTTCATCGCGGTGGTGCCGGTGACCAGGACCCGTGCGTCCGTGTCCGCCTTGACCTCGGTGCCCTCGGAACGGATGGCGTGCACCAGGTCCTCGGTGCGCACGGAGGACGGCTTGGACGACGGGACCACGGTGATCGTCGCGGTGTCGCCGGCCGGGTTGAACATCGCCGGGCTGACGGACGCGACGTCCTTGAGGCCCTTGATACCGTCGGTGACCGTGGTGGCCGCGGCCTTCGGGTCGGCGCTGTCCTTGGCGTCGACCACGATCATCAGCGGGCCGTTGAAGCCGGGGCCGAAGCCGTCCGAGAGGAGGTCGTAGGCGCGGCGCTGGGTGGTGGACGTCGGCTGCGAGCCGTCGTCGGGCAGGCCCAGCTCCAGCTGGGAGGCGGGGAGGGCGACCGCGCCGAGGCCGACCACGCCGAGCAGCAGGACGGCGGCCGGACGGCGGACGACGAAGCTCGCCCAGCGCTCGCCCAGACCGGGCTTCGCGGGGGCGCCCGGGGTAGCGGCGGTGCCGCGGCGGCCGCGGCGCTTCTCGCCGGCCGCCCTGACCCGCTTGCCCGCGTAGCCGAGCAGGGCCGGGATCATGGTCAGCGCGATCAGGACGGAGACCACGACCGTGCCGGCCGCGGCGAGGCCCATCTTGGTGAGCATCGGGACGCCGACGACGGACAGGCCGGCCAGCGCGATCACGACCGTGAGACCCGCGAAGACCACCGCCGAGCCCGCGGTGCCGGCCGCGCGGCCGACCGCTTCCTCACGGTCGCGGCCCTCGGCCAGCTCGCCGCGGTAGCGGGAGACGATGAACAGCGCGTAGTCGATGCCGACGGCCAGGCCGATCATCAGCGCCAGCGTGGAGGTGGTGTCGCCGAGGTCGAGCGCCTTGGCGAGGACGGTGATGGTGGAGACGCCGATGCCGACGCCGATGATCGCAGTCAGCAGCGGCAGCCCGGCCGCGACCAGCGAACCGAGGGTGATGACGAGGACGACGGCGGCGATGGCGAGGCCGACGACCTCGCCGGCCGCGCCCGGCTCGGCTCCGGCCTGGAGGGCGTCACCGCCGATCTCGACGGTCAGCCCGGCCTTCTGCGCGTCGTGCCCGGCGGCCTCCAGCGCGTCGCGCGAGGAGTCCTTGAGTTCCATGCCGGAGACGTCGTAGCGCACCGAGGCGTAGGCGACCGTGCCGTCCTGGCTGACGGCCCTGGTCTTGAACGGGTCGGCGACGGAGGTCACCTCGGAGCCGTCGGCGAGCTTCTTCACGGTCTTCTCGACGGTCGCCTTGTTGAGCGTGTCGGAGATCTTCTCGCCCGCCGGGGCCCTGAAGACGACCCGCGCGGTGGCGCCGTCCGAGCTGGAGCCGGGGAATCGCTGGTCCAGCAGGTCGAAGGCCTTCTGGGCCTCCGTGCCGGGGATCGAGAAGGACGTGGAGCCCGCGGCGGGGGCACTGGCCGCGCCGACCCCCGCGAGGGTCAGCAGCGCGACCCAGATGAGGGCGACGAAGTGCCGTCGCCGAAAGGCGAGCCGGCCCAGCTTGTAGAGGAACGTGGCCACGAGGGCGTACTCCCGGTCAGGTCGTGGGGTGTTCAGGGCAGGGGTGATCAACCCGGTGGGTGGCAGGGGTGATCGGCCCGACGACGTGAGCGGAGTGCGTCAGGTGGGCAGGCTGCGGGGAAGGGTCAGTGGGTGCGGACACCGAGGGCGGGGAGCACCACGGCGTCGATGTACCTCAGCAGGAAGGCCTGGGTGGGCGGCTGCTCGTCGATCAGTGACCGGGCGGCGAACCCGCCGATCATCATGTGCATCACGAAGTCGATCGCCGGGTTGTCCGCACGGACCTCGCCCCGGTCGATCGCCCGCTGGAGCACCCGGCGGAACTCGGCCATCTCGGGCTCGATCAGGTGCTCCTTGAACGCCGCCAGGAGGTCCGGGCTGCCGTGGACCGCCATGGCGAGCCCTCGCATGAGCGCGGAGTTCTGCTCCATCTGGCAGTCGTCCGAGCGCAGGGTGAGGGCGTGCAGGTCGCCCTTGAGCGAGCCGGTGTCGATGTTCGCGAAGCCGCCCGGCTTGTTGTGCCGGACCGCCTTGGCCACCAGTTCGGCCTTGCCGCCCCACTGGCGGTAGAGGGTGGCCTTGCTGGACTTGGTGCGGGCGGCGACGGCGTCCATGGTGAGGGCGTCGTAGCCGACCTCACGGAGCAGGTCGAGCACGGCCTCGTACAGCTCGGCCTCGCGCTCGGGTGTGATCCGACTGCGACGCGCCGTTGCGACCTCAGTCATGCCACTCACCCTCCGTTGCTCCGTCGGCATCGTCGTGCGTACATCCATGAAGATACCCTGCGATCTACAGAAACGAAACCGTTTCGTACGTGTGCTGTCTCACGCGGCCGCGGACACCGGCGTGGACACGGACGTCCCCACGAGTTGCTCCCCCACCCGGGCCGGAAAAGCATGGGAAGGTGAGCTATCTGCGCCTGCCGCACCTGAGCGGCGACCTGTTGTGCTTCGTGGCCGAGGACGACCTCTGGCTGACCTCCCTCGACACCCCGGGCCGCGCCTGGCGGCTCACCGTCGACCGCACCAAGGTGGGTCACCCGCGCTTCTCCCCGGACGGCCGCCAGGTCGCGTACACGAGCTGGCGCAGCCTGGTGCCCGAGATCCACCTGGTCGACGTCGACGGCGGCCCCGGCCGGCAGCTGACGTACTGGGGCAGCGCCGACACCCAGGTGTGCGGCTGGACGCCCCCCGACGGGGAGGGCACGGCCGACATCCTCGCGGTCGCCTCGCACGGGCAGCCGTTCTCCTACTTCACCTGGGCCTACAAGGTCTCCACCGACGGCGACCCGGGCCGCAAGCTGCCCTGGGGACCGGTCGCCGACATCCAGGTCGCCGACCTCGCAGGCGAACGCAGGACCCTGCTGCTCACCGGCGCCCCGCCGCACGAACCGGCCGGCTGGAAGCGCTACCGGGGCGGCGCCATGGGCCGGCTGTGGCTGCACGGGCAGCGGCTCCTCGACGGCATCGGCGGCCACCTGTGCGCCCCCATGTTCGTCGGCGACCGGATCGCCTTCCTCTCCGACCACGAGGGCGTGGGCAACCTCTACTCCTGCGCCCACGACGGCTCCGACCTGCGCCGGCACACCGACCACGACGCCTTCTACGCCCGGCACGCCGCCAGCGACGGCACCCGGGTGGTCTACCAGTGCGCGGGCGACCTGTGGCTCGTGGACGACCTCGGCCCGGACGCGGCACCGCGCAGGCTGGACGTACGGCTGTCCGGGCCGCGGGCCGGGCGCCGCCCCTACCAGGTGCCGGCCGCCCAGCACGTCGACGGCGTCTCCGTCGACGAGACGGGCCGGGCCAGCGCCGTCGTCGTACGCGGCGGCCTGTACTGGCTCACCCACCGCGACGGCCCGGCCCGCACCATCGCGGACACCCCGGGGGTACGGGTACGGCTCCCGGAGATGCTGGGCTCGACCGGCCGGATCGCCTATGTCACGGACGCCGAAGGCGAGGACGCGGTCGAGATCGCCTCGCTGCCCCGGGCGAGCGGCGACCGTCCACCGCGGCGGCTGGCCCCCGGGCGGCTGGGCCGGGTGCTCGAACTGGCCTCCGACCCGCTGGGCGAACGGCTGGCGGTGGCCTCGCACGACGGCCGGCTGCTGCTGATCGACGTCCCGGAGGAGGTCACGGACGAGACCCCCGCCGACGTGGTCACCGAGCTGATCCACTCGCTCAACGGCCCCGTCCGCGACCTGGCCTTCTCACCGGACGGGACCTGGCTGACCTGGTCGCATCCGGGGATCGGGCGCACCCTGCGGCAGATCAAGCTGGCCCGGATCAGCGACCGGCTCGTCATCGACGTCACCAACGGCCGCTTCGAGGACGAGAACCCGGTGTTCACCCGCGACGGCCGCTACCTCGCGTTCCTCTCCTGGCGCGGCTTCGACCCGGTGTACGACGTCCACACCGGCGACCTCTCCTTCCCGCTGGGCTGCCGCCCGTACCTGGTCCCGCTCTCCTCGGCCACCCCCTCCCCCTTCGCCCTCAGCCCGGACGGCCGGCCGGCCGCCGGCGGCCTGGACCCCGTCGAGGAGGAGGAACCCGGCGACGGCAGCGCGGTGACGGTCGAGGTCGAGGGGCTGGAGAGCCGGGTGACCCCGTTCCCGGTCGCCGCCTCCAAGTACTCGGCGCTGTACCCGGTCGCGGGCGGCGGTCTGGTCTGGCTGCGCTGGCCCATCTCGGGCGCGCTCGGCGAGACCTTCGCCAACCCCGCCGACACCAGCGGCCGGCCGACCCTGGAGTACTTCAACATCGTCAAGGCGAAGAAGGCCGAACTCGTCGACCACCTGGACTGGTTCACCGTGAGCGGCGACGGCAGCCGGCTGGTGGTGGTCGACGAGGGCGAACTGCGGGCCGTGCCCTCGACCGAGTCCGGCGACGGCGACACGACCGTCTGGATCGACCTGCGCCGCATCCTGCACGAGGTCGACCCGCCCGCCGAGTGGCGCCAGGCGTACGCCGAGGCGGGCCGCCTCATCCGTGACTACTTCTGGGACCCGGGGATGTGCGGCATCGACTGGGACGCCGTGCTCGACCAGTACCGTCCACTGGTCGAACGCGTCGCCTCCCCCGACGAGTTCGCCGACCTGATGCGCGAACTCCTCGGCGAACTGGGCACCTCGCACGCCTACGTCACCCCCGCCCGGCGCAACGAGGGCCCGCCGCACTACCAGCGCCTCCAGGGCCTGCTCGGCGCCAACCTGGTACGCCGGGACGGCGGCTGGACGGTGCAACGGATCCTGCCCGGCGACTCCTCCGACTCCAAGGCACGCTCCCCGCTGGCCGGCACCGGGATCCGCGAGGGCGCGGTGCTCACCCACGTCGACGGCCGGCCGGTGGACCCGGTGGCCGGTCCGTACCCGCTGCTCGCCGGGGCGGGCGGGACGACCGTGGAGCTGACGTTCACCCCGGGCGAGGGCGAGTCCGGGCCGCCGCGCCGGGTCGCCGTCCTCCCGCTGATCGACGAACGGCCGCTGCGCTACCAGGACTGGGTGGCCAAACGCCGTGAGGTGGTCCGGGAGATGAGCGGCGGCAAGTGCGGCTACCTGCACATCCCCGACATGGGCGGATCGGGCTGGGCCCAGTTCAACCGCGATCTGCGCGGGGAGGTGTCCCGGCCCGCGCTCATCGTCGACGTGCGGGGCAACGCGGGCGGCCACATCAGCGAACTCGTCGTGGAGAAGCTCACCCGGACCATCCTCGGCTGGGACCTGACCAGGAACGCCCAGCCGGTGTCGTACGCCTCCAACGCGCCGCGCGGCCCGATCGTGGCGCTCACCGACGAGGCGACCTCCTCCGACGGCGACATGATCACGGCCGCGATCAAACTGCTCCGGCTCGGCCCGGTGGTCGGGCAGCGCACCTGGGGCGGCGTGGTCGGCATGACCGGCCGGCACCGGCTCGGCGACGGCACGGTGATCACGGTGCCGATGAACGCGGCCTGGTTCGAGGAGTACGGCTGGTCCGTCGAGAACCACGGCGTCGCCCCCGACCGCGAGGTCCTGCGCACCCCCCTGGACTGGGCGGAGGGCCGCCACGTGGAGATGGACGAGGCGATCCAGCTGGCCCTGGACCTCCTCACCGACCACCCGGCGGCGATCCCCCCCGACCACAGCGAGGTCCCCGACCGCTCCCGCCCCAAGCTCCCCCCGAGACCGACAGCACACTGAGCGCCCCGACACACTGAGCGCCCCGCAGGGGCGCGGGCAACCGCGCGACATGAGCGCCCCGCAGGGGCGCGGGGAACTGCGCGACAAGCCCC
>NZ_LBMU02000033.1 GCF_001005085.2 Streptomyces humi
ACGGGGTATCAACATATCTGGCGTTGACTTTGGCACGCTGTTGAGTTCTCAAGGAACGGTCGCTTCCTTTGTACTCACCCTCTCGGGCTTTCCTCCGGGCTTCCCTTCGGTCTTGCGTTTCCGACTCTATCAGATCTTTTCTCGATCCGATTTCCTCGGTGCTTTCCAGGTTTCCGCTCTCGCGTTTCCCTTTCCGGCGGTTCCGACTTTATCAGAAGTTCTGAGTCGGAATTTCCACCCGGTCCGGGGCAACCGGATCCAGTCCATGAAGCACTGGGGTTCCCGGTCGGGCAGAGCCGTAAACGTACTGGAGCGGGGTCCCTCGACGCAAATCGAGGGACCCCGCTCCGGTTCGGTCAGACCTCCACGACCACCGGGAGGATCATCGGCCTGCGCCGATAGGTGTCCGAGACCCACTTGCCGAGGGTCCGGCGGATGAGTTGCTGTAGCTGGTGGGGCTCCACCACCCCGTCCTGGGCCGAGCGTTCCAGGACCTCCGAGATCTTCGGCAGGACGGCCGAGAAGGCGGAGTCTTCGATGCCGGAGCCACGAGCCTGCACATGGGGCCCGCCCGTGATCTTGCCCGTGGAGGAGTCGACGACCACGAAGACCGAGATGATGCCCTCGTCGCCGAGGATCTTCCGGTCCTTCAGGGCCGGCTCGCCGACGTCCCCGACCGAGAGGCCGTCGACGTACACGTAGCCCGCCTGGACCTTGCCGGCGATCTTGGCCTTGCCCGCGACGAGATCGACGACGACACCGTCCTCGGCGATGACGATCCGGTCGTGCGGGACACCGGTGAGGGCGCCGAGCTCCGCGTTGGCGCGCAGGTGCCGCCACTCGCCGTGGACCGGCATCAGGTTCTTCGGGCGGCAGATGTTGTAGAAGTACAGCAGCTCGCCCGCCGAGGCGTGCCCGGAGACGTGCACCTTGGCGTTGCCCTTGTGGACGACGTTGGCGCCCCAGCGGGTCAGGCCGTTGATGACGCGGTAGACCGCGTTCTCGTTCCCCGGGATGAGGGACGAGGCCAGGATGACCGTGTCGCCGTCGACGATGCGGATCTGGTGGTCGCGGTTGGCCATCCGGGACAGGGCCGCCATCGGCTCCCCCTGGGAGCCCGTGCAGACCAGGACCACATCGTGGTCGGGCAGGTCGTCGAGCGTCTTGACGTCCACGACCAGACCCGGCGGAACCTTCAGGTAGCCGAGGTCCCGCGCGATGCCCATGTTCCGGACCATGGAACGGCCGACGAAGGCGACCCGGCGGCCGTACTCGTGCGCCGCGTCCAGAATCTGCTGGATCCGGTGGACGTGACTGGCGAAACTCGCCACGATGATCCGCTTGCGGGCACCGGCGAAGACCTGGCGCAGCACGTTGGAGATGTCACGCTCGGGCGGGACGAAGCCCGGTACCTCGGCGTTCGTAGAGTCGGCGAGGAGCAGGTCGATGCCCTCCTCGCTGAGCCGTGCGAACGCGTGCAGATCGGTCAGACGGTTGTCCAGCGGAAGCTGGTCCATCTTGAAGTCGCCGGTGTGGACGACCATGCCGGCGGGGGTGCGGATGGCGACCGCGAGGGCGTCGGGGATGGAGTGGTTGACGGCGACGAACTCGCAGTCGAAGGGTCCGACGCGTTCGCGCTGGCCCTCGGCCACTTCCAGGGTGTAGGGGCGGATGCGGTGCTCCTGGAGCTTCGCCTCGATGAGGGCGAGGGTCAGCTTGGAGCCGATCAGCGGGATGTCCGGCTTCTCGCGGAGCAGGAAGGGGACGCCGCCGATGTGGTCCTCGTGGCCATGGGTGAGGACGATGCCCTCGATGTCGTCGAGGCGGTCCCGGATGGACGAGAAGTCCGGCAGGATCAGGTCGATTCCGGGCTGCTCCTCCTCGGGGAAGAGCACTCCGCAGTCGACGATCAGCAGGCGGCCGCCGTACTCGAAGACGGTCATGTTTCGGCCGATCTCACCGAGTCCGCCGAGCGGGGTGACCCGCAGGGCGCCTTCGGGGAGCTTCGGCGGCGGGGCGAGTTCAGGATGCGGATGACTCAAAAGACTCTCCTCACCACGCACGCCACGTACCGGTCGGGCACGTGGCGTGCGTGACGTTCGTGCATAAGCAGTTGTCGTTGTGTGGGGTGCGGGCACACCGGTGGTCCCGCTTATTCAGTTGTGAAGCCTTGCTGCGCGGACGGCCGCGCAAAGTCTGTTGTCAGAGCTGTACCCCGCCGGCAGCAAGATCGATCTTGAGCTGGGCGATCTCCTCGGCCGAACATTCGACCATCGGGGCGCGCAGCGGTCCGGAGGGCAGTCCCTGGAGGGCGAGCGCGGCCTTGGTCGTCATGACGCCCTGGGTGCGGAACATGCCGGTGTAGACCGGGAGCAGCTTCTGGTGGATCTCCGCCGCCTTCTGGACGTCGCCCGCGACGAAGGCGTCGACGAGGGTCCTGAGATCGGGGGTGACCACGTGGCCGACGACCGAGACGAAGCCGACGGCGCCGACGGAGAGCAGCGGCAGGTTGAGCATGTCGTCGCCGGAGTACCAGGCGAGGCCGGACTGGGCGATGGCCCAGCTGGCGCGGCCGAGGTCGCCCTTGGCGTCCTTGTTGGCGACGATCCTCGGGTGCTCGGCGAGACGGACGAACGTCTCGGTGTTGATGGGCACACCGCTGCGGCCCGGGATGTCGTAGAGCATCACGGGCAGCCCGGCGGCGTCGGCGACCGTCGTGAAGTGCCGGTACAGGCCCTCCTGCGGGGGCTTGTTGTAGTACGGCGTGACGACCAGCAGGCCGTGGGCTCCGACGCGCTCGGCCTGGCGGGCCAGCTCGATGCTGTGCTGGGTGTCGTTGGTGCCGACGCCGGCGACGACGTGGGCACGGTCGCCGACCGCCTCCAGTACGGCTCGTACGAGGTCCGCTTTCTCCGCGTCGCTGGTGGTGGGGGACTCGCCGGTGGTCCCGTTGATGATCAGGCCGTCGTTGCCTGCGTCCACCAGGTGGGTGGCAAGCCGCTGCGCGCCGTCGAGGTCGAGCGCGCCGTCCGCCGTGAAGGGCGTGACCATGGCGGTGAGGACCCGCCCGAAGGGGGTCTGCGGAGTGGAGGTCGGAGCCATGGGTTACACGCTACTCGGTGCTCACGGCGCGGTCTGCCCTCGGGGTGCGGGGAAAGTCCGGACAAATGCGGAGCCCGGCACTGCCTGCTCGGGGGTTCAAGCAGTGCCGGGTCCGTTTGATCAGGCTAGATGAACTTCTCTAAATGCCGCAATACGGACACCTCACGAGGCTGATCCGCACTGACGTGCCAAGCGGAGGCGCCCGAGCCTTGCGCCTACGATGAGACTCCGGCGCCGAAGCGGTGCAACCGCTGCCCGGCCCCTCAGCCAGGCGCAACGGCGTCGACGTGGGAGGATTGCGCCTCTCTGCCCCATTCTGAACTGGAGTGATCACCATGCACGCGGTCGAACCACAGGTGCATCTCATCGGCCGCCCGGAGCTCGACTACGACGAGATCGCGGCGTACCTGCAGGATGTCGGCGGAGAGAAGTGGCTGGAGCGCGTCGACCGCGGTGAGCTGGACGACGCACAGAACCTCGCTGAGTTCGCCGGCCGCATCTGCTACCGCTCCTGGGAGCCCGGCCTCAACCCGAACGTCACGCGTATCCGCGCGGACCAGGAGAAGTACCTCAAGAACATCCTGGCCAGCGCCCACGGATCGGTTCTGGAGCACGTCACCTTCAACTTCATCCTGCACAACGTCAGCCGCGTCGCCACCCACGAGTTGGTACGCCACCGGGCGGGTGTTGCGGTGTCCCAGGAGTCGCTGCGCTTTGTGCGTCTGGATGACCTGCCGTTCTGGTTTCCCGAGTGGGCCCAGCAGGATGCGGAACTCATGTCTCGCGCCGAAGGACTCCTGAAGGAGATGGAGAACTTCCAGCTCTGGATGGCGGACCACTTCGGCCTGGACGAGGAGGGTGTGCCCTTCGGCGAGAAGAAGGCCAAGACCTCCTTCATGCGCAGGTTCGCGCCCGAGGGTCTGGGAACGGGTCTGGTCTGGAGCGCGAACGTGCGCACCCTGAGGCATGTGATCGAGAACCGCACGGCGGCCGGGGCCGAGGAAGAGATCCGCCTCATCTTCGGAAAGGTGGGCGAGCTGATGGTCAAGGAGGCCCCGGCGCTCTTCGGTGACTACACGGTCGAGGACGGCGCCTGGATCCCGGGCTGGCGGAAGGTCTGACGCCAGGTCCCGTTCCACCGCACAAGACGGCCGGGCTCGTCCAGCACGATCGTGCTGGACGAGCCCGGCCGTCTTGTGCGGCAAGGCTCAACGAGACGCCGCCGGCTTCTCCCGAGAGGCTCCCTTCAACACAATTCCGTCGGCCAGAAGATTCGAAGCAGGCTCCTCCACGACCACCTCATACGTCTGCTCGACGCCGTCGCTCGCGATCATCACGACGGTCTGCGGCCTGGCGGCAGCGATCATCCCCGCCCGCCGGGCAAGCCTCTGCTCCTCGGCGTTCTTCACCGCGTGGCATGGCGCACAGATCGGAGACAGGTTGCGCTCGTCCAGCGCTTTCGACAGGTCAAGGACCACAGGAACGACGTGGTCCAACTCCAGCTCCGTCCTGGGAAAAGACAGGCCACACACGTAGCAGGCACCCAAGGGCCTGATCAGGCGGCTCCGTTGCATCGAGGTCCAGACTCCGATTCCTCGGCGCAGGCTGGGAGGGATCGCGGCCTCCGAAGGCCGCGGGACCTTGCCCGCCACCATGACGCGGGCGCCGACGGCCAGATCCTCCGCTCTGCACCAGCCCTCCGGGGTCAAGATCCCACTGCCGGCTCCGCACCTGAGCAGCCTCCCGTTGTCCGTGGCAAGGCGAAGAACAGGCTCCACACCCGCTGCTCGGACATCTACGATCCGGGCGCGCTCCGCCAGCAGTGTCCGTTCGCAGTAGGACCGAGCGTGGTTGCGACGTACTGACGCCAGCAGCCGCTGACGGTGGTTCGGGTTCCTTGCCCGGAACTCCGCGACCGCCCGCTCGGCCGCTTCGCGCTCCTCATGCAGCCCCAGCCACTGCACCTTCCCCCTGAATTTGACCTGCGCCTGCCACTTGCCGGTGCCGCCATGTCGTTGTACGCCGCCCTTGGCCACCGGGTCGGAGTCTCTGACACCTTGATGCCAGAGACGATGCAGCTCTCCCAACTGACGTCGGCGTAAATCCCCCTTCGGATTCGCCAGAGTGATCTCCGTGGCACCTGTAAGTCGCCCACCCGGGCACACGGCCCCCTCTGCGGGCTTGGGCCCCGTGGCTTCCCCGGACCGTGCGCCCATGCCACCGCTCACTTTCCGCTTCCTCCTGATCACCCAAATGGACTCAAGACCCTAAAGCGCCCCACTGACAACCGGGACGTTCGGTGGTTGGGTGCGACATCTTCACCGAACTTCGGTGAAGTTCTGTGAATTCGGGGCAACCGGGCACCTATCGCTTCGTTCGCTCGTCTGTGTCGGTGAGAGCGATTCGTTCGATCCCTCCCGCCCCCCGTCCCCGAGAGGAGACACCCCCGATGTTCAGCAGGCGTGAACCCGTCCCGTTCGCCTTCCTCGCCGAGACCGACAGGTTCCGCAGCAATGTCGCTCCGCCGCCCCGCCAGCGGTCGTCCGTGAGTCAGATAGCCGGGCGGTGGCTGCTCGGGCTCACCCTGGTGGCCGGGCTGGTGGGTGCCCTGGTCCTGGGCGTGCCGGCGCTGTCCACGCCGTCCAGTACGCAGACCCAGCAGTCACAGGCCTCTCAGGGGCACTCCCAGGGGCACTGACCCTTCCGGACCCCCGTGAGTGGTGGGCGGGGACACGGCCGGATAGCCTCACCGGGCACAGCCCACGCATGGATTGAGTGAGGACCAGCCGTGCCCCTGCCCTTCCTGACGGCCGACCGCACCTTCGACGCGGCACCCGACAGCGCGCTGCCGTACGACGACCGCGAGCGCTGGCGGCGCCCCTACCGGCCCGGTCCCTGGCGGGTGGGCGGGGCCGCCCTGTGGCTGCTGCTCGCCTCGTTCGTGCTGTTCGCGGCGGTCGCGCTGGCGCTGACCGACTCGCTCTCCTCCGCCGCCGTGGTGCTCTGCGTCGCGTTGCTGATCATCGCGGCCGCGCTGCGGATACTGCGCATGGGCGTGTGGGTGAGTTCGCGCGGGGTGCGAAAGGTGAGTCTGCTGTACACGCGGACGGTGCCGTGGAATCGGGTCGTCTCGGTGCGCACGGCGCAGCAGCCGGTGCGCTGGCTGGGGCTGCCGCGCACGGTGCAGGGGCAGGCGCTGACGCTCGTACGGAAGGACCGGCCGGCCGATGACACGGCTCCGCTGCTGACCACGCACGGGATGGACTTCGTGGGCCGGTCCTCGGCCTTCGACCGTGCGGCGGATGTCGTGGAGGCGTGGGCGGCCGAGTACCGGCGGAGCTGAGCGCGTGGGCGCGTGAGGCATGAGGAAGGGGCCGGTCCGCGGTGTGCGGACCGGCCCCTTCGCTTCGTCCTCGTCGGCTGGTGCTCGTCGGCTCGTGCGCCGTGGGGCTCAGGCTCCGACCGGCTTGCCGTCGTGCAGGGCGATGGCGCGTTGCATCGCCTTGCGGGCGCGCGGGGTGTCGCGGGCGTCGTGGTAGGCGACGGCGAGCCGGAACCAGCTGCGCCAGTCGTCGGGGGCGGCCTCGGTCTCGGCCTTGCGCTTGGCGAAGACCTCGTCGGCCGAGTCCCGGTCGATGCGGCCGCCGGGCGTGCGCTTGAGCTCGTCCATGGGCAGGCCGCCCTCGGCGTCCAGTTCGGTGGCGAGGGCGTTGGCCTTGCGGACGAACTGGGTGTTCTTCCACAGGAACCACAGGCCGATGACCGGCAGGATGAGCACCGCCACGCCGAAGGTGACGGTGAGGAGCGTGCCGGTCTGGATGAGCATCACGCCCCGGCTGCCGACCAGGACGAAGTAGAACACCAGGACGGCGGCCGTGACGGTGTAGGAGATCTTCGCGCGCATGTCAGGTGGTCTCGTATCAGCCCAGGTCGAGGAAGTTCTCCAGGCCGAAGGTCAGGCCGGGAGTCGTGACCACGCGGCGGGCGCCGAGCAGGATGCCCGGCATGAAGCTGCTGTGGTGGAGGGAGTCGTGGCGGACGGTGAGGGTCTCGCCCTCGCCGCCCAGCAGGACCTCCTGGTGGGCGAGGAGGCCGCGGAGGCGGATCGCGTGGACCGGAACGCCGTCGACGCTGGCTCCCCGTGCGCCGTCCAGGGCCGTGAGCGTGGCGTCCGGGGCGGGCGCGGTGCCGGCCTTGGCACGGGCCTCGGCGATGAGCTGGGCCGTGCGGGTGGCGGTGCCGGAGGGGGCGTCGACCTTGTTCGGGTGGTGGAGTTCGACGACCTCCACCGACTCGAAGTACGGGGCGGCGATCTGCGCGAACTTCATCGTCAGCACGGCGCCGATGGAGAAGTTCGGGGCGATGAGCACGCCGGTCTCCGGGGACTGGGCGAGCCAGCCCTTCAGCTGCGCGAGGCGTTCGTCGGTCCAGCCCGTCGTGCCGACGACGGCGTGGATGCCGTGGCGTACGCAGAAGTCGAGGTTGCCCATCACCGAGGCGGGGGTGGTGAGTTCGACGGCGACCTGGGCGCCGGACGCCTCCAGCACCTCCAGCTTGTCGCCCCGGCCGAGGGCGGCGACCAGCTCCAGGTCCTCGGCGGCCTCGACCGCCTTGACGGCCTCGGAGCCGATCCGGCCCTTGGCGCCGAGGACCGCCACGCGCAGCTTGCTCATCTTCTTCGTTCCTTACCGGTGGTGTGTCAGGCGACGGCGTCGTGCAGGCGTGCGGCCTGTTTGTCCTTCAGCGGGCCGATGACCGACAGCGACGGGCGCTGTCCCAGGATGTCGCGGGCGACGGAGCGGACCTCGTCCGGGGTCACGGCCGCTATCCGGGCCAGCATGTCGTCGACGGACATCTGCTCGCCCCAGCACAGCTCGCTCTTGCCGATGCGGTTCATCAGCGCGCCGGTGTCCTCCAGGCCGAGCACCGTGGAGCCCCGGAGCTGGCCGATGGCACGCCCTATCTCCTCGTCCGGCAGACCGTGCTCGGCGACCTGGTCGAGTTCGTCCCGGCAGATCTTGAGGACGTCGTGGACCTGCGAGGGACGGCAGCCGGCGTAGACGCCGAACAGGCCGCAGTCGGCGAAGCCCGAGGTGTAGGAGTACACGCTGTAGGCCAGGCCGCGCTTCTCGCGGACCTCCTGGAAGAGCCGGGAGGACATGCCGCCGCCGAGGGCGGTGTTGAGGACGCCGAGTGCCCAGCGGCGGTCGTCGGTGCGGGCGAGTCCGGGCATGCCGAGGACCACGTGTGCCTGCTCGGTCTTGCGGCCGAGGAGTTCGACGCGGCCCGCGGTGCGGATCGTACGGCTGCCGTCGCGCGGGGCGACGGGGGCGGCCGCCGCCGTCCTGAAGGCGCCGGCCTTCTCGAAGGCGGCGCGGACCTGTCGTACGACCTTGTTGTGGTCGACGTTGCCGGCCGCGGCGACCACCAGGTGGGTGGGGTCGTAGTGCTTCTTGTAGAAGCGGCGGATGCGGTCGGCGGTGAGGGCGTTGACGGTGTCGACGGTGCCGAGGACCGGGCGGCCGAGGGCGTTGTCGCCGAACATGGTGTGCGCGAACAGGTCGTGCACGCAGTCGCCGGGGTCGTCCTCGGTCATGGCGATCTCTTCGAGGATCGCGCCGCGCTCGACGTTCACGTCCTCTTCGCGGATGAGCGAGCCGGTCAGCATGTCGCAGACGACGTCTATGGCGAGCGGCAGGTCGGTGTCGAGCACGCGTGCGTAGTAGCACGTGTACTCCTTCGCCGTGAACGCGTTCATCTCGCCGCCGACGGCGTCGACGGCGGCGGAGATGTCCAGGGCGGAGCGGCGCGCGGTGCCCTTGAAGAGCAGGTGCTCCAGGTAGTGCGTGGCGCCGTTCAGGGCGGGGGTCTCGTCGCGGGAGCCGACGTTGGCCCAGATGCCGAAGGTCGCGGAGCGGACCGAGGGCAGGGTCTCGGTGACGATGCGCAGGCCGCCGGGGAGGGTGGTCTTGCGGACCGTGCCGATGCCGTTCTCGCCCTTGATCAGGGTTTGGGTACGGGCGACGGCCCGCGCCTCCGAGGAGGTGCGGGCCGTCGCCGTGGAGCTGCTCGACGTCACTTGTCGGTGTCGTCCTTCGCGTCCTCGGAGGAACCTTCCTCGCCCTCGATCACGGGGACGAGGGAGAGCTTGCCGCGGGAGTCGATCTCGGCGATCTCGACCTGGACCTTCTGGCCCACACCGAGGACGTCCTCGACGTTCTCCACGCGCTTGCCGCCGGCCAGCTTGCGGATCTGCGAGATGTGCAGCAGACCGTCCTTGCCGGGGAGGAGGGAGACGAAGGCGCCGAACGTCGTCGTCTTCACGACCGTGCCCAGGTAGCGCTCGCCGACCTCGGGCATCGTCGGGTTGGCGATGCCGTTGATGGTCGTACGGGCGGCCTCGGCGGACGGGCCGTCGGCGGCACCGATGTAGATGGTGCCGTCGTCCTCGATGGTGATCTCGGCGCCGGTGTCCTCCTGGATCTGGTTGATCATCTTGCCCTTGGGGCCGATGACCTCGCCGATCTTGTCCACGGGGATCTTGACGGTGATGATCCGCGGGGCGTTCGGGGACATCTCGTCCGGCTTGTCGATCGCTTCCATCATCACGTCGAGGATGTGGAGGCGGGCGTCCCGGGCCTGCTTCAGCGCGGCGGCCAGGACGGAGGCCGGGATGCCGTCCAGCTTGGTGTCGAGCTGGAGGGCGGTCACGAACTCCTTGGTGCCGGCGACCTTGAAGTCCATGTCACCGAAGGCGTCCTCCGCACCGAGGATGTCGGTGAGGGTGACGTAGTGCGTCTCGCCGTCGATGTCCTGGGAGATCAGGCCCATGGCGATACCGGCGACGGGGGCCTTCAGCGGCACACCGGCGTTCAGCAGCGACATGGTGGAGGCGCAGACCGAGCCCATGGACGTCGAGCCGTTGGAGCTCAGGGCCTCGGAGACCTGGCGGATCGCGTAGGGGAACTCCTCGCGCGTCGGCAGGACCGGCACGAGGGCGCGCTCGGCGAGGGCGCCGTGGCCGATCTCGCGGCGCTTCGGGGAGCCGACGCGGCCGGTCTCGCCGGTGGAGTACGGCGGGAAGTTGTAGTTGTGCATGTAGCGCTTGCGGGTCACCGGGGAGAGGGTGTCCAGCTGCTGCTCCATCCGGAGCATGTTGAGGGTGGTGACGCCCAGGATCTGGGTCTCGCCACGCTCGAACACCGCGGAACCGTGCACCCGCGGGATGGCCTCGACCTCGGCGGCGAGCGTGCGGATGTCCGTGACACCGCGGCCGTCGATGCGCTTCTTCTCCTTGATCACGCGCTCGCGGACCAGCTGCTTGGTGAGCGAGCGGTACGCGGCGGAGATCTCCTTCTCGCGGCCCTCGAACTCCGGGAGCAGCTTCTCGGCGGCCAGACCCTTGACGCGGTCCAGCTCGGCCTCGCGCTCCTGCTTGCCCGCGATGGTCAGCGCGGAGGCCAGCTCCGGGCGGACGGCGGCGGACAGCGCCTCCAGGACGTCGTCCTGGTAGTCGAGGAAGATCGGGAACTCGCCGGTCGGCTTGGCGGCCTTCGCGGCGAGGTCGGCCTGCGCCTTGCAGAGGACCTTGATGAAGGGCTTCGCGGCCTCCAGACCGGCGGCGACGACCTCCTCGGTGGGCGCCTCGGCGCCGCCCTTGACCAGCTGGATGGTCTTGTCGGTGGCCTCGGCCTCGACCATCATGATCGCGACGTCGCCGTCCTCCAGGGCGCGACCGGCGACCACCATGTCGAAGACGGCGTCCTCGAGCTCGGAGTGCGTCGGGAAGGCGACCCACTGGCCGTTGATCAGCGCGACGCGGACGCCGCCGATCGGGCCGGAGAAGGGCAGGCCGGCCAGCTGGGTGGACGCGGACGCGGCGTTGATCGCGACGACGTCGTACAGGTGGTCGGGGTTGAGCGCCATGATGGTGGCGACGACCTGGATCTCGTTGCGCAGGCCCTTCTTGAAGGACGGGCGCAGCGGGCGGTCGATCAGACGGCAGGTGAGGATCGCGTCCTCGCTCGGCCGGCCCTCACGGCGGAAGAAGGAACCCGGGATCTTGCCGGCGGCGTACATCCGCTCCTCGACGTCCACCGTGAGGGGGAAGAAGTCGAGCTGGTCCTTGGGGTTCTTGGAGGCGGTGGTGGCCGACAGCACCATGGTGTCGTCGTCCAGGTACGCCACGGCGGAGCCGGCGGCCTGCTTGGCCAGGCGGCCCGTCTCGAAGCGGATGGTGCGGGTACCGAAGGCGCCGTTGTCGATGACTGCCTCGGCGTAGTGGGTCTCGTTCTCCACTAGCGTTTTCTCCGTTACTTTCGTCTGCGTTACGTCTTTTGTCCCGGTCTGCCCGTGTGGCAGTGGGACGGTTGCGGAGAAGCGCGCCGTGCTGTGCGGGCCGGTCTTCGATCGAAGCACCCGGGGCTCGCTTCCCCCCGGGGGCCACTACCGAGGACCGGCGGCGGCTTGGGTGCGCCTCTCCTTGTTCGTCGTTCCTTGTTCGTGCTGTGTCGTGCGTATTGCGTTGTGCTACCACACTACAAAGCGTGAGTGACACTCCGCACGTTTCCGTACGTACGGCAAAGGGAGCGGCCCCGGGTTTCTCTCCGGGAACCGCTCCCTTCATGGCGTCTTACTTGGCGCCCGCCGCACCGCGGCGGATGCCCAGGCGGTCGACCAGCGCACGGAAGCGCTGGATGTCCTTCTTCGCCAGGTACTGAAGCAGGCGACGGCGCTGACCGACCAGGATCAGCAGACCACGACGGGAGTGGTGGTCGTGCTTGTGGGTCTTGAGGTGCTCGGTCAGGTCGGAGATCCGACGGGAGAGCAGAGCGACCTGGACCTCGGGGGAGCCGGTGTCACCCTCCTTGGTACCGAACTCGCCGATGATCTGCTTCTTCGTAGCGGCGTCGAGCGACACGCGTACTCCTCGTAGTCTGTGTGTTGCCACCGAGTGCTCCCGGTCTGCATCGCGGGAGAGCTTCCGTTACTCGGGAGGCGGGGATCCGCTGGGCGCTGCCTCCAGGGTCCGCGGGGGACTCCGGGGGTGCGTACACAAACGGCCGTCGTCAAGAGTACCAGTGCCGGTGACGGTCTCCGACCGGGGTCCGGGCCGTTGTCCACAGGCCCCGACGAGCGGGTACGACCGCCAGTAGTGTGACGGTCACAGCTTACGGACGTCGGGAAGGGGTCGCCGCGGGATGAGCGAGACGGCTGAGGAGACGAAGGCACGCAAGGAGCGGGAACGGGACGAGCTCTACGCGCTCGACATCTCGGGCGTCGAGTGGCACTGCGCGCCCGGTACCGAGCAGGACGAGGAGCGGGTGGAGATCGCCTACCTGCCCGAGGGCGCGGTGGCGATGCGGTCGTCGCTCGACCCGGACACCGTGCTGCGGTACACGGAGGCGGAGTGGCGGGCCTTCGTACTGGGCGCCCGTGACGGGGAGTTCGACCTGGAGCCGACGGAGCGCAACGGCGGCCTCGCCGCGCAGTGACCCGGCGCCCCCGCCGGCGGGCGGCACGCGCGCGTGCCGCCCGCCGGCGGGGGGTTCAGCCGGTCTCCGCGCCGCCGATGCCGAGCACGGAGAGCACCGCGGCCTGCGGGTGCTTGTCGTCGGCGGCGAGTTCCCGCTTCGCGAAGAACACCCGGCCCTGTTCCACCACGATGTCCGCCTGCGTCGGGTCGGCGAGTTCGCCCTCCTCGTCGGACGGCAGACCGAAGAGCAGGTACGGCGTCTGCCTGCCGGTCCGCGGGTCCCAGCTGAGCACGGCGGACGGCTCGATGTCGCTGAGGCTGGCGCGGAGGACCAGCAGCCGGTCACCGCTCATCCGCAGCGGGACGACGGGTTCCAGGGAGCGCCCGTCGAGCTTGCCCTCGGTCCTGCCGGTCCTCCGGTCGAAAGCGACGATCCAGTTCTCCGGCTGGTCGATCTCGGACTGGTCCTTGCTGGTGACGAAGACCCGGTCGGGTCCGACGACCACGCCGTCGCAGTTCTCGACGTCCCCGAAGAACCCCGCGGAGAAGTAGCGGTCGCCGCACTCGGGGTCGTAGGCGTCGCCGCCCATGGAGATGGTGGCGAGTTTGCCGCCGTCGTCGCCGTCGAGGGTGATGAGGTCGGTGACGAGGGTGTCCCCGGCCGCGACGGCGAGCACCGGCGGGTCGGCGGAGGGCAGGAAGACGTCCTGGACGCCGGCCGCCACCTTGTACGTCCACTCGGGTTCTCCGGTGCGCGGGGTGAGCCGCTGCACCCGGTACGTGGTGTCGGTCCCCTCGCCGCAGCTCTCCAGGGCGAGCAGCGCGCCGCCGCCGGCGAAGCCCTTGTCGACGCACCTGGCGCCGGTCGAGCTGTTCCACAGCCGCTTGCCGTGCGCCATGTCGTACGCCACCGAACCATGGCCCCAGGCCACCGCTACGACCCCCTCGGCCAGCGTGAGGTTCGTGTTGGTGACGTAGGCCTCGCGTGCCGAGGGCATCGTGGCCGTCCACAGCTTCTTGCCGGTGTCCAGGTCGAGGAAGACGACCTCGTCGCAGATGCCGGCGTCCTTGGTGCCCTTGCGCTTGGCGGGCTGCACCACGACCGCCGTGCGGCCGTCGGCGGTCACGTGGCCGGTGGTGGCGCAGAGGTGACCGTCGAGCTGGAGGGTCCAGGCCGTGTCGTCGGCGCCGGGTTCGATCCGCACGCCGATGATCTTCGTGCCGATGCCCTTGGCCAGGATCTTGCCGGTGGCCCAGGTGCCGGGGGCGTAACGCGGGCTGGGATCGCTCTCCTTGGGGAGGTTCTCCTCGTAGTGGTCGACCACCACCTGCCCCTCGGGCGAGGCCGGAGCCTTCTCGACGGTCTGCCGTATCGCGTCCGGGGCCGGGGCGGCGGCCCGCGGGGCGCCGGAGGACGTGCCGCCGCCCCCGGTCAGCAGCAGCGTGCCGCCCACGGCCAGCGCGACGGCCACGGCGGCCGCCAGCACCCCGGACAGACGTCTGCGCCGCTTCCGGCGCTCGCCGTCGGCGGCCAGCGCGGACTGTGTGTAGACGGATGGAGGTGGGCCGAAGCTCACGCCGAACAGTTCCTTCCTTCTCTGCTGCGCGCTACGCGCACGGCAGAACTCCCGGGAAGGTCGCGGCATGTGCCGTGCACACCTCGCACTCCCCCGTCCCCCGTGGCGTCCGCGCGCAATGCCCCGCTTTGCGGGGCCGGTTCAGCTGTGCTCACGCGAACACCCGCTCACCCTATCTCCCGGCGAACCGTCAACTGATGCCCGAACTGAAGGTACTTGCCCGTTTTGTTCATCGATTGTTCGGCAATTCGAAAGCCGCGCAGACCACTTCCGGGCAGGGTGTGACCAGGTGGACGTCCGTCGAGAGGCGGACGGGCCTGCCGAGGTGCGGCTCGTGGTGATTAGGCTTGGAGTGGGGGTGCGACGTCAGGACCGTGAACACGACGTCGGTCCCCCGAGGGGGAGAGCCGGTGGATCGGACTACCTCACACGAATACGGATGCTGAGAACGACACGACACGGTCGTCGCGCCGGCACGGCATGAGGGTGCTCGACCACACCAGGAGGAACTGTGAGCAGCGATCGGGACGGGAACCGCGGGGGCTGGGCCACACCCGGCGACGACCAGCCCGACGCGGAGTCCCTCAACGAGATGACGGGCGAGTTCACGATCGACTACGCGCCGCCCGCCTGGTACACGCAGAACGCCGCGGGGGGTCCCGGCGGCGCCGAGGGCCCCGGCGGTGCCGAGAGTTCCGGCGGGCCGGGGGCGGGCTCCCCGTCCGGTGCCGGTACGACACCTGCCGGTGCCCCTCGTTCGCCGTTCCCGCCGGGGGCGCCGATCCCCGGGCTGACGCCTCCTCCGCATGCCCAGCAGGCGGGCCGGACGCCGGGACCAGGAGTCGCGTTCAACCCGCCGCCGGCTCCGCCCGCCCCGGCGTCCGGGCCGGGAACCGCGCCGTACACACCTCCGCCGACCTCGACTCCGGGTGCGCCGTTCACACCGCCACCCGCGGCGACACCCGGAGCGCCGTTCACACCACCGGCCGCCTCGCATCCCGGCGGGCCCGTGACGCCTTCGGCGGCTCAGGCGGCTCCGGCACCAGGGGCACCGCGCTCGTCCGCGCCCGCGGCGACGCCCGGGGCACCCTTCACGCCACCGCCCGCGTCAACTCCCGGAGCGCCGTTCACACCTGCGCCCGTGTCAACGCCGGGGGCGCCCTTCACCCCCGCGCCCGCGGCGACGCCCGGGGCAGCCTTCACCCCGCCGCCGGCGGCCACTCCGGGAGCGCCCTTCACCCCGCCGGCCACCACGACACCGGCCGCGCCGTTCACGCCGCCCGCGCCGCCGACACCGCCTGCCGGGCCCGTCGTGCCGGCCGCCTCTGCCGTGCCGCCCGCCGGGAGCCCGGTGGCCGTGCCGCAGCTGCCAGTGGGCTTCGAGCCGCAGCGTCCTGCCGCCGAAGAGCAGGGACCTGAGCTCGGACCGGAGGCGGACAACGGCGACCTGGAGAGCGGCGCCACGATGCGGTTCTCCGCGGTCGCCCTCAAGCGTGAGATCGCCGAGGCAGCCGAGCAGCCGGCCGCCGAACAGACCCGGGCCCCCGCGGCCGACACCGAGGACGAAGACGCGGCCGACGCGGCCGAATCCGAGGCCGCCGTGGCCGCACTTCCGGTGGGCGCCCACGACGAGACCGAGAGCGCGGACGAGGACGAGCACGACGAGGACGAGGACGAGGGGACGGTCGCGGGGGCGGCCGAGGAAGCCGAGGCGTCCGAACCCGTCGGCCGGCACGACTCGCTGCGCCTCGTCACCGACGACGTGAGCGACTCCGAGGACGAGCCGTCGGCCGACGCGCGCGACGAGAACGAGGACCCGAGCGACGAGTCCGTCGCCGACGGCGCCCCTGAGATCGCCGGTGGGGCCGAGGCGGACGAGCCCGCCCAGGAAGCCGCCCCGGCCGGGGACGCCGAGGAGGCTGAGGAGACCGAGGAGGCCCACGCGGCGGGGTCGCGGGACGCGGTCGTCGACACCGACGCCGGCACCGGCGCCGAGACCGGGGCCGAGGCCGAGGCCGGGGCCCGCGGTGAAGCCCGCACCGCGCCCGAAGCGGCCGCCGACGGCGACGAACTGGCCGCCGAGCAGTCGGCCGAACCCGAGCCTGTCACCGAGCCCGTCACCGAGCCCGAGGACACCGCGCCGGCACCTCAGAACGCCGTGCCCGCACCCCGGAACGCCGAAGCCCCAGCCCCCGCACCCACCCCCGCACCGCCTGCCCCGCAGGACGCACCCCCGGCCCCCGAGGACGCCGTGCCCACCGCCTGGGCTCCGCCGCCGACGCCGCCGACGCCTCTGACGCCCCCTGCCGCGGTACCGCCGTTGCCGCCGTCGTACCAGCCCGCGGCGCCCGCGCCCGCCGCCCAGTGGCCCGCGCAGCCGGCCGCGGCGCCGGAGCCCACGCCCGGTCAGCCACAGCCGCTCCCCCAGCCCGCCGCCGCGCAGGGCCCCGCGAGCGTGCCCGGGCAGCAGTCGCCGTTCCAGCCGCAGGCGCCGCAGCCCGCACCCGCCGCCTGGCAGCAGCCCCCGGCCCAACAGCCCGGCGCACAGCCCCCGGCCCAACAGCCCGCGCAGCCCCCGGTGCCCCCGGCCCAGCCCGGCGGCTACGGCTTCCCGCAGCCGGGTGCGCCCGTGCCGCCGCAGGCACCGGACGGCTACGGCTTCCCGCCCCCCGGCCGGCCGCAGGCCCCGCAGCCTCCCGCCCCGGAGGCACAGGGAGGCTACGGCTACCCGGGCGCACCCGTGCCTCCGGTCGCCCAGGCCCCCGCCCCGAGCGGCTACGGCTTCCCGCAGCCCGGTCAGCCCGTGCCGCAGGCGGAGGCCCCGGCTCCGCAGCAGCCGCACGCCGCCGCCCAGGACCCGCGCGCCGCCCAGCCCGCTCCGCCGGCTCAGGCGCCGCAGCCCGGGCAGGAGGCGCACGCGCCCCAGCCGCCCGTCGACCCCCGTGCCGGGACCGCCTGGCCGCAGCCCATCCAGCACGACCAACGGCAGATGACCAACCCCGGTGCCGCGCCGCTGGGTTACACCGCCGCCGTGGAGCTGTCCTCCGACCGGCTGCTCAACAACAAGAAGCAGAAGGCGAAGAGCGGCCGGCCCGCCGCCGCGTCCTCCCGGTTCAAGATCGGCGGCAAGAAGGAGGAGGCCGAGCGGCAGCGGAAGCTGGAGCTGATCCGTACGCCGGTGCTCTCCTGCTACCGGATAGCGGTGATCAGCCTCAAGGGCGGTGTCGGCAAGACCACCACGACCACCGCGCTCGGCTCGACCCTCGCCACCGAGCGGCAGGACAAGATCCTCGCCATCGACGCCAACCCGGACGCGGGCACGCTGGGCCGCCGGGTGCGCCGGGAGACCGGGGCCACCATCCGTGACCTGGTCCAGGCCATCCCGTACCTCAACTCGTACATGGACATCCGCCGGTTCACCTCGCAGGCGCCGTCCGGCCTGGAGATCATCGCCAACGACGTCGACCCGGCCGTCTCGACCACGTTCAACGACGAGGACTACCGGCGCGCGATCGACGTGCTCGGCAGGCAGTACCCGATCATCCTCACCGACTCCGGCACCGGTCTGCTGTACAGCGCCATGCGCGGGGTGCTCGACCTCGCCGACCAGCTGATCATCATCTCGACGCCGTCGGTGGACGGTGCGAGCAGCGCGAGCACCACGCTGGACTGGCTGTCCGCGCACGGGTACGCCGATCTCGTCTCCCGGTCCATCACGGTCATCTCCGGGGTCCGCGAGACCGGAAAGATGATCAAGGTCGAGGACATCGTGCAGCACTTCGAGACGCGCTGCCGGGGTGTCGTGGTCGTCCCCTTCGACGAGCACCTGGCCGCCGGCGCCGAGGTCGACCTCGACATGATGCGGCCGAAGGTGCGGGAGTCGTACTTCAACCTGGCGGCGATGGTCGCCGAGGACTTCGTACGGCACCAGCAGATGCACGGTCTGTGGACCAGCGACGGCAATCCGCCGCCGGTGGCCGCCCCGCCGATGCCGGGTCAGCCGATGTCCGGCCCCGGCCAGCAGTACTACGCGCCGGGCCGGCCCCAGCCGCAGCCGTACGCGCCCGGACAGCCGTATCCGCAGCAGCCTGCGCAGCCCTACCCGCCCCAGCAGGGTCAGCCTCCGCAGAGCCCGCCCCCGCAGCAGGAGCTGTACGGCGGCCCGCAGCCCGGCCACCCCGGCGGCCCGCAGCCGACGGCCCAGCCCTACCCGCCGCAGCCGGGTCCGCAGCCGGGCCAGCCGTATCCCCCGCAGGCGCAGCCCCAGCCGGGCTACGGCTACCCGCAGCCGGGCGCTCAGCCGCCCGTTCCTCCGGCCCCGCCCGGTGGCTACGGATTCCCGCAGCCGGGACAGCCCTCGCCGCAGGACCAGGCACCGCAAGCACCGCAGGCACCCCAGCAGCCCCAGCAGCAGGGGCAGCAGGGGCAGCAGGGGCAGCCTCCGCAGCCGGGGCAGCCTCCGCAGCAGTAGCGGGAACGCCGAAGGGCGGCCGGTGTCACGTCACACCGGCCGCCCTTCGGCGTATGTCCAGCCGGACCGCCGCTAGACCTCCTCGGCCTCCTCGGCCGCCACCAGCTCCCGGCAGCGCTTGACGTCCTCGGCCATCTGCTCCAGCAGGGCCTCCAGGGAGTCGAACTTGGCCTGGCCGCGGACGTAGGCCAGGAAGTCCACGGCGACGTGCAGCCCGTACAGGTCGAGGCCGACGCGGTCGATGGCGTACGCCTCCACCGTGCGCTCGGTGCCGTCGAACTGCGGGTTGGTGCCGACGGAGATCGCGGCCGGCATCGCCTCGCCCTGGGCGTGCAGGAACCCGGCGTAGACGCCGTCGGCCGGGATCGCGGTGTGCGGGAGCGTCTCCACGTTGGCGGTGGGGAAGCCCAGCTCGCGGCCGCGCTGGGCGCCGCGCACGACCACGCCCTCCACACGGTGCGGGCGGCCCAGGATCTCGCGGGCGCCCGCCATGTCGCCCTCGGCGACCAGCCGCCGGGTCAGCGTCGAGGAGAACGGCTCGCCGCCACCCGCCTCACCGCGCACGAACAGGTCGACGACCTCGACCTCGAAGTCGTACACCTTGCCCTGCTCGATCAGGAACTCGACGTTCCCCGCGGCCTTGTGGCCGAAGCGGAAGTTGGGGCCCTCGACGACCGCCTTGGCATGCAGCCGGTCGACCAGCACCTTCACCACGAAGTCGGCGGCCGACAGCCGCGAGAACTCGCTGGTGAAGGGGAGGATCAGCACCGCGTCCACGCCCAGCTCCGCCATCAGCTCGGCGCGGGTGTGGTGCGGGGCGAGCAGCGGCGGGTGGCTGCCGGGGCGGACGACCTCGCTCGGGTGCGGGTCGAAGGTGACGACGACGGCGGGGATGCCCAGCTGACGGGCGCGGTCCACGGCATGCCGGATGATCACCTGGTGACCGCGGTGCACCCCGTCATAGGAACCGATGGTGACGACGCTGCGCCCCCAGTCCTCGGGGATGTCCTCCAAGCCACGCCAGCGCTGCACTGTGACCTCTCCTCGAACCTGTGTCCGTTGTCCCTCTTACGCAGGTCTAAGGGTGCCATGTTTGCCGGACTCGGCTCACACCGGCACGGTCGCTGTGACCGGGCGCACGTGTCCGCGGTCACGCGGGGACCCGTACCCCGGCCAGGTTTCCCAGCATCCGGCGGGTGCTCGGACCCACCACCGCGGCCCACTCGTCCGGGGTGTCGGCGAGCCAGCGGGCCATCAGGGCGGCGAATCCGGGCACGTGCCGGCCCAGGTCGACCAGTCCCCGGTCGAAACGGGTCGCGCCGTCCGGGGTGCGGACCAGCAGCAGGCCGGTACGGCGGACCAGGTCGCGCATGCGGTCGCCGTCCTCCCCGCGCTGTGCGGCCGCCGCGTGCAGCAGCGCGTCCAGCACGCCCGGGTCGCGCTCACGGGCGAGCAGGACTTCCAGCAGCTCGCCGCGGAGCGGCCGTGAGACGGGGGGACCGGCCGCTCCGAGGACGGTCGCCAGGGCCGCCCGCACCGGTTCGGGGCCGTCGTCCAGCAGCCCGGTGACCAGCGGCAGCAGGATCGCCCGGGACGCGGCGCCCTGGTTGAGGCGGCGCTCGACGAACCCCGCCACCTGCCCGGCCAGCTCCGGCCGCAGCTCGGCGGCCTCCAGGACCAGCTCGGTGAGGTGCGGGGTGTGCGAGGGCACGGTGACCTCGGCGAGGGTGCGCAGCACCTGTCCGGCGTGCGGACCGCGCAGCCGGGTGCGGAAGGCCGCCAGCACCTCGTCGGGGTGGGTGGCCAGGGCGGGGACCAGGGCGGCGGGGGTGAGCTGGTGGTCGCCGACGGCGAAGTGCCGTAGCGCCGCGGGGAGATGACGGGCTCGGGTCGCCGGGTCGCGGACCAGCAGGGCGAGGGCGCCGCCGTGCAGGGTGCAGTCGGCGGGTCGGGCGAGCAGGGCGAGCGCGGCGTAGCGGAGCAGTTCGCGGTCGGCTTCGCCGCGGACGTGCGGTGCGGTGCGCAGCCCGTGGGCGACGGCGGCCACCCGGCGGGCCGGGCGTTCGTCGTGCGCCCAGCGGTCGACGGCCCGGCAGAGGGCGGACGGCTCGTCCTCGGCGAGCACGCCGAGCAGTTCGTCGCCGCGCCGGTGCGCGGCGTCCACCAGGACTTCGGTCAGCTCGTCCAGCGCACCGTGCCGATGGGTGTGCAGCAGCGCCTGCGCCGCGGTGGCCACGGTGGCGTGCGGCATCGCGGGCAGCGGCCGCTCGTCGTCGAACCACCGCGTGAGGTACGGCTGTACGGCGGTGGGGTCGGCGGCCAGCAGCCGGGCGACGGCGTCCAGGAAGCGTGGCACCGTGCCCTCGGGTTCCGGCGCCTGTGCGGTGGCTCCCGATACTCCGGCCGGCACGGTCGCAACGGCCGGCACGGTCGCAACGGCCGCCGGCCGGGTTCCGAAGCGCCCGACGCCCGCCGTCTCGGGCAGCGGCTCGTCCGCGAGGACCAGCCTGCGCAGCAGCTCGAAACGGTCGGCCTCGGGGAGGGGGAGCGCGATCCAGAACGCGGGCCCGAACTCCTTGGACACCGTGCGCTGCCGGCGCACCACGCGGTCGGCGAGCAGCCTCAGCACCTCGTCGTACGGTGTCGCGTCGGGCAGCCGGAGCAGGGTCTGGGTGAGCAGCCGCGCGGCCCACCAGGAGCCGGGGTCCAGATCCAGGGCGTGCGCCAGCTCCCGCAGTCGTGGCGCGAGCCCGGCGGGACCGTACAGGCGGTCGAGGAGCAGCAGCGCGTGGACCACCGGGCCGATCCGGTGGCGCGGCACGGGCAGGGGGTGGGTGTCCTGAGGGATGTCCTGAGGGATCTCCTGATGGGTGTCCCGATGGGTGTCCTGGGGGGTGCGGCGGCGGTGCACGAGGGCGTGCAGGGCCTCGTCCAGGTCCAGGTGCGTGCCCTGGATCCAGTCCGCCAGTTCCTCGTGGGCGAAGCGGTAGCCGCCGCCGGCGGGGACCAGCAGGCCCTCGGTGAGGACGGCGGAGGCCCAGCCGGAGCCGCCGCCGAGGTGGGCGGGGACGGGCCCCCACGGGAACACCGTCTCGAACGTCTCCCGGTCGAGTTCCCCCTGTCCGGGGCCGAGGCTGCGCCGGGCGGCCTCGTGGACCTGGCCGGAGACCCGGGCGGCGAGCCGTCGTACGGCCCTGCCGCGCAGGCCGTTCTCGGCGGCCAGCCGGACCGCGATGCGCAGGCACATCAGGTCGAGGTAGGCGGCGAGGACGTCGTGCCGGTCGACCGGGGCGGCCTCGGGCGCGCCCGGGAGGGCGGCGCGGACCTCGGAGAGCAGGCGCAGGGTGAGGGGGTGGCGGGCGTCGCGGTCGACGAGGGCGCCCTCGGGCACACCGTAGCGGGAGCGGGCCAGGCGGGCCTCGTCGGGGGTGAGGTCGGTCAGCCGGACGCACGGCGGTTCGGCACCGGTGCCGTGCAGCAGGCCGGGCGGGAACTCGGCGCCGGCGCCCTCCCAGTACTCCTCCCGGCAGGCCACGAGCAGCCGGGCACCGGTGTCGCGCAGCCAGTCGGCGGTGCCCTCGGTCCAGGCGGGCAGCCGGTGGGCGAGGACCGGGGGCATCTCCTCGGGGCCGTCGAGCAGGAGGAGCAGCGGCCGGCCGGTGCGGGCGGCCAGCGCGGCCAGCCGTTCCACGGTCAGTTCGCCCAGGTCGCCGGGGAGCTGGGAGCGGGAGGCGGCGACGATCCGGACCGCGCGCTCCAGGGTGCGGCGGGCGGCGTCGGCGACGGAGGTGTCGGCGGCCTTGAGGTCGGCGCCGCGGAGCCAGAGCGTGGGGGCGGGGTGCGGCGCGCTGTTGCGGCGGGCGGCGAGGGCGGCGAGTTCGGTGGTGCGGCCGGTGCCGGGAGCGCCCACGAGGGCCAGGACTGTGCCGGTGCCGGTGCCGGTGGCTTCGGCGAAGGCAGAGAGTTCGGTGGCGACCGAGGGTCGTTCGATTGGCTGGACGTGGTCCATGTGGTCGGGTGCGGGTGAGTGGGGGCTGATCGCGCAGTTCCCCGCGCCCCTTCGGGGCGCTCCTCCTCGGGGTGCTCCGGAGAGGGTGTCCGGGGGGCCGTCCTGGGCGACCGAGATGGCTGTCAGTTCCAGGATTCCGGCGAGGTTCAGGTCGATGCCGTACGCCGGGACCGTTGCCGCGTTCCGGGCGAGGAGGTCGGCGAGGGGGCCGCTGTGCGGACGGTGCAGAGGGACCGCGAAGCCGACGTCGCGTTGGCCGGACTGGAGGGCCGTGCCCAGGACCGCGAGGACCGCGCCGGTCTCGGCGTCCAGGACCGGGCCGCCGGCCGCTCCGCCGCCGAGCCGCAGGGCGTCCCGGCCGGCCGTGCCGATCGCCAGCTCCAGTGCGTCCTCCAGGAGGTGGAAGCGGTCGGTGGCGGTGTAGGTCACCTGGGTCGCGGCGAGCACCCGGGCCTCGCGCCAGCGGTCGGCGGCGACCCGGACGTACGCGCCGGCCGGGATCCGCTCGCGCGCGGTGATCGGGAGCGGGTCCACGCCCAGACCCTCGGTGCGGATCAGGGCCAGGCCGTGGGCGGGCAGCGGCGTGACGGCGTCCGAGGCGACCACGCAGGTGCGGTCCCCGGCCGCGTGCAGCACGATCCGGGCCAGGCCGTCGACGGCCTCGTGGCTGGTGACGAGCGTTCCGTGGTGGTCGGCAAGGAAGCCGGTGCCGCGCGGGCGCCCGGCGAGGTCCCGGATCCGGACCAGCCGCCCGTCGGGCACCGGTCCCGGATCCGCGGCCCTGTCCGCCTCCCCCACGCCGTCCGCCTCCCCCACGCCGTCCGCCGTCCGGCGACCGCTCCCGGTCCGCGGGCCGCGTCCCGCCATGATCGAACCTCCCCGCCCGTACACCCGTGCCCTCGTTTCCGACGGTAGGCGCGAAATGATCAGCGGGACAGAGCGGGCCGGGAACGCGCCCCCCTCCGCTCCCCCGGTTCACTCCGAGCGCCTGCTCGGTCGGGTGAATAGCCGGGGGCGGGTGGATACACCCTAGGGGTGGGGGAACCGAGGGGGGACCGTGGAGCGGCGGCGGCGTCAAGACCCCGTGGTCGCCGCTCCACGGGCAGGCTCAGGAGAACACGGCGAGGCTCTTGGCCTTGCCCTTCTGCGCCTCGACGAGCGCGAGGAAGCCGCCCTCGGGGTCGAACACGGCGACGGGACCGGCGCCCGCGTACTCGTCGGGCATCTCCAGGCGCACCCCGTTGGTGAGCAGCCTGGCCCGCTTGGCGTCGACGTTCCAGCGCGGGAAGGCGGCGTCCGCCGCGTCGGCGATCGGCATCACGGTCAGCTCCTGCTGGAGCTGGTCGAGGGTGCGCGCCGAGTCCAGCTTGTACGGCCCGACGCGGGTCCGGCGCAGCGCGGTGAGGTGTCCGCCGACGCCCAGGCCGGCGCCCAGGTCCCGGGCGAGGGCCCGGATGTAGGTGCCGGAGGAGCAGACGACCGAGACGACCAGGTCGAGGACGGGGGTGCCGTCCTCGGCGACGGCGTCCCGGACGTCGTACACCGCGAAGGACGAGACGGTCACCGGGCGGGCCGGGATGTCGAAGTCCTCGCCGTCCCGGGCGCGCTTGTAGGACCGTACGCCGTCGATCTTGATGGCGCTGACCTTGGACGGGACCTGCATGATGGCGCCGGTGAGCTCGGCGATGCCGGCGTCCACGGCCTCGCGGGTCACCTTGGAGGCGTCGGTGGACGAGGTGATCTCGCCCTCGGCGTCGTCGGTGACCGTGTTCTGCCCGAGGCGGATGGTCCCCAGGTACTCCTTCTCCGTGAGGGCGAGGTGCCCGAGGAGCTTGGTCGCCCGCTCGATGCCCAGGACGAGGACGCCCGTGGCCATGGGGTCGAGGGTGCCGGCGTGCCCGACGCGCCGGGTGCGGGCGATGCCCCGCATCTTGGCGACGACGTCGTGCGAGGTGAAGCCCGACGGCTTGTCGACGATGACAAGGCCGTCGGGCGGGGTGGGCTTGCTGGTCATTCGGTGGTGTCGTCCGTCTCGTCGGCCGCGTCCTCGCCCGGCTTCCGGTACGGGTCGGCGTCACCCGCGTAGTGGGCTCCCGCGGAGGCCTCACGGACCTTCGCGTCGGACTGGCGTGCCCGGTCGAGGAGGTCCTCGATGTTGCGGGCGGTGTCCGGCAGGGCGTCCGCGACGAAGGCCAGGGTCGGCGTGAACTTCACGCCGGCCGCCCGGCCCACCTCGGACCGGAGGATGCCCTTGGCGCTCTCCAGCCCGGCGGCCGCGGCCTGCCGCTCCTCCTCGTCGCCGTACACCGTGTAGAAGACGGTCGCCTCCCTGAGGTCACCCGTGACCCGGGTGTCCGTGATGGTGACGTGCGAGCCGAGCCGCGGGTCCTTGATCCCGCGCTGTAGCTTCTGGGCCACCACCTCTCGGATGAGGTCCGCCAGCCTTTTCGCCCGCGCGTTGTCGGCCACTGGTCCGCTCCCGTTCTTTCTTCTTGTCGTTCTCAGGTCTAGTCGTCGTCGCCGTGGAAGCGCCGTCGGACCGACAGCAGTTCCACCTCGGGGCGGCCGGCGACCAGCCGTTCGCACCGGTCGAGTACGTCGGTGAGGTGCGCGGCGTCGCCGGAGACCATGGCGAGGCCGATACCGGCCCTGCGATGAAGGTCCAGGTGGTCCACCTCGGCCGCGCTCACGGCGTACTTCCGCTGGAGTTCGGCGACGATCGGGCGGACGACGGAGCGCTTCTCCTTGAGCGAGTGGATGTCGCCGAGGAGGAGGTCGAAGGACAGGGTCCCCACGTACATGTATGTATCCGGTTAACCCGCCGGTACGGGATCGATGGCCCTGACAGGAACGGTACCCCGTCCCTGCCGGGGGCTCGACCGACTTTCCCCAGCCGTCCCGGGGCTCGGCCGCGCCGCCCACCCGTCCAACCGACTCGGTGGGCCGAGAGGTGGCCGGCACGGGGCTCCGCCCCGGTCCCCGGCCTCGCCCGCCCACCGCCCGACTCGGCGAGCCGAGACGGTGCCCTTGCGGGCGAAACCCGCTCGGCGGACCGACGCGGTGGCTTCCTGGCCGGCCGAGTCGGGTGGTGGGTGGGCGAAGGACGGGATCCGGGGCGGAGCCCCGCGGCGGGGCCTCCCGGCCCACCGGGTCCGGCGGGCGGGCCGGAAAAGTACCGGCCGACGGTACCGAAGTCCCGTCGGCCGGCTGTCAACCGTGGGTGTTACACCCGCGGCTTCTCGCGCATCTCGTACGTCGCGATGACGTCGTCGATCTTGATGTCGTTGAAGTTTCCGAGGTTGATACCACCCTCGTAGCCTTCGCGGATCTCGGTGACGTCGTCCTTGAAGCGGCGCAGACCCTCGATGTTGAGGTTCTCCGCGATGACCTTGCCGTCGCGGACGAGGCGGGCCTTCGTGTTGCGCTTGACCTCGCCCGAGCGGATGAGGACACCGGCGATGTTGCCCAGCTTGGACGACTTGAAGACCTCGCGGATCTCCGCCGTACCGAGCTCGACCTCCTCGTACTCCGGCTTGAGCATGCCCTTGAGGGCCGCCTCGATCTCCTCGATCGCCTGGTAGATGACCGAGTAGTACCGGACGTCCACACCCTCGCGCTCGGCCATCTGCGCCGCGCGGCCGGCCGCACGGACGTTGAAGCCGATCACGATGGCGTCGGAGCCCATCGCCAGGTCGATGTCGGACTCCGTGACCGCACCGACGCCGCGGTGCAGGACGCGGATGTCGACCTCTTCGCCGACGTCCAGCTGGAGCAGGGAGGACTCCAGGGCCTCGACGGAACCAGAAGCGTCACCCTTGATGATGAGGTTGAGCTGCTGGATCTCGCCGGCCTTGAGCACCTTGTCCAGGTCCTCGAGGGACACCCGGCGGGTGCGCTTCGCGAAGGCCGCGTTGCGCTCGCGCGCCGCGCGCTTCTCCGCGATCTGGCGGGCCGTACGGTCCTCCTCGACCACGAGGAAGTTGTCGCCGGCACCCGGGACGTTGGTCAGACCCAGGACCTGCACCGGCGTGGAGGGGCCGGCCTCGGCGACGTTGTTGCCGTTGTCGTCGAGCATGGCGCGGACGCGACCGTAGGCGTCGCCCACGACCATCGTGTCGCCGACCCGCAGCGTGCCTCGCTGGACGAGGACCGTCGCCACGGCACCGCGGCCGCGGTCGAGACGGGACTCGATCGAGATGCCCTGCGCGTCCTGGGCCGGGTTGGCCCGCAGGTCGAGCGAGGCGTCCGCGGTGAGGACCACGGCCTCCAGCAGCGAGTCGATGTGCAGACCCTGCTTGGCGGAGATGTCGACGAACATGGTGTCGCCGCCGTACTCCTCGGCCACCAGGCCGTACTCGGTCAGCTGACCGCGCACCTTGGTCGGGTCGGCACCCTCGACGTCGATCTTGTTGACCGCGACGACGATCGGGACGTCGGCCGCCTTGGCGTGGTTGAGCGCCTCGACCGTCTGCGGCATGACGCCGTCGTTGGCCGCGACGACCAGGATCGCGATGTCGGTCGACTTCGCACCACGGGCACGCATGGCGGTGAACGCCTCGTGACCCGGGGTGTCGATGAAGGTGATCTTGCGCTCTTCGTCGTTGACCTCGGTGGAGACCTGGTAGGCACCGATGTGCTGGGTGATGCCGCCGGCCTCGCCCGCGATGACGTTCGTCTTGCGGATGGCGTCGAGCAGTCGGGTCTTACCGTGGTCGACGTGACCCATGACGGTGACGACCGGCGGACGGACCACCAGGTCCTCCTCGTCGCCCTCGTCCTCGCCGAACTCGATGTCGAAGGACTCGAGCAGCTCGCGGTCCTCCTCCTCGGGGCTGACGATCTGAACCGTGTAGTTCATCTCGTCGGCGAGGAGCTGGAGCGTCTCGTCGGAGACGGACTGCGTGGCCGTGACCATCTCGCCGAGGTTCATCATGACCGCGACGAGCGACGCCGGGTTGGCGTTGATCTTCTCCGCGAAGTCGGTGAGCGACGCGCCGCGGGAGAGGCGGATGGCCTCGCCGTTGCCGCGCGGCAGCATCACGCCGCCGACGCTCGGGGCCTGCATGGCCTCGTACTCCTGGCGACGCTGCCGCTTCGACTTGCGACCACGGCGCGCCGGACCGCCGGGACGGCCGAAGGCGCCCTGCGTGCCACCACGGCCACCGGGACCGCCCGGACGACCGCCGAAGCCGGGACGACCGCCGCCGCCACCGCCGGGACCGCCGCCGAAGCCGCCACCGCCGCCGGGGCCACCGCCACCGGGACGGCCGGCGAAGCCGCCGCCACCGCCCGGACGGGCGCCGCCGCCGCCACCGGGACGACCGGCGAAGCCGCCGCCGCCGGGACGACCGGCACCGCCGGGACGACCCGCACCGCCGGGACCGCGACCGCCGCCACCGGGGCCGGGACGCGGGCCGGCAGCGGGACGCTGCGGCATCATGCCGGGGTTGGGACGCGGACCCGCGGCGCCGCCGCCGGGACGCGGACCGCCCTGCGGGCGGGGCATGCCGGACGGGCTCGGACGGGCACCGCCGGGAGCCTGCGGACGCGGACCGCCGCCCTGGGCGCCGGGCGCCTGCGGACGGGGACCGGCGCCGGGGGCACCGGGGCCACCCGGGCGCGGACCGCCCTGCGGGCGCGGGGCCTGCGGGCGGGCCATGCCGGTGGAGCCACCGGACGTGAAGGGGTTGTTGCCCGGACGCGGACCGGCCGGACGGGCACCGCCCGGACGGGGGGCCTGGCCGCCGGGGCGCTGACCGCCCTGGCCCGGACGCGCGTCGCGCTGACCGGGGGCCGGACGGCCACCGGGACGCGGGGCACCACCCTGGCCGGGACGGGGACCGGCGCCGGGGCGCGGACCCTGGCCCTGTGCGCCCTGGGCGGCGGCCGGGCTCTGCGCCGCGGCGGCCGGAGGCGCCGGCGGTGCGGTGAACTCGGGCGCGGCCGGGGCCGGACGCGGCGCGGGCTTGGGGCCCGGGACGGGACGCGGGCCGGAGGCGGCCGGCGCGGGGGTGACCGGAGCCGGAGCCGCGGGAGCCGCCGGGGCCGCGGGTGCGGCCGGGGGCTGCGGGGCAGCCGGACGCGGGGCACCCGGCTTCGGGGCACCCGGACGGGCCGACTGCGCCGGAGAGGGCGCGCCGGGCTTGGGGGCCGCCTTGCGCGGGGCGGGCTTACCGCTGCCGCCGCCCTGGAGGGCGTCGGTCAGCTTGCGTACAACGGGCGCCTCGATCGTCGAGGACGCCGAACGGACGAATTCACCGAGTTCCTGGAGCTTGGCCATGACGACCTTGCTCTCAACCCCGAACTCCTTGGCGAGTTCGTATACCCGGACCTTAGCCACTTCGCTCCTTTTAGGTCCGGGTGCGTCCGGACCGTCGCTACTTCATGGGCGTACTCATCGCGTGCTCATCGAGTGCTCATCGCAATCTCGACCTACTTCCAACTCGCGGGGTACCAGAGCCGCACGGACGTTCCGTACGACGCTTCTTACGGTGTTACTGCTCGACGTACCGGCGCAACGCCTTTACGTCCAGCGGACCCGGGACGCGCAGCGCCCGCGGGAGTGCCCGGCGGCGCACCGCCTGGTCCAGACAGACCTGGACGGGGTGTACATATGCACCCCGGCCGGGCAGCGTACCGCGAGGATCGGGGACGCATTCGTCCTCGACCGCCACGATCCGCAGCAGTTCGGTCTTGGCCGCTCGCTGCCTGCACCCCACACAGGTGCGCTCAGGGCATGCGCGGGCACGCGTCCGGCCAGACACTGCTAAGTCTACCTCCCCGTACCGACCTCACCCCTTCGGGGCAAAGATCGAACGGCCATTGTCGTAATCCAAGCCACCTGCGGCTTGGAACTATTCCCCCCGTCCGGGTGAACTCCGGACGGGACGGGAGCCGTACCCGGTGATCCACCCGGGGCTCGGCCGGTGATCTATTCGGCCACCTGTTCGACATCTGGGCGGATGTCGATGCGCCAGCCGGTGAGACGGGCGGCGAGACGGGCGTTCTGCCCCTCTTTGCCGATCGCCAGCGACAGCTGGTAGTCCGGCACGGTCACCCGGGCGGACCGGGACGCCAGGTCCACGACCTCGACCTTGGAGACCCGGGCCGGGGACAGCGCGTTCGCCACCATCTCGGCCGGGTCGTCCGACCAGTCGACGATGTCGATCTTCTCGCCGTTCAGCTCGCCCATCACGTTGCGGACCCGGCCGCCCATGGGGCCGATGCAGGCGCCCTTGGCGTTCAGGCCCGAACGGGTGGAACGGACCGCGATCTTCGTCCGGTGACCGGCCTCCCGGGCGATGGCGGCGATCTCGACGGACCCGTCGGCGATCTCCGGCACCTCGAGCGCGAAGAGCTTCTTCACCAGGTTCGGGTGCGTACGGGAGAGGGTCACCGAGGGACCGCGGACGCCCTTCGCCACCCGTACGACGTACGACCGCAGCCGCAGCCCGTGCGCGTAGTTCTCGCCGGGCACCTGCTCCTGCACCGGCAGGATGGCCTCCAGCTTGCCGATGTCGACCAGCACGTTCTTCGGGTCGCGGCCCTGCTGCACGACACCGGTCACGATGTCGCCCTCGCGACCGGCGTACTCGCCGAGCGTGGCGTCGTCCTCGGCGTCGCGCAGCCGCTGGAGGATCACCTGCTTGGCGGTGGTGGCGGCGATCCGCCCGAAGTCCGACGGGGTGTCGTCGAACTCACGCGGCTCCTGCCCCTCCTCCAGGTCCTCGGGGTCCTCCTTCGCCCACACGGTCACATGCCCGGTCTCCCGGTCGAGCTTCACGCGCGCGTGTCGGCGGCTTCCCTCGGTGCGGTGGTAGGCGATGAGGAGGGCCGACTCGATCGCCTCGACCAGCAGGTCGAAGGAGATCTCCTTCTCCCGAACCAAGCCCCGCAGGGCGCTCATGTCGATGTCCACGGCTACGCCTCCTCTTCCTTCTCGTTCTTCTCGTTCTTGTCCTTGCGGTTGAACTCGACCTGCACGCGCGCCTTGTCGATGTCGGCGAAGGCGAGTCTGCGCGCGGTGGCCTTGCGGCCCTTGACGCCGGGCACCTCAAGGTCGATGCCCTCGTCGTCCACGCCCAGGATCCTGGCGACCAGGTCCTCGCCCTCGGTGAGCTGGAACTTCACCAGCCGGTCCACGGCCCGCACGTAGTGGCGGTGCTCCTTGAGGAGGCGCTCCGCGCCGGGGGTACCGACCTCGAGGGTGTACTCCCCCTCGCCCATCGCGTCGCTGTCGTCGAGCTTCGCCGAGAGCTCACGGCTCACATCGGCGATCTGGTCCAGGTCGGCCCCGGTGTCCGAGTCGACGACGACGCGCAGCACCCGCTTGCGTCCGACGGAGTCCACGGCGATCTCTTCGAGATCCAGTCCCTGGGAGGTGACGAGCGGTTCCAGGAGCTCTCGCAGCCTCTCGCTCTGGGTGGTGCTCATCCGGGTGACTCCTCGGCCGCGTGTGCTGTTGTGGGATGGGTCGCGTGTCTGGTCAAAGCGTATCGGGTCGTGAGGTGTGTTGCGTCCTGCCCCGGTGCGGCCGGCCGCACCCCCGGACCGCTTGCGCGCGAGGGTGACGAGCCGGTGACGCCGGTTGACCGGATGCGCGGGTAACGTGATCACCGCGGGGTGCCCGCCCGCCCGTGTGTTCGTACGAGCCCCCCGAGGACGTCAGCCGTGCCGTTGCCCCCGTCGTCGCGTACCCGCTCGGGAGTACGCAGAAGGAGCCTGATCGTTTCAGCGGCCGCGGCGGCCGCGCTGGCCGGCTGCTCCACCGGCTCCGACTCCGCCGGCACGGCCGGCACCCCGTCGGTCTCCACGCGGGCACGCGCGCGTGCGGCCCGGGACAGCAGTGCGCTGCTCGCGCGGTACGACGCCGTGCTCGCCGTCCATCCGGCGCTCGCGGAGCGGCTGCGGCCGCTGCGGGCGGAGGTGGCGGCACATGCGGCGGCGTTCGCGGAAGGGTCCGGTCCGGCAACGGCCACGGCATCCACATCGGCGTCGGCAACGGCGTCGGCAACGGCGTCGGCGTCGGCGTCGGCAACGCTCCCGGCAGCCGGTTCTTCGGCGGCGCCGTCCGGCGCGGCCTCCCCCGCGGTACCGGCCGACGCGAAGGCCGCGCTCGCGGCGCTGGCCACCGCCGAACGGACCCTCGCCGACCAGCGGGCCAAGGCGCTCCTGGACGTGCCGGGCGAGCTGGCGCGGCTGCTGGCCGGCGTGGCGGCGGCCGGGGCCGGGCACGCGTATCTCCTGACGAAGGGTGACAAGTGAGCGACGAGGCCAGGGCGGGCGTGCTCAAGGCGCTCCAGGCGGCGCTGGCGGCCGAGCACGCGGCGGTGTACGGCTACGGCGTCGTCGGCGGCCGGGTAGGCGCGCAGCGGCTGGCCGAGGCACGTGCCGCCTACGACGCGCACCGGTCCGGCCGGGACGCGCTGGCCCGCGAGGTGCGGGACCTGGGCGGTGAGCCGGTGGCCGCGAGCGCCGCGTACGCGCTGCCGTTCGCGGTGAGCGACGCGGCGACGGCCGTACGGCTCGCCGCGGAACTGGAGGACCGGGTCGCCGACGTGTACTCCGACCTGGTCCGGGCCTCCTCGGGCACCCGGCGCGGCTCGGCGGCCGGGGCGCTGCGGGAGGCCGCGGTGCGGGCGGTGCGCTGGCGCGGTGAGAGCGTAGCCTTCCCTGGGCTCGCCGAGCGGAGCGCGCCGCTGGGACAGGCCGGCGGTTCGGCCTCGCCCACGGCTTCGGCGACTCCCTAGCACCCCCCGGGGCGCCCCTGCGCGCCCTGGCACTGACTGGCGCGCACCAGCACCGACTGGCACCTCCCCGCACAACCGGGGCTGATGGCCACTTACCGGCGCAACTGGCACTGACTGGCACTTCTCGGCACAGAGGAAAGGAATGACTCGCATATGGCTTTCGAACCGCCGCGGCGCTTGGTGAAGGCGCTCGGTGAGACGGCGCCGGACGGTGACAAGTGGCTGGCAGAGCTGCCGAGCGCGGTGGAACGGGCCGTCACGCAACGCGAGTTGACCGTGGAACGGGTGCAGGTGCCGGGCGGCCGCAGCAGTCTCGTACTGCTGGTGCGGCGCGCGGACGGGACACCGGCGGTGCTCAAGCTGGCGCCGCGGCGGGGCCGGCCGGAGAGCGAGGCGGCGGCCCTCGCCCACTGGGGTGGGCTGGGGGCGGTACGGCTCCTGGAGGACGACGCGGCCGCGGGCGTGCTGTTGCTGGAGCGGCTGCACCCGGAGGTGTCGGTGCGGTCGCTGGCGGAGGCGAAGGCGCTGCTGGAGGCCGCCGGGACGTTGCGGCGGCTCTGGGTGGAACCGCCGTCCGGGCACGTGTTCGAAACCGTGGCCGAACGCACGGGACGGCAGGCGGCGGCGATGGCCGCGGCGGCCGGGGACGCGGACGTGGCCCCGCTGGTGGCGGCGGCGCTCGCCGCCCGGGAGGAGCTGCTGGCCGCCGAACCGGAGCGGCGGTTGCTGCACGGCACGTTCCGGCAGAGCAAGGTGCTGGCCGGGGAGCGGCTGCCGTGGCTGGCGGTGGGGCCGGATCCGGTGGTCGGGGAGTGCGCGTTCGATCTGGCGCGGCTCGTGCGGGACCGGGTGGAGGATCTGATCGCCTCGCCGTCGGGTGCGTCGATCACCCGCCGGCGGATCAAGCGGCTCGCGGAGTCGCTGGAGGTGGATCAGGAGCGGCTGCGGGGGTGGACGCTGTTCCGGGCCGTGGAGTCGGGAGTGCGGGCGCGGAGGGTCGGGCGGCCGACGGACGCGGAGCTGTTGCTCGAGTTCGCCGGGTGGGTCTGACGGTTTCAGGTGAGGGGTCGGGTGCGGGTTCGGTGGGGGCTGGTCGCGCCCACGCGGCGGAGCCGCACATCAGATACAGCCCCGCGCCCCTAGCGGGGCGCTCGCTCCTCCGTCAGTTTCAGAGCCAGGACCGGGCAGTCAGCCGCTGCTCTGCGAGCCCGTTTGCGGGTGCGCGGCGGTATCGGGCGGCCGTCGACGAGGGGGTAGCCCCATTCGTCCAGGGTGATGTGCTCGGGCAGCAGCTCCGCGCACAGGCCGTGGGCCTGGCAGGACGTCCAGTCGATGGTGATGTGCTGGTCCATGTCAGACCTTCTCGGCGGGTACGGGCAGGAGAGGGGTGCGGTCGGTCGCGGTGCAGTGGCCGTTCGCGTGCGCGTCGATTTCCGTCGCGAAGGTCGTGAGCGCGCTGCGGACCAGGCGGGTCGTGCCGTCGGGGTGGTGGCAGGCGCCCCGGCCCTCGACCAGACCCGCCCAGCGGGAGATGTCGGTACGGGCGCGGCCCTGCGGGCCGGGTCCGGCCAGAATCCGGAAGGCCTCGGCGATGCGCGGCAGGCCGTTGAGGCAGGGGCCGCACCGGCCCGCCGACTGGAGCGCCAGGTAGCGCACGACCCGGGCCGTCTCGGTCACGCCGCAGCGGTCGGCGGGGAGGGCGGCCAGCACACCCGCGCCCAGGTAGGCCGGGGAGAGCGGGACCCGGGCGGCCTCGGCCGCCGGGATCCAGGTGCCGTGGTAGCCGCCGACCAGCACCGCGGACGCGCCGTCCAGCGGCAGGAGCCGGCCCACCGGCATACCGAACGGGGCCTCCACCACCCGGACTTCACGGCCCGCCGTGTGCAGGGTGCACAGCGCGCTGCCGGGTTCCGCGGGGGTGCCGGCCGAGCGGAACCAGTCGGCGCCGTAGCGGGCGACCAGCGCGAGGTGGGCCAGGGTCTCGACGTTCTGGACCAGGGTGGGGGCCCGGCCCACCCCGCGTTCACGGACCGGCGGGACCGGGTGCGTGGGGCGGGCCGGGCCGCCGGAGAGGTACTGGACGAGGGCCGAGGCCTGACCGGAGAGGAAGCGGGCGGGCAGTCGTACGACCCGCACGCGGAGCGGGTCGCGGCGCTGGGCGAGGGCCGACTCCAGGTAGGAGGCACCGTCCTCGACGGCGAGGTACGCCTCCTCCGCGCCGACCGCCTCGGCCGCCAGCTGGATTCCGTCCAGGACCAGATGGGGTGAGAGGCGGAGCAGGGTCCGGTCCTTGTGGCTGGCCGGCTCGCTCTCCGCGCCGTTGGCGACGACGACCGGCGGCCGCCCGGTGCGGCGAGCCGCGTCGGCGACCGCGGCGAACTTCCGGTGGGCCGGGAAGCCGGCCCCGCCGCGGCCGGTGAGGCCGGATGCGGCGAGCGTGCGCAGGACCGTGGCCGGATCGCCGTACGAGAGCGGTCCGTAGCGCTGTTCGTGGGTGCTGAGGTCGGCCGGGGTGCCGCCGGGGGCCAGCAGCCGCGGGGACATGTAGACGTCGGTGAAGAGCGTGGTCATCAGTGGGCCCCTTCGGTGTGCAGAAGCGCTGCGGGGGTCTGGCGTGAGGCGCGGACGGCATGGGCGGTGCGCACGGTGAAGGCGGTGATCACCGTCACCACGCAGGCCACCGTCAGCCAGGTCATCCAGTCGGTGCCGGCGTCCGTGCCGATGCCGATACCGTGGATCAGGGCGACCGGCCAGGAGGCGTACGCCAGCCAGTGCACCGCCCGCCAGGCACGGTGCCCGAGGCGGTCGCGGAGGAGGCTGGTGACCAGGACCGCGAGCAGCAGGTCGAAGGCGACGGTGCCGAGGCCGAGCCAGAGCGGCTGGTACTCGGAGACGAAGGGGACGAGGGCGTCGGCCACCGTGATGTTCACGTAGCCGTCGACGACCGCCACCGCGATGTGCAGGACCAGGAACGCGGTGGCCGACAGGGAGAGCGTGCGGTGCAGCGAGACCGTGCCGAAGCGCGGCAGGCCGGGGAGGCGGGCCCGGAGGCGGACGGCGATGCCGAGCAGGACGACCACGGTGAAGAGGACCAGGCAGACGGCGCCCGTGGCCCGGTTGGCGTACCAGAGGGTCTCCGAGGTCATGCCGCGGCCTCCGGTGCGACGGCGGAGGTGGGCCAGCCCGGGGTGGTGACGACCGTGCCGTCGTGCGCGACCAGGCGGGCCGGCAGTCCGAGCCGGGTCAGCCAGCGTTCCGCGCCCGCGCCCTTGACCAGGGCCGCCGTGGTCGCCGCGTTGGCGTCGGCGCAGTCGGCGGCGGCCACCGAGACGGTGCGCCACGGGGAGCGGACCGGCAGTCCGGTGCGCGGGTCGACGATGTGGTGGAGGTGGTGACCGCCGCGCCGCCAGCGGCGGGCGGCGGTACCGGAGGTGGCGAGGCCTCCGGAGCGCAGCCCGACGGTGTCGTACGACCCCTCGGCGGGCGTTTCGTCGACCGCGCCGGTGACGTCCTGGACGCGGATCTGCCAGCCGCCCGCCGGGGCCTCGCCCGCGACGGCGGTGTCGCCGCCGAGGCTCACCAGCACCCCGCAGCCGGCCGCTCCCGCCAGCATCCGCACGGCACGGTCGGCGGCCCAGGCCTTGGCCGTGGCGCCCAGGTCGAGGCGGACGCCCTCGGGGACGGTGACCGTGCCGGTGGTCCGGTCGAGGGTGACCGCGCGCCAGCCGGGGGCGCGCCGCACCCGCAGGGAGACCGGGCGGTCGTCCTCGCGGACGAGGGTGAAGTCGCGGTCGTAGCCGATCGCGGTCATCGCGGAGCCGATCGTGGGGTCCACCGCGCCGTCGGTCGCCTCGGCGGCGCGCAACGCAACCGCGAGTGCCTCGGCGAGCAGCGGGCTGACCCGGACCGGGCGGCCGTCGGCGGTGTCCAGGGCGGCGAGTTCCGAGTCGGTGCGGAACCGGCTACAGGCCGCGTCCACCTCGGCGAGCTGCCGGGCGAGGAGCAGGTTGCAGGAGTCCAGCAGGGCCGGGTCGGTGACGACCAGGCGGACGGTGGTGCCGAGAGCGCGCCAGTCGGCGGCGGCCGTGGCGCGCGCGGTGCGGGTGGTCATGACGCCCCCGAGGTGGCGTCGGCGGAGCCGCCGCCGGAGGTGAGACCGCCGGAGGAGGACTGGAGGTCCGAGGACGACGACGAAGACGAAGACGATGATGAGGACGACGAGGACGACGAGGACGACGACGTGGAGGGTGAAGTGCTCGTCGAGTCGGTCGACTTGGAGCTCGACGAGGACGAACCGTCCGAGCCGGAGCCGGAGTTCGAGCCTGAACTGCTCGACGTGGTGCCCGTGTTGCCGCTCGCCGTCGTGTCGGCGTCCGCCTGCATGGTGCCGACCAGGGCGAACACCCCGGCCGCCGCGGCGAGCGTGACCGCCGCCGCCAGCGCCGCCGTACGCCGGGTGCCGCGGCGGACCGCCGCGGCCGCGCCCCGGTCCCCCGGCCGGTCCCCCTGCTGACTGTGCTGTGCTCTCCCGGTCATGACCGATCCCCTCCCACGTGACTCTCTGTCACGCATCACGTTCGGGGACCACCCTGAGAGAAACCTGTGAGGCAGCCCTAGGGATCGGAAGAACTGTCTGAGACGTTCCTGAAAAGCCGCGAGGGCCGCCGGTGGGTCACACCGGCGGCCCTCGCGGGACGAGTCGGGTCAGACGGCGGTCAGGCGGGCGATCGCCTCGTCGACCGTCAGCTCCTCGCGCTCGCCCGTCTTGCGGTCCTTCAGCTCCAGCACACCCTCGCCGGAGCGGCGGCCCGCGACCAGGATCTGCGGTACGCCGATCAGCTCCGCGTCGGTGAACTTCACGCCCGGGGAGACCCCGGCGCGGTCGTCGACCAGGACGCGCAGGCCGGCCTCCCGCAGCCGCTCGGAGACGTCCAGGGCGAGTTCGGTCTGGAGGGCCTTGCCGGCGGCGACCACGTGCACGTCGGCCGGCGCGATCTCCCGGGACCACACCAGGCCGTGCTCGTCGGCGGTCTGCTCGGCGAGCGCGGCGACGGCGCGGGAGACGCCGATGCCGTAGGAACCCATGGTGACGCGGACCGGCTTGCCGTTCTGGCCGAGGACGTCGAGCTTGAGGGCGTCGGCGTACTTCCGGCCGAGCTGGAAGATGTGACCGATCTCGATGGCACGGTCCAGCCTGAGGCCGGTGCCGCACTTCGGGCAGGGGTCGCCCTCCAGCACGACGACGACGTCGACGTACTCGTCCACGGTGAAGTCACGGTCCGCCACGACGTTCTTCGCGTGCGTGCCCGGCTTGTTGGCACCGGTGATCCAGGAGGTGCCGGGGGCCACCCGCGGGTCGGCGATGTACTTGACCTTCTCACCGAGGCCCTGCGGGCCCACGTAACCGCGGACCAGGTCGGGACGGCCGGCGAAGTCGGTCTCGGTGACCAGCTCGACGGCGGCCGGGGCGAAGTGCTCCTCGACCTTGCCCATGTCGACCTCGCGGTCCCCCGGGACTCCGATGGCCACGATCTCCCCGTCGACCTTCACGAGGAGGTTCTTCAGGGTCTCGGAGGCCTGGACGCCGAGGTGGGCGGCGAGGGTCTCGATGGTCGGGGTGTCCGGGGTCGGGATCTCCTCCAGCGCGGGCACGTCGGTGGCGTCGACCGGCTTCAGCGAGTACGAGATCGCCTCGGTGTTCGCCGCGAAGTCGCAGTTCGGGCAGTCGGCGAAGGTGTCCTCGCCGGCCTCGGCCGGGGCCAGGAACTCCTCCGACTTCGAGCCTCCCATGGCGCCGGCGGTGGCGGCGACGATGCGGTAGTCGAGGCCGAGGCGCTCGAAGATCCGCTGGTAGGCCTGGCGGTGCAGGGCGTAGGAGCGGGCCAGGCCGTCGTCGTCCAGGTCGAAGGAGTAGGAGTCCTTCATCAGGAACTCCCGGCCGCGCAGGATGCCGGCCCGCGGACGGGCCTCGTCCCGGTACTTGCTCTGGATCTGGTAGAGGATGACGGGCAGGTCCTTGTAGGAGGACGCCTGGTCCTTCACCAGCAGGGTGAAGATCTCCTCGTGGGTCGGGCCGAGCAGGTAGTCGCCGCCCTTGCGGTCCTGGAGGCGGAACAGCTCGGCGCCGTACTCGTCCCAGCGGCCGGTCGCCTCGTACGGCTCCCGGGGCAGGAGGGCCGGGAGCAGCACCTCCTGGGCACCGATCGCGTCCATCTCCTCGCGGACGACCCGCTCGATGTTGGACAGCACCTTCAGGCCGAGCGGCAGCCACGACCAGATGCCGGCGGCGGTGCGGCGGACGTAGCCGGCGCGGACGAGGAGCTTGTGGCTGAGGACCTCGGCGTCGGCCGGGTCGTCACGCAGCGTCTTCGCCAACAACTGGGACATGCGTTGGACCGGTGCGTTCGCCATGTTTCCTGTGCTCCTGCCGATGGGGGTCCCCCGCTCGGGCGGGCCCGGGAGCGAGGGAGGTGTATGGCAGGAGGTTAGCCGGGCTTGCTGTGCCGGTGGAAATCCGTTAACGGCGACGGAGTGGCAGGGGGGCGCCCATCACGGCGTACGGCTTGGCGGCGCTGGGGAAGTGGACCTGGCGGGCGAGGTCGGCGTAGCCGAGGGAGTGGTACAGCCCGCGGGCCGGACTGTCGGTGTCGATCGCGGAGAGGATCGAGCGGGGCTCGGCGGCGCCGTCGGTGATCATCGTGATCAGGCGGCGGCCGACGCCGCGGTTCTGGTGGAGCGGGTGCACATGGAGCTCGGTGATCACGAAGGAGTCGTCGAGCCAGTCGGCATGGCCCTGGGCGCGGAGGTAGGGCTCCACGACGGTGGACCACCAGTGCGCGCGGGAGTTGGGCATGCCGTAGACGAACCCGACGAGCCGGCCTTCGGCCGTCGCGCCGAGGGCCCGTGCCCCGGGGTACTGCATGTGGCGGAGGACGATCTGGCGGCGGACCGCCACCTCGTCGGGGCCGAGACCGAAGGCGACCGCCTGGACTGCCAGGGCCTCGTCTACGTGGGAGGGGAGGTCCAGGGGGCCGATCACGAGGGTCATGTGGGGGAGGGTACAGGGGGGTCGGCGGGACTGCCGGAGGGGAGCCGTCAGAACAGCACGCTCATGAACGCGCCGACCTCCTGGAAGCCCACCCGCAGATAGGTCCTGCGCGCGGCCGTGTTGAAGTCGTTGACGTAGAGGCTGACCAGCGGGGCCACGTCGGCGAGCGCGTAGCGGAGCACAGCTGCCATCGCGGGGGCCGCCAGACCCTGGCCGCGGTACTCGGGGGCCACCCAGACGCCCTGGATCTGGCAGGCCTCGGCCGTCGCCGCGCCGATCTCCGCCTTGAAGACGACCTTGCCGTGTTCGTCGAGGCGGGCGAACGAGCGGCCGGAGCCGACCAGTTCGGCGACCCGCGCCTGGTAGAGGAGGCCGCCGTCACCGGCCAGCGGGGAGACGCCCACCTCCTCGGTGAACATGGCCACGCAGGCAGGCATGATCGCCTCCATCTCGTCCTTGCGGATGCGTCGGACGTACGGATCCGGGGCGATGTCGGCGGGCATGCGGTCGGTGACCATCAGGGGCTGGTGGGCGCGGACGTCGCGGGCCGGGCCCCAGTGCGGTTCCAGGAGGCGCCACAGCTGGCCGGTCGACTCGGCGGGACCGACGATGGAGGAGCAGCGGCGGCCCGCCCTGCGGGCGCGGTCGGCGAAGGAGCGGATCGCGCGCGGGGTGGCGCAGATCGGGACGAGGTTGGCGCCGGCGTAGCAGAGGGACGTGAGCATGCCGTCCTCGTACCAGCCCCACATCTCGCCGCCGAGGCGCCAGGGGTCGAGGCCGGCCACCTGGACACGGGAGGTCACGAAGGCGTTCGCGACCGGCTCGCGGTCGAGTACCGCGAGCGCGGCGTCCAGGTCGCTCGGTTCGAGCACCCGTGAGGTGGTCTGCGTCAACACGTGCGGGGCCTCACGCTGAGGGGTTCTGCTTGATCTCCGCACTGTACCTGCGGAAGCTGAGCGGTGCCGCCCCGGTGCGGGTTGCCGTTGGCTTGTTGGTGCCGTCAGCCGTGGTGGCCTGCTTGAGCGCCTACGAGCCCGGGGGAGAACGGGTGAGCACGCGGGTGCGGGGGTGCCTGGCTGGTCGCGCAGTTCCTCCCCCGGCCTTCGGCCGGGGGACCCCCAGCGCCCCTTTCGGGGCGCGTCCGCTCCCGGCAGAGTCAGTCGGCCACCGAGACCGACGGCTCGCCCGAGGCCACGCCTTCCGCCTCCATCTGTTCGGCCAGCTTCATGGCCTCTTCGATGAGGGTCTCCACGATCTTGGACTCGGGGACCGTCTTGATGACCTCGCCCTTGACGAAGATCTGGCCCTTGCCGTTGCCGGAGGCGACGCCGAGGTCGGCCTCCCGGGCCTCGCCGGGGCCGTTGACGACGCAGCCCATGACGGCGACCCGGAGGGGGACCTCCATGCCGGTGAGGCCCGCGGTGACCTCTTCGGCGAGCTTGTAGACGTCGACCTGGGCGCGGCCGCAGGACGGGCAGGAGACGATCTCCAGGC
>NZ_LBMU02000034.1 GCF_001005085.2 Streptomyces humi
CCGACTGAGACCGCTCCGACTGAGACCGCTCCGACTGAGACCGCTCCGACTGAGACCGCCCCGACTGAGACCGCTCCGACTGAGACCGCCCCGACTGACGCAGTCCGCCGACGACGGACCGGCCGTGGCGTCCGCGCGGCTTGGCGGTGGTGTCCGCGCGGCTTGGCGGTGGCTCCCGTGCGGCCTGCGGTGGCTCGTCCGCGGCCTGCGGTGGCTTGTCCGCGGCCTGCGGTCGCGTCCGCGCGGCCTGGCGGTGGCTCCCGTGCGGCTTGTTGTCGCGTCCGTGCGGCCTGCGGTGGCTTGTTCGCGGCCTACTTGTTCTTGCCGTTGCCCTGGCCGCCGCCCGCCTGGTCGCTCCCGTTCCCGTTTCCGTTCTCGTTCCCGCTTCCGCTTCCGCTCCCGGGGGTGTTCTTGTCGGAGGCGCCGGTGTCGTTCTTGGCGGACCTGCCCGAACCGGTCGAGCCGCTCGGCGTGGCCGTCGCCCCGCTCAGCTGCCCGGCACAGTAGGCGCCGACCCGGTCCGCGCCCCCGGCGGCCGCGACGAGCCGCTGCCAGGCCGTCGAGCCGAGCGCCTTGCCGTGGTCCTGGACCTGTGCGTAGGCGCGGCAGTGGGCCTCGGTGTCCTGGGCGGTGGCGGGCCGGTCCGCGGGCCGGGCGCCGCCCGCGGACGGTGACGGCTCCGCGCCGCCCGGCCGGCCGGAGCCGGCCGCCGACGGGCGCGCCGTGACCCGGCCGGTGTCCGCATCCTCGGTGGAGGAGCCGACGGAACCGACGGCCGCGACCGCCGCACCGCTCAGGGCGAGACCGGCGAACGCCACGCCGAACGTCAGCTTCAGCGGGCGCCGGGCCCGCCGCTGCCCGGCGGGCCGCCAGTCGTCCCGGCGCCGGGTACGGGCCTGGTGCGCGCCCGCGGCACGGGCGGCCCGGAAGGCGGCCACGGCCCGCTGCTCGGTGCCGGCGGCGAGTTCGTCGGCGCGGATGACGGCGGCGAGGACCGTCTCCAGCACGCCGGCGTCGTCACGCACGTCCGCCGGGCCGGACCAGGCGTCGCCGTTCCGCGCACGCCGACGGTCTCGTACCCCCTCGCCGTCCCGCCGCTCGCTCATGTCCGCTTCCGTTTCTGTTTCTGTTCCTGTTTCCGGCGATCACCGTCACCGACGTCGTTCATGCCGAATCCCCAAGCGTGCGGGAGGCCCCATCCGTCACACCCTCCTCCGCTTCACCGCCGATGCCCAGCTGGCGTGCGAGGCGTCTGAGGCCCCGGTGGGCCGCCGTGCGCACCGCTCCGGGGCGCTTGCCGAGGACCCGCGCGGCGGCGGGACCGTCCAGGCCGACGACGACCCGCAGGAGCACGGCCTCGGCCTGGTCTTGAGGCAGCCCGCGGACCAGTTCCAGGGCGCGCTCGGTCGAGATGGACTCCAGAGCCTGCTCGGGGGTGTTGTGCGGGCTGGGCAGCTCCAGCACGTCCTGGTCGGTCCCGACCGCCTGGGGCCGGACCCGGCGGCGCCGCAGGTGGTCCAGTGCCCGGTGCCGGGCGATGGTCGCGGTCCAGCCGCGGAAACCGGCCCCGTCACCCTTGAAGCGTCCGATGTCCCGGGCTATCTCCAGCCAGGCGTCCGACGCCACGTCCTCCGCGTCGTCGCCGACGATTCCGCGGAGGTAGCCGAGCAGGTTCGGCTGCACGATCCGGTAGGCGACCGCGAAGGCGGCCTCGTCGCCCTCCTGGGCCCGCGTGACCGCGGCGCCCAGATCCCCGTCGTACTCCTGCACGCGCCGGGGTTGCCGTACCTGGCCCAAGATTGCCCTCGTTCGCACCGATCACAGCCGAGTCCACGCCGTCCGTCGTGCTCCGGTCCCATCGACGGCCTCATCGTGACCAGCGTGCGGGCACACAGAAGTGTCACAACGTTCCCGGTTCTCCTGTGACGGGTGATGCTCCGGCCCCTCCGTGCGCTCCTCCTGGCATGAGCGCGTACCTCCGTCTGCGTGCGGTGCCGGCCCCCGCACTGCGCAACAGCCCGGCCTGGCTGGAACGGCTTTTCACGAGCGCCCCCGGGACCGTCCCGCACCGGGCGGGGCGGCACCGCGAGGAGGTGCTGGACACCCGCTGCCCGGACCAGGAGCGCATCTACGCCGGAGCGCCACCGCACGGTCCGGACGTGGTGCTCGGCGGGCGCCCGGTGTTCCGGACCGGCCGGCACGCACCGCCGCTGCTGGTGCTGACGGCCGCCCGGACCCGCGGGGTGGCCGGATTCCTGACGGCCGCCGACTTCGACGCCCTGTGGGACACCGCCAGGGGCACTCTGCTGCCCCGCTACGGAGGGGAGGGCGCGGAGCCCGAGGCGCGGCGGGCCTTCGCCGAGGCGCACCAGGAACTGAGGGCGTTCTACGTCCGCACGGCCGAGCACGGGGACGCGGTGGTGAAGTGGCCGTCCGAGCCGTGAGGGGCGCCGGCCCGGACCGACGGTTGATGCCGTGACCCGGCCGCACTACGTTGGCGGCCGGCGAGGGCGATCGATCGAGGCGGGGACCGCATGGCAGGGCTGAGTGACCTCGTGGAGCTGTTCGGTCCGCCGCCGGCTCGCACAGCGCTTCCGGAGGACTGGGCCGAGGTCGAGGAGTACGTCGGCTCGGCGCTGCCGGGTGACTTCAAGGCGTTCCTGGACGCCTACGGGCCGGGCGTGATCTGCGGCGAGCTGGTCGTCTTCCACCCGCGCGGCGCCGGCGCCCTGCTGACGAGGATGCGGCAGATCCACGCGAGGTTCGGCGCGTCATGGCGAAGCGCCCCGGACGCGTACCCGTTCCGTTTCCACCCCGCCCCCGGCGGCCTCGTCTCCTGGGGGTACGACCACTCGGGCGACGAGCACTTCTTCTGGCCGTGCGCCCCGGAGCCGGACCACTGGAAGGTCGTCACCAACGTCAACGGAGCCGACCCCGAGATCTTCGACGGTACCTTCACCGACTTCGTCCTCTCCTTCACCACGCGCCTGCGCGACGCGGACCCCCGCGACGGCCTCGATCCGGACGCCCTGGAGTTCCTCGAACCGGAGGACCTGGACGAACTGGCGGCCCTCGGCGAATCCGCCCCGGTCACCCCGAGCTTCGAACCGTCCCCTTGACGGCGGCTGTCTCCCCGGACCCGGCGAGTGAGACGGGCGCGGCGGTGGTTGCCGGTGCAGCGGTGGTTGCCGGTACAGCGTTGGTTGCCGGTACGGCTGCTGGTTGCCGGTACGGCCTCGTGCTGGGCCGTACGGGGCTGTTTGGCCGACGAAGCGGGATTCCCTGCTGGGCGTCGCGCGGGTCAGAGGCCCTGGGCCTGTGATCATGGAGCGTTCATTGAAGTGATCGACGACGAGCTCCGGGTCGCGGGGGCCGATGTGCCGCCGCCGTGGGGCGCTCGCGGGAACGCGCTGTAGGTGATGTGGTGAGCTGGTTGACCTCGCTGCCGGCGGTGGCGCTGATTGTGGGCGGGCTCTTGGCCGCCCTTCTGGTCGCGGCTGTGGCGCGGGTCGGCGTCCGGGCGCTCGTACCGGTCGGAGAACAGGACCGGGTGCCGCAGATCGCCACGCCTCTGATGCCGACACTCGGCGCCGCCTTCGCGATCTTCGCGGCACTCTCACTGGCCAGCGAGGCCGGCTACCTGCGCGCAGCCGAGGGACTGGTGAGCGACGAGGCGGCCGCGGCTTCCCGCCTGGCATGGGCGGCGACAAGTCCGCGGGTCCACTCGGAGCCGATCCATGCCGCGCTGCTGGACTACTTGCGGACCACGCGGGCCAGGGAATGGGAGGGTACAGCCGCGTCGTCCGGTGACTACCCGGCCACCGCTCGCGCGATCGCACGGCTGGAGCGGACTGTGCGCGCCGAGGCGGCCCGGCCCGAGGTGGGAACCGCGACGGACACGGAGCTGGTGGTTTCCCTGGACGGCGTCACCAGTAGTCGTCGCGCCCGCGTCGCGGCTGCCGGGCACGAGGTTCCCACGCTCTACGTCGTCACGCTCATGGCCAGCGGACTGGCGTTGATCGTGAACTCCGGCGCCCTGGTCTTCCGCAGCAGCCTGCGAACGTCACTGCTCATCGTGGGTGTCGCGAGTGTGGTCGGGCTGAGCCTGGCGTTGCTCTTCGCACTCAGCGCGCCTTGGCGCGGACCGTTCATCGTCAGCGGCCATCCGCTCGACGCCATCATCGGGGACCTGAAGTCCGGCTTCTTCGGCGGTAGACCGTAGACGGCGGACGACGAACGCCAGAGGGCCGGACCGCTTTCGCGGTCCGGCCCCCTGGGCTGGCGGAGGATACGGCGGCTGAGGGTGCGTACCGTCATGGTTCCCCGAGGTGGCCACGTAGTCGACGGTGATGGGTGCGTCGGCGTCGATGGCGTGGGCGAGCCGGCGGACGTCGCGGTACGGCAGGTGCTTCGCCCACCCTGCGACGAGGAGACATGGCACCGGTCCGCAAGGGATCACGACGGATCGATGTCGACGGCACGCCCTACCGAGGTAAGTGCGGCATGATCGCAGTCATGTCTTGAGGGGGACTGATGAGTGCCTGCGTAGCTTTGGCCGTCTTCTTCGGCCTGCTGGGTCTGATCCCGGCGGGGAAGGCGCGAGGCGTCCGTCACCTCGTAGCACATGGCGAGCGCGCACCCGGTGTGTGCGACTACGTCACCTGGGACGACGGCAACGCGAGCGCCTGGTGTTCGTTCGTCACTCCGGACGGCAAGAACAGACAGGTTGTGGTTCAGGGGTATGGATCTCCACGATTCGAGGCTGGCGACGTGGTGGAGATCGTCTACTGGAAGGACAGACCGCGTACCGCGGTGGTGGTACAGAACGAGGAGAACTACCGGCGCATCCACATCGTCGCTGCAATCGTCTGCTCCGTACTGGCCGGCGTTTTCGCGCTGGCCGCGGTCCTGGCCTCAGCGCTCTAGAAGCTTCGGCAGCGTGACTGGTGCCATCACAACAGCTGACGCTGCCTGGGTCGACGGCAGACGGGATGGGAGCTCCCCGCGCACGCCACACCCGGCCGGCACTCGCGAACGGCGCCCTTTCCATCTCGGAGCCTGAGGACCCCGTCGGAGGCATGGCCTTGACCGTGGCCGCGCTCGCCAGTTCTCGACCCAGGGGCCGGCCCGCGCCTCGCGCGGGCACTTGATCTATCTCCGCCGGGAGGTAGCCAAGCGCGCGGGCTTGTCGCAGCGCCGCCTGCGTGACCATGCCCGTGTCTCGTTCGCCAAGGTCGCCGAGTACCAGAAGCGCGGCGCCGTCCACTTTCACGCCGTCATCCGCCTCGACGGCCCACAAGGCGGCGACACCCCGCCCCCGGCCTGGGCCACCGCTGAACTCCTCAGCGATGCCATTGAGGCTGCCGCGACCAAGGTCCGCGTCGACGGCCCGACCCTCGACGGCCGCACCCACACCCTCACCTTCCGCCGCCAACTCGACGTCCGCACCATCCGCTCCGCCGACTTCGACAACGGCCAGGAACTCACCGAACGCGCCGTCGCCGCCTACATCGCCAAATACTGGCTTGAGCGCCGCCGAGACCTGGCTTGCCGCATCCCTCGAACCCGCCCCCGCAACGGAAGGAGAACCAACCCATGGCTGAGCCCCGACTCGCCACCGTGCCCGAGACCTCCGACCACTTCGCCTCGCCGGTCGGCGGACCGCTGAGCCCCAACACCGACTTCCATGTCTGGAAGAGGCTTCTTCGGGACGCTGGCGTACGAGACGGCCGTCTCCATGACGCTCGCCACACCGCCGCGACGGTCCTGCTGATCCTCGGCGTCCCGGACGTCGTGATCGACTCCATCATGGGTTGGGAGCCCGGCGGAGCGGCCCGGATGCGCGCGCGGTACATGCACGTGACGGGGACCATGCTCCGCAAAGTCGCGCAGCAAGTCGGCGACGCTCTTTGGGAGCTCCCGAAAACGAACTGAGACGGAAAGTGAGACGGAGAACGTCGAAGGGCCCCACTGCGGACAGTGGGGCCCTTCGACATCGTGCCCGGTGAGGCACTGGCGGAGGATACGAGATTCGAACTCGTGAGGGGTTGCCCCCAACACGCTTTCCAAGCGTGCGCCCTAGGCCTCTAGGCGAATCCTCCGCTGGGAACATTACATGACCGAGAGGAGTGCTCGCGAACTCGTTCTCACCTGCTGACGTCGGGTACTCTGTGCAGAGCCCCTCACGCGGCGCTATCTGACTGAACTCCCCCAGGGCCGGAAGGCAGCAAGGGTAGGTCGGCTCTGGCGGGTGCGTGGGGGGCGCTTGCGTTCGCGGGCAGGAGTCCGCGGCGGGCCGGGTTGTCAGTGGCCGCCTATAACCTCGTATGTGTGTCGTCTCTCGCGCTGTACCGCCGCTATCGCCCGGAGTCGTTCGCCGAGGTCATCGGGCAGGAGCATGTCACCGACCCGTTGCAGCAGGCGCTGCGGAACAACCGGGTCAATCACGCGTACCTGTTCAGCGGGCCGCGTGGGTGCGGGAAGACCACCAGCGCGCGCATCCTCGCGCGGTGCCTGAACTGCGAGCAGGGGCCGACGCCGACGCCCTGCGGCGAATGCCAGTCCTGCCGCGACCTGGCCAGGAACGGCCCGGGATCCATCGACGTCATCGAGATCGACGCGGCCTCTCACGGTGGTGTGGACGACGCCCGTGACCTGCGCGAGAAGGCCTTCTTCGGGCCCGCGGGCAGCCGCTACAAGATCTACATCATCGACGAGGCCCACATGGTCACGTCGGCCGGCTTCAACGCCCTGCTCAAGGTCGTCGAGGAGCCGCCGGAGCATCTGAAGTTCATCTTCGCCACCACGGAGCCCGAGAAGGTCATCGGGACCATCCGGTCGCGGACCCATCACTATCCCTTCCGGCTGGTGCCGCCCGGGACCCTGCGGGACTACCTCGGTGAGGTGTGCGGCAAGGAGCAGATCCCGGTCGAGGAGGGCGTGCTGCCGCTCGTCGTGCGGGCCGGTGCCGGGTCCGTGCGTGACTCCATGTCCGTCATGGACCAGCTGCTCGCCGGGGCGGGCGAGGCCGGTGTGACGTATGCCATGGCCACCTCCCTGCTCGGGTACACCGACGGCTCGCTGCTCGACTCCGTCGTCGAGGCCTTCGCCACCGGGGACGGCGCCGCCGCCTTCGAGGTCGTGGACCGCGTCATCGAGGGCGGCAACGACCCCCGGCGCTTCGTCGCCGACCTCCTGGAGCGACTGCGGGACCTGGTGATCCTCGCCGCCGTCCCGGACGCCGCGGAGAAGGGGCTCTTCGACGCCCCCGCCGACGTCCTCGAACGCATGCAGGCCCAGGCCGGCATCTTCGGTGCCGCCGAGCTCAGCCGCGCCGCCGACCTCGTCAACGAGGGGCTGACCGAGATGCGCGGTGCCACCTCCCCGCGCCTCCAGCTGGAGCTCATCTGCGCCCGTGTTCTGCTGCCCGCCGCTTACGGGGACGAGCGGTCCGTCATGGCCCGCCTCGACCGGCTGGAGCGGGGCGTCAACTTCTCGGGCGGGGGCGGCGCGCCCGCCATGGGGTACGTTCCCGGACCTGACGCGCACGCGCAGGCTCCGGGCGGCGCTCCGGCCGGGCCACCGATTCCGCCGGGGGGCGGCATGGCGGCGGCGCGGGCGGCCGCGCGAGGGGGAGCGGCACCCGCTGCCACTCCCTCCGCACCCCAGCCTCCGGCGCAGCAGCCTCCGGCACCCCAGCCTCCGAGCCAGCAGCCTCCCGTCCAGCAGGCTCCAAGCCAGCAGGCCCCGGCCCCCGCGCCAGTTCACCCCGTCCAGCAGCCCCCGGCTCAGGCCCCGGCCGCACCGTCCGCTGCCGGCGCGCCCACTCCCGCATCCGCTCCGCCTGCCGCGCCCGGTGCCTGGCCCACGGCGGCCTCCGCGGGCGGCGGCGCCCGCCGGCCCGGCGGCTGGCCCACGGGTCCGGGCGCGGGCGCGGGCAGCACCCCGCCCGCCCAGCAGCCCCCCGCCTCCGCCTCCGCCTCCACGCCGTCTCCGGCCCAGGCCCAGGCCCAGGCCCAGGCCCAGGCCTCGGCCCCGGCAGCACCCGCGCCTGGCGCCGCCCCCGCCGGCGGGCTCGACCCCCGTGTCCTGTGGCCGAACATCCTGGAGGCCGTCAAGAACCGCCGCCGTTTCACCTGGATCCTGCTGAGCCAGAACGCCCAGGTCACCGGCTTCGACGGCACCAACCTCCAGCTCGGCTTCGTCAACGCCGGCGCCCGGGACAATTTCGCGAGCAGCGGCAGTGAGGACGTGCTGCGGCAGGCGCTGTCCGAGCAGTTCGGCGTGCAATGGCGGATCGAGGCGGTCGTCGACCCGACGGGTGGTGGCGGCGCTGGTGGCCCGGTCGGCTCCGCCTCGGCGGGCCCCGGCTACGGCGGGGGTCAGTCCGGCGGCTACGGCGGTTCGTCCGCGGCATCCGGCTACGGCGGCGGCTACGGCGGCCCCGCCGCGTCCGCTCCCGCCCGCCCGGCGGCTCCCCAGTCCGGACCGGCCCAGTCAGCCCCGGCGTCCCAGGCGCCGATGTCCGCTCCGGCGCCCGCCGCGCCCCCGTCCAGCGCCCCCGAGCCACCGCCCCCGGTCTCCCCCGAGGACGACATCCCGGAGGAGGACGACCCCGACCTCGACGAGTCGGCCCTCTCCGGCCCCGAACTGATCATGCGGGAGCTGGGCGCGACGGTGGTGGAGGAGATCCGCAACGAGTAGCGCCCCGGTCGCGCGGAGGGGCGGTCAGGGCCAGGGCCTGTCTGAACAATTCCCGTCTGCCCCGCGACGCCATGGACGCACTCTCGCCCCACCGGGCCCTGACCCAAGTACGTCAAGTACGAGGGTCAGGGCCCGGCGGACCGAGAGCACGCACCTGACGCCGCGGTGCCCGCCCTCCGGGCGGACGACGGGAAGTGTTCAGACAGGCCCTGGTCCCCCCGGGCGGTCGCGGTGGGTGTTCTGCCCTTGGAGGATCCTCCAGTCGGCCCGCCCGGTTACGCTGGCCCCGTGAAGGTCCTCGTCATCGGTAACGGCGCCCGCGAACATGCCCTGTGCCGCTCCCTGTCCCTCGATTCCGACGTCACCGCGCTGCACTGCGCCCCCGGCAACGCCGGTATCGCCGAGGTGGCCGAGCTGCACCAGGTCGACGCCCTGGACGGGCCGGCCGTGGCCGCGCTCGCCACGGAACTCGGCGCCGACCTGGTGGTCGTCGGCCCGGAGGCCCCGCTCGTCGCCGGGGTCGCCGACACTGTGCGTGCCGTGGGCATCCCGGTCTTCGGCCCCTCCGGCGAGGCCGCGCGGATCGAGGGGTCCAAGGCGTTCGCCAAGGACGTGATGGCGGGGGCCGGTGTCCCCACCGCCCGTTCGTACGTCTGCACGAACGCCGCGGAGGTCGCCGAGGCTCTCGACGCCTTCGGGGCACCGTACGTCGTCAAGGACGACGGGCTCGCGGCCGGCAAGGGTGTCGTCGTCACCGACGACCTCGACGTGGCCAAGGCGCACGCCGCCGGGTGCGAGCGGGTCGTCATCGAGGAGTTCCTCGACGGTCCCGAGGTCTCCCTCTTCGCGATCACGGACGGCGTGACGGTCCTCCCGCTCCAGCCCGCGCAGGACTTCAAGCGCGCCCTGGACGGCGACGAGGGCCCGAACACCGGCGGCATGGGGGCGTACTCCCCGCTGCCCTGGGCCGACCCCAAGCTCGTCGACGAGGTCCTGGAGACCGTTCTCCAGCCGACCGTGGACGAGATGCGGCGGCGCGGCACCCCGTTCTCCGGACTGCTCTACGCCGGCCTCGCGATCACCTCCCGCGGGGTCCGGGTCATCGAGTTCAACGCCCGCTTCGGCGACCCGGAGACCCAGGTGGTCCTCGCCCGGCTGAAGACCCCGCTGGCCGGCGTCCTGCTGGCCGCCGCCGAGGGCACCCTCGACGACCTGCCCCCGCTGCGCTGGCGCGAGGACGCCGCGGTCACCGTGGTCATCGCCTCCCACAACTACCCCGGCAGCCCGCGCACCGGTGACCCCGTCACCGGCCTCGGCACGGTGGCCGCCGAGGACGCCCCGCACGCCTACGTCCTGCACGCGGGGACCAGGCGCGACGGCGAGGAGGTCGTCAGCGCCGGCGGCCGCGTCCTCTCCGTCACCGCGACCGGCCATGATCTGACCGAGGCCCGTGAGCGCGCCTACACCGCCGTGGCCCGGATCGGTCTCGACGGTTCCCAGCACCGTACGGACATCGCGGCGAAGGCGGCGGCCGAGGCCTGAGCCCCGGCGGCGGCGCTTTCCGCACTCTCCTGTCCCTGATCAGGCCCCGGACCCGAAATCCGGGGCCTGATCTTTGCTGTCTGTCGATCACCTCTGACCAAAGCCATTCCATCGAGTGACCGATGCCCCATCCGGCTGACGGGGGCCGGGGCCCCAACTAGGGTGCGGCGCAAGCGTTCCGGCACTTGGCCCACCGGCATTGCGATGTCAGTGACGGGTGCCACAGTGGGGGAGTGAGCAACAGCCAGGACAGCGCCAGGACAGCAGGGAGGGGGTGAGGTCCGGTCGTGACCGGAATCGGTGTGGAGGCGGGAGCACAGGCGGCCCGTACGCGCGCGCTCGCCGTGCTGCGCGTCCGCGGCCGTGCCCTGGCCGTGGCGCTGCTGCCCGCGGCGGCCACGGTGATCCTGCTGACCGGCGGGTCCACCGGCCACCTCGTGGGCCGGGGCTGGGACACCGCCCGCTGGGCCGTCGGCGTGCTCGCCCTGGTCGTGCTGCTGGCCGCCGCCGGTATCGCCCTGGTCGTGGCCCGTGCCCGCCCGGCCGTGACCCCCACGGTCCCGATCCCGGAGGCGTCCGCCCCGGACCTGTACCGGATGGTCCGCGACCTCGCCGACCGTCTCGACGTCCCGGCGCCGTCCGCCATAGCGCTCACCCCGGACTGCGACAGCTGGCTGGAGGACCGCACCCACCCGGCCCACGGCCCGCCCGCTCCCCGCGGCGGCGACGAACTGACCGACGCGGGGTCGCACCGCCGTACGCCCGCCGCGCCCGTCCTCGTCATCGGCTCCCCGTTCCTGTGGTGGATGCGCGTCGGTGAGCTCCGCGCGGTCCTCGCCCCGGTCGTCGCCGGCACGGGACCCTCGGCGCATCCCGACATAGCGGCCGCCCGCCGTTTCGTCCGTGGCCTGGACGCCGCGGTGGCCGTCGCCGCCCTGCCCGGCCGCTGTCCGGCGACCCGACTGGTGTGCGGGGGGCTCGGCTGGGTGGCCCGGCTGCTGCTGCGCGGCTGCCGGGAGCACGCGGCCCTCATGGAGCGCGGGGTCGCCGCCGCCGCGGCCGAGCGCGCCCAGGCCGTGGACTACGGACTGCGGATCGTCGCGCAGGAGCAGGTCGGCCTGGCGTACGCGGGCTGGGACCGGCTGCTCACCCGGGTCGCGCTGCCCGCGTGGCGGATGGGCCGCTGGCCCTCCCGGCTGGACGCGGGCGTGGTCGCGGCGCTCACCGAACTGTCCCGGCGCGACCGGCTGGCGGAGGGGTTCGCCTCCCGGCTGGGCGAGCGGCCCGCCTGCGACCTGCTGGAGGAGCCGGGTCTGGTGGACGAGGCGACCTCGCTGCTCGCCGCCCGCCTCTTCCACGGCGGCCCCGCCGAGCCCGGCCCGGCCTGGGCGCCGGTGGACTGGCAGGAGTACCCGGACGAGGTCGTGGACCGCACCTGGCGGACCGAGGCGGCCCGGCTGCACCGCGTCCTGGACTCCCTCGGCGTCCGCGCCACCCTCGACCCGGCCGCCCCCGACCCCGGCGGCCCCACCCTGGCCCGAGTCCTGGACCACCTGACCGCCCCCACCAGCAGCAACCCCCCCACCACGACGGCGACACCCACACCCACAGCCAACGCCACCGGCGAAGCCGACCGCCCCCCGGCCGACGCCGAGCACTTCCCGGCCGACGCCGCACCCGCCCCGGCCGACGCCGAGCACTTCCCGGCCGACGCCGCACCCGCCCCGGCCGACGCCGAGCACTTCCCCGCCGACGGCGGACACGCCCCCGCCGCCGACGCCGCACACGCCCCCGTCGACGCCGAGCAGGCCCCGGCCCACAACCACGCGCACCTTTCGTCCCACGGCGAGCGCAACCCGTCCTACGACGACGAACCCACCGGTACCGAACGCAGTGCCGCCCTCGCGGCCGGTCTCACCGCGGCCCTCGCCCGCGAGGAACGCGAGCAGGCCGCCACCGGTGCCACAGCCGCCACCGCCACGGCCCCCACCACGGCCACCACCGCCACGACTGCCACCGCCCTCGCCGCCGGCGCCTGCCCCGGCTCGGCCGTCCCCGCGGCCCCCGGTCAGGGCGCCGCCGGCAGCCCCCTCTGGGACGACGGCGCGCTGCCGCTCTTCCCGCTCCAGCCCCCGCGCACCGCCCGGGAACTCCTGGCCGACCACGTCAAGGCGATGGTGTGCTGCGCGGCCATGGACACCGCCGGGGCCATCCCCGGCCTGGACTGGCTCGACGGCCCGTCCCTGCTGGTCGACGGCGAACGGGCCGCCGACCTGACGCCCAGAGTCCTCAGCCTGATCGAGGAGGGAGACCCGGCCCCGCTACGCGCCTGGCTGGTCAAGTCCGGGATACGGCCCGAGAAGCCGGTACGACTCGTCTGACCTGCGCGTTTCGAGGCCTTAGTGGAGTGAAGTGTTCCACTTCAGGCAAATTCGCAACGAACCGTGACAGGACGCGTGCGTTATGTGATGTGCTGGGACCGTTCGGTGAACTGGCAAGCGCATCCGACATAAGACAAACGCAACCGGCATGAGCGACACGAGGACAGGCGCCACGGTCACCGCCCGAACAGCAAGCGCACGTCGACTCGTATCAGCACACCTCACGGGGGCACGAGGGAGGGGAGCCACCATGGCATCGGACCACATCCGCCGCTGGGAGTCGGGAGCACTCGCGCACGCCGTCACGGATCCCTTCGGCCTGGGGCCCGTCCCCTGGCTGCGCGGCAGCGAGACCTATTTCGACGACACCGGACACGTCGTCCCGTGGTACGTGGACCCGAGCAGGCCACAGCCCACCGGCGAGAACCCGCGGGTGCCCGCACCCCGCAGCGCCGTCGGCGGCCCCCGCTCGGCGGACGACGTGCACCGCCAGATCAAGGGATTCACCTCGACCGGCGCGGTCGCCCCCGGCGAGGCCGTCGACTTCCACATCACGGTCGACCCGCCGCAGGAGTTCAGCGTCGACATCTACCGCATCGGTCACTACGGCGGCGACGGCGCATCGAAGATCACCACCAGTCCCCGGCTGTCCGGCATCGTCCAGCCGCCGCCGCTGGCAGCCGACCGCACCGTCTCCTGCCACCACTGGTGGCTGTCCTGGCGGTTGCAGGTCCCGTCGTACTGGAGCATCGGCGCCTACGTCGCCGTCCTCACCACGGCCGACGGCTACCGGTCCCACGTCCCGTTCACGATCCGCGACAACCACCCGGCCGACCTGCTGCTCCTGCTGCCCGACATCACGTGGCAGGCGTACAACCTCTACCCGGAGGACGGCCGCACCGGCGCCAGCCTCTACCACGCCTGGGACGAGCGGGGCCGGCTGCTCGGCGAGGCCGACGCGGCGACCACCGTCTCCTTCGACCGGCCGTACGCGGGCGCGGGTCTGCCCCTGCACGTCGGGCACGCCTACGACTTCATCCGCTGGGCCGAGCGCTACGGCTACGACATCGCCTACGCCGACGCCCGCGACCTGCACGCCGGCCGCGTCGACCCGGCCCGCTACCGGGGCCTGGTCTTCCCCGGCCACGACGAGTACTGGTCGCCGCGGATGCGCCGGACCGTCGAGCTGGCCCGCGACAGCGGCACCAGCCTGGTCTTCCTCTCCGCCAACACCATGTACTGGCAGGTGGAGTTGGGGCCCTCCCCGTCCGGGGTCGCGGACCGCCTGCTGACCTGCCGAAAGCGCCGGGGACCCGGCAGGCCCGTGCTCTGGCGCGAGATCGACCGGCCCGAGCAGCAGACGGTCGGCATCCAGTACGCGGGCCGGGTGCCCGAGCCGTCCCCGCTGATCGTGCGCAACGCCCGCCACTGGCTCTGGGACGCCACCGGCGCGCACGAGGGCGACGAACTCCCGGGCCTGGTGGCCGGCGAGGCCGACCGCTACTTCCCGCGCACCGCGCTCCCCGAGCACGAGGAGCGCATCCTGCTCGCCCACTCCCCCTACACCGACAACGACGGCGCCCGCCGCCACCAGGAGACGTCCCTCTACCGCGCCCCGTCCGGCGCCCTGGTCTTCGCCTCCGGGACCTTCGCCTGGTCCCCGGCCCTGGACCGCCCCGGCCACATCGACTCCCGGGTCCAGCGGGCCACCGCCAACCTCCTGGACCGCATCTGCAAACGGGACTGACGCGTACCCGCGTTCCCACCGCCCCCGTGTCGGCGCACAACCCGGCATACGGGAGAATCGAGGGCACCTGTACAGAACCACGGGGAGGAACCGTGTCCGGATTCGTCGAAAAGCCCGAGCCCGTGGAGGTCCCGGGTCTGGTGCATCTGCACACCGGCAAGGTGCGCGAGCTGTACCAGAACGAGGCGGGCGACCTCGTGATGGTGGCCAGCGACCGCCTGTCCGCGTACGACTGGGTGCTGCCGACCGAGATCCCCGACAAGGGCCGGGTGCTCACCCAGCTCTCCCTGTGGTGGTTCGACCGGCTGGCCGACCTGGTTCCCAGCCACGTGCTCGGCACCGACCTGCCCGCGGGCGCCCCCGCCGACTGGGCGGGCCGCACCCTGATCTGCAAGTCCCTGAAGATGCTCCCGGTCGAGTGCGTGGCCCGCGGCTACCTGACCGGCTCGGGGCTCGCCGAGTACCAGGAGTCCCGTACGGTCTGCGGGCTCGCGCTCCCCGAGGGCCTGGTCGACGGCTCCGAGCTGCCCGCCCCGATCTTCACCCCGGCCACCAAGGCCGAGGTCGGCGAGCACGACGAGAACGTGTCGTACGAGGAGGTCGCCCGTCAGGTCGGCGCCGAGACGGCGGCCCAGCTGCGGCAGGCCACCCTCGCCGTCTACGGCAGGGCGCGGGGCATCGCCCGGGACCGGGGGATCATCCTGGCCGACACCAAGTTCGAGTTCGGCTTCGACAACGACACCCTGGTTCTCGCCGACGAGGTGCTGACCCCGGACTCCTCCCGGTTCTGGCCCGCCGACGAGTGGCAGCCGGGCCGCGCGCAGCCGTCGTTCGACAAGCAGTACGTGCGTGACTGGCTGACGTCGGCCGAGTCGGGCTGGGACCGCAAGAGCGAGCAGCCGCCGCCGGCGCTGCCCGAGCGGGTGGTCGAGGCCACCCGGGCGAAGTACATCGAGGCGTACGAGCGCCTGACCGGCCAGAGCTGGTCCTAGAGCACGAAGAAGACCCCGGTCCGATGGACCGGGGTCTTGTACCGAGCGGACGACGAGGCTCGAACTCGCGACCTCAACCTTGGCAAGGTTGCGCTCTACCAACTGAGCTACGTCCGCATGCGCCGTGGCGCGAGAGCAACTATACCCAACCTCGCTCCCGTGCGAGACGCACCGCCGCGTGACGGTTCTCCGCACCGAGTTTGGTGACGGCGGAGGAGAGGTAGTTGCGCACGGTTCCCGGGGACAGCGCGGCCCGCTCGGCGATCTCGGTGACCGGTGCCCCGTCGGCCGCCAGTTCCAGCACCTCGGCCTCCCGCGAGGTCAGCGGCGAGTCCCCGGCGGAGATGGCGTCCGCGGCCAACTCCGGGTCGACGTAACGGTGTCCGGCGTGCACGGTCCGGATGATCTCGGCGAGCCGCTGGGCGCTGACCGTCTTCGGGACGAACCCTCGCACACCGGCCGCGAGCGCCCGTTTCAGATGTCCGGGCCGCCCGTGGCCGGTGACGATCAGCACCTGGCAGCCGGGCAGTTCGGTCCGCAGCGATGTGGCCACCTTCACACCGTCCGCACCGGGCATCTGGAGATCAAGGACCGCCACGTCGGGCCGGTGGGCCCGCGCCATGGCCAGCGCCTCCGGTCCGCTCGCCGCCTCCGCGACCACGACAAGATCGTCCTCCAGGCCCAGCAGCGCGGCCAGCGCGCCCCGGATCAGATGCTCGTCGTCGGCGAGCAGAAGCCGTACCGCAGCCGTCATGAGGTGACTCCGCTCACACTCGGGTCGGCCGAACGGCCGACCAGCGGCACGGCGGCCACCACCCGGAATCCGTCCGCTCCCACCGGCCCGGCCTCCAACGTCCCGTCCACCACCGCGAGCCGCTCCCGCAGCCCGGCGAGCCCGGACCCGTCCCCGCCGGCGGACCCGGCGGTCCCGGCCCCGTCGTTCTCCACCGTCAGCACCACACACCCCTCCCGTACCCGCAGCCCCACCGTGCACCGTCCCGCGTCGCCGTGCCGCAGCACATTGGTGGTCGCCTCGCGCACCACCCAGCCGAGCGCCGACTGCACCTCCGCGGGCAGCCCCGCAGCGTCCCCCGTGACCTCGCAGGAGATCCCGGCCGCGGCCAGCACCCCCTGCGCCCCGGAGAGTTCGGCGCTCAGGTCGGCGTCCCGGTAGCCCCGTACGACGGCCCGTACCTCCCGTTGCGACTCCTGGGCGATCCGCTGCACCTCGACCATCTGCTCGACGGCCTCGGGGCGTTCGCGCCGGGCCAGTTGCACGGCAAGCTCGCTCTTGAGGGCGATGACGGCCAGGTTCCGGCCGAGTACGTCGTGCAGATCGCGCCCGAACCGCAGCCGTTCCTCGGCGACGGCCAGCCGGGCGCGGGTCTCCCGGGCCTCGTCGAGGGCGTAGACGGCGTCCAGCAGCCAGACGGAGAAGATCGAGGTGGCGGCGAGGAAACCGCCGGACAGGAGCACCACGACCGTCGTGACCAGCGCCGCGGGACCGGGCACGCCCAGCGGGAGGGAGACCACGCCGGCTCCGCACGCGAAGCCCACGAGGGTGGTCACCACCCGGCGCCGGTCACGGACGCCGAGCGCCAGGGTGCCGGCGCCGAAGGCCAGAACCCCGACGAAGACGGTGACCGCCGCGCTGTGCGGGTCCTCGCCGTGGCCGCCGTACCCGCGCAGCGCCAGCGCCGTGACGGCGAACACGTAGGTGGCCGCGCCGAGCAGCCACAGCAGCCGCACCGGCTGTTCCCGCCGGCCCCGCGACCAGTCCAGGGCCCGGGAGGCGGTCAGCGCGCAGAGCGCCGCGTGGACGACGACCAGTGCGATCAGCCAGCCCGCGAGCCGTGGCCCGGCCGCCCCGAGGACCGGCAGCCCGATCGCCGAGACCTCGATCACCGCGAAGAAGTGGAACGACCACCGGGTGTACGTCTCGACCTTGGCGGGGGTGGTCTTGCCCCGCCACCAGCCTCCTGCCCCGCTCATCCCGGTCCCGTCCTCCGTCAGCGCCGAGGTTCCCAGCGGAACCACCGCCGTACAGCAAACACGGCCACGACGGTCCAGGCCAGGGCGGTGAGGACGGTGCCGAACGCCTCGTACGCGGTCAGCTCGCCGGTCCAGCCGGCCCGGACCAGCCGGACGGCGGGGGAGAGCGGGAGGAACTCGCAGACGGCGGCGGCCCGGTGGGGCAGGAGGTCCGTGGGCAGCGCGATGCCCGAGCCGATCATGGACATGAACACCAGGGGCAGCGCGGTGACCTGGGCGCTCTCGGTGGTACGGGTGAACGCCGAGGTCAGCGCGGCCAGCGTGGCGCTGAGCGTCAGGCCGGTGAGCAGTCCCAGCACGGTGAGCCAGGGGGCCCTGGGCGCACCCGCGTCGAGCAGGACCACGCAGCCGAGGGCCAGCACCAGCGCCTGTGCCAGGCCGAGGCAGACGGCGGGCAGGGCGGTGCCGCCCAGGATCTCGACGTCCGTCGGCTCCCCGGTGCGCAGCCGTTTGAGGACGAGTTCCTCCCGGCGGGCCACGTACGCGCTCACCAGGGAGGTGTACACGGCGAACAGGAAGGAGAAGCCGATGGCGGCGGTCAGCATCAGGGTGCCGAGGTTCACTCCCCGGAAATCGGCCTGGTCGATCGCGGGCCGGACGCTGAACGGCAGCGCGAGCGGCACGAGCAGTGCGGTGGCCACGGCGCTCCGGTTCCGGCCGAGCAGGGCGAACTCCGCCCCCGCCAACGCCCGGACCCGCCGCCGGGACCGGCTGGTGAAGAGGCCGCTCCCGACGGCGGGGAGTTTCCCGATGGCCGTACGGCGGTCCTCTCCGGTGATGCCGTTCATGCCGCCGCCTCCCGCTTCCGTGCGATGCCCAAAAACGCCTCTTCCAGGGAGGCCGAGCGCATGTCGAGGGCGTGCAGTTCCACCCGTGACCGCTCGGCCCAGGCCAGCAGGCCGGTGGCGGTGCGCTGCAACTCGCTGGTCCGCAGGCGCACCACGTCCCCGTCCGTCTCGTGTCCGCTCACCCCCAGCGGGCCGAGCGGCGGCAGGTCGCCCAGGAAGTAGCCCGGGGGCAGCCGGAAGGAGATCCGGGCCGGCTGGGCGGCGGTCACCTCGGCCGGGGTGCCGGTCGCCGCGACCCGCCCCGCGTGCAGGATCGCGAGCCGGTCGGCCAGGTCCTCGGCCTCTTCCAGGTAGTGGGTGGTGAGCAGCACGGTCGTGCCCGAGTCGCGCAGCGCGCGCACCAACTCCCAGGTGTCCCGGCGCCCTTCGGCGTCGAGTCCGGTGGTGGGCTCGTCCAGGAACAGCACCTCGGGCCGGCCGAGCAGGGCCAGCGCCAGGTCGAGACGGCGCCGCTCGCCGCCGGAGAGCTGCTTGACGCGTACGTCGGTCCGGGCGCCGAGCCCGACCAGGCCGAGCGCCTCGGCCGGCGGCCGGGCTCCGGTCGTACAGCCGGCCCACATCCTGACCGTCTCGCCGACGGTCAGTTCGGCGGGGAAGCCGCCTTCCTGGAGCATCACGCCGGTGCGCGGCCGTACGGCGGTCCGCTCGCGGTAGGGGTCGTGGCCCAGGACCCGTACCCGGCCCCCGTCCGGTGGTGCGAGGCCTTCCAGGAGTTCGACCGTCGAGGTCTTTCCGGCGCCGTTGGTGCCCAGCAGCGCGTAGATCTCGCCGCGGGCCACGGAGAGGGTGATTCCGCGGACCGCTTCGAACCCGCCCCCGTAGACACGGCGGAGATCTGTGACCTCAATCACGTGTTCGTGTTCGCTGTGTTCCATGGTCCCAGCGTCCCGGCGGCGGGACCGCGGGAGCAGTGCGCGGTGTCATCGCTCGCCATGACAAATGTCAGGGGACGGCCGTGGGATGCGGGCGCGCGAAAAAACCCCAGTCGCATGACTGGGGTTTCTTGCTGAGCATGGAGCGGACGACGAGGCTCGAACTCGCGACCTCAACCTTGGCAAGGTTGCGCTCTACCAACTGAGCTACGTCCGCACTGCTCCCGACCGGCTCCCACCGATCGGTGCGAGCACCAGCCTACCTGATCCACAAGCTGATCAGGACCGGCGGTGCAGAGCGGGTGACAGGAATTGCACACTGCGCCTTCCCCCTGGAAGGGGGATGTTCTGCTACTGAACTACACCCGCATGTACTCCGTGGGCTTCGGCTTTTCGGCCTGGCCCCTCGGCGTGCTCCAGACATTAGCTGATCAGCAGGGGGGTAGCGCAAGTCGGCTGCCCCCAGGGGTCGCTGACGCACCCTGGGGACAGCCGGCCGCCTCGTCACTGGGCGGCGCTGAACGCCTCGTAGACCTTCTTCGGAATACGGCCGCGCGCCGGGACGTCCATCTTGTTCGCCTGTGCCCAGGCGCGGACGGCCGCCGGGTCGGGGGCGACCTCCGTCTGCTTGTACGCCTTGCCCGACTTCGACCGCTTGCGGCCGGCGACCACGTACGGCTCCAGAGCGGTACGCAGTTTCTTGGCGTTGGCTTGATTCAGATCGATCTCGTACGACTTGCCGTCGAGTCCGAAGGCGATCGTTTCCGCCGCTTCCGAGCCGTCGATGTCGTCAAAGAGAGTGACCACGACCTTCTGCGCCACGAATATCGGTCCCTTCGTGTGGCACGTCTATACAGCTCATCACAGCTCAACGGTGATGCGGCGATGACGTGCCGAGTATCGGCTATTGCCAATTCATTTGTACAGTGCCTGGCAATACAAAGTGAAGCCCGACTAAATCCGCCGCGTGTCACACGCGCAATAGATGTTGCGGGCGAACCCGGGGAACTTTCCCAGAACTTTTCGTGTGGATCCCCCGCTGTCACCCGATCGTGACGCGGCTCACGTAGTTTCCTCCAACTCTACCCGCGTAGAAATTTGGTACGGGTAGTCTGAAGGAACCAGCTCAGCACCACACACCGGGAGTGCCAGTGGCACGCGTCGTAGTCGACGTCATGCTCAAGCCGGAGATCCTCGACCCCCAGGGCCAGGCGGTCCAGCGTGCGCTGCCGCGCCTGGGTTTCGAAGGCATCTCCGATGTACGTCAGGGAAAGCGATTCGAACTGGAAGTTGACGGGCCGGTCGACGAGGCCGCGCTCGCCCGCATCCACGATCTTGCGGAATCCTTCCTCGCCAACACCGTGATCGAGGACTTCACCGTCAAGGTGGAGGAAGTCGCGGAGGCGGCGAAGTGACCGCTCGTATTGGCGTCGTCACTTTCCCGGGAAGTCTCGACGACCGGGACACACAGCGTGCGATCCGCCTCGCGGGCGCCGAACCGGTCGCCCTCTGGCACAAGGACAAGGACCTCCACCAGGTCGACGCGGTGGTCCTTCCGGGCGGTTTCTCCTACGGCGACTATCTGCGGGCCGGCGCCATCTCCCGCTTCTCGCCGGTCATGGAGACCGTCATCGAGCAGGCGAAGGCCGGCCTCCCGGTCCTCGGAATCTGCAACGGCTTCCAGGTCCTCACCGAGGCCCACCTGCTCCCCGGCGGGATGCTCGGCAACGACCACCTCCACTTCATCTGCCGGGACCAGAAGCTGCGGGTGGAGAACACCTCCAGCGCCTGGACGACGGACTACTCCGCGGGCCAGGAGATCCACATCCCGCTGAAGAACATGGACGGCCGGTACGTCGCGGACGAGTACACGCTCGACAAGCTGGAAGCCGAGGGCCGCGTGGCGTTCCGGTACGTCGACTTCAACCCGAACGGCTCGCTCCGCGACATCGCCGGCATCACCAACGAGGCCGGCAACGTGGTGGGCCTCATGCCGCACCCGGAGCACGCCGTCGAGCCGTTGATCGGTTCCGGCCGCACCGACGGTCTCCCGTTCTTCACCTCGATCCTCAAGAAGCTGGTGGGCGCATGAGCCGGACGCCTCTGGACACGGTCGAGCACGCGGCCGCGACCCCCGACGTCGAGCTGCCCTGGGCCGAACTCGGTCTGAAGAAGGACGAGTACGAGCGGGTGGTGGAGATCCTCGGCCGCCGCCCGACCGGCGCCGAGCTCGCCATGTACTCGGTCATGTGGTCCGAGCACTGCTCGTACAAGTCCTCCAAGGTCCACCTCCGCCAGTTCGGCGAGAAGGCCCCGCAGTCGGACGCGCTGCTCGTCGGCATCGGCGAGAACGCGGGCGTGGTCGACGTCGGCCAGGGCTACGCGGTCACCTTCAAGGTCGAGTCGCACAACCACCCGTCGTACGTCGAGCCCTACCAGGGCGCCGCGACCGGTGTCGGCGGCATCGTCCGCGACATCATCGCGATGGGCGCGCGGCCGGTCGCGGTCGTGGACCCGCTGCGGTTCGGCGCGGCCGACCACCCCGACACCAAGCGCGTGCTGCCCGGCGTCGTCGCCGGCATCGGCGGCTACGGCAACTGCCTGGGCCTGCCGAACATCGGAGGCGAGGTCGTCTTCGACGCCTGCTACCAGGGCAACCCGCTGGTCAACGCCGGTGCCATCGGCGTCATGCGGCACGAGGACATCCACCTCGCGAAGGCCTCCGGCGCCGGCAACCAGGTCATCCTGTACGGCGCCCGGACCGGCGGCGACGGCATCGGCGGCGCCTCCATCCTGGCCTCCGAGACCTTCGACGACGCCAAGCCGTCGAAGCGCCCCGCCGTCCAGGTCGGCGACCCCTTCCAGGAGAAGCTCCTCATCGAGTGCACCCTGGAGGCGTTCCGGGAGAAGCTGGTCGTCGGTATCCAGGACCTCGGGGCGGCAGGCCTGTCCTGCGCCACCTCCGAACTGGCGTCGAACGGCTCCGGCGGCATGACCGTCACCCTGGACGACGTCCCGCTGCGCGACTCCACGCTCTCGCCCGAGGAGATCCTCATGAGCGAGTCGCAGGAGCGCATGTGCGCGGTGGTCGAGCCCGCGAAGGTCGCCCGCTTCCTGGAGATCTGCGAGAAGTGGGACGTCATCGCCACCGTCATCGGTGAGGTGACCGACGGCGACCGGCTGGAGATCTTCTGGCACGGCGAGAAGATCGTGGACGTCGACCCGCGCACGGTCGCGCACGACGGCCCGGTCTACGAGCGCCCGTACGCCCGCCCGTCCTGGCAGGACGAGCTCCAGGCGGACGACGCGAACAAGCTGCCCAGGCCCGCGACGGCCGAGGAGCTGAAGGACCAGGTCCTGAAGCTGGTCGGCTCCCCGAACCAGGCCTCGAAGAAGTGGATCACCTCGCAGTACGACCACTTCGTGCAGGGCAACACGGTCCTCGCCCAGCCCGAGGACTCCGGCATGATCCGCATCGACGAGGAGACCGGCCTCGGGGTCGCCATCGCGACCGACGGCAACGGCCGGTACGCCAAGCTGGACCCGTACGCGGGCGCCCAGCTGGCGCTCTCGGAGGCCTACCGGAACGTGGCGACCACGGGCGCGAAGCCGCTGGCCGTCTCCGACTGCCTGAACTTCGGCTCGCCCGAGGACCCGGCGGTGATGTGGCAGTTCGCGGAGGCCATCCGCGGTCTCGCCGACGCCTGCCAGCAGCTCGGCACCCCGGTGACCGGCGGCAACGTCTCCCTCTACAACCAGACGGGCGAGGCGGCCATCCACCCGACCCCGGTGGTGGCGGTCCTCGGTGTGATCGACGACGTCGCCCGCCGCACGCCGGTCGCCTTCCAGGAGGAGGGGCAGCTGCTCTACCTCCTCGGCGACACCCGTGAGGAGTTCGGCGGCTCGGCCTGGTCCCAGGTCGTCCACGACCACCTCGGCGGCCTGCCCCCGAAGGTGGACCTGGAGCGCGAGCGGCTGCTCGCCGAGATCCTGATCTCCGCCTCCCGCGACGGCATGATCGACTCCGCGCACGACCTGTCCGACGGCGGTCTGGTCCAGGCGGTCGTGGAGTCGGCGCTGCTCGGCGGCAAGGGCGCGCGCCTGGTCGTACCCGACGGCCTGGACGCGTTCACCTTCCTGTTCTCCGAGTCGGCGGGCCGCGCGGTCGTCGCGGTGCCGCGCTCGGAGGAGGTCCGCTTCAACGACATGTGCGGTGCCCGGGGTCTGCCGGTCGCCCGCATCGGTGTCGTGGACGGCGACTCGGTCGAGATCCAGGGCGAGTTCGAGCTGTCCCTGGCCGAACTGCGCGAGGCCCACGAGGGCACGATCGAGGCCCTGCTGGCGTAACCGCCCACGGAACGACGAAGGCCCCGCCCGGATGTTCTTCCGGGCGGGGCCTTCTCGGCTCACCGGACGTGGTTCTCCAGGATCTCCGTGTCCAGCTCGATGTCCATGGGACCGGGCACGGACACCTTCTCGCCGAACTTCGAGTCATGTTGCACCCCCTTCCAGGCGAAGGCCGGCGTCGCCCGCATCCGGCGGTGCGGGGCTCGGTTTCGCCGTTGACCACCCGCACGGGTGATCGCCTGTCAGACCCAGGGAATACGCTCACCGCCATGCCTCCCGCCAAGAAGCGCGCCCGGACGTACGACCCCGCCAGGACCCGTACGGCGGTCCTCGCCCAGCTCGCCAACGTGCGGGACGCCGTGCGTGTCCTCACCCCCGAGCAGCTCGCCCTGCCCACCCGGCTCGGCGAGTGGACCGTACGGGAACTCGTCGCCCACCTCGGCATGGCGGTCACCGCCGTGCACCGGGCCCTGGCCGAGCCCGAGCCCGCGCGGGCGGACGCGGCCCCGCTGGACTGGCCGTTCCGGACCGCCGCCAACTCGGCCGCCATCGCCGACTTCACCCGGCGGCTCGCCGCCGACCACCCCGACCTCGACGCCTACCTCGCCGACGTCGACGCGAGCTTCCGCGCCCTGCTCGCCGAGCATCCCGGCACCCGGCTGCTCGCCACCAGCGCCGGCGCGATGTCCCTGGACGACTACCTCGTCACCCGTACCGTCGAACTGGTCGTCCACACCGACGACCTCCACGCGGCCGTCCCCACGCTCGACGTCCGCTACGACCGGCAGGCCCTGGCCGCCTGCACCCGGCTGCTCGCCGACGCCCTCGCGGTGAAGGCGCCCGGCGGCTCCACCGAGGTGCGCGTGCCGCCGTACGCCGTGGTGCAGTGCGTGGAGGGGCCGCGGCACACCCGGGGCACCCCGCCGAACGTGGTCGAGACCGACCCGCTGACCTGGATCCGGCTGGCCACCGGCCGGCTGGAGTGGCAGGAGGCCGTGGCGGAGGCCAAGGTCAGCGCGAGCGGGGAGCGGGCGGACCTCGGGCCGTACCTGCCCCTGACGGGCTGACGGAACCGATCACCCTGTGGGTTCCGTCGAACCGGCATGAACGGGTACAAGCAGCGCACGCGGCCCAGGACCCCGACCATGACAGCCGTCGCCCTGCTCGCCACGCTCGCGGTGGCCTGCGGGAGCGGGAAAGATGGTTCCGTGAGCACCCCGCGGCCCGTGACCGGGATCGACTGGACCGTCGACAGCGTGACCGTCGACGGCACCACCCGGCACGCCCCGGCGCACGCCCATGTGAAGTTCGAGGACGGCCGGGCCGCCGGCAGCTACGGCTGCAACCAGTTCAGCGCGACCGCCCAGGTCACCGACGACCTCATCCGGCTCAGCCATGCCCGCACCACCCGGATGGCCTGCGACGACGCACGGATGACCTTCGAGCGGGCACTGGCGCGGACGCTCACCGCCGGACCGCTGACCATGAAGACGGAGGGATCGAAGCTCACCCTCACCACGGCCGGTGGCGACCGGGTCCAGCTGTCCAGGAAGTGAACCTCCGCCGCCCGAATCATGTGCGACACCTCACTCAGAGATACGGTGTGAGGGGGTTGCGCGGACCCCGGTCCGCACGAACGAGCCGCGCCTGGAGAATCGTCCCACCACGCTGACCTGCGAAAATGGAGAAAGCTACGACTGACTCGGCGATCGTAGATCCATTACGGCCGGGTATCCCCAATTCGGACCAGTGGTCGATCTCGCCTACACTCGGTGTCGTGCCACGTGGTGACGGTCTCCTCAATCACGATCTGCTCCCCGGTGAGAAGGGCCCCCAGGACGCTTGCGGCGTCTTCGGTGTCTGGGCTCCCGGTGAAGAGGTCGCCAAGCTCACGTACTTCGGGCTGTACGCCCTCCAGCATCGGGGCCAGGAGTCCGCGGGTATCGCGGTCAGCAACGGCTCCCAGATCCTCGTCTTCAAGGACATGGGACTCGTCTCCCAGGTCTTCGACGAGACCTCCCTGGGTTCCCTCCAGGGTCATATCGCGGTCGGACACGCCCGCTACTCGACCACCGGGGCCTCCGTGTGGGAGAACGCCCAGCCGACGTTCCGCGCCACCGCGCACGGTTCCATCGCGCTCGGCCACAACGGCAACCTGGTCAACACGGCGCAGCTCGCCGAGATGGTCGCCGAACTCCCCAAGGACTCCAACGGCCGCTCCACCCGCGTCGCGGCCACCAACGACACCGACCTGCTCACCGCGCTGCTCGCGGCCCAGGTCGACGAGAACGGCAAGCCGCTGACCATCGAGGAGGCCGCCCACGCGGTCCTCCCGAAGGTGCGTGGCGCCTTCTCCCTCGTCTTCATGGACGAGCACACGCTCTACGCCGCCCGCGACCCGCAGGGCATCCGCCCGCTGGTCCTCGGCCGCCTGGAGCGCGGCTGGGTGGTCGCCTCCGAGTCCGCCGCGCTCGACATCTGCGGCGCCAGCTTCGTGCGCGAGATCGAGCCGGGCGAGTTCGTCGCCATCGACGAGAACGGCCTGCGCACCTCCCGGTTCGCGGACGCGAAGCCCAAGGGCTGTGTCTTCGAGTACGTGTACCTGGCCCGCCCCGACACCGACATCGCCGGCCGGAACGTGTACCTCTCCCGCGTGGAGATGGGCCGGATGCTCGCCAAGGAAGCCCCGGTCGACGCCGACATGGTGATAGCGACCCCGGAGTCCGGCACCCCCGCCGCCATCGGGTACGCGGAGGCCTCCGGCATCCCCTTCGGCAACGGTCTGGTCAAGAACGCGTACGTGGGCCGGACCTTCATCCAGCCCTCGCAGACCATCCGGCAGCTCGGCATCCGTCTGAAGCTGAACCCGCTGAAGGAAGTCATCCGCGGCAAGCGGCTGGTCGTCGTCGACGACTCGATCGTCCGCGGCAACACCCAGCGCGCGCTGGTGCGGATGCTCCGCGAGGCGGGCGCGGCCGAGGTCCACATCCGGATCTCCTCGCCGCCGGTGAAGTGGCCGTGCTTCTTCGGCATCGACTTCGCCACCCGCGCCGAGCTCATCGCCAACGGCATGACCATCGAGGAGATCGGCACCTCGCTCGGCGCCGACTCCCTGGCGTACATCTCCATCGACGGCATGATCGAGGCGACCACCATCGCCAAGCCGAACCTGTGCCGCGCCTGCTTCGACGGCGAGTACCCGATGGCGCTCCCGGACCCCGAGCTGCTCGGCAAGCAGCTCCTGGAGACCGAGCTGGCGGCCGGTCCGGCAGCCACGGCCGCGGCCGACGCGATCCGTCGCCCGTAAGCCTCGTAGAAACCAACCCGAAAGATCCCAGGCAATGTCTGAGAACTCTGTTCCCGGTGCTTCCTACGCGGCTGCCGGTGTCGACATCGAGGCGGGCGACCGCGCCGTAGAGCTGATGAAGGAGTGGGTGAAGAAGACGCAACGCCCCGAGGTCCTCGGCGGCCTCGGCGGCTTCGCCGGCCTCTTCGACGCCTCCGCGCTGAAGAACTACGAGCGTCCGCTGCTCGCCTCCGCGACCGACGGCGTGGGCACGAAGGTGGACATCGCCCGGCAGTTGGGCGTCTACGACACCATCGGCCACGACCTGGTCGCCATGGTCATGGACGACATCGTGGTGTGCGGCGCCGAGCCGCTGTTCATGACCGACTACATCTGCGTCGGCAAGGTCCACCCCGAACGGGTCGCCGCGATCGTCAAGGGCATCGCCGAGGGCTGTGTACTGGCCGGCTGCGCCCTGGTGGGCGGCGAGACCGCCGAGCACCCGGGTCTGCTGGGCGCGGACGACTTCGACGTCGCGGGCGCCGGTACGGGCGTGGTGGAGGCCGACCGGCTGCTCGGCGCGGATCGTATCCGTACGGGTGACGCGGTGATCGCCATGGCGTCCTCCGGGCTTCACTCGAACGGGTACTCCCTGGTCCGGCACGTGCTGCTGAACCAGGCCGGCCTCGCCCTCGACGCGCACATCGAGGAGCTGGGCCGCACCCTCGGCGAGGAGCTGCTGGAGCCGACCAAGATCTACTCGCTGGACTGCCTGGCCCTGATGCGCACCGCCGAGGTGCACGCCTTCAGCCATGTGACCGGCGGCGGACTCGCGGCGAACCTGGCCCGGGTGATCCCGGACCACCTGCACGCGACCGTCGACCGCGCCACCTGGACCCCGGGCCCGATCTTCGACCTGGTGGGACGCACCGGTGACGTCGAGCGGCTGGAACTGGAGAAGACGCTCAACATGGGTGTCGGCATGATCGCGATCGTCCCGCAGGAATCGGTGGACGTGGCGCTGGCCGCGCTGGCCGACCGCGGGGTCGAGGCGTGGGTCGCCGGCGAGATCACCGAGCGGGGCGAGCACACCACGGGCGCCGAACTGGTCGGGGACTACGCATAGGCCCGGCCTCTCCGGCGTCCGAGGAGCGACGTCCGGGGTGCGATGCCCAGAGGGAGCGACGTCCGGGGTGCGATGCCACGAGAGAAGGGCGTCCAGGGAGCGGTGTCCGGGGCGGCGTCCTGCGGGGTCAGCACAAAACCCGGTCCGGCATGGAAACCCCGGACCGGGCAAGTGGAAGCGGCTCAGCAGCCGCTGAAGTCAAGCACCGCGACGATGCTGGGAGTGCGGACCGGACTGATCGTCCTCGTCCTCGTCCTCATCGTCGTCGTTGTAGAGATCCGCGTACTGGGCGTACGGGTCGTCGTCCTCGTCGTCGTCCTCGAACGGCTCGCCGTTCGGCGGCTGACTCGAAGTCGATGCGCCCAGCTCGCTGGCCAGACGTGACAGATCAGTCCCACCGCTGTTGTACTTCAGCTGGCGGGCGACCTTCGTCTGCTTGGCCTTGGCCCGGCCGCGCCCCATGGCTCGACCCCCTCGGTGACGGGGCTCGACGGCCCCAGAGTCTGACACGCGTTCATGATCCGGAACGGGCTCTCCTCGGAGAGACCGGTCCGTAGGGCTTCCACGGTACCTGAGCCCGCGCCCATACGGTACGTCGCCCGCACCACGCGCCTGACTCCGTGACCCGCGAGGCGCCCCGTCCCCGCTGGTCAACGACGATTTTAACCACTTCCTGGCGGGCGACCCGCCGACGAACGTGAGAGTTCTCTCCAACCGTCCGCCGACGGGTACCGAAAACGCGTCCGGAAACCCGGTGTTCGATCAGCGGCCGTCCGCCGTTTTCGCTTCGTGCATCCGCTGTTCGGCGATCCGGTCGGCCGCGGCGGCCGGCGGGATCCCGTCTTCCTTCGCACGTGCGAAGATGGCCAGCGTGGTGTCGAAGATCTTCGCCGCCTTGGCCTTGCACCGGTCGAAGTCGAACCCGTGGAGTTCGTCGGCGACCTGGATGACCCCGCCGGCGTTCACCACGTAGTCCGGCGCGTAGAGGATCCCGCGGTCGGCGAGGTCCTTCTCGACGCCCGGGTGAGCGAGCTGGTTGTTGGCCGCGCCGCACACCACCTCGGCGGTCAGCACCGGCACGGACTCGTCGCTCAGCGCGCCGCCGAGCGCGCAGGGGGCGTAGATGTCGAGGCCCTCGACGCGGATCAGGGCCTCGGTGTCGGCCGCGACCCGCACCTGCGGGTGCCGGTCGGAGATCCGGCCGACGGCCTCCCGGCGGACGTCGGTGACGACCACCCGGGCGCCCTCCTCCAGAAGGTGCTCCACCAGGTGGTGACCCACCTTGCCGACGCCCGCGATGCCGACGGTACGGCCGCGCAGCGACGGGTCGCCCCACAGGTGCTGGGCGCTGGCCCGCATGCCCTGGTAGACGCCGTAGGCGGTGAGCACGGAGGAGTCGCCGGCGCCGCCGTGCTCCGGGGAGCGGCCGGTGGTCCAGCGGCACTCGCGGGCCACCACGTCCATGTCGGCGACGTAGGTGCCGACGTCGCAGGCGGTGACGTACCGGCCGCCGAGCGAGGCCACGAAACGCCCGTAGGCGAGCAGCAGCTCCTCGGACTTGTCCCGGTCCGGATCCCCGATGATCACGGCCTTGCCGCCGCCGTGGTCGAGCCCGGCCATGGCGTTCTTGTACGACATCCCGCGCGCGAGGTTGAGGGCGTCGGCGACGGCCTCCTCCTCGTTCGCGTAGGGGTAGAAGCGGGTGCCGCCGAGGGCGGGGCCCAGTGCGGTGGAGTGGATGGCGATGACGGCCTTCAGACCGCTTCTGCGGTCCTGGCAGAGCACGACCTGCTCGTGACCGCCCTGGTCCGAGTGGAACAGGGTGTGCAGGACGCCGGTGGAAACGTCGGTCACTGTGGTGACTCCCGGTTGGGTCGCGGCGAGTGGAAGCTGGGGCTCCCGTAAGGGTGGCGGGGGCCTGGCACGAGCGTAGAGCTATTGCCCGCCCGCCATCCGCGCAGTGTTCAGGATCACTCTGCCGTGCCGCGTGCGCACGCATGAGCATGGGACGATTTGCTGTGGTTTCCCGGTCGGCGCCGGTCGGCTCCGCCGCGGGTTCCGCTGGTTTCGAGCCCGGTCCGATGGGGAGGGAGCAGGCGTGCCCAAGGTGTCCTCGGTGGTCGTGCCCTACGCGACGTACCTGCGTGTGTACGAGCCGCTGGCCGCCTTCCCGGAGCCGGAGCGCGACCACTGGGCGCGCTACGCCCGCCGCTCGGGCCGGCCCTCGTATCAGGACGAACTGCGCCGCTCGCTGGCCGACTTGCTGCCCACCCCGCCGGTCCCGGTACCGGTGCAGGAGAGCGCCGACGCGTTCGTGGTCGAGGTGGACGGTGTCGTGTGCGTCTGCCCCTGGCGGACCCGGCTGCGCGGTTGGCAGGCCCTCCAGGAGCTGCCCGAGGAGCTGCCCGAGCCGGTCCTGGACGCGATGCTGCCCCCGGTGGTGCGGCGCCAGGCCACCGTGGACTACGAGCGCTGGCGGGCCCGCAACCCGGACTCGCGGCCCTGGATCCGCACGGCGACCTGGCAGGTGCCGCTGAACTGGTTCGTGCTGGTCTCCGACGAGGAGCGGCGGTACGAGAAGGGCACCGGGGAGATCCCGCCGATGCTGCGCTACCGCACGCCGATGGTGCAGGCCCGGCGGCGGGTGGCCCGGGCGCTGCGCACGCTCAAGGACACCGTCGAGGAAGGGCCGCTGATCGACGGGCTGGTGGACGTCGGCCGCTGGCTGGAGGAGTTCCACCCGCGCTCGCTGGTCGAACTGGACTACGGCGGACTGGTGCACGCCCTGCCGGCCGGTGATCTGGAGGACGACCATTCGGCGGCCGACGTGGCGGCGGGCGTCGAGGCGCTGCGCCGGGGCGACGGGGCCGCGGCCGGGGAGGCGTACGGGCGGCTGGTGGAGCGGTGGCGGGCGGTGCGGGACCGCCGGTCGGCGAACTGACTGCCGGTCTGAGCAGCGACGCCCGGTGATCCGTACTGGACGGCGGGCCGTCCGGCGGCGCTTGCGGCCGGGTGACAGCTGGATGACGGCTGGGTGATGAGTGACGTACGTCACGGCCCGGATGCTGTGAAACAACGTACCTTGACGGCACTTCAGTGAACTCACGGGACGTTGGGCCCGATCCGGGCTTTTATTCCAAGGGTGACGGATAGCACTTACGCGGCCCTTGCGCCTCTTGCCACTCCTCGTGCCAAAATAGGACAAGGAGTCCGGGGAAGGCTCCTTCCGTCCAAGTGTGGTGCACTGTGGGCGGATTCTCAGCATTACGTGCTTTGGGGGGTCTGGTGACTCCTGATCGTCCTGTGACTGATCGTCACAGTGGCGTGACTGTCCGCTATGGCATGGTCCATCGGCTTCCGCGGCTGATGACTACCTGGGAGGGCAATTCCATCGGTTTGGCCGACGCGGCTGGACAGATGGTGTAGTTGTAGTGCCGAGGACAAGCCGTTCGTCCTATAACCGACTCGACTCGCGTCCGCCATTTCGGGCAACGCGGGTCAAGGTGCAGAATTTAGAGGAAAGAACCGAGAAGGTTCGGTTCTCCCGAGGAGGCCGCTCATGACCGCTCGCACCCCTGATGCCGAGCCGCTGCTGACCCCGGCTGAGGTCGCCACCATGTTCCGTGTCGACCCCAAGACGGTCACGCGGTGGGCGAAGGCCGGCAAGCTCACGTCGATTCGCACGCTCGGCGGACACCGCCGTTACCGCGAGGCTGAGGTCCGCGCCCTGCTCGCGGGTATCCCGCAGCAGCGCAGCGAGGCCTGACCAACTGAATAGCGGGCAAACCGACCGGTCCCCCAACTGGCCGAGGTGCCCGAAACCCTAGCTCCAAGCGACGCGGGACCTGCCCCAACAGGACCCACGCCCAGGCCGACGAGAACTTCACAGGCAAGCGACACAGGGTGCGTCGTAGATCGCGCTGGACTCCGCCGGGTCCAGCGCGATCTTTTTTGTGCGCGGATGGCGTCTTGTGGCGTCTTCGGCCACCCTGACCGGCGCCTCTGTGAGCAGCCTTGTCGCACTCTGGGGAGGGCTGTCGGATCCGCTGTGCGTGCGCCCAGAGGGTGCCCGGGGTGGGGTCGACAGGGTGGTGCAATTGCACATATTAAATTGACTAGTTGTAGGAGGGGGGTAAGTACCGCCGTTTCGGGAACTCATGCGGTGACTCCCGTCACATACCGCACGGGTTGTTTGTACCGCCCCGGGTGCGCTAATGGAGTCGCGGGCGCCACCACCCCACGGGGGAACGGCTGTTGGGCCCGGCGCCTCTCTCACGCCCCGACGGGCTCCTCGCCCTCCATGACCTCCTCGGGGGCTTCGGGGGCCTCGGGGGCGTGTGGGGTGGAGGCCATGGCCAGCCGCAGCAGCTGATGGCAGACGGGACAGTGGCGGGTCAGGTGCCGGTACGACGAGGCGGCCGCCAGATGAGCCCTCAGCAGGGCCCGCGTCTCGTGCCGCACCGAAGCCGCCATACGCCACCTCCAGAGGGGGCCGAGGAGAGCGAGCCCTCTCTTCTGGGTACCGACCGAATGTGACGCCGTCAATGGCGCACACGAAAGACCCCGGCCCCGACGCCCCGTGCTCCCGCCGGCGCCCCGCCGGGATCAGGCCACACCCGGGAGACCCGCGCCCCTCGCGGAAACCTCACAGCTCACAGACGTGAGACGCCCGCTTCCTCCGCTGCAACCGCACGGATCACACATCGGAGACCCGCTTCCCTCGCGGCGGCACGCGGGCCTCCCGCCGCGGTCCTGACGGGATGTGCCGAGTCCGATCGCGGCTGCGCCGCGGGCGCGGCCTCTGGTCTGGTGGGGTGGCGGGTGGGGTTGGTGCTGGTGATACGTCTGAGGCCCGCTTACGTCTGAGGCCCGCTTCCCTCGCGGGATGCGGGCCTCTTGTTGCGGTCCTGACGGGATTTGCTGCATTTGATTGCGGCTGCGCCGCGGGCGCGGCCTCTGGTCTGGTGGGGTGGTGGGCGGGGTTGGTGCTGGTGATACGCCAGAGGCCCGCTTCCCTTGTGGGATGCGGGCCTCTTGTTGCGGTCCTGACGGGATTTGAACCCGCGGCCTCCACCTTGACAGGGTGGCGAGCACTCCAAACTGCTCCACAGGACCAGGTTTCGCGGCACTTTGTCTGCGCTGTGCTGCGAGAAGGACTGTACAGGAGGGTGAGGGTGCTGGTCGAACTCACTCAGCGTGCTCGGTCTGTTACGGAGCCGCCGTGTCGATCGCCTTCACGATCCGCTTGTCGGAGATCGGGTACGCCGTGCCCAGCGCGTGCGCGAAGTAGCTGACCCGGAGCTCCTCCAGCATCCAGCGGATGTCCAGGACCTGTTGCGGCACCGGACGGCCACGGGGGAGCTGCTCCAGGAGCCAGGCGTACTCGTCCTGCATCTCGTGGACCTTCTCCATCCGGGTGGTGTCCCGCTGGACGTTGGCCGGCATCTGCTGGAGGCGGCGGTCCGCCGCGACCAGGTAGCGCATCAGGTCGGGCAGCCGACGTATGCCGGCCCAGGTCACGAAGCCGGGCTTCACGAGGGCGTCCAGCTGCTTGCGGACGTCCGTCAGGTTGGCCAGCAGCGCGGGGCTCCGGACGCCCTTCAGGCGGCGCTCACAGGCCTGCCAGGCGGCGAGCACCTGCTGCACCTGCGTGACCGTCCGGACCGTCGTGTCGACGATCTCCGCGCGCACCTTGTCGTAGAGCTTCCGGTACGACTCCTCGTCCCACACCGGCCCGCCGAAGTCGGCGATCAGCTTGTCGGCCGCGGCCGTCGCGCAGTCGTCGAACAGGGCCTGGACCGTGCCGTGCGGGTTGGCCGACAGGGCGAGCTTCTGGGCGTTCGTCAGCTTCTCCGAGGCGAACTTCGCCGGGTTCACCGGGATGTTGCGCAGGATCAGCCGGCGCGTGCCCTTCCACATCGCCTCGGTCTGTTCCTCCTCGGTGTCGAAGAGGCGTACGGAGACCGTGTCGCCGTCGTCGACCAGGGCCGGGTAGGCCTTGACCGGCTGGCCCGCCCGACGGGTCTCGAAGACGCGGGTGAGCGCGCCGATCGTCCAGTCGGTGAGGCCCTTGCGTTCCAGGGACTCGCCGCCCTCACGGGACGCGGTGGCGGCGGCCGCCTGGGACAGGGCCTGCCGCGCCTTCGGCTTCAGCCGGAGCTTCAGCGCCTCCAGGTCCTTGTCCTCGGCGAGCTTCCGGCGCCGCTCGTCGACGATCCGGAACGTGATCTTCAGATGGTCCGGGACCTTCGCCCAGTCGAAGTCCTCGGCCTCGAAGGGGACGCCGACCATCCGCTTCAGTTCGCGGGCCATCGTGGTGGTGAGGGGCTCCTGGAGAGGCACGGCCGTGTCCAGGAAGCGCTTCGCGAAGTTCGGCGCCGGCACGTAGTTGCGGCGGATCGGCTTGGGGAGGCTGCGGATCAGCTCCGTGACCACCTCTTCGCGCAGGCCCGGGATCTGCCAGTCGAAGCCCTCGTCCGTGACCTGGTTGAGCACCTGGAGCGGGACGTGGACGGTCACGCCGTCCGCGTCCGCGCCCGGCTCGAACTGGTAGGTCACCCGGAACTTGAGCTGCCCCTGCCGCCAGGAGTCCGGGTAGTCGGCCTTGGTGACCGCCTCCGCCGACTCCCGGATCAGCATCGCCCGCTCGAAGTCCAGGTACTCCGGCTGTTCGTGCCGCTTGTGCTTCCACCAGGAGTCGAAGTGCGCGCCCGAGACGACGTGTTCGGGCACCCGCTGGTCGTAGAAGTCGAAGAGCGTGTCGTCGTCGACGACGATGTCCCGGCGCCGGGCGCGGTGTTCGAGCTCCTCGACCTCGCTCAGCAGCCTGCGGTTGTCGGCGAAGAACTTGTGGTGGGTGCGCCAGTCACCCTCCACCAGGGCGTTGCGGATGAAAAGCTCGCGGCTGACCTCGGGGTCGATCCGGCCGTAGTTCACCTTGCGGTCGGCGACGATCGGCACGCCGTACAGCGTGACCTTCTCGAACGCCATCACGGCCGCCTGGTCCTTTTCCCAGTGCGGTTCGCTGTACGTCCGCTTGAGGAGGTGCCCGGCCAGGGGCTCCACCCACTCCGGCTCGATCTTCGCGTTGACCCGGGCCCAGAGCCTGCTGGTCTCCACCAGCTCGGCCGACATCACGAACCGGGGCGTCTTCTTGAACAGCGCCGAGCCCGGGAAGATCGCGAACTTGGCGTTGCGCGCGCCCAGGTACTCGTTCTTGGCGCCGTCCTTCACGTCCTTCATCCCGATGTGGGAGAGGAGACCGGCCAGGAGGGAGACGTGCACACGGTCGCCGGGGGCGTCCTCCTCGTTGAGGTGGATGCCCATCTGCTTGGCGACCGTGCGCAGCTGCGTGTAGATGTCCTGCCATTCGCGGATGCGCAGGAAGTTCAGGTACTCCTGCTTGCACATCCGCCGGAAGGAGCTGGAGCCGCGCTCCTTCTGCTGCTCCCTGACGTACCGCCACAGGTTGAGGAAGGCGAGGAAGTCGCTGGTCTCGTCCCGGAAGCGGGCGTGCTGCTGGTCGGCCTGGGTCTGCTTGTCGGCCGGGCGTTCACGCGGGTCCTGGATGGAGAGCGCGGCGGCGATGACCATGACCTCGCGGACACAGCCGTTCTTGTCGGCCTCGAGCACCATGCGCGCGAGCCGCGGGTCGACCGGCAGCTGGGCCAGCTTGCGGCCGCTGTCGGTGAGCCGCTTGCGGACGTCCTTCTCGTCGGGGTTCAGCGCGCCCAGCTCCTGGAGCAGCTGCACGCCGTCGCGGATGTTGCGGTGGTCCGGCGGGTCGATGAAGGGGAACTTCTCGATGTCGCCGAGGCCGGCCGCGGTCATCTGGAGGATGACGGAGGCGAGGTTCGTACGCAGGATCTCGGCGTCGGTGAACTCCGGCCGGCCGAGGAAGTCCTCCTCGTCGTACAACCGGATGCAGATGCCGTCGGAGGTACGGCCGCAGCGGCCCTTGCGCTGGTTGGCGCTGGCCTGGCTGATCGGCTCGATGGGCAGCCGCTGCACCTTGGTGCGGTGGCTGTAGCGGCTGATCCGGGCGAAGCCGGGGTCGATGACGTATTTGATGCCGGGGACCGTGAGGGAGGTCTCGGCCACGTTGGTCGCCAGCACGATCCTGCGGCCGGTGTGCGGCTGGAAGACCCGGTGCTGCTCGGCGTGCGAGAGCCGGGCGTAGAGGGGGAGGACCTCGGTGAACCGGTACTTCTTCTTCTCCAGCGCGTCCGCCGTGTCCCGGATCTCCCGCTCGCCGGAGAGGAAGACGAGGATGTCGCCCTTTCCCTCGCCCTGGAGTTCCTCCACGGCGTCGCAGATGGCGGTGATCTGGTCCCGGTCGGCGTCCTCGGAGTCCTCTTCGAGGAGCGGGCGGTAGCGCACCTCCACGGGGTACGTCCGCCCGCTCACCTCGACGATCGGGGCGTCACCGAAGTGCCGGGAGAAGCGCTCGGGGTCGATGGTGGCGGAGGTGATGACCACCTTCAGGTCCGGGCGCTTCGGCAGCAGCTGGGCCAGGTAGCCGAGCAGGAAGTCGATGTTCAGGGACCGCTCGTGCGCCTCGTCGATGATGATCGTGTCGTAGGCGCGCAGCTCGCGGTCGGTCTGGATCTCGGCGAGCAGGATGCCGTCCGTCATCAGCTTGATGAAGGTGGCGTCCGGGTTCACCTGGTCGGTGAAGCGGACCTTCCAGCCGACGGACTCCCCGAGGGGCGTGCGCAGTTCCTCGGCGACGCGCTCGGCGACGGTACGGGCGGCGATCCGACGGGGCTGGGTGTGCCCGATCATGCCGCGCACCCCCCGCCCCAGCTCCAGACAGATCTTCGGGATCTGCGTGGTCTTGCCGGAACCGGTCTCACCGGCCACGATCACGACCTGGTGGTCGCGGATCGCGGCGGCGATCTCGTCCTTCTTCTGGCTGACGGGCAGTTGCTCGGGGTACGACACGGCGGGCACGACGGCGCGCCGGCCGGCCATCCGTTCCTCGGCCCTGGCCACCTCTGCCTCGATCTCGGCGAGGACGGCGGCGCGGGCCTCCGGCTTACGGATCTTGCGCGCGCCTTCCAGCCTGCGCCCGAGCCGGTGCGCGTCGCGCAGCGAAAGCTCGGTCAGGCGGGGGGCGAGAGTGCCGAGGGCGGGAGCGGGATGCGTAGACATACGCGGTCCAGGATCTCACCTCGGGGAAATTCATGGCGAACGCTTTTGCCTCCGGCGGTTCAGCCGGGATCCGCCGGGATCCGCCGGGATCCGCCGGGATCCGCCGGGTTCAGCCGGGTTCAGCCGGGTGAAGGGGCGGGGCGGGTTACTGGCCGCGCTGCGCGGGCGGGGCGGCCGTGTCGGCGGGGGCGGGGGAGGCCGCCGTGGTGGCCGTGGCGGGGGTGACAGGCGTGGTGGCCGTGGTGTCCGTGGTGTCCGTGGTGGCCGTGGTGGGCGTAGCGGGTGCGGCCGGCGTGGGTGCGGCTGCCGCGGCCGCCGCCGAGGACGCGATCGACTTCGCCGTGTTCGATACGGCCTTGATCCCCAGGTAGGCCGTGGTCATGCTGCTCACCGCGGTGAACGCGGCGGTGAGCACGCCGATGATGACCGAGGTGTCGCCGTCGAGCTGCCAGACGCCGAACATCGCGACCGTGGCGATCGCGAGGTTGCTGATGACGACGGCGAGCAGCCCGTAGCGCGCACGGTTCTTCTCCAGCTCGACGTCCTGGCTGACTCTGTCCTGGTCCCCGCTCATCGTCCCCGCCCCTGGTCCGTGTGATCCCTCTGATCCGTTGCGACGACGCCGAAGGTAGCGTCACGCGGTCCGGTGGCCAAGCGGCCGGGCGGTGGGCCGGCCGGGAAGACGCCGTGGTCGCCGTCGGACCGCAAAGGAACGCCATGGTCCGCTCCAGTCCTGCCCAAATCGGAGTCGTGCGGCGGAGCGCTGTCAGGCTGCGCGTATGAGCGAGACCGTCTTTCGGTACACGGGCAGACAACGCCTGGTCATGTGGGGATGGGCGCTGCTGATGGCGGCCTGGGCGGGGGCCGTGACGGTGGATGCCGGCCGGGACCTGGCCGAGCACCGGATCGGTACGGCCGTACCCGTGTGGCTGGTGCTGGGGCTGGCACCGACCGTGCTGTTCGTGGTGCTGGCCGGCATGTCGACGGGGGTCACGCGCATCGACGCCCAGGGCCTGCGCACGCGTGGGATGACGGGGAGGCGGCGGGTGGCCTGGCCGGACATCGAGAGCGTCCACGAGCTCCCGGGCCGGGGGCGCCGGGGCACGATCACGCAGATCGGTGTCACCAGAACCGACGGCACTTCTTTCCTGCTGCCCATCCCCTACACGTCCGGGGTCGTCCTCGAGGACCCCGACTTCCACGACAAGCTCGAGCTGATCCGCCGGGAGTGGCGGCGGGGCCGCAGCACATGAGAACAGCCCCTCCGGGACTCCGGAGGGGCTGTCTGTTGTGGCTGGGGCCGGGGTCGAACCGGCGACCTATCGCTTTTCAGGCGATCGCTCGTACCAACTGAGCTACCCAGCCACGAGGTTTCACGTGAAACCTCAGCGGTCCTGACGGGATTTGAACCCGCGGCCTCCACCTTGACAGGGTGGCGAGCACTCCAAACTGCTCCACAGGACCAAGCTTGTGTGTGCAACAGTGTCGCACACGATCTTGCGTGCCCCCAACGGGATTCGAACCCGTGCTACCGCCTTGAAAGGGCGGCGTCCTAGGCCGCTAGACGATGAGGGCTATCGGCCCGCCTGGGCGCTTCTCAGCGCGTCGGGGACGTGAGAAGCATATGGGATGGCGGGGAGTATCGCCAAAACGGTTTACGGCGACGAGAACGACCGGTGGAACCGCTGATCGGTCAGGTGGTCGGGAGGTGGCGGCTGACCTCGGCCGTCGTCTGGCCCAGACCGCCCAGTTTGATCTCGTCCCAGGCCTGGAGGCGGTGGGTGTCCCGGTCGAAGTAGAGGATCGAGGCCTCCACGGGATCCGGGTACTTGCGCTCGACCGCGCGCAGCCCGCTGCCGCCGGTGGAGCCCTCCACGCGCAGCCGGGTGCCGTGCGGCAGCAGCTCCGTCTGCTCGTGGTGCAGGTGGCCCGCCAGGACCAGGGGAACCTCGCCGTCCGTCATCCGGGCCGCGGTCGGCTCGTGCGCGATCGCCACGTCCACCGGGGTGCCGGCCGCCCGCTGCTCCCGCAGGGCCGTGGCGAGGCGGTCGCCGGCCTGCTCCTCGGCCGCGTCGCCGCCCGGCACGGTGGAGCGGTCGGGGGTGAACTGGGGATCGCCGATACCGGCGAACCGCAGCCCGGCGACCGTCTCGGCCCGGCCGTCGTCCAGGACGTGCACGTTCTTCATCCGGGCCAGGTACCGCTGGGTGACCGCGGAGTCGTGGTTCCCGCGGACCCAGACATAGGGCACGCCGAGGTCCTCGACCGGATCCAGGAAGCCGTTCTCGGCGGCCGTGCCGTGGTCCATGGTGTCGCCGGAGTCGACGATCACGTTCACCTTGTACTGCTGCACCAGCGAGGCGATGATCTTCCAGCTCGCCGGGTTGAGATGGATGTCGGAGACGTGCAGGACCCGCAGGGTGGCCGGATCCGGGGAATAGGCGGGGAGCGTGGACGTGACGTCGTACAGCTTGGTCACGTTCGTCACCAGGCGGGCCAGCTCCTTCTGGTAGGTGTCGAAATCGGTGACGATGCTGCGCGCGTTGCCGACCACGGCCGGGGCGGAGGAGAGCAGACCGGAGAACCTCGGCTCCAGGACCGCGTTCGGGTTCCAGGTGGCGTACGCGGTCGCGCCGGACGTGGCGAGCAGACCGAGGGCGAGGCCGCCGGCGGCCAGGGCGCGGCGGGGCCGGCGATAGACCGCCAGGCCGAGGGCGGTGGCGCCGGCGACGACGGCCACGCAGGAGCGTTCGGCGAGGTCGAGGGTGCCGTGCTCGACGTCGTGGGCGACCTCGTCCTGGAGGCCGGCGAGACGTTCGGGGTGGTCGACGAGGGCCTGGGAGCGGACCGGGTCCAGCTGGTCGACATTGACGTCGAGACGGACCGGCCCGTTGTGGGTGTCCAGGTAGAGGGCGCCCAGCGGGGAGACGTTGATCTTCGTGCCCCCGCTGAGGGACGGGCGCAGGGTCATCGTGGTGTCCATCGGGCCGACCTGCGCGCGGACGTTCCCGACGATCAGGAGGCCCAGCCACGCGCCGAGGAGGACGACGGCCGTCAGGCCGAGGACGCGGCTCCAGGCGGGCGGTTCGTGTGCCTGCGGGTCGAGTTCCAGGACGGGCGGACGGGCTTGGGCTCGGGTTCGGGCGCGGGCCATTGGGGCCGTATGCCCCGGCTCGGGAGCTGATATGCGACGGTTCGCTCCCTGCCTGCCCGCGGGGTGCGGCTCAGCCCCAGCCGAGTTCGTGGAGGCGGTCGTCGTTGATGCCGAAGTGGTGGGCGATCTCGTGGATCACGGTCACGGAGACCTCGTGCACCACGTCCTCGGGGGTCTCGCAGTGGCGCAGCGTCGGGCCCATGTAGATGGAGACCCGGTCCGGGAGCACACCGGCGTACCACTCGCCGCGGTCGGTGAGCGGGGTGCCCTCGTACAGGCCCAGCAGGTCGGGGTCGTCGGCGGGGGGCTCGTCCTCGACGAACACGGCCACGTTGTCCATCACCCGGGTCAGCTCCGGGGGGATCCGGTCCAGGGCCTGGCTGACGAGTTCCTCGAACGATTCGCGTGTCATCTCCAGCACAGGGCCATTGTCAGGGACCGGGCGCATGGGCGGAGGGGTGTGGGGGCGCCGGGTTCGGGAGCGGCGGTGCCGCGGGCGGTGCGGGCCGGGCGGCGGGGCGATGCTTCGGTCGTTTGTCCCCGGCGCGCGGTCAGCGTGTCCTCTTGCGGGCGGCGGGAGTTGGGCAGGTCGACTTCTTACTTCCCCTCGGAGGTGGCCGCCGTGCGCCCCTTGAACGTACCCGTCCGTCTGGCCGTCACGGTGATGGCCGTCGCGGCCGCCGCCGGCTGTGTGAACGTGGGCGACGACGCGGGGAAGGCCAAGCCGTCGCACTCGGCGGGGCACCGGGGCGGTGACGGGGCAGGCGCCGGCCCCGGCGTGTCGGGTGAGGGCGGCGCGGGGTACGGCGGTGCGGTGGCCGACGGTAAGCGGGGGCACGCGGGGAAGCCGAAGCCGGGGGAGTCGGCGTCGGCGTCCGCGCGGTCCGGGGAGGGCGGCGGCAGCGCGGGACCGGACGCGACGGCACAGCCTGGGCAGAGCGCCGCGCCGGGGGTGCCGGCCGGGCCCCCGACGGGCGCCCCGGCGTCCCCCACGGCACCGGCGGACACCCCCACGCCACCACCGGCTTCGCCCCCGCCGCCGCCCCCGGCGACGGACCCGCCGTCGGCCGAGCCGTCCTCGTCGGCACACGAGGAAACGGGCCCCCAACTGGTCCAACGAGAACCAGCCCCAGCAGCAGGCACCCCGGCATAGCCCCACCCTCGGCGATACCGCCCGACCTCACCGTTCGCCGGCTGCTCCTCGTCGATACCGTCCGACTTCGCCGTTGGTCGGTT
>NZ_LBMU02000035.1 GCF_001005085.2 Streptomyces humi
GTGAGCGGCCCCTTCGCGAGCGCGCCGGCGTTCTCCTCGGCCTGGGCGACGGACCGGAAGCCGGGGATGGGGACCGTACGCGGGCTGCGCGCCCAGATCCAGGCGAGGGCGCCCTGGGCGAGGGTCCGGCCCCCGCTGGTGAGCACGGAACGCACGGACTCGATCCGCTCGACCCACGCGGCGTCGGCCCCGGACCCGTCTCCGAAGCCCGGCAGCCAGGCCGGCGGCCTGCTGCGGATGTCCCCGGCGGCGGCGCCGGCCCGCCGCCCGCCGAGCAACCCCATGGCCAGCGGACTGCGGTTGACGGCGGCAAGCTCCAGTTCCTCGCTCAGGGCGATGAGTTCGGGCGCGTCCTGGAGCACGTTGAGGGTGTGCTGTACGGCCGTGCAGTGGGGTCCCTCGGCGAAGACGGCCGCGCGGGCGGGGTCGTCGGTACTCCAGCCGTAGGCCCGGATGAGCCCCTCCCCGACCAACTCCTCGCAGACGTCGCGAAGTTCGGCCGCGCGTGCCGGGTCGGCGTCGGAGAGGTGCAGCTGGTAGAGGTCGACGTGGTCGGTGCCGAGGCGGCGCAGCGAGGCGGTGAGGGCGCGGCGCACGTACGCCGGGGAGTCGTCGGCGCCGGTGAGGGTGCGGGTCTCCGCGTCGAAGACGTTGCCCCACTTGGTGGCGACGACCACCTCGTCCCGGCGCTTGCCGAGGGCGCGGCCGAGGACGCGCTCGCTGTGCCCGGCGCCGTAGGTGTCGGCGGTGTCGAAGAAGGTGACGCCCAGGTCGAGGGCGCGGCGCACGGCCCGTACGGACTCCTCGTCGTCGACCTTGCCCCAGCCGAGCGGCCGGCCGTCGGGGTCCTGCCACTCGCCGCCGATGGCCCAGCAGCCGAAGCCGAGCGCGCTGACGCGGATGCCGGAACGTCCCAGGGTCCTGGTGGTGGTGTCGGTTTCCATGGGTCAGGACGCTAGGAGTTGAAGTGCACCCGAAGGCAAGGGAGTTGCCGGACCGGCGTCCGGCCGGTCAGGCCTGCCCGGTCTCGAAGCGGGAGATCCGGCCGTTCTCCTCGACCGTGAAGTCCCAGCGGGTGCGCATCTCGCCCCAGGTGTCGTTGCGGTAGTGGGCGAGCAGCGAACGGCCCTCGTTGGACTCGTTGTCGACGTCGAGGTGGCCGTTGGAGGAGAAGATCTCCTGGTCGATCCACTCGTCGAGGTCCCGGTCGGCGCCGTCGTCCGCCATGGTCGCGTCCGGGGTGAGCAGCTCCCGGAAGCCCTCGCGGTCGTTGGCGTTCACGGCGGTCACGAAGGCCCGGACGGCCGGGTCGCTGAGCTTGGCTGTCTTGATCGTCATGCCCGTCAGCCTCACACCGCGCCCCGGGGCCCGCCACCCGAACGGCGGCGCGGGCGGGCCGTTCGGGTGTGACGGGTGCGAGGGTGGAGACCCGTGATCCGTTGTCGCCGATGGGAGTCACCGTGACCTGCTACGACCGACGTGACGTGGGACTGCTCCTGCTCCGGCTGGGGACCGGCGGGGTGCTCGTCGCGCACGGCGCGCAGAAACTGCTCGGCTGGTTCGGCGGGGGCGGGATCGAGGGCACCGGGCAGTTCATGGAGTCGGTCGGGTACGCGCCCGGGAAACAGAGCGCGATGGCCGCGGGGCTGGCCGAGGCGGGCGGCGGCACCCTGCTGGCACTGGGCCTGGCGACCCCGGCGGCGGGTGCCGCGGCGGCCGGGGCGATGGCGGGCGCCGCCGCGCTGCACATGCCGAACGGCTTCTTCGCCCAGGAGGGCGGCTACGAGTACGCGGCCTCCCTGGGGCTGACGGCGGCGGGCCTGGCCGTCACGGGCCCCGGCCGGCTCTCCCTGGACCACGCGTTCGGCCATGCCTTCGACCGGGGCTGGATGGTCCCGGCGGCGCTGGGCGTGACCGCGGCGGTGACGGCCGTCGTGATCGGCGCCCGGAACAAGCGGGTACGGCGGGCGAAGGAGGGAGAGCAGGAGCCGCTGTTCGAGGGGTGAGCACGGGAGGCGGGGACCGCTGCGCCAGACTTCAGGCATGACGGAACACCGGAGCACACCACCTGACCAGGCGCCGGACCTGTGGACCTCGGTCGAGGACCTCTGGACCTGGCTGGACGCCGACCGGAGGCACGACGGGGAGACCGGCCTCGTCCTGCGCATGCTCAAGCTCACCGAGGAGGTCGGCGAGGTCGCCCAGGCGGTGATCGGCGCGACGGGCCAGAACCCCCGCAAGGGCGTCACCCACTCCTGGGAGGACGTGCAGGGTGAGCTGTGCGACGTGGTGATCACGGCGCTGGTGGCGCTGCGCACGCTGACCCCGGAGGCGAGGGAGGTCTTCGAGCGGCATCTGGCTCGGGTACGGGACCGCTCGCTCGCACCCTGAGAGTTCACCGGGACCGCTCGACGCTCCAGTACGGCAGCGCCTCGAAGAACCCGACCGCCTCGCTCCGCCACCGCTCCCGCCAGCCGCCGGCGACGAGGGCGGCCTGTTCGGCGTGGTCGCGCATCCCGGCCCGCAGCCGGGCGGCCACCCCACGCTCCTCGGCGATCCCGCGGATCGTGGCGATCGTGCCGGCCGGGCAGGAGGGAGCACCGAGAGCCGCCTCCACCAGGGACCGCTCGGCCCCGGTGAGCGTGTTCAGGAGGGCCGCGACGACGTAACTGCGCTTGCCGTCCCGGAAGTCGGTCCCGATCGGCTTGCCCGTCTCCTCGCCGTCGCCGAACAGGTCCAGATAGTCGTCGCGCATCTGCGCACCGATGCCCACCAGCCGCGCGTAACGACGCAACTCCTGCTCGTGACGGGCCGGTTGCCCACCGGCCGCGAGCAGCCCCAGCCGCAGCGGGGCGAGCAGCGAGTACCGGGCCGACTTGAAGTCGGCGACCTGGTGCAGGATCTCGTCGTCCGGCACCGTGTCGCCGAGGTCGCGTTCCAGGTCGACGACCTGTCCCAGGATCGTCTCGGCGGCCGCCCGGGTCTGCTCCTCGACCATGGCCTGCCGCACCGACGCGTCGGCCTCCGACCCGAGCAGCACCCGCACGGCCAGCACCGACGCCAGGTCACCGGCGAGCACGGTGAGGCCGAGCGCCGTCCGGGGAACCGCGCCCGGTAGGCGTAGTACGTGGAGGGACCACCGCGCCGGACGGCGCTGTCGTCGATGAGGTCGTCGTGGATCAGCCCGTGGGTGTGCAGGAGTTCGAGGCTGAGGGCGGCCTGGTCCAGCCCGGCGACGGGGTCACCGGTCACCAGCCCGGCGGCCTCCCTCAGCACCACGACCCGGATCCGCTTGCCGCCCCGCAGGGCCAGCTCCCGCACCAGCTCCAGGCACTCCGGGGCCAGTTCGCCGTAGGACGGTACGTCGATGCCGTCGCCCAGGGAGTCGAAGTACGCCACCAGCAGCCGCTCGAAGTCCTGGACGTGACCGGCGAGCCGGGCCGTCAAGGGGGTGTCGGCACCGGGGATGTCGACAGCGGGGGTGTCGGCACCGGGGGCGTCGGCACCGGGGGCGTCGGCACCGGGGGTGTCGGGCATGGCGGGGGCTCCTGACGGGACGTGCGGACTCGGACGCCCCATGATGCGCGACCGGGTCCGCACGGCTCTCAGGCAGTGGCCCCCCGGTCCGCCGCCAGCCGCGTGGCGACGAGGTCAAGCACCGCGTCCTGCTCCGGCAGCAGGAAGAAGTGGCCGCCGGGGAACACCTCCAGGGCGAAGCGCGCGGCCGTCACGTCCCGCCAGTGGGCGGCCAGGACGGGGGTGGCCACCGGGTCGTCGGCGCCGGTGAGCGCCGTGATCGGAGCGGTCAGCGGCGGCCCGGCCGTCGGACGGTAGCCGTGCAGCAGCCGGAAGTCGTCGCGGATGTACGGCAGGAAGATCTCGCGCATCCCGGGATCGGCGAGGAGTTCGGTCTCGGTGCCGCCCAGGCGCTCCAGATGGCGGACCAGCTCCTCGTCGTCGGCGTCCGCGATGCCGGCGTCGGCGAGGTCGCCGCGGGTCCGTTCCGGGCCGTTCGGCTCGTCACCCGGGATCCACGGCGCGGTCTGCCCCGAGACGAACAGGTGCACCGGCGGGGTGCCGCGCTCGTCGAGGAGGCGTGCCGTCTCGTACGCGACGAAGGCACCCATGCTGTGGCCGAACAGGGCCAGCGGCCGGTCGAGCAACGGGACCAGGGCGTCCACGACGTGTCCGGCCAGGGTCCGCACGTCGGCGACCGGCGGTGCCAGACGCCGCTCGCCCCGCCCCGGGTACTGCACCGCGTACAGCTCGACCTGGGGCGGCAGGCCCTGGTGCCACGACCGGTAGAAGGCCGCCGAACCGCCGGCGTGCGGGAAGCAGACCATGCGGACCCGGGCGTCCAGCCGCTCCTGGTAGCCGCGGAGCCATTCGGACGGGGTGTGGATCAGCGTGCTCACCGGATCACCCGGCCTGCGCGTAGGCGTGGTCCAGGGCGGTCGTGGTGTGGTGCAGGTCCTCGTGCTCCACGACCTCGTCCAGGACCAGGGTGTCCACGCCGAGGTCGATGTACCGCCGGATCATCGCACCGACGTCGGCGTACGTCCCGACCAGGTACGGGCAGAACGTCTGGTAGGCCCGGAACGGATAGAGCCAGTAGACCCCGTTGGGCACGTGTGAGCGCAGCGCGTCGCGCGACAGCTTCAGGTGCCAGTGCGACTCGACCTTGCCGACCGCCCACTCGTGCAGCTTCTCCCCCGACTCGCTGGACGGGAACCGCTCGTGGGCGATCCGCCACGCCTCCTCGGCGTCGTCGCGGGCGATGACACCGAGGCGCACACCGCAGCCGGCGAGCGGCCGGTCGCCCTGGTAGCTGTCGATCTGGTGCGGGTACGACAGCCGGCCCACACCGAGCAGCCCCGCGACCTCACGGCAGTCGTCGGAGGCCCCGGACACGTAGAGTTCCGGCGCCAGGGCCGGATCGGCGGGCGGGCTGACCACGGCGGCGTCCAGCGCGTAGTACTTGCCGGTGTACGTCACCGTCGTCGGCGCCGCCGTCAGCTGCCTGATGATCTCGCCGTACTCGGCCAGCCGGTCGTACCGCTCCCGGTGGCCCAGTTCGCAGCCCAGTTCCCGCAGGTGCCGGGAAAACCCGCCGGTGACCAGGTTCAGGTCGACGCGCCGCCCGTAGAGGAACGCCAGGGTGCTGATCGTCTTGGCGACGGCGAACGGGTGGGTGTCCACCGGGTTGACCGCGACCAGGGGTACGAACCGCTCGGTGTTGTCGATGGCGAGCTGGGCCGCGGCCCAGGCGTCCACGAGCGTGTTGTCGGTGTAGACCAGCGCGCCGCGGAAGCCCGCCTGCTCGGTCCAGCGGGCCACGTCGACGACCCTGCGGCGGTACTCCTGCGGTGTCCGGTCCTGCCAGGAAGGCATCGTTGTATAGACGGTCAGCACTGTTCGCGATCCCTCTCTTCGACTGTCGGGTGCTGCTCTGGGGCCGGCGCTCCCGGCGGGTCAGGGTCGCGTGAGCTTGGCCTGCTCGGCGACGAGCTTCGCCACGATGGCGCGGTCGGTCTTGCCGTTGGGGTTCAGGGGCAGCGCGTCCACGTGCAGGAACACGTGCGGCACCAGGTGCACCGGCATGCCCGCGGCCAGCGTGCGGCGCAGCTCGGCCTCGCGGGCCGGCTCACCGGTGTAGCAGGCCATCAGCTCGGTGGCGTCGCGGTGCTGTACGGGTACGACCACGGCCTCCCGGACGCCGGGGTGGCGGCGCAGCAGGGTCTCGAACTCGCCCAGCTCGACCCGGTAGCCGCGGATCTTGACCTGGTTGTCGAGGCGGCCGAGGTGGACCAGCGTGCCGTCGTCCTCGCGGCGGACCCGGTCGCCGGTGCGGTAGTACCGCGCCGCGTCCGGCGCACCGCCGCCCGGGGTGTCGTCGCCGGACGCGCCGGGGGCGAGGAACCGGTTCCGGTCGTCGCGCGGGTCGAGGTAGCCGTCGAAACGCTGCGGACCGCGCACGCACAGCTCGCCGTCGTCGGTGACGACGTACTCCAGGCCGGGGTAGACGGTGCCGATCGGAACCGTGTCGTTCACCGTCTCGGGCCAGTCCCCGCGGTCCTTGGGCAGGCGGAACTCCGCGCACGCCAGGGTGAGTTCGGTCGGGCCGTAGATGTTCTCCACGACCGACGCGGAGGCGAACGCGCTCCAGGCCTCGGCCTGCGCGTACGTGAACTGCTCACCGCAGAAGACGCTGTGGCGCAGCTCCGGGGCCCGGCCCGCGGGCAGGCCGCCGAGTCCGGCGGCGGCCGAGACCGCCGACGGCACCGAGAACCAGTGCGTGAGCCGCCGGTTCACCGCGTAGTCGACGGGGCTCAGCAGTTCGGCCGCCTCGGGGACGACCAGGGTCGCGCCGCCGGCCCAGGTGACGAAGAGGTCGTACACCGAGAGGTCGAAGGTCAGGTCGAAGGTGTGCGACATCCGGCAGCCCGGACCGACCTCGTAGCGGGGGACGGTGTGCGCCAGGAACGCCAGGACGTTGCGGTGCCGGATCGGCACGCCCTTGGGCCGGCCGGTGGAGCCGGAGGTGAACAGCAGGTAGGCGATGTCGTCCGGGCCGGCCGTCGGGGCGGGCAGCGAACCCTCCGGGACGGCGGCCAGCAGCTCGTCGTCGGTGCGCCGCAGGACCGGCCGCGCCGGTGCGGTGCCGGCGGGGCAGTGTTCGAGCCACTGCTGCCCGGACGCGTCGGCGATGATCACATCGACGTCGGCCAGCTCACAGATGGCGCTGTTGCGCCGGGGCGGGTACTTGAGGTTCAGCGGCACGACCTGCGCGCCCAGGCGCAGGGCCGCGAGATAGCCGGCGTAGGCGACACCGCTGCGCGCGGCCAGCAGTGCGACCGAGCGGACGCTGCCGTGCGCGGCGGTGATGTTCTCGGCGAGGGCCTCGGCCGCGCGCTCCAGTTCGGCGTAGCCGATCGGCGACGCGGACAGCTCGACCGCCGGCAGTTCGGGGTGACGCCGTGCCGTGGCGGCGAAGACGTCGTACAGCGTGCTGATGTGGTCTTCCATGTCGACCTTCCCGGTCAGGAGTGGAGGCGGTCTCAGACTTCGAGGGCTTCGGAGGCTTCCTCCGCCTCGAAAGCCTCGTCGGCTTCGTCGGCTTCGTCGGCTTCGAAGGCTTCGTCGGCGAGCAGCAGCCGCGCGATGCCGGCCAGGCGGCCGTCGCCCGCGGCGTCGCGGGCGGCGAACCAGGCGGCCTGCCCGGCGGCGGTCGGCCGGTCGAACAGCACGCGCGCCGGGACGGTCAGCCGGAAGATCTCCGTCAGCTGCGCGGCGACCTCCAGCGCGGTGGCCGATTCGGCACCGAGCGCGAACAGGTCGGCGTGCACACCGACGCCGTCCCGCGCCAGGGCATCGGCCCAGATCTCGACCAGCAGCTCCACGAAGGGCATGGCGGCCGCGGGCACGGGCACGGAGCCGGGCGCGTGCCCGGCAGCGGGGGCGGCGGCCGCAGAGGTGGCGGCCGCGGGGGTGGTGTGTTGTTCGAGTACGGCCTCGTAGGCGGCGTCCAGGTCCTCGGGCAGTGGGCGGGCGGCCAGGGTGCGGCGGTCGACCTTGCCGCTGGGGGTCAGCGGGAGCGCGGTGACGGGGACGCACGCGAACGGCACCATGTGACCGGGCAGGATCCGGGCCAGGTCGTCACGGAGCGACCACGGCGGGACGTCGTGGCCCTCGGCGAGCAGGTAGTAGGCGATCAGCTGCTTGTCCGACGCCCCCTCCCGTACGACGACGACCGCCTCGGCCAGCCCCTCCTGGGCCAGGATCTGCGTCTCGACCTCGCCGAGCTCGACGCGGAAGCCACGGATCTTGACCTGCCCGTCGCGGCGGCCGAGGCACTGGATCCGGCCGTCGGGGAGCCGGGTCCCGAAGTCACCCGTGCGGTAGGTCCGGACCCTGGCCGGCCCGGCGGGTCCGAGGGGCAGCTCGCGGGTCGCGAAGCGGTCGGCCGTCAGGTCGGGGCGGTTCAGGTAGCCGTCGGCCAGCGGCACACCGGAGACGCAGATCTCACCGGGTACGCCGTCCGGCAGGGGTTGCAGACGCTCGTCGAGGATCTCCACCACCGCGCGGTCGACCGGGGCCCCGATCGCCGGCAGCTCCGGCCAGTCGGCGGGGTCCGGGGACAGCCGCTCGGCGGTGACGACATGGGTCTCCGAAGGGCCGTACTGGTTCTCCAGCGACGCGCCCGTGCGCCGGAAGAACTCGCGCACGGCCGGGCTGACGAGCAGCTGCTCCCCCGCCGTGATGACCTCGCGCAGCGCCGCGGGGTGGCGGCCGGAGTGCAGGGACGTCTCGGCGAGCTGCTGAAGGGCGACGAAGGGCAGGAACAACCGGTGCACGTCCTGCTCGGTCAGCCAGTCGGCCAGCCGCTCCGGGTCGCGGCGGACCTCGTCGGTGACCAGCACCAGGGTGCCGCCGGTGCCCCAGGTGGCGAACATCTCCTGGAAGGCGACGTCGAAGCTGAACGCCGCGAACTGGAGGGTGTTCCAGCCGGGGCCGGCCTGCGAGTGCCGGAACTGCCAGTCCAGCAGGGACGCGAGCGGCCGGTGCGGCATGGCGACGCCCTTGGGCAGACCGGTCGAACCGGAGGTGTAGATGACGTAGCAGAGGTCCGCGGACCCACCCGAGGCGTCCGACCCGTCGGGTGCGTGCGACCCGTCCGAGACGTCCGACCCGCCCAACGCGTCCGACCCGCCCAACGCGTCCGACCCGGCCAACGCGTCCGACCCGGCCGGCGCGTGCGGCCCGGCCGGCGGGTTCATGAGCAGGTCGTGCAGGTCGATGACGCGGACGCCCTCGGGAACGGTGAGCGCGTCGCCGATGCCGGCCGGGCCGATCAGGACCTCGGCGCCGCTGTCGGTGAGCATGTGGTCGAGGCGTTCGCGGGGGTAGGCGGCATCGAGCGGCACGTATCCGGCACCGCTCTTCAGGATCGCGAGCAGGGCGACGGCCAGTTCGGGGCAGCGCGGCCCGGACAGCGCGACGGCGCGGGCGGCGCCGATCCGGCCGGCGCACCGGTCGGCGGCGGCCTTCAGCTCCGCGTAGGTCATCTCGCCGCCGTCCCAGCGCAGCGCCGGGGCCCCGGGATACCGGGCGGCGGTTCGGTCGAACAGCTCGTGCGCGGTGACGTCCCACTCGCCGGCCCCGGGCTCGGCATCCGCCTCCCCGACCGGATTCCGCGGCGGCGCCGGCACCAGGGGCAGCAGGCCGACCGGCGTCTCCGGGTCGCGGACCGCCGCCCGCAGCAGCTCCAGGTAGCCGGCGACGACCCGGCCGGCCGTCTCCGGCGCGTACCGCCGGCTGTCGTAGGCCAGCGAGCCACGTCGTACGGGCCCGGGGTCGAAGGCGAACACGAGGTCCAGCGGCAGCTCGCCGCCGCCGGTCAGGACGGCGGCCCGGCAGACGTCCGCCTGGAGGGCGCCGGACTGCCCGCCGATCACGAACTCGCCGCCGGCCGCGGCCCGCAGGTCGGCGGCGGCCCGCCGGGCGAGGTCCGAGAACGGGGTGTCCGGGTCGACGGACTGCCGCAGCGGGGCCCACGAACCGTCCCGCCCGGCCCCGACCACGATCTCGTCGACCCCGGCGTTCTCCCAGGGCGAGGCGACCCGGTACAGCAGTGCCTGGAGCGCGGCGGTCAGCGTCGCGAGCACCGGGACGCGCTGTTCCCGGGCGGCGGCCGCGAGTCCGTCGGTGACATCGTCCGGGACCTCGAAGGCCAGCGTCGGACGCCGTCGTCCGGGGGCGGGTCGCGGCACGGCGCGGTCGGCGGGCCAGGTGCCGGCCGGCGGTGCGCCACGGAGGCGGTCGAGCAGCGCCGCGCGGGCGGCACCGGAGACCTGCGCCGCCGGTGCCCCGGGGGTCGCGGTGGTCGGCGGAGCGGCGTTCATCGGGTCTCGTTCCCCTCGTCGTCGCGGCCGGCGGTGGCGCGTCGCGATCGCGTCAGCAGCGCGCTGCGCGCCGCGGACCGGTTCGGCCGGACCGCCGGGGCCGCCGGGGCCGCCGCGGTGGCCCGGGGCGGGTCGTCGGAGAGCGCGGCGGCCAGGTCGTGCACGGTCGGGTGGGTGAAGAGCTGGAGCGCGGCGATGTCCCGGTCCAGCACCTGGGTCAGCCGGGTCCTGACCCGGGCCAGCAGCAGCGAGTCGCCGCCGATCTCGAAGAAGTTGTCGTGCGTGCCGACCTCGTCGAGGCCGAGCAGGTCGCACCAGACGGCCGCGATCTCCCGTTCCAGCCGCGACACGGGTGCGACGCGGGCCGCTCCGGTGGTCCGCTCGCGCGGCGGCTCCGGCAGCTTCCCGTGGTCGATCTTGCCGTTGCCGTTGAGCGGCAGCGCGGCCAGCGGCACGATCACCGACGGGACCATGAACTCCGGCAGGTTCCGCGCCAGTTGCCGGCGCAGTGTGACGGGGTCCAGATCGGCGGCGCCGAGCGGCGCGGCGGGCGAGACATAGGCGACCAGGCGCAGCGGCCCGGGTCCCGGCCGGTCGCGGCGCGCCGTGACGACCCCGCGCCCGACGCCGGGCAGCCGCTCCAGGCGGGCCTCGATCTCGGGCAGTTCGACGCGGTGGCCGCGGACCTTCACCTGCCGGTCGATGCGGCCCAGGTAGTCCAGGTTGCCGTCGGGCAGGCGGCGCACCAGGTCGCCGGTGCGGTAGAGGTGGGCGCCGGGCCGGGCCGCGTACGGGTCCGGCGGGAACTGCCTGGCGGTCAGCTCGGGCCGGCGCAGGTAGCCGAGTCCCACGCCGAGGCCGCCGATGCACAGCTCACCGGGGACGCCGACCGGCACGCGGCGCAGACGCTCGTCCAGGACGTACGAGGTGGTGCCGGGCACGGAACTGCCGATGGTGGGCCTGCGTTCGGTGCCGTCCAGGAGGGTGTGCGTGCACCAGATGGTGGTCTCGGTGGGGCCGTAGATGTTGAAGAGCCGGCGGTTCGGCGCCCACAGGGGGCCCAGCTCCGGCGGGAACGCCTCGCCGCCGACCAGGATGGTGCGCAGACCCGGCACGTCCTCCGGCCGCATCACCGCGAGTGCGGACGGCGGCAGGAACGCCATCGTCACCTGGTGGCGCCGGACGGTCTCGGCCAGGTCGGGACCCGGCAGCATGCGGTCGCGCGGCACCACGCACAGGCGTCCGCCGTGGGCGAAGGCGAGCGTGAAGTCCAGGACGGAGCCGTCGAAGCTCGGCGAGGAGAACTGGATCACGGTGTCCGGGGACTCCGGGTCGACGAACTCCCGCTCGGCGTGGGCGGAGTTGACCACGCCGCGGTGGTGGATGGCGACGCCCTTGGGCTGGCCGGTGGAACCGGACGTGAAGACGATGTACGCCGGGTCGCGCGGATCGGTGTGCCGGGCCGGCCGGGTGTCGGGGTACCGCCCCAGCGGGTCGTCGGGACCGCCCAGGCAGACCACCGGCAGCCGGTCGGCGCCGGGCGGCGCCGGGCGGCCGGCCCGCGTGACCAGTGCCTTGACCTCGGTGTCGTCGATCATGAGGGCCAGCCGCTCGGCCGGGTAGCCGGTGTCCAGCGGGACGTAGACCGCTCCGGCCTTGAGCACGCCCAGGAACGCCACCGGCAGGTCCTGGCAGCGGTCCACCGCGACGCCCACGGCCGTCCCGGGGCCGACCCCGAGCTCCGCGAGGTGGTGTGCGAGCCGGTTGGCCCGCGCCTCGACCTGGGCGTAGCTCAGCTCGCCTTCGGCGCCGACGACGGCGGTCCGCTCCGGCGCCCGGTCGGCCCAGTGCTCGAACAGGGCCGGGACGTCCGCGGCCATGGGCGCGGGCACACCGGTGTCGTTCCAGCGGTCCAGCTGGGCGAGTTCGTCCCCGGTGAGCAGGTCCAGGTCGGCGACGGCGGTGCCGGGCGCGGACAGCGCGGCCCCGAGCAGGGTGCCCAGGTGGCCGAGGAAGCGGCTGACGGTGTCCGCGCCGTAGAGGCTGGTGTTGAACTCGGCGGTGCCGAGGAAACCGCCGCCGGCGTCCGCACCGGCGTGCTGGACGATGACGGACAGGTCCTGGATGGCGCCGCCGCCGTGCGCGGGCAGCGGGGTGAGGTCGACGCCGGGCAGGCTGAGGGCGGTGTCGACGTCCTGGAGGACGAACAGCAGCTGTACGACGGGGTCGTGGCTGGGGTCCCGGTCCGGGCGGAGCAGTGCGACCAGGTCCTCGAAGGGGAAGTCCTGGTGTTCCTGCGCCTGGCTGATGGTGCGGTGGGCGGCGCGCGCCAGGTCGAGGAAGGTGGTGTCGCGGGCGACGCGCAGGCGCAGCGGGACCAGGTTGACGAAGCAGCCGACGGTACCGGCGAACTCCGGGCGGACGCGGTTGGCGACGGGGGTGCCGATGAGCAGGTCGTCGCGGCCGGTGTGCCGGTGGACGACCGAGGCGAAGGCGGCCAGCAGCGTCGCGTAGGCGGTGACGCCGTGCCGCCGGGAGAACTCGGCGACCCGGTCCGCCACCTCCGCGGGCCAGGCGAAGTCGACCACGTCCCCCTCCGGCCGGCGCTGCGCGGGCCGGGTCCGGTCGGTGGGCAGGTCCAGGAGCGTGGGGGCGCCTTCGAGTTCGGTGCGCCAGTGCTCGGCGAGCCGTTCGCGGCGCGCACCGGTCAGCTGCTCCGACTGCCACGCGGCGAAGTCCATGAACTGGATCTCCGGCGCCGGCGCGGTGCCGGGACGGTTCTCGGCGCGGGCGGTGTAGAGCTCCGCCAGTTCGGCGAAGAGCAGCTCCAGGCTCCAGCCGTCGCAGGCGATGTGATGCGCGGTCACCACGAGCGCGGCGGACGCGGTGCCCGGTGCGATGAGGCGCGCGCGGATCAGCGGGCCCGCGGACAGGTCGAAGGGGACCCGGGCCTCGGCGTCGATCCGCTCGGCGACCCAGGCCGCCAGGTCGCCGGGCGCGGCGCCACTCGGCTCGGCTTCGACGGCCAGGCTCACCTTGAGGGCGGGCAGTACGCGCTGCCGCGCCTCCTCGTCGTGGACGTCGATGACGGTGCGCAGCGCCTCGTGACGGGCGACGAGGTCGTCGAGCGCCGCTTCGAGGGCGGGGACGTCGAGGTCACCGCCGACGCGGAAGGCGTACGGCAGGTTGTAGACGGCGTTGCCGGGATACAGCTGCGACAGGAGCCACATGCGCCGCTGGGTGGCGGAGAGCGGCGCGCCCTCCGCCGTCCGCTCGGTCACCGCGACGGGTGCGGCCGGGGCGGGTACGGCCGGTGCCGTCGCGTCGGCGCGGCCGGCTCCGGCGGCGGCCCAGCCGTCGAGGAACGCGGACACCTCGGCGACGGTCGGATGGTCGAACAGGGCACGGGCCGTGACGGGCAGGCGGAACTCGGTGGCCAGCAGGGAGGCGACCCGTACCGCGCTGAGCGAATGGCCGCCGACGGCGAAGAAGTCGTCGTCGATGCCGGGCGGCTGCTGCTCAAGGACGGTTCGCCACACCTCCGCGACTCGTCGTTGGGTGGGGTTGGACGGCTGACGGCGCGGGCGCCCGGTCCGTCGGCCCACCACCTCGGCGCCCCGGCCGGCGGGCGGTACGGCGGCCCGCTCGGTGGCCGGCGTCGCGGCCCGGTCACCGGACCTGCCGGCACCCGCGCCCACACCCGCGCCCGCCTCGGCGGGAACGCCGAGTCCGGCCGGCCATGCCGACTCGGCCGTCTCGGCCATCGGGCTGTCGGGCGCGGCGGTCAGGGCCTCGAGCAGGCTGACGAAGCCGGTCACCACCGCGTCGGCCGTCGCCGGGTCCAGCAGCGCCGTCCGGTAGCGCAGATATCCCGGCATCCCCGTGGGCAGGTCGGCGAGTTGCAGCTCGACGTCGTACAGCGAGCGGCGGGAGAGGGGCTCGGTGGCCTCGACCGTCAGGGGGCCGACGGCGGCGGGCGGGTCCAGCGGCTGGCGGGCGCCGAGCAGCACCTGGAACAGCGGGTGGCCGTCGGGGCGGCGGGCGGGGGCGAGGCGCTCGACCACCCGGCGGAACGGGATGTCGGCGTCGTCGAAGGCGGACAGCGTCGCCTCGCGGGCCACGCGCAGGGCGTCGCGCCAGGTCGCCTCGGCGGGCAGCCGGACCCGCAGCGCGGCCTGGTTGGTGATGAACCCGGCGGTGTCGCGCGAGGTGGCGTCGCGGCGGCCGACGACGGTGCCGAGGACCGCTTCCCCGTGCCCGGACATGCGCTGGACCAGCACGGACAGCGCGGTGAGCCAGACCATGAACGGCGTGGCGCGTTCCGCGGCCGCCACCGTGCGCACGGCCTCGGCGAGCGGGGCCGGGATCTCTACCGGCAGGACCGCGGCGGCGTAGGGGTCGCCCGTGGCGGGCCGCCCGAAGGACGGCCAGCGGTCGGCGTCGGCCGGCAGGCCGGCCAGCGCGGCGGCGCGCCGGTCCAGACGTTCCGGCAGGTCGGGGGCGTCGGCGGCGGCGCGGGCCCGGGAGGCGGCCGCGGCCAGGGTGGGCGGCGGGGTCGGCAGGTCCTCGCCGCTCAGGACCGCCACCAGGTCCTCGTGGAGCAGCTGGAGCGTACGGCCGTCGGCGACGATGTGGTGCACGACGGCCAGCAGCCGGTGCCGCTGTTCGGCCACCCGGCCCAGGGTGAAGCGGACCAGCGGGCCGGTCTCCAGGTCGAAGGGCCGGTGGAGCTCACGGTCGGCGAACGCGGCCCACCGCTCCTCGACCTCGGGGGTGGGTTCGGACGCGGTCCCGCCCTCGGAGCCGGCGTCGGTCAGGTCGACGTGGGCGAGCTGCCCGGTGAACTCGGGCTCGATCACCAGCACCGGTGTGCCGTCGGCGCCGGCCGGGAACCGCGCGCGCAGCGCCTCGTGACGGCGGCCGAGGACGCGGACGGCGCGCTCGGCGGTCTCCCGGTCGAACGGCCCGGTCAGGTCGACGGCCAGGGCCAGCTGGTGGACCAGTGCCTCGGGTGTGGTCAGGTCGAACAGCCACACGTCCTCCTGCGCGGTGTCCGGCCGGTCGGTGCGCGGCGCGGCGGACGGCGCGGCGTCGGCCGGTTCGAGGCCGGCCTCCTGGTGGACGCGCCGGAGGTGTTCGGCGGAGAACCGGCGGGCGCGGCTGCCCGGCCGCGTGGGGATCTCGGTCATGAGGTGGTCACGGCTTCCGTGTCGGGGGTCTCGGCGCGCACCAGGAGGTCCAGGAGCGCGCCGTCGGGCGTCTGGGCTGTGCCGCCCGCCGTGGGCGAACCGAGGAAGTCGATGGCGGCGTGGTTGCGGCCGGTGTCGCGGTGGCCGACGACGATCCGGCCGGCGCCCATGGCCTGCGCGTGTGCGGCGATCTCCCGCATCGCCTGGACCTCGACCCCCTTGCCCATGGCCGGGCAGGAGATGACGAAGGCCTCGACCACGCAGTCCGGGCCGCGCCCGGCCAGCGCGAGGACGACGCTGGGGCCGAGGTCGCCGAGGCGGTCCCGGACGCTGCCGAGCAGCAGCACCCGGTCGCCGCCGGCCGCGAGGTCGTCCACCGTGACGGGTGGGATCGGCACCCCGAGGGTGAACTCCTTGGAGGCCACGAGCATTTCGTTGATCTTGGCGAGGTCGCCGGGCCGGGCCGCGCGGAAGTCGGTCTCGACCCGGAGCCCGGCGACGAAGGCGGCGAGCGACAACCCGCCGGCGGCCTCGGGGACCGCGTCGCCGGCGACGGGGCCGCCCGGGGCGGCGGCCACCGGGCGCGGCGCGCCCGGCACCGGCAGGAGGTCGAAGACCCCGGCGACGGCCAGGCGCGCCGGCCAGGCCGCGGCGTCCGCGCCGAGGTCCACCGTCTCGGCCTGGCCGCCGTGGGCCGGGCGCACCGTGACGACCAGACGGTCCTCCCGGCGCTCCAGCAGGGCGACGTCCCGTGCGGCCAGACCGGCGTCGGCGGCCAGGCCGCGCACCTGGGCGTCGCGGCCACGGTCGTCGAAGAACCAGTCGGACAGCCGCGCCGGAACCGTCGGATCGCTCGCGACGAGGTCACGCCAGACCGGCACCGCGTCCCGGCCGCCGAGCGCGTACGACGGCACTCCGGCCGTCGACAGCCAGCGCAGGACGCCGCCGAACCCGTCGACGTCCTCGGCGTCGGCGAGACCGTGCAGGTCCAGCGCCGCGGCGTGGCAGGTGTCGCCGGTCCGCAGCCGCAGGACGTGGGCGACCCGCGCGCCGAGGTGGTGGAAGACCTCCTCGCGGTAGGGGACCTTCGCGAACTGGTACAGCGCCGGGTGGTGCGCCCTCGTGGCGCCCAGCGAGCGGAGCACCGCTTCGAGATCGACCAGGTGGACGTCGGGCCGGCCGGCCAGCGCGGCCCGCATCGCCTCGCGGGCGGCCGCGGCCTCGGCGGTACGGCCGTCGGCCCGGCAGTCGCCCGCGACACCCTGCGGATCGGCCGCCGGCAGGCCCGGCAGCACCGCCACCAGCGTGGCCCCCCAGCGCGCCGCCGCCTCGCGGGCGGTGTCGGCGACGGCCGTCAGCCCGGCGGTCCAGGCGCCGTCCTCCAGTTCCTCCAGACGCTGCGCGACGACCACCACGTCGAGGCCGGCCCGGGCGGAGCCGCTGTCCGGGTCGAGGCACTCCTGGACGATCTGGTTGTAGGGCGCGACGTGGAAGTCCGGTCGGCCGTACGCCTCGCCGAGCGCCGTCGCGAGATAGGGCACGACCGCGTCTGCGGTGTAGCTGGCCATGATCCCGACGCGCGGTCCGCCGGGCGGTCCCGTGCGCTCGGTCTCCTGGTGGGCGGCCCGCAGCGCGCGCAGGTCGGCCGCGACGTCGGTGAGGGGCAGTGGCATGTTCGTCCTTCCGTGGGCGCCGGGGCCGGCGAGGGTGCCGGCGGTCTCCGGGGCCTGCTTGACCTCGGCGGGGGAACGGACCGCGTCAGGGACGGCGGTGACGGCGGCCGGCGGCGGTCACGAGTCCGCCCCCTTGGCCGCGAGGAGCTTGCGCACGGCGGCGATGCTGGTGAGGCTCTTGATCTCCCGGCTGCTGAGGGCGACTCCGTAGTGCTCCTCCAGCACGACCACGACCTCGACGTGTTTCAGGCTCGTCCAGGACTCGTGGACGCCGGGCCCGGAGTCCTCGGTCAGTGCGGCCTCCGGCACCCCCAGGACCTCGGCGATCAGGCCGGACAGTTCGTCGGTCGGCGGCACGGCGGCCGTCTGCTCGGCGGTGCCCATCAGCGGACCGCCCGCCGGGTGCGCGGCGCCGGCGCGGTGACGGCACGGGGGGATGTGGAGCGGGGGAACATGGTCGGATCCGCCTTTCGCAGGAATCGGACGTACGGGACGGGAAGCACGGGCGCGGGCGCCGGACGGGCGGGGTCAGTCCTCGGCCGCGGCCAGCGCGCGGAACCGGTCGGCGATGCGCTCGGCGAGCGCCATGACGGTCGCGGCGTCGTGGATGCTGCGCCGGTAGTAGATCTGAAGCACCAGCGCGCCGTCGACGATGGCCGGCATCAGGTCGAACAGGTAGGGCCAGGTGCAGGCGCCGTCCTGGCAGGGGCCGTACGAGTCGGGGCAGTGCCCGAACAGGGACGTGTGCGCGGAGGTCTGCTCGAACCCGGACTCGCCCATGTAGTTGAAGCTGAACAGCGGCTGTTCACCGCCCGTCAGACCGGCGCGCAGCGCGGGGTCGGCGTGCTGGCCGGCCAGGACCGCGTAGCCGAACCCGGAGTCGGGGACGACCGCGAGCTGGCGGTGCAGTGACCGCACCAGCGAGCCGCCCTCGGCACCGGTGACGTCGATGCGGATCGGGAAGTAGATCTGGAACCAGCCCACGGTCCGGACCAGGTCGAGGTCCGGGAACCGGTGGGGCCGGCCGTGGCCGGCCACCGCGAACCGGCAGGAGTCGCTGCCGGTCCACTCGGACAGCACCGCGGCCGAGGCGGCGAAGACCGCGTCGGACAGGCTGGCCCGCCAGCCGACGGTGCGCCGTTGCACCGCGGCCGTCTCCTCGGCGCTGACCCGCACCTCGGCGGTCTCCATGTAGGCCATCTCCCGCGAGCCGCCCTCGTGGTCGACCGGTACGACCGGTGCGCGGACGCCTTCCGGGGTGGGGGCGACCTGTTCCAGCCAGAACGGCACCTCGGTGAGGATCTCCTCGCCGGCCGCGTACTCGCCGACCCGCTCGGTCCAGTCGCGGAACGACGTGGTCTTCGGCGGCAGGCTCAGCGGCGCCCCGGTGACGGCCTGTTCGGTGAGGGTGGTCAGGTCCTCCAGCAGGAGGCCCCGGGACATGCCGTCCACGATCAGGTGATGGCAGATGATCAGCAGCCGGTCCTGCTCGCCGTCGGTGTGCAGGTGCAGCGCGCGCATCGTCGGGCCGGCCGCCAGGTCGAGGCCGCTCTGCAACCCGATGGCCAGGGCCTCGGCCCGGGCGGCGCGCTCCGCGGGCGGTGTCGGGGTCAGGTCGACGCGCTCGAACGGCACCGTCACGCCGGTGGGTTCCGACCACTGGTGCCACTCGCCGTCCGCGTCCCGGGCGAACCGCAGCCGGAGGGCGTCGTGGTGGTCCACGAGGACGCGCAGCGCGCTCTCCAGGTGGTCCGCGGTGACGTCCGGCCGCAGGGTGAGGTAGTAGGGGTGGTTGTAGTAGTTGGGGTCGCCGCCGGATCCGAGCGGGTTGGCGAAGAACCACCGTTGCGCCGGGGCCAGGGCCACCGGGCCGACGACCGGACTCTGGTCGGCGACGACGACCGGAGCCGCGTCGGCCTCGGCCAGGTCGGCGACCGACGCCGCCTCCAGGACGGCCCGCGGCGAGAGGCTGATGCCGTGCCGGGCGGCCTGGGAGACGACCTGGATCGCGGTCATCGAGTCGCCGCCGAGGGCCAGGAAGCTGTCGGAGAGCCCGACGCGGTCGATACCGAGCAGCCGGGCCAGGATCTCGGCCAGCCGGCGTTCACGCTCGGTGCGCGGCTCGACGTACTCGCCCCGGTACACCCGCCAGCGGGCCCGGTCGACGGCCGCCTGGATCCCGGCCGCGTCCGACAGTTCGGCCAGGACGCGCCGGCCGGTCGCCGCGGTGCCGGGGGCGTTGCCGGCGTCGTACTCCCCGGGGAAGAGCGGCTGGTCGAGCGCCCACAGGTGGTCCAGCACCTGGCGCGCGCCGGCCGCCCGCCCCGGCACCGCGACGGCGAGCACCCCCGGGAACCGTTCGCTCAGCCGCCCGCACAGCTCGGCGTCCGGGTCCAGCACGACACAGCCGTCCGGCTCGACGACACCGGCCTCGACCGCGGCCACGAAGGCGGCTTCCGGACCACCGGCACCGGGGGATCCGCCCTGGGGGTGACCGGTCGGCACCGATCCGCCTCCAAGGTCCCCGACAGCCACGGATCCGGCCTCGGGGCCCCCGACAGCCACGGATCCGGCCTCGGGGCCCCCGACAGCCACGGATCCGGCCTCGGGGCCTCCGACGGGTCCGGATCCGGCCTCGGAGGCGTCCGTCGGCGTGGATGCGGCCGCCGCGGTTCCCGGGGTGGGAGCGGTGAGCCAGGTGGCGGTGTCCGGGTCGGGCAGGAGGTCCGGGCGGGCGCCGAGTTCCTGGCGGGTGGCCGGTCCGGCGGCGAAGACCAGCGAGCGGCCCTGGGCCACCGCCCGCCGCAGGGCACGCGCGGCGAGCGCGGCGGAGTCGGCGTCGCCGGTCCCGGCACCGTCGCCGAGGCCCAGCAGCCGGCCGGGGTCCAGGAACAGGGTGGGGCGCGGTCCGTCGCTCAGGACGGCGCGGGCCAGCACCGTGGCCAGGACCGTCGTGAACTCCGGCGTGTACGGCATGTGCGCGAGGCGGTCGGCGTGTTCGTCGTCGCGCCGGTCCACCGGGTACCGGTCGGCGAGCGGACCGACGTCGAGGACCCGTACGTCGGGCAGGGTCGCGGCCAGCCGCGTCAGCCGGGCGGTCAGTCCGCGTCCCACGGTGGCCCACGGTTCCGCGGACCAGCCGGGCGAGGCCGGGCAGACGGCGATCAGCAGCGGGGTCCGGGACCAGGCGCGGTGGCTGAGCAGGGCGGCGTGCAGGTCGCCGAAGGCGGTCTCCAGGTCGCGGACGACGGCGTCGAAGCGGGCCGGCCCGTCGGTGGCGGCGAGCGCACGCGGGTCGTGGCCGAGGTGGCGGACCCAGTCCTCCCACCGGAGCAGCACCGCGTTGACGCGGGCCCCGGCCGTGCCGAAGGCGGCGTCCGGGTCGAGGAGTTGCTGCACGACCTGCGCGTAGGGCGCGAAGGCGACCCTGGCCGGCCGGCCGAACAGGTCGAACCAGAACCCGAGCGCAGGGCCGGCCGCCTCGGCGGTGAAACTGGCCGCCACGGCGAGCGAGGGCACCGCTTCCGCGGGGTCGGGCCCGGTGTCGGGTCCGGTGCCGGGCGCGATCGCCGGGATCCGGCAGTCCGCGGGGAAGCCGGCGTCCCCGCTGCGGGCCTCGGCGTCACCGGCCACCGCCTCCAGCATGGCGGCGAAGGCGTCCAGCAGCGCCTCGGCCCCGGCGGGCGAGTAGAGACCGGTCTGGTAGTCGAGGGTGATCAGGAACTCGTCGCCCTCGGCGTCGAGGCTGAACAGCAGCTCGAACTCCGTGCCGGAGCGCAGCCAGTTCAGCTGCGTCAGGCTCAGCCCGTCGAGGTCGGGCAGGCCGTCGTCGCCGTCGACGAAGTTGAACAGCGTCTGGAACAGCGGCTGTCGGCCGGGGACGCGCACGGCACGGACCGCCGAGACGATGTTCTCGAACGGCAGCCGCTGGACGGCGCGGGCGTCGAGGATCGCCTGGTGGGTGGCGGCGACCCGGCCGGCGACGGTGAGGTCGCCGGCCCCGGTCAGCCGGATCGGCACCAGGTCGGCGAAGTCGCCGACGACGTCGGCCAGTCCGGGGTGCTCACGGTTGCCGTTGAGGGTGCCGACGACGAACTCGTCCCGTCCGCCGGCGCGGGCGGCCAGCAGGTGGAACGCGGTCAGGACGACGCTGAACAGCGGCACCTCCATCCGGCGCCCGGTGGCCCGCAGCCGCGCGGCCAGCCCGGTGTCGACGCGCCGGGTGACCACCCCGCTGTCCGAACCGGTCTCCCCGGAGCGCGGGAAGTCGGTCGGCAGCGAGGAGACCGCCGGGACGTCCCGCATGATCTCCCGCCAGCGTTCCTCGTGCTCCCGTCCGCCCGGTCCGTGGAGCCAGTCCTGCTGCCAGTGCGCGTAGTCGGCGAACTGCACCGGCAGTTCCGGGAGTTCGGGGGTGCGGCCGGCGACCGCGGCACGGTAGAGCTCGGCCAGGTCGCGCACGATGACGGCCCAGGACCGGTTGTCGGTGACCGCGTGGTGCATGGCCATCGACAGGTAGTGGGTGCGCGGTCCGGCCGCGAACAGCCGGAACCTGGCCAGCGGGCCGCGGTCGAGTTCGAAGGTCTCCTCGGCGGCGGCGCGCATCAGGCGCTCGATCTCGGCGGACCGGTCCGGGCCTTCGGGGACGGCCGTGGTCGCCGGGAAGGCCTCGCTGTCCCAGCTCGTCGCGTCGGGCACGATGCGCAGCACCGGCACGCCGTCGCCGTCCTCGGTGATCGTCGTACGCAGTGATTCGTGGCGGTCGAGCAGGGCCGCGACCGCCGTGCGGAGCGCGGCCTCGTCGAGGTCGCCGTCGAGGCGCAGCGGGAAGGCGCTGTTGTGCAGCAGGCCGGCGCCGTGCACCTGGGCCATGGTCCACAGCCGGCGCTGGGTGGAGGACGGTGCGAGCGGCTGGTCGCGGGAGACGGGCACCGGGCCGTCCTCGCGGCCGCCGGGTGCCGCGGCGTCGACCAGGTGGGCGAGGTGTCCGAGGGTCGGGCCGCGGAAGAGCTCGAACGGCTCCACCGAGCGGCCGAACTCGGCCTTGATGCGGGTCAGCAGTTCGACGGCGAGGAAGGAGTGGCCGCCGAGGGCGAAGAAGCTGTCGTCCAGGCCGACCCGGTCGGCCTTGAGCGCCTCCTGCCAGATCGCGGCCAGGCGGCGCTCGGTGTCGGTCACCGGCTCCCGGAACCCGGCCGGGTCCGCTGCTCCGGTTCCGGCGGCGGGTCCGCCGTCGGCGGTGCCGGCCGCGTCCGCACCGTCCACGGGTCCGGCGGCACCGGCGGCCAGCCGCGACGGCCAGACCGGGACGAGCTCGGCCGCGCGGCCGTCCTCGTCCCGGACGGTCAGCGGCAGCAGCCCGCGTACCACGGAGGCACCGAGCAGGGCGTGGAAGTCGTCACCGGCGTACGGCACGAGGTCCAGCGCGTCGAGGAAGTCCGTGTCGTCCTGGTCCTCGTCGAAGCCGTCGCCCCCGGCGCTCCCGGCGCTCCCGGCGCTCCCGGTGCTTTCGGTGCTCTCGGTGCTCTCGGAATGCTGTGGTGCCACGGCCTCCGCGGTGCGGATCCGGACGTCCGGCCAGCGCAGGCAGGCCTCTTTGAGGCGGCGGGCCGGTACGTCGAAGACCTCGGTGCCCTGCCAGCGGGACCAGGCCGCCGAGGGCGGGCAGACCACGATCGTCAGCGGGTCCTCGGACCAGGCGCGGTAGGCGGACAGCGCGTCGCGGAACTCCACGAGGCCGCGGTCCAGGGCCGCGCCGACCGCCTCCGGGTCACGGCGGTCCGGTACGGCGCCGAACGCGGCCAGGTCCTCCCAGCGCAGCAGCACCACGTGGGCCGCGCCGGGGTTCCTGCCGAACACGCCGGTCAGCGCGCGCAGTTCCGCCGCCACCGGACCGGGCTCGGACGGGGTCTCGAAGCGCAGCCCGAGACCCGCGTGCCTGGCCCAGGCGCGCGCCACCGGCAGCACCGGCTCGACCGGGAACGAGGCCGCCAGCGCGACCAGGCCGGCGCGGGCCGGGGCGAGCCGCTCCCAGGGCGTGTCGGGGGCGGCGGCGACGGCGCGCGCCACGTCGGCGAAGCGGGCGGTGAGGTCGGCGACGGCGGCGGCGGTGAACAGGTCGGTGTTGTAGCGCAGTTCGCCTTCGAAGCAGCCGTCCGCGCGGCGTTCCATGTTCAGGAACAGGTCGAAGTCGGTGACGCCGTTGTCGCGGGTCTCGACGGTGAACTCCGGTACCGCGTCGTCGAAGCGGGCCGGGACGACCTCGTGGAAGCCGAACATGACCTGGAACAGCGGGTTGCGGGACGGGTCGCGGGGCGGCGCCAGGGCCTCGACCACCTTGGCGTACGGGACCTCCTGGTCACCGTAGGCCCGGCCGGCCTCCTCGTGCGCCGCGCGCAGCAGGTCGCGGTAGGTGGCCGAGGCCGCCGGGGCCATGCGCAGCACGAGGATGTCGGCGAAGCAGCCGATCATCGGCTCCAGTTCGGGACGCGTGCGCCCGGCCACCGCCGACCCGACGACCACCTCGGTGTCGTCCGAGGCCCGGGCGAGCAGGATCGACAGGACACCGAGCAGCGCGACGAACGGGGTGGTGCCCTCGGCGCGGGCCAGGGCGGCCAGGCGCTCGCTGGTCTCGGAGTCCAGGACGAGGGGGGTCAGGGCGCCGTGGTGGGTCTGGAGCGGCGGCCGGGGTCTGTCGGCGGGCAGGTCCAGGACGAACGGGGCGCCGGTGAGGCGGTCGCGGACCGCGGCGAGGCGGCGCTCGTAGCGGTCGCCCGCCGAGCGCTCCCGCGCCCACAGGGAGAAGTCCGGGTACTGGACCGGCAGTTCCTCCAGCTTCGGGCGGCGCCCCGCGGTGTCGGCGCGGTAGGCCTCGACCAGTTCCGCCACGAGGACGGAGGTGGACCAGCCGTCGAAGGCGATGTGGTGGACGACGATCTGGAGCAGGTGCTCGTCGTCGCCGACCGGGAACAGGGCGGCGTCCAGGAGCCGTCCGGTGACCAGGTCGAGCCTGGTGCGCGCGTGCCGGAGCAGGGCGGCGTCGAGGTCCGACACCCCCTGCCGGCCGTCGGCCACGGCGTCCGCGTCCGCGTGCAGGTCCGCGTCCGCGTTGACGTCCACGTCTGCGTCCGCGTCCGCGTTGACGTCCGTGTTGACGTCCGTGTCCGCGGGGACGGTGCCGAGCGGTACGGTGACCGGTCCGGCGGGGACCACGCGCTGACGGGGGCCCTCGGGGCCGGCGACGAACGCGGTGCGCAGGGCTTCGTGGCGGGCCACGACCACGGCCAGCGCGCGCTCCACGGCACCGCGGTCCAGGGCACCGCGGACCCGGATGGACACGGTGATGTTGAGGGCCGGGTTGCCCGGATCCAGCAGGTCCTGGAAGTACAGGCGTTCCTGGGCCGGGCTGAGCGGGATCAGCTCCAGGCCCGGGTCACGGGGGCGCAGCCGGCCGGCAGCGGCGGCGGCACGCTTCTCGGCGCGCAGCCGGGCGAGGAGTTCGGCGCGCTCGTCGGCCGGCATCCCGGGGGCGCTCTCGCGGATGGTCTCGGTCATCGGACGCCCTCTTTCCGGGGGTCGGACAGTGGATCGGCGGCGGGCTGTGACCCGCCCGAGTCGTCGAGGTAGGCACGCATGAGCTCGTCGTCGGCGTACTCGCACAGCGCGGCCACGGTCGGCGCCTCCATCAGGGCGCTGAGCGGGAGTTCGACGCCGAGGACGTCGAGCAGCCGGGCCACGACGCGGGTGGCCAGCAGGGAGTGGCCGCCGAGTTCGAAGAAGTCGTCGTGGACGCCGATCTCGGCGATGCCGAGCAGATCGCTCCAGACCTCCGCGACGGCTTCCTCCCGTTCGTCCCGGGGCCCGACGAACGGCGTCGCCAGCCGCCGCGGATAAGCGGCCAGCCCCGACCCGTCATGCCCTCCCCCACCCCCGCCCGCAGCGCCGGCGCCCCCCGCCCTCGACGCCACGACGCCCACTCCCACAGGACTCGCCCCCGCGGCACCCGAGTCCGTGACGCCCGAGTCCGTGACGCCCGAGTCCGTGACACCCGATCCCGCGGCATCCGCCGCCGGAGTGCCCGCCCCGGCAGCACCCGCCCCAGCGGCACCCGGCCCCACAGCACCCGCCCCGGAGCCACCGAGCCTCGCAGCGCCCCCGTCCGTCTCGGCGGCACCGAGCCCCGCAGCACCCGCCCCAACGGCACCCCGACCCGCGGCGCCCCCGTCCGTTCCGGTCAGGAGTGGGGTCTCGGTGGGGAGCAGGCCGAGGTGTGTCCCGGCCGTCGGCGGGTCGATCCAATAGCGTTCTCGTTCGAACGGGTAGGTCGGCAACTCCGCGCGGCCGCGCGGGTCGTGGCGCCAGTAACCGGTCCAGTCCGGTTCGATGCCGGCGAGCCACAGCCGGGCCAGCGCCTCGGTCGCGGTCCGGTCAGCGGGGACCGGCCGGCCGGGCGCGGGCAGCGTGCCGACCACGAGGTTCCCGGACAGCTCGGGGTGCTGCCGCGCGAGGGTGGCCAGGGCGGTGCCAGGACCGACCTCGACCAGCACCAGCGGCCCGCTCTCGGCGAGCGTCCCCAGGCCCTCGTGGAAGCGGACCCGCCGGCGCAGGTGTCGTACCCAGTAGTCCGGCGAGGTGGCCTCCTCGTCGGTGATCCAGGTGCCGGTCAGGTTGGAGACGAACGGCACCGCCGGCGCGGCCAGCGGCACGGTGGCGGCGAGGGCGCGGAACTCGTCCAGGACGGGGTCCATCGCCGGCGAGTGGAAGGCGTGCGAGGTGTGCAGCGGCCGGACCGCGACGCCCCGCGCGGCCAGCGTCCGCTGGATGTCGTCCAGCGCCTCGGCGGGCCCGGAAAGCACGCTGAGCGACGGGGCGTTGGACGCGGCGACGGCCACGTCACCCACGGCGAACCGCTCGGCCTCCTCGACCGGCAGCCCCACCGACAGCATGCGGCCCGGCGGCAGCGCCTGCATCAGGCGCCCGCGCAGCGCGACCAGCCGCAGGGCGTCCGGCAGGGGCATCGTGCCGGCCAGGCAGGCGGCCGCGTACTCGCCGACACTGTGGCCGATCATCGCCGTGGGCCGGATGCCCCAGGACTCCCAGAGCCTCGCGAGGGCGTACTCGACCGCGAAGAGGGCGGGCTGCGCGAACTCGGTCCGGCGCAGCGGTTCGGCGGTCTCCGGCTCCTGCCCGGCGACCGGTCGCCCGGCGGCCGCCGCGTCGCCGAGCACGAGGTCGCGCAGGTCCCGGCCGAGGATCGGGACGAGCAGGTCCGCGCAGGCGTCGAAGGCCTCGCGGTAGGCGGGCTCGGTACGGTACAGCGCGGCTCCCATGCCGACGTGCTGGGCGCCCTGCCCGGAGAACATGAACACGAGGTCGCGGCGGCCGGTTCCGGCGTGACCGGTCAGGGCCGCCGGGGAGCCGGCGGCGAGTGCGGCCACCGCGTCCGCCGCGGAGTCGGCGACCACGGCCACGCGGTGCGGGAACGCGGTGCGGCCGAGTTGCAGGGTGGCCGCGGTGTCGGCGAGCGCGGCGGGCCCCGGCTCCGGGCCGAGGTGCGCCCGCAGCCGCTCCCGGGCCGTGTCCAGCGCGGCCGGGGTGCGGGCCGAGAGCACCAGCAGGTGGCGCTCGCGCCGCGGCGGTCCGGCGGGGGCCGGGTCGGGCGCCTCCTGGAGGATGACGTGCGCGTTGGTGCCGCCCATGCCGAAGCTGCTCACCGCTCCCAGCCGCCGCCCGCCGCGGGGCCGCTGCCAGGGCCGTTCGGCGGTGGGCACCTCGAACGGGCTGCCCGCCAGGTCGATGCCGGGGTTCGGCTCGCCGAAGTACGGGCTCGGCGGCACGACGCCGTGTTCCAGTGCCAGTACGACCTTGAGGAACCCGGTGACCCCGGCGGCCGCGTCCAGGTGCCCGATCAGGGCCTTGACCGAGCCGAGGGCGCACCGCCCGTCGGTCTCGGGGTCACGGCCCGCGAACGCCTCGGCGAGCGCCGCGAACTCGATCGGGTCGCCCAGCGGTGTGGCGGTGCCGTGCGCCTCCAGGTAGCCGATGTCGGCCGGGTCGACCCCGGCGAGGTCACGGGCGGTGCGCAGCACGGCGGACTGGCCCTGGACGCTGGGCGCGGTGAACCCGACCTTGCGGCGGCCGTCGTTGTTGACCGCGGTGGCCTTGACCACGGCGTGCACCCGGTCGCCGGCGGCGAGCGCGGCGGCCAGCGGCTTGAGCACCACGGCACCGACGCCGTTGCCGCTCACGGTGCCCGCGCTCCGGGCGTCGAAGGGCAGGCAGCCGCCGTCCGGGGAGAGGATGCCGTTCTCGCGGCCGTCGTGCAGGGACAGTTGGGGCAACCGGACGGAGGCGCCGCCGGCCACCGCGACCTCGCAGTCGCCGGCGAGCAGGGCCTGGCAGGCGAGGTGGATCGCGACGAGGGAGGTCGAGCAGGCGCTCTGCACGGACACCGCCGGGCCCGAGAGGTCGAGGTGGTAGGCGGCGCGGGTGGCGAGGGTGTCGGTGATGTTGCCGAGCATCTGCTCCTCGCGCAGCTCGGCGAGGCCCGGGTTGGGCAGCAGGTGGCGGATCAGGTAGGTGCTCAGGCTGGCCCCGGCGTAGACGCCGGTGACCGGCCGTCCGGCCGCCGAGCCGTAACCGGCCCCCTCCAGGGCGGTCCACGCGCACTCCAGGAAGACCCGCTGCTGGGGGTCGAGCAGTTCGGCCTCGCGGGGGCTGTAGCCGAAGAACGCCGCGTCGAACAGCTCGGCGCCGTCCAGGACTCCCCCGGCCCGTACGGCGGCCGGGGCGTCACTCGCCGCGCCCCGGGCACCGCCGCCGGACTCGGGAGCCGGGACCGTCCGCACGGTCCGCTGCCCCGCGCGGACGACCGACCAGAACCGGTCCAGGTCGGGCGCCCCGGGGAAGGAGCCCGCCATGCCGATCACCGCGATGTCGAGGTCGCCGGCTTCGGCGGCATCGGAACCGATGCCGGAGTGGTCGTTCGCATCAGAGTTACCGGCTCCGCCGTTCCCGCGAAGGTCAGCATTGCCTGAGCTTGATGCCTCGTAGCGCACCGCCGGCCCCTCCCTCGTGAATTGGTTTATGGCTCGGCGAGGAAGCTATCCAAGGCGACTGATATCGCCGCCATTTGTGCGCCATGCGTTCACCATGAACCCCTGCGCAACGAATCAGACGGCCGTGACCTGCCGAAAAACAGGCGCCGTCCCTGCATGCCGCACGCATGGCATGCGAATAGCGGCGACATCACGTCGCCCCGATAACTTCCTGTGCCGAGCCAGAAACCAATCCACGAGGGACGGGACGATGGCGCTCTACGAGACATCGGAAACCCCGGGAGAACATCTCGGCATTTCCCCGGTCCGCATTCCGGCCACCGCTCCCGGGACACGGGGAGCCGCGGCATGATGCGGACTCCGCCGCCCACCATTGCGTACGAACTCTTCGACTGCCTCCAGGTGAATCTCGCGGTGCTCGCCGACGAGTGGCACGGCGCGGGCACCCATCTGCGGCTCGGCGCGACGCTGCGCTTCGCTCCCGAGGCGGGCGACGACGGGCTGCCGACGGTGGCACGGACCGTCGAGCAGCACCTCGCCGACGCGCGGAGCGCCCTGGGCATCGCGGTGCGCGCGCTGCACCGGACCCCGGCGACGCCCGGCATCCCCCTGGACGGGGGGTGCTACGTCGTCTCGGACGCCTACCACCTGCCGTGGGTGCCCTACTTCCGGCAGCGCCACATGGCGCACAGCTTCCTCGCCGAGGCCGACGGCGTGGGCGGGGTGCGCGTCGTGGACGGGTATCACAACGAGACCCGGTGGGGCAGCGCCCGTCCCGGGCTGTGGACGCTGCCGGCCGACGAGTTCGGCGCCGCCGTGTCCGGCCCCACCGTGCCCGGTCCTTCCTTGGTCGGCCCCACCGTGCCCGGTCCTTCCTTGGTCGGCCCCACCGTGCCCGGTCCTTCCTTGGTCGGCCCCACCGTGCCCGGTCCTTCCTTGGTCGGCCCCGCCGTGCCCGGTCCCGCCGTGCCCGGACCCGCCGTGGCCGGTCCCGACCTGGTCGCCGAGCTCGCGCCCGCGCCCCTCGGTGCGGCCGCGGCGGCCGTCTCGCTGGCCGGCCCGGAGGCCGTGGACGCGTACGTCGACGCCTACGCGCGGCACCCGGACCGGTCCGCGGCCCTGGACCGGCTCACCTTGGAGACCTGGTTCCTCGCCCGCTCCCGCAAGCTGCACGGCGCGTTCCGCGCGGAGTTCGGCCCCCCGCCGGACAGTTCCGTCGACGCCCATCTGCGCGCCTGGGACTCCCTCACCGAGCAGACCTACCTGGCCGCGCGCCGGGTGGAGCGCGGCCGGGCGGAACCCCCGGCGCCGCTGCTCCGGCTCCGGGAGCAACTGCACGCGGACAGCGTGGTGTTCGGCGACGTCCCGGCCGCCGCGGACGGCACGGGCCGGGACGCCGGGGCGGACGCCGAGCTGCGCGGCACGGTCGCCGGGGTGGCCGCGGCGGTGCTCGGCACCGGGGTCGAACCGCTCCTGGCCGGGCGGCTCCTCAGCGAGGTGCCGCGGTTCAGCTCGTTCCGGATCGTGGAGATCGTCGAACGGCTGGAGGACGAGCTGCACTTCGAGTTCGACGCCGAGGACCTGGTGCCCGAGAACCTGCATGACATCGACGCCATCTGCGCAATCGTGCGGCGGTCTCTGAACGCCGGGCCTGCGCTCGCCCACCTCGAAGAGGCCTGATGACTACTCAGCCCCCTGCCGCGCTGCTGCACGAACTGCTGGACGAGGCGGCCGCGCGCTGGCCGGACCGGCCCGCCGTGACCGGCCCCGACCGCACCGTCACCTACCTGGAACTGGCCGCCGCGAGCCGGCGCGTCGCGCACTGGCTGGCCGGGCTGGGCCTGCGGCGCGGGCAGCGGCTGCTGGTCGGCGCCCAGGTGTCCGTCACGGTGCCGGTCCTGGTGTACGCCGCCTCGCGCCTCGGCGTGCCCTTCTCGCTGTTGCACGAGCAGGTACGGGGCGAGCAGCTGGAGCACGTGCTCGGCGACAGCGAACCCTCGCTCCTCGTCAGCGACTTCGAGCCGAACCGGACGACGGCGGCAGAGCGGGGCGTGGTGGCCGAGGACCTGGCGGCCGTGACGGCACGCGCCTTCGGCACCGAGGACGGGACCGGACCGGAACCCGCCGGACAGGGACCCGCCGCGCCGCTGCCCGCCGGACCGGAACCCGCCGCGCCGCTGCCCGCCGGGCCGCTCGCCGTGGACCCGGTCTGCCTGATCTACACCTCCGGCACGACCTCGCTGCCGAAGGCCGTGGTCAGCACCCACCAGCAGATGCTCTTCGCGGCGCGCGCGATCCAGCAGGTGCTGGGCTACCGTCCGGACGACGTGGTCTACAGCCCGCTCCCACTCTCCTTCGACTACGGCCTCTACCAGCTCTTCCTGGGCGCATGCAGCGGAGCCCACGTCTGGCTGGGCCGGCCCGCTGAGGTGGGGCCGCCGCTGCTGACGAACCTGCTTCGCTCGCGGGCCACCGTGCTCCCCGCGGTCCCCGCGGTCGCCGACACCCTGGCACGGCTGCTGCGGCGCGCCGGCGACCGCGGTCTGTCCCTGCGGATGCTGACCAACACCGGTGCCGCGATGCCGCCGGACATCCTGGCCACGCTGCGCGCCCACGTCCCCGGTCTGGCCGTACACCTGATGTTCGGGCTCACCGAGTGCAAGCGGGCCACCATCATGCCCGCCGACGGGGACCTGGTCAGGCCGGGTTCCAGCGGGCCGGCGCTGCCCGGCACCGAGGTCTACGTCGTCGACGCGCGGGGCGGACGCCTGCCGGCCGGCGAGGTCGGGGAGATCGTGGTCCGCGGTCCGAACGTCATGTCCGGTTACTGGCGGCGCCCCGAACTCGACGCGCAGCGCTACCCGAAGGCCGAGGGGCTGTTCCCCGAGCTGCGGACCGGCGACTACGGACGGCTCGACGAGGACGGCTATCTGTACGTCGAGGGCCGGCGCGACGACGTCTACAAGGAGAACGGCTTCCGGGTCAGCGCCATCGAGGTGGAGGCGGCGGCCCGTCGGCTGCCCGCCGTCAGTTCGGCGGCCGTACTGGCCCCCGACGGATCCTCGCCCACCCGCCTGTTCGTCACCGGCACCGACGGGCTGAGCGCGGCGGACGTGCTCCAGGGGATGCGTCAGGTCATCGAGGAGTACAAGATCCCCCGGGTCTGTCTGGTGCTGCCGGAGCTACCGCTCACCGGCAACGGCAAGGTCGACCGCAAGGCGCTGGCCGCGCTGGCGAACCACGGGGACCGGGTCCGTGGCTGAGGACCGCACCGGTGTGCTGCCGGTTCCGCTGACCGCTCTGGAGGGCGTCCCGACACCCGCGTACGTCTACGACGTCGCGGAGGTGCGCCGCAACCACGCACTGCTGCGCGCCGCCCTGCCGGAGCGGACCGGCCTCCTCTACTCGCTTAAGGCGAACCCGCACCCGGCGCTGCTGAGCACGCTGCGCGCGGCCGGCGCGCGGCCGGAGGTCTGCTCGTCCGGTGAACTGGACGCCGCGCTCGGCGCGGGCTGGGATCCCGCCGACGCGCTGTACACGGGGCCGGGCAAGAGCGACGCCGAGGTCCGGGACGCCCTCGTCCGCGGTGTGCGGCTGTTCTCCGTCGACTCGCCTTACGCGATCGAGCAGTTGGACCGGATCGCGGCGGCGTGCGACGTGACGGCCCGCTGTCTGCTGCGGGTCAACGACGACCAGCCGGTACCCGGCCAGGGTCTGGTCATGACCGGTGTCGCCTCGCAGTTCGGCGCGGACACGGGCTGGGTGACGGCCGAGCCGGAACGGTTCGCGAACCGGCCCAGGGCCGAAGTCGTGGGCCTGCACCTGTACATGGGCACCAACCTGACCGACGTCGACTCCCTGTACGGGCAGTTCCGGCGCTCCCTGGACACCGCCCGGCGGCTGACCGGGCTGCTCGCCGAACACGGCGTGCGGGTGCGCGTCCTGGACCTGGGCGGCGGGTTCGGCGCGCCGTTCGCCAAGGAGGGCGAGGCCGTCGACCTCACCGCGCTCCGCCCCCGGCTGCGGGAGCTCTTCGACGCGGAGCTACCCGGTTGGCGGGACGGCGGTCCTGAGGTGGTGTTCGAGTCGGGCCGCTACCTCGTCGGCACCGCCGGCACGCTGATGACCCCCGTCCTGGACGTGAAACGCTCGCAGGGCCGGGACGTCGTCGTGCTCGCCTCCGGCATCCACCATCTCGGCGGGATGTCCGGCCTGCGCCGGCTGCCGGTGCTCGCGCCGCACGTGGTGCGCGCCGCCGCCGGTCCCGACCCGGCCCCCGAGCTGGACGCCATCGTGGTGGGGCCGCTGTGCACCCCGCTCGACACCTGGGCCCGCGGTGCGAAGCTGCCCGCTCTCCGCCCGGGCGATCTGGTCGCCGTGCCCAACGTCGGCGCCTACGGGCTGCACGCCAGCCTGATCGGTTTCCTCGGCCACCCGCTGCCCGTGGAGGCCGTGGTCGACAGCGACCGGCCCGGCACCGCCCCGGTGACGACCCGGGTGTCACTGACCCGTGCCCCTGTTCCCGCAGCGTCCGATCCCACCTCTGGAGTGAACTGATGGACCCCCGCTTCGTCGACCTGCTCACCCCTTTCCTCAAGTTCCTCGGCGACCAGGAGATCACCCCCGAGACCTCGCTCCGGGAGCACGGTCTGGACTCGATGCAGGCCATCGAACTGCTCTTCGCCATCGAGGACACCTTCGCCGTGGTACTGCCCGACGAGGACATGAACGACGCCACCTTCGCCACCGCGGGCAGCCTCTGGAACGTCATCAGCGCGGCCTCGGACACGGACCTGACGGTCCCGGACGCAGACCTGACGGCCTCGGACGCAGACCTGACGGCCTCGGAAGCGGACCGGACGGCGAACCTCCGATGACCCGCCACGCCCGCCGAAGCAAGGAGCGCACATGAACGCGATCGCAGCCGGATCCGCGGCCGTCGCGGATCCGCCGGCGCCGGGCCGGCTGGCCGAGCTGACCGACCGGGTCGCCGCCGTGTCCGCCGCGCACCTGGACCGGACCGACCGTGACGCCGTCTTCCCCGTCGAGGCGCTGGACGAGATGCGCCGCACCGGGCTGTTGGGCCTGCTGGTGCCGGCCGGATACGGCGGGCTCGGCGGCGGCGTCCGGGACCTGGTCGAGGCGTGCACGACGCTCGGCCGTACCGACATGTCCGTGGCGATGATCTTCGCCATGCACTGCCAGCAGGTCGCGGCGGTGGTGAGCCACGGCACGGAGCGGCTGCGCGCCGAGCTGCTGCCCCAGGTCGCGGGTGGCAAGAGCTACCTCGCGTCGGTCACCACCGAGGCCGGCAAGGGCGGCCACCTGCTCACCGCCGGGGCGGCCCTCGACGCGACCGGCGACGAACTGGCCGTGGACCGGTTCGCGCCCATCGTCACCGGCGGCGCGCACGCCGACGGCTTCCTGGTCACCATGCTCGCGCCGGACGCCACGTCGCCGAGCCAGGTGTCGCTCGTCTACGCGCACCGCGACCAGCTCTCCGTGGAGCAGACCGGTGACTGGCAGCCGCTCGGGATGCGGGCCAGCCACAGCGTCGCGCTGCGGCTGCGCGGCAGCGTGCCGGAGCACCACGTGGTCGGCGCGCAGGGCGGCTTCCGGTCCGTCGTCACCTCGGTGTTCGGCCCGCTCGCGCACCTGGGCTGGTCGGCGTCCTGGCTGGGCACCGCCGCGGGCGCGCTCTCGCGGGTGCTGCGGATGCTGCGCTCGCCGGAGAACCGCGGCCGGGTCGACCTCGGCTCCGAGCTGCTGCTGACCAGGCTGTCCGAGGCCCGCAGGCGCCTGGACACGGTGCACGCCCTGCTCACGCGGACGGAGCGGACCGTCAGCCGGAGCGCCGACCTGAGCCTGCCGAGGATCCAGCTCCAGCTGAACGCGCTCAAGATCACGGCCGCCGAGGAGTGCTACGCGGCCGTGGACGGCCTCATCGAGGCGGTCGGGATGCGGCACGGCTACCTCAAGGGCTCCCCGACCCGTCTCGAACACGCGCTGCGGGACCTGCGGTCGGCGTCCCTGAACTACAGCAACGACCGCCTGCACCTGGCCGACGGCAAGCTCGCCCTTCTCGACCCCGAGGTGCGGTTTGTCTGACCTGGCATCCGCTCCCCCGGAGACGTCGCCGGCCGGCTACCGCTCGCTGGTCTCGCAAGCGCTGGCGGACGTCCGGCCCGGCGCTCCGGCGACCGCCGTGTGGCGGGCGCTCGGCGCGGCCGGCGCCCTGCGCGCGTTGTACGACGGCGGCAACGCCCTGGGTCCGGTCGCGGACCCGGCCCGGCTGGGGGCGCTGCTGGCGGCCGTCGACGCCCGCGGGGACAACGGGGCGACGCTCAGCGTGCTGGTGCAGGCGGCCAGCGCACTACCGGTCCTCGGCTCCGGCAGCCCCGCCCCGGCCACGCCTTCACCGACCGCTCCGTCGCCGTCGTCGCCTTCGTCAGCCGCGGCTTCACCGACCGCTCCGTCGCCGTCGCCGCTTTCGTCAGCCGCGCCTTCGCCGGTCGCGGCCGCCCGTGAGCTGGTGTTGGCCGGAACCGCGCAGGTGGCGCTGGCCGCCACCGACGAGGCGGCCGCGGGCTCCGATCTCAGCGGGCTCGGCACCGAGGTGCGGGTCGAGGGGGACGAGCTGGTGGTCCACGGCGGCAAGCGCTGGGTGACCAACGCCTGCACCGCCGAGTACCTGCTGGTCCTGGCCCGGCACCGGCCGGGCCGGCACTTCACCGACTTCAGCTGGGTCCTGGTGCCGGCCGCGGCGGCGGGCGTGCGCGTGCGCGCCGCGGCGACCGACCTGCTCACGAACTCGGCGACCGGGCACGTCGGGTTCGACTCGGTGCGGCTGCCCGCCGGCCACCTGGTCGGGCGGCACGGCCGGGGCATGGCGGTGTTCGCCCGGCACATGAGCACCGAGCGGCTCGCCGGGGCGCAGTGGGCCGTCGCGCTCACCGGCCGGGTGCTCGCGGACACCCGCGACCGCCTTCTCCGGCGGACCGTCGAGGGGGTGCCGCTGTGGCACAACGCCGCCGTCCGGCAGGGCTTCGCGGAGTGCCTGGTACGCGTCGCCCAACTGCGCGCGCTGTGCGAGAGCCTCGCGGAGACGGCCGTCCGGGGGCAGAACCTGTCCGCCGGTGCCGTGCTGAAGTCCGCGGTCGGACTGACCGTCGACACCGTGCTCGCCCGCTGCGCCCAGTTGCAGGGAGCGGACGGCTTCGCCGAGGGCGGTGCCCAGCGGATCCGCGCGGAGGCCGGCGTCCTCGGGATCGGCGGGGGTGTCACCGAGCTGATGCTGGCCGGCGTGGCCGACCTGTCCGACCAGCTCCTGACGGAGCTGCGCGCATGACCCCGCCGGAACCGGCCGCACGGCCGACGAACCCACCGCCGGCGACCGGGAAGCCCGACGGACGGTACGAGGTCGCGGACGGCGTGTGGGTCCTGTGCCGCCGTGACCCGACGACGGCGAACCCGGCGGACCTGCACCCGGCGGCGAACCCGGCGGAACTCCACCAGGCGGCCCACCAGCCGGCCGACCCGGTGGCACTCCACCTCGCGGCCGACCCGCTGCAACTCCACCACACAGCCGACCCGATGCAACTCCGCCACGCGGCCGACCCGATGCAACTCCACCACACAGCCGACCCGATGCGATCCCACCACACAGCCGACGCGATGCAACTCCGCCACGCGGCCGACCCGCTGCGATCCCACCACACAGCCGACCCGATGCAACTCCGCCACGCGGCCGACTCGTTGGAGCCGCACCAAGACGATCTCGACCAGGCCGCGGGGTTTCCGCCCTGGCGGGCCGCGGAGTTCCTGGCGGGCCGGGCCACCCTGCGCCGGCTCATCCGCGAGGTGCGCCCGGACCTCGCGGACAGCGCGGTCCGCCCCGACGCGTGGGGGCGCCCCGGACTGGTCGGTCATCCGGACGTCGGCGTGAGCATCTCCCACGACGGCGGCCTCAGCGCCGCCGCCCTGGCACCCGGCCGCCGGGTCGGCGTCGACGTACAACTCCCGCCCGACGGACCGTCCGACGGCATGCTCCGGCGCCTGCTGCGGGAGCACGCCGCACCACTGGAGCGGCTGCCGGCACCGGAACGGGCCCGCGAACTCGCCTGGGTGTGGACCGTCCAGGAGTCGTGCGTGAAGGCGGCCGGCACCGGTCTCGCCGGCCGCCCCTGGGCGATCGCCGTGCCGCCCGGCCGCCGGTACGGCCGCTGGGGCCGGTACCGGTGGGCCAGTCTGCGCGACACCTCTCCGATCCCGCTCAGCTGCGCCTTCACCGCCCGTGAGGACCCCGACAGCCGGGTCCGGACCGACGCCCCGCCCGCCGACCTGGAGTGCCGACGTGCCTGACACCCTGGCGAAACCGCCCCAGTTGAGCTGCTACACGACCGGCCTGGTCGGTTATCTGGCAGCCGAGGACCCCGCCGTCCCCCACCGTTTCGCCACGGCGACCCGGCTGGCGGTGCGCACCGACCTGCCCGCGCACGGTCTGGCGTTCTCCCACCACACCCGCGTCGACATCGACGCGGACGGCCGGGAGCTGGCCTACCGGGGCGCCGCCGACTGGGCGGCGGCCCGCGAGGGGCTGCTCGCCGAACTGGCTGCCCGGGGCCGGGTACTGGCCGTCGCGAACACGGAGCATCTCGCGTGGGCGCCGGGGTACGGCCGGGCCGCGGCCCCGCACTGGATCCTGGTCCACGGCCGGCGCGACGACGGCTGGCAGGTCGCCGACCCCTTCGCCGCGCTCACCCCGCACGGCGAACAGCGGCCGTTCGCGGGCCTGCTGGACGACGCGGACCTCGCGCGGGCCCTGACACCGGTCGAGGGGTACGGCCCCGAGGTGCTCCACCGGGACCGCCTGGTCCTCGGCGACGCCGTCCCCGTACCGCCCATGGACCACTACCGCTGGCTCGTGCGCACCGAGCCCGGCCACGCGGCCGCGCGGCGGCGGCCGGACGACGCGCCGGACGACGGCCGGTGGCTGTTCGAGCCGGTGCCGGTGCTGTCCCACATCCTCGCGGCGCTGGTCGCGGATCCGGCGGCGGCCGCCCGCCACACGGACGACATGTGGGCCGCCGCACGCCATTACGCGCACCGCAACGCGGTCCTGGTCTCCGACGGCCTGCTGGATCCGGAGACGGCCGCCGCCGAGACCGCGGCCTGGCAGGAGATCCCGAAGATCCTGCGCATCGCGGCCATGTCCGCGGCGCGCGGCCGGCCGCGGACCGGTCTGGTCGAGGAGGCGTTCACCGACCTGATCCGCGCCACCGAGAAGTCGAGCCCCGTCGCCCCCAGTGAAGGATGACCGTGAAACAGACTCTGTACGAGTGGTTCGCCGCCTCCGTCGCGGAGTTCCCCGACCGGGTGGCCCTGGAGGTCGGGGCGGACCGCCTGACCTACCGGGAGCTCCACGACGCGGCCGGGCGCACGGCCGCGCGGCTGCTCGCCGCGGCCGGCGGGGTGCCGCGGCGGGTGGGGCTGCTGGCCGAGCGCAGTGTCCCGGCCTACGCCGGCTATCTCGCGGTGCAGCTCCTGGGCAGCACGGTGGTCCCGCTCAACCCTGCGTTCCCGGCCGCCCGGAACGCCGCGATCGTGGCCGCCGGCGACCTCGACCTCGTCCTCGCCGAGCCGACCGACAGTGCGTCGACGGCCGTCGACCTGCCGGTCCCGGTCGTGCCCCTGACGCTCACCCCGACGGCGGCGGACGGCGACGGCGACGGCGTCCCCGCGCCCGGCCCGGCCGGTCCCGACAGCATCGCCTACGTGCTCTTCACCTCCGGTTCGACGGGCACCCCCAAGGGCGTGCCCATCCGGCACTCCAATGTCAGCGCGTACCTCTCACACGTCGTACCGCGCTACGAGCTGGGGCCGGGGAGCCGGCTGTCCCAGACCTTCGATCTCACCTTCGACCTCTCGGTGTTCGACATGTTCGCCGCCTGGGGCAGCGGCGCCACCCTGGTCGTGCCCACCCGGCGCGACCTGCTGGCGCCGGTGCGGTGGGCGGCGGAGGCGGAGCTCACCCACTGGTTCTCGGTGCCGTCCCTGGTGTCGTTCGCGCGCCGGATGCGGGCGCTGCGCCCGGGGTCCCTGCCGGCCCTGCGGTGGAGTCTGTTCTGCGGTGAACCCCTGACGTTGCAGCAGGCCGAGGCGTGGGCCGCGGCGGCACCGCACAGCACGCTGGAGAATCTCTACGGTCCCACCGAACTCACCATCAGCTGCGCCGAGTTCAGGCTGCCGCGGGAGGTGGCCGAGTGGCCCCGCCCGGCCAACGGCACCGTACCCGTCGGCGAACTGTACCCAGGCCTCGCCCACTTGGTGCTCGACGCGGAAGGCCGGCCCGCCGACGACGGCGAACTGGTGGTCCGCGGCCCCCAGCGGTTCCCCGGTTACCTGGACCCGCGGAACGACGCGGGCCGGTTCCTGCTGCACGACGGCGCCACCGGCACCTCGGTCCCGCACTCCGGGGACACCCCGGTCACCGCCGACCACTGGTACCGCACCGGTGACCGGGTCGCCCGGCAGGACGGCCTGCTGGTTCACCTGGGACGTATGGACCAGCAGGTGAAGGTCTGCGGCTACCGGATCGAACTGGGCGAGATCGAGGCCCTGTTGCGCGAGCGGCCGGGGGTGCGTGACGCGATCGTGGTCGCGCTGCCGGACCCGCTCGGCGACCTGTACCTGGAGGCGATCTGCACGGGCCCCGACCCCCGGCCTGAACAGCTCCTGTCGGACCTGCGCTCCCGCGTGCCCGAGTACATGGTCCCGCGGGACGTGACCGTCTTCGACGAACTGCCCCTGAACGTCAACGGAAAGATCGACCGACAGACCGCGGCCGCCATGATCGCCGGCCGGCGCGGATAGCCGCCGCCCAGCCGAAAGGAACGCGATGCAGACCGAGGACCGCGTGCCGAGCCGTCTGAGCGTCTCCGCCGAGGACTACCGTCACGCCATCTCCCGCCTGCCGACCGGTGTCACGGTCATCACCACGACCGGGCCCGTCGGCTGTACCGCCAACGCCGTCATGTCACTGTCCGTGGACCCGCCCAGTGTGCTGCTGTCCCTGGACACCGCGAGCCGCACGCTGGCCCGCATCCGGTCGGAGGGACGGTTCGCGGTGAACGTGCTGTCCTGGGCGGACCGCGCGCTCGTGGCCCAGTTCGCCTCGGGCACCCCGGCGGAGCGGTTCGCGGGAGTGCCCTGGCACCGGGTGGACGGCGTGCCCGTACTGACCGGGGCCTCGGTCAGCGTGGTCTGCGCCGTGCGGGAGACGGTGTCGCTCCTGGACCACACCCTGATCGCGGGCACCGCCCGGTGGACCCAGGTCAACGACGGGCCGGCGACCGTCCTGTACGGGAACGACCAGTACGCCGTCGGCCCGTGGGAACCGTCGCCGAGAAGGGCCGAATCCGGCCGTTGAGCAGCGCCGTCGGTTCCGGCCGCGGCCAGGAGACCTTGTAGACATCGAGATCAAATGCAACGGTTGCGTACCGACCAAGGAGAGCGTGCCGCCCATGCCCATATCCATGCCGAAGTCGTTGAGCGCGTTACGGGAGCGCCCCTACCAACTCCTGTGGACCGCACGCAGCATCTCCGCCCTGGGCAACGCCCTGATACCGGTCACCGTGGTCTTCGCCATCCTCCGCTCGGGTGGCAGCGCCCTGGACGTCGGCACGGTGCTGACCTGCCACGCGGTCGGCCAGGTGGCGATGCTGCCGGTCGGCGGCGTCTGGGCGGACCGGCTGTCCCGCAAGCTGGTGCTGATGGCGACCGACGCCATCCAGGCGGTCTGCTACGGCCTGCTCGCCGTGATGATCTTCCTGCACCAGGCGGCGGTCTGGCAGTTCGCCGTCACCTACACCATCGCCGGCATGGCCATGGCCTTCTTCACGCCGGCGTCCCGGGCGGTCCTGCCCGAGCTCATCGGCAGTGAGCATCTGCAACCGGCGAACGCCCTGCTCGGCCTGACCGACAGCACCACCAAGGTGCTCGGCCCGGCCCTCGCCGCGCTGCTGCTGGCGGTCTCCAGTCCGGGCACCGCGATCCTCGTCAACGCCGTCAGCTTCCTGCTGAGTTTCGTGCTGGTCTCCCGCATGCACCTGCACCGGCAGGCGCAACGCTCCGAGAAGCAGCACTTCTTCGCCGATCTGCGCGACGGCTGGCAGGCGGTGGCCGAGCGCCGCTGGTATCTGGCCAACCTGCTCTGCTGGGGCGTGTGGAACTTCGCGATAGCGTTCTTCTTCGTCCTGGGCCCGGTCGTGATGCAGGACGGCCACGGCGGGGCCACCGCCTGGAGCGTGATCATGATCACCGGTTCGGTGGGCTCCATCGTCGGCGGGCTGGCCGCCCTGCACTACCGGCCGCGCCGCCCGCTGGTCGTCACGAACGCGGCCGCGATGCTCGGCATCCTGCCGCTGGCGCTGCTCGCCCCGCCCGCCCCGCTGTTCGTCATCGCCCTCGGTGTGGCCGTGGCCTTCGTCATGACCTCGCTCGTCGGCGAGGTGCTGGCGACCACGCAACAGCAGCTGTTCCCCGAGGAGATACTGGCCCGCGTCAGCTCGCTGGACTGGATGATCTCGCTGATCGCCATGCCCGCCGGGTACGCCGCCGCCGCTCCGGTCGCCCACTTCCTCGGAATGCGTACGACGCTGCTGGTGGCGGCGGCCGTCATCGGCACCCCCTGCCTGCTGCTGAACCTGTCGCCCGGTGTCCGCTCGGTCCAGCGCCTCCCCGACGGCACCATCGGCATCGTCGGCGAACCGGAGACCACCACGCCCGCCGAGACCGCACCGCTCGCCTCCACCGTGCCGGTCCCCACGGAGACACCCGGCCCGTCGACCCCCTGAACCGCCCCACGACCGGGCGGCCCTCGACTCCCGGCACACCCACGGCCGTCGAGGACCGCCCGTCGCCCACCCGTCCCCTGCCTGTCACCCGACTCCCGCCGGAGACAAGGCATTTGCGTGTTGCACGTTTCTCACCGAATTCATGCTTTTCGCGGATGCCGCCGCCGTTTCCAGTCCGTTTCCGAAAACAGCCGCCGCGCCTGTGCAGACAGGTTTCGCAATTCACCCAAGACGCTATCGAAGTGGCCTTATGCACCTGCCATGCGTCCGCAATGCGGGTCTCGACTGCAAGTCGATCAGCATGCAATGGTGACTGGGCACACGCAGGCGAACGGCAGCTGACGCACGCCGGGCGCGCCGGCCGGCGACCCCGGCGGGTGACCCCGGCTTACGGGGGTTACTGACGGCGATGCGCTACACATTACTAGGACCGGTCGGGATCGACTTCGACGACATACCGCTGGTGGTGAAGAGACCGCGCTGCCGGGCGGTCCTGGGCTATCTGCTGCTGCACGCCAACCACGTCGTCTCCACAGGGCAGTTGATCGACGCGCTGTGGGGCGGCTCGGAACCGCAGACGGCCCGCTCACAGATCCAGGCCGACATCGCGGCGCTGCGCCGGGCGTGCCGGGACGCCGGAGCCAGGATCCCGGTCGAGAGCCGGGCCCCCGGATACTCGATCACCGTCGACGACGGCGAACTCGATCTCGACGTCTTCCGGAGCGGCATGGCCCGGGCCCGCCAGGAGGCCGCGCGCGGCGACACCCGTTCCGCGGTGCGCCTGATCCGCGAGGCGCTCGCGCTGTGGCGGGGCACACCGCTGGCCGACATCGCTGTCAGCTACGCCGAGTCGGCGCAGACCCAGCTGACCAGCCTGCGCCTGACCGCGTACGAGGAACTGGCGGACCTGGAGATCGGCGAGGGCCACCACGGCGCGCTCATCGACGACCTGATGCCGCTGGTCGCGGCACACCCCCTGCACGAGACCCTGCGCGCGAAGCTGATGCTCGCGCTGTACCGCTCGGGCCGGCAGACCGCGGCGCTGGAACAGGCGCGCGAGCTGCGCTCGTTGCTGGCCGAGCAGCAGGGGCTCACCCCGGGCCGCCGGTTCACCGACATGGAACTGGCGATCCTGCGGGCCGATCCCTCGCTGGACGTCCTGACCCCGGCCCCGGCCCCGCAGGCCGAGCCGGTGCACGTCCTCCCCGAGCCCGAACCCGCGCTCGCACCCGCGCCCGCACCCGCACCCGCCGCGGACGCCCCGTCGGACGGCGCGCCGCCCGACGCCCCGGCCGCCGCACCCCCGGCGCCCCCGGCGCCCCCGGTGCCGATGCAACTGCCCTCGACGCCACCGCTGGTGGGCCGCCGGGACCTGCTCGACCAGCTGGACGCCTTCCTGGCCGGGAACCTGTCCGACGACGGGGCCCCGGGCACGGTCGCGGTGGTCGGTCCGGCCGGCGTCGGCAAGACGACGCTGGCCGTGCACTGGGGCCGCACCATGGCCGACCGCTTCCCCGACGGCCAGCTCTACATCAATCTGCATGGCCACGACACTCAACGCGCGATGACCCCGGCCCGTACGATCGCCCGCGCGCTGCGCTCACTGGGTCTGCCCCGGGACGCCATCCCGGCCGAGTCGGACGAGCTCATCGACCTGTACCGGTCGACGGTCGCCGACAAGCGCCTGCTGGTGCTGCTGGACAACGCGCGCTCCGTCGACCAGGTCCGCCCCCTGCTGACCACCGGTCCGGGCTCGGCGACCCTGATCACCAGCCGCTTCCGGCTGACCGGCCTGGTGGTGCGGGACGGGGCGCGTCAGGTGGCGGTCGGACCGATGTCGCCGCAGGAGGCCGAGCAGTTGCTGGAGCGCATGCTCGGCACCGAGCGGCTGCGCGCCGAGCCGGACGCGGTCCACAGCCTGGCCGAGGCGTGCGGGCGGATACCGCTGGCGCTGAGCATCGCCGCGGCCAACATCGCCAACCATCCGCCGGCGTCGATCGCCGACCACATCAGGGACCTGCTCGACGGCAACCGGCTCACCGCGCTCCAGACCCCCGGCGACAGCGACAGCACGATGCAGACCGTCCTCGGGCAGTCGTACGACGCACTGGACCCCGACACCCGGCGCCTGTTCCGCCGGCTCGGGCTCTCCCCCGGTCCCGACTTCACGGTGGCGGCGGCCGCGGTGCTGGCCGGTCTGAGCCGGGCCGAGGCCGGCCGGCTGGTGGACCGGCTGCTGGACGCCCACCTGATCGGCCAGTCGGCGGCGGACCGCTTCGCCCTCCACGACCTGACCCGCCTGTACGCACGGGCACGCGCCGAGGCGGAGGACTCCGCGCCGGAACGGGAGCGGGCCCGGGGCCGGCTGACCCGCTGGTACCTGGAACGCACGCTCGCGGCGCAGACCCTGGCGTACCCCGGATACGCCAGGCTGTCCGGCGCGGAACACTCCCCGGACGCCGACTTCGACACCGCTGCCGAGGCGCTGGCCTGGTTCGACAACGAGATCCCGAACCTGATCGCGGCCCTGCACGACGACCCGATCGGCACCCACACCTGGCGGATCGCCGACGGTCTGCGTCCCTATTTCGCCAGCCGGATGAACGTGGGCGACTGGATCGACGCCGCCAACGCCGCCATCACGGCCGCCGAACGCCTGGGCAACGCGGAGGCCCGGTTCAGCGGCTGGTACAGCCTGGCGCACGCGAACCTGAGCGTGAACGACTACGCGAAGGCGATGCGGTGCTTCAAGTCGGCCCTGTCGATCGCGCGGGCCATCGACCACCGCCACGGCATCGACGGCTGCGAGAACTTCATCGCACAGATCCTGATCTTCACCGGGCACCTCGACGAGGCGGCGGGCCGCCTGGAGTCGGTGCTGCCCGCGGCGCCGTCGGACCGCGGCACCGCCGGCACGGTGGTCACGCTGTCGCGGCTCGGCGAGGTGTACTTCGAACTGGGCCGCCTGACCGACTCACTGCGCGTCCGGTACCGGGCGCTGGAACTGGCCACGGCGGCGGGCGCGCGGAACCAGGAGCCGTACGTCCTGGTCAACCTGGCGCTCGCGAAGCACGCCCTGGGGGATGTGGAGGAGGCCGGCGCGCTGTACTCGCGGGCGCTGGTCACCCTGGGGCAGTTCGGCGACACCGACCTGGAGTCGGCGGTCCGCAGCGAGCTGGCCACGGTCCACCTGGACGCCGGCCGGCCGGTGGCGGCGCGCGAGTGCGCGGAGCAGGCGTGGCGCCTGGCGCAGGGTCTGAAGGCACCGCGCTGGAGCTGGCTGGCACGCAGCGTCCTGGCCACGGTCGACCGGAACATGGAGGAACACCTCGCGGCGGTGGTCCTGGCGGACGAGTCGGGGAACCCGGGCTGGCACAGCAGAGCCCTGGTGGCGACCGCGGCCACGGCCGAGGCGCTGGGCCGCCCGGACGCCGCGCGCGACTACGCCTACCAGGCACTTCAGTTGGCGGTGACCCACCACTACCGGATGTCGGAGGCCGACAGCCTGCTGATCCTGGCCCGCACGCACCTGCCGGGCGGTCCCGAGGCCCAGGACTTCGCCCGTCGCGCGCTGGCCGTCCACCGCCAGACCGGACGCCGGCTGGGCGAGCAGCGGACGCGGGTCCTGCTGGAGGAGTGGGAGACGGCCGGGACGACCGCCCGGGTGACCCGTCTCTTCCCGCTGCCCACCCGCCAGACGATCGCCGCCGCCGGCATCGGCGTACCCCGCCCGCGAACCGCCGACCGCCGCCCGGCCGAAGCGGTCCCGCCGACGGTGGAGATCGGCCCCGGCGTCATGGAGCAGTAGCCCAGGAAGGTGCCCGGGGGCGCTGGACACTCACGTCGGGCGCCCCCGACAGCACCACGGCCTCACCAGGTATGGGCCACGTCCACCACGAGGTGGTTGGCCGTCTGGAAGACCCGGAACGGCAGCCGGGCACGGACGCCCAGGCCCGCCTGGGTGTAGCCCTCGGAGCCACCCGTGACCTTGAACTCCCGGAAGGTCCGGTACCCGGTGACGTCGACGGCGGGAAGCGACGGGTAGGGCTGCCCGGTCGCCGGGTCGTAGCGCGAGGAGAACAGCGAGATCTCGAGAATGGCGCCGCCCTTGATCGGAACCACGACGTCGGACGGGTCCTGGTGCAGGACGTCGACGTACCGCACGCTGTACCCGATGGGGTCGGCCCCCGTGCCCTGCCCGTCGAACACCAGCCGGTCGTAGCACTCGTGCTGCCCGGCCCGCACGTCGACCAGCCGCCTGTTGGTGACGGAGTCACCGCTCTTGTCGAGGCTTCCCCACGTCACGGCACAGTCCACGGCCGCCGGCGCGGCCACCGCCGGAACCGTACCGGCCAACATCCCACCGCCCGCCAGCATCATCGCGGCCAGTGCCATACCTATCCGTCGCATGCCTACCCCCCGGTAGCTAGCGCAGTTGTGTTGTGCCTGTTCAGACCCCCGACCCCCAAAATGGTTGTACCCCCGCCCCCGCTCCCTTCCCCGACACCACCCCCTCCGCC
>NZ_LBMU02000036.1 GCF_001005085.2 Streptomyces humi
CGCCGACTACCGGGCGCTCGTGCACCGCTGCACGGAGGCCGAACTCGCCGCAGTGCTAGGGCGGTTGATCGCCGAGCGCGGTTCGGGGACCGTGGTCGTGCCGGCGGGTCTCGCGCCGGGGTGGCTGGCGGCGACCGACGCCGAGCAGGTCCCCGACCGCGCGGAGAGCACTCCGTACGAGCTCGACCGGGTCGGCAGCGTCGTCACCGGCTGCGCGGTGGCGATCGCCGAGACCGGCACCATCGTCCTGGACGGCGGCCCCGACCAGGGCCGCCGCCGCATCACCCTCGTCCCCGACCATCACATCTGTGTCGTCCGGGTTCCGGACCAGGTCGTCTCCTCCGTGCCCCAGGCCCTCGAACGCCTCGACCCGGCACGCCCGTTGACCTGGATCTCCGGCCCTTCGGCCACCAGTGACATCGAGCTGGACCGGGTCGAGGGGGTGCACGGCCCGCGCACCCTGGAAGTGCTGCTCGTCAGCCGCGATCAGCCGAGCGACGTCAGCAACTCGAAGTGACCGGAAGGTAGTTCGTACGACGCGACGCCGTCCGCGTACCCCTGGTAGGTCACGCCGGGCACCCGGGAGAGCGGGGTGCGGCCCTCGCGGACGGTCCCCGGGTCGGCCGTGGGGATGCGCAGGGTGGCGGTGCTGTTCGCTGGTACCACGGCCCGGTAGGCGAGTCGGCGGTCCGTCACCCGCCACGCGCTGACGATCTCACCGTACGGCGACTGGTGCGAGCCGGAGACCTGGGTGATCTTCCCGGTCGGGTCGAAGTGCGGCCGGAGCAGGAAGTGCTTGAATCCGGGATGGGCCGGGTCCTTGGCGATGCCCGCCATGGACTCGTACATCCACTCCATGATGGCGCCGTAGGAGTAGTGGTTGAAGGAGTTCATCTCGACCGGTCCGAAGCCGTCGGCCGCGGAGTAGGAGTTCCAGCGCTCCCAGACCGTGGTGGCGCCGTTCTTCACCGAGAACAGCCAGGACGGCATGGCGTCCTGGTGGAGGAGCCGGTAGGCGAGGTCGGCGTGGCCCTCGTCGGTGAGGACGGGGGCGAGGACGTTCACGCCCAGGAAGCCGACGGAGAGGGTGTTCTCGGCGTAGTCGACGCGGGTGCTGTCGGGGTGGGCCGCCTTGTAGGCCGCGTCGTTGCCGATGTTGGCGGCGAGCAGGGTGACCAATTGGCGGCGCTGCGCCTCGGTGTCGTAGAAGCCGAGTCTGAGGACCCAGAGCAGGGCGGTCTGGGCGTTGTCCTCGGTCCTGCCCGCGCTGTTGCCGGGGGTCCAGGGCGGCGGGTCGCCGAGGCTGGAGCGGAGCGTGAGGTCGCCGGTGGAGGTGTCGGTGGCCAGGTACTTGGTGATGAACGCCCGCTTGATGTGGGCGAACAGCCGCTCGTAGGCGTCGGCTTCGTCGGTGCGGCCGGTGGCGCGGGCCATGTCGGCCATCAGGCGGGTGCTGTGGCCGTAGTAGACGTCGCTCATCAGCTGGGTGCTGGTGATCTGGAAGGCGAGCCAGTCGCCGAAGACGGCGCCCTGCCCCGCGTAGGTGTCGCCGGTCCTGCGCTGGATCCAGTCCAGGTACTTCGTCATCGCCGGCCAGCAGCGGTCGATGACCGTGCGGTCGCCGGACATCTGCCAGACCGTCCAGGGCACGACCACCCCGCAGTCGGCCCAGCCGCTCGCCGCCACCGGCTGGTTGTAGCGGTTGCCGGGCGCGACCCAGGTGAACTGGGCGCCGTCCAGGCCGTAGATCCGCTGGGAGTCGTTGAGGTTGTCGGTGAAGTGGCTGAGGAAGTTGACCGCGTCGGCGTTGTAGAGGCCGGTGCCCGCGAAAAGCTGGGTGTCGCCGGTCCAGCCGAGCCGTTCGTCCCGCTGGGGACAGTCGGTGGGGACCCAGAAGTAGTTGCCGCGCTGGCCCCAGCGCACGTTGCTGATCAGCTGGTTGACGGTGTCGTCGTCGGTGCCGATCGCCCCGGTGTCGCGGATCGCGGAGGTGGCGACCCGGCCGGTGAGGGAGGTGACGGTGATCTGCTCGGTGGCGGTGACGGAGGCGTAGCGGAAACCGTAGAAAGTCAGCGAGTCCTCGTGGGTCTCGCCGCCCGGGTCACCCTTGAGGACGTAGGTGCTGGTGGCCTTCGCGGTGCGCAGGTTGGCCCGGTACAGGGAGCCGGCCGGGCCGTCGGCGCCCGCGCTGGAGTCGTTGAGCATCTCGCCGAAACGGAAGGTGACTTCGGTGCCGGCCGGGCCGCGCAGCGTGTAGCGGGGGACGCCGACCATGTTCTGCCCCAGGTCGAAGACCGCGGTGTCGCCGGGGGCGAGGGTGACGGTGGCGGTGGCCGCCTGCGCCGGGTCGGTGACGGTCCGGGCGGGGTCGACGACGATCCGCCCCCTGCCGTCGCCGGTCACGCCGGTGTACACGGTGACGGAGCGCGGCCTGCGGTCCCACTCGGGCATCAGCCGGGCGCTCTCCCCCGGGTAGGCGACGAGTTGCGCGTCGGGGAACCGCGCCGGGTACGCGCTGGGTTCGACGGCCGACCAGCCTGAGGTGTCGAAGCCGTTCGCGGTCCAGCCGGGCAGGTCCCGGCGGGCGTCGTAGGTCTGGCCGTCGTAGATGTCGTCGGCGCGGTAGGGGCCGGTGTCGGTGGCGCGCCAGGCGTCGACCGGTTCGGTGACGACGGACTGGGTGCTGCCGTCGGTGTACCGGATCAGCAACTTGGCTTTGAGGGCGAGGGAGTTACCGTCCGCGGAGTAGTAGGTGCTGCCGTCCGAGACCCGGCTGTTGTACCAGCCGTTGCCGAGCACGGCGGCCAGGGTGACCTGCCGTTCGCCCGCGACCAGGTGGGTGACGTCATAGCTGAGGTAGCTGATCCGGCTGTCGTAGTTGGTCCAGCCGGGGGCCAGCAACTCGGTTGTTCTGCCGTCTCCTTGGGGCACGGTGACCCGCCGTCCGTTGACGTGGGCGGTGTAGACGCCGAGGGCCGAGACGTAGAGCCGGGCCGCGACCACCGTGCGGCCGGTGAGGGCGGTCTGGCGGCGCAGCAGCGGGGCGCCCGCGCTGCCCGGACGCTTGCCCGCCATACCGATCCAGCGGGCGCCGTCCCAGCCGGTGACACCGTCGGTGCTCAGCAGTCCGGTCTCGAAGCGGGCCGGGCGGGAGGTGGTGGCGCGGCCGTCCTCGTGCCAGACCGTCACCGTCCAGTCGTAGCGGGTGGCGGCGGTGAGGTCCGGGCCGCCGTACGGTACGGCGACGGAGTCGGCCGAGGGGACCCGGCCGCTGTCCCAGACGGGCGCGCCCGCTTCGGTGACCCGGATCCGGTAGGCCGTCTGGCGGCGGCCGCGGACCGGGGAGGCGGTGCGCCAGCCGAAGCGCGGGCGCTGTGCATCCACGCCGAGCGGGTCGGTGCGGTGCTCGACCGTCAGCCCGGTCACGGCGTCACCGGCGGCCGGGGCAGCGGCGGCGGCCGGGCCGGGGCTGCCTGCCCTCAGCACCGGGACGGCCCCGAGCGCGGTGGTGAGCAGGGTCCTGCGCCGGACTCCGTCGTGATCGTCCCTGGATACTCCGTCTGTCATGCCGTCATCCCTTCGGCCGGTCGGAGTTGTATCGATTCAGATCGATCGACGGATGAAGATAGTTGCCCTTGTGACACGTGTCGACGGAGGGAACAGGGACAATTTTTCACAGCCTCCGACACCCGTGGGATCCGGCCAGGGGACGGAAGGCCATCGGAAGATCGGGTTGAAACTTTTCAAAAACGGAGCCGAGCGTCCCGGAACGGCCGCGGCTAGCGTGAGGAGCATGATCCGGTTCGAGCAGGTCTCCAAGCGGTATCCGGACGGCACGACCGCCGTGGACGGCCTCTCCTTCGAGGTGGCCGAGGGTGAGCTCGTGACGCTCGTCGGCCCGTCCGGCTGCGGCAAGACCACCACGATGATGATGGTGAACCGGCTCATCGAACCGACCTCGGGCCGGATCCTCGTCGACGGCGAGGACGTCGCCACGGTCGACCCGGTGCGGCTGCGGCGCCGGATCGGCTACGTCATCCAGCAGGTGGGGCTGTTCCCGCACCGCACGATCCTCGACAACACCGCCACCGTCCCGGCTCTGCTCGGCTGGAGACGGGCGAAGGCCCGGGCCCGCGCGGCCGAGTTGCTGGATCTGGTGGGCCTGGACCCCGGGACGTACGGGGCGCGCTACCCCGACCAGCTCTCCGGCGGTCAGCGGCAGCGGGTCGGCGTGGCGCGGGCGCTGGCCGCCGATCCGCCGGTACTGCTGATGGACGAGCCGTTCGGCGCGGTCGACCCGGTGGTGCGGGCGCAGTTGCAGGACGAGTTCCTGCGGATGCAGGCCGCGGTGCGCAAGACGGTGCTGCTGGTCACGCACGACATCGAGGAGGCGGTGCGGCTCGGTGACCGGATCGCGGTGTACGGGCAGGGGCGCATCGAGCAGTTCGACACGCCCGGCGCGGTGCTCGGCACCCCCGCCACGCCGTACGTCGCCGAGTTCGTGGGCGCCGACCGTGGGCTCAAGCGGCTGTCGGTGACCGCCGTCGAGCCGGACGACCTGGAGCAGCCGCCGGTGGTCCGGCTGGACGAGTCCGCCGGGGGTGCCGCCGCGCGGATGCGCGGCCTGGGCGCCCGGTGGGCCGTGGTGCTCGACGCGGACGGCGACCTGCACGGCTGGGTCGGTCTGGACGAGTTGGCGGCGGGCGGCCCGGTCCGCGCGCTCGCCCACCGGATGACCTCCTGGGTACCGGTCGGCGCCCCGCTGAAGCAGGCGTTCGGGGTGATGCTCCAGCACGACGCCGGGTGGGTCGCCGTCCTGGACGGCTCGCGGTTCCTCGGTGTGCTCACCCCGGCCAGGCTGCACGAGGCGCTGCGCCGCTCGGTGGACGCGGACGCGCGCGGGATTTCGCGGGGGCAGGTGCCGTTCGACTCGGTGTCCGGCGCCTGACGGGCCCCGGCCGGGGTGGCGTCAGGAGTACGTCATCGGGCAGCCGCGGCGCAGTGAGTGCTGGGCGGCCCGCAGGTACAGCGCGACGTAGAAGGCGGCGTCCAGGTCCTCGGCCCATGGCCCGGGGCGGGAGGCGGCCGCCTCCTCGGCCTCGCCCTCCAGGAACCACATGGTCAGGTCAAGGTTGTCGCAGGCCTCCGGTATCACGTCCAGGGGCAGCCGGATCGCCTCGGCCATCCGCTCGGCGAGGGCGAGCACCTGGGGTGCGCCGGCGACCGTCGTCTCGTCGGCGTAGGGGGACCGGACGGGCAGCCGCAGTGACTCGTCGAGCGGCAGCGGCACCAGCACCGACCAGGTCAGCAGCAGCCCCGACTCGCGCTCCGACAGGTGCTCCCGGCACAGCCCGCCGAACCCGTCCATGGGCGCCGCCAGCTTCTCCTCGAACGACTGCCCGGAGCCGCGCACCAGGGCGGTCCGCTCGGGCACCGACGTGTACGGCGCGAGACCGCGGCGTGCCAATTCCGCGTCGAGCGCCGCGGCGAGGGCGCCGTGGCCGCCCTCGCCGTCGTCCTCCGCCTCGGCCTCGGTCGTGCCGAACCAGTCCCCCGCGCTGACACTCACCAGATAGATCCCCATGCCCCGCAACGTACCGGCCGCCACTGACAACGGCCCCGGACCGACAGGCCCCGGACCTCACTTCGCCGGGACCGGACCTCACTTCGCCGGGACCGGACCTCACTTCGCCGGGACCGGACCTCACTTCACCAGGCCCTTGTCCTTCAGGTAGGTCCGGGCGACGTCCGAGGCGAGTCGCCGCCAGCTGTCGACCTGCTGGTTCATGGCGGCCAGATCGGCGGTGGTGAGAACGTCGTTGAGCCTGCCGAGCGCCTTGGTCACCCGCTCGCCGCCGGCCCGTGACCGGTTGACGACCGGGACGACGTAGTCGGCGTTCTGTAGGTGCCGGTCGTCGGCGAGGAGGACCAGGCCGAACCGGCCGAGGGTGGCGTCCGTGGTCGTGGTCAGCACCATCTGGTCCTGTCCGTTCTGCACGGCCCGCTTGGCCTGCGTGGTCCCGACGCCCTTGGGGTCGACGCCGGTGATGTCGATGCCGTACACCTTCTTCAGCCCCGGCGCGCAGTACGGCCGTTGCACGCACTCGTCGCCCGCCGCGAGCCGTACCTTCAGTCCCGAGGCACCGAGGTCGCTCAGGGTTCTCAGGTGGTACCGGCGGGCGTAGGCGGCGGTCACCGCGAAGGCGTTCTGGTCGACGGCCCTCCCCGGGGCGAGGACGGTGAGACCTCGCGGGGTGGCGAGGCGGCGCAGCGCCTTCATGGTGGTGGCGAGGTCCGGTGAGCCGGCGGGCGGCGCGTCCGGGCCGTTGGTCCTGGCGTTGAGCCAGTCGGCGAAGGTGGCCGCGTACTCCGGGACGACGTCGATCTGGCCGGATTCCAGGGCCGGTTCGTAGAGCTCCCGGTTGGCGACGGTGAGGAGGGAGGTCCGGTAGCCCGCCTGGTTCAGCAGCTGCGCGTACATCTGGGCGAGCAGGTCGCTCTCGGTGAATCCGGCGGATCCCACGGTCAGGTGCCGGATGTCGCCCGGAGGTGCGGTGACCTCGCCGCGGGTCTCCAGGGAAGGGCCGGTGGCGCAGGCGGTGAGGACGAGCAGCAGCGCGGCCGGTGCCGCCGTGCGGCATCTCACCGCGAGCCCCGTGCCCACACCGGGGCGAGCCGTTCGGCGATCTCGAAGACGCCCTCCACGACCAGCGCGAACGCGGCGACCAGGATCGCTCCGGCGACCACCATGGGGGTGCTGGCCAGGTTGAAGCCGGCCGTGATGATCCGGCCGAGTCCGCCGCCGCCCGCGAGCGCCGCGATGGTGGCGGTGGCGACGAGTTGCACGGCGGCGAGCCGCACCCCGGTGAGGATCATGGGCAGGGCGAGGGGCAGTTCCACGCGCAGCAGCAGTTGCCGGCCGGTCATCCCCATCCCCCGGGCGGCCCGTACGACGCTCCGGTCGACCTCGCGCATCCCGACGTAGGCGTTGGTGAGCAGGGGCGGTACGGCGAACAGCACCAGGGCCACCACGGTGGGGCCCTCGCCCCAGCGTCCGACCGGGGTGAGCAGGAGCAGGACCAGGACGGCGAAGGTGGGGACGGCGCGGCCCACGTTGGAGATGTTCACGGCGAGCGCGCCGCCCCTGCCGAGGTGACCGAGGACCAGGGCGACCGGGAGGGCGATCAGGCAGCTGACGAGCAGACAGACGACGGTCAGGACGAGGTGCTGGAGCAGCCGGTTGCCGATGCCGTCGTCGCCCGCCCAGTGCGCGGCGTCGGTGAGCCAGGACCAGGCGTCGGCGAGCGTCGTCATCGGCGGGCCGCCCGGGTCCAGGGGGTGAGCAGCCACTGCACGCCGAGCAGCAGCAGGTCGGCCAGGACGGCGATGGCCACGCACAGCACGGACGCGGTCAGTACCTGGGCCTTGAAGTAGGTGTTCATACCGGCGTAGATCAGGTTGCCGAGCCCGCCGAAGCCGACGATCGCCCCGACGGTGACCAGGGAGACCGCGGAGACGGTGGCGATGCGCAGCCCTGCCATCGCGGCGGGCAGGGCGAGCGGGAACTCGACGGTGAGCAGCAGCCGGACCGGGCCGTAGCCGAGGCCGCGGGCGGCCTGCCGGATCTCCTCGGGGACGGCGCGCAGGCCCGCGAGGAGGTTCCGGACCAGCAGGGTGAGCGAGTAGAGCACCAGGCCGGCGACGACGAGGGTGGCCGAGAGGCCGTACAGGGGCAGTAGCAGGGAGAACATCGCCAGGGACGGGATGGTGTACAGGATCGTGGTGACCCCGAGGACGGGTCCGGCCGCCCAGCGCCGGCGGCGGGCCAGTACGGCCAGCGGTACGGCGACGAGCAGCGCGATGACCACCGAGACCACGGTGAGTTTCAGGTGCTGGCCGACGGCGTCGAGCAGGATCTGCCGGCGGCTGGAGAGGTAGGCGCCGCAGATCCACTCGTTGCGCGCGAGGCAGTCGTTCGGGGGCGCGGTCACGCGTCCATTGCACCGGACGGGCGACCGGCTCGGCGCGTTGTGGTGATCCGTCCGGGGCCGGCCCCGGGGCTACTTCATGCCGGCCGCGTCCATCAGGGCGGTCACCGTGCCGGTGGCCAGGCCGTCGGCCAGGGTCTCGATGCGTGCGCCGGCGCGGGCGCCGGCCCCGTCGAAGACCAGCATCAGCTGCCGGGCGAGCAGTCGCGGGTCCCGGGCGCCGCCCCGCTCGGCCTGGGTGCGGAAGCCGCTCTCCAGGTGGTCCTTGACGTCCCGGGCCACCGCGCTCGCCGGATGCTCGGTGTCCTTCAGCTCGACGAGGACGGCGAGGTACGGGCAGCCGCGGTAGTCGGGGGCGGCGGAGGCCTGCTCCAGCCGCCGGAAGACGTACAGGATCCGCTCGCGGGGCGTGTCCGACGCGCTGTCCGGCGGCGTGAGCTGGGCCTCGTACCAGGCCCTGCGGCGCTCCAGGCTGGCGGCCAGCATCTCGTCGTTGCTCTCGAAGAGCTGGTACATCGAGCGCTTGGAGACCCCGGCCGACCTGCACAGTGCCTCGACGCCGATGGAGACGCCGTCGCGGTAGAAGAGCTGGGCGGCGGCGTCGAGCAGCCGGTCGCGGGGGGACGCCTTGGCGGTGGTGGCCATGTGGCCGAGGGTACCGCGCGGAGCGGAGTTGGGAAACCGATCGGTATACAGGGTGGCGGGTCATGTGAACAAGCGCTTAGATAGTGAGGTCAGTGCTCGCCCCTCAGCCGGAGGCCCCGTTGTTCACTTCCGTCGACGACGTCTCCACGCGCCTCGCGGAGACGGGCTACCTCGCCTCCCCCGCGGTGGCCACCACCGTCTTCCTGGCCGACCGGCTGGGCAAACCGCTGCTCGTCGAGGGCCCCGCCGGGGTCGGCAAGACCGAACTGGCCAAGGCCGTGGCCGAGGTCGCCGGGGCGCGGCTGGTCCGGTTGCAGTGCTACGAGGGCGTGGACGAGTCCCGCGCGCTGTACGAGTGGAACCACGCCAAGCAGCTGCTGCGCATCAGCGCGGGCCGGGACGAGAGCTGGGACGACACCCGCACCGACATCTTCAGCGAGGAGTTCCTGCTCCCCCGTCCGCTGCTCACCGCGATCCGGGGTGACGACCCCAAGGTGCTGCTGATCGACGAGACCGACAAGGCCGACGTCGAGGTGGAGGGCCTGCTCCTGGAGGTGCTCAGCGACTTCCAGGTGACGGTCCCGGAGCTGGGTACGGTCACGGCGGCCCGCCGCCCCTTCGTGGTCCTCACCTCCAACGCCAGCCGTGAGCTGTCCGAGGCGCTGCGCCGCCGCTGCCTGTTCCTGCACATCGGGTTCCCGGACGAGGAGCTGGAGCGGCGGATCGTGCGCCTGAAGGTGCCCGCCCTGACCGAGACGCTGGCCGAGTCCGTCGTCCGGGTGGTCGGGGCACTGCGCGCGATGGACCTGCGCAAGGTGCCGTCGGTCGCGGAGACCATCGACTGGGCGCGGACCCTGCTCGCGCTGGGCGCCGACACGCTGGACGAACAGGTGGTACGGGACTCCCTCGGCGTGATCCTCAAGCACCAGGACGACATCCAGAAGGCGGCCGCCAAGCTGGACCTGGACGCGCTGTGAGCGCGCCGGCCGGTCCCCTCGCCGACCTGGCGGACCGGCTCACGGGGCTGGTCGGGGCGCTGCGGGCGCACGGGGTGCGGGTCGGGACCGGCGAGACGGTGGACGCGGCCCGCGCGGTCGAGGCGCTGGGCCTGGCCGAACGGGAGCCGCTGCGCGAGGGGCTGGCCGCGACCCTGCTGCACGGCACCGGTCAACGGGCCGTGTTCGACCAGGTCTTCGACCTCTACTTCCCGCGCGGGGTCGGCGGCCCCGGCGACGGGTCCGGCGACGGGTCCGGCGACCGGGACGAGCTGCGGGAACGGCTCGCGGACGCGCTCGCCGACGACGACACCGCGCTGCTGCGGCAGTTGGCGGCACAGGCCGTGGACGGCTTCGGCGGGTACGGGAGTTCACCGGGCTCCGACGGCTGGTCGTCGTACCAGACGCTGGACCGGCTGCGGCCGCAGACGCTGCTGGCCCGGGTGCGGGCGGACATCCGGGCACGGGGCGGGAACGGCGCGGGGTTCGCGGACCGGCTGCTGGACGACGAGATCAGGCGGCGGATCGAGGCGTTCCGGGGCATGGTCGCGGCGGAGGCCAGGCGGCGGGTGGCGGAGCGGCGCGGGCGGGACGAGATCGCCCGGCGGGCGGTGGCGCCGAGCGCCGACCGGGTGGACTTCCTGTTCGCCGGACGGGACCAACTCACCGAACTGCGCAGGGCCGTGCAGCCGCTGGCCCGCAAGCTGGCGACCCGGCTGGCCGCACGCCGCCGCCGGGCCGCTCGGGGCACGATCGACCTGCGGCGCACCCTGCGCGGCTCGCTGTCCACCGGCGGGGTGCCGATGCGGCCGGTGCTGCGCCGACGCCGGCCGGTCCGCCCCGAGCTGGTGCTGCTGTGCGACGTCTCCGGCTCGGTGTCGGGGTTCTCGGACTTCACGATGCTGCTGGTGCAGGCGCTGCACGACCAGTTCAGCAAGGTCCGGGTGTTCGCCTTCGTCAACCGGATCGACGAGGTGACCGGCCTGCTGGAGCACGGCCGGGCCGACCCCGAGGGGCTCGGCGCCCGGATCCGCGCCGAGGCGACGCTCACCGGCTGGCACGGCAGCAGCGACTACGGCATGGCGCTGGGCGAGTTCGCCGAACGGTACGGCGCCGCGGTGGGCCCGCGCACCACCGTGTTCGTACTCGGCGACGCCCGCACCAACAACCTCGACCCGAACCTCGCGGCCGTCCGCCGGGTCGCCGGGCAGGCGCGCCGCGTCTACTGGCTGAACCCCGAGCAGCGCTCGCTGTGGGGCACCGGCGACTCGGCGGCGCCCGACTACGCGGAGCTGGTGGAGATGCACGAGTGCCGGACGGCCCGGCAGTTGAGCGGACTGATCGCACGACTGCTGCCGGTGTAGCGCACGGAACGGGGTGCCGTCACCGCACGTGGTGACGGCACCCCGGGGCCGGCCCTCAGCCCTCCTTGGCCTTCGCGTAGTCCGTCGCCATGCCGCCGGCGAAGTCGTACACGATCACCTGTTCGTCGCCCACGACCCAGGCATCGTGCCCCGGCGGGCAGACGAAGACGTCTCCGGGGCCGACCTCGCCCTCGCCGCCGTCGTCCATGACCAGGTGCATCCGGCCCTGCACCACGAATCCGTTGTGGTGGACCATGCAGGTCGGGGTGCCCGCGATCGGTCCCACCGACTCCGTCCAGCGCCAGCCCGGCTCGAAGGTGGCGACGGCGAAGTCCAGGCCGGTCATGTGCACGGCTTCGAGGTGGCCGCGAGGGAAGTCACGCCGCTCGTCCGGCTTGTCGACCGTCTTGATCTCCAGCATGACGGTGTCCTCCCTTCCGGCCGCTCACCACGGCCGGGGCCGGCCTCCGCCGCCCGGTGGCCGCGCCCCACCACTCCATCGTCTTCCTGTCAAGCCGGGAGCGCCATTCGGACGAGCGGCGCGGCCGACGCGGGCAGCAGCAACTCCCCCGGCAGGCGCGGGAATTCGACAGGGCCGTAGCGGAGCCCGCTTCGGGGTGGGCTTCCCGGCCGGTTCTGCCTCCTCGGTCACGCCGGCATCCGCCACCGTAGGTGTTCCCCCGGCCGGTGCCATGTGACATATTACTGTCGTGAGCATGCGACTGACCTGCGATGTCGTGATCGTCGGGGCGGGCATGGTGGGCGCGGCGTGCGCCCTGTACGCGTCCCGGGCGGGGCTCGACGTGATCGTGGTGGACCGCGGTCCGGTGGCCGGCGGTACCACCGGCGCCGGCGAGGGCAACCTGCTCGTCTCCGACAAGGAGCCGGGGCCCGAGCTGGAACTCGCCCTGCTGTCCGCCAGGTTGTGGACGGAGCTGGCCGACGACCTGGGCGACCTGTTCGAGTACGAGGCCAAGGGCGGGGTGGTGGTCGCCGCCGCGGCCGCGGAGCTGGCCGCCCTCGACCGCCTCGCGGACGGTCAACGGGCCGCCGGGGTACGGGCCGAGGCGGTCGACGCGGACCGGCTCCGGGACCTGGAGCCGTACCTGGCACCCGGCCTGGCGGGCGGCTTCTTCTATCCGCAGGACGCGCAGGTGATGCCGACGCTGGCCGCCGCGCATCTGCTGCGGGTCTCGGGCGCCCGGCTGTCGGCGGGCCGGACGGTGACGGGGGTACTGCGCGGTGCCGACGGCGCCGTGCGCGGGGTCCGCACCGACCGCGGCGACCTGCACGCCCCGGCCGTGGTGAACGCGGCCGGGACCTGGGGCGGCGAACTGGCCGCGCTCGCCGGTGTGCGGCTGCCCGTGCTCCCCCGGCGCGGTTTCGTGCTGGTCACCGAGCCGCTGCCACGCCGGGTACGGCACAAGGTGTACGCCGCCGACTACGTGGCCGACGTGGCCAGCGACTCGGCCGCCCTTCAGACCTCGCCGGTCGTCGAGGGCACCGCGGCCGGGCCGGTCCTGATCGGGGCGAGCCGGGAACGCGTCGGTTTCGACCGGTCGTTCGCACTGCCGGTGGTCCGGGCGCTGGCGGCGGGCGCCACCCGGCTGTTCCCCTTCCTGTCCGACGTCCGGGCCGTACGCGCCTACCTGGGCTTCCGCCCGTACCTGCCGGACCACCTCCCCGCCATCGGCCCCGACCTCCGCGCCCCCGGGCTCCTCCACGCCTGCGGACACGAGGGCGCGGGCATCGGACTCGCCACCGGCACGGGGCAGTTGATCGCCCGGGTGCTCAGCGGCCAGGCCCCGGAACTGGACCTGACTCCGTTCGCTCCCGAGCGTTTCACCGAGGAGGCCGTGTGAACCCCCTGGAGTGGGCCGGGGCCCGCCCGGGTCCCGCCTTCGCCGTCACCTTCGACGGCCGCGAGATCGAGGCACTGCCCGGCCAGACGGTCGCGGCGGCGCTCTGGGCGGCCGGTGTCAGGTCCTGGCGGACCACCCGCGGCGAGGGCCGCCCCCGAGGTGTCCTCTGCGGGATCGGCGTCTGCTTCGACTGCCTGGTCACCGTCAACGACCGCCCCAACCAACGGGCCTGCCTGGTGCCGCTGCGCCCGGGTGACGCCATCCGTACCCAGGAGGGCACCGGCCATCATGACTGAGCGTCCCCACCTCGCCGTGATCGGCGCGGGTCCGGCGGGACTCGCCGCCACCCTGGCCGCCGCCCGGCACGGTCTGCGCGTCACCCTGATCGACGCGGCACCCGAGGCGGGCGGCCAGTTCTACCGGCAGCCGGCCGCCGGACTCGGGGCCCGCCGCCCGCGGACACCGCGCCACAGCCGACGCGGCTGGGAGCGGCTGCGCGCGGGGCTGGACCGGTACGTCTCGGCCGGGCACGTGACCCATCTCCGCGACCATCACGTGTGGTTCGCGCGGCGGCGGCGGGCCGGCTTCACCGTGCACGCGCTGCTCGGGCCGGAGCAGGAGCGGCCCGTCGAGGTCCGTGCCGACGGGGTGCTGCTCGCGACCGGCGGCTACGAGAAGGTACTGCCGTTCCCCGGCTGGACGCTCCCCGGGGTCGTCACCGCGGGCGGTGCCCAGGCCATGCTCAAGGGCGGGCTGGTGCTGCCCGGCCGTACCGTCGTCGTCGCCGGTACCGGGCCGCTGCTGCTGCCCGTCGCGACCGGGCTCGCCGCGGCGGGCGCGCGGGTGGCGGCGCTGGTGGAGTCCGCCGACCCGCGGGCCCTCGTACGACGGCCCGCGCCGCTGGCCGCCCAGCCCGCGAAACTCGCCGAGGCCGCCCGGTACGCGGCCGGGTTGCTACGGCACCGGGTGCGGACCCTGGTCCGCCACACCGTCGTCGAGGCCCACGGCGACGACCGGCTGACGGCCGTGACCGTCGCCGCGCTCGACACGGACGGCCGGGTACGGCCGGGCACCCGGCGGCGCATCGACTGCGACACGCTGGCCGTCGGGCACGGCATGCTGCCGCACACCGATCTCGCCCAGGGCCTCGGCTGCCGCGTCGACGGTGTCGCCGTGCACGTGGACGACGAGCAGCGCACCGACGTACCGGGGGTGTGGGCGGCGGGCGAGGCGACCGGGATCGGCGGCGCGGCCCTCGCCCTGGCGGAGGGCCACATCGCGGGACGCTCGGCCGCCGCCCGGCTGTCGGGTGCGGTGCCCGAGCCGCACGGCTGGGCGGCGGCGGCCGGCAGCCGGGCGGGGCTGCGGAGGTTCACGGCGGCGCTGGACGGGATCTACGCACCGCCCGCGCACTGGGCCGACCTGGTCACGGACGGCACGGTCGTCTGCCGGTGCGAGGAGGTCACCGGCGGGGCGGTCCGGCAGGCCGTGACCGACCTGGGCGCGGGGGACGTACGGACCGTCAAGCTGCTGACCCGGGCCGGGATGGGCTGGTGCCAGGGCCGTATGTGCGGGACGGCGGTCGCCGGGCTCGCCGGGTGCCCGGAGACGGCGGCCCGCAGGCCGTTCGCGCGGCCGGTGCCGCTCGGGGTGCTCGCCCGCGCCGGCGAGGACGAAAACGAGGACGAGGAACGGCAGGCCGACGGCCACGACGGCCGTGACGGCCGTGACGCACACCCGGATGAACAGCACGACGCACGGTGACATGACACATCCCCTCCGAGGAGCCCGAGGAGCCTGATGACCCCCGACCCCCAGTCCCGCCCCTGGCGCGGTGTCCTCGTCGCCACCGCCCTCCCGCTGCGCGACGATCTCTCCGTCGACCACGACCGGTACGCCGAGCACTGCGCCTGGCTGGTCGAGAACGGCTGTGACGGCGTAGTGCCGAACGGCTCGCTCGGCGAGTACCAGGTGCTCACCCCCGAGGAGCGCGCCGAGGTGGTGGCGACCGCCGTGGCCGCGGTCGGCGGCGCCCGGGTCATGCCCGGCGTCGCCGCGTACGGCTCGGCCGAGGCCCGGCGGTGGGCGGAACAGGCCCGCGACGCCGGCTGCGGGGCCGTGATGCTGCTGCCGCCCAACGCCTACCGGGCCGACGAGCGTTCGGTCCTGGCGCACTACGCGGAGGTCGCGAAGGCGGGCGTGCCGGTGGTGGCGTACAACAACCCCGTCGACACCAAGGTCGATCTCGTCCCGGAACTGCTCGCCAGACTGCACGGCGAGGGGTACGTCCATGCCGTCAAGGAGTTCTCCGGTGACGTCCGCCGTGCCTGGCGGCTGGCCGAACTCGCTCCGGAACTGGACCTGTTGATCGGCGCGGACGACGTCCTGCTGGAGCTGGCGGTCGCGGGGGCCAAAGGCTGGGTGGCGGGCTACCCCAACGCGCTGCCCGCGTCGACCGTCGAGCTGTACCACGCGGCGGTGCGCGGGGACCTGGACACGGCCAAGCGGCTGTACGAGCAGTTGCACCCGCTGCTGCGCTGGGACTCGCGGGTCGAGTTCGTGCAGGCCATCAAGTTGTCCATGGACATCGCCGGCCGTCACGGGGGCGCCTGCCGTCCGCCGCGGGTGCCGCTGCTGCCCGAGCAGGAGGCCGTCGTCCGCGCGGCCACCGAGAAGGCCCTGGCGTCCGGACTGACATGAACCCCCGCCCCGCCGGGACGACCACGCGAGGGGCCACGCCGAAAAGACCACGCGGAGCGACCACCAGGAGTGTCATGCGCAGCAAACTCGTCCTGCACGCCGTCGACTCGCACACCGAGGGCATGCCCACCCGCGTGATCACCGGCGGGATCGGGACGATCCCCGGCGCGACCATGAACGAGCGGCGGCTGTACTTCCGTGAACACCGCGACGACATCAAGCAGTTGCTGATGAACGAGCCGCGCGGGCACTCGGCGATGAGCGGGGCCGTCCTGCAACCGCCGACCCGGCCGGACTGCGACTGGGGTGTGGTCTACATCGAGGTCTCCGGCTACCTGCCGATGTGCGGGCACGGCACGATCGGGGTGGCGACCGTACTCGTGGAGACCGGCATGGTGGAGGTGGTCGAGCCGGTGACCACCATCCGGCTCGACACCCCGGCCGGTCTCGTCGTCGCCGAGGTGGCGGTGGAGGAGGGCGCCGCGACGAACGTCACCCTCCGCAACGTGCCGTCCTTCGCCGTCGGCCTCGACCGCAGGATCACCCTCGCGGACGGGCGGACGGTGACCTACGACCTCGCCTACGGCGGCAACTTCTACGCCATCCTGCCGCTGGACGAGTTCGGCCTGCCCTTCGACCGGGCCCGCAAGGACGACATCCTGGCCGCCGGGCTGTCGCTGATGGCGGCGATCAACGCCGAGGCGGAGCCGGTGCACCCCGAGGACCCGTCGATCCACGGCTGTCACCACGTCCACCTGCTCGCCCCCGGCGCGACGGCCCGCAGCTCCCGGCACGCCATGGCCATCCACCCGGGCTGGTTCGACCGCTCCCCGTGCGGCACCGGCACCAGCGCGCGCATGGCCCAGCTGCACGCCCGCAGCGAACTCCCCCTGCACACCGAGTTCGTGAACGAGTCCTTCATCGGCACCCGGTTCACCGGCCGGCTCCTCGGCACCACCGAGGTCGCCGGCCGCCCCGCCGTCCTGCCCAGCTTCACCGGCCGCGCCTGGATCACCGGCACCGCGCAGTACCTGCTGGATCCCACCGATCCGTTCCCGGCCGGCTTCGTGCTCTGACGTCCCTGTACCGCCACCAGGAGTTCCACCATGGCCGACCGGCCCAGCACCTCTTCCGCCCCCGCCATCCCCTCGCTGGGCGGCCGGAGACCCAACTACCGGGAACGGGTCGTGGACGTCCTGCGCGCCGCGCTGATCGCGGGTGAACTGCGGCCCGGCGAGGTGTACTCGGCGCCTGGCCTGGCGCCCCGTCTAGGCGTCTCCGCGACCCCGGTGCGCGAGGCCGTGCTGGAGCTCGCGAAGGAGGGGATGGTCGAGATCGTCCCGAACAAGGGGTTCCGGGTCACCGCCGTCTCCGAGAAGCAGCTGGACGAGTACACCCACGTCCGGTCCCTGATCGAGACACCGACCACCGTGGGCCTTGCGGCCACCGCCGGCCCCGAGGACCTGGAGGCGCTGCGACCGGTGGCCCAGGAGATCGTCGCCTCGGCCCGGAAGGGCGACCTGATCGCCTACGTCGAGGCCGACCTGGCCTTCCACCTGGGGCTGCTGGCCCTGGCGGGCAACGACCACCTGGTGGAGGTGGTACGGGACCTGCGGCGCCGCTCGCGGCTGTTCGGTCTGACGGCGCTGGTGCGGGCCGGCCGGCTGACCGCCTCCGCCGAGGAGCACCTGGAACTCCTGGACGCCCTGCTGGCCCGCGACGAACGGGCCGTACGCGAGGTGATGGCCCGTCACCTCGGACACGTCCGCGGGCTGTGGGCAGCCCGACCGCCCACGGACGACTGACCTTCACCCGTGCGACTGCCCGCCGGGATGCGCGAGTTCGATGTCGTGATCGTGGACGTCGGTGCCGCCGACGTCCACGGCGGTGGCCTGCGGCGGGTAACCGGTGGCGATGACCGTGTACTGGCCGGTGTCCAGATCCGGGAAGACGTACGCGCCGTCGTCCCCGGTGGTGGTCGTGGCGACGACGTTGCCGACGGCGTCCACCAGGGTGACCCGGGCGTCGCCCAGCGGACCGGCCGCCGCGCGCACCGTGCCGCGTACCTGGGCGCCGGGCCGCAACTCGGCCTCGACGCGGGTGAGTCCGGTCCCGGACAGCTCCACGGGGAGCGCGAGCGGCCGGTGCTTGGGTGAGCTGACCGCGAGGGTCACGGTGCCCGGCGCCAGCTCGCCGGCCGTGAACTCGCCGAGCCCGTCGGTGCGCACGGTGGCGAGCACGTCGCCGCGCACGTCGGTCACGACCACCACCGCCCCGGCGACCGGCGCGCCGCTGTCGGCGGCCCGCACCAGTCCGGCGAGTTGGCCGGTGCCGGTGAGCAGCACGTCGTACGCGACCGGTTCGGCGCTCACCACCAGGGTGGTGGCCCGCGGCCGGCAGCCGTCGGCGGAGGCGATCAGGACGTACGTCCCCGCGCCGGGCGCCGGCAGCAGGTAGCCGCCCTCGGCGTCCGCGACCGCGCGGCCGAGCTGGCGCCCGCCGAGGGAGACGAGCGTGACGGCGGCCCGCCCGACGCCGGCACCGTCGGCCCCACGCACCCGCCCCCGCACGGCGACACCCGTCCCCGCCGCCGAATCCGCCGCCCCGGCCGTCGGGCCCGCCGTCGGGTCCACCGTCAGGTCCGCCGTAGGGCCCGCCGTCGGGTCCACCGTCAGGTCCGCCGTAGGGCCCGCCGTCAGGTCCACCGTCAGGTCCGCCGTAGGGTCCGCCGTCAGGTCCACCGTCAGGTCCGCCGTCGGTTCCGGCTGGGCGACCGCGGCGGTCCGCCTGCGGCGTGGGATGAACGCGGCCACGAGCAGGGCCAGCACCGCCGCGCCCGAACCCACCGCCATGACCACCTTGAACCCGTTCTCGGAGGGCACCGCCGCGGTGCCGAAGGGGATGGTCATATGGGCCAGGATCACGCCGGCGACGGCGCTCGCGGTCGAGGTGCCGATGGACCGCATCAGGGTGTTGAGGCTGTTGGCGGCAGCCGTCTCGTGCGGGTCGACGGCGCCCATGATGAGCGCGGGCATCGCTCCGTAGGCGAATCCGATGCCGGCGCCGACGACGCAGGAGACGAGGACCAGCTGCCAGACGGCGTCCATCAGCACGATGTTCAGCCCGTACCCGGCGGCCACGATCACCGCGCCGCACATCAGGGTGATCTTCGGGCCGAAGTTCTTGGAGACGAGGGCCGACAGCGGGGCCGTCGCCATCATCACCAGTCCGGTCGGCGCCATCACCAGGCCGGCGTCCAGGAGTGACTTGCCCAGGCCATAGCCGGTCGCCTCAGGCAACTGTAGGAGCTGGGGAAGCACCAGGGACATCGCGAACATCGAGAACCCGAAGGCGATCGAGGCGAGGTTGGTGACCAGGACCTGGCGGCGGGCGGTGGTGCGCAGGTCGACCAGGGGCTCGCGGGTGCGCAGTTCGTAACCGCCCCAGGCGAGCAGGACCACCAGGGCGGCGGCGAACAGCCCGAGCGTGGTGCCGCTGCCCCACCCCCAGTCGGCGCCCTTGGAGATGCCGAGCAGCAGACAGACCAGGCCGGCCGCCATGCCGAGGGCGCCGGGCAGGTCGAAGCGGCCGCCGGCACGCACCCTGGACTCCGGTACCAGGGCCCGTACCAGCAGTGCGGCGACGACACCGAGGGCGGCCGAGGTCCAGAACAGGACGTGCCAGTCGAAGTGGTCGGCGATCAGCGCGGCGGCGGGCAGACCGAGGGCGCCGCCGACACCGAGCGACGCGCTCATCAACGCGGTGGCGGAGCCCAGCCGTTCGGCGGGGAGTTCGTCGCGCATGATGCTGATGCCGAGCGGGATCACACCGGAGGCCAGGCCCTGGAGCGCACGGCCGACGATCATCGGCACGAGGGAGTCGCTGAGCGCGGCCGTGACCGAACCGGCGACCAGCATGACCAGGCTGGTGAGCAGCATCAGCCGTTTGCCGTACATGTCGCCGAGGCGTCCCATGACGGGGGTGGCCACGGCGGCGGCGAGCAGGGTGGCGGTGACGGCCCAGACCGCGTCGGACGCCGAGGCGTCGAGCAGCCTCGGCAGTTCGGGCACGATCGGGATCACCAGGGTCTGCATCAGCGAGACCACGATCCCGCCGAAGGCCAGCACCGCGACGACGGCGTTCGGGCGCGGCGCGGCGGTCTCCCCTGCCACTGCCGGCCGGGGCTGCGCATGGGACATGGTCGGGCCTCCACGGGGCCGCTCGGGTCTGCACGACCCTCCCGAATGTAAGTCAGTTGATTGACTTACTCAAGGAGGACCGGGCACCGGGGAGTGAAGGTTCCGTGCGGCCCGACGGCCGCCACACCCCGGACCACGGCGGCGGCCCCTGTCCTCAGCTGGACTCGCGCACCACCAGCCGGCACGGCACCGTGTGCACACCCGGTTCCGGCTCGGCGTCGATGGCCTGGAGCAGTCGCAGTGCGGCGATCCGGCCGATCTCGGCCAGGTTCATGTCGACGGTGGTGAGCGGCGGGCGGCAGGCGAGCGCCATGGTGTCCCAGTTGTCGTACCCGACGACGGCGATGTCCCCCGGCACGTCCTTGCCACGCTCGCGCAGCGCGTCGGCCACTCCCCGGGCGATCTGGTCGTTGCCGCAGAAGACGGCGTCCGTGCGGGGGGCCGTGCGCAGCACGGCGTCGGCGGCCCGCCGCCCCCAGGCCTCGCTCCACTCCCCGAAGTGCACGCGCCCGGCCGCGGGTTCCAGTCCGGCCGCGGCCAGGTGCTCGACGGCGTGCCGGGCCCGGTCGCGGGCCGCCTGATGATGCTCGGGCCCGGTGACGTGGGCGATCCGGGTGCGGCCCGTGGCGAGCAGGTGCTCCACGGCGAGCCGGGCGCCACCGCGGTCGTCGGTGACGACGGAGGTGTCGGCGGGGTCGGCCGACGGGGAGAGGGCGTAGACGACGGGGATGGCCGGGTCGATGCCGGTCAGCGGCGGGCGGGGGTCGGTACGGCGGCCTGCGACGATGACCCCGTCCACCCGCCGGTCGGTGAGGTTGCGCAGGTGGTGCTGCTCGCGGATGGCGTCGCCACGGGTGTCGCAGAGCAGGACGGAGATCTTGCCGGCCCCGAGCGCGTCCTCGGCGCCGAGCAGTACCGGCGTGCTGAAGCGGCCGATGCCGTCCGTCGTCATCAGGCCGACGGTCCAACTGCGGCCGCTGTGCAGGCTCTGCGCGTGCTGGTTGGGCCGGAACCCGAGCGCCTCCACCGCGTCCAGCACCCGCTGCCGGGTCTCCGGACGCATCCGGCCCGCGCCGTTCAGCGCCTTGGACGCGGTGCCGACACTGACACCGGCGAGGGCGGCGACATCGGCGAGCCGGGCCCGGCCGACGGGCGGGGAGTCGGGAGCAGAGGTCACGAGCAAACCTTTTCCTAGACGGTCTCTCGCTCGCACCGTCGGCCTTGCGACGGCAGAGCCGCCCCACATGGTCGCAGGCGCTCGCGCCAAGCGCCAGCCTCCGCAGGCAACTTGAAAAAAGTGCGCCGGGCGCCTTGACCCCCTCCCCCGACTGCCCTGTACTTCTCGGCGAGAAAACGGTTGCGCAACACGGTCCCGCATCGCATCGCAACACGGTCCCGCATCACATCGCGGCGCGGTTCCGTACCGCATCGCGGCGCGGTTCCGTACCGCATCGCGGCCGTTGCTCCAGACAGTGTTCGGTATTTCGAATCTCGTATCAGCGCCCCGGCACCCAGTCCCTCCCCACCTCGGAGAGCCATGCCCCGCACGCCTTCCGCCCTGCCCCTCCCCACCGGCCCCGTCCGTCCCACGCCCGGCGCCCGCACCGCGCTGCGCCCGGCGGCCGTCACCATCGACGGCGGCTTCTGGCACGACCGGCGCGCGACCAACGCCCGGGTCTCCCTCCCGCAGGGTCCGGAGCTGCTGGAGTCCGCCGGGAACCTGCACAACCTGCGGCTGGCGGCGGGCCGGGCCGAGGGCGATTTCCAGGGCGCGTACCCGTTCGTCGACACGGACGTCTACAAGTGGCTGGAGGCGGCCGCCTGGCAGCTCGCCGAGGACTCCGGCGAACCGCTGGCCGCCGAGGTCGAACGGATCGCCGCCCTGGTGGCCGCCGCCCAGCAGCCCGACGGGTATCTCAACACCTGGTTCCAGCTGGTCAAGGGCGACGCACGCTACCAGGACCTGCGCTGGGGCCACGAGCTGTACTGCGCGGGCCACCTGATCCAGGCGGCCGTGGCCCACCACCGGGCCACCGGGCGTCCCGAACTCCTCGACGTGGCCCGGCGGTTCGCCGACCACATCGACTCGGTCTTCGGCCTCCCCGGCAGCGGGAAGCCGATCGACGGCATCGACGGCCACCCGGAGGTGGAGACCGCCCTGGTGGAGCTGTACCGGGAGACCGGCGAGCACCGCTACCTGGACCTGGCCGGCTACTTCGTGGACCGGCACGGCCACGGCCTGCTCGGCGGCGAGGCGTACTGCCAGGACCGCGTCCCGCTGCGCTCGGCGACGAACGTCGAGGGCCACGCGGTACGGCAGTTGTACCTGCTGGCAGCCGCCGCGGACCTGGCGACGGAGACCGGCGACGACGAACTCCGCGCCGCGGGCGAGCGGTTGTGGCGAGCCATGACGGCCACCAAGACACACCTCACCGGCGGTCTGGGCGCCCATCACGACCGGGAGGACTTCGGCGATCCGTACGAACTTCCCAACGAGCGGGCCTACTGCGAGACCTGTGCGGCGATCGCCTCGGTGCAGTGGAGCTGGCGGCTGGCCCTGCTCACCGGCGAGGCCCGCTACTCCGACCTGATCGAGCGCACCCTGTTCAACGGCTTCCTCGCCGGGGTCTCGCTGGACGGCGAGCGCTGGCTGTACGTCAACCCGCTCCAGGTCCGCGACGGCCACACCGACTCCGGGGGCGACCAGTCGGCCCGCCGCACCCGCTGGTTCCGTTGCGCCTGCTGCCCGCCCAACGTGATGCGGCTGCTGGCGAGCCTGCCGCACTACCTGGCGTCGGGCGACGAACAGGGCCTGCAAGTCCACCAGTTCGTCACCGGGACGTACGCGACCGACCGGGTGCGGGTGCGCGCCGAGACCGACTACCCCTGGCACGGCACGGTCGCGTTCACCGTCGAGGAGACCACCGCCGACGGCCCCTGGACGCTGTCACTGCGCATCCCGCAGTGGTGCCGCGAGTTCCGGGTGCGGTCCGGTGCCGACGCGTACGACCAGTCCGACGCCCCCGTCGACCACGGCTGGCTGCGGCTCACCCGCGCCTGGGAGCCGGGCGACCGGGTCGTCCTCGAACTCGGTCTGGAACCCCGGCTCACCGCCGCCGACCCCCGCGTGGACGCCGTACGCGGCTGTGTGGCGATCGAGCGCGGCCCGCTCGTGCACTGCCTGGAGCAGGTGGACCACCCGGGCGGCGGGCTGGACGACATCGTCCTCGACCCGTCCCGTCCGCTCGCCGTGAAGCACCGCCCGGACCTGCTCGGCGGCGTCACCACCGTGGTGGCGGCGGGCCGCCGGCGCCGGCTCCCGGACCGCGGCTGGTGGCCGTACGCCTCGGCGTCCGGCACGGGCGGCGAACCGGACGGCGAACCGGTCGAGCTGACCGCGATCCCGTACCACGTCTGGGCCAACCGCGAGGACGGCAGCATGCGCGTCTGGCTCCCCACCTCCTGAAACACCCCGCTCTACGACAACGAGGTCACCCCGTGATACCCACCCGCCGTACCCTCCTGGCCGTCGCCGTGGCGACCCTGCTTCCCCTCACCGCCTGCGGTGGCGGTTCCGGCTCCTCGGGATCGTCGTCCTCGGCCGGCGGCACGTACACCTTCTGGGACCCGTACCCGCAGTTCGACGCCTCCTCGGACTGGGGCAAGCGGGTCAGCGCGTGCGGCACCGCGGCCGGGGTGAAGCTCAAGCGGACCGCGTACGACACCACCGACCTCGGCAACAAGGCGCTGCTGGCCGCCCAGCAGGGCAACGCACCGGACGTGATGCTGGTCGACAACCCGGTCGTCTCCACGCTGGTGGAGGCCGGGATCCTCAACAAGACCGGCGACCTCGGGCTCGACACCGCGTCGATCCAGAAGAACGTCATCGGCGCCGGCACCATCGACGGCGCCTCCTACGGCGTCCCGATCGGCGCCAACACCCTCGCGCTCTACTACAACAAGAAGGTCCTCTCCGCCGCCGGCGTGGACCCGGCCTCGGTCAGGGACTGGGCGTCGCTCACGGCCGCGCTGAAGAAGGTCAAGGCGGCCGGTAAGAAGGGGATCACCTTCTCGGCGATCAACACCGAGGAGGGCAGCTTCCAGTTCCTGCCCTGGTTCTGGGGCGCGGGCGGCGACCTGACGAAGCTGGACTCCGCCGGCGGAGTCGCGGCGCTGACGCTGTGGAAGCAGTGGGTGGACGCGGGGTACGCGCCCAAGGACGTGCTCCAGAACACCCAGACCACCAGCTGGCAGGAGTTCGCCACCGGGGACTACGCGTTCAGCGAGAACGGCACCTGGCAGCTCGGCAACGCCGACAAGGCCGGCTTCCCGTACGGGGTCGTCAACATCCCCGGCCGGACGGGTGGTTCGGCGCCGGTGCCGACGGGCGGCGAGTTCGTCACCGTACCCGTGCAGAAGGACTCTTCGCGCTACGACGTCAGCAAGAAGATCGTCACCTGTCTGACCAGCGCGACGAACCTGCTGGCCACCGACACCACGCTGATGTACGTGGCACCCACCGCGGCGGTACAGGCCGAACAGGTCAAGAAGAACGCCGAGTTGAAGCCGTGGGTGGCGGCGGTCGCGGCGGCCCGCGGCCGCACCAGCGGTGGTCTCGGCACCAAGTACCCGACGATCTCGCAGCCGATGTGGACGGCCGTGCAGGCGGCGCTGTCCGGCGGCAGGAGCCCGCAGGACGCGCTGGACACCGCGCAGGCCGCGGCACGCAAGGGCTGACCGGTGACTGCCAGTCCGCGGGTCGGCGGGGGCCTGCCGCGCCCCCGGTTCTCGGCCTCGCCCGAACCGGGAGGTACCCCCGTCGCTGCGGAGCCGCACATCGATGCGGTCCCGCACCCCCGTCGGGGCGGTTCGCACCCGGGAGTCCGCATGTCCCCCGCCCTTCGGCGCCGGCTGACCACGCTTGTCTTCGTCCTCCCCCTGCTCGTCTACCTCGTCGCCTTCTACGTCTACCCGCTGTACCGCAACCTCGACCTGAGCCTGCGCGACTACACGGTCCGGTCCTTCGTGGCCGGCGACGCCCCGTTCTCCGGCTGGGACAACTTCCGTACGGTGCTGGACGATCCGACGTTCGGACCGGCGATGCGGCACACGATGGTCTTCACCTTCGTGTCGATCGCCTTCCAGTACGTCATCGGACTCGCCCTCGCGGTCTTCTTCAACCGGCACTTCAGGCTGTCCACCGTGCTGCGGGCGCTGTTCCTGATCCCGTGGCTGCTGCCGCTGATCGTGTCGGCGTCGACCTGGTCGTGGATGTTCAACAGCGAGTCGGGAGTGGTGAACCACCTCCTCGGCACCGTCGGCCTCGCTCCGGTCGGCTGGCTGACCTCGCCGGACTGGGCCCTGACCGCGGTGATCGTCGCGAACATCTGGATCGGCATCCCCTTCAACCTGGTCATCCTCTACAGCGGGCTACAGAACATCCCCGGCGAGCTGTACGAGGCGGCGGCCCTGGACGGGGCGGGCGCCTGGCAGCAGTTCCGGCGGATCACGTTCCCGCTGTTGCGCCCGGTGTCGGCGATCACCCTGCTGCTGGGGCTGGTCTACACGCTCAAGGTGTTCGACCTGATCTGGATCATGACCAAGGGCGGTCCCGGTGACGCCTCCTCGACCCTGGCCACCTGGTCGTACCAGCTGGGCTTCGGCACGCTGCTGCCGAAATTCGGGCCCGGTGCGGCGGTCGGCGACATCCTGATCCTCATCGCGCTGGTCTTCGGCCTCCTGTACATCCGCGTCCAGAGGAGGCAGGAAGCGTGAAGTCACGCGGCTACACCCTGATCGGCCTCCTGCTCACCGCGCTGATGCTGTTCCCGGTGTACTGGATGGTCAACGTGTCCCTCACCCCGCAGCAGGACATGCGCAAGGACCCGCCCGACCTGTTTCCGCTGCACCCCACCTTCGAGGGCTACCGGGCGGTCCTCGACGACCAACTCCCCTACCTGGGCACCAGTCTGCTGATCGGCCTCGGCACGGTCGCCGTCACCCTGGTCATCGCGGCCCCGGCCGGCTACGCGCTGGCGAAGCTGCGCCCACGCGGTGGCGGCACGCTCGGACTGGCCCTGCTCATCGCACAGATGGTCCCCGGAATCGTGATGGCGATGGGCTTCTACGGCATCTTCCTCGACCTCGGTCTGCTCAACTCCTGGTGGGGACTGATCGTCGCGGACTCCACCATCGCCGTGCCCTTCGGCGTCATGATCTTCACCGCGTTCATGTCGGGCATCCCCGGCGAACTGATCGCGGCCGCCCGGATCGACGGCGCCGGCACCTGGCGCACCTTCCGCTCGGTCGTCCTCCCACTGAGCCGCAACGCGCTCGTCACCGTCTCGCTGTTCGGCTTCCTGTGGGCCTGGTCCGACTTCGTCTTCGCCAACACCCTTGACGGAGGCGGCAGTTGGAAGCCGATCACACTCGGCATCTACAAGTACATCGGCAACAACAACCAGGAGTGGAACGCGATCATGGCCACCGCCGTCGTCGCGTCCGTCCCGGCGGCCGTCCTCCTGGTCCTCGCCCAGCGCTACGTGGCGGCGGGCGTCACCGCGGGCGCGGTGAAGGACTGACCCCCGGCCGACTCCCGATTCCCCCTATTCCGCAAGGGAGACCCATGTCATGAGCCGCACCTCCCGCAGAGCCGCGGTGGGCGCCGTGGCCCTCACCGTGGCCGCTCTCGGCACCACGGCACCCGCCCAGGCCGCGCCGACGTCCTCGACCACCCTGGTGGTGAGCGCGAACCAGACCCTGCGCTCCGTCACGCACGTGGCGACCGGCAGCCTGTACGGCCTGGACACCGCGAGCGTCCCGGCGGACAGCCTGGTCGAGCCGCTCAAGCCCAACACCTTCGTGCAGATGGCGCCCGGCGGCAGCCAGCTGCCCAACGGCGAGCCCGGCCCCGGCGGTGACGCCCTGGTCGTCGCCCCCGAGGCGGCCAGGGCCGGTGCGAAGGTCGTCGTACGCATGCCGGACTGGTATCCGGACTTCCCCTACAAGTGGGTGAGCTGGAGCGACTGGCTGTCCGCCGTGGACAAGCAGGTGGCCTCGGTCAAGCCCTCGGGCGCCACCGACATCGCCGCCTACGAGCTGTGGAACGAGCCGGACTGGACCTGGAACACCTCGGCGGCCGGCAGCTTCGACTCCGGGTGGGCGACGACGTACCGGGAGGTCCGCGCCAAGGACGCCACGACACCGGTCCAGGGCCCGAGTTACTCGGCGTGGAACCAGAGCTGGATGAGCACGTTCCTCACCGACGCGAAGGCCAGTGGCACGGTCCCGGACATCGTCTCCTGGCACGAGTTGCAGGGCTCGCAGAACATCGCCGCCCATGTCGCCGCGTACCGCGCCCTGGAGACCAGCCTGGGCATCAGCCCTCGCCCGATCGCCATCGAGGAGTACGGCACCACGAGCGAGGTCGGGGTCCCCGGACCGCTCGCGAGTTACGTCGCCAAGTTCGAGCGGGCCGGCGTCCACGACGCCGAACTGGCCTTCTGGAACCACTACGGCACCCTCGGCGACACCCTCACCGACACCGGCGGCTCCCCCAACGGCTCGTACTGGCTCTACAAGTGGTACGGCGCCATGTCCGGGAACATGCTCGTCACCACACCCCCGGCGCAGACGGGCATCGACGGCTTCGCGTCCCTCAACGGCGCGGGCAACCAGATCAGCGTCGTCACCGGCGGCTGCACCGGTTCGTGCGCCGTGACCGTCAACGGGCTGTCGTCCCTGTCGGCCTTCGGCAGCACGGTGCACGTCAAACTGGAGTACACGCCGTCCAAGGGCCGTACCACCGCGGTCGCCGGGCCGATCACGGTCTCGGACACGGACTACACGGTCAGCGGCGGCTCGATCACCGTCCCGGTGACCATGAACGCCTCCGACGGCTACCACCTGACCGTCACCCCGAGCGGCTCCGCCACCTCGCTGGCCGGGCGGTACCAGATCACCAACAGGAACAGCGGCCTCGCCCTGGACACCAGCGGCGCGGGCACCGCCCAGGGCACCGCCGCCGTCCAGGCCGCCTCCACCACGGGCACCGACCAGAACTGGACCCTGGTGGCCGCCGGCAACGGCCTCTACAAGATCAAGCAGCAGGCGAGCGGTCTGCTCCTCGGCATCACCGACGCGGGTACCTCCGACGGCGGCACCGCCCTGATCTGGGGCGACAACGGCACCGCCGACCACCTCTGGCAGCTGATCCCGTCGGGCGACGGCTACTACAAGATCGCCAACTACAACAGCGGCCTGCTGCTCGGCGTGAACGGCATGAGCACCTCGGCCGGCGCCCAGGTCCTCCAGTGGGACGACAACGGCACCGCCGACCACCTGTGGAAGCTCACGGCCCGCTGACGTACGCCACAGTGAACCCGAGCACACCCGCGTGGGGCCGCGGCCTGCATTCGCGACCCCACGGAGGCTCTTCCTGTTGATTCGCAGCCGAAAAGAGACGACCGGCCTCACCTTCGCAGGAGGGTGGGGCCGGTCGTCGTCGCATCACCGCAGGTGACCAGGAACGGGCGGTTATCGTGACGGGACTCATCGAAGGCGGACAGAGCTGGCGGAGGACGGGGCGGTGGCGGACGAGGGGCGGCTGGTCGCCGGTCGTTACCGGTTGACGGAACGGATCGGCCGCGGCGGCATGGGGACGGTCTGGCGGGCCGACGACGAGGTACTGGCCCGGCAGGTCGCGCTCAAGCAGCTGCATCCCCGCCCGCACCTCTCCGACGACGAGGTGGCCACCCTCCACGAACGCACCCGCCGCGAGGCGCGCAGCGCCGCCCGGGTCGTCCATCCCAATGTCGTCGTCGTGCACGACGTGGTGGACGACGACGGCCTCCCCTGCATCGTCATGGAGTACGTTCCCGCGTCCACCCTCGCCGACCTCCTCGACGGCGGCCGTACCCTTTCGCCCGAGGAGACCGCCAGGATCGGCCTCGGCATGGTCGCCGCGCTGCGCGCCGCGCACACCGCGGGCGTGCTGCACCGGGACGTCAAGCCCGGCAACGTCCTGCTCGGGCCGGGCGACCGGATCGTCCTCACCGACTTCGGGATCGCGCTGACCGCCGGGTCGTCCACCCTCACCCGGACCGGTCAGATGGTCGGCTCGATCCCCTACATGGCGCCGGAACGGCTGCGCGGGCTGACCCCGGGACCGGCCTCGGACCTGTGGTCGCTGGGCGCCACGCTGTACCAGGCGCTGGAGGGCCGGGTGCCGTTCCGCCGCGAGACCGCGATGGAGACGGGGTACGCCATCGTCACCGATCCCGTCGAGCCGATGCGGGGGGCCGGCCCGCTGGAGCCGCTGGTACGGCTGCTGCTGTCGAAGGACCCGGCGGACCGGCCCACCGCCGAGCAGACGGAACGGGCTCTGCTGGCGACCTGGTCGGGAGCCCTGACGGAGCCGGCGCCGCCCCCGGTTCGCCCTGATCCGGCCGCGCAGGGCGCGCGGGGCCCGCAGAAGGTCCGGCGTCGGCGGCGTGGCCGGCGCGGACGCCTCGCCCTGGTCGCCGTGGCGGTCGCGCTGGCCGCCGGCACGGGCACCGCGGTGACCCTCCTGCACCCCCTGCACCCCCTGGACACCGTGCGCCCGCACCCGTCCGCCGGGAGGACACCGGCGAGCACCCCCTCGCCCCTCCCCCACGGCTACCGCCTCGTCACCGACAAGGACCTGGGCGTCTCCTTCCCGGTCCCCGACGACTGGACGGCCGGCACCCGCGCCGGCGACGAGGTCACCTACAAGGACCCCACCGGCCTGGCCGGCGTCACCATCGGCACCGTGGAACCGGCCGGCCCGAACCCCGACTCCCACTTCGCCGACACCGAGGCCAACACCAAGGTCAACTACCCGTCGTACCGCAGGCTGCGGATGCAGCGCACCGCCTTCCACGGGCAGCCCGCCGCGATCTGGGAGTTCACCTTCCAGGGCCGGGTCCGCGCCTTCCGCGCCGTCGACCTGGGATTCGGCAGGGAGGGCGGCCGGGAGTACGACATCTACCTCTCCGCACCCGCCGCGAAGTGGGACACCTACCGTCCGGTCTTCGACAAGGTGAGGGACGGGTTCCGTACGACCCGCTGACCGCTCGGCAACACGGACCGGCGCCCGCTAAGTTTGGCGGCATGAGCAACCTTGACCGCGCTCCCGTGCCGAGCGTGTGCGGCGGCCGCGGATTCGTCGTCGCCGAACCCGTCCGCGAGCTGTTGAGCCCCCGCCAGGTGAGACTGGGCGAGTCGACCGAGGTGCGCCGGCTGCTGCCGAACCTCGGCCGCCGCATGATCGGCGCCTGGGCGTTCGTCGACCACTACGGCCCCGACGACATCGCCGACGAGCCCGGGATGCAGGTGCCGCCGCACCCGCACATCGGGTTGCAGACGGTCAGCTGGCTGCACGAGGGCGAGGTGCTGCACCGTGACTCCACGGGCAGCCTTCAGACGATCCGCCCGCGCGAGCTGGGTCTGATGACGTCGGGCCGGGCGATCAGCCACTCCGAGGAGAGCCCTCGTCCGCACGCCCGGTACCTGCACGGCGCCCAGCTGTGGGTGGCCCTCCCGGACGCGCACCGGCACACGGACCCGATGTTCGAGCACCACGCCGACCTGCCGAAGGTCACCGCGCCCGGCCTCACCGCCACGGTCGTCCTCGGTTCCGTCGACGGCGCGGCCTCCCCGGGTACGACGTTCACCCCGATCGTCGGCGCGGACCTGGCCCTCGCCCACGGCGCCGACCTGCGGCTGCCCCTCGAACCCGACTTCGAGTACGGCGTCCTGGCGATGTCCGGCGAGGTGCACGTCGACGGTGTGCCGGTGCTCCCGGGTTCCATGCTCTACCTGGGCTGCGGCCGCACCGAACTCCCGCTGCGCGCCGAGTCGGACGCGGCGATCATGCTCCTCGGCGGCGAGCCGTTCGAGGAGGAGCTCGTGATGTGGTGGAACTTCGTGGCCCGCTCCCAGCAGGAGATCGAGGAGGCCCGCGCCGAGTGGATGACGGGGTCCGCCTTCGGCGAGGTCAAGGGGTACGACGGGGCGCCGCTCCCGGCCCCGGAGATGCCGCCGACACCGCTCAAGCCGCGCGGCCGGGTGCGCTGACCCGGAGGCCGCCCGCGCGTGTGCGGCGCGACCGGTTCAGAGGCCGCCGGTGTCGAGCAGCCTGTTCGGGGTGTCGGAGCGGACGCCGTGCAGGATGCCGCGGGTGGCCGTGTGGTCGAGCCAGACGTGGACCTGGGCGGCCGTGGCGTGCGGATGTGCCGACAGGTACAGCGCGATCACGCCGGTCGCGTGCGGCGCGGCCCAGGACGTGGCACCGTCGTCCTCCGTGGTCGTACCGCCGCCGGCGAGGGCGGCGGTCACCTTCTGGCCGGGGGCGTACAGGTCCACGCAGCGACCGTGGCCGGAGCCGTAGGAGCCGCCGTCGCTCCATGGCCGGTCGTTCGGGGTGGAGGCCGCGACGACGATGGTGCCGGGGACACCCGCCGGGGAGTGCTTGCAGGCGTCGTCGTGGAAGTTGCCGGCCGACACCACGGTCGGGATCCCCGCGTCGACCATCTTCTTCACGGCGGACTCCAGGGCCGCCGACCGGTGATCGAGGTTGAGCGACATGTTCACCACCGCCGGCTTCTGCGCGTGCGCGGTGACCCACTTGACCGACTTCACCAACGCCGCCTCGGCCGCCGCCGGGGAGCCGCCGCCCTCGCTCTCGCACAGGATGCCCTGGACGCGCACGAGTTCCGCCTTGGGTGCCACCCCGTACTTCGCTCCGCCGATGATGCCCGCGACGAACGTGCCGTGGCCGGTTCCCGCCTCGCTGAAGCAGTCACCGGAGTCCTTCGGCCCCACGAAGTCGGCGCCGAGGCGGGCCCGTCCGCCGAACTCCTGGTGCCCGACGTCCAGTCCGGTGTCGATCACGTAGACGTGCACGCCCTTGCCCGTGGCGGTGGTGGTGAACTTCCCGTTGAGGGGCCGCGACCGCTGGTCCAGGACGTCCAGGTTCCACGGCACGCGCCGGGTGACGGCCGACGCCGTGGTCCGTGCGGTACCGGACAACGTCCGCACGGTGCTGCCGGAGGGCGCGGCCTCCCCTGTCCGGTGCGCGGGGAGCGTTCCGCCACTGCCGCCGGCCGCCGCACCGGCCGCCCCGGCGCAGGCCGAGGCCCCGACCACCGTCACCACGGCCGCCATCATCAGACCGGCCTTCGTCATGTTCCGCGCCATCACGTCCCCCGTCGCCCCGCTTCGCACACAGTCAGCGCACAAGACGACCACAGGGGGCGGGTGGTTCCGGCCGGACGCGCGCCACCCGGGCCGCGCCGGTATCCGCGGCAGGTGGCCCGGTCCGTGCTGCTCAGGTCGCCTCGTCGGCCAGCCGGAGCAGTTCCTCGACCGCCAGGGAGCCGGGTGCCCGCCGTTGCCGGGCGAAGGTGTTCGCCAGGTGCTGGAGGAGCTCGTTCAGCGGGGTCGGGACACCGTGCAGCCGGCCGAGGAGGGCTGTCTCGCCGTTGAGGAAGTCGGCCTCGATCGTGCCGGCGGCCCGGCTGAGGGCCTGCCAGGAGGAGCCGTCGGCCGGCGCGGGCGGGGCCTCGGCCCTCGGCCCCCGGACACCGGAGCCCGCGTGACCGTCAGGCGAGCGTGTCGCGCAGAGCCGCGCCGACGAGGGCGACGCCCTCGTCGATCTCGTGGGCGGGGCCGGCCGCGTAGCCGAGGACCAGGCCCGGACGGCCGGGCGTCATGCGGTGCCACGACAGCGGATGCACCTTCACACCCCGAGCGAGGGCGGCCTCGGCGAGATCGGTGTCCCGAAAACCACCGACCTGGAAGTAGCCGCCGCCCTCGAAGCCGCCGTCACCGTCCCGGACGTCGCCGTCACCGTCCCGGAAGCCGCCGTCACCGTCCCGGAAGCCGCCGTCACCGTCCCGGAAGTCGCCGGCGCGTACGCCGCCGGCGCGTACACCGCCGTCACCACAAGCGCCGTCTCGTGCGCCGCCGTCACCGCAAGCGCCGTCTCGTACGCCACCCTCGCCGAAACCGCCGCCGCCTACGCCGTGGTCGTCGAAGGTGACCATCAGGTGCAGGCCCGCCGCCGCGCCGTGCACCCGGGCCCCCGGCAGGTGCGTCCGGATCGCCCGCAGCATGGCGTCCCGTCGGCGCCGGTGGCGGGACCGGACGTGCCGCAGGTGCCGTTCCAGCTCGCCGGAGTCCATCAGCCGGGCGAGCACCAGCTGGGTGAGGATGCCGGTCCCGAGGTCGGCGTACCGCTTCGCGGTCACCACGGCGTCCAGCCGGTCCGGCGGGACCAGGAGCCAGCCGATCCGCAGCGCGGGTGCGAGCAGCTTGGAGACGCTCCCCGCGTAGCAGACCCCTTCGGGCATCAGGGAGCGGAGGGCAGGTACCGGCGGCCGGTCGTAGCGGTGTTCGGCGTCGTAGTCGTCCTCGATGACGACTCCCCCGCCGGCCGCCCAGTCCAGCAGCTCACGGCGGCGCTCGCCGTCGAGGACGACCCCGGTGGGGAACTGGTGCGCCGGGGTCGTCAGCACCGCGCGGGCTCCGCCGGCACGCAGCGCGCCGACATCCAGCCCGCCCCGGTCCACGGGGACGGGTACGACCGTATGGCCGCCGTACTCCAGTTGCTGTCGCGCGCCGAGGGATCCGGGGTCCTCGACCGCGATGCGGCTGATGCCGTCCTTCCGCAGGACCTGGGCGAGCAGTCCGAGGGCCTGTGCCACCCCGGCGACCACCACCACCTCGGCCGGGTCGGCGCGGATGCCGCGGTTGCGGGCCAGCCAGTCGACGACGGCCCGGCGCAGGGCGGGGGCGCCCCTGGGGTCCCCGTATCCGAAGTCGCCCGGCGAGACGCCGGCGAGTACGGCGCGTTCGGCGCGCAGCCAGGCGGTGCGGGGGAACGCGGCGAGGTCGGGCACGCCCGGCGAGAGGTCGATCCGGCACGGCAGCGCACGCAGTGCGTCCACGGCACCCTCGCGGTCGGCCGCCGCGAAGAGCGCGGTCCGGGACTCGGGCGGCCCGGCGGGGCGGGTGCGGGGCGGCGCGGGGGCCGCCACGACGACCGTGCCGAGCCGGCCGCGGCCGGCGATCTGGCCCGACTCGGCCAGCCGCCGGTAGGCCTCGGTGACCACCCCCCGCGTCACGCTCAGCTCTGCGGCCAGTACCCGGCTGGCGGGCAGCCGGGTCCCGACGGGCAGCCGGCCGTCGGCGATGGCCGACCGCAGCCGGTCCGCCAGCCAGGCCGTGCGCCCGCCGGCCGGCACCCGGCCGATGTCCAGCTGGAGGAAGTCGGATCCGACCGCCGGCGCGGCCACCGGACGCGGACTTTTGGACCCCTCCGACGACGGCTTCGTGGACCTGCCCATGGCGTCCATTGTGCGGGCAGGGTGGAGCACATGGACACACCTTCCGCCTCGTTCGCCCCGCTGCTGCCCGGCATGGCCGGGATGGTGCTGGTCGGCAGCAGTGTCAGCGTCTCGCACGTCCTCGTCGGCGCCCCGCTGTTCACCGCCCAGGCCGTCCGGTACGCGGCCGCCACCGTGATCCTCCTGGTCGTCGCGAGGGTCGCCGGTGCCCGCCTGGTGTGGCCGCGCGGACGGGAGTGGTTGTGGCTGACGGGGCTGGCGGTCACCGGCCTGGTGCTGTTCAACGTGGCCGTGGTGCGGGGTGTCGCGCATGCGGAGCCCGCGGTGATCGCGGTCGCGGTCGCCTGTGTCCCGGTGGTCCTCGGGCTGGTGGGCCCACTGCTGGAGCGGCGCGCACCGAGCCGCCGGGTGCTGGTGGCGGCGCCCGTCGTCATGACCGGCGCGGTGCTGGTGGAGGGAACGGGCCGCACCGATGCCGCCGGAGTGGCGTGGGCGGCGCTGACGCTCGGGTGCGAGGCCGCCTTCACCCTGCTCGCCGTGCCGGTGCTGGGCCGGCACACCCCGTGGGGGGTGTCCGTGCACGCGACCTGGCTGGGCGGCGCCCTGCTGGCCGTCCTCGGCACGGCGTCCGAAGGGCCCGCGGCCATAACGGAGTTGTCCGGCGTGCAGTGGGCCGCCGTCGGCTATCTGGCGGTGCTGGTCACGGCGGTCGCCTTCGTGCTGTGGTACTCGACGGTCCGGGCGGCCGGGGCGGGCCGGGCCGGGCTGCTGACCGGCATCGCCCCGCTGGCCGCGGCGGGCGCGGGCGCGGCCGCGGGTACCGGTGTGCCGGGGCCGCCGGTCTGGGCGGGCATCGGCGTGGTCGTCGTCGGCCTGGTGGTCGGCCTGCGGCCATCGGGTCCGGCGGCCGGGAAGCGCGGGGAGCGGGCGCCCCGGACGGCTTCCGCACCCGCCCCGGGCCGCGCCCGGTAGACGCGGGGCGGGGCGGGGCGGGGCGTGGGCGCCGGCCGGTCCTGGTGCCGGTGACCCCGCGTCAGTAGCCGGCGGTGAAGCGGCGGTTGAGGTGGCGAGGGTTCTCGATCTCGTCGACCAGCGCGGCGGCGTAGTCCTCGTACGAGATGCGGGCCTGTCCGTCGGGACCGGTCACGGGGGTGTCCAGGCCGGTGCGGTAGGCGCCGGTGCGCGCGCCGGGGGCGAAGTGGACGGGCGGCGGGGAGAAGTAGGTCCAGGTGACGTCGTCGCCGAGGGAGCGGTAGGCGTCCAGGGCCCGGATCTGTCCGATCGCGTAGGGCTTGAACTCCTCCGGGAACCCTGGGGCGTCGAAGAACCGCACCCCGTCGGTGTTCAGCAGGCTGGCGCCGCCGCCCATGTGCACGATGCGGGGGCCGGCCGGACCCAGGGCCCGGACCGCCGCGGCGGCGGTGTCGACGGCGTCGGTGTAGAGAGCGGGGTCCGGTCCGCCGACGGTCAGTACGAGTGCGTCGGCCCCCTTGGCCAGGTCGGTCACGGAACCCTGGTCGGTGACGTCACCGGTCACCGCGCGCACGCCGTCGGGGAGTCGGCCGAGACGGCTGGTGTCCCGGGCCACGGCGGTGACCTCGTGTCCGCGGGCGGCCGCCTCGGTGACGACGCGGGAGCCCGCCTTGCCCGCGGCCCCGTACACCACGATCCTGCTCATCTGTCTCTCGCTTTCACTTTCCCTGGTCGGCACCCCCCACCTTCCTCTGCCGGGTCCAGGAATCGCGAGATGGGACGAGGACTCGTCATGGTCAAACGAGGACATGTGCGGGTGCCGGGTTCAGCCGCCGCGCCGTATCCGGGCCGCCTCGCGGGCCTGGGCGAGTTTGCGGGCCTCGCTGCTCCTGCGGGACGGCCTGCCGTCGGCGCCGCCCCGCGTGTCCTTGCTGCTGCCCAGGCCGCGGAACGGGGCGTTGTGGTTCTTGGGGCGGGGCACGGCCGGGCCGCCGTCGAGAGGCTGTCCGGACGGGGTCCTGGCACCGGTGATCCGGCTCAGCTCCGCCTCGCCGGACCGTGCCTTGGTGACCTTGGGGGCGACGCCGGCGTCCGCCATGACCTGGCTGGTCTCGCGGCGCTGCCCCGAAAGGACGAGTGTCACGACGGTGCCGGAACGGCCGGCCCGGGCCGTGCGGCCCGCGCGGTGCAGGTAGTCCTTGGGGTCGGTGGCCGGGTCGACGTTGACCACCAGGTCGAGGTCGTCGACGTGCAGGCCGCGGGCGGCGACGTTCGTCGCCACCAGGGCGGTGACCTGACCGCTCCGGAACTGGGCCAGGGTGCGGGTGCGCTGCGGCTGGGACTTCCCGCTGTGCAGCGCGGCGGCGGACACTCCGTTGGCCCGCAGATGCCGCGTGAGCTGGTCGACGCCGTGCCTGGTGTCCAGGAACAGCAGGACCCGGCCGTCCCGGGCAGCGATCTCCGTGGTCACCGCGTACCGGTCGGGGCCGTGCACCACGAGGAGGTGGTGTTCGATCGCCGGGACCGCGCTCGACGGGGGGTCCACGGAGTGGACGGCGGGGTCACGCAGGTAGTCCCGCACCAGCTGGTCGACGTCGCGGTCGAGGGTGGCGGAGAACAGCATCCGCTGCCCGTCGGGGCGCACCTGGTCCAGGAGCGCGGTGACCTGGGGCAGGAATCCCATGTCGCACATCTGGTCGGCCTCGTCCAGGACCGCGATGCGCACCCGTCCCAGCCGGCAGTCCCTGCGCTCGACGAGGTCGTGCAGCCGGCCGGGCGTGGCGACGACGATCTCGGCGCCGTCCCGCAGCGCCGCGGCCTGCCGTCCGACGGAGACTCCGCCCACCACGGTGGCCAGCCGCAGTCGCAGCGCCTCGGCGTACGGGGTGAGCGCCTCACCGACCTGTTGCGCCAGTTCCCTGGTGGGCACCAGGACGAGCGCCAGCGGCTCCTTGGGCTGCGCGCGCCGCCCGGCCGTCCGGGCGAGCATGCCGAGGCCGAAGGCGAGCGTCTTGCCGGACCCGGTTCGGCCCCGGCCCAGGACGTCCCGGCCCGCGAGCACGTTGGGCAGGGTCGCCGCCTGGACGGGAAAGGGAACCGTCACACCGTGCGCGTCGAGCACCCGGAGCACCTCCGCCGGCAGCCCCAGCCCGGCGAAGGACGCCATCCGCGGGGCCCGCTCCCGGTCCTGGTGCCCGGCGTCGGTACGTGCTGATTCGCTCACAGAAAGCCTTCCTCCGAAGGGACCGTACCGAGGAAGGCGCGGCGGGGACGCGGTTCACCGGCCGGAGACACCGGACCGGGCACCGACACAGCGGCGCTCCAGAGCACCGATGCAGCGACGCTGCAAAAGCTCGACGGTAGCACAGGGCGACGGCGGCCCACGGCCGAGGTGGTGTTGGCACCACCCCTTCTTCGGTGTCCAGGCCCAGCGACGACGGCCCCCCGCGACGGGCAGGCTGCACAGCGTCGGCGAACGGGCCGGCCAAGCATCCACCACACCCATCGGGGGACACCCATGACGGAAACCTTCGCGCGGCGCCTGACCGGCGTCGCCGGCATCGCCGCCGCGGCCGCCTTCATCGTCGAAGTACCCCTGTACTTCGTCTACTCGGGTCCGCCGCCGGACGCGAACGTGCTGAGCAGGCTGCTCATCGGGATCGTCGCGCTGGTCTGCCTGGTGGTGTTCGTGACCGCCCTGCGGGAGCTCGTGAAAAGGGTGAGCCCGGCGTACGAGTGGGCCGGCTCGGTCGCCTTCGCCGCGGGGCTGGTCTACGCCACCGTCACGCTGGTCTCCAGCGGTCTGGAGGCGGGCGCGGTCATCGCCGTCGACCACCCGGTCGACCCGACCATCACGGTCAGCGGCACCTACATCCTGTACGGGTCGATCTCCCGACTGCTGCTGGCGCTGTTCCTGGCCACGGTCGGCTTCCTCGTCTCCCGCACGGAGCTGCTGCCCCGGTGGACCGGCCGGTCGGCCTACGTCCTCGCGGGCGTCAACCTGGCCTTCGTGCCGTCCCTGTTCTTCGGCAACGTCCCCGCGCACTTCTACGCGGCCAACGGCTGGGGCACCACCGCGCTGATGGGGGCGTTCCTCAGTTACTGGCTGCTGGCGTTCGGCATCTCCGCCTACCGCAGCGGCACGCGGCCCGCGCTCGTCCGCTCAGCGGTGACGGAGCTCTGAGCGGCGGTTCCCGCGAGCAGGCGACCGCGGTGCCGGCCCGGGTCGGGCCGGCACCGCGGTCGGTGCGGCGCTCAGCCCAGCTGCTCGGCGAGCCCGACGACGATGTCCTCGGGGCCGCGGACGTGCATTCGTTCACGGGCCGCCGTCGCCCATCAGGTGGTTCGCGCGTTCCGTGCGCAGGTGCAGCGCGGTACGGCCCTCGCGTTGTGTCGACACCAGACCCGCCCCGCGCAACGCGCCCAGGTGCTGGGAGACCGCGCTCCGGGTGACGCCCAGCCTGACCGCCAGGGCCGGCGTCGTCAGGGGTTCGGTGAGGGCCGCGAGGATCGCCGCCCTGGTGCGGCCCAGTACCGGGACCAGACCCGCCGCCGTCCGGCCGGGGGGCTCCCAGAGCAGGCCGACGCCCACCGCCGGGTAGCGGATCGACGCGGCTCGCACGGGGGACTTGTCGACGCCCACGTGCGGCCAGTTGAAGACGCTGGGCAGCAGGACCAGGCCGTGCCCGCCGGTGTCCACCGTGACCGCCGTGTGCGGGGCGCGCCGGCCGTGCACCACCAACTGGCCGCCGTCCCAGGCGATGTCGGGGTGCAGCTCCGCGAAGAGCGCCTGGACCCCGCCGTCCACCAGGGTGAGCGCCCGGCCGGCGACGTCGGCCTCCAGCACCGCGCGCATCCGGCCCCAGTGCGGAGCGATCAGCAGCTCGTGGCAACGGTGGAGGGCGTCCGCGAGCCGTGGCAGCACTGCCGCCGGCGCCGGGACCTGTTCGTCCGGTACGCCCACCACGGCGCCGTACTCCCGCCGGAAGAAGCTCTCTTCGGTGGCCCGCAGCTGGTCCAGCTCGGCCGACACGGCAGGCAGCCGCTCCTGCGGCACCGGGAACAGGAACGACGGCAGCGGCCCGGCGATCAGCGCCCGCAGCAGCGGCAGTTCGCGCTCCCCCGCCGGCAACTGCCGTGCCCGGCGCACCCACGGCCGGTGCACCTCGTGACCGGCCCCGCCCAGCAGGATCCGCAGCGCCAGCACCGTCTCGCCCAGCGGCGAGAGGGCGAACCGCACCTTCGCGACCGCCGCCGCGGTGAACCTGATCCCGACCGCCATCCGTGCCGCCCCATCATATAGCCGTGGCTGAACGACAGGCCGGCACCCGTCGCCGCCCCCACGCTGTCCGGCATGGAATTCTTCACCTCGTACGACGGCACCGCCCTCGCCTGCCGGGTGGCCGGGGACGGACCGCCGCTGGTCTGCCTGCCGGGCGGCCCACAGGAGTCGGCCTACCTGGGCGAGCTCGGCGGTCTGTCCGCGCACCGGCGGTTGATCATGCTGGACCTCCGTGGCACGGGCCGCTCGGCGATGCCGGCGGACATCGCCTCCTGCCGCTGCGACCGGCTGGTCGACGACGTGGCGGCCCTCCGGGAGCATCTGGGCCTGGACCGGATGGACCTGCTGGCGCACTCCGCCGGCGCGAGTCTGGCCCTACGGTACGCGGAGCGCCGGCCGGAGCACGTCGGCAGGCTCGCGCTGATCACGCCGAGCGTCCGGGCCGTCGGCATCGGGATCAGCGGAGCACTGCGGCGCGAGACCGTCCGGCCGCGCCGGGACGAGCCGTGGTTCCCGGAGGCGTTCGCGGCCCTGACGGCGATCGGCGCGGGCCGGGCCACCGCGGAGACCTGGCGGGCCCTCGCGCCGTTCTCGTACGGCCGCTGGGACGAGGCGGCCCGAGCGCACCGGGCTGCCGAGGACGAACGGATGAACCCTGAGGTGGTGGCCGCCTTCCACGCCGAGGGCGCCTACGACCCGGACGCCACCCGTGCGGAGCTCGCCCGGTTCGGGGCACCGGTGTTCGTGCTGGCCGGGGAGGTCGATCCGGGTTTCCCGCCGTCGACGGCCGCCGAGTTCGCGAGGCTCTTCCCGAACGCCGGGTGCACCGTCCAGCCCGGCGCCGGGCACTTCCCGTGGCTCGACGACGCGGACCGGTTCGTGTCAGCCGTCCTGGCGTTCCTGGAACAACCGGCCCTCCCCCGCCCCGTCCTCCCTCACCCCGTCACCTCCCGCCCCGTCACCTCACAGGCCACGGAAGTGGACAGCCGTCCCAGCGACGTCCCAACGGCCTGACGACGCCGCAGGTCATCGAGGCGACGGCGTCCCGTCCTCCCAGAGCGCCCGGAACCCCTTGGCACGCGTTCGCCCGGGTCGGCAACCTGTAGCCGCCGGGCCGCCGGATGTCCACGGACCAGCTGCCCGGCCTCCATCGCACCTGGCCGTGGCGGCGTCACCTGGCGTTCGGCGTTCTGATCCGCCCGGTCACCG
>NZ_LBMU02000037.1 GCF_001005085.2 Streptomyces humi
TGAGAGGCGCTTGACGGGTGCCTGGACTCGCGTGGGCCGGGGTGAAAGGCGCTCTCGGACCGCGTGGGCTCGCGGCGGGTGGGGTGGAGAGTGCTCGGGGGGTCGTTGGGCTCATGCTGGGCGGTGGCCGTGGTTGGAGCGGCCTTTTTTGGTGCGCCACTTTCGTTTCCGGGTTTTCTTCGACATGTCTTCCGTACTTAACCCAGGACGGCGGCCGCGTCGAGGGGTCACGCACGTCCGATCGGCGCCAGGATCGCGCCGGTGAGCGCGGCCAGGGACGCCGGGGCGAGTTCGACCTCCAGGCCGCGCCGGCCGGCCGAGACGCAGATCGTGGCGTGGGACGACGCCGACGCGTCCAGCACAGTCGTGAGCCTCCTGCGCTGGCCTAGCGGCGAGATACCGCCCCGGACATACCCCGTCGTGCGTTCGGCCAGCGCCGGGTCCGCCATCGCCGCGCGCTTCCCGCCCACCGCCGAGGCCAGGGCCTTGAGGTCCAGGGTGCCCGCCACCGGGACCACCGCCACCGTGAGCGTGCCGTCCACGTCCGCGACCAGCGTCTTGAAGACCCGGTCCGGGGACACCCCCATCGCCTCCGCCGCCTCCTCGCCGTAGGACGGGTGGGAGGGGTCGTGGTCGTAGGCGTGGACGGTGAAGTCCACGCCCGCCGCGGTCAGCGCCACCGTCGCCGGGGTGCCGCCCGCGGACTGCTGCTTCTTGTTCGGCTTCTTCGGCATGTCGCGGGTCCCCGGCTCAGTTCAGGCTCGTCGGCGTCCGCGTCAGCTCCGCCGCGGGCAGTGACGGCAGGTTACGGATGATCGCCGTCTCGGAGCGAAGGAGTTTCAGCTCGTCACGGAGGCGGGACGCGGTGTCGGGGGCCTGGAGGAGACGCTGCTTGGTCGGCGTGTCGTGCATCAGCGCCGCCGCCACCAGGTAGGAGACGACGGACGGTTCGTCCGGAAGCTCGATCCCCGCGGTCAGTGAGCGCTCGCGCGCCCCGGCCAGCCGCTTCTGGTACTGGCGGAAGGCCCGCAGCACCCCCTCGGCCAGCGCGCCCGCCTCGTCGCCCGGGTCCTCCGTCAGCTGCTCCAGCTCCGCCGTCAGGAACGGCCCCGAGGTGTCCACCGACAGCAACCGCACCCGGTTCGTCCCCGTCGCCAGCACCTCGAACGTGCCGTTCGCCCGCTCCCGGATCGTCGCCGCGTCGGCCACACAGCCCACCCGGTGGAAGGACTTGAGGGGGTCGGGGCCGAAGCCCGCCGCCGGGCCCCGGTCGGGCTGGGCCGTCGGGTCGGGCATGCCGGGTGCGCTGGGCGCCACCTCGTGGCCGTCGCGGATCGCCACGACGGCGAACCGGCGCGGTTCTTCCTCGGGTGTCTTCAGCAGGTCGCGCATCATGGCGCGATAGCGCTCCTCGAAGACGTTCAGCGGCAGCACGAGCCCCGGGAACAGCACCGAGTTCAGCGGGAAGAGGGGGAGACGGACGGTGGTCACGGCGCCACAGCCTAGTGGTCATCGGCGGTGACATGTCCGCCGTGCTCGGTCCGTGGGCGGCCGGTGCTCCTCGGGGAGGGGACCGATCCGGCCTCGGGGAGCGGTTCCGTCCCGGCCAGCAGGTCCGCGCGGAGCCGTACGAAGTGGCCCAGCGGGTCGTCGGACAGCCGGTCCCACGGGAAGGACGTGACGTACGGGCCGATCAGGTGCAGCTGGGTGCGGGCGGCCTCCCAGCGCTCCAGTCGGACCAGCAGGTACATCAGTTTGTTGCGGACCTCGGCCGGCCACAGGTCGGCCGCCGGGAACCGGGCGGAGAGGGCGATCGCCCGGTCGGCCGCCGCGTCCAGCCGGGTCCGGGGCACCTCGGGACCGCAGCCGTCGGTGAGGTAGGCGAAGGCCGCGCGGGCCGGCAGGGCCTGGACGAGCGAGTCGGCCGGGGCGTCCTGGGCGGCGAGGTCGGCGAAGTCGAAGCACTCGTGGTGCGAGCCGTGCCAGTAGGTGGCCAGGTAGCGCAGGGCCGCCACATGGCAGCCGTAGTGGTGCGGGGCGCGCCGGACCGCCGCCTCCCACAGCTCCTCGAAGTACCGGTGACCGGCGTTCGACCCCCTGGCGTGGTCCAGCGCGATCCGCCACGGCACCGGGTCCCGGTCATCGCCCCTGGCGGCGGCCGTGATCACGGGATTCACCGCGCGTAGCATCTCTGTTCGGGCGGGGGAGTCCCAGGCGTGGTCCACCGCCAGCTGGGCCCGCAGCACGAGCAGGTCGGGATCGTGCGGAGCGGCCGCGTGCCAGTCGTCCAGCCACTCCACGCGGGACCGGGCGAAGAGGGCCAGCCGGTGGACGTACCGGTCCCGGGCCTCCCAGTCGGCGGCCGCCCGGGTGGCGGCGAGCAGCGCCGCGGCCGGGCCGTACGCACCCTGACCGGCCGCGACCAGAGCCGGAGCGAGCCGGTCGTCGGGCGCGTCGAGGAGTACCTCGTCCTCGGCCGGGATCGGGCCGTGGGCGGGGCGCGGAGTGGGTCTTGCCGTCCGAGCGGAGCGGAACAGCGCGCGCAGCGAAGCCATGGTTCCGCCATTGAAAGTCCGCAGGTCCGGCCCGCGCCAGACCGTCACGGCAACTCCACGAAAGTTGTACGTTTCAAAGTCAAGGACGAGTAAAAGGTGACTGCTGCTCATCTGTGGGGTCGCTGTCCGTCACCGGCACGGCGTACCCGGAGCCCCGCCGCGGTGGGCGCGGCTACCCCCGGCGCAGCAGCCGCGTCGCCCCCGCCGCCACCGTCGTCGCCAGCACCCAGCCCAGCAGGATCATCGCGGCCGCCGCCCACTGCCAGCCGCCGCTGAGCCGCCACTGGCCCGCCTGCCCCAGGTCGATGACCGGCAGCAGCAGGTCGAGGACGAACAGCGCGGGGTCCCACACCGGGTGGCCGCCGGCACTCATCGGCGGATGCGGGGCGTGCGCGAAGGCGAGCGTGCCGGCCGCCCACAGCACGGCCATCCACACCGCGGCCCGGCCCGGCCGGTAGCCGTAGGCCACCGTCAGGTCCTGGGCGTACCCCCACAGCTTGGCGGCCAGCGGCAGCGTCTCGCGGCGCCTCCGCTGCTTGGCGAGCAGCACCTCGCGGGCGTCCTCGTCCTCGCCGGCCGCCCGCAGCACGGCCGCGAGCCGCTCGTAGGGCTCCGGGTTGTACTCGGCGGTCGCCGCCGCCACCCAGCCGAGCCGCCGGGTCAGCGGGAACGGCCCCTGCGGCACCAGGTTCTCGTAGGCGAACCCGCCCATGTGCAGCCGCCCCGGCCCCGGCCAGCTGGCCGCCCGGTCCACCAGGTTGACCACCCGGGCGCCGGACAGCAGCACCCCGCCGCGCTGCGGCTCCTCACCGAGGAACCGCAGCTCCGGCGCCTGCACCCGGCGCAGCGACAGCTGCTGGTCGTCCGTGAAGGCGAACCGGGCCCGCTCCAGGTCGACGGCGTCCCCGAACCGCCCGTCGTCCAGCCGGATCCCGCCCCGGCACTCGAACCGCTGGATGCGGGTCCCGCGCGCCGGGGTGGTCCCGCTCTGCCAGGGGCCGCCCACCCCGGCCGGGGTCAGGTACAGGGTGCGGCCGACGGTCAGCTGGGGCGCGTTGAGGGCGAACCGCCCGCCGGGGTTGAGCAGCCGGGCGCCCCGCAGGCTCAGCGAGACGCCCACCTTGGCGCTGCGCAGGCTCAGCTCGCCGTGCGACTCCAGCAGATCCGCCTGGAGGTCCTGGCCCACGGTCATGCCGTCCGCCGCGATCGACCGGCCGCTGCGGTCCCGGTACACCACCGCCTGGTTGAGCAGCAGATCGGTGCCGATGTGGGCGTCGGTCAGCCGGACCCCGCCGAGGAAGCGGCAGCGCGGCAGGTGCAGGTCACCCTCCGTGCGCACGCGGGCGGCCTCCAGGCGCGGTGCCGCGCAGTCCACGAACCGCGCGGTCGTGAAGTGCGCCTCCGGCAACAGCACCTCGTCGTCGAACCGGCAGCCGCGCAGCTCGACGTACGGCAGGACCGTGCCGCCCGCCAGGTCCAGCGTGCCGCTGATCCGCACACCGGTCAGCTTCAGCGCGGACACCCGGCCCGCGAGGGCCGGCGGCCCGTCGAGCAGCAGCCAGCAGACGATCCGGGCCCGCACGGTCCGCTCGGGGCCCCACGGGTGGCCGCCGTGCGGATCGTCCACCCGTGCGTCCCCGCTGCTCAGGTCGTACACGCTGCCGTTGCGGAACGCCTGCCACATACCGGCCTCGGCCGCGGTCAGATCGTCCGGCAGTTCCCCGTCCCGGACGCCGTCCCCCTCGGTCACGGCTCTTCCTTCTTCCTCAACTACTCGTGAGTCATGTGGTCGCCCAGCGGTGATGCCCGGTCCGTCACGCTTCGAACACAGGAAGTGAAGGTGATCTTCCGGGTTCAGGCCAGGCTATGTACCAGCCGTTGGCCCGCGTTCTGTATCAGCCATTGATACGCGCGCACCGTCTGTCACACCGGTCTGCGAGAATTGGTTCCGTGATCTCCCGAATCGATCTGCGCGGCGACGCCCTTCCCGAGGGACCCGCCCTGCGCGACCTGCTGCCCCGAGCCGACTTCGACGTCTCGGCCGCCCTGGAGAAGGTGCGTCCGATCTGCGAGGCCGTGCATCATCGGGGCGACGCGGCGCTGATCGACTTCGCCGAGAAGTTCGACGGGGTCACGCTGGAGCAGGTGCGGGTGCCCGCCGAGGCGCTGGAGAAGGCCCTGGCCGAGCTCGACCCGGCGGTGCGCGCGGCCCTGGAGGAGTCCATCCGGCGCGCCCGTCTCGTCCACCGCGAACAGCGTCGTACGACCCACACGACCCAGGTCGTGCCCGGCGGCTCGGTCACCGAGAAGTGGGTGCCGGTCGACCGGGTCGGGCTGTACGCGCCCGGCGGCCGCTCGGTCTACCCGTCCTCCGTGATCATGAACGCGGTGCCCGCGCAGGAGGCCGGCGTCGAGTCCATCGCGCTCGCCTCGCCGCCGCAGGCCGACTTCGGGGGCCTGCCGCACCCCACGATCCTCGCCGCCTGCGCCCTGCTCGGGGTCGACGAGGTGTACGCGGCCGGCGGCGCCACGGCCGTCGCGATGTTCGCCCACGGCACCGAGTCGTGCCCGCCCGCCAACATGGTCACCGGCCCCGGCAACATCTGGGTGGCCGCCGCCAAGCGCTACTTCACCGGAAAGATCGGCATCGACGCCGAGGCCGGACCGACCGAGATCGCCGTCCTCGCGGACTCCACCGCGGACCCGGTGCACATCGCCGCCGACCTGATCAGCCAGGCCGAGCACGACCCGCTGGCCGCGGCCGTCCTGGTCACCGACTCGGTGGAGCTCGCCGACGCGGTCGAGCGCGAGCTGACGCCCCAGGTCGCCGCGACCCGGCACGTCGACGACCGGATCGTGCCGGCCCTGAAGGGCAGGCAGTCCGCGATCGTCCTGGTCGACGGCATCGAGGAGGGCCTGCGGGTCGTCGACGCGTACGGCGCCGAGCACCTGGAGATCCAGACCGCCGACGCCGCCGCGGTCGCCGACCGGGTCAGGAACGCGGGCGCGGTCTTCATCGGCCCCTGGGCGCCGGTCTCCCTCGGGGACTACGCGGCGGGCTCCAACCACGTGCTGCCCACCGGCGGCTGCGCCTGCCACTCCTCGGGCCTGTCCGTCCAGTCCTTCCTGCGCGGCATCCACATCGTCGACTACACGAAGGACGCGCTGGCCGAGGTCGCGCACCACGTGGTCACGCTGGCGGAGGCGGAGGACCTGCCCGCGCACGGCGCGGCGATCAAGGCAAGGTTCGGGTGGAAGGTACCGGCGAGCAAGTGAACTTCGGAATCGACGATCTCCCCGTACGGGACGAGCTGCGCGGCAAGTCCCCCTACGGCGCGCCCCAGCTGGACGTCCCGGTCCGGCTGAACACGAACGAGAACCCGTACCCGCTGCCCGAGCCCCTGGTCGAGCGGATCACGGAGCGGGTCCGCGAGGCCGCCCGCGGCCTGAACCGCTACCCCGACCGGGACGCGGTGCAGCTCCGCACCGAGCTGGCCAGGTACCTGACGAAGACCGGCAACCACCCGCTCTCCCTCGAGAACGTCTGGGCGGCCAACGGCTCCAACGAGGTCATCCAGCAGCTGCTTCAGACCTTCGGCGGCCCAGGCCGCTCGGCGATCGGCTTCGAGCCGTCGTACTCGATGCACGGGCTCATCGCGCGCGGCACCGGCACGCGCTGGCTCTCCGGTCCCCGCGACGCCGACTTCACCATCGACACCGAGGCCGCCACGCGCGCGATCGCCGAGCACCGGCCCGACGTCGTGTTCATCACGACCCCCAACAACCCCACCGGCAACGCGGTACCGCCCGAGACGGTCCTCGCGCTCTACGAGGCGGCCCAGGCGGCCAGGCCGTCGATGGTCGTCGTCGACGAGGCGTACATCGAGTTCAGCCACGGCGACTCGCTGCTGCCCCTGCTCGAAGGTCGGCCGAATCTCGTCGTCTCCCGCACCATGTCGAAGGCCTTCGGCGCGGCCGGCCTGCGCCTCGGCTACCTCGCCGCGCACCCCGCGGTGGTGGACGCGGTCCAGCTCGTACGACTGCCGTACCACCTGTCGGCGATCACCCAGGCGACCGCCCTGGCCGCCCTGGAGCACACCGACACGCTGCTGAAGTACGTGGAGCAGCTGAAGGCCGAGCGCGACCGGCTGGTGACGGAGATGCGGGCGCTGGGCCTGGAGGTCACCGAGTCCGACGCCAACTTCGTGCAGTTCGGGCGGTTCGCGGACCCGCACGGCGTGTGGCAGAAGATCCTCGACCGGGGGGTCCTGGTCCGGGACAACGGTGTGCCCGGCTTCCTGCGCGTGTCCGCCGGAACCCCCGAAGAGAACGACGCGTTCCTCGACGCGGTACGTGAAGTCAAGAAGGAGCTGGACGCATGACCCGCGTAGGGCGCGTGGAGCGCACCACCAAGGAGACCTCGGTCCTGGTCGAGATCGACCTCGACGGCACCGGGAAGACCGACATCAAGACCGGCGTCGGCTTCTACGACCACATGCTCGACCAGCTCGGCCGGCACGGTCTGTTCGACCTCACCGTCAAGACCGACGGCGACCTGCACATCGACTCGCACCACACCATCGAGGACACCGCGCTCGCCCTCGGCGCCGCCTTCAAGCAGGCCCTCGGCGACAAGGTCGGCATCTACCGGTTCGGCAACTGCACGGTCCCGCTGGACGAGTCCCTCGCCCAGGTCACCGTCGACCTGTCCGGCCGCCCGTACCTCGTGCACACCGAGCCGGAGAACATGGCTCCGATGATCGGCGAGTACGACACCACGATGACCCGGCACATCCTGGAGTCCTTCGTCGCCCAGGCGCAGATCGCCCTGCACGTGCACGTGCCCTACGGGCGCAACGCCCACCACATCGTGGAGTGCCAGTTCAAGGCGCTGGCCAGGGCCCTGCGCTACGCCTCCGAGCGCGACCCGCGCGCGGCCGGCATCCTCCCCTCCACGAAGGGCGCGCTGTGAACGGCCTCTCGACCGTCCTGATCGTCGTCGGCCTGTTCCTGGTCGGCGGCATCATCTCCTTCGTCAAGCAGAAGATGCCCACCAGCCTGATCGTGCTGCTCTCGATAGGCGCCGCGATGTGCCTGGTGGCGGGTGTCATGAGGCTGGAGGTGTGGAATTGACCGCTCCCAAGAGCGTGGTGGTCTTCGACTACGGCTTCGGCAACGTCCGGTCCGCGGAGCGGGCCCTCGCCCGTACCGGGGCCGACGTCGAGATCACCCGTGACTACGACAGGGCGATGAACGCGGACGGCCTGCTGGTGCCGGGCGTCGGCGCCTTCGCCGCCTGCATGAAGGGCCTCAAGGAGGCCCGCGGGGACTGGATCATCGGCCGCCGGCTGTCCGGCGGACGGCCCGTGATGGGCATCTGCGTCGGCATGCAGGTCCTGTTCGCGCGCGGCATCGAGCACGGCGTGGAGACCGAGGGCCTCGACGAGTGGCCCGGCTCGGTCGAGCCGCTCCAGGCCGAGATCGTGCCCCACATGGGCTGGAACACCGTGGACGCACCGGCCGGCTCCGAGCTGTTCGCCGGTCTGGACGCGGACGCGCGGTTCTACTTCGTGCACTCCTACGCCGTCCACGACTGGTCGCTGGAGGTGCACAACCCGACGCTGCACGCGCCCAGGGTGACCTGGTCGACGCACGGCAAGCCGTTCGTCGCGGCCGTCGAGAACGGCGCCCTGTGGGCCACCCAGTTCCACCCCGAGAAGTCCGGCGACGCCGGCGCCCAGCTCCTCACCAACTGGATCGGAACACTGTGAGCACGCTCGAACTCCTCCCCGCCGTCGACGTCCGCGACGGCCAGGCCGTCCGCCTCGTGCACGGCGAGTCGGGCACCGAGACCTCCTACGGCTCCCCGCTGGAGGCCGCCCTCTCGTGGCAGCGGTCGGGCGCCGAGTGGCTGCACCTGGTCGACCTGGACGCCGCGTTCGGCACGGGCGACAACCGCGCCCTGGTCGCCGAGGTCACCAGGGCGATGGACATCAGGGTCGAGCTGTCCGGCGGCATCCGGGACGACGCCACGCTGGCCGCCGCGCTCGCCACCGGCTGCACCCGGGTCAACCTCGGGACGGCCGCCCTGGAGACCCCCGAGTGGGTCGCCAAGGTCATCGCCGAGCACGGCGACAAGATCGCGGTCGGTCTGGACGTACGCGGTACGACCCTCAGGGGCCGTGGCTGGACCCGCGACGGCGGCGACCTCTACGAGACGCTGGCCCGCCTCGACAAGGAGGGCTGCGCCCGGTACGTCGTCACCGACATCGCCAAGGACGGCACCCTCCAGGGCCCCAACCTGGAGCTGTTGAAGAACGTGTGCGCGGCGACGGACCGGCCGGTCGTGGCCTCCGGCGGCGTGTCGTCGCTGGACGACCTCCGCGCGCTGGCCGAACTGGTACCCCTCGGTGTCGAGGGCGCCATCGTCGGCAAGGCCCTGTACGCCAAGGCGTTCACCTTGGAAGAAGCTCTGGAGGCAGTGTCACGATGACGTCCGATGCCGTGCGGCGGGTGCAGAGCGGAAGTCCCTGGGAAGAGTCCTTCGGTTTCGCCCGCGCCGTGGCGGCGGGCGACCGTGTGCTGGTGGGCGGCACGACGTCCTTCAAGGGCACGGTGCTGTACGGCGAGGGCGACCCGTACGAACAGGCCAAGGTGGCCTTCACGAGTGCCGTCGAGGCGATCGGCGAGTTCGGGCTCGACGTCGGGTCCGTGATCCGGACCCGGATGTACCTGACCCACGTACGGGACGTGGACGCGGTGGGCCGGGCCCACAAGGAGATCTTCGACGCGGTGCGCCCGGTGTCCACCCTGCTGGTGGTGGAGGGCTTCGTCGACCCGCGCATCCTGGTCGAGGTAGAGCTAGAGGCATACAGAGGAGCCGTGGATTCATGACCCTGGCGGTCCGAGTCATCCCCTGCCTGGACGTGGACAACGGCCGGGTCGTCAAGGGCGTCAACTTCCAGAACCTGCGCGACGCGGGCGATCCGGTCGAGATGGCCAAGGTGTACGACGCGGAGGGCGCCGACGAGCTGACCTTCCTGGACATCACCGCGTCCTCCGGCAACCGCGAGACCACCTACGACGTGGTGCGCCGCACCGCCGAGCAGGTGTTCATCCCGCTGACGGTCGGCGGTGGCGTCCGTACCGCCGAGGACGTCGACAGGCTCCTGCGCGCCGGTGCCGACAAGGTGGGCGTCAACACGGCGGCCATCGCGCGCCCCGAGCTGATCCGGGAGATCGCCGAACGCTTCGGCCGCCAGGTCCTGGTGCTGTCGGTCGACGCCCGCCGCACGGAGTCGGGGTCCTTCGAGGTGACGACGCACGGCGGCCGCCGCGGCACCGGCATCGACGCGGTCGAGTGGGCGCACCGGGCGGCCGAGCTGGGCGCGGGGGAGATCCTGCTCAACTCGATGGACGCGGACGGCACCAAGGACGGCTACGACCTGGAGATGATCAGCGCGGTCCGCAAGCACGTCACGGTCCCGGTCATCGCCTCCGGCGGCGCCGGCGCCCTCGCCCACTTCCCCCCGGCCGTCTCGGCGGGCGCGGACGCGGTCCTCGCGGCCTCGGTCTTCCACTTCGGCGACCTCAGGATCGGCGAGGTCAAGCAGACGCTGCGGGAGGCGGGCCACCCCGTGCGGTGACGCGCTGCCGAACGAAGGCCCCGGCGTCGGTGCCGGGGCTTTTCACCGGGCAGATGCGAAAGGAAAGTTGCGCAAAATCCATTGCGCAACTTTTCTTTCGCATCTACGGTCGGTGACATGACGGGCAAGGAGAGAGACCTCCGCATCACCGACACCGGCACGCTCAAGGCACTGGCCCACCCGCTGCGTATGAAGCTCTACCGAGCGCTGTACGTGGCGGGCAGCGCGACCGCCTCGCAACTCGCCGACCAGGTGGACGAAGCCGTCTCGCTGGTCAGCTACCACCTGCGCAAGCTCGCCGAGCACGGCCTGATCGAGGAGGCGGAGCCGCGGAGCGCCGACGGCCGGGAGCGCTGGTGGCAGCCCGCCTCGGACGGCGTCACCATCCGGGACCGGGACTTCCGGGACGCGCCCGAGAAGGCGGCCGCTCACCTCGCCGCCACCCGGCTCTTCCACGAGCAACGGGCCGACATGTACCGCCGCTACCTCGACGAGCGCGCCACCTGGAGCGCCGAGTGGAACGCCGCCGCACCCGACAACGAGTCCCTGCTCCGCCTGACGGCCGCCGAACTGGCCGAACTGGGAGCGGAGTTGACCGCGCTGGCGCGGAAGTACGGCGACAGGGGGCGGTCCGCCGAAGCGCGGGGTGACACCGAAGGCCGCGAGAACGTCGCGCTGCACGTGTACGGCTTCCCGTTCCGGCTCTGAGGAGGGCTCGTCACCGTGACCGCGACCGGCCTGCCCACCGCACCCACGGCTCACCGCCCCGCCCATCGTGATCCAAACGTCCTGCGCTGGCTCGCCGCCTACGCCTCCTCCATGGTCGGCGACAGCGTCTACTACCTCGCCCTGTCCTGGGCCGCCGTCCAGGCCGGCTCGCCCGTGCGGGCCGGGATCGTGATGTCCGTCAGCGCGCTGCCGAGAGCGGTCCTGATGCTGTTCGGCGGGGTGGTCGCGGACCGGCTGGGGCCGCGCCGGGTCGTCATCGGCAGCGACGCGGTGCGCTGCGCGGCCGTGCTCGCCGTGGCCGCGCTGCTGTTCCTGGGCAGCCCCGGCCTGTGGCCGCTGACCCTGCTCGCCCTGGTCTTCGGCACCGTCGACGCCGTGTTCATGCCCGCCGTGGGCGCCCTCCCCGCGCGCGTGACGTCCCATGACCAGCTCGCCCGCGTCCAGGGCATGCGCGGACTCGTCATCCGCCTCTCCTACGTCGTCGGCGCTCCCCTGGGCGGCCTCGGAGTGGCCGTCGGGGGCGCGGCGGCCGCCTTCGGCCTCGCCGGACTGCTCATCGCCGTGTCCGTGCCCCTGCTGGTGTCCGTACGGGTACGGGAGCTGCCCGGCGAGGACCGCCGCGCCGCCCCCACCCCCTGGGAGGATCTGCGGGCCGGCCTCACCTACACCCGCCGCCACCGTGTCCTGGCGCCGCTGATGCTGGCCGTCGCACTCGGCGACCTCGGTTTCGTCGGGCCCCTCAACGTCGGGCTCACCCTGCTCGCCGACCGGCGCGGCTGGGGTGCCGCCGGCCTGGGCTGGGTGCTCGCCGGATGCGGGGTCGGGGCCGGGTGCGCCGCACTGCTGCTGACCGTCCGAGGCCGGCTGCCGCGCGCCGGGCTGGTCGCCGCGTGCACGATCCTCGCCGGGTCGGTCGCGATCGGTGCCCTCGCCCTGGTGCCCGGTCTCGTCGGCGCCGTGCTGGTGGCCCTGCTGGTCGGCCTGCTCGCCGGGCTGAGCGGTGCGCTGTGCCAGGCGCTGCTCCAGACCGAGACCGAGCCGGGCTACCTGGGACGCGTCAGCGCCGTCTCCGGGCTGGTCAGCCTGGGGCTCGCGCCGTTGAGCATGCCCGTGTCGGCCGCCGCCGTCGGCGCCTACGGAACCACCCCGGTGTACGTCGTCAGCGCCGCCGTCTGCGGGCTCGGCGGGGTCGTCGCCCTGGCCGCGCCGGGGGTGCGCCGGGCCGAACTGCCCCGCTGAGGCCGGTCAGCCCCTCGGCTGGGTCAGTTGGACGAGGTTGCCGACCGTGTCGTCCAGGACGGCCGCGATCACCGGACCCTGTTCCTGCGGCTCGTGCGTGAAACGGACACCGAGGGCGCGCAGCCGGTCGTACTCCGCGCGGATGTCGTCCACCGAGAAGACGATGGCCGGGAGCCCCGCCTCGTACACGGCCTTGCGGTACGGCTCCGCGACGGGGCCCCCGCCGGGCTCCAGGAGCAGCTGGAGGTCCGGCTGGGCGCCCTCGGGCGCGCCGACGGTGACGAACAGGGTGCCGCCGCCCAGGTCGAGGTGGGTGCGGGTCTCGAAGCCGAGGATGCCCGTGTAGAAGGCGTGCGCCTGCGGCACGTCGTCCACGTAGACGTTCGTCATCGCGACCTTGATCATCACGCTCTCCTCAGATGCCCAGCTGTCTGGACTCGTGCAGCTCGGCGACCGCGTTCTCGTCGCCGTCCACCGCCACCCGCGCCGCGCTCTGCCGGCCGAAGGCGAACATCAGCAGCTCGGAGGGCTCGCCGGTGACCGTGACCACGGGGGCGCCGCGATGGGCGACGGCCGTCTGCCCGTCGGGGCGGCGCAGCACGAGCCCGGTCGGCACCCCCCGGCCCAGCAGCCGGGCGGTGCGCTCCAGGCGGGACCACAGGGCGTCCTGGAAGACGGGGTCCAGAGCGCGCGGCGACCAGTCCGGCTGGGCCCGGCGGACGTCCTCCGTGTGGATGTAGAACTCCACCGTGTTGGCGGCCTCGTCGACCTGCTTGAGCTGGAAGGGTGAGAAGCGCGGCGGGCCGGTCCTGATCAGCTGGATCAGTTCCTCGTACGGCTTCGCGGCGAACTCGGCCGTGGTCTTCTCCAGCCGCGGCGCCAGCGCCTTGATCACCGTGCCCCCGGCCGCGTCCGGCCGGCGCTCGCGCACCACCACGTGCGCGGCCAGATCCCGGGTCAGCCAGCCCTCGCAGAGGGTCGGCGCCTCGGGACCGGCGGTCTCCAAGAGGTCGGCGAGCAGAAGCCGTTCACGCTTGGCGAAGGTCGACATACGATCAGCCTACGACCCCACTCACCGTCCGGACAGTGGACACGGTCCGTGACTGTCGGTGCCGCGCGGCACAATGGCAGGCATGACCAGTACGACCGGTACGACGGGCACGTCCCCGTCCCGTGGCCTCGCCCCGGAGATCGCCGCCCGCCTCAAGCGCAGTGCCGACGGCCTCCTGCCCGCCATCGCCCAGCAGTACGACACCGGCGAGGTGCTGATGCTCGGCTGGATGGACGACGAGGCACTGCACCGCACCCTCACCACGGGACGCTGCACCTACTGGTCGCGCAGCCGCCGTGAGTACTGGGTCAAGGGCGACACCTCCGGCCACTTCCAGTGGGTGAAGTCGGTCGCCCTGGACTGCGACGCCGACACCGTGCTGGTCAAGGTCGACCAGGTGGGCGCCGCCTGCCACACCGGCGACCGCACCTGCTTCGACGCCGACGTGCTGCTCGAAGGCGGCGGTGACGGCGCCGATTCCGGCCCGTCCGCCTCGGATCAGTAAGGTCTGCCGCCATGGACCTCGAGACCTTCCGCAAGCTGGCGACCGACCGGCGTGTCATCCCGGTCACCCGCACGCTCCTCGCCGACGGCGACACCCCGGTGGCGCTCTACCGCAAGCTGGCCGCCGAACGCCCCGGCACCTTCCTGCTGGAGTCCGCCGAGAACGGCCGCACCGCCTTCCGCTGGTCCCGCTACTCCTTCGTGGGCGTCCGCTCCGCCGCCACCCTCACCGCCCGCGACGGCCAGGCCCACTGGCTCGGCACCCCGCCGGTCGGCGTCCCCGTCGACGGCGACCCGCTGGCCGCCCTGCGCGCCACCATCGAGGCCCTGCACACCCCCCACACCGAGCACCTGCCACCGTTCACCGGCGGCATGGTCGGCTACCTCGGCTACGACATCGTGCGCCGCCTGGAGAAGATCGGCCCGGGGGAGCGTGACGACCTGCGGCTGCCCGAGCTGACCATGCTGCTCACCAGCGACCTCGCCGTCATGGACCACTGGGAGGGCTCGGTCCTGCTGATCGCCAACGCGATCAACCACAACGACCTCGACACGGGCGTGGACGAGGCGTACGCCGACGCGATCGCCCGTCTCGACGCGATGGAGGCCGACCTCTCCCGCCCGGTCGCCCAGCCGCCCGCCGTCCTGCCGCCGTCCGAACTCCCCGAGTACACCGCCCTGTGGGGCGGCCCCGACTTCCAGGCGGCCGTCGAGGACGTCAAGGAGCGCATCCGCGCGGGCGAGGCCTTCCAGGTCGTCCCCTCCCAGCGCTTCGAGACCCCGTGCACGGCGAGCGCGCTGGACGTCTACCGGGTGCTGCGGGCCACCAACCCCTCGCCGTACATGTACCTGTTCCGATTCCCCCTCGGGGACGGAGGCGCGTTCGACGTCGTCGGCTCGTCCCCGGAGGCCCTGGTCAAGGTGGAGGAGGGGCGGGCCATGGTCCACCCCATCGCCGGCACCCGGCCGCGCGGGGCCACCCCGCAGGAGGACCAGGCCCTCGCCGACGAGCTGATGGCCGACCCCAAGGAGCGCGCCGAGCACCTGATGCTCGTCGACCTCGGCCGCAACGACCTGGGGCGGGTCTGCGAACCGGGCTCCGTCGAGGTCGTCGACTTCATGTCGGTCGAGCGGTACTCGCACGTCATGCACATCGTCTCGACGGTCACCGGAAAGGTCGCCCAGGGCCGCACCGCCTTCGACGTGCTGACCGCCTGCTTCCCGGCCGGCACCCTCTCCGGCGCCCCCAAGCCCCGGGCGATGCAGATCATCGACGAACTGGAACCCTCCAGAAGGGGGCTGTACGGCGGCTGCGTCGGTTACCTCGACTTCGCCGGGGACTCCGACACCGCGATCGCCATCCGCACGGCCCTGCTGCGGGACGGCACGGCGTACGTCCAGGCGGGCGCCGGCATCGTCGCCGACTCCGACCCGGTCGCCGAGGACCAGGAGTGCCGCAACAAGGCGGCGGCGGTGCTGCGGGCCGTGCACACGGCCAACCGACTGGGCAAGTAGGCGCCAGGACCCGGCAAGTGGGGCGCTTCTCACCCCACCCCGGGTGACCGTTCGCACCGGGTTCAGGCGATAGTGGAGTACGTGACTGCTGTTCCTCACCCCTCATCCGAAGCCGCCGCACCCGAGCGGTCCGGCCGCCGCAGCCTCGCCGCGGCGCTGCTGCTCGGTGCGCTCGGCGCGGCCGTGGCCCTGCTGTCCACCCGGCAGCGCTGGGCGGAGGGCACCGCGACGGTGGCCGGCGGCGACTTCCCGCTGACCGCCAAGGGCAGCGACGTCACGGGCGTCCCCGCGGCCCTCGCCATAGTGGGCCTCGCCGCGCTCGTCGCCGTCTTCGCCGTCCGCAGGGCCGGCCGGTTCGTGGTCTCCGGACTGCTCGCGCTGTCCGGCGCCGGAATCACCGCCGCCGCCCTGCTGGGCGCCTCCGACGACTCCGCGCTCGACGAGAAGGCCGCGCAGGCCAGCGGCGACACCTCGGCCACGGTCGCCGCCCTCAGCCATACCGGCTGGCCCTACGTCGCCGCGGTCGGCGGTGCGCTCATCCTGGTCGCCGGGCTGCTCGCGCTGCGCTACGGCCGGCTGTGGCCCGCGATGTCCGGGCGGTACGAGCGCGGCAGCGGGGCGGAGCGGCCGCGGCGTGCGCCGAAGCCGGTGGATCCCGACCGTCCCGAGGACATCTGGAAGGCGCTGGACCGGGGAGAGGACCCCACGGGCGCCTAGCGTCGCGGGACGCGTGCGGGTACGTGGTGACCGGTCGCCCGGTTTCCCGCGCTCTGACGCGGGCGCCGTCGGCTGCCGGATGTGGTGAATCAGACGTCACCCCCGCGTCCGGCACGGGCAGGCGTACGGGACAATGGAGGACGAGCGTCCGGAAGGACACGTACGAGCTCGCACGGACGGCCCGTACGACACGCACCAGTCAAACGAGGAGCAAGTCATGGCGGGCAGCAGCCACGGTCACACCCCGGCCGCCTGGACCGGCGTCACCATCGCCTTCATCGGTTTCTGCGTCTCGGGCGCTTTCATGGTGATGGCGCAGCCGGTGGGCTTCTGGGCCGGCATGGTGATCGTGGCCCTCGGTGGCGTGGTCGGCCTGATCATGCGCTCCATGGGGCTCGGCCAGCCCAAGGAGAGCGGCGCGATCTCCTACACCACCACCCCGGCCCCGGTCGTCAAGGCCGAGCCGGCCGGCGTCGAGGGCTGATCCGCGAGTTTCCCGCGAGGGGCGCCCCGGAGACTCCGGGGCGCCCCTCGCGCGCGTGCCGACCGGTACGGGGCACAATGCGAGGCGTGAACGCCGACAGACCCAGCGCAGCCGTCCCGGCGCCCTCCGCCCTGAGCGGCCGGCTGGCCGTGCCCGCGGGGGTGATGGCCGCGGTCGTCGGGGCCTTCGCCTACGTCGGCACCGTCGACCCCAACCAGCCCGGCCACTACCCGGTCTGCCCGCTCTACCGGCTCACCGGCCTGTACTGCCCCGGCTGCGGCGGACTGCGCAGCGCGCACGCGTTCGTGCACGGCGACTTCCTGGCCGCGCTCCAGGACAACGCCGCCGGGGTCGTCGCCTATCTGGCCTTCGCCGTGGTGTGGACCGTCTGGGTGGTGCGCGCGGTGCGCGGCCGGCCGGCCCGGATCGAGCTCAGGCCGGTGCAGATGTGGAGCCTGGGAGCGTTGGTGCTGGTCTTCACCGTTGTCCGGAACCTGCCGTTCGGTGGCTGGTTGCATCCTTGATCAACTACTGAACGTCCAGGTAGTGGGACCGTCGTCAACCGGATGCGAGGCCTGCGCCGTCCTGCGGATACCATCGGATTGACCATGGGTTTTTTGCTTATGGGATTTGACCGCCTGGAAGAACCGTCCGAAAGGGGGCCGCTCGCGTGAGTGTGCTCGACGAGATCATCGACGGAGTCCGTGCCGACCTCGCGGAGCGGCAGGCGCGCGTCAGCCTCGACGAGCTCAAGGAGCGCGCGGCGAAGGCGCCCGCCGCCAAGGACGGCGTGGCCGCGCTGCGCGGTGAGGGCGTCAAGGTCATCTGCGAGGTCAAGCGCTCCAGCCCGTCCAAGGGCGCGCTGGCCGCGATCGCCGACCCGGCCGGGCTCGCCGCGGACTACGAGGCGGGCGGCGCGGCCGTCATCTCGGTCCTGACCGAGCAGCGCCGCTTCGGCGGCTCGCTGGCCGACCTGGAGGCTGTCCGGGCCCGGGTGGACATCCCGGTGCTGCGCAAGGACTTCATTGTCACGTCGTACCAGCTGTGGGAGGCCCGGGCCTACGGCGCCGACCTCGCGCTGCTGATCGTCGCCGCCCTGGAGCAGCCGGCCCTGGAGTCGCTGATCGAGCGTGCCGAGTCCATCGGCCTGACCCCGCTCGTGGAGGTCCACGACGAGGACGAGGTCGAGCGCGCGGTGGACGCGGGCGCCAAGATCATCGGCGTCAACGCGCGCAACCTGAAGACCCTGGAGGTCGACCGCACCACCTTCGAGCGCGTCGCCCCCGAGATCCCCGCCTCCGTCGTCAAGGTCGCCGAGTCCGGCGTCCGCGGCCCGCACGACCTGATCGCGTACGCCAACGCGGGCGCCGACGCGGTCCTGGTCGGCGAGTCCCTGGTGACGGGCCGCGACCCCAAGGCGGCGGTGGCCGACCTGGTGGCCGCGGGCGAACACCCCGCGCTCCGGCACGGCCGGGGCTGATCACCCGCTAGGCTGACCCCGATGACTCTCACGGTGACGACGACAGTGGACCGGTACGCCCGCCTCGCGCGCGGCTGCCGGCCCCGCGGTTGCCGTGCGCCGGCCCGCCGAGTCCACGGCCGCCGCGTCCGCTACGTCATCGGCGACGAACCGGGCCAGGTGAACGGCCGTCGATGGCAGCGCGCCCTCAGGGGCGCGGGGAACTGCGCGACAAGCCACTGACGGCCCGCAGCCACGAACACACCCCCGCCCCCACGGCGAACAGTGTTTTTTCATCGGCACTCACCGTGAGGTATCGGCATGCCCAGCGATTTCTTCTTCCCTGACCCCACCGGTCAGGTGCCCAGCGCCGAGGGCTACTTCGGCGCCTTCGGCGGCAAGTTCATCCCGGAGGCCCTGGTGGCCGCCGTGGACGAGGTCGCCGTCGAGTACGACAAGGCCAAGAGCGACCCCGAGTTCGCCCGCGAGCTCGACGACCTGCTGGTCAACTACACCGGCCGCCCCAGCTCCCTGACCGAGGTCCCCCGCTTCGCGGAGCACGCGGGCGGCGCCCGCGTCTTCCTCAAGCGCGAGGACCTCAACCACACCGGCTCCCACAAGATCAACAACGTGCTCGGCCAGGCCCTGCTCACCAAGCGCATGGGCAAGACCCGGGTGATCGCGGAGACCGGCGCCGGCCAGCACGGCGTCGCCACCGCCACCGCCTGCGCCCTGTTCGGCCTCGAGTGCACCATCTACATGGGCGAGATCGACACCCTGCGCCAGGCCCTCAACGTGGCCCGGATGCGCATGCTCGGCGCCGAGGTCATCGCCGTGAAGTCCGGCAGCCGCACCCTCAAGGACGCCATCAACGAGGCGTTCCGCGACTGGGTGGCCAACGTCGACCGCACCCACTACCTCTTCGGCACGGTCGCGGGACCCCACCCCTTCCCGGCCATGGTCCGCGACTTCCACCGGGTCATCGGCGTGGAGGCCCGCCGCCAGCTCCTGGAGCGCGCCGGCCGCCTCCCCGACGCGGCGGTCGCCTGTGTCGGCGGCGGCTCCAACGCCATCGGCCTCTTCCACGCGTTCATCCCCGACGAGACCGTCCGCCTCATCGGCTGCGAGCCGGCGGGCCACGGCATCGAGACCGGCGAGCACGCGGCCACCCTCACCGCCGGCGAGCCCGGCATCCTGCACGGCTCCCGGTCCTACGTCCTCCAGGACGACGAGGGCCAGATCACCGAGCCGTACTCGATCTCGGCCGGTCTGGACTACCCGGGCATCGGCCCGGAGCACTCCTACCTCAAGGACTCCGGCCGCGGCGAGTACCGCGCGGTCACCGACGACGCCGCGATGCAGGCCCTGCGCCTGCTCTCCCGCACCGAGGGCATCATCCCGGCCATCGAGAGCGCCCACGCACTCGCCGGTGCCCTGGAGGTCGGCAGGGAGCTCGGCAAGGACGGCCTGATCGTCGTCAACCTGTCCGGGCGCGGCGACAAGGACATGGACACCGCCGCGCGCTACTTCGGCCTGTACGACACCGACGCCGAGGTCGCCGCCGACGCCACCGCCACCGCCGAGATCGAGGGGGACGCCAAGTGAGCGGGAACATTCAGCTGCTGGACGAGACCCTCGCCGCGGCCAAGGGCGAGGGCCGTGCCGCGCTCATCGCCTACCTCCCGGCCGGGTTCCCGACCGTGGACGGCGGCATCGAGGCGATCAAGGCGGTCCTCGACGGCGGCGCGGACGTCGTCGAGGTGGGGCTGCCGCACAGCGACCCCGTCCTGGACGGCCCGGTCATCCAGACCGCCGACGACATCGCCCTGCGCGGCGGCGTCAAGATCGCGGACGTGATGCGCACGGTCAAGGAGGCCTACGAGGCCACCGGCAAGCCGATCCTCGTCATGACGTACTGGAATCCCATCGACCGCTACGGCGTCGAGCGCTTCACCGCCGAGCTGGCCGAGGCGGGCGGCGCCGGCTGCATCCTGCCCGACCTGCCGGTCCAGGAGTCGGCGCTGTGGCGGGAACACGCCGAGAAGCACGGCCTCGCGACGGTCTTCGTGGTGGCGCCGAGCAGCAAGGACGAACGGCTCGCCACGATCACCGCGGCGGGCAGCGGCTTCGTCTACGCGGCGTCGCTGATGGGTGTCACCGGTACGCGTGAATCGGTCGGCGCGCAGGCCCACGACCTGGTCGACCGGACCCGCGCCACCGGTACCGGGCTGCCCGTCTGCGTCGGCCTCGGCGTCTCCGACGCGGTCCAGGCCGCCGAGGTGGCCGGGTTCGCCGACGGTGTGATCGTCGGCTCGGCCTTCGTGAAGCGGATGCTGGAGGCCCCGGACGCCGCGGCCGGTGTGACGGCGGTCCGTGAACTCGCCGGTGACCTGGCGAAGGGCGTGCGCGGACAGGCGTGACCCTCAGGGGTACCTCCGGGCATGACAGAACATTCGGTCACTCGAACGGGTGGACCTGGGACCGGGGAGGCGCGGTGCGCCTCCCCGGTTCGTTCTGGGGGTGTGAGCGAGAAGAATCGTGACGGAAAGCGGATGGCCCGCGAACGGCTGGCGGCCGAGCGCGCGAAGCACAGGGCCGCGGACAGGCGGCGGCGCGCACTGATCGTGGGCGCGAGCGTGGTCTGCGTGCTGGGCCTGGCCGCGGTGATCGGCGTCGTCGCCGCGAACGCGGGCAAGGACAAGAAGAGCGAGAGCTCGGGGCCGGTGGTGGCGCCGTCGGGCGCGCAGGGCAAGGACAGTCTGGCGATCCCGGTCGGCCAGGACGGCGCCAAGGCGACGCTCACCGTCTGGGAGGACTTCCGCTGCCCGGCCTGCAAGGCCTTCGAGACGGCGTACCGGCCCACGCTCCACGAGCTGGTCGACGCCGGGAAACTCAGGATCGAGTACCACCTGGCCACCCTGATCGACGGCAACCTCGGCGGCAGCGGCTCCCGGCACGCGGCCAACGCGGCGGCCTGCGCCCAGGACGCCGGGAAGTTCCGCGACCTCCACGACGTGCTCTACGAGAACCAGCCCGAGGAGACCGACGACGCCTTCGCCGACAACGGCAAGCTGATCGAGCTGGCCGGCAAGGTCAAGGGCCTCGACACGCCGGCCTTCCGCAAGTGCGTCAACGACGGCACGCACAACGCCTGGGTGGTGAAGTCGAACCAGGCCTTCCAGGCGGGCGGGTTCAGCGGCACGCCGACGGTCCTGCTCGACGGAAAGAACATCTACCAGGACCAGACGATGACGCCGGCGAAGCTGAAGCAGCTGGTCGAGGACGCGAACAAGGGGTAGGCGGGGGTAAGCGATTCTCACACCCCTGTTATGGAGCCGTAGCCGGGCTGGTTGCCGTCGGCCCGGTCCGGCACGGTAGCGTCGACCCTGCCATGGAAACAATCGCCTACATTCCCAGCCCTTCGCGCGGAGTGATCCACCTCGGTCCCATTCCGCTGCGCGGCTACGCCTTCTGCATCATCATCGGTGTCTTCGTAGCCGTCTGGCTCGGAAACAAGCGCTGGATCGCCCGCGGCGGGCGGGCCGGCACGGTGGCCGACATCGCTGTCTGGGCCGTGCCGTTCGGCCTGGTCGGCGGGCGTCTCTACCACGTGATCACGGACTACGAGCTGTACTTCAGCGCCGGCCGTGACTGGGTCGACGCGTTCAAGGTGTGGCAGGGCGGCCTCGGTATCTGGGGTGCGATCGCGCTCGGCGCGGTGGGTGCGTGGATCGGCTGCCGGCGGCGTGGCATCCCGCTCCCGGCGTACGCCGACGCCATCGCCCCCGGTATCGCCCTGGCCCAGGCGATCGGCCGCTGGGGCAACTGGTTCAACCAGGAGCTGTACGGCCGCGAGACCCACGTGCCCTGGGCCCTGCACATCACCTCGTCCGAGGGCGGCCGGGTCCCGGGCTACTACCACCCGACGTTCCTGTACGAGTCGCTGTGGTGCGTCGGCGTCGCCTTCCTCGTGATGTGGGCCGACCGGCGCTTCAAGCTCGGTCACGGCCGTGCCTTCGCCCTGTACGTCGCCGCGTACTGCGTGGGCCGCGGCTGGATCGAGTACATGCGCGTCGACGACGCCCACCACATCCTCGGTCTGCGGCTCAACGACTGGACCGCGATGATCGTGTTCCTGCTCGCGGTGCTGTACATCGTGGTCTCCGTGAAGAAGCGGCCGGGCCGGGAAGCGGTGGTCGAGCCGGGGGCGGCCGACGAGGAGACCGACGGTGGTGCCGCGGCCGACGGCACCGACGGCGCCGCCGGGACCGAGGCGGCTCCCGAGGCGGAGGCCGCCGGGAGCGCGCCGGAAGCGGAGCCCGAGCCGGAAACCGGGGACGAGGCCGAAGAGGTCAAGGACGAGGCCGGATCGGCCCCGACCAAGAAGAGCTGACCTCCCGCGACACGACGAAGAGGGCGCCCGAGCTGGTCTCGGGCGCCCTCTTCGCATGCCGACGCGTCCGGGCCGCGGCACGTCCGGCACCGCCGGACACCACCGTCGTGGCCGAACGCCGTCGCGGCGGTCAGAACCCACTGACGATGAGGAATGACCGCCGGCGAGGAATCACCAGGGCCAGGAACCACCGGCGGTCGGGAATCCCCAGGGTCAGGAACCACCGGCGGCCGGGAATCTCCGCGGTCGGGAACCGCCGGTGGTCTGCAATCGACCGGCGGTGGGGAATCGCCGCGGTCGGGTACCGCCGGTGGTCTGCAATCGACCGGCGGTCGGGAGTCGCCGCGGTCGGGTACCGCCGGTGGTCTGCAATCGACCGGCGGTGGGGAGTCGCCGCGGTCGGGTACCACCGGTGGTCTGCAATCGACCGGCGGTCGGGAATCTCCGCGGTCGGGAACCGCCGGTGGTCTGCAATCGACCGGCGGTGGGGAATCGCCGCGGTCAGGGACGCCGGTGGGCGGGGATTGTCGTGGTCTGGGGTTATCTGTGGTGGGTGAGGGACAGGGTTCTGCGGGCTGCTGCCACCACCGCCGCGTCGATGAAGCTGCCGTCGGGGAGGGCCTGGGCGCCCTGTTCCGTGGTGGCCGCCTTGATGACGGTCTCCGCCTGTTCCACTTCGGCCTCCGTGGGGAGGTAGGCCCGCTCGATGATCGGGAGCTGGCGCGGGTGGATGGCGGCGCGGCCCAGGAAGCCCAGGGCACGGCCGTGGGCGCAGGACGCGGCCAGACCCTTGAGGTCGCGGGTGTCGGGGTGCACCGACTGGGGCGGCGGGGCGAGACCCGCCGCCCGGGCGGCGACCACGATCCGGGAACGGGACCAGTCCAGGCCGATGTCGTCCCGGACGCCCAGGTCGGCCCGCAGGTCCGCCTCGCCGAGGGAGATGCCCCGCAGGGCGGGATGGGCGGCGGCGATGGCATAGGCGTGCTCGATGCCGAGCGCCGACTCCAGGAGGGCGTAGAGGGGGAGGGCGGTGGTCCGGCCGGCGACGTGGTGGATGTCGGCCGGGCTCGACACCTTGGGCAGCCGCAGCCCGTCGAGGCCGGGCAGACCGAGCAGGGCCTTCAGGTCGGCCTCGGCCCACGGGGTGTCCAGGCCGTTGATCCGGACGTGCACCGGGACCGGCCGCCGGTGGGTGAGCAGCTCGGCGGTGGCGGCCCGGGCGTAGTCCTTGCGGTCGGGGGCGACCGCGTCCTCCAGGTCGACCACCACGACGTCCGTTCCGGAGGCCAGCGCCTTGGTGACGACACGCGGCCGGTCCCCGGGGACGTACAGCCAGGTCAGCGGGAACGGCACGGCGGTCATACGGCGCCCTCCTCGCGCAGTGCCCGCACCTGGGCCCCGGTCAGACCCAGTTCGGTGAGGACCTCGTCGGTGTCCGCGCCGTGCGGGCGGCCCGCCCAGCGGATCGCGCCGGGGGTCGCGGAGAGCCGGAAGAGGACGTTCTGCATGCGCAGCGGTCCCAGTTCGGGGTCGGACACGGTGGTGATCGTGTTCAGCGCCTGGTACTGGGGGTCCGCCATGACGTCCCGGACGTCCTGGATCGGGGCCACCGCCGCCTCCGCCTTCTCGAACTCGGCCAGCACCTCGGCGCGGGAGCGGGTGGCGACCCAGTCACCGACGGCCGCGTCCAGGACGTCGGCGTGCGCGGCCCGGTCGGCGCCGGTCGCGAACCACGGCTCGTCGATCAGCTCGGGGCGCCCGACCAGCCGCAGCACGCGCTCCGCGATCGACTGGGCCGAGGTGGAGACGGCGACCCAGTCCCCGTCCGCCGTGCGGTAGGTGTTGCGCGGGGCGTTGTTGGCGGACCTGTTGCCGGTGCGCTCCTGGACGTAGCCGAGCTGGTCGTACCAGGTGGGCTGGGCGCCGAGGACGGTCAGGATCGGTTCGATGATCGCCATGTCGACGACCTGGCCCTCACCGGTGCGGTCCCGGCCGGCGAGCGCGGTCATGACGGCGTACGCCGTCGCGAGCGCCGCGATGGAGTCGGCGAGACCGAACGGCGGCAGCGTGGGCGGCGCGTCCGGTTCGCCGGTGATCGCCGCGAACCCGCTCATCGCCTCGGCGAGGGTGCCGAAGCCGGGACGGTGGGCGTAGGGGCCGAACTGCCCGAAGGCGGTGACCCGGGTCAGGATCAGCCGGGGGTTCACGGCGGACAGCTCCTCCCATCCCAGGTCCCACTTCTCCAGGGTGCCGGGACGGAAGTTCTCGATGACCACGTCGGCGGTCGCGGCGAGTTTCAGCAGTGTCGCGCGGCCCCCGGGCCTGGACAGGTCGAGGGTGATGGCGCGCTTGTTGCGGCCGAGGACCTTCCACCACAGGCCGACGCCCTGTCTGGCCGGGCCGTGACCACGGGAGGGGTCGGGCTTGGCGGGGTGCTCGACCTTGACGACCTCGGCACCGAAGTCACCGAGCAGGGTGGCGGCGAGGGGACCGGCGAAGAGGGTGGCGAGGTCGAGGACGCGCAGTCCGCCGAGGGGCTGGGGCTGTGTTGTCGTACTCATGCCGTGTACTGGGCCTCGATCTCGGGGCGGTACGGCATCGACGTGGACGCCCCCTCCCGCTGGACGGCGAGCGCGGCCGCGGCGGCGGCCCAGGACAGGGCCTCGCGGACCGGTTTCTCCTCGGCGAGGGCCACCGCGAGCGCGCCGACGAAGGTGTCGCCTGCGCCGGTCGAGTCGACGGCGGTCACCCGGGGCGCGGGGATGACGAGAGGAGCGGCGTCGCGGGTCAGGTAGAGGCTGCCGGCCGCGCCGAGCGTGACGACGACCTGGGGCACGAGGCCGAGCAGCGCGGCGGCGGCATCGCGCGGGTCGGTGCGCTCGGTGAGCGCCGCCGCCTCCCGTTCATTGGCCACCAGCAGGTCGATGCTGTCGAGGAGTTCAGCCGGGAGGGGGATGACGGGGGACGGCGTGAGGATGGTGTGCACGCCGTGCCTGCGGGCGGCCTGCGCACCGGCCACGACCGCCGCGAGGGGGATCTCCAGCTGGAGGAGGAGCGTGTCGGCGGACGCGATGACACCTTCGTCGCCCGGGGCGAGATGGTCGACGGTGCCGTTCGCGCCGGGGACCACGACGATCGCGTTGCCGCCCGCGTCGTCCACGACGATGTGCGCGGTGCCGGAGGGGCACTCGATGGTGCGCAGCGAGTCGGTGTCCACTCCGGAGTGTTCCAGGGTCTCGCGCAGCCGGGCGCCGTAGGAGTCGTGGCCGACCGCGCCGATCATCGAGACGGTGGCGCCGGCGCGGGCGGCGGCGATCGCCTGGTTGGCGCCCTTGCCGCCGGGGATCGTACGGAACTCCCGTCCCGTCACGGTCTCGCCGAGACGGGGCGCCTTCTCGGCGTACGCGACGAGGTCCATGTTCGTGCTGCCGAGTACGGCGATATGGGTCATGGGCGGATCGCCTCCAGGTGGGTGAGGTGGGCGAGGGCGTCGAAGCCGGTGCCGTCGAAGCCGGCGACCGAGGTGGCGAGTCGGTTCTTGAGCGGGGTCGTCCAGCGGTCGGGGAGGGCGTCGGGGTCGCCCGCCAGCAGTCCGGCGACGGAGCCCGCGGTCGCGCCGTTGGAGTCGGTGTCCCAGCCGCCGCTCACCGCGCGGGTCACGGCGCCGGTGAAGTCCCCGTCGGCGTGGGCGAGGGCGGCGGCGATCAGGGCGGTGTTGGGGACGGCGTGCACCCAGTGGTGGGTGGGGGAGTGGGTGCGGTGGAGTTCGTCCACGACCGTGTCGAAGTCCTCGTGGGTCCCGGCGAGCCGGATCGCGTGGTCGAGCGCGGCGGCGAGGCGGGAGCGGGGCGGGACCACGGAAAGGCCGGTGCGCAGACAGGCGTGGACGTCCTGGGTCCCGGTGGCGGCGGTGGCGATGACGGCCGCCGTGAACATCGCCGCGTAGACGCCGTTGCCGGTGTGCGTGAGGGTGGCGTCGCGATGGGCCTGTTCGGCGGCGGCGGCCGGATCGCCCGGGTTGGTCCAGCCGTGCACGTCGGCACGGATCAGGGCGCCGATCCACTCCCGGAAGGGGTTGCGGTGACGGGCGGTGTACGGGGGTTCGACACCGCTGAGAAGGTTGCGGTAGGCGACGCGTTCGGCGGTGAAGGTGCGGCCCGCGGGGAGTTCGTCCAGCCAGAGCCGTGCCACGTCGGCGGTGGTGAAGTCACGGCCGTCGCGTTGGAGGAGGAGGACGTTCAGAAGGGGGTAGTTGAGGTCGTCGTCCTCGGGCATGCCGTCGATGTTCTCGGCGAGGGAGGTGGGCGCCGAGCGGCGGTTCCAGGGGTGCGCGGCGAGCAGTTCGGCCGGTACGCCCTGGGCGGTGAAGTAGTGGTTCAGCGGCCAGTTGCCGGCGGCCCGGGCGAGGTCGCGGATGGCGTGCAGGGGCAGTTTCTCCACGGGTTTCCCGAGCAGACACCCGACGGCCCGCCCGAGCCATGCGGCGTGGTAGGGCAGCGCCCCGTCAGCGGCGCGGGATGCGGGCAGCGCCCCGTCAGCGGCGCGGGGGGTGGGCAGCGCCCCGTCAGGGGCGCGGGGAACTGCGCGACCAGCCACATCGCACCCGCAGTCGCACGACGGCCCGCACCGTCCTGCCCGTGGCGTCGTCGGCCACTCAGGACACAGCGCCTTGATGTCGGCCAGCTCCGTCGGCTCGTTCAACCTGCTCGGCAGATCCGCGAGTTCGTCCAACAGGTCCTCCGCCAGCTGCCGCAGATAACGGGACGCCCGGTCCGGCGACGCCCCGGCCCGCGCGGGCGCCTCCGCACCCCCCGCCGCCCGCCATCGCGCCTCGACCGCCGCCGGCTCCCGCCCGTCCTGCCGCGCCTGGCGCAGCTCGTGGCCGAGCAGGTCCTCCGGCTGGACCCAGGTCAGGCGGAGCAACTCGGGCCTCCGAGCCGGACGAAGGACTCCTCGTGGGCGCGCCGGCGTTCGAGGTCGCGGGCGAAGACCTGCCGGGCCACGCCGGTCAGGACGCGCGGCGGCTCCCAGAGGTCGAGGCGGCTCGCCTCCGCCACCGTCTTCGACCACTCCTCCGGCACCGGCGAACCCAGTGCCCCGGCGACCGCGCCCGCCATCGTCGCGATGGAGTCGCAGTCCCGGCCGTAGTTGACGGAACCGAGCACGGCCCGCCGGTAGTCGCCGTCGGCCACCAGCAACATGCCCAACGCGACCGGGAGTTCCTCGATGGCGTGCAGACGGGAGGGGCGGCGGGCGCCGAGCGAGGGGGAGCGGTAGTCGGGCCCCACCGTGTCGTAGGGGGCGACCGCCTCGCGGAGCGGAACGAGCGCCGACTCGAAGTCGGAGTGGCGCACGGCCTCTTCGCAGACGCGCTCGATCGCCTCGCGGGTGCCGTCCTTGGCCAGGGACAGGCAGGCGGTGACGACGGAGTCCGGGGTGGCCCCGGGCGCGGCCCCCGCCGCCACCGCCGCCGCGAAGACGCCCGCCGCCTCCCTGCCGTAGGACGACTGGTGGGCGCCCGCGACGTCCAGCGCCTCGGCATAGGCGGCGCCCGGGTTCGCCGCGTTGACCAGGCCGACCGGCGCCATGTACATCGCCGCACCGCAGTTGACGATGTTGCCGGCACCGGCCTCCCGCGGGTCGATGTGGCCGTAGTGGAGGCGCGCCGCCAGCCATTTCTCCGCGAGGAAGATCCGGTGCAGCGGGATGGTCTCCGCCTCCAGCTCGGGGATCCAGCGCGGGTTGGTCATCAGGTCGGGGACCAGGTGGTCGGCGATCGCGTACGCGTCGAGGTGATCGCGGACGCGGTCGTACACCCGTACCAGCGCATGGGTCATCAAGGTGTCGTCGGTGACGTGCCCGTCGCCCTTGTGGTACGGCGCGACAGGGCGGGCGGTGCGCCAGGCGTCGCCGTTCCAGGGGCCGACGACGCCGTGCACGCGGCCGCCGTGGCGTTCGAGGATCTGGTCGGGGGAGTAGCCCTCGACCGGGCCGCCGAGGGCGTCGCCGACGGCGGCCCCGACGAGGGCCCCGGTGATCCGCTCGTCGAGCGAAGCACCGGTGCTTTCTTCTCCTTTGGGCGTCATGCACCGAATCATCCACCTGGACGGGCCGGTTGTGCGGCTTCCAGGAGTCCGGCGAGTTCCACGAGGTCGGTGCCGGTGAGCCGGGGGAGGGCGCAGCCGGAGAGGGTCCGGCAGGCGTCCCGCCAGGACGGCGGGATCGACTCGGCGCCGCCGAGGGCGCCGGTGAGCGCGCCGGCCAGCGCGGGGGCGGAGTCGGCGACCCGCGACAGACAGGCGGCGGCCGGTACCGCCTCGGCGATCCGGCCGCGCGCGGCGGTGGCCAGGGCGAGGGCGACCGGGACGGTCTCGGCGGCCGCGATGCCGTAGCTGTAGACGTGGTCGACGATCTGGTGTTCGAGGAGGGGGACGGCGGCGAACGCGGTGTCCGTCGCGCCGGTGAGGGTCAGGGCGTGGCGGGCGTTGCGGCCGATCTCGGTGGACTCGGGGAGTTCGGCGAGGGCGGCGGCCACGCAGGTCTCGACCTCGGCGCCGGCCAGGGCGAGGGCGAGGGCGGCGGCCATGGCGCGGGCGCCGTGCACGCCGTCGCCGTCCTGGGTGTAGCGGGCGTCGAACTCGGCGAGGTCGGCGGCGCGTCGCGGGTCGCCCGGGTGGGCGACGGCGAGCGCGCAGGCGCGGACGCAGGCGGCGTCGTCGAAGTAGTGCGGGTTGTCGTGACCGGATGCCGGCGGGCGCAGACCGGTGGCGAGGTTGCCGAGACCGGCGCGGACGGAGATGCGGGCGCGCAGCGGGAGCACGGCGGACTCGACCTCGGGGGCGCGTTCCGCGGCGGCGGCGACCTCGGAGGCCACGGCGGTCCAGGTGAGGTCGATGGCGGCGCGGGTGCGGAGCTCGCGGCTGAGGTCGCCGAGGAGGGTGTCGTCGCCGGCGCGGAGGACGGCCTCGGCGGCGAAGGCGGCCCACTCGGCGTCGTCGGAGGGGCCGAGGCGGAGCGGCTCGGGGGGCTGGTTGAGGGCGATGGGGACGGGGAGGGTGGTGGTCGCGTTCTGCTCGGCGAAGGTGTCCAGTTCGCGGGTGAGGCGGCGGGTCCACTCCGGCATGCGGGCGGCGCGGTGCCGGGCGGCGGGCCAGCCGGCGGCGTCCCCGGCGGCGAGGCCGAGCAGCAGCCCCTCGATCCGACGCCGGTTCACCGCCGGCCCTCGCTGCCGCTGACGCCCAGGGGGCTCCGCCCTCTGGACCCGCGAAGCCTCGCCCGCCGACCCCCCGACTCACTCGGGAGAAAGGGGGACGCCGAGGGGGGTGGTTCGGCTGCTGGAGAGGCAGGTGTCTCGGCCGGCAGGACGGCCGGCAGGGCGGCCGGTGCGGTGGCCGGCAGGGTGGTCGGTGCGGTGGCTGGCAGGGTGGTCGGCAGGGTGGTCGGTGCGGTGGCTGGCAGGGTGGTCGGCAGGGTGGTCGGTGCGGTGGCCGGCAGGGCGGTCGGTGGGGTGGTCGGTGGGGTGGTCGGTGTCGTCGGCCGGGGTGCGGCCGACGGTGGCGAGGGACGGTGCTCGGTCTCCGCCGGTGCCGCCCCCGTCAGCCGTTCCGCCACCTCCAGCACATGCTGTCCCGCCATCGACGGCAGACAGCTCCCGCGAGCCGGGCCGATCGCCGCTCCCCATTCCGGCGGGATCGCGGCCTCGCCCCGGGTCGCCCCCGCCAGCGCGCCCGCCACCGCCGCCGTGGTGTCCGCGTCGCGGCCCATGTTGACGGCGGTCAGCACCGCGTCCCGGAAGTCGCCGTCGGCCGCCGCGTACGCGCCGAAGGCCAGGGCCACCGCCTCGGGGGCCAGGTCGGTCCACGGATAGCCGCCGATGACCACCGCCGAGCGGACCGCCCGCTCCCCGCGGTGGGCCACCGACACCGCCCGGCGCAGCGAACGCGCCGTCCAGGAGTCGTCCGGGATCACCGCGAGCGCGGCCGCGACCACCGCCGTGGGGGGAGCTCCCGCCATGGCCGCCGCCACGCCCGCCGCCACCGCCTGGCCGCCGTAGATGCCCTCGCCCTCGTGGCTCACGGAGCCGTCGATGGCGACGAGACGGGCCGCTTCGGCGGGGCGGCCGGCCGCGAAGACCCCGAAGGGTGCCGCCCGCATGGCCAGGCCGTCGCTCCAGGCGTGCCGGTGCTGGGCGGAGATCGGCGCGGCGAGGCCCCGGCGCAGGTTCTCCAGCGTGCCGCGTTCGCTGAAGCCCGCGCCCCGGAAGGGGCCCTCGGCGCGGCTGGCGATCCACTCGTGCCAGGCCGCCTCGACATGGCCGGGGGTGAGCGCCGAGCCGTGCCGGGCGAGGAGCAGACCGGAGAAGATCGCGTACTCCGTGTCGTCGGTCCCCGCGGGGTTGTCGGTGACGTACCCCGTGATGCGGCCCCAACGGGCGCGGATCTCGGAGGGCTTCATGTTCTCCGCCGGCGCTCCGAGCGCGTCCCCGACGGCCAGCCCGAGCAGCGCGCCCCGGGCCCGCTCGCGCGGGGCGGGGGCGGGCTCGTCGGGGAAGGGGACCGAGGTGGCGCGGACGACAGATGGCATGGGCGGGCCTCTCCGGGAGGGGCTTCGCGCGCGGGCGCGGAACCGTTTGCGGATGTGTCCCACCAACGGCGGTTGACCGCAGCCTCCGACGTCTCTGCATCACCCGGTCGACAGCTGTGCAGACCTTCGCACACCTGAGCGGAGAAGGGTAAAACCGCAGGTTAGCCCAGCCTTTCCTTGCTGGCGGCACGGAATGCGGCGACGTACTGTGGCGTTGTCAAAAGATAGAACTTGTCCAAAGTTAGCTTTGCCTCAGCTTATGCGAGGCCGCCTGCCGAGACTTCTGGGGGACCCCTCATGGCCATCATCGAAACCGAAGCGACGCTCCACGAAGCCCACCGCGACAACCACACCCACCGGGACGTCAACGGCGGCTGGCTGCGGCCCGCGGTCTTCGGTGCCATGGACGGCCTGGTCTCCAACCTCGCGCTGATGACCGGCGTGGCGGGCGGCGCCGTCGGTCACCAGACCATCGTCATCACCGGCCTCGCGGGGCTCGCCGCCGGTGCCTTCTCCATGGCGGCGGGCGAGTACACGTCCGTCGCCTCGCAGCGCGAACTCGTCGAGGCCGAGCTGGACGTCGAGCGCCGGGAGCTGCGCCGTCATCCGCAGGACGAGGAGGCCGAGCTGGCCGCGCTGTACGAGGCGAGGGGTGTGGAGCCGGCGCTCGCGCGGGAGGTCGCCCGGCAGCTGTCGGCCGATCCCGAGCAGGCGCTGGAGATACATGCGCGCGAGGAGCTGGGGATCGACCCCGGTGATCTGCCGTCGCCGCTGGTCGCCGCGGTGTCGTCCTTCGGGTCGTTCGCGCTGGGCGCCCTCCTCCCCGTACTGCCGTTCCTGCTCGGTGCCACCGCTCTCTGGCCCGCTCTGCTGCTGGCCCTCGCCGGGCTGTTCGGCTGCGGTGCCGTGGTGGCCAAGGTGACCGCGCGGAGCTGGTGGTTCAGCGGGCTGCGGCAGCTCGCCCTCGGTGGCGCGGCGGCCGGTGTGACGTACGCCCTGGGCACGCTGTTCGGAACGGCCGTAGGATAGGTCTACCGCTACTTATGCGTTGGGCCGCATAAGTAGCCGTTACTCGCTGGTTTCGAATGCTTAACCACTGGGCATGAGCCGTAAGCGCCGCAGGCAATGACGCCTGTCGTGCACCTTCGGGGTGACACGACGCTCATCCCCACCCCCTTGGACCGATGGACACAGATCTGTCCTGATCGGTCCCCCACCGCCTTCACCGCCTGGTGCGGTACCCCGCCGTACACCCCTGCGGCGTCCGCATGTTGGAACGGTGTATCCGGTTCCCGAGAACCGCTCCATCATGTAACCTGCGTGAAATTTCGCAACAAAAACGCAGAGGGCCAGCGTCGTCCCTCGGCACCTGCTATATGCCACTGACGACGACGGGAGAGCCGATGCGTACGCCGCGCCAGCCGTCCCAGCACTCCGCGAATGGCCAGAACTGGTCGTTCATGGATGCTCGCCCTGCTGCGCAGGGTATGTACGACCCCCGCAACGAACGCGACGCCTGTGGCGTCGGCTTCGTGGCCACCCTCACCGGCGAGGCGAGCCATGCGCTGGTCGAGCAGGCGCTCACGGTGCTGCGCAACCTGGAGCACCGCGGCGCCACCGGTTCCGAGCCGGACTCCGGCGACGGCGCGGGCCTGCTCTCCCAGGTGCCCGACACCTTCTTCCGTGAGGTGGCCGGATTCGACCTGCCGGCGGCCGGTTCGTACGCCGTCGGTATCGCCTTCCTCCCGGAGGACGGCACCGAGGACGCCGTCTCGCGGATCGAGACGATCGCGGACGAGGAGGGCCTCACCGTCCTCGGCTGGCGCGAGGTCCCGGTCGCCCCGGAACTGCTCGGCGCCACCGCCCGCTCCACCATGCCGGTCTTCCGGCAGGTCTTCGTGACCGACCACGCCAGCGAGGGCATCGCGCTGGACCGCAAGGCGTTCGTGCTGCGCAAGCGCGCCGAGCGCGAGGTGGGCGTCTACTTCCCGTCGCTGTCCGCGCGGACCATCGTCTACAAGGGCATGCTGACCACCGGCCAGCTGGAGCCCTTCTTCCCGGACCTGTCCGACCGCCGCTTCTCGTCCGCGATCGCGCTCGTGCACTCCCGGTTCTCCACCAACACCTTCCCCTCGTGGCCGCTCGCCCACCCGTACCGGTTCGTCGCCCACAACGGTGAGATCAACACCGTCAAGGGCAACCGCAACTGGATGGTCGCCCGCGAGTCCCAGCTGGTCTCCGACCTGTTCGGCCCGCAGGAGAAGCTCGACCGGGTCTTCCCGATCTGTACGCCCGACGCCTCCGACTCGGCGTCCTTCGACGAGGTGCTCGAACTCCTGCACCTGGGCGGGCGTTCCCTGCCGCACTCCGTGCTGATGATGATCCCGGAGGCGTGGGAGAACCACGACTCCATGGACGCGGCCCGCCGCGCCTTCTACGGCTACCACTCCACGATGATGGAGCCCTGGGACGGTCCCGCCTGCGTCACCTTCACCGACGGCTCCCAGGTCGGTGCCGTGCTCGACCGCAACGGCCTGCGCCCCGGCCGCTACTGGGTCACCGACGACGGCCTGGTCGTCCTCGGCTCCGAGGTCGGCGTCCTCGACATCGACCCGTCGAAGGTCGTCCGCAAGGGCCGCCTTCAGCCCGGCCGGATGTTCCTCGTCGACACCGTCGAGCACCGCATCATCGAGGACGACGAGATCAAGGCGTCCCTCGCCGCCGAGCAGCCGTACGCGGAGTGGCTGGAGGCCGGCGAGATCGAACTCGGCGACCTGCCCGAGCGCGAGCACATCGTGCACACCCACGCCTCGGTCACCCGCCGCCAGCAGACCTTCGGCTACACCGAGGAGGAGCTGCGCGTCATCCTGGCGCCGATGGCCAAGGCCGGCGCCGAGCCGATCGGCTCCATGGGCACCGACTCGCCGATCGCCGCGCTGTCCGCCCGGCCGCGGCTGCTCTTCGACTACTTCACCCAGCTGTTCGCGCAGGTCACCAACCCGCCGCTGGACGCCATCCGGGAGGAGCTCGTCACCTCCCTGCGCTCGTCCCTCGGCCCCGCCGGCAACCTGCTGGAGCCGACCGCCGCGTCCTGCCGCAGCGTCGTGCTGCCCTTCCCGGTGATCGACAACGACGAGCTCGCCAAGCTCATCCACATCAACGCCGACGGCGACATGCCCGGCTTCAAGGCCGCGACCCTGTCCGGCCTGTACCGGGTCTCCGGCGGCGGCGACTCCCTCGCCGCGCGCATCGAGGAGATCTGCGCCGAGGCCGACGCCGCCATCGAGAACGGCGCCCGGCTGATCGTCCTGTCGGACCGCCACTCGGACGCCGAGCACGCGCCGATCCCCTCGCTGCTGCTCACCGCCGCCGTGCACCACCACCTCATCCGCACCAAGCAGCGCACCCACGTGGGCCTGCTCGTCGAGGCCGGTGACGTCCGCGAGGTCCACCACGTCGCCCTGCTGATCGGCTTCGGCGCGGCCGCCGTCAACCCGTACCTGGCCATGGAGTCCGTCGAGGACCTGGTCCGCGCGGGCACCTTCCTGCCGGGCATGGAGGCGGAGCAGGCCATCCGCAACCTGATCTACGCCCTCGGCAAGGGCGTCCTGAAGGTCATGTCCAAGATGGGCATCTCGACGGTCGCCTCCTACCGCGGCGCCCAGGTCTTCGAGGCCGTCGGTCTCGAAGCGGGCTTCGTGGAGAAGTACTTCAACGGCACCGCCTCCAAGATCGGTGGCGTCGGCATCGACGTCGTCGCCAAGGAGGTCGCCGCCCGGCACGCCAAGGCCTACCCGGCCTCCGGCATCGCCCCGGCGCACCGTGCCCTCGACATAGGCGGCGAGTACCAGTGGCGCCGTGAGGGCGAGCCGCACCTGTTCGACCCGGAGACGGTCTTCCGCCTCCAGCACTCGACGCGCTCGAACCGCTACGACATCTTCAAGAAGTACACGGACCGCGTGAACGAGCAGTCCGAGCGCCTGATGACGCTGCGCGGGCTCTTCGGTTTCAAGAGCGACCGCCCGTCGATCTCCATCGACGAGGTCGAGCCGGTCTCCGAGATCGTCAAGCGCTTCTCCACCGGCGCCATGTCGTACGGCTCCATCTCGCGCGAGGCCCACGAGACCCTCGCCATCGCCATGAACCAGCTGGGCGGCAAGTCCAACACCGGTGAGGGCGGCGAGGACCCGGACCGCCTGTACGACCCGGCGCGGCGCAGCGCGATCAAGCAGGTCGCCTCCGGCCGCTTCGGCGTCACCTCCGAGTACCTGGTCAACGCGGACGACATCCAGATCAAGATGGCCCAGGGCGCCAAGCCCGGCGAGGGCGGCCAGCTGCCCGGCCACAAGGTCTACCCGTGGGTCGCCAAGACCCGGCACTCCACCCCGGGTGTCGGTCTGATCTCGCCGCCGCCGCACCACGACATCTACTCCATCGAGGACCTGGCTCAGCTGATCCACGACCTCAAGAACGCGAACCCGAAGGCCCGGATCCACGTCAAGCTGGTCTCCGAGGTCGGCGTCGGCACGGTCGCGGCGGGTGTGTCCAAGGCGCACGCGGACGTGGTGCTGATCTCCGGTCACGACGGTGGTACGGGTGCCTCCCCGCTGACCTCGCTGAAGCACGCGGGCGGTCCCTGGGAGCTCGGCCTCGCCGAGACCCAGCAGACCCTGCTGCTCAACGGCCTGCGCGACCGCATCGTCGTGCAGACCGACGGCCAGCTGAAGACCGGCCGTGACGTGGTGATCGCCGCGCTGCTCGGCGCCGAGGAGTTCGGTTTCGCGACCGCGCCGCTCGTCGTCTCGGGCTGCATCATGATGCGCGTCTGCCACCTCGACACCTGCCCGGTCGGCGTCGCCACCCAGAACCCGGTGCTGCGCGACCGCTTCAACGGCAAGGCCGAGTACGTGGTGAACTTCTTCCAGTTCATCGCCGAGGAGGTCCGCGAGATCCTCGCCGAGCTGGGCTTCCGCACCATCGAGGAGGCCGTCGGCCACGCGGAGGCGCTGGACGTCACCCGTGCCGTCGACCACTGGAAGGCGCAGGGCCTGGACCTGGCCCCGCTCTTCTACGTGCCCGAGCTGCCCGAGGGCGCGGCCCTGCACCAGACGATCGCGCAGGACCACGGCCTGGAGAAGGCCCTGGACAACGAGCTGATCAAGCTCGCCGCGGACGCCCTGGCCGCCTCCAGCGCCACCGACGCCCACCCGGTGCGCGCCCAGGTCAAGGTGCGCAACATCAACCGCACGGTCGGCACCATGCTCGGCCACGAGGTGACGAAGAAGTTCGGCGGCGCGGGCCTGCCCGACGACACCATCGACATCACCTTCACCGGCTCGGCCGGCCAGTCCTTCGGCGCCTTCCTGCCGCGCGGTGTCACGCTCCGCCTGGAGGGCGACGCCAACGACTACGTCGGCAAGGGCCTGTCGGGCGGCCGGGTGATCGTCCGTCCGGACCGGAACGCAGACCACCTCGCGGAGTACTCCACCATCGCGGGCAACACCATCGCCTACGGTGCGACCGGCGGCGAGCTGTTCCTGCGCGGCCGGACGGGCGAGCGGTTCTGCGTCCGCAACTCCGGCGCGACCGTCGTCTCGGAAGGCGTGGGCGACCACGGCTGCGAGTACATGACCGGTGGTCACGCGGTGGTCCTCGGGGAGACGGGCCGCAACTTCGCGGCCGGTATGTCCGGCGGCATCGCGTACGTGATCGACCTGAACGTCGACAACGTCAACGCCGGCAACCTGGAGGCCGTCGAGGCGCTCGACGACACCGACAAGCAGTGGCTGCACGACGTGGTGCGCCGGCACGCCGAGGAGACCGGCTCCACGGTCGCCGAGAAGCTGCTCGCCGACTGGGACACGGCCGTGCAGCGGTTCAGCAAGATCATTCCCGGTACTTTCAAGGCAGTGCTCGCCGCCAAGGACGCCGCCGAGCGAGCGGGTCTCTCCGAGACGGAGACCCACGAGAAGATGATGGAGGCGGCGATCAATGGCTGACCCGAAGGGCTTCCTGAACCACGGCCGTGAGGTCGCCGAGACCCGCCCCGTCGCCGACCGTGTCCGGGACTGGAACGAGGTCTACGTCCCCGGCTCGCTGCTGCCGATCATCAGCAAGCAGGCCAGCCGGTGCATGGACTGCGGCATCCCGTTCTGCCACAACGGCTGTCCGCTCGGGAACCTGATCCCCGAGTGGAACGACTTCGCCTACCGCGAGGACTGGACGGCCGCGTCGGAGCGGCTGCACGCGACCAACAACTTCCCGGAGTTCACCGGTCGCCTCTGCCCGGCCCCCTGCGAGTCGGCCTGCGTGCTCGGCATCAACCAGCCGGCCGTCACCATCAAGAACGTCGAGGTCTCCATCATCGACAAGGCGTGGGACGCGGGCACCGTCGCCCCGCAGGCCCCCGAGCGCCTGTCGGGCAAGACCGTCGCCGTCATCGGCTCCGGCCCGGCGGGCCTGGCCGCCGCCCAGCAGCTGACCCGGGCCGGCCACACGGTCGCCGTCTACGAGCGCGCCGACCGCATCGGCGGCCTGCTCCGGTACGGCATCCCCGAGTTCAAGATGGAGAAGCGGCACATCAACCGCCGTATCGAGCAGATGCGCGCGGAGGGCACCCGCTTCCGTACCGGGATCGAGATCGGCGTCGACCTCAAGGCGACCGACCTCAAGAAGCGGTACGACGCGGTCGTCATCGCCGCCGGCGCCACCACCGCCCGTGACCTCCCGGTCCCCGGCCGTGAACTCAAGGGCGTCCACCAGGCGATGGAGTACCTGCCGCTGTCCAACAAGGTCCAGGAGGGCGACTACGTCACCTCCCCGATCACGGCCGAGGGCAAGCACGTCGTCGTGATCGGCGGCGGTGACACGGGCGCGGACTGCGTGGGCACCGCCCACCGCCAGGGCGCGGCCTCCGTCACCCAGCTGGAGATCATGCCCCGGCCGGGCGAGGACCGCGCGCCGAACCAGCCGTGGCCGACCTTCCCGATGCTCTACAAGGTCACCTCGGCGCACGAGGAGGGCGGCGAGCGGGTCTACTCCGTCTCCACCACCCACTTCGAGGGCGACGAGGACGGCAACGTCCAGTGGCTGCACCTCACCGAGGTGGAGTTCGTCGACGGCAAGCTGACCTCGAAGCCGGGCACCGAGCGGAAGATCCCGGCCCAGCTGGTCACCCTGGCCATGGGCTTCACCGGCACCGACCGGGTCAACGGCCTGGTCGAGCAGTTCGGCGTCGACCTCGACGAGCGTGGCAACGTCGCCCGCGACGCGGACTTCCAGACCAGCGTCCCCGGTGTCTTCGTCGCCGGTGACGCGGGCCGCGGCCAGTCCCTGATCGTCTGGGCGATCGCCGAGGGCCGCTCGGCCGCCAAGGGCGTCGACCGCTTCCTCACCGGAGCGAGCGACCTCCCGGCCCCGATCCGCCCGACGGACCGCTCGCTGATGGTCTGACACCCCCCGAAGAACGTCCCGTACAAAGGCGTACGGAACACTGACGGCGCCTGCCCCACAGTCCCCGACCGGACGACCGGGCAGGCGCCGCCGCATGTCCGCTGATCAAGTAACCTCGGCCTCCTGACCACGGGGCGAGGGGAAGCAGACGATGGCCGCGATCAGTCTCAGCAAGGTGGAGCGGACAGCGCCCGCCCTCGTCGGTGCCTACCGCTCCGCCGGGATCTCCCTCACCAAGCACGGACTCGACGGCCTGCGTGCCGCCGTCTACCTGGTCGTCGACTACTCCGGCTCGATGAAGCCGTACTACGCGGACGGCAGTGTGCAGGCGCTCGCCGACCGGGTGCTCGGTCTCTCCGCGCACCTGGACGACGACGGCCGGGTGCCCGTCGTCTTCTTCTCCACCGACATCGACGCGGTCACCGACATCGAACTCGCCGGGCACGAGGGCCGGATCGAGAAGATCGCGGCCGGGCTCGGGCACATGGGGAAGACCAGCTACCACCTGGCCATGGACGCCGTGATCGACCACTACCTGGACAGCGGGTCCACCGCGCCCGCCCTGGTCGTCTTCCAGACCGACGGCGGCCCGATCAACAAGCTCGCCGCGGAACGCTACCTGTGCAAGGCGGCGAAGCTGCCGCTGTTCTGGCAGTTCGTCGGCTTCGGCGACCCGCGCAGCAAGCAGTTCGACTTCCTGCGCAGGCTCGACGAGCTGGCGGTGCCGGGGAAGCGGGTGGTGGACAACGCGGGCTTCTTCCACGCCGGTTCGGACCCGCGGAAGGTCCCGGACGGGGAGCTGTACGACCGGGTCGTCGGCGAGTTCCCGCAGTGGCTGGCGGCGGCGCGGGCGGCGGGCATCGTCGGGCCGGGCGGCGGAGCGGGCGTCGGGCCGGGCGTCGGAGCGGCCTGAGTTTACGTCGCCCCGTTGGCTGTAGCGCTCCGGCGTGCCACCCTGAGGGGTGATCCGGCGGGGAGGCGGGCGACGTATGGACGACGGCGCGCGAACGGTGAACGGACAGGTACGGCTGGGGAGTTCCGCGGACCGGGCGGCTCCGCCCGGCAAGGGCGAGAAACTCGCGGACTGGGCGGACGGGCGGCTCGGGATCTACAGCCTGGCCAAGGCCAACATGCGCAAGGTGTTCCCGGACCACTGGTCCTTCATGCTGGGCGAGGTCTGCCTCTACAGCTTCCTCATCCTGATCCTCACGGGCATCTACCTCACCCTGTTCTTCGAGCCCAGCGGCGCCGAGGTCGTCTACCACGGCACCTACGAGCCGCTGAACGGCATCATCATGACCAAGGCGTACGAGTCGACGCTGCACATCAGCTTCGACGTGCGCGGCGGCCTGCTGATCCGGCAGATCCACCACTGGGCGGCGCTGGTCTTCGTGGCCGGCATGGTCGTCCACATGATGCGGGTGTTCTTCACCGGCGCCTTCCGCAAGCCCCGCGAGGTCAACTGGCTGTTCGGCTGGACGCTGCTGTTCCTCGCCATCCTCACCGGCCTGACCGGCTACTCGCTCCCCGACGACCTGCTCTCCGGCACCGGCGTCCGGTTCGCCGACGGCGCGATCCTGTCGATCCCGATCGTCGGCTCGTACATCTCGATGTTCCTGTTCGGCGGGGAGTTCCCCGGCCACGACATCATCTCGCGGTTCTTCCCGATCCACGTGCTGCTGCTGCCCGGGATCATGCTGGGCCTGGTCGTCGCCCACCTGATCCTGGTCTTCTACCACAAGCACACCCAGTACCCGGCGCCCGGACGCGACCAGAAGAGCGTGGTCGGCATGCCCTTCCTGCCGGTCTACATGGCCAAGGCCGGCGGTTTCTTCTTCCTCGTCTTCGGCGTCCTCGCGTTCATCGGTGCCATCGCCACCATCAACCCGGTGTGGGCCTTCGGCCCCTACCGCCCCGACCTGGTGACCACCGGCGCCCAGCCCGACTGGTACCTCGGCTTCTCCGAGGGCCTGATCCGGGTGATGCCCGGCTGGGAGATCAACGCCTGGGGCCACACCCTGGAACTGGGTGTCTTCATCCCCTTCTCGCTCTTCCCGCTCTTCCTCCTCGCCATCGGCGTCTACCCGTTCATCGAGGCGTGGATCACCGGCGACAGACGCGAGCACCACATCCTCGACCGGCCGCGCAACGCCCCTGTCCGCACCGCCCTCGGCGTCGCCTGGCTCACCGTCTACTTCGTGCTGCTGATCGGCGGCGGCAACGACATCGTGGCCACCCACCTGCATCTCTCCATCAACACGATCACCTGGTTCGTACGGATCTCCGTCTTCGTCGCCCCCGTCCTCGCCTTCGTCGTCACCAAGCGAGTCTGTCTCGGACTGCAACGCCGGGACCGCGACAAGGTGCTGCACGGCAGGGAGACCGGCCTCATCAAGATGCTTCCGCACGGCGAGTACATCGAGGTCCACGAACCCCTCAGCCAGGCCCAGCTGTTCACCCTCACCCAGCACGAACAGAACCCGCCCTACGAACTGGGCCCGCTGGAGGACGCCAACGGGGTACGGCGGAAGGTCACGCTCTCGCAGCGGGTACGGGCAAGCCTGGCCAGAGGGATGTACGGCCCGGACACCCACATCCCCAAGCCGACCCAGGAGGAGTACCGGGAGCTGACAAGAGGCGATCACTGACGCGCCCCGCAGGGGCGCGGGGAACTGCGCGACCAGCCCCCACCGGCCCGCAGCCTAAGGACGACCGAGGACCACCCGTCTGCACTCCTCCGGCGCACCCCAAGCCCCCCGCAACGCCCGCGCTTTGGTCAGCCAGAGCGACAGGTCGTACTCCGCCGTGTACCCGATCGCCCCATGCAGTTGCAGTGCCGCCCGCGCCGCCGCGTACCCCGCCTCGCACGCGCTGAGCTTCGCCGCGGCCACGTCCGCCGGACTCATCGTCACCGCCGCTCCGAAGACCAGCGGCCGGGCGAACTCCAGCGCGATCCGCACATCGGCCAGCCGATGCCGGACCGCCTGGAACGACCCGATGGGCACGCCGAACTGGGTGCGCTGCTTGACGTACGCCACCGTCCGGTCGAGCAGCGCCAGCCCCACGCCCAGCGCCTGGGCCGCCGTCGCCAGCCGGGCCCAGAGCAGTGCCTCCGCCCATGCCGGTTCCGCGCCGACCAGCTCGCCGACCGGGGGGAGCGGGGTGAGCCTGCGCGCCGGATCCAGGGACCGGCGCACCGCACCGGCACCGGGCGACAACCGCAGTCCCTCCGGCGTGGCGGCCAGCCGTACCTGCGCCGCGTCCCCGTCCAGCGCGAGTCCGTACCCGTGCCGGGCGAAGGACATCGTCACGGTCGCCATCGCACTGCCCGACGCCAGTTCCGGCAGGAACCGCTTCGCCAGGTCGGCCCGCTCGCCGAGCAGCACGGCGGCCGCCACCGTCTCGACCGACGGCCCGGGCACCGCGTACCGTCCCAGCTCGACGAAGGCGACGGCGAGTTCGACCGGCCGGCGGCCCGCCCCGCCGTACTCCTCCGGCACCGCAAGACCGAACACCCCCGCCTCGGCGATACGACCCCACAGCGCCCGTCCGCTCGCGTGCTCACCGCGGCTCCAGTCCCGTACCACCCGCGGGGTGTCCGCCGCCGCCAGCAGTGCCCGCAGGGCGGACGCGAAGTCGCGCTGCCCGGTGTCGAGGAGGAAACGCATGTCAGCGGCGTCCCTTCGGCAGGCCGAGCAGGCGCTCGGCGATGATGTCGCGCTGGATCTCGTTGGTGCCCGCGTAGACGGGACCGGCGAGCGCGAAGACATACCCCTCGGACCACGGTGAGCCGGCCTCCTCACCCGCCGGGCCGAGCAGGTCGAGCGCCGTCTCGTGCAGCGCGAGGTCCAGCTCGGACCAGAACACCTTGTTGAGGCTGGACTCCGGACCCAGCGCCTCGCCGTCCAGGTGGCGCGAGGCGGCCGCGTAGGTGAACAGCTGATAGGCGCGGGCGCGGACGACGGCGTCGGCCACCCCGGCCGCGGCGGACTCCGGGGCACCCTGTTCCTGCCAGAGGCTCAGCAGCCGGTCGGCGCAGGCCAGGAACCGGCCCGGCGACCGCAGGGTCAGTCCCCGCTCGTTGCCCGCCGTCGACATCGCGATCCGCCAGCCCTGCCCCGGTTCGCCGATCACGTCCTCGTCCGGCACGAACACCTGGTCCAGGAAGAGTTCGGCGAAGGCGGGCTTCCCGTCGAGGCGGCCGATGGGCCGGACGGTCACGCCCGGCGCGCGCAGGTCGAACATCAGGTACGTGAGCCCCTGGTGCGGTCCGGGGGTGTCCGGATCGCTGCGGAACAGGCCGAAGGCACGGTCGGCGAAGGCCGCCCGTGACGACCAGGTCTTCTGGCCGGTCAGCAGCCAGCCGCCGGCCGTCCGCACCGCCCTGGACCTCAGGGCGGCCAGGTCGGAACCGGCCTCCGGTTCGGACCAGGCCTGCGCCCAGACCACCTCCCCGGTGGCCATCGGCGGCAGCACCCGGGCGCGCTGCTCCTCGGTGCCGTGGTCGAAGAGGGTCGGGGCGAGCAGGCTGACGCCGTTCTGGCCGACCCGGCCCGGCGCACCCGCCGCGTAGTACTCCTCCTCGAAGACCAGCCAGCGGACCAGCCCCGCGTCCCGGCCGCCGTACCGCTCCGGCCAGGACACCACCGACCAGCGGTCCGCGGCCAGTTCGGCCTCCCAGGCGCGGTGCGCCGCGAAGCCCTCCGCGGTCTCCAGGGAGGGGAGCGGGCGGGGTGGCACATGCGCCGTCAGCCAGGCGCGGGCCTCGGCGCGGAACTCCTCGTCCGCCGGGGTGTGGGTCAGGTCCACTGCCTCCGTCACCGTCCTTCCCTAACAAGTGTTTGGTAGGTTAGCGTGGCCCTATGACAGGCGTCGAGACTCCGGAGTACGTGCCCGGGCACGGGCTGCTCGAGGGCCGCACCGCCGTCATCACCGCCGCGGCCGGGGCGGGGATCGGCGGGGCGACCGCGCGGCGCTTCCTGGAGGAGGGTGCGCGCGTACTCATCAGCGACGCGCATGCCCGGCGGCTCAAGGAGCACGAGGCCGAACTCGCCCGGGAGTTCCCCGGCGCCGTCGGCGCCGTCGCGTGCGACGTGACCGACGAGGCGCAGGTGGGGGCCCTGTTCGACACCGCCGTCCGGGACCACGGACGGCTGGACATCGTCGTCAACAACGCCGGTCTCGGCGGGACTTCGCCGATCGCCGACATGAGTGACGACCAGTGGTCGCGGGTCCTCGACGTCACCTTGGGAGGCACCTTCCGCTGCCTGCGGGCCGCCCTGCGGCGGTTCCGGGAGGGCGGGCACGGCGGGGTGGTCGTCAACAACTCCTCCGTCCTCGGCTGGCGGGCCCAGGCCGGGCAGGCGCACTACGCCGCCGCCAAGGCCGGGGTGATGGCGCTGACCCGCTGCGCGGCGATGGAGGCCGCCGAGTACGGGGTCCGGGTCAACGCCGTGGCGCCGAGCCTCGCCATGCACCCCCACCTGGTGAAGGTGACCTCGGCCGACCTGCTGGCGGAACTCACCGCCCGTGAGGCCTTCGGCCGCCACGCCGAACCCTGGGAGGTGGCCAACGCCATCGTCTTCCTGGCGTCCGGCTACTCCTCGTACCTCACCGGCGAGGTCGTCTCCGTCAGCGGCCAGCATCCCTGACCCCCGGAGCGATCACAATGGACCCGTGCCGACCAAGAAGAAGCCCCAGGTGACCGCCGCCCCCGCCCGGCGCCGTGAACTCCTCGAGACCGCCGCCGAGGTCTTCGCCGAACAGGGCTACAACGCCACCACCGTACGCAAGATCGCCGATCACGCGGGCATGCTCGCGGGCAGCCTCTACTACCACTTCGACTCCAAGGAATCGATGCTGGAGGAGATCCTGCGGACCTTCCTCGACGAGCTCTGGGACGGTTACGACACCGTCCTGGACGCCGCACTCGGCCCCCGCGAGACCCTCGAAGCCCTCGTCACCGAGTCCTTCCGGGAGATCGACCGGCACCGCGCCGCCGTCGCGATCTACCAGAAGGAGAGCAGGCAACTGGTGGCGCAGGACAGGTTCGCCTTTCTCGCCGAGTCGCAGCGCAGGTTCGAGAAGGCGTGGCTGGCCACGCTGGAACGCGGGGTCGCCGCGCGCGTCTTCCGCGCCGACCTCGACGTCCGTCTCACCTACCGGTTCGTGCGCGACACGGTATGGGTCGCCGCCTCCTGGTACCGGCCGGGCGGACAGCACAGCCCGGAGGAGATCGCCCGGCAGTACCTGTCGATGGTGCTGGACGGGATCGCCGTCCGCGAGTAGCTCACCCATTCGTTGAAAACCCCTTTCTGGGCAGGGAGTCGATGACATGGCCGAGGCCTACATAGTCGAAGCGGTGCGCACGCCGGTCGGGCGGCGCGGGGGCGGACTCAGCGGGGTCCACCCGGCCGACCTGGGCGCCCATGTGCTGACCGCCCTCATCGAACGGTCCGGCGTGGACCCGGCCGCCGTCGAGGACGTCGTCTTCGGCTGCCTGGACGCGGTCGGACCGCAGGCCGGTGACATCGCACGCACCAGCTGGCTGGCGGCCGGTCTGCCCGAGGAGGTGCCGGGCGTCACCGTCGACCGGCAGTGCGGCTCCTCGCAGCAGGCCGTGCACTTCGCCGCGCAGGCCGTCCTGTCGGGCACCCAGGACCTGGTGGTCGCCGGCGGCGTCCAGAACATGTCCCAGATCCCCATCGCGTTCGCCTCCCGCCAGGCCGCCGAGCCGCTGGGCCTGACCGAGGGGCCCTTCCTGGGCAGCGAGGGCTGGCGCGCCCGGTACGGACGGCAGCCCGTCAACCAGTTCGCCGGCGCCGAGATGATCGCCGCCAAGTGGGGCATCAGCCGCCAGGACCAGGAGGAGTTCGCCCTGCGCTCCCACCGGCGGGCACTGAGCGCCATCGACGAGGGCCGCTTCGAACGCGAGACGGTCCCCTACGGTCACGTCCCGGTGGACGAGGGCCCGCGCCGGGACACCTCCCTGGAGAAGATGGCCGCCCTCAGACCGGTCGTCGACGGCGGCACCATCACCGCCGCCTGCTCCTCCCAGGTCTCCGACGGCGCCGCCGCGATGCTCCTCGCCTCCGAACGGGCCGTCCGCGAACACGGACTGCGTCCCCGCGCCCGCGTCCACCACCTCTCCGTCCGCGGCGAGGACCCGATCCGGATGCTCTCCGCCCCGATCCCCGCCACCGCCCACGCGCTGAAGAAGACCGGCCTGACCATCGACGCCATCGACCTCGTCGAGATCAACGAGGCGTTCGCCCCGGTCGTCCTCGCCTGGCTCAAGGAGACCGGCGCCGACCCCGCCAGGGTCAACGTCAACGGCGGCGCCATCGCCCTCGGCCACCCCCTCGGCGCGACCGGCGTCAAGCTCATGACGACCCTCCTCCACGAACTGGAACGCACCGACGGCCGGTTCGGCCTCCAGACGATGTGCGAGGGCGGCGGCCAGGCGAACGTGACGATCATCGAACGGCTGTGAAGGCCATGTTCATCGAGCGGTTGTGAGCCGGGTTCTGACCTCCTCGGCCTCCTTCATGATCCGTTCCACCAGTTCCGCGCACGACGGCAGGTCGTCGATCACCCCGGCGACCTGCCCGGCCGCCATCACCCCCAGGTCCGTCCGGCCGTCCACCATCGCCGACCTGAGCAGCATCGGCGTGTTCGCGGCCAGCAGCACCTGACTCCACGACAGCTCCTTGCCGTGCCGCAGGGCCAGGCCGTCCCGGACCAGCTGCCGCCAGGTGAGCCCGGACAGCTTCCGGAACCCCGCCGCCCGCCGTATCGCATGCAGCAGACTCCGGGCCCGGCCCGAACGCTCCAGCGAGGCCACCAGATCGGACCGCAGCATCCGGTGCGGCAGCCCGTCCACCGCCCGGGTGACGGTGACGTCCTTCACCGTCGCCGCCAGATATCTCGCCTTGACCGCGTCCGGCACCGCCGAGTCGGAGGTGAGCAGGAACCGGGTGCCCATCGCCACGCCCGCCGCGCCGTACGCCAGCGCCGCCATCAGTCCCCGCCCGTCGAAGAACCCGCCGGCGGCCACCACCGGTATCCGCACCGCGTCCACCACCTGCGGCAGCAGCACGCTGGTCGCCACCTCGCCGGTGTGCCCGCCGCCCTCGCCGCCCTGCACGATCACCGCGTCCGCGCCCCAGGCCGCCACCTTCTCGGCGTGCCGCCGGGCCCCCACGGACGGGATCACCACCACGCCCGCCGCCTTCAGCTCGGTGATCAGCTCGGGGGAGGGAGCCAGCGCGAAGGACGCCACCCGCACACCCCCGTCGACGATCAGCCGCACCCGGTCACCGGCGTCGGCCGCGTCCGCCCGCAGGTTCACCCCGAACGGGGCGTCCGTGCGGCACCGCACCTCCGCTATCGCGGCCCGCAACTGGTCCAGGGTCATCGTGGCGGAGGCCAGGATGCCGAGGGCCCCGGCGTTGGCCGTCGCCGAGACCAGCCGGGGGCCGGCCACCCAGCCCATCCCCGTCTGCACCACCGGATGCCGGATCCCCACCAGCCGGGTCAGCGCCGTCTCCATCAGCCGGCGACCTCCCTCGTCCGCGCGCCACCGGGATCGAGCACTTCGCGGATCAGCCGCAGCTCCTCCGCGTCCGGCTCGCGGGTGCGAGGCACCTCGTCCGGCACCACGAGCTCGAAGTCCGTCGCCTCCCGGACCTCGTCGACGCGCACCCCCGGATGCAGCGCCGCCAGCCGCATCGAGTGGTCCGGGGTCTCGAAGTCGAGGACCCCGAGGTCGGTGACCACCCGGTGGATCCGGTGGAAGCGTTCCGTGCCCGGATGCCGGGCCACCCGGTCGTAGCCCACCCCGCACACCATGTCGACCCGCTCCACGAACACCCGCCGTGAGTGCTTCGGCACCCAGTAACTCGTCGGGTTGTTCAGCGTGTTCAGGGTCGCCCCGCGCACCCCGAGCAACTGCCGCCGGGGCCGGGCCCAGTCGCCGATGCACGAGATGTTCTGGTTGCCGTACCGGTCGAGCTGGCTCGCGCCCATCATCACGTGCCGCCGTCCGCCGGCCACCAGCGCGAGATGCTGACGGTAGGGCAGCCAGCCCTCCGGCGTCCCGTCCGGCCGGACCAGGGTCGCCTCGCCGTCGGTGAGCAGCAGGTCCGGGGCGAAAGTGAGCCGGGCCAGCCGGGCGCCCAGGGAGGGGATCAGACCCATCGGGCTCGCCAGGATCTCACCGGAGCCGCGCCAGGCCTCGGCACAGGCCAGCACGCAGTACTCGGAGCGGAGAACGTTCATCGGGCCTGCTCCTCCTGCCAGTCACGCACCGCCGACCGGTAGGCCTGTTCGTCACCGGCCAGGAAGCGTGTCGAGAAGTCCTCCCACGGAGTGCTCGCGTACAAGCGCTGGAACTCCTCGTCCCGGCCGTAGTCCGGAGCGCAGGACGTGAAGTGGGCGCCGCCCGGCGCCTCCACCACCCCCGTCACGTCGAGCCGTTTGACCAGCAGCGACTGCGGGGCCGCCGCCTTCGTCAACTCGGCCGTGTCCACCAGCCGTTCACAGGAGACGTAGGCCGTGTCCGCCGCCGCGCAGAACAGGTCGTCGAAGTACGGGTCCGGGCCCAGGTACTGTCCGTTGCCCAGCCGGTCGGCGCGGTTGACGTGGACCAGGGCCGCGTCCAGCCGGAGGGCGGGCATCGCCACGAACGTCTCTGCGTCGTCGTACGGCGAGGTGACCGTACGCAGGCCCGGGTTGACCCGCATGACGTCCGAGCCGAGGCCGGCCCGCACCGGGAGGAACGGCAGCCGGTTCGCCGCCGCGTGCAGGCCCCACATGAACATGCCCTCGTCCACCTCGGTCAGTTCGAGCGCGCCGCGTTCGCGGGCCGCGCGGTAGTGCGGTTCGAGGGGGACGGAGTCGAGCGTGACGAAGGCCGTCACCAGCCTGCGCACCCGGCCGGCCGCGACCAGCATCCCGACGTCGGGACCGCCGTACGAGACCAGGGTGAGATCGTCGATGCCGGTCCGAAGCAACGCTCTGACCAGGGACATCGGTTTGCGTCGGGAGCCCCAGCCACCGATGCCGAGGGTCATGCCGCTCGTCAGCCGGGCGACGACCTCGTCGGCGGTCATCGTCTTGTCAGTCGTTTTCGGCACTTCCGGCACCCTCCCTTCCGAAGGTGTCACGAACCCGGTCGGCCACCCCGCTGAGGGCGGCCTCGAAGGTGAAGCCCTGTTCGAAGCGGTAGCTCCGCCGTACGTCGACGGGGTCGACGCCGTTGATGGCGGACTTGGCCAGCCGCAGCAGGCTGCCGTCCTTCGCGGCGATCTCCCGCGCCAGCTCCAGGGCGGCCGCGTCCAGATCCGCGCGCGGGACGACCCGCCACACCGAGCCGTGCGCGTGCAGTTCGGCCGCGGTCGCCGTGCGCGAGGTGTAGTACAGCGTCCGCATCAGGTGCGGCGGCACCAGCCGGGCCAGGTGCGTGGCGGCGCCCAGCGCGCCCCGGTCCAGCTCGGGCAGGCCGAACACGGCGTCCTCGCTCGCCACGATCGCGTCCGCGTTGCCCACCAGGCCTATCCCGCCGCCCAGACAGAAGCCGTGCACCGCGGCCACCACCGGGGTCTCGCACTCGTACACCGCCGCGAAGGCCTCCGCGCACCCGCGGTTCACGCCGATCAGCGCCTCGTTCCCGGCGGCCTGCAACTCCTTGATGTCCACGCCCGCGTTGAAGCCCCGGCCCTCGGCGGCCAGCACCACGCACCGCACCGAGGAGTCACGGCCTGCGGCGCGCACGGCGTCGGCCAGCTCGCACCAGCCGCGCACCGGCAGCGCGTTCACCGGCGGGAAGTCGACCGTGACGAGCGAGATTCCCTTTTCCGGGGACGAGGTGGAGACACCCATGGACGCATCAGCTACCTTCGCACTCAGCTGCCTTTCCACCAAACATTTGTTAGGTGAGGCTTCGAAGCTAGCAGCCGGTGCGGACGAGCGGGAGGGCCTGTGGACAACTCGCCGAGCGGCAGGACCGTGGTCGTCACGGGCGGCACCAGAGGCGTGGGCGCCGGGATCGCCCGCGCCTTCGCCGAGACCGGCGCCCGGGTCCTGGCCTGCGCCCGCCGACCGCCCGAACGCCCCCTGGAAGGTGTCGAGTTCGCCCCGCTCGACCTGCGCGACCCGCCCGCCGTCCGCGCCTTCTTCGACGCCCTGCCGCGGGTCGACGTACTCGTCAACAACGCGGGCGGCACCCCCTACCGGAAGCTCGCCGACGCCGAAGCGGAGCGGCACGCCCGGGTGATCGAGCTCAACCTCGTCACTCCGCTGACCGCCTCCCTCGCCGCGTACCAGCGGCTCAGCCAGGCCGCGGGAGCGGTGGTGATGGTCGGCAGCGTCAGCGGCGGCCGGCCCTCGCCGGGCTCTGCCGCCTACGGCGCGGCCAAGGCCGGACTGGAGAGCCTCGCCCGGTCCATGGCGGTGGAGTGGGCGCCGCGGGTCCGGGTCAACACGCTGGTCGTCGGCATGGTCCGCACCGAGCTGGCCGGCCTCCACTACGGCGGTCCGGACGGCATCGACGCCGTCTCCCGGACCGTTCCGCTCGGCCGTCTCGCCGCCCCGTCCGACGTCGGGGCCGCCGCCGTCTTCCTCGCCTCCGACGCGGCCGCCTACATCACCGGGGCCAGTCTGCTCGTGCACGGGGGCGGGGAGCGGCCGGCCTTCCTCGACGCCGCGACCGCCCATGAGGACCGCGGACAGGAACCGTCCGCGGGAAGCGCCGACGGGCACCGCCGGCAGGAACCGCCGATGGGAACCGCCGACATGACCGTGGACAAGGAGGACTGAGATGAGCGGAATCTGCGCGGGCCGGGTCGTGGCCGTCACCGGCGCCGGGCGCGGGCTCGGCCGGGCCCACGCGCTCGCCTTCGCCGCCGAGGGCGCCCGGGTCGTCGTGAACGACCTCGGCGTCGGCCTCGACGGCGTGCCCGGCCCGGACAGTCCCGCCCGGGGCGTCGTGGACGAGATCCGGGCGGCCGGCGGCGAGGCGGTGGCGCACGGCGCAGACATCGCGACCGACGCCGGAGCCGCGTCCCTGGTGGCGACGGCCCTGGACGCGTACGGCCGCCTCGACACCCTCGTCAACAACGCCGGGTTCCTGCGCGACCGGATGCTCGTCAACCTCGGCGAGGACGACTGGGACGCGGTGATGAGGGTGCACCTCAAGGGTCACTTCCTGCCCCTCCGGCACGCGGCGGCGCACTGGCGGGCCGAGGCCAAGGCGGGCCGGACCCCGGTGGCCCGGATCGTCAACACCAGCAGCGGGGCCGGTCTGCTGGGCTCGGTCGGACAGGGCAACTACAGCGCCGCGAAGGCCGGCATCGTGGGCCTCACCCTGGTCGCGGCGGCCGAACTGGCCCGCTACGGCGTCCAGGTCAACGCCGTCGCCCCGGCCGCCCGAACCCGGATGACCGAGCGCACGTTCGCCACCACCATGGCCGCCCCCGGCTCCGGTTTCGACGCCATGGCCCCCGAGAACGTCTCCCCGCTCGTGGTCTGGCTGGGCTCCGCCGCGAGCACCGGAGTCACCGGGCGGGTGTTCGAGACGGAGGGCGGCCGGATCACCGTCATGGAGGGCTGGCGGCCCGGTCCGACCGCCGACAAGGGGGCGCGGTGGACTCCGGCCGAGGCGGGCGGGACGACACTGAAGCTGCTGGCCGAAGCGGAGCCGCCGGGGGCGGCGTACGGGGCGTGACCGGCGCACCGCCCGCTCGGGACGGCCCTGGCGGTCCGCTCGGTGGCGGCCTTGGCGGTGCGCCCGGTGGCGGCCTTGGCGGTGCGCTCGGTCGCGGCCTTGGCGGTGCGCTCGGTGGCGGCCCTCAGGTGTCGCACTCCAGTACCGTCCGGCACAGGGAGCAGCGCGCCCGGACCCGGCCCCGTACCGGCACCCTGATCCGCTGGTGGCAGGTCGGGCACGGGAACGAGACCCGCAGTCGCCCGCCGCTGTCGGGGGTGAAGGCGTAGGGGGCGCCGGGCTGCGGGGCGGGCGCGCCGGGGGCGTGGCGGCGGTCGCGCGCGTAGCGGCGGCGGCCCGCCCAGCCGGCCGCGGTCAGCGGCGGCTGCTCCTCGTCCTGGCGGGCCTTGGCCATGCCCTTCTGGTAAGCCGTGTACGCCTGCGGGCTGGTGAACCACACGGACGGGTCCTCGCCGAACACGAGGGACCGCTTGGCCAGGACGTAACCGAACTCCTCGGGCGTCAGGTAGCCGAGCTTCTGGGAGGCCTCCCCGTGCTCCCGGTACGCGTCCAGCAGCAGCCAGCCCGCGCCGAGGTAGGTGGTCACCGTGTCCGTCAGGATCTCGTTCTCCCGGGTGCTCGGGAAGGACAGGTCCAGACGGTGCAGGTAGACGTGCGTCACCTCGTGGGCGAGGGCCGCGCCGATGTCCCTGCGGTGGGTGCGGAAACGGTCGTTCAGTTCGACGAAGTACTCGGGACCCGCGGTGAGTTCGACGTTCGCCGCGTGGGTCATGTCCTTGAAGCCGACGATCATCCGGGCGTCCGGCAGGCGGAAGTGCCGCACGATCTCGCGGGCGACGCGCTGCGAGCCGAGGTGGAGGTCGTCGGTGTCGCAGAACGCCACGTCGGCGGGGGCGACGCTGGTGGCGAAGGTCTGGACGGTGTCGTAGGACAGGCGGCGGTACAACGCCGTGACGGCGGCCCGCACCGTGTCCAGGTGCGGGTAGCCGTGTTCCACCGGGCCGCCGTTCGCCACGTCAGTCACCCCCACGGACGCCGCTGGAGCTGTCTTTCACAGTATGCGGGGGATGGGCGAAGACGGGGCAGACGGCTGTTCGGACACCGCGGGCCGGTGGGGGCTGATCGCGCGGTTCCTCCCCCGGCCGAAGGCCGGGGGAGGAACCGGCGCCCCTAGAGGGGCGCTACCTGAACCGTTCGTCGCTCGGTCCCCTGGAGCTCCAGGATCCACACCTCGTTCTCGCCTTCCCTCAGGACCGGGCCCGGTACGTAGAGCGACTGCTGCGGGCCCGTCGACCAGTAGCGGCCCAGGTTGAAGCCGTTGATCCAGACGAAGCCGCGGGTCCAGCCCGGCAGGTGCAGGCGGGCGTCGCCGGCCCCGCGCACCGCCAGCGTGCCCCGGTACAGGCCCGGGGCGCCGTCCTCCGGAGGGGAACCGAACGGCACCGCGGCCACACCGCCGTCGAAGGCGTCGAGATCCAGGCCACGCGCGCGTACCCCGTGCAGGAACTGGCGTTCGTGCAGGACGCCGCCGGTGATGCCCTTCGTCTCGCCCGAGCGGGGGCCGTAGTTGACGCGGCCGAGCGACTCCACCCAGAGCTCCACGCGCGCGGGTCCCGCGACCGGCTTCTTGAGCTGGGGTTCCTCCTCGGTGAGCACCCCGGCCCGCTCCCCGTCGACGTAGACCACCGCGAGGTCGCGCAGGCCCCGCGCGGTGAGGGGGTACGGCCCGCGCGGGCCGGGGACGTCCACCTCGTAGCGGATCAGGCCCCGGGCGATGCCCAGCTCCTCGAAGGTCGGCGGGACGGCGTGGACCCGCTCCGGGGTGCCCAGGGTCTCCAGGACGGCGGTCAGGGGCGCCCAGCCCGTCACCGTCACGTCCGCCGGCGCGTCCGACGCGGCCGGTGCGGGCGGCGGTTCGGGCAGAGGGCCGTCGTGGTACTCGGCCAGGACCTCGCGGAAACGCCAGAACTTCTCGGTGGGGCGTCCGTACTCGTCGATCGGGGCGTCGTAGTCGTACGAGGTCACGTCCGCCTCCAGGGGACCCTCGTGCAGTTCGCCGCCGGGCCGGTTGGCGCCCGCCCAGCCGGCGAAGTTGGTGCCGCCGTGCGCCATGTAGACGTTGACCGACGCCCCGCACTCCAGGATCTCCCGCAGGGCCGCCGCCGCGTCCTGCGCGTCCCGTACGACGTGCTCGCCGCCCCAGTGGTCGAACCAGCCGCACCAGAACTCCATGCACATCAGCGGGCCCTGCGGCTGGTGGCGGCGCAGCACCTCGAAGGCCTCGCGCGCGTGCGAGCCGAAGTTCGCCGTGGCGAGCAGGCCGGGCACCGAGCCGCCGGTGAGCATGTGGTCCTCGGGGCCGTCCGAGGTGACCAGCGGCACCGTGACGCCCTCCGCGCGCAGCAGGTCGGTGAGGTGGGCCAGGTAGGCGGCGTCGGATCCGTAGCTGCCGTACTCGTTCTCGACCTGCACCATGATCACCGGGCCGCCGCGGTCCAGCTGCCGGGACACCACCTCGGGCAGCAGCCGGCGGAACCACGCGTCCACGTACCGGAGGAAACGCTCGTCCCGCGTGCGCGCGCGTGCGCCCAGCTCGCCGGTCACCCAGTGCGGCAGACCGCCGTTCTCCCACTCCGCGCAGATGTACGGTCCCGGCCGCACGATCGCCCACAGACCGGCCTCCCGTGCCGCGTCCAGGAACCGGCCGAGGGCCTCGACGTCCCGGAAGCCGCCCGGCCGCGGCTCGTGCAGGTTCCACGGCACGTACGTCTCCACGCAGTTCAGCCCCATGGCGCGCAGCAGCGCGAGCCGGTGGCGCCACTGCTCCTCGTGCACCCGGAAGTAGTGCAGCGCGCCGGACAGCAGCCGCACCGGCCGCCCGTCCAGCAGGAAATCGGTTTCGCCCACCGTGAAGTCACTCATAGGCTCAGCCTGACCTGTCGGCGGGCGCCCGGACCATGGACAAAGATCGGCAGCACTTGGACGAAAGAGCCGACAGCAAGGAGCGCGCAGTGCCGGGCGGCCCGCCGATCTTCCGTACCTGGATGCGGTTCTTCACACCCGGCGCCGTCCACCGCCGGCTCGGCCTGGTCTGCTGGGGCGTCGGACTCCAGTACGGCGCGGTGCCCGCCGTCGGCCCGCGCGTGCTGGACCATCACGTCGCCGTGGTGATCAGCGCGGGCCGGGGCTGGTACCGCACGCCCGACGGGCGCGGTACCGCCGTCGTGGCGCCCGCGCTGGTGTGGCTCACGCCCGGCGTACCGCACCACTACGGGCCCGACCCGGACAGCGGCTGGGACGAGGCGTTCGTGACCTTCACCGGGCCCGACACCGCGACCTACACGGAACTCGGCTACATCGAGCCCGAGCGGCCCGTGGTGCCCCTCGCGGACGCCACCGGCCCCCGCGACGTCATCGCCCGCATCGCGCGCGCCGCCCGCCGGGGCAACCCCCTCCTGGAGGTCGAGACCGGCGCCGCCGTGCACGAGCTCCTCGTGGCCCTGCGGCACGCCCGCGCCGACCTCGCCCCCGACGGCGACCCGGTGCTGCACGCGCTCGCCCGGGACGCCTGCACCGGCATGACCGTCGCCGACCACGCGGCCCGGCACGGCATGAGCCCCGCCGAGCTGCGCACCGCCGTCCGCCGGGTCGCCGGGTGCAGCCCCAAGGACTACCTGATCGGCATCCGGCTCGGCCGCGCCCAGGAACTCCTCGCCACCACCGAACTGTCCGTCGCCGCCGTCGCCCGCCGCGTCGGCTACGACGATCCCGCCTACTTCTCCCGCCTGTTCACCCGCCGCGTCGGCACGGCCCCCGTGCGCTTCCGCGCCCAGCAGAGCCGGGCCGTGCCCGAGGACTGGAACGACGACCTCCGGGAGCCCGGCGAATCCGGTCCGCCGGCGCCCGGCCCCGCCGAAGGCCCTTAGGGACCACGCGGCCGCCCCCCGTAGGGTTGACGTCCATGACCACCAGCAACACCGGTACCGGTGACGTCGACCCCGCCGTCCGCGCGGAGCTCGGCCGGCTGCGCGACAGCATCGACAACATCGACGCGGCCGTCGTCCACATGCTCGCCGAGCGTTTCAAGGCCACCCAGCAGGTCGGGCACCTCAAGGCCGTCCACCGGCTGCCCCCGGCCGACCCGGCCCGCGAGGCCCGGCAGATCGCCCGGCTGCGCGCCCTCGCCGAGAACGCGAAACTCGACCCGGCCTTCGCCGAGAAGTTCCTGAACTTCATCATCGCCGAGGTGATCCGGCACCACGAGTCCATCGCCGAGGACACCGTCAACAGCGAGGGGGCGGCGGCGGACCCGCACTGACCGAAGTGCGCGTCGTACGCCTGGGAGAGCGCCCCGGCGCCGCCGGGCGACCCCCGCGGGCCGAGGCGCTCGAACGGGCGCGCGGGCGCGGGCCGCGCACGGCGCCGGACGGCGCGTCCACCAGCGCCGACGCGTCCCGCACCGTGGCCGCACGGCGGACATAAGCCGCGTAGCGCACCCACCCCTGTGCGTTGTCGGTGTCATCGGGCAGCATGGCCCGCATGTCCGTACTGACTCGCGACGAAGCGCAGAGCCGCGCCGAGCTCCTCGACGTCCACCGCTACACGATCGACCTCGACCTGACCACCGGGGACGAGACCTTCGACTCCCGCACCGTGATCCGGTTCTCGGCCCGGTCCGACGGCGACACCTTCGTCGAGATGAAGCCCGCCGAACTGCGCGCCGTCACTCTCGACGGACAGTCCCTCGACCCCGAGACGCTGGACCAGGACCGGCTGCCCCTGAGGAACCTCACCGCGGGCGAGCACGAGCTGCGCGTCGAGGCCACCATGCGCTACTCGCGCACCGGTGAGGGCATGCACCGCTTCACCGACCCCACGGACGACCTGACCTACGTCTACACGCAGATGTTCATGGACGACGTGCAGCGCGTCTTCGCCGCCTTCGACCAGCCCGACCTGAAGGCCGTCTTCGAGCTGACCGTCACCGCTCCCGAAGGCTGGAGCGTCCTCGCCAACGGCGTCACCGAGGACCTCGGCGAGGGCCGCTGGCGGGCCGCCGCCACCCCGCTGATCTCCACCTACCTGGTCGCCGTCGCCGCCGGCCCCTGGCACTCGGTGCGCACCGAGCACCGCGGACTGCCCTTCGGCATCCACTGCCGCCGCTCGCTGGCACCGCACCTCGACGCCGACGCCGAGGAGATCCTCGACATCACGCGCGCGTGCTACGACCGCTACCACGAGAAGTTCGAGGAGCCCTACCCCTTCGACTCCTACGACCAGGCGTTCGTCCCCGAGTTCAACGCCGGCGCCATGGAGAACCCGGGCCTGGTCACCTTCCGCGACGAGTTCGTCTACCGCTCCGCCGTCACCGACACCGAGCGCCAGACCCGCGCGATGGTCGTCGCCCACGAGATGGCCCACATGTGGTTCGGCGACCTCGTCACCCTCCAGTGGTGGGACGACATCTGGCTGAACGAGTCCTTCGCGGAGTACATGGGCTACCAGACCCTCACCGAGGCCACCCGCTTCACCGACACCTGGGTCGACTTCGGTGTCGCCCGCAAGGCCTGGGGCTACGACGCCGACCAGCGCCCCTCCACCCACCCCGTCGCCCCCGAGGCCGTCGACGACACCGCCGCCGCGCTGCTCAACTTCGACGGCATCTCGTACGCCAAGGGCGCCTCCGCGCTGCGCCAGCTGGTCGCCTGGATGGGCGAGAAGGACTTCCTGGCCGGCATCAACATCCACTTCCAGCGGCACCGGTTCGGCAACGCCACCCTCGCCGACTTCATCGAATCCCTGGCCGCCGCCACCGACCGCGACGTGCACGCCTGGGCCGACACCTGGCTGCGCACCACCGGCGTCGACACCCTCGTCCCGGTCCTGGCCACCGCCGCCGACGGCACCCGCGGCCTCACCGTGGAGCGCACCGGCAGCCGCCCGCACCGCGTCTGCGTGGGCGTGTACGACCAGGACCTCGCCGACGAGGGCCGGCTCACCCTGCGCGAGCGCATCGACCTCGACATCCCGGGGACCGCCCCGCAGCCCCTCGGCAAGCGCCCCGCGCTGCTCGTGCTCAACGACGGCGACCTGACCTACGCCAAGATCCGCTTCGACGCCGAGTCCGCCGCCACGATCCGCGCCCACCTGTCGGGCCTGCCCGACCCGCTCACCCGCGCGGTGGTGTGGAACGCCCTGCGGGACGCGGTCCGCGACGGCGAACTGGCGCCCGCCACCTACCTGGAGACCGCCCGCGCCCATCTCCCGCGCGAGACCGACCTGGCGCTCGTCCAGGGCGTGCTGGCCTTCACCGCGCTCCACCTCGTCGACCGCTACCTCACGCCGGAGGAGCGCCCGGCCGCCCTCGCGATCCTGTCCGCGCTCTGCCGGGACCTCATCCGGCGCACCGAGGACGGCGACAACCCCGGCCTGCGCCTCATCGCCGTACGGCACTTCATCCGCGCCGCCGCCCAGCCCGACACCATCGCCGCCTGGCTCGCCGACGGCACCGTGCCGGGCGGCCCCGAACTCGACCCCGAGCTGCGCTGGCGCATCATGAGCCGGCTCGCCGTCCTCGGCGCCGTCGACGAGGACCGGATCGCCGCCGAGCTGGCACGCGACCCGAGCGCCAGCGGCCAGGAGGGCGCCGCCCGCTGCCGGGCCGCGCTGCCCCACCCGGAGGCCAAGCGCACCGCCTGGGAGGCCATGTTCACCGGCGACGACCTGTCCAACTACCTGTTCGCGGCCACCGCCCAGGGCTTCTGGCACCCCGAGCAGGCCGACCTGGTCCGGGAGTACGTGCCGCGCTACTACCAGGACGCGGTCGCCGTCGCCGCCCGGCGCGGGCCCGCCATCGCCGGGGTGGTCGGCCGGGAGGCCTTCCCGGTCCACGCCGTCGACGCCGAGAACCTCGCCCTCGGCCGGGACTGCCTGCGCGACGCCGACCCGGTCACCGCCCTGCGCCGCCGCCTGACCGACGAACTGGACGACCTGGAAAGGGCGCTGCGGGTCCGCGGGGCGTAGGGGGCCGCGGAAGCCCCGTCGTTCACCCGGAGGGCGGGGCACCCGAAGGGTGGGTCAGACGGGGCTTCCGCGTCTCGATCCGGGGGGGGGTCTCGTGCCCCGACCCCCGGGGGACTTTCGCGACACACCCCAGCCGAGGGCGCCGTGGGTACGGCTGGGTGCGTGGTCGGCTGTTCAGCCCGCGGACGGGCGCAGTTCGGCCCGGCGTACCCCGCCCTCCCGTGGGCCCGCGCGCCGGTTGCCCACCTCGGCGGCTCTGGGCGTCGGCACGCCCAGGGTGAAGCCGAGGCGCTCCAGGAAGCGCTCCCCGGCCCGCCAGCCCGGCGGCACCGTCGCCGTCACCAGCGACACCCCCTCGGCATGGGCCAGCAGCGACTCGGCCAGCGCGCGGCCGAGGCCCCGGCCGCGCGCCCACGGCGCCAGCAGGAACAGGCCCACCGCGACCGCGCCGGGCCCCGGATGGTCGCGCACCGCGTCCACCAGGCCCGAGACCACCCCGTCCCGTTCCAGCACCAGCAGCACCTTGTCGTCGGGGTCGGCGCCCTCGGGCAGCCCGTAGAACAGGCTCTGCACGTCGCCCGGCCCCGACGGCAGCCCCGTCGCCGCCACGAACCAGTCCTCGCAGGCCTCGAAGAGGTCCAGCAGCGGCACCTCGTCCGAGGGCAGCGGCTCCCGTACCAGCACCCGCTCACCGGGCACGTCGATCATCCACGCGTCAACCACCCGACCGACGTTAGCCCCGGTCAGCCCCCGCCTCAACGCCCTTGCCCCGCTCCGCCCCACACGCGGGCCACCACCCGCCGCCGGACGTCCCGACAGGTTTTCCCCGCACGGCAGTACCCACTTTCGGGTTCCGATCGTTGAGCTTTATGGGCGCGCAGACCCAATCCCGTACAAGCTGGAACTCCCCCCCGCGGACCACCCCCTTAGGCCAGCGACCCGAGGAGAGCCCATGGGCATGCCGCCCCTCGCATCCGGACCGCACGGACCCGACGCCCTGCGGCCCCTGCTGGACACCGTGCTCGACGCCCTGCGCGCGGGCGGCCGGGCACGCGGCGGACCGCTGCCCGCCGGCGGTCCGGAAGCGGTGGCCGAGCGCGTCGCGGACGCCATGGGGGACGTACTCCCCGACGACGGTGATCCCGACGCCCTGCGCACCCTGGTGACCGCCCTCGCCGAGGGCGCCGCCGACCCCGCCGACCCGCTGTGCGCGGCGCACCTGCACTGCCCGCCACTGGCCGTCGCGGCCGCCGCGGACCTCGCCGCGAGCGCCCTCAACCCCTCCCTGGACTCCTGGGACCAGGCCCCGGCGGCCACCGCCCTGGAAGCCATGGTCACCCGCACCCTCGCCCACACCATCGGCCTCGCCGACGCCGTGGTCACGAGCGGTGGCACCGAGTCCAACCAACTCGCCCTGCTGCTCGCCCGCGAGGCCCTGGACGGCCGCGTCCAGCTGGTCCACGGAGCCAACGCCCACCATTCGCTGCCCCGCGCCGCCTGGCTGCTCGGCCTGCCCGACCCCGTCGTGCTCCCCACCCCGAACGGCACCCTCGACCCGGCCGCCCTCCACGACGCCCTCACCCACCTGCCCCGCCCCTGCCTCGTCGCCGCCACCGCCGGTACCACCGACGCCGGGCACATCGACCCGCTCCCCGAGATCGCCGGGCTCTGCGCGGCCCACGGCGCCCGGCTGCACATCGACGCCGCCTACGGAGGCGGCCTCGCCTTCAGCGACCGGCACCGGGACAAGCTGGCCGGCCTGGAGCGCGCCCACACCGTCACCCTCGACCTGCACAAACTCGGCTGGCAGCCGGTCGCCGCCGGCCTCCTCGCCGTCGCCCGCCCCGCCGAGTTCGGCGTCCTGCACCATCGCGCCGACTACCTCAACGCCGACGACGACACCGAGGCCGGCTACCCGGACCTGCTCGGCCGCTCCCTGCGCACCACCCGCCGCCCCGACATCCTCAAGATCGCGGTCACCCTCAGGACCCTGGGCCGCTCCGGACTCGGCGCGCTGGTGGACCAGGTGTGCGCACGGGCCCGGGAGTTCGCCTCCCTGGTCCGCGAACACCCCGGCTTCGAGCTCTACGACCGGCCGGACATCAGCACGGTGCTGTTCCGCCCCACCGGAGCCACCGACGAGGACGTCGCCGGCATACGGCGCAGCCTGCTGCACGACGGCCGGGCCGTCCTCGGCCGGGCCCGGCTCGACGGCCGGCTCTGGCTCAAAGCCACCCTCCTCAACCCCCACACCCGGCCGGACGAACTGGCCGTCCTCCTGAAACTCGTGGAAGGAACGACCCCGCGATGACCCACCCCCCACACCACGAGCCCGAAGCACCCCGCGACCTGGTCGGCATCGGCATCGGTCCGTCCAACCTGTCCCTGGCCGCGCTCGCCCACCCGCTCGCCGAACTCGACACCGTCTTCTACGAACAGCGCCCCCGCTTCGACTGGCACGCCGGACTGCTGATCGACGGCGCCACCGTCCAGGTGCCGTTCCTCGCCGACCTGGTGACCCTCGTCGACCCCGCCAGCCCCTGGTCGTTCCTCAACTACCTCAAGGCCCGCGAGCGGCTTTTCCCGTTCTACTTCGCCGAGCGCTTCCACGTCCGGCGCGCCGAGTACGACGCCTACTGCCGGTGGGTCGCCGAGAGCCTGCCCGGACTGCGCTTCTCCCACCAGGTGGACGCGGTCCGCTGGAACTCCGAACGCGACCTGTTCGAGGTCGACCACACCCAGCTCGACGCCGAAGGAGAGGCCGAGGCCCTCGGCCGTACCTACACGAAGAACGTCGTGCTCGGGGTCGGCACCGTGCCGTACGTGCCCGACCCGCTCAAGCCGCTGGTGGAGTCCCCGGGCGTACCCGTCCTGCACGCGGCCGACTACCTCGACCACCGCGAGGCCCTCCTCACGGCCGAGCACGTCACCGTCGTCGGCTCCGGCCAGTCCGGTGCCGAGGTCTTCCTCGACCTGCTGAGGAACCGGCCGGCCGGCCGCGAGAAGCTGCACTGGATCGGCCGCAGCGAGTCGTTCGCGCCCATGGAGTACTCCAAGCTCGGCCTGGAACACTTCACCCCCGACCACACCCGCTACTTCCATGCCCTCGGCGAGCCCGTCCGGGACCGGCTCGTCGCCTCCCAGTGGCAGCTCCACAAGGGCATCGACGCGGACACCATGGCCGCCATCCACGACGAGCTCTACCGCCGTACCCTGCACGGCGGCTGGCCCGACGCCGTCCTCACGCCGGGCGTCCAGGTCCGTACGGCCGGACGCATCGCCACCACCAAGGTCGAGCTCCACCTCGAACACGTGCAGCAGGGCGGCCGCTCCCGACTCACCACCGACGCCGTGGTCCTGGCCACCGGCTACCGCGAGCGCCCCCTCGGGCGGCTGCTCGCCGGACTCGACCCCTACCTGCGCCGTGACAGCAGCGAACGCCCGCGCGTGGACGAGCGGTTCCGGCTGGTCCTCGACCCGTCGGTGAGCGGAGCGGCGTACGTCCAGAACGCCGAGCTGCACACCCACGGCGTCGGCGCGCCCGACCTGGGCCTCGCCGCCTGGCGCAGCGCCACCATCCTCAACTCCCTGACCGGCAAGGAGCCCTACCCGCTGCCCGCGCGCACGGCCTTCACCAGCTTCGGCCTGGAGGGACCCGAGGACCGGGTCCCGGCCCAGCAGCAGCCGAGGCAGCTCACGCCCCTGGTCGACTGAGGGACCGGCGCCGGGCCGCCCGGACCGGCGCCGGCCGCCCCTCTCAGAACACCGGCGTGCCCTCGCGCGTCAGCCGCCAGTCCGCCGACGCGAAGTCCTTCGGGTCCAGGACGCCCTTGGCGGTCACCCACTCCGCGATCCGGGTGCGGATCTCCGTCGACTCCGACCACAGCTCCTTGGCCGAGGCGACGTACGGGAACGCGCCGCCGCCGTTGGCGCGGTAGTTGTTCACCGCGAGCACGAACTGCCGCGAGTCGTCCAGGGCGGCCCCGTCGTAGGTCAGGTTCCTGATCCGCGACCCGGCCGGCCGGGCGACGTCGATGTCGTAGCGCAGACCGGAGACGTAGTCGTAGTTGTAGTCCGGACGGTTGCCGGCGTTCGTGAGCTTCTCCACGTCGACGGCCGCGCCGACGGCCGTCTGGACGTAGTACTCCGCCGAGTACTCCAGGTACGCGCGGATCTGGGCGCCCGTCATCAGCTTGGCGACCAGCGTGTTGTCGTACACGTAGAGGCTCGACAGGTCCCGGATGGTCACGTTGCCGGCCGGGATCTCGGACGTCCGCGAGAACGGCGAGGCCTGCGCGATCACCGGCAGCTCGGCGTACTCGGTGCCCGCCAGGGCCGCCCTGACCACGTCCTCCTGGACCTTGGTGATCAGGTCGATGATCGGGGCGTCCTGGTAACGGGCGTCGACCGTGGTGAGGGTCTCGGTGGCGGTGCCGACGACCTGGTTGACGTACGCGACGACCTTCGCGTGCTCGTCGGAGAGCAGTCTGGTGATCTTCGGGTCGTCGGCGACCGTCCTGGAGTCGCGCAGCGAGGCCGCCACCGACTCCACCTGCCAGGCACCCTTGCTGAACACCAGCTCGATGTCGAACACGGTGAGGCGCTCGGCGTAGCACAGCGGTTCGGACAGCACGACCGTCCTGCCGGTGGCCTCGTTGGTGACCTTCAGCTCCGGGATCTCCAGGTGCGCGTGGCCGACCAGGATCGCGTCGATGCCCGGCACCTGCCTGGCGACGTTCGCGGCCGCGTTCTCCACGAAGGGCACCTGGTCGCCGTAGGAGGAGGTGCCGGAGGAACCGGAGTGCGCCGAGACCACGACCACGTCGGCGCCCAGCGCCTTCAGCCTCGGCACCCACTTCGCGGCCTGCTCCTCGAGGCCGGGGAAGGCCAGCTTGCCCTGGACGTAGGCCTTGTCCCAGATCGCGATGCCCGGGTTGGTCAGACCGAGGACGGCGACCTTGACCGGCGGGGCGCCCGGGACGTGGAACTTCTTGACGAAGTACGGCGGGAAGGCGGGCTTCAGGGTCTTCGCGTCCACCGCGTTGGCGCCGAGCAGCGGGAAGTCCAGTTGGTCCTCGAACGTGCGCAGCGTCTCGATGCCGTAGTTGAACTCGTGGTTGCCGAGCGCCGCCGCGTCGTACCCGATCGCGTTCATGGCCTGCGCCATCGGGTGCACCGGGCCGCCCTTGGCGGTGATCGGGTCGACCTTGGCGTAGTAGTACGTCAGCGGGGTGCCCTGGATGGTGTCGCCGGCGTCCAGCAGCAGCGTGTTGCAGCGGCCCTTCTCCGCGCGCACCTGGTTCACCAGGGTCGAGACGCGGGCCAGGCCCATCGCGTTGCCGGCCTTGTCGGAGTACTCGGCGTCCTTGAAGTAGTCCCAGTTGAAGACGTGCCCGTGCAGGTCCGTGGTGCCCATGACGGTCAGCGAGTACCGCTTGGGGTGCCGGCCGGGCCGCGCGGACGCCTGTGCCGGAGCCGCCGCCGCCCCGGCGACCGCGACCCCCGCACCGGTGACGGCTGACTTCTTCAGGAACTTCCGGCGGTTCAAGGGCATGTCTCGATCTCCTCGGGAAACGGTCAACGACGCGCGTAGATTGTGTCCTGCCCGGACCGACGGCAACAGGTCCGGGAGGTTGCGATCTGGTGACCTGATCCCCGAACTCCGGTGCGCACAAGCGGGGATGGCGTGACAGAGTGGGGCGTATGACCTTCGAGGATGCCCGCTCGGCCGGCACGCCCGACGCACCCCTCCTCGTCGTGCGCGGCGAGGCGGAACTGGAGGTCGAACCGGAGCTGGCCCGGATCGGTGTCCTGGTCAGCGCCCGGGGCCGCGACCGCCGTTCGACCCTGGACGACCTCACCCGCCGCAACACCACCGCCGTGGAACTCGTCAAGTCGTACGGCGAGGCGGTGGAGCGGCTGTCGACGGGGGCCTTCTCCATCGCGCCCGAATTCGCCGAGCGCGGCCGGGGCGAACGGGTGCGCAGCTATCACGGCCGGGTGCAGCTCACCGCCGAGTTCACCGACTTCACCGTGCTCGGCGAACTCGTCACCCGCCTCGCCGACCTGGAGCTGACCCGGGTCGACGGGCCCTGGTGGTCACTGCGCCCCGACTCACCGGTGCACGGCGAGGCCCGGCGGCGGGCGGTCGCCGAGGCGGTGCAGCGGGCCCGTGAGTACGCGAGCGCCCTCGGCACCTCCCTCGCCGCGCTGGTCGAACTCGCCGACACCGGCGCCGAGGGCCCGCGGCCGCACCGGCCTGCCTTCGGTGGCGGGGTCCGCAGCCGGGCGGTCGCCGACGCCCCCGCCGAGCCGCTGGACCTCGAACCCCCGCACCTGCGGGTGGCCGCTCAGGTCGGCGTGCGCTTCACGATGGCGCCGCCGGAACTGTGAACGCGTTCAACACCTGCGGGATGCTCATAGGAGCGGGTCTCCGCACAATTCAACACTTGTCAATAGGCCTTCACGCAAAGGTTGTTGGGTCGTCATGTACCACCGATTCTCTACCCGCCGGTAAGGCCTAGGCTCGAAGCATGCGCCGAGCAAAGATCGTTTGTACTCTGGGGCCCGCCACCGACTCGTACGACCAGATCAAGGGCCTGGTCGAGGCCGGCATGGACGTCGCCCGATTCAACCTCAGCCACGGCGGTCACGCCGAGCACGAGGAGCGCTACCACCGGGTGCGCAAGGCCTCCGACGAGACCGGTCGCAGCGTGGGCATGCTCGCCGACCTTCAAGGCCCGAAGATCCGGCTCGGCACCTTCACCGAAGGCCCGGTCCTCCTCGAGCGCGGCGACACCTTCACCATCACGGTCGAGGAGGGCGCCGAGGGCGACCGCGGCCAGTGCGGGACCACCTACGCGGGCCTGGCCGCTGACGTCACCCCCGGTGAGCGGGTCCTGGTCGACGACGGCAAGGTCTGCCTGGAGGTCACCCATGTCGACGGTCCCCGGGTGCACACCAGGGTCGTCGAGGGCGGCGTGGTCTCCGACCACAAGGGCCTCAACCTGCCCGGGGTCGCCGTCTCCGTCCCGGCCCTGTCCGACAAGGACGAGGCCGACCTGCGATGGGCGCTGCGCACCGGGTTCGACGTGATCGCACTGTCCTTCGTGCGCAGCGGCCGGGACATCGAGGACGTCCACCGCATCATGGACGAGGAGGGCCGCCGCCTTCCCGTGATCGCCAAGGTCGAGAAGCCGCAGGCCGTCGAGAACATCGACTCCATCGTGGCCGCCTTCGACGGCATCATGGTCGCGCGCGGCGACCTGGGCGTGGAGATGCCGCTGGAGCAGGTGCCGATCGTCCAGAAGCGCGCCGTCAAGCTGGCCAAGCGGAACGCCAAGCCGGTCATCGTCGCCACCCAGATGCTCGACTCGATGATCGACAACTCCCGGCCCACCCGTGCCGAGGCCTCCGACGTGGCCAACGCGGTCATCGACGGCACGGACGCGGTGATGCTCTCCGGCGAGACCAGCGTGGGCAAGTACCCGATCGAGACCGTGCGGACCATGGCGAAGATCGTCGAGGCGGCCGAGGAGGACATCCTCGCCAAGGGGCTGCCCCCGCTGACCGACAGCAACAAACCCCGTACCCAGGGCGGCGCGGTGGCGCGGGCCGCCGCCGAGATGGGCGACTTCCTGAACGCGAGGTTCCTGGTCGCGTTCACCGAGTCCGGGGACACGGTCCGCCGGCTCTCCCGCTACCGCTCGCCGATCCCGCTGCTCGCCTTCACCCCGGAACCGGCCACCCGCTCCCAGCTCAACCTCACCTGGGGCGTGGAGACCTTCCTCGGTCCGCATGTCGACTCGACGGACAAGATGGTCGACCAGGTCGACGAACTGCTGCTGAAGTACGGCCGCTGTGAGAAGGGGGACATCGTGGTCATCACGGCCGGCTCCCCGCCCGGTGTCTCCGGCTCGACCAACATGGTCCGGGTCCACCACATCGGCGAGGACGACAGCCCCAGGTGACGCCGGCGGGCGCCCCCGCACAATGCCGACGGGCCCCTCCGCAAGGTGGGGCCCATTGTTAACACGAAATTATTGTGACCTTGGAATCCAAGGAAAAGTGCCCCGGGTCGGACTCGAACCGACACTGTACGGGTTTTGAATCCGTTGCCTGCTGCCAATTGGGCTACCGGGGCTCGAAGAATCAAAGGTTATCCCCGACCCTCCGCGCGTCCACCATACCGTAGCTAGGTAGGCTCTTGTCAGCAGTACCCCTGCCCTGAACGAGGAGCCCCCGTGACCGCCGCCGAGTCGCCCCAGCCAGTCGACGCACCCGACGACGACAAGTCGCACGTACCTCCGCTGACGACCCGTGTCGTCATCGCCGAGGACGAGGCCCTGATCCGGCTCGACCTCAAGGAGATGCTGGAGGAAGAGGGGTACACGGTGGTCGGCGAGGCCGGCGACGGCGAGCAGGCCATCGAACTCGCCCGCGAGCACCGCCCCGACCTGGTCATCCTGGACGTCAAGATGCCCAAGCTGGACGGCATCTCGGCGGCCGAGAAGATCGCCGAGGAGTCCATCGCCCCGGTCCTGATGCTCACCGCGTTCTCCCAGCGCGACCTGGTCGAGCGGGCACGCGACGCCGGTGCGATGGCGTACCTGGTCAAGCCGTTCAGCAAGAGCGACGTCGTACCGGCGATCGAGATGGCCGTCTCCCGGTTCAGCGAGCTGAAGCAGCTGGAGGCGGAGGTCGCCGACCTCAGCCAGCGCCTGGAGACCCGCAAGCTGGTCGACCGCGCGAAGTCCGTCCTCCAGACCGAGTACGGCCTGACCGAGCCGGCCGCGTTCCGGTGGATCCAGAAGACGTCGATGGACCGCCGCATGTCGATGCAGCAGGTCGCGGAGGCGGTCATCGCGGACAGCGAGGAGAAGAAGACCGGCAAGAGCTGACCGACGGTCGCACGAACGCCAAGGCCCGCGCCCCGGAGAAGGGGACGCGGGCCTTTGTGACGCCGTCGGCGGCAGCGCCCCCTCGGGGGGCAGCGCTCCGTCAGGGGCGTGGGGAACCGCGCGACCGGCCACGACCGGCCCGCAGTGATCCCACGACCTAGTCCTCGCCCAAGTAGGCCTTACGAACCGACTCGTCGTGCAGCAGGTCCTGGCCCGTACCCGACAGCACGATGTTGCCGACCTCCATCACATGCCCCTGGTCGGCCAGCGACAACGCCGCCTGCGCGTTCTGCTCGACCAGCAGGATCGTCGTCCCCTGCGACTTCAGCTCCGCGATCGTCGCCATGATCTTCTGCATCATGATCGGCGACAGCCCCATCGACGGCTCGTCCAGCATCAGCAGCTTCGGCTGGGACATCAGCGCCCGCCCCATCGCCAGCATCTGCTGCTCACCGCCGGACAGGGTGCCCGCGGCCTGCTTGCGCCGCTCCCCGAGGATCGGGAAGAGGTCGTACGCCCGCTGGATGTCCTTCTCGATGCCCGGCTTGTCGCTGCGCAGGAACGCACCGAGGCGCAGGTTGTCCTCGATGGTCATGCGCGGGAAGATGTGCCGCCCCTCGGGGGAGTGGGCGAGTCCCAGCGAGACCACGTCGTGGGCCGGGACCTTCTTCAGCGATCTGCCGTTGAACCGGATCTGCCCGCCGACCGGCTTGAGCAGCCCGGACAGCGTGCGCAGGGTCGTCGTCTTGCCGGCGCCGTTGGTGCCGATCAGGGTGACGACCTGGCCGGCCTCGACCTTGAAGGAGATGCCCTTGACGGCCTCGATCTTGCCGTAGGCGACCCGCAGGTCCTCTACTTCGAGCAGTGCGGTCATCGGTCGTTCTCCTTGCCGGGCACGGCGTCGGTCGTGGTGTCGGCCTGGGCTGCGGCTTCCGCCGCCGCGACCTCGGCGGCCTCCTCGTCGCCGGGCGCGTTCTCGAACGGCTCGCCGAGGTAGGCGGCGATGACCCGCTCGTCGCCCTGCACGGTCGCGCTGTCACCCTCGATGAGCTTCTCGCCCTGCACGAGGACGGCGACGCGGTCGCAGAGGTTGAAGATGAACCGCATGTCGTGCTCGATGACGAGGACGGCGATGCCCTTGTCGCGGATCGCGAAGACCAGTTCCTCGGTGGTGCGGGTCTCCTGCGGGTTCATGCCGGCCGTCGGCTCGTCCAGGAGCAGCAGCCCCGGCTCGCTGGCCAGCGCCCGTGCGATCTCCAGCTTGCGCTGCTCGCCGTAGGGCAGGTTGCGGGCGAGGTGCTCGGCCTTCTTCTCCAGGCCCACGAACTCCAGGAGTTCCATGGCCCGGGCCCGGGAGGCGGCCTCGGCCTTGTGGAAGCCGGGGCCGCGCAGCAGGGCCGACCAGAGGCCCTCCTTGGTGCGGGTGTGGCGGCCGACCAGCACGTTCTCCAGGACCGTCATGTTGGCGAACAGCCGGATGTTCTGGAAGGTGCGGGCGATGCCGGCCGCCGTGACCTTGAAGGACTTCGGCGGCAGGACCTCGCCCTTGTACCGGACCTCGCCCTCGGTGGGGATGTACAGACCGGTGAGGCAGTTGAAGAAGGTGGTCTTGCCGGCGCCGTTGGGGCCGATCAGACCGACGATCTCGCCGCTCCTGACGGTGAAGTCGACACCGCGTACGGCGGTGAGGCCGCCGAAGCGCATGGTCACGCCGCGTGCGTCGAGCACGACCTCGCCGGCGGCGGCGTCCTTGACGGTGGTTTCCGTGGTCATCGTGGTCAGGCCCCTGCCTTGGTGAGGACGGCGGGCGCTTCGGCTTCCTCGTGGAACTCGAGCTGGCGGCGCCGGTTGGGGATGAGGCCCTCCGGGCGGAAGCGCATCAGCAGGATGAGCGTGACACCGAAGGCGAAGAGCTGGTAGTCGCCGAGGAACTGGAGCTTGGCCGGGATCAGGTAGAGCAGGGACGCGCCGACCAGCGGGCCCGAGATGGTGCCCATGCCGCCGAGGACCACCGCGGCCAGCAGGAACGCCGAGTTGGGCGGGACCACGTAGGCGAACTGGTACTGCTCCGGGGTCACCGTGTAGGTGACGTGGGCTTGGACGGAGCCGGACAGGCCGGCCAGGCAGGCGCCCAGGGCGAAGGCGATCAGCTTGACCCGGAAGCCGTTGATGCCCATGGCGAGCGCGGCGGTCTCGTCCTCGCGGATGGCCACCCAGGCACGGCCGATGCGGGAGTCGCTGCTGCGCCGGAAGACGATGACCACGATCAGTGTGATCACCAGCATCAGCAGCAGGTAGTTGGCGAACCGGCCGATGGTGCTGCCGAGGATCTGGTGCGGCGCGCCGAAGTCGAAGCCGAGGATGTCCAGGTTCGGGATCGAGGAGATGCCGTTGGAGCCGTTGGTGACGTCCGGGCCCGAGGTGCCGTCCAGGTTGAGGACGGTGATCCGGAAGATCTCACCGAAGCCGAGGGTCACGATGGCCAGGTAGTCGCCGCGCAGTCGCAGGGTCGGGGCGCCGATGACGACACCGAAGATCATGGCGACCACCGCACCGAGCAGCGCCGACGCCCAGAACGGCCACTGCACGTGCAGCGGCGAGGACGGCGAGCCGGAGACCAGGGCCGCGGTGTAGGCGCCGACACCGAGGAAGGCGACGTAACCGAGGTCGAGGAGGCCGGCGAGGCCGACGACGATGTTCAGGCCGAGCGCGACCGTCGCGAAGATCAGGATGTAGACGCCGATGGTCGCGTACTGGTCGTTGGACTGGGTGAACGGGAAGGCCGCGGCGGCCAGGAAGGCACCGGCCATGGTGATGTTCCGGTGCTTCGCGGTGATCGCCGAGACCCGGGCCACGAGCCCGGCTTTGGAGAGCGAGGCGAAGCCGAAGCCGGCGATGATCAGGAAGCCGATGAACAGCTCGTCGTACGACGTGCCGATGCCGTAGCTGAAGACGATCAGGCCGATCGCCATCGCCGCGACGATGACCAGGATCTCCGCCCAGGACGGCAGCGGGGCGGCCGGTGCCGGGGTCCTGGGCGCGAAGGCCGCGCGGAAGGTGTTCCAGCTCTGCCGGGAGTTGTGCTTGAACAGCTCCCAGCCGGCGTCGTCGGGGTCCACCGGGTCGGGTTCCGGCCGCTCGAACGGCAGGGCCAGCGCGCCGATCACGGATGCCAGCGTGGCGATCGCGACGACGAAGCCGCCCGGGTCCAGGTTCACCACGCCGCCCAGCTCCACGCTGATGGCGACGACCGTGTACCAGGCGGTGCCGAAGGTGCCGAGCGCGGCCATCTTCAGCGCGCTGTCGGCGCTGCCCGGGGTCAGCCAGGACAGCCACTTGACACCGTAGGAGGCGAGGCCGAACAGGGTGGTGAGGATGCCGCCGATCAGCACCAGGACCTGGAGTCCGCCCGGGTAGCCGTAGACGGTGAGGTCACCGGGGAAGTCGGAGGTCCAGGTCCACGACATGAACGTGGAGACGACGGCGAGGACGCCGCCACCGGTGGCGAGGGCCCGGCCCAGCGGGGCCGGCAGTCCGATCAGACCGGACGCGGCGGGCGCCGGGGCGCTCGTGGTCTCGGGGGTCTCGGGGGTTTCGGATGCGGTGGTCTCTGTGGTCATCGGTGTCACGCCCTGTCCGCGACGCGTTCGCCGAGCAGACCCTGTGGCCTGAACAGCAGTACGAGGATGAGGAGTACGAACGCCCAGACGTCGGCCCAGGACTGGCTGCCGAACTTGTCCATGCCGGGGATGTCCGAGATGTAGGCGGTGGACAGGGCCTCCGCGACACCGAGGACGAGGCCGCCGAGCGCGGCGCCGTAGATGTTGCCGATGCCGCCGAGGACGGCCGCGGTGAAGGCCTTCAGACCGAGCAGGAAGCCCATCTTGAAGTCGATCTGGCCGTACTTGAGGCCGTAGGCGACACCGCCGATGGCGGCGAAGGCGGCGCCGAGCGCGAACGCGATCACGATGATGCGGTCGGTGTTGACGCCCATCAGCTTGGCGGTGTCCGGATCCTGGGCGGTCGCCTGCATGCCGCGGCCGGTGCGGGTGCGCATCACGAAGTAGGCGAGGAAGGCCATGCTGAGCGGGGCCACGACCACCAGGAAGATGTCACCGGTCTGGATCGTGACGTTACCGATGTTGAAGGGCCCGCCCGGGATGGTGGGGAAGGTGCGGGCGGACTTCGCCTCGGGGTACCAGGCCCACACCGCCTGCTGGAGGGCCAGGGAGAGGCCGATGGCGGTGATGAGGGGGGCCAGACGTGGGGCGGTGCGCAGAGGGCGGTAGGCGAACCGTTCCGCTCCGACGGCGACCAGGACGGCCACGATGATCGCGCCCACCAGCATCAGCGGCAGCGCTATCCACATCGAGGTGCCGCCCGGCAGTACGTACGCGTAGACCGTGAGCGCGCCGAACGCGCCGGTCATGAAGATCTCGCCGTGGGCGAAGTTGATGAGCTGGACGATGCCATAGACCATCGTGTAGCCGATGGCGACCAGCCCGTACATGGATCCCAGTAGCAGGCCGTTGACCAGCTGCTGCGGCAGTTCGTTCACCGCATGTCCTCCGAGACGGTTCGGAAAGTTCGACGAATGTGGCCGGATGCGAGTCCGCGCGGGGCGCCAGTGGAACAGCGCCCCGCGCGGCTCGGTGCGGGTGTGGGTCAGCTGCTGGGCGTGTACGTGCCCGAGGTGGCAGCCTTCCAGGCGCCGCTGGTCACCTTGTAGACGGTGAGCTGCTTGTTGGTCGCGTCGCCGTACTCGTCGAAGGAGACCTTGCCGGTCACGCCGTCGAAGGAGACGTTCTGCACCGCGGCGGTGATCTTGGCGCGGGCGTCGGACGGCAGCTTGCCGTTGTTGTCGTCGACGACCTTCTTCACGGCCTCGATGATCGACCAGGCCGAGTCGTAGGAGTAACCGCCGTAGGCGCCGTAGGCCTCCTTGTAGCCGGCGGCCTTGTAGTTGGCGACGAACTCCTTGGCGGAGGCCAGGGTCTCGACCGGGGCGCCGACCGAGGTCGCCAGGTCACCGTTGGCGGCGGAGCCCGCGAGGGTGAGGAAGTCGTCGGCGTAGATGCCGTCGCCGCCGACCAGCGGGATGTTGGCACCCGCGGCCTTGATCTGCTTGCTCAGCGGACCGGCCTGCGGGTACTCGCCGCCGTAGTAGACCACGGTGGCACCCGAGTTCTTCACCTTGGTGGCAACCGCCGAGTAGTCCTTGGAGTCGGGGTTGATGTGCTCGGTGCCGACCACCTTGCCGCCGAGCTTCTTGAACTCGTCGGTGAAGGTGGCGGCGAGGCCCGCGCCGTAGGTCTTCTTGTCGTCGATGATGAAGGCCTTGTTGAGCTTCGCCGTGTTGTACACGTACTGCGCCGCGTACGGGCCCTGGATGGCGTCCGTGGTGGCGGTACGGAAGTACGACTTGTACTGGCGCGACTTGGAGGTCTGCCAGTTGGGGCCCTGGGTCAGGTCGGGGCTGGTGTTGGCCGGTGAGACCTCGACCAGCTTGGCGTCGTCAAAGACCTTCTGCATCGACTGGGCCACCGAGGAGTTCAGCGGGCCGACCACGCCGTAGACGTTGCTGTCGCCGACGAAAGCGGTGGCGTTGGCCTGGCCGGAGGAGGGCTGGGCCTGGTCGTCCTTGGCCTCGATCTTGAAGGTGACGCCGTCGACGTACTTCTTCTTGTTGGCCTGGTTGACCGCGAGGTCCACCGAGTTCTTGATGCCGAGGCCGAGCTCGGAGAGGTCGCCGGTCAGCGGAGCGTCGACGCCGATGGTGACCGTGGTGCCACCGCTGCCCGAGTCCGAGCCATTGCCGCCCTTGTCTCGCGAACCGCAGGCGGTGAGGGTGAGTGCTCCCGCTGCCAGCGCGGCGGTGATGGCGATGAGCGAACGTTGACGCACGATCAGTCCTTTCCCCTGAACAACCGCATCCCCGTGGAAACGGTCGAGTCACGCGCACCGGGCCGAAGATCGACGTGGGAATCCGAAGGCACCGTGACTGGCCGTGACTCTAGGCGGGTGTGGGGAACGTGGAGGAGGGTCTGGCCGATGCTGTGACGCTCTTGTTATGACACGAGGTAATGCAGAGCGGTACACCGTGCGGAGAACGGAGGAATTCCGGCCGATTCGCCCGGTCCGCATGCTGAGAACCCGCAGGACCCGCCGTCATCGCATCAGGCGTCTCGTGCGTTTTGGTGATTACCGGAAACCTCGCCTAACTGTTGCTACAGGCTACTTTCAGGGCGCGTGAGAGGTGCTGTGCGTAACGGGATCCCAGGATGAAACTCTGGACTTGTATTGCGCGGGTATTACGTAGAGTTACGTCCAGGAAAGGCAGCCCGGCATCCTTCGGAACCGTCCCACAATCGGTCACATGCATAGTGATCGTGATCTCGCGGGGTGAGCCCGCTTTTGTCCGAAAGGGTGCGGATGGCGACTCGGTCAGCGTGAGACCGGCATAGGGCTGGGTCATCCGGGGCACGGTGACCGGCGGCCCGTCCATGACGGTCATCCGCACCGCGAAGCTGAAGCTGCGGGGTGGGGCGTCCGCCGGTGTGCCCCGGCCGCCCACGAAGGAGAACGCCACCGTCTGCGCCGGGTACGGGACTTCGGGCGGTGGAGGCCGGTGCGGCCGGGTCGCGACGAGGTACCCGCCGCCCGCGAGGAGGACGGCGGCCGCGCCGAGGACGAGGGCGGCGCGCCGGCGGCCGGGGTGCGGGGGAGCGGGGGCGGCGGCCGCCCCGGGGAACTCCCGCGCGTGCGTGCCTTCGCCCGGTTCGACGGGTCCGATGCCGCTCGCTCCGCTCATCGCCAGGGGCCCCCGCTCGGCGTGCCCCGGCGGTACCGCTCGGCGCAGGCGGACCGTGCCCGGCGGTCGATCAACCGGTCGGCGGCGGCGGCCCCCTGACGGCGTTCCAGCGCCCGGGCCGCGTCGACGACGTCCCGGAGGATCTCGTACTGGCCGTTGGACAGCCCCATCGACTGGTAGTCGCCGTAGGTGCCGCTGCCGAGCACCTCGCGCGACCAGTGCGCGACGATCCTGGCGCACAGGTCCGCGTCCGGGACCGCCGACGGGGAACCGGCCTGCGAGGGGCCCCGCGAGCCGGCCGGGGTGTCCTGTGCGGCCGTGGGGGCCGGTGGGGTCGCGGTAGCCGGTGGGGTCCTGGGGGCCGTGGCGGCGCCGCAGCCTGTCAGCAGCGCGAGCCCGAGCCCCAGTGCCGTCACCCCCGAGAGGGGGCCTCCTCGCCGTCCCATGGGCCGAAGTTACGGGCGCCGACGGCGGGGAGCAATGGACGTGCCGGCAAGGGCCGTCAGCCCTGGACGGCGGAAGGCGGCGTCGAGCCCTCCAGGTCGCGCAGCAGGCAGGTGAGGCGGGCGGTGCACACCCTGCGCCCCTCCTCGTCGCTGATCACGATCTCGTACGTCGCCGTGGAGCGCCCCCGGTGCACCGGCGTGGCCACACCGGTGACCAGGCCGGAACGTGCGCCGCGGTGGTGCGTGCAGTTCAGGTCGACGCCGACGGCGATCTTCGAGCTGCCGCCGTGCAGCATCGACCCGACCGAGCCCAGGGTCTCCGCCAGCACCGCGCTGGCCCCGCCGTGCAGCAGCCCGTACGGCTGGGTGTTGCCCTCCACGGGCATGGTGCCGACGACCCGGTCCGCGGAGGCCTCGACGATCTGCACGCCCATGCGGGTGCCCAGGTGCCCCGCGGAGAACAGGGCGGGCAGGTCGACACCGAGCGCGGCGTACTCGTCGATGACCTCCTGCGGGAACTTCACATGCTGCTGCTCGCCCATGGGCCGGCTCCGATCGTCTTGCGGCTGTCTCCGCTGAGCAAACGCTCAGTAGGCCGTCGATTGTTCCAGACGGACTGAGCGGGCGCTCAGACGGCGGGTGCCGGGTGCCGCGCGCCGCTCTCCAGCCGGATCACGACGGACTTGCTGGCCGGGGTGTTGCTGACGTCCGCGGTGGCGTCGAGCGGCACCAGCACGTTGGTCTCCGGGTAGTACGCCGCCGCACAGCCCCGGGCGGTCGGGTAGTGCACGACCCGGAAGCCCGGCGCCCGGCGCTCCACACCGTCCTTCCACTCGCTCACCAGGTCCACGTACGAGCCGTCGGCGACCCCCAGCCGCCGCGCGTCCTCCGGGTTCACCAGGACCACCCGGCGGCCGTTCGTGATACCCCGGTAGCGGTCGTCCAGGCCGTAGATCGTGGTGTTGTACTGGTCGTGCGAGCGCAGCGTCTGCAACAGCAGGCGGCCCTCCGGCAGTTCGGGGAACTCCACCGGTGCCGCCGTGAAGTTCGCCTTTCCGGTGGCCGTCGGGAAGCGCCGCTCGTCGCGCGGGGCGTGCGGGAGGGCGAAGCTGCCCGGATGTGCCACGCGCGCGTTGAAGTCCTGGAAACCGGGGATCACGCGCGCGACGCGGTCGCGGATCGTCGCGTAGTCCTTCTCGAACTCCTCCCACGGCGTGCGGCTGTTCTCGCCGAGCACCCGGCGGGCCAGCCGGCACACGATCGCCGGCTCCGACAGCAGGTGCGGGCTCGCGGGCTCCAGACGGCCGCGTGAGGCGTGCACCATGCCCATGGAGTCCTCGACGGTCACGAACTGCTCGCCGCCGCCCTGGAGATCGCGCTCGGTGCGGCCGAGCGTCGGCAGGATCAGCGCCCGCGCGCCGGTGACCACGTGCGAGCGGTTGAGTTTCGTCGACACGTGCACGGTCAGCCGCGCGCGCCGCACGGCCGCCTCGGTGACGTCGGTGTCGGGGGTGGCGGAGACGAAGTTGCCGCCCATCGCGAAGAACACCTTCGCCTCGCCGTCGCGCAGCGCGCGGATGGCCCGGACGACGTCGAAGCCGTGCGCGCGCGGGGGCGCGAAACCGAACTCCTTCTCCAGGGCGTCCAGGAAGGCCGGGGCGGGACGTTCGAAGATGCCCATCGTGCGGTCGCCCTGCACGTTCGAGTGGCCACGGACCGGACAGACGCCCGCACCGGTGCGGCCTATGTTGCCGCGCAGCAGCAGGAAGTTGACCACCTCGCGGATGGTGGGCACCGAGTGCTTGTGCTGGGTGAGTCCCATGGCCCAGCAGACGATCGTCCGCTTCGAGGCCAGCACCATCCGCAGCGCCTCCTCGATCTCCGCGCGGGTGAGGCCGGTGGCGGCGAGCGTCCCGTCCCAGTCGGCGGCGCGGGCGGCCTTCGCGAACTCCTCGTAACCGTGGGTGTGTTCGCGAACGAACTCCTCGTCGACCGCGCCCTCGGTCTCCAGGACGAGCTTGTTGAGGAGGCGGAACAGGGCCTGGTCGCCACCGATCCGGATCTGTAGGAACAGGTCGGTGAGCGCGGCGCCCCTCAGCATGCCCTGAGGAGTCTGCGGGTTCTTGAACCGCTCCAGACCGGCCTCCGGCAGCGGGTTGACGCTGATGATCCTCGCGCCGCCGGCCTTGGCCTTCTCCAGGGCGGAGAGCATCCGCGGGTGGTTGGTGCCCGGGTTCTGCCCGGCGACGATGATCAGGTCGGCCTTGTGCAGGTCCTCCAGCAGGACGCTGCCCTTGCCGATGCCGATCGTCTCGGTCAGCGCCGAGCCGGACGACTCGTGGCACATGTTGGAGCAGTCCGGCAGGTTGTTGGTGCCGAGCTCGCGCGCGAAGAGCTGGTACAGGAACGCGGCCTCGTTGCTGGTGCGGCCCGAGGTGTAGAACACGGCCTCGTCGGGGGAGCCGAGGGCGGCGATCTCCGTGCCGATGATGTCGAAGGCCCGCTCCCAGCTGACCGGCTCGTAGTGCTCGGCGCCCTCCGCCAGGTACATGGGGTGGGTGAGCCGCCCCTGCTGCCCCAGCCAGTAGCCACTGCGGCCGTGCAGGTCGGTGAGGGTGTGCGCGGCGAAGAACTCGGGCGTCACGCGCCGCAGGGTGGCCTCCTCGGCGACCGCCTTCGCGCCGTTCTCGCAGAACTCGGCGGTGTGCCGGTGCTCCGGCTCCGGCCAGGCGCAGCCCGGACAGTCGAAGCCGTCCTTCTGGTTGACCCGCAGCAGCGTCAGCGCGGTGCGCCGCACACCCATCTGCTGCTGGGCGATGCGCAGCGTGTGCCCGACGGCCGGCAGACCGGCGGCCGCGTGCTTCGGCTCCGCGACCCGCGGCGCGTCCTGGACGGGATCCCCCTGAGGCGGCTTCGTCGCCATCGCACGCTCTCCTCTACGCCGACACCAGTGCCCTGTACACCCGGTGCGCCCCCGATCCTCGCACGCGCCGCCGACAACCATCGAGCACGGGCCGGGGCCCGCTCCCCGCTCCTCGCCGGCCCGCACTGTCAGTGCGGCGTGGCAGGATCGGGGGCGTGGCAGAGACAGCAGCGAAGCAGACCGACAAGACCCCCGGCGGCCCCCGTCCCCGGCTGATGCTCATGGACGGGCACTCGCTGGCGTACCGCGCGTTCTTCGCGCTGCCCGCGGAGAACTTCACGACCGCGACGGGCCAGCCGACGAACGCGATCTACGGCTTCGCGTCGATGCTGGCCAACACCCTGCGTGACGAGGCGCCCACGCACTTCGCGGTGGCGTTCGACGTCTCCCGCAAGACCTGGCGTTCGGAGGAGTTCACCGAGTACAAGGCGAACCGATCCAAGACCCCGGACGAGTTCAAGGGGCAGGTCGAGCTGATCGGCGAGCTGCTCGACGCCATGCACGCGCAGCGCTTCGCCGTCGAGGGCTTCGAGGCCGACGACATCATCGCCACCCTCGCCACCCAGGCCGAGGCCGAGGGCTTCGAGGTCCTGATCGTCACCGGCGACCGCGACTCCTTCCAGCTGGTCACCGAGCACACCACGGTGCTGTATCCCACCAAGGGCGTCTCCGAGCTGACCCGGTTCACCCCGGAGAAGGTTCTCGAGAAGTACGGGTTGACGCCCGCGCAGTACCCCGACTTCGCGGCCCTGCGCGGCGACCCGTCCGACAACCTGCCCGGCATCCCCGGCGTGGGCGAGAAGACCGCCGCGAAGTGGATCAACCAGTTCGGGTCCTTCGCCGAGCTGGTCGAGCGCGTCGACGAGGTCAAGGGCAAGGCCGGCCAGAACCTCCGCGACCACCTGGAGTCCGTCAAGCTCAACCGCCGGCTCACCGAGCTGGAGCGCGCCGTGGAGTTGCCGAGGACGGTCGCCGACCTGGAGCGCGCGCCGTACGACCGCAAGAACGTCGCGATGATCCTGGACACCCTGGAGATCCGGAACCCCTCGCTGCGCGAGCGGCTGTACGCCGTCGACCCCGGCGCCGAGGAGGCCGAGTCCACCCCGGTCGCCGAGGCGGGCGTGGAGGTCGACGCCACCGTCCTCGGCACCGGCGAGCTGGCCGGCTGGCTCGCCGGACACGGCACGGAGCAGCCGCTGGGCGTCGCCACCGTCGACACCTGGGCGCTCGGCGCCGGCTCGGTCGCCGAGGTCGCCCTCGCCACCGGCGACGGCCCGGCCGCCTGGTTCGACCCCGCCCAGCTCGACGAGTCCGACGAGAACGCGTGGGCGGCCTGGCTCGCCGACCCCGCCCGACCGAAGGTCTTCCACAACGTCAAGGGCGCGATGCGGGTCTTCGCCGAGCACGGCTGGCGCATCGACGGCGTGACCATGGACACCGCGCTCGCCGCGTACCTGGTCAAGCCCGGCCGCCGCTCCTTCGACCTGGACGCGCTGTCCCTGGAGTACCTGCACCGCGAGCTGGCCCCGGCCGCCGCGGCCGACGGACAGCTGGCCTTCGGCGCGGACGACGGCGCCGAGGCCGAGGCCCTGATGATCCAGGCCCGCGCGATCCTCGACCTCGGCGCGGCCTTCGAGGACCGCCTCCGGGAGGTCGGCGCCGCCGATCTGCTCCGCGACATGGAGCTGCCCACCTCGATCCTCCTCGCCCGCATGGAGCGGCACGGCATCGCCGCCGACCGCGCGCATCTGGAGGCGATGGAGCAGATGTTCGCGGGCGCGGTGCAGCAGGCCGTGAAGGAGGCGCACGCGGCGGCCGGGCACGAGTTCAACCTGGGTTCGCCCAAGCAGCTCCAGGAGGTCCTCTTCGGCGAACTGGCGCTGCCGAAGACGAAGAAGACCAAGACCGGCTACACCACCGACGCGGACGCCCTCGCCTGGCTCGCCGGCCAGACCGAGAACGAACTGCCGGTGATCATGCTCCGCCACCGTGAGCAGGCCAAGCTGCGGGTCACGGTCGAGGGCCTGATCAAGACCGTCGCCGCCGACGGCCGGATCCACACCACCTTCAACCAGACCGTCGCCGCGACCGGCCGGCTCTCCTCCACGGACCCGAACCTCCAGAACATCCCGGTCCGCACCGACGAGGGGCGGGCGATCCGCCGCGGCTTCGTGGTGGGCGAGGGCTACGAGTCGCTGATGACCGCCGACTACAGCCAGATCGAGCTGCGGGTGATGGCCCACCTCTCCGAGGACGAGGGCCTGATCGAGGCGTTCACCTCCGGGGAGGACCTGCACAACACGGTCGCCTCCCAGGTGTTCGACGTCGACCGCTCGGCCGTCGACGCGGAGATGCGGCGCAAGATCAAGGCGATGTCGTACGGCCTCGCGTACGGTCTTTCGGCCTTCGGTCTCTCCCAGCAGCTGAACATCGACGCGGGCGAGGCCCGGGGCCTGATGGACACGTACTTCGAGCGGTTCGGCGGGGTCCGCGACTACCTGCGCCGCGTCGTCGACGAGGCCCGTGCCACCGGCTACACGGCGACCCTCTTCGGCCGCCGGCGCTACCTCCCCGACCTCAACAGCGACAACCGGCAGCGCCGGGAGGCCGCCGAGCGGATGGCTCTCAACGCGCCCATCCAGGGCACCGCGGCGGACATCGTCAAGATCGCCATGCTCCGGGTGGACGGCGCCCTGCGCGAGGCCGGGCTGAAGTCCCGCATGCTCCTCCAGGTGCACGACGAAATCGTCCTGGAGATCGCCCCCGGCGAGCGCACGGAGGTCGAGGCCCTCCTCCGCGACCAGATGTCCAACGCGGTCCACCTCCGGGCCCCGCTGGACGTCTCGGTGGGGGTCGGCCCGGACTGGGAGTCAGCAGCACACTGACCCTCCGGCCCAAGCCGACAGGGAGGCGCGTACCTCCGGTGCCTTCCGAGGGAGGGCGCGCAAGCCTCCGTCCCCTCTTGCGGAGGCCGCACAAGCCTCTGTCCCCTGTTGCGGAGGCCGCGCGAGCCTCTGTCCCCTGTTGCGGAGGGCGCGCGAGCCCCGTCGCGGTGTGTCCGCCGCGACGGCGCCCGGTGCCTTTCGTCCACCGCGCCGGTGGCCGGTGCTCCCTGCCGGCCTCGGCGGTGGCGCCCGTTCGCCCATTTGTCCGCCGCGACGGTGCCCGGCCACGACGGTGGTTTCCGGCGGTGCCGGCCGTGCTCTCGCCTCGGCCTCCGCACCCCGTGGGGGCCGTCACTCACCTGGACCCCGTCAGAACGCCCCCGGCATCGCCACCGGCAAGGATGCGGCCATGGGTATACGCATGGTTCACCGCCGGACGCCCCAGACCAGGCCCCCGGCCACCGCCCGCTCCGCCGCAGCACAGGTCACGGCGACCCCGTCGGCCCCGGCCCAGGCGGCGGGCGCCAGCTCCGCCCGCATCCCCACCGACCTCGCCGTCACCGTGCGCCGCGCGGCCACCCGCCTCCGGCGCCGGCTCCGTGCCCGTCCCCAGCCGCGTCAGTGGCTCGACGTCGGCCGCGGCTACCTCGCGCTGCTCCTGACCGCGCTGCCCGGCCCCCGCCGCCCCCGCACCATGACCGTGTTCGTGGCGACCCTCACCGAACGGCGGACCGGCTCCGCCGCACCCCGGCCACCGGAACCGGACGCCACACCCTGACCACCACGGCGTATCCGACCACCCCCAGCAGCAGCCCCGCGCCCGCTCCGAAGAGCACCGTGGGCAGCAGCTCCCAGGGCTTCGCCGTGGCTCCCCAGTAGGCCCACCACCGCGTCGCCCGCTGCACCGCCGCCAGCAGGGCGCAGCCGGCGATCCCGGCCGCGGCCCACCACCGGTCCGGTACCGACAGCGACGGCACCCCCGCCGGCTCCACGTCCGGCGCCCGCCGTACCGCGCGCACCAGGAACACCGCGAGCACGACCGCGCTCACCGCCGAACTGCCGTACTGGAGCAGGGTGTACAGCGGTACCCCCGACACGTTCCGGCCGATCGCGGGGACGAGCCGGCTGCCCCAGCGGTCGTGGTGCGTGAAGGCGTCCCAGACGACGTGCGTGAGACCGCCGAGCACGGCGGAGACGTACCACCGTGCCGTCAGGGAGAGCCCGGCACGCGCGCGTGGAGCACCGCAGCGCAGCAGGGCCGAGAGCCGCCCCTGCCGCGCGCGCGGCAGGAGCGCCACGAGCGGCTCGCGTACCAGCAGCCACAGCGCCGCCAGCGCCCAGGAGAACAGCACGTCCACCGTGAAGACTCCGGTGAAGGAGTGCGTGAACCCGCCGAACCCCATCGCGTCCGGCACCGCGCTCGCCGCGTAGAAGGTGAGGTCGGGGGCGAACGACCCCGTCACGAGCACCGCCGGCACCAGTCGCCCGCGGCCCGTCCCGTCACCGCGTACGGCGGGCAGCACGGCGGTGGCATGGCTGAGCGTGAACGGCACCGGGCCTCCTGGAGCGGTCGTCGGCCGGAGCGCCGAACGGTGATCGCGTACGACAAGTATCCGCGAGCCCACCATCGTCCAACGGCGGATGGCCAACTGGTGAAAACCGGGCACCACCGGGTGTCCGTGGAAAGCAAGTTGTCGTAGGGTCGCCTGGGTCGCTGCCCGGGGCACGTACGACCGGGTGCACGACCTCACGACTCCAAAGAGGTAACGAGGGCAACCACAGCACCGGGTCCATCGTCACACCAGGGCGAGCAGACAGACGGAGACGGGCGCTCAGAAGGCGTCCACGGGAGGGGTTCACCACTATGGCGGCGCAATTCGGCAGGCGGCTGCGCAAGGGGGCGGCGACGACCGCCGCGGCCGCGTTGGCGGTGGCGGCTCTGTCCGCGTCCCAGGCTCCGGGTGTCACCAACGGCGACCCCGGCAGACAGGCCAACGCCGGCGCCAGCACCGCCGCTTCCGAGGAGGCCGGCGCCACCGGCAACTCGCCGTACTACACGGACCTGCCGCCGCTCAACAGCCCGAACCCCAGCGCGAGCCCCACCGCCTCCTCGTCGAGCATCGGCACCGCCGTCTCCCGGGGCGCGGCCGAGGCCGGCATACCGGCCACGGTCCTGGACGCCTACAAGAAGGCCGAGGCGGAACTGCGCGACTCCAAGCCCGGCTGCAACCTGCCCTGGCAACTGCTCGCCGCCATCGGCAAGGTCGAGTCCGGCCAGGCCCGCGGCGGTGACGTGGACGCCGAGGGCAACACCCTGCACCGGATCCTCGGCCCGGAACTCGACGGCAACGGCTTCGCGCTCATCCAGGACACCGACGGCGGCAAGTACGACGGCAACAGCCGCTACGACCAGGCCGTCGGCCCGATGCAGTTCATCCCGTCGACCTGGGCGTGGGCGGGCCGCGACGGCAACGGCGACGGCGTCAAGGACCCGAACAACGTCTACGACGCGGCGCTGGCCGCCGGCCACTACCTGTGCCGCAACGGCTGGGACCTGTCCGTCCAGGCCGACATGAACAGCGCGATCCTCAGCTACAACAACTCGCAGGACTACCTCGACCTGGTCCTGTCCTGGTACGAGTTCTACCGCAAGGGCACCCACTCGGTGCCCGACGGCACCGGCACCGTGCCCTCCCACCGCAGCGACGACGGCAGCGGCTCCGGCTCCGGCGGCTCCTCCGACGGCTCGGGCGGCTCGACTTCCCCGTCGCCGAGCACACCGAGCACCCCGGGCACGGCCACGCCGAAGCCCGAGGGGCCGACGCCGGGCACCCCGAGCACCTCCCCGACCGTGCCGCCCACGGCCACCGACACCGTGGACCACCTCGCGGACGCGGGCACCGCCAAGCTCACGGCCATGGCGGGCGACGCGTTCACCAAGAGGATCAGCACGCGCGCGGAGACGAAGGCCGACCGGATCGTCGCCAAGGTGCGCGTCCGCTTCACCATCGTCGGGGACACGGACACCACCTTCACGGGCGGCGAGAGCACGGCCACGGTCGTCACCGACAGCAGGGGTGTCGCCGTCGCGCCCGCGCTCCAGGCCGGCGAGAAGACCGGCGACTTCACGGTCCGCGCCAGTGTGGTGGGTCGTACGGTCAAGGGCGTCGACTACGCCGCGACCGTCACCGCGCGTGCCGCCGACGCCCTGGCCCGCACCGCCGACACCGCGCTGACCTGCACCCCGGGCGGCGAGTTCGCCGACCAGGTCCAGGTGAAGGCCACCTACCAGGGCGCCGTCGCCGGCAAGGTCGCCGCCACCGCCACGCTGATCAAGTCCGCGGACGACCCGAGCACCAACGACAAGGGTCCGTACTTCAAGGACGCCGACGGCAAGGCCGTACGCACCCTCACGGACCTCCAGACGGACGCGGACGGTCTGCTCACGCTGCCCAAGCTGTACGCGGACGACACCACCGGCACGTTCCTGCTGCGCGTCACCACCACCGGCGGTGCGGCGCTCACCGTCGAACTGACGGTGGCCGCGGCGGACGCCTCGCCCAGCCCGTCGCCGACCGCCTCCGCTTCGGCGAGTGAGTCCGCCTCCCCGTCGGCGAGCCCGTCCGCCTCCGCCACGTCCTGACCCGCCGGCCCGGCCCACTGGCCACGAGGGCGCCCTCCCGCCGACGAGGGAGGGCGCCCTCGCCGTCGTACGGCCGTGTGCGACGTGTTCTCATCTCACCCTCCCGTTGCTACCGTGCCCGGACCTGACGAACCATCAGGAAACCGTCCGCCGGGAGGCTCCGCATGCGTGCCCTGATCGCAGCCGCGACCGGTCTCACCCTCGCGGTCGTCCTGGTGGTGACGATCAGCGCCCTGGGGTCGCCGGCCGGAGAGACGTCCCCCAAGCCGCTGCTCACGACGGTGCCGTCCCACCCGTAACCGCCGCCCCGGGAGGCCGAGATGCGCCGCACGGCCAGTCTGGTCCTGCTCGCCTGCGCCGTGTTCTTCGCGGCGCTGTCCCCGCTGCTGCGCTGGTACGCCTTCCCGCGCCTGGCCAAGATCCCGGCGAACCAGTACCAGGACATGGTCCTGGTGGCGAAGAACGCCACGCTCCTCGACTACGGCACCATGAAGGCGAAGAAGGTCCCCCAGGTCACCATCGTGCAGACCCTCAAGGGCGACGTGGCGGCCGCGAAGCGGATCGAGGAGACGGCGGGGCGGGACGTCGTCGTCTGGGACGGGCTGTCCTACGTCCAGGGGCCCGACGGCAAGATGGTCTCCGAGATCCCCGAGCGCTACATCTTCGACGCCCACAGCCAGGAACCCGTCCACGCCACCGGCGAGATGGTCGACGGCGACCCGGTGAAAAGGGACGGCATCGAGTTCAAGTGGCCCTTCCTGACCGAGAAACGGGACTACGAGTACTTCGACGCGCAGACCCGCACCACCAACCCCATCCATTACAAGGGGACGCGGACCTTCCGGGGCGTCGAGGTCTACTACTTCGAGCAGACCATCCCGTGGACCAAGGTCCCGATGCCCAAGAAGATGCCCGTGCAGGGCATCACGCCCGAGTCGGTCGCCAAGACCGGCACCACCCGCTGGTACACCACGGTCCGCAGGTTCTGGGTCGAGCCCGTCACCGGAGCGCCCGTCTACGGCGAGGAGACCCACCAGGAGGAACTGCGCGGCGGCACCCTGCTGGGCGGCCGCGCCAAGGTGACCGCCTTCGCCGGTGACGTGAAGATGCGCGAGGACTACATCGAGCACACCATCGCCCTGGTCAAGCACAACCGCACCCTGGTCCTCCTGATGACCTCGTACCTGCCCTGGGGCTTCCTCTCCCTCGGCATCGCGCTGCTCGCGCTCGCCCTGTGGCTGGAGGCGCTCGGCCGCCGTCCGGCCGACCCGCAGCCCGTGGCGGCCTCGGCACCGGAACCGGTCAGCGCCTGAGCCGTGCGTTGGTGTGCCGGGTGGGCTCCGCGGTGGCGGGGTCCTCGGGCCACGGGTGCTTCGGATAGCGCCCCCGCAGCTCGGCCCGCACGCCCCTGTAGCCGTCCCGCCAGAACGAGGCGAGGTCGGCGGTGACCGCGGCGGGCCGCCCGGCCGGCGACAGCAGATGCACCAGCACCGGGACCCCCGCCACGGCGGGCGACTCCTGCAACCCGAACATCTCCTGCAACTTCACGGCGAGCACCGGCTGACCGGGGTTCCCGTAGTCGACCCGGATCCGCGATCCACTGGGCACGGCGATCCGCTCCGGCGCCAGCTCGTCCAGCCGCCCCGCCTCCCCGCTCGCCCACGGCAGCAGCCGTCGCAGCGCCTCCCCGGCGTCGATCCGTCCGAGATCGGCCCGCCGCCGGGCCCGGCTCAGTTCCGGCTCCAGCCACTCGTCCACGCGCGCGTGCAGCGCGTCGTCGCCGACGTCGGGCCACGGATCCCCGAGGCGCAGCCGGAGAAAGGCCAGCCGCTGCCGCAGCGCGACGGCGTCGGGCGTCCACCGCAGCAGACCGAGACCCTCCTGCCGCAGCCCTTCGAGCAACGCACCGTGTACGAGCACGGGGTCGGCGTCCCGCAGCGGCCGTACCGCGAGTTCGACGGCCCCGAGCCGTTCCACGCGCCGCGCGACGACGTCCCCCTCGGCCCAGCGCACCTCGTCCCGCACGTCCAGCAGGGTCCCGGCCGCCGCCCGCGCGGTCTCCTCGTCCACCGCCGCCGCGAGCTGCACGCGCGCGTGCCCCTTCCCGAGCGGCCGGTCGGCGACGGCGACGGCGAGCCACGACGCGGACCGCAGCGGCGAACCCTCACGGAGCTCGGCACGGGTGCCGGAGACCATCAGGTGAGAACCGCCGTCGACCCGGGCGATCCGCTCGGGGAAGGCGAGGGCGGTGACGAGCCCGGCCGCCTGATCGTCAGGGATGCTGCCGGTGCCGGTGCCGGTGCCGGTGCCGGTGCCGGTGCCGGTGCCGGTGCTTCCGGTGTTGCTGCCCCTGTTGTTGCCGCTGCCCCCGCTCGTGCCGGCTTTGGTGCTGGTGCTGGTGCTGGTGCTGGTGCTGGTGCTGGTTCCGGTGCCTCTGCTGCCGGTGCCCCTGCCGGTGTCGGCTTCGGTGCTGGTGCTGGTGCTGGTGCTGGTGCTGGTGCGCGTGCCGGATGCGGGCGCGTCCTCGGGCGGTCGCGCGACCCCGGTCAGGACGGCCCGCAGCCGCCGAACCTCCGCACGCCACCTGGTGGCATAGGCGTCGGCCGCGCGCCGCGCGCTCCGCAGGGCGGCCCCCAGATCGTCCCCGTACTCCCGGGGAACCTCCTCACTCAGCAGCGCGACCACTTCCGCGGCCCGCTCCGCCCCCACCACCCCGGCTCCGTCCACGAGCGCCCGCCCCAGCCGGGGGTGCAGCCCCAGCCGCGCCAGCCGCACGCCCCGGTCGGTGGCCCGGCCCGCGGAGTCCACCGCCCCGACCGCCGTCAGCAGACCCCGCGCCGCCGCCATCGCCCCGCCGGGCGGCGGGTCCAGCAACGCCAGTCCGGCGGCCTCGGGATCGCCCCAGCAGGCCGCCTGAAGGGCGAACGCGGTCAGGTCGGCCACCTTTATCTCGGGGGCCGGAAAGGCCGTCAGGCGCGCGTCCTCGGCCTCGGTCCAGCAGCGGTAGACCGCCCCCGGCGCCTCCCGCCCGGCCCGCCCCGCCCGCTGCCGCCCGGCCGCACGCGACGCCCGCACCGTCGTCAGGGCGCTCAGCCCGCGCGCGTGGTCGACCCGCGGCTCGCGCGCGAGCCCCGAATCGACGACCACCCGTACCCCGGGCACGGTGAGCGAGGACTCGGCGACCGCCGTGGCCAGCACCACCCGGCGCCGGTCGCCGGGCGCCAGCACCGCGTCCTGGACGGCGGCCGGCGCCCGGCCGTGCACCTGGAGCACCTCGACGTCCCCCGGACTCCCCAGCTGGCCGGCCACGCGCGCGATCTCGCCCACGCCCGGCAGGAAGCACAGCACGTCCCCGTCCCGCTCGGCCAGCGCCCGCCGCACCAGCGACGCCACGTGCGCCAGCAGCGCCGGGTCCACCCGCATCCCGTGCGGCGGCCGTACCGGACGGGCCGGCGGCGCCCACACCACCTCCACCGGGTACGAGACACCGTCCGCCTCGACCACCGGTGCGCCGCCCAGCAGCCGGGACCAGCCCTGCGCGTCCGTCGTCGCCGACGCGGCCACCAGGCGCAGCTCCGGCCGCAGCGTCTCCCGCACGTCCCAGAGGAAGGCCGCCACCGTGTCGGCGTCCAGATGCCGCTCGTGACACTCGTCGAGGATCACGACGTCCACGCCCGACAGTTCCTGGTCGCGTTGCAGCCGCTGCAACAGCACACCGGTCGTGACCACCTCCACGCGCGCGTCCCGGCCCACCACCCGCTCGCCGCGCACGGTGTAGCCGACGCTCCGCCCGACCTGCTCGCCGAGCAGCCAGGCCATCCGGCGGGCCGCCGCGCGGGCGGCGATCCGGCGCGGCTCGGCCACCACCACCCGCCGCGCGGGTCCCTCGCCCAGCAGCCCGGCCAGCGCCAGCGGCACCAGCGTCGTCTTGCCGGTGCCGGGCGGCGCCACCAGGACGGCGGTACCGTGCCCCGCCAGGGCGTCGTCCAGACCGGGCAGGGCCTGCCGCACGGGCAGCGCGTCCAGGGCGTCGTAACGGATCACGCCCCTAGTGTCGTACGCCCGCGCGGAACACCCTTCACCCTTCACGCGCGCGTGCGCTCACGGGCGGTGCCGGTGAGCGCACGGTTCTCGGCGGCGGTCCCGCCGACGCGGTCAGTCCCGCTCGCACACGAAGATCGCCGTGCCCGGGATGAGGTTGCCGCGCAGGGGGGACCAGCCGCCCCATTCGGAGGTGTTCCAGGCCGGCCACTCCGGTTCGACCAGGTCGACGAGCCGGAAGCCCGCCGAGGCGATGTCCCGGACGCGGTCGCCGAGTGTGCGGTGGTGCTCGACGTACACCGCTTGGCCCTCGTCGTCCTGCTCCACGTAGGGCGTGCGGTCGAAGTACGAGTTCGCGACCGAGAGGCCCTCGGGACCCGGCTCGTCCGGGAACGCCCACCGGACGGGGTGGGTCACCGAGAAGACGAAACGGCCGCCGGGCCGCAGCACGCGGCGCACCTCGCGCAGCACCAGACCCGGATCGGCGACGAAGGGGAGCGCGCCGTAGGCCGAGCAGGCCAGGTCGAAGGAGCCGTCCGCGAACGGCAGCGCGCCCGCGTCCGCGCATACGAGGGGAAACGATCCGCCGATGCGCAGCGCGTGCTGGAGCTGGCGGTGCGAGAGGTCCAGGGCGACCGGCCGGGCCCCCTGGGCCGCCAGCCACCGCGCGCACTGGGCCGCGCCGGCACCGATCTCCAGGACGTCCTTGCCCTTCAGCTCCTCGGGCGGGCCGAGCAGCTCGGCCTCCACCTCGTCGAGACCCTCGGGACCCCACACGAAACGGTCGTCCCCGAGGAACGTGCCGTGCTCGATCTGGTAGTCGTCGGCGTTGCGGTCCCACCAGCCCCGGTTGGCCCGGCTGCTCTCGGCGGCCCCGGCGGTCCGCCGGGTGGCTTCCGGTTCGAGGTCGAACGAAACGGGCTCTTGGATGATCGGCTCCCTCGTCGTACTCTTCCCTGCAACCCGTCGCCGGGGTGTCACGAAAGAGGTTTTCCAGACCTGCGTGGCCTCGTGGGACGGTTCTTGTGCCGGGTATGCGGCGATCCGCCCCGGGTGTGCGCCTTCGCGCATTGACCCTGTCCGGCTGCCCCCGTATGCTACAAGTTGCGCTGCGGGCCTGCGCACCTCAGACGTAGCAGGCTGCGCTCGCATCTGTTGTATGCCCCCTCGGTTTTCGAGGCGCCACCAGCGGTTTTGTGTGGCGCTTCCTTGGCTGTCCGGTCTTCATCAGAGCGAAACGGGCTCCCGGCGTAAGCAGTACCTACGACTTCAATGTCCGTACCGGAGCCCTTTCCCACATGACGAGCAGCACCGAGACCACCGCCACCACCCCGCAGGTAGCGGTCAACGACATCGGTAACGAGGAAGCCTTCCTCGCCGCGATCGACGAGACGATCAAGTACTTCAACGACGGCGACATCGTCGACGGCGTCATCGTGAAGGTCGACCGGGACGAGGTCCTGCTCGACATCGGTTACAAGACCGAAGGTGTCATCCCGAGCCGAGAGCTCTCGATCAAGCACGACGTCGACCCCAACGAGGTCGTCGCCGTCGGTGACGAGATCGAGGCCCTTGTCCTCCAGAAGGAGGACAAGGAAGGCCGCCTGATCCTCTCGAAGAAGCGCGCCCAGTACGAGCGTGCCTGGGGCACCATCGAGAAGATCAAGGAAGAGGACGGCATCGTCACCGGTACCGTCATCGAGGTCGTCAAGGGTGGTCTCATCCTCGACATCGGCCTCCGCGGCTTCCTCCCGGCCTCCCTGGTCGAGATGCGCCGCGTCCGCGACCTCCAGCCCTACGTGGGCAAGGAGCTCGAGGCGAAGATCATCGAGCTGGACAAGAACCGCAACAACGTGGTCCTGTCCCGCCGTGCCTGGCTGGAGCAGACCCAGTCCGAGGTCCGCCAGACGTTCCTCACGACCCTCCAGAAGGGTCAGGTCCGTTCCGGTGTGGTCTCCTCGATCGTCAACTTCGGTGCCTTCGTGGACCTGGGTGGCGTCGACGGTCTGGTCCACGTCTCCGAGCTGTCCTGGAAGCACATCGACCACCCGTCCGAGGTTGTCGAGGTCGGCCAGGAGGTCACCGTCGAGGTCCTCGACGTCGACATGGACCGCGAGCGTGTCTCCCTGTCGCTGAAGGCGACCCAGGAAGACCCGTGGCAGCAGTTCGCCCGCACCCACCAGATCGGCCAGGTCGTGCCCGGCAAGGTCACGAAGCTGGTTCCGTTCGGTGCGTTCGTCCGCGTGGACGAGGGCATCGAGGGTCTGGTCCACATCTCCGAGCTGGCCGAGCGCCACGTGGAGATCCCGGAGCAGGTCGTCCAGGTCAACGACGAGATCTTCGTCAAGGTCATCGACATCGACCTCGAGCGCCGCCGCATCAGCCTCTCGCTGAAGCAGGCCAACGAGGCCTTCGGTGCCGACCCGGCCACGGTCGAGTTCGACCCGACCCTGTACGGCATGGCCGCGTCCTACGACGACCAGGGCAACTACATCTACCCCGAGGGCTTCGACCCCGAGACCAACGACTGGCTCGAGGGCTACGAGACCCAGCGCGAGGCGTGGGAGCACCAGTACGCCGAGGCGCAGCAGCGGTTCGAGCAGCACCAGCAGCAGGTCATCAAGAGCCGCGAGGCCGACGCCGCTGCCGCCGCCGAGGGTGGCGACGCCGCGGGTGCCGCTCCGGCCGCGGGTGGCGGTTCGTACTCCTCCGAGGGTGCGGACACCTCCGGCGCGCTCGCTTCGGACGAGGCGCTCGCCGCGCTCCGCGAGAAGCTGGCCGGTGGCCAGAGCTGAGGCCCAGCCACTGTGGCGCCTAGCCACTGAGGCCTAGCCGCTTCACCGAGGGCCCGCACCTTCCGAGGTGCGGGCCCTCGGCATGTTCCGAGGTGCCGGCCTTCGCATGTTCCGAGCTGCCGGCCTCCGTGTGTTCCGGTACCGCGCGCCCACCGGGAACTTCCCGGCGCCCCTCGGGAGTTGCCATGCCGCGGCCCGGCACGAAAAGGCGGTGAGAGGACGGCGGACCAGGAATGCCCACGTCGTGCGACGCGTTGTCACGTACGAACACGAGGAGGAGCGGTCACAGTGCTTGATCCGCAGGGTTTGTACGCATGGGAGCCGAAGGGCCTCGCCGTCGTCGACATGGCGCTCGCCCAGGAGTCGGCCGGTCTTGTCATGCTCTACCACTTCGACGGATACATCGACGCGGGCGAGACCGGCGACCAGATCGTCGAGCGGCTCCTCGACTCGCTGCCCCACCAGGTCGTCGCCCGCTTCGACCACGACCGGCTCGTGGACTACCGGGCCCGCCGCCCGCTGCTGACCTTCACGCGGGACCGCTGGACCGAGTACGAGGAGCCCGGCATCGAGGTCCGGCTGGTCCAGGACGCCACGGGGGCGCCCTTCCTGCTGCTGTCCGGCCCCGAGCCGGACGTCGAGTGGGAACGTTTCGCCGCCGCCGTACGGCAGATCGTGGAGCGGCTCGGGGTCCGCCTGTCCGTGAACTTCCACGGCATCCCCATGGGCGTCCCGCACACCCGCCCGGTGGGACTCACCCCGCACGGCAACCGCACCGACCTCGTCCCCGGCCACCGCAGCCCCTTCGACGAGGCCCAGGTGCCCGGCAGCGCCGAGGCGCTGCTCGAATACCGGCTCATGGAGGCCGGCCACGACGTCCTGGGCGTCGCCGCGCACGTTCCGCACTACATCGCCCGGTCGCCCTATCCGGACGCCGCCCTGACCGTCCTGGAGGCCGTCACGGGCGCCACCGGGCTGGTGCTCCCGGGTGTCGCCCACGCCCTGCGCACGGACGCGCACCGCACCCAGACGGAGATCGAACGCCAGGTCCAGGAGGGCGACGAGGAACTCACCGCCCTCGTACAGGGCCTCGAGCACCAGTACGACGCGGCCGCGGGCGCCGAGACCCGGGGCAACATGCTCGCCGAGCCGGTGGAGATCCCCTCGGCGGACGAGATCGGCCTGGAGTTCGAACGCTTCCTCGCGGAGCGGGAGGGCGACAACTAGGGCCCGCCGCCGAGGTTTCCTGGACCTGTCCGGGCCGGTGTCGGTGGCAGGCCCTAAGCTGCTGGGCATGCTGAAAGTTGGCCTCACCGGCGGGATCGGCGCCGGCAAGAGCGAGGTGTCGCGGCTGCTGGTGGAACACGGCGGCGTGCTGATCGACGCTGACCGCATCGCGCGTGAGGTCGTCGCGCCGGGCACGCCGGGCCTGGCGGCCGTCGTCGAGGCCTTCGGCCCGGACGTCCTGGCCGCCGACGGCAGCCTGGACCGGCCGCGACTCGGCTCGATCGTCTTCGCCGACCCCGAGAAGCTGGCCGTGCTCAACTCGGTCGTGCATCCCCTCGTGGGTGCCCGCTCCCGCGAACTGGAGAGCTCGGCCGCCGCCGACGCGGTGGTCGTCCACGACGTCCCGCTCCTCGCGGAGAACGGCCTCGCCCCGCTCTACGACCTCGTGGTCGTGGTCGACGCCGCCCCCGAGACCCAGCTCGACCGGCTCACCCGGCTGCGCGGTATGACGGAGGAGGACGCCCGCGCGCGTATGGCCGCACAGGCCACCCGCGAGAAGCGCCTGGAGATCGCCGACATCGTCATCGACAACGACGTGCCCCTGGACGTGCTGCGACGGCGGGTCGCGGAGGTCTGGGCCGAGCTCGTGCGCCGGGCGCGGGAGTCGGCCCCGAGCTAGCGGGCGGCCGTCTTCGAAATAGCGGACACCCGTCCGGGCGTTGAACCGCTTCAGCGAGGGAAGGACTTTGCCGTGCCCGAGACCAGCGGTTCGACCGGACGTACTCCGGAGACGCATGTCATCGATTTCCGTGCCGCCGAGCAACTGCTCAACGCACGGGACCCACGGGGCGCGGTGAAGCTGCTCGACGGAGTGATCGCCGCGCACCCCGAGAACACCGCCGCCCGGCTGCTGCGCGCGCGTGCCTTCTTCGCCGCCGCGCAACTACGGCCCGCCGAACTGGAGTTCACGATCGTTCTGGAGCGGGAGCCGGACAACGCGTTCGCCCACTTCGCGCTCGCCCGCACGTATGAGCGCCAGGGCCGGGCCGACCTCGCGATACGTCACTTCCGGCTGGCGGCCGCACTGGACCCGAACCCCGAGTACCTGAAGGCGGCCCGCTTCGACAGCGGTACGTGAGCGGACCCTCGCCCATGGTGTCCGGGCCGGCCGGGGAGGGCGGGCTCACGGGTGACGGTGCTGCGGTGGGCGCCGGAACGGCGGCGGGCGGGAGTCCGGCTGACGGGTGTCCGCCGGGCGGTACGGCGGTACGTCACGGCCCGGCTGGTAGTGCGGGCCCTGCCGCATGTGTCTGAGGATCATGGTCATGTCGACCGTGGCCACCAGCCACAGCACCCCGCAGGCGATCGCCCAGCCGGGGCGTCCGACGAGCACGAACACCACGGTGCCGAAGATCGCCCAGGCGACTCCCCACAGGCTCAGCCACAACCGCGCCCGCAGCGCGCTGCGCGCGGTGGTCGGTTCACTGCCCGTACGCATCCCGGATCACCACTCCTCCTAGCAACGTACTCTTCGACGAGGGCGTTCACCAAGGGGCGAGGACGCCCACCAGGGACGCGTACGCCGAGAGGCGCGTACGGGCCCCGGGACGCCCACGCCGGGAGGCGCGTACGGCCCACCAGGGACTCGTACGCCGAGAGGCGCGTACGCCAAGGGACGCGTTCACCAAGGGGGACCGCACGTGCTGCCGGACGCCGACGACCTGCCCGACCTGCTCCTCGATCTCGCCGTGCCGCACGAGGACGTCAACGAGGTGACCGCACGTCTGCGGACCGTGACGACCGACCCCGGGGTGAGACGGCTCCTGGAGGAGTGCGCCGAGGACGTGACGCGCGTCGTCAGGGAGGTCGACGACCCGGCCGGACTCGGGGACCGGGCCGCCCACGCCCCGACCGCCCTCGGCGAGTACTTCCTCGTGTACGTCTTCCTCTTCGCGGTGCCGCGCGTGCGTGCCGCGCACCGGGAACTCGGCATCCCCGACGACATCGGCCGGCACACGCTCACCGACCTCGGCCGCGGCATGGCACTGCACCGCAGAAGGTACGGCCGCGGGGGCCTCGGTGTCCGCCAGGCCCACTGGCTGACCCGCCACTTCTGCGGCGAGCTCTACCAGCTCGGGCGGCTGCAATACGAGCGGGCGGGGCTCGGCACCCGGACGGCACAGGCGATCACCGCCGCCGGAACCGCGGTCACCGCCGACAGTCCCAGCCTGAACCTGCACATCCCTGACTTCCTCGGACCGCTCACCCCGGCCGCCTGCGACCGTTCCGTGCTCCGGGCCCGGGAGTTCTTCGCCCGGTACTTCCCCGACGAGTCCCCGGCCGTCGCGACCTGCCACTCCTGGCTGCTCGACCCGCAGCTGCGGCAGCACCTCCCGGCCGACTCCAACATCGTCCGCTTCCAGGAGCGGTTCCGGCGCGGCTGGGACGACCGGGAGCCGGCCGACAGCACGCCCGTCGGCTTCGTCTTCGGTGACCCCGACCTCCCGGCCCGCGACCTGCCCCGGCGTACGTCGCTGGAGCGGGCGGTCGGCGACCGGCTGCGGGCCGGCGGCCACTGGTACATCGGGCACGGATGGTTCCCGTGGGAGCAGTGACGATCTCCGGCGTCACCTGACGATCTGTCATCGTCTGTGATCTGCCATCGTCGGTACGGTGCGGGAAAGTTCCCGTCGGGTGCCGAACGACTCGAACGAGTGAACCATCGCGGTGCGGGAACGGCTGTGCGGTGGCCGGCCGTTCTTCGGGCATGACGGTTGAAATGCGTGAGGGATACGAGGGAACAGGACCCGGTGCGATCACGCCGGACGGCTGCGCGGTGGAGTTCTACTCGCGGCTGGCCGTGGGGAGCGAACCGGACATCATCGAGGCGGCGGTCCCCGCCGGTGCCCGCGTCCTCGAACTGGGCTGCGGAGTGGGGCGGGTGACGCACCCGCTCGTGGAACGCGGCTTCACGGTCACGGCGGTCGACGAGTCGGCGGAGATGCTGGAGCGCGTGCGAGGGGCGCGCACGATACGCGGCACCATCGAAGGGCTCGACCTGGGCGAGAAGTTCGACGTGGTGATGCTCGCGTCGTTCCTGGTGCACACCGGAGACCTGGAGGTGCGCCGGGGCATGCTGCGGACCTGCGCGGCGCACGTGGCCGCGGACGGCTGTGTGCTCGTCCAGCGGGAGGGCGCGGACTACCACACGAAGGTGCCCAGGGAGCGGGTCGACCCCCATGGCTACACCGTCCGGATCGTGTCGGCCGAGCCCGTCGGCGACGGGGTGAACTCGGTGCGCGCGGAGTACGAGTTCCCGGACGCGACCTGGACCCAGACGTTCCTGGCCCGGCCGCTCACCGCGGAGCAGTTCGAGGAGGCGCTGGCGGAGGCGGGACTGGAGGTGGCGGAGTATCTGACGGAGGACAGGACATGGGTGCGGGCGGTACCCGCGGCCCGGCGGACCCCGTCGGCCCCGGCTGCCTGACGGCCCCGCAGCCCCGGTCCACCCGGCTGCCTGACGGCCCCGCAGCCCCGGTCCAGGTGGGTGCGGTCCGGCGGTGCTCCCCGCCGACGTCGTCGGGAGGCCGAGGGGGGCACCGCTGAGTGGGTCGTCCGCGCTCAGGTCGTCCGCGCTCAGCTCGCCAGCTCGGCCGGGGCGTTCAGGAGCGGGAACAGCTGCGAGATCTTGTTGCTTGCGCGATAGCCGTCGGGCACCCCCTCGACCAGGGCGACCATCGAGCTCGCGTGCTCGGTGCGGAGCGGCAGGATCGCCTGGTAGTCCGGGGACTCGTACCACTCCTGCGCGCGGGCCGTGTCGGGGAACTCGAGGATCACGACGTCTCCGTTCCAGGTGCCCTCGTGCTCGACGAGCCGTCCGCCGTGCACGAGGAAGCGACCGCCGTACGGTGCCATCGTGGCCTCGATGCGCTCGATGTACTCCGCGATCTCCGGGCCGACGTCGACGTTCCGCAGGTACCCGACCACGTATGCGCGCGGCGCCGTCATGCCGGCACCTTGTCCAGGAAGCCGCGCACGTCCTGGATCCGGCCCGACGCGTCCAGCACCAGGACGTCGAACCCGATCACCAGCGGCTCGGCGCCCTCCGGTCCCAGACCCCAGCGGAACCGGACCTGGCTGTGGTGGGCGTCGGCCTCGCCGACCTGCGTGAACACGAAACCCGGGAACTGCGCCTGCACGCCGTCGACGATCGCGGTGATCCCCTCGTGGCCGGAGACCTCGGCCATCGGGTCGGTGTAGGTGACCTCGGGCGACCAGTGCTCGGAGACGAGCTTCGCCCGCTCGTCGCCGGTCGCGTTCCAGGTGGCCAGGTACTTCTCGACGATGCCGTTCATGTTCGTCTCTCCGTCCGTCTCGATCGGCTGATGACCCAGATCCTGGCCCCGGGCGGGGCGTCCGATCCATGACCTCACAGGTCATGGCACCCCGGACCCGGCCGCTTAGACTCGCGGACATGAGCGTTGCAGTCGAAGTCCCCCCGGTCGGTGCGCTGTTGAGGACCTGGCGTGAACGGCGCCGGTTCAGCCAGCAGGAGCTGTCCAACCGGTCAAGGGTCTCCACCCGGCACCTCAGCCGGGTGGAGACCGGCAAGGCGCACCCGACACCGGAGATGCTCATGCACCTCTCCGAGAACCTGGACGTGCCGCTGCGGGACCGCAACCGGCTCCTGCTGGCCGCCGGTTACGCACCCCGCTACCAGGACCACCAGCTGGACGACGCGTCGATCGCGGTGGTGATGGACGGTCTGCGCCGGCTCCTCGACGCCCACCTGCCGTATCCCGCACTGCTGCTGGACGAACACTGGGACATCGTCGACGCCAACGCGGCCGTTGATCAGCTGCTGGCCGGTTGCGCGCCGGAGCTGCTGGAGCCACCGGTCAACGTGGTCCGGGTCAGCCTGCACCCGGGCGGCCTGGCGGCCCGGATCGGCAACCGCGCGGAGTGGGGCAGCCACCTGCTGCAACAGGTGCGACACCGGGCCGAACGCAGTCATGACCAGCGTCTGCACGAGCTGGCCGGGGAGGTGGCCGGGTACCTCGGCACGGCCGCTGCCGCCACGCGTGCCGAGGGACCGGTGGTCACCCTCGAAATCGAGGTGGACGGCACCCCGCTCCGGTTCTTCAGCACCTCCGCCACCCTCAGCACCGCCACCGACGCCGCACTGGAGGGACTGCACCTGGAGACGTTCCTGCCGGCCGACGAGGAGACCCGGCGCCGGTTCGACCGGGCGGAGTGAAATCCAGGGAATCCGGTGCGGCGGCGATGAGTTCTCCGGCGGCCACGGGTCTACCTCTGTGACAGCAGCAGAGACCGTTTCCCCAGGAGAACCCCATGTCCGAGACCACCGCTCCCGTCTCCCTCACCGCTTCCGCCACCCCCGCGACCCCGGCCGTCGCCCGGTCCGCGACGTCCGGTGGCCGCCGGGCCGCCCGCCTCGCCCTGCGCACGGTGCAGGTGCTGCTCGCCCTGTTCTACGCCGCGGCGAGCGCGCTGCCCAAGCTGATCGCGCATCCCTCCGCCGTGGAGTCCTTCGACAGGATGGGATGGGGCAGCGCGGGCATGTACACCATCGGTGCGCTCGAACTGGCCGGTGCCGTCGCCCTGCTGGTGCCGGTGCTGCAATCGGCGGCGGCGACGGCGCTCAGCGGGCTCATGGTGGGCGCGTTCATCGTCCAGATGACCGTCTTCGACGGCCAGTACGCGGCGACCCCGCTGATCCTGATCGTGCCGCTGATGCTGATCGCCTGGGCCCGGCGCGAACAGAACGCGCGGCTGTGGGCGCTGGTGCGGGGACGGAGCTGAAGCACCGGGCGAAGGGGAGCGAACCGGCCCCACCCGCCCTCACCCGGCCCCGCTGCGCCCCGGTGGATCACCGTCCGCCGGGGCGTCCGCCGCTCGGCCGGCCGGTGCTGCCCGGGCCGCCCGGGCCACCCGTCCCGCCAGGTCCGCCGATCCCGCCGAGGCCACGGAGCCGTTCCAGCTCGCGGCGGTCGCGCTTGGTGGGGCGGCCGGTGCCGCGGTCGCGCAGGCCGATCGGGGCGACGGCCTCGCGGGGCGGAGGCGGCGGCGAGTTGTCGACGTAGCACTGGGCGGCGACGGGGGCGCCGACCCGCTTGCGGATCAGCCGCTTCACGATGACGATCCGTTCCCGTCCCTCCTGGCGCACCCGCACCTCGTCACCGACGCGCACGGAGTGGGCGGGTTTGACGCGCTCGCCGTTCAGCTGGACATGCCCGCCCCGGCAGGCGGTGGCCCCCATGGAGCGGGTCTTGATCAGCCGCACGGCCCAGATCCAGCTGTCGATCCGGACACTCTCCCCGGGAGCCGGCGCGGCGGCCTCGGCGGCGGCGACCGCCGCGGCGACGGCGGCGGGATCGGGAGCCTCGGCGCTCTGCGCCGGCTCGGCCGCGGCGGAGGCGCCCGTACCGGCACCGGCACCTTCGCGTGCCGCGCTGCCGTTCACGTCCTGAGAAGACATGCCCCGACCTTAACGCGCCCCCGAGGGGCGTGGGGAACCGCGCGAGCTGCCACGACCGAACCCCGGTGGCCCCCCGCACACTCACCTCGGCCCTACCGTTGAAGCATGCACCACACCCCCCTCGCCGACCTGGACGCCCGTGTCAGCGACTGCCGCGCCTGTCCCCGGCTGGTCGCCTGGCGGGAGGAGGTGGCGCGCACCAAGCGTGCCGCGTTCGCCGACTGGACGTACTGGGGGCGGCCCGTTCCCGGCTTCGGGCCGCCCGACGCCCGCCTGTTGATCGTCGGCCTGGCCCCGGCGGCGCACGGCGGCAACCGCACCGGGCGGATGTTCACCGGTGACCGCTCCGGCGACGTGCTGTACCGGGCGCTGTACGACGTCGGGCTCGCCTCGCAGCCGACGGCGGTGAGCGTCGACGACGGACTCGAACTGTACGGCGTGCGGATCACCTCGCCGGTGCACTGTGCCCCGCCCGACAACAAGCCGACGCCCGCGGAGCGCGACACCTGCCGCCCCTGGCTGGTGGAGGAGCTGGCGCTGCTGCGGCCGACGCTGCGGGCCGTCGTCGTGCTCGGCGCGTTCGGCTGGCAGGCCGCGCTGCCGGCGTTCGCCGCGGCGGGCTGGACGGTGCCGAGGCCCCGCCCGCGCTTCGCCCACGGCACCCGGGTCGACCTGGGCGGCCTGGACCTCTTCGGCTGCTTCCACGTCAGCCAGCGCAACACCTTCACCGGCCTGCTCACCCCCGAGATGCTCCGCGACGTGCTGCGGACGGCGGCGGAGACGGCCGGGCTGCGCTGAGGCACTCAGACCAGGCGGGCCGCCGCCACCGGCCGGTCACCGACCGGGTGGGTGCCGGTGGTCGCGGAGGAGTTGACGCTCCAGCGGTAGCGGGAGAACTCACCTGTGGCGTCGGACGCGTAGAACATCATGTGGCCGATGCCGACGCCCTGGAAGTTCTCGCCGTCGACGTTGCTGACCATGCGCGTGTCCGGGTACCGCGGGTAGTTGGAGAGGCCGTGCACGCCGTGCGGGTCGGAGGTGCAGTCGACGATCTCGACGGCGTACTGGGTCTCGCCCGGGAAGTCGGCCACCCCGCTGAAGATCCCCTTGACCTCGCGGACCAGCACGATGTGCCCGGTGTTCGCGGTGTCCTGCCCGTTGTAGTCGACCGCGATCAGGTCGCCGGGCCGCAGATCGGCGACCCTGCGGACGGGACGGAGGCGCGGGCCGCCGCTGTTCCTCAGGAAAGCCTGGCAGTAGTCGGCGGCCTCGGGGCCCTTCTCCCCGAAGTACTGGAGGAAGTAGGCGTCGGTGGCCCAGCCGTAGGTGTGCCTGAGCAGCGCGGTGACGAAGGACGAGCAGCGGGCCCGGGACACCCAGCTCGCGAGGTCGTCCGGCCGGCCCCAGGTGACGGTGGCCGTCGCGTCCATCAGGTAGACGTTGTTGGCGTCCGCCGTGGCACCGCTGATCAGCGAGACCTCGTCGGCGCTCAGTGCCCGTCCGTAGCCGCGGACGTCGCTGATCGCACCCTTGAAGCGGTTCACGTAACCGCCGTCCCAGCGGGCCCGGCCGATGCTGAGGCCCTGGGGCGCGGCCCAGGAGAGGGCGGTGCCGGCGCTGCCTTCCAGCACGCCGTTCACGTACAGCTTGATGCTCGTGCCGTCCCAGACGCCGGTCAGGTGGGTCCAGACACCGGTCCTGTCGACGGGCCGGGCACCGAGGGCGGAGACCTTGACCGCCTGGTCCTCGCTGCGCACCTTGAAGGCCCAGGTCCTGGCCGAGTCGTCGTACTGGAGCAGGAAGCGGCTGGCGCTGCTCCCGTCCTGGCTCACGGCTGTGTACATGTTCGTCAGGACGGCGTCGTCGGCCAGCCGCACCCAGGCCGCGACCGTGAACGGGGCGGTGGTGTCCAGCACGGAGGCGGCGGCCGCGTACGCGGCGGAGGTGCCGTCGAAGCTCAGCTCACCGCCCGCCCGCAGGCTGGTCCAGCCCGCCCCGGAGCCCAGGGTGACGGGGTGCTCCAGGCCGGAGCGGTCGGCGGCGGAGCCGTCCAGCGGCCAGTGGCCCGCGAGTCCGGTGGGCAGGTAGCCGGCCGCCAGCATGCGCTGGTACTGCACCATCCGCTCGGCCTCGGCCAGATGCGGTGCGGTGACCGGGGTGAACGGCGTGTCCAGCGGGGCGTCGGCCGCGGCGGTCCCCGTGCCCGCCGCCGTACCGGCCAGCGTGCCCATCCCCACGAGCGCGGCTCCGCTCAACAGCCCCCGTCTGCTCACCATGGTCATGCACTCCCCGTGTCGATGTGATCGGCCCGCCAGCCTAGGGGACGGTCAGCCGGCGGTCAGCCGCCGGTCTCCTCGTCGAACAGGTGCCTCACCGTCGACCGGTAGTTGGCACGCACGTGGCCGAGCGCGAGGGTGCGGGCGCGGTCGGGGTCGCCGGAGGCGATCGCCTCGTACAGCTCGCGGTGCTCGGTGAGGAGCTGGGGCCACTCCTCGTTGCGCCGGGTGAGCCAGCGGAGCCGGCCGTCGACCGGTTCCATGACCGAGATGAGCAGGCTGTTGCCCGCCAGGGCGAGGATCCGGTCGTGGAAGCGCGTGTTGACGTCGGTGATCGTCTCGGCGTCGTCGGACCTGGTCGCCGAGGCCGCCTGGTCGAGCAGCTCCCGCAGTTCGGCCAGTGCCTCGGGTGTCGCCCGCGCGGCCGCCAGCCCGGCCGCGTACACCTCCAACGCCTCGCGCAGCTCGAAGAGTTCCTTGACGTCGGTCGGGGTCAGCCGGCGCACGACCGTACGGCGGGCCGACTCGAAGAGCACGAAGCCCTCGGCGACCAGAGCCCGGATCGCCTCCCGGACCGGCACCCGGGACACCCCGAACCGCTCGGCCAGTTCCCGCTCGACCAGCCGGTCACCCGGGGCCAGCCGCCCCTCGATGATGTCCTGCCGCAGGGTGGCGAGCACGTGCTCGCGCACCGCGCCCAGGGGTTCGATCTTCGTAGTGGGGGAGCCCATGAGGTCATTTTCGCCGACCCGAGGGGGCTTTTACGGAGCCGTAACGGGACGGACATCGGTCAGAACGCTTGACGGGAGGACCATGACCGCAGTTTGGTATACCAAACGCGCGATACAGCCCATCCGCGGCACTCGGCGGCAGCACCCGCAGCCGCCCTCCTCCCTCCCCGCCCCGTAGTTTCTGGAGGCCCCGTGTCCCTGGCCGACCGCGCCGAAGCCACCGGCGCACCCGCGTTCGTCCCCGACCCCCGGCTCACCAACGAAGACCTGGCCCCCGCCGAGCAGCGGAACTGGAAGGTCTTCGACCTCTTCGCGATGTGGATGTCCGACGTCCACAACCTCGGCAACTACACCTTCGCCGCCGGTCTGCTGGTCCTCGGCATGAACGTCTGGCAGGTCTTCACCTCCCTCCTCGTCGGCTTCGTGCTCATCTACGTCGGCATGAACTGGATGGGCAGGATCGGCCAGCGCCACGGAGTGCCGTTCCCCGTGGTCAGCCGCATCAGCTTCGGCGTCTGGGGCGCCAACATCCCCGCCCTGATCAGGGCCGTGATCGCCATCATGTGGTACGGCATCCAGACCTATCTGGCGTCCGTCGCCGTCAACGTGATGCTGCTGGCCGCCTGGCCCGGCCTGAAGTCCCTGACGGAGACCTCCTTCCTCGGCCTCGACACCCTGGGCTGGATCTCCTTCGTCTCGCTCTGGCTGGTCCAGGCGGCGATCATCAGCCGGGGCATGGAGTCGGTCCGCAAGTTCCAGGACTTCTGCGGCCCGGCGATCTGGCTGGTCATGATCGCCCTCGCGGTCTGGATCCTCGCCAAGGCCCACTGGACCATCTCGCTCACCTCCACCCCGCACCCGGTCTCCACCGGCGAGCAGTGGCGCCAGTGGTTCGGCGCGATCGGGCTGATCCTCGCCACCTACGGCACGCTGATGCTCAACTTCTGCGACTTCTCGCGCTTCGCACCCGACTACCGCACCGTGCGCCGCGGCAACTTCTGGGGCCTGCCGATCAACTCGACGGCGTTCGTGGTCGTCTCGGTGATCGTGACCGCGGGTTCGCTGGAGGTCTTCGGCGAGGCCATCACCGATCCCGCCGAACTGGTCGCCAAGGTCGGCAACACCTGGGTCCTGGTGGTGGCGGCCCTGACCTTCGCGGTCGCCACCATGGGCGTCAACATCGTCGCCAACTTCGTCTCACCCGCGTACGACCTGGCCAACGTCTGGCCCCAGAAGATCAGCTTCAAGGTCGGCGGCATGATCAGCACGGTCGCCGCGCTGGTCGTCACCCCCTGGAACCTGTTCTCCAACCCCACCGTCGTCAACTACTTCCTCGGTGGCCTCGGCGCCTTCCTGGGACCGCTGTTCGGCGTGATCATGGTCGACTACTACGCGATCAAGCGCGGCAGGGTGGACGTGCGGGGGCTCTTCGACGCGGCGCCCGGCTCCCCGTACCACTACCGCAAGGGCGTCAACCCCAAGGCGCTGTGGGCGTTCCTGCCCTCGGCGGCGGTCGCGGGCGTGCTCGCGCTGGTGAAGACCTTCAGCGACGTGGCGCCGTACTCCTGGTTCATCGGCACCGCCCTGGCCGCCGGCCTGTACCTGGCGCTGGGCCGGGATGACCGGGTCCCCGAGACCGAGGAGGCCTGACGGACGTGCGGATCGTCGTCACCAACTGCAACACCACGCAGGAGATGACCGAGGAGATCGTGCGAGGTGCCCGGGCCGCCGCAGGCCCGGGCACCACCGTGACCGGGCTGACCCCCGGCTGGGGGCCCGAGTCGGCGGAGGGCTGGCTGGACAGCTACCTCTCGGCGGCCGCGGTCCTGGACACCCTGCGGACCTACGACGGGCCGCCGTACGACGCGGTGGTCATGGCCGGCTTCGGCGAGCACGGACGGGAAGGCGTAAGGGAGTTGCTGGACGTCCCGGTCGTCGACATCACCGAGGCCGCCGCGCATCTGGCCTGCCTGCTGGGCCGCCGCTACGGCGTCGTCACCACGCTGGACCGCTCGCGCGGGCAGATCGAGGACAGCCTGGAGACGGCGGGCGTCGCCCGCAACTGCGTGGCCGTGGCGGGCACCGGACTGGGCGTCCTCGACCTGGCCGGTGACCCAGGACGGACGGAGGCCGCGTTTCTGGCGGCGGCCGAACGGGTCCGGGACGCCGGCGCCGAGGTCCTCGTCCTCGGCTGCGCCGGGATGACGGGCCTCCAGCGGGTGGTGGGAGAGAAGCTCGGGGTCCCGGTCGTGGACGGCGTCGGCGCGGCGGTCAAGCTGGCTGAGTCGCTGGTCGCCCTCGGGCTCACCACCTCCCGCGCGGGGAGCTACGCGAAGCCGCTGGCGAAACGCCGGGCATGGGGGCCACGGCGCGCCTAGGAACGGCGGCCGAGCCCACACCCGGCCACCCGGCGGCCGGCCCGCGGCGGCGGGTTCAGGGCCGCCAGACGTACCGCACGTCCGGCTCAGGGCCGCCAGACGTACCGCACGTCCGGCTCAGGGCTGCCAGACGTACCGCACGTCCGGCTCCCGCTCCTCGTTCCCGCTGCCGTCCGTGGACTCGACGGCGACGAAGCCGTGCCGCTCGTAGAACCGGTGGGCGGGCTTGTTGACCTGGAACGTCCACAGCGTGAGCCCCCGCGGCGAGCGCTCCTTCGCCAGCGCGACGAACCGGTCACCGACACCCCGCCCCCGCCACGCGGGGTCCAGGTACAACTGGGACAACACATCCTCCGCGAGCACCATCACCCCCACGACACGACCGTCCGCCTCCGCGAGCCACGTCTCCCGCTCCGGCACCACCACGACCCGGAAGTACGCGCGCACCTCGTCGTCGGAGTGCGCCCGGACGACGGTCGGCAGCGCCGCACCGTACGACCGCAGCCACACGTCGGCGACGGCCCCGGCATCCGGACCACCTGCCCGCCGCAACACGACCCCACCGCTCACGCTCCGGCCCCCTCGGGTACGACGGCCGTGGCCGTGATCTCCACCAGCTGCCCGCTGTAACCCAGGCAGGCCACGCCGACGAGCGTCGAGGAATGCGGCCCCGCGCTGAGCCCGGACGCCTCGACGACCTCCCAGACGGCGGAGAGCACCGCGGTGTCGGCGCTGACGACGTACACGTCGGTCGCCACCACGTGCCCCATGTCGGAGCCCACCGCCCGCAGTTGCTCCTGGAGGTTCGCCAGCACCTGCCGGGCCTGCCGCACGGGATCCCCCGCACCGACCAACTCCCCCCGGGCGTCGAGGGGGACAGCCCCGGCGAGGAACGCGAGTCTCGTGCCGGCCGCCACGACGGAGGCGTGCGAGTAGGCCGGCGGTGGAAAGAGGGCGGTGGCGCTGACACGGCGGATCACGGCGGCTCCTGGGACAGACGGCGAAGAACCCCCCGATCATCCGAGAGACCACCCACCACCGCACCAGAATTATCCCCCCAGCCAGCGTGACCGAGCAGCTGTCGACCGGCCCCCGGTGAGTCGGCGCAGGGCGCCCGGCGCCTTCGACGAGGTGCGGGAGCGAGCCGACGTCGGTCCCGGCTGCCTGCCTCTGCTGGAGCAGGGTCGTGCCCGCTCCGGCCGTCAGTGGGAGAGGCGGTCGCTGCCGGGTTTCGTGCCCACGTACGCGAGGCGGAACGTCAATCGCTCGGGTACCAGGCGGAAGTACAGGCGTCCCTGGCCCGGTGTCATGCGGCCGTGCCAGGAGAAGCAGAGGTCCTGGCCGTGGCACTCCGGGTCCGGGAAAGTACACAGATGACGCCGGGACTGTGACTCGGGTGTGATGTGGGAGTTCTGCCAGTGTGGTTCGGGAGAGCGGGCGAGGTCCCAGTGGCCGGCGGCCGTGCACTGGAGGTCGGCGAGGAGACGGCGGACCGGCAGGAACCACTTCGGGTCGAGGGCGCGCAGATCACGGTCGAAGCGAGGAAGGCGTTCCAGGGACGGGAAGAACTCGTCCCAGGCGTCGAGGAGCAGGGCCGGACTGTTCAAGCCGCTCAGGCCGCGGTCGCGCACCCATGCCTCGTGTTCGTCGGCCTCGTCCGGTGCGGAGCAGTGCCGGACCCGGCCCTGACGGGACTCGATGTCGTTGTCACCGAGGCGGTTGACGTCGACGTCGAGCCAGGAGGTCGCCCATTTCTGTGTGACCGGAAGGCTGATGGCGATGCCGTCCATGAGGTGCGCGGCACCGATGCCGAGAGCCTGGCGTCCGTCGTGGAGGTGTTCGACCTCCGCCGGGTCGTGGCCGTTCGCCTCGAGCGTGCCGCGTACGGTGCTGCGGTCGCGAAGCCGCAGGATGTAGCGGTGCCGGTCCCGGTTGTGCGGAGTGGCGTTCACCCACTGCTGGTAGACGTAGCCGCGGGCGAGTTCGGCCGACTGGAGAGGGCTCTCGGTGACGAGCCCGACCTTCTGCCAGGTGCTGAGATGCTTCAGAGTGGCCACGAACGTGGCCATGGCCTCGTCGACACGTCTGGGTCCCGCGTCGGACTGGCACGACAGTTCGTTCAGGAATAACGACAGTGGCACTGCGGCCCTACCCCAATCGTGGTGCGTGACGGACGACCGTCAGTCAAGAAGCTGTTCGAGGGAGTTCTCCCACTCGTCGAAGAAGCCCGTCGGCCAGTCGGAGAGGGAACCGTCGCCGTTGATGCGCGGGGTGACGACGTCCGCGCGGTGGCCACGGCGGCGGAAGTAGTGCACGGCTGTGTGCGAGGCCGGGAGGACGCCCTTCTTGACCGAGAGACGCAGGCCGTTGAGGACATGGTCCGAATGGGTCTCCACGATCAGCTGCGCGCCGGCCGCGGCCGCGGCAGCGATGAGCGCGGCCATCCTGGTCTGGCCGCGCGGATGGAGATGGGCCTCCGGGTTCTCCAGCAGGATCAGGCTTCCCGGTCCCGCTGTCAGGCACGCGACGACGATCGGCAGGGCGTAGGTGAGTCCGAAGCCGACATTCGTGGGGCGACGGGGTGCCGAGGAGTCCAGGCCGGCCGTGCCGTCGAATCCGTAGCTGAGGCGTACGGAGTCGATGCCCGGGATCTCGGTGGCGTCGAGGTTGACGCCGGGGCACAGCTCCTGCATCCAGGCCACGACGTGGTCGAGGAAGGTGTGCGCACTCGCGCGCGGGTGGCGGAGCGGACCGTCGTCCATCGGGTGGGCGGCGTGATGCCGGAGGTAGTTGACGGCGTGTTCCCCCCGCGCCCCGAGAAAGGCCCGGCCGATGGCCTGGTGATGGGACCGGGGATAACTCGTGGCGGGAAAGATACGGTCGGCCCTGAGGTACTGGAAGCAGCGTCCGAAGAGTGAGTCGTCGTGAGGCAGGCCCGAAGCCGAGTGGAGCGGGAGTACGTCCTGTTCGGGGGCGTACCGGGCGAACCACTCATGGGTGTGCCCGTCGCTCGTGCGGATCCCGATGCCGATCAAGGGTGTGGGCAGCCCGGGGGAGCGTACGAAGTCCTCGTGGATCAGGTCCTGCCCGGTCCCCAACTCGACCAGGTCGCCGTTGAGGAGCAGGCCTCCCTGCTCCAGGGCCCCGTCGGTGGGGAACATGGTGAAGGATTCGTACGACTGCCGCAGCAGGGCGAAGGCTTGCAGGACCGTGCTCTTGCCCGACGAGTTGAGGCCGGTGAGCAGGGTGACCGGCGCGAGCGGGATGTCGGATGCCGGGAACGCCTTGAAGTTGGCCAGGGACACCTGGTCGATCACTGCACGCCGCCCCCGTTGCCGTTCAGGACGGTTCGGAACAGGTTGCGGATCCTGCCGAACCGGAAGGTCACTTTGGCCCGGTCGCCGGTGCCGACGGACACGGCCCGCTCGAAGTCCGGGCGGTGCATGACGAGTCTGAACCTCGACAGCACCTGCTCGCGGGACGCTACCAGGCTGTCACGCTCGGTGTCCGTGAGAACGGCCAGGTTCACCGCGACCGACTCGAAGATCGCCTTGTTGATGGGATTGCGCCACGACTGTCCTGGATACAGCTTGCGGAAGGCGTGTTCTCCGAAGATCGCCCGCGCTGACGTCATCGCCTGCTTGAACTCCCGGGCAAGCAGCTGCCGCTGTTCGTCGGTCAGCCTGTTGATCTGCCGCATCGTGCGGGCGAGGAACTGGTCGAAGTCGTGTGCCCTGAATTCGTCGGGCGGGGTGAGCCGGAACGCCAGGGCCCGCAGCACCATTTCGCGGTCGGACATACGGGTGTTGGCGACCCCGTTGCCGGTCGCGGACACGAACTCCGGCGACTCGGCGAGCGTGGAGAGCAACTGCCTGGCCGGCCCCGGGATCAGCGCGTGCCGGATCTCCTGCCGGGTGAGGGGAAGTCCGCCGGTGTTGATCCGGGCGAAGATGTTGAACTTCACCTCCTCCGGAGTGCCGGGCCGGATGACGTGCACGACCACCTGCGTCTCGTTCAGGCGGATCTGGAGCCGTCCCGTGAGGTCGTCGTACCCCTTGCCGGCGAAATCCCTCTGGAGGTACTCCAGGCCGCGCAGCCGCAGCGGCCCCGCATCGACACCCGCGAATTCGGCGAGCGCGTCAGGGGCGATGAACCGGGCGATGGCGGTCAGCCGCTGGATGCCGTCGACGATCGCCCATGAGCTGTCCTGGGACCAGGAACTGTCGTCCAGCTCGGCCGCGTAGAAGGAAGGAATGGGAATGCGGAGCAGCAGTGACTCGATCAGTCTGCTCTGCTGCTCGTCGGACCAGATGCCGGCCCGTCGCTGGAAGTCGGGCGCGAGGTCGATCATGCCGTTGCTCAGCCGGGACATGAGCAGGTTGATGGTGGGGTTGCCGGTCTGAATCTCGATCTTGGAAGGGTCGTACGGTGAGGTGATCCGGTCCGCCGTCTCCTCGGTGTCGGGATCCGTCACTTCCAGCTCGACGTTGGTACCGCGGCCGTCGGCGCCCACCTCGACCTGGAAGCCGTTGTGGTCCCCCGTGTCCATGTAGCGGCTGAACAGGGACGTCTGATCCCGTACCGCCTTGCGGCCGCCGACGTTCTCGTCCTGCGACATCTGCCCTCGCGTCCCGTTCCGGAGCCGGAAACGACTCGGTGTTACGTCAGTACGACGGTGTCGATTCTGCCGGACGAGGGGCGGGCGTCGCGTGCGCCGTTGACCGCCGGGTGGTGGCCCGGGTGAATGCGGTCCCGTTCCGGGGCATCGAAAATGCTTGGCAATCCCGGAGTTGGCGTTGCTACTTTCCTCTGCGTGGCGAAACTCAATCAGATCATCGCGGTCGAGAAGGGCATCAAGTCCAAGGCTCACCAGGACCTGACGTCGGCTCATCACGGGTTGCAGAAACCCGCGTTGCTGGCCGGTATCTCGCGGACGTATCAGCCGAAGGACGAGGAGGGTGAGCAACTGCCGCCCGAGTCCACGCGAGTGCAGGTCAAGGCCGAGGACGTGCTGCGGGAGACCTCGGCCACGCTGACGCGGCTCTTCGATGTGACCGCCACCAAGGACTGGGCCAACTGCGAGGCCAGGGCCGACGTGAAGGTCGACGGGCGGGTGCTGGTCGCCGGGGTGCCCGTGGCCTATCTGCTGTTCCTGGAGAAGCAGCTGGTCGATCTCAACACGTTCGTACGGAAGCTGCCCCTCCTCGACGCCTCGGAGTCGTGGGTCCAGGACCCCTCCACCGACGCCTGGAAGACCGAGCCGGTGCGGACCCTGCGCACCAGGAAGGTGCCCCGCAACCATGTGAAGGCCGAGGCGACGGAGAAGCATCCGGCCCAGGTCGAGGTGTACTACGAGGACGTTCCGGTGGGGTACTGGACCACCGTGAAGTTCTCCGGCGCCCTGCCCGCACGGCGCGTGAACGAACTCCTCGACCGCGTCGAGAAGTTGCAGCAGGCCGTCAAGTTCGCCCGAGAGGAGGCGAACGGCACCGACGTCGTCGACCAACGAGTCGGGGACGCCGTGTTCGGTTACCTCTTCGGGTGACCTTCCCAGACTCCCCGGCCCGACGTGGCCGGGGTGCGCGAGGAGCGCAAAGCTGAAGCTGAGCCTTGTCGTGAAGAGCGGTCGTACCCCACAGAACACGGGGCGGACCGCGTTGAATCTCAGACTCTCGCTCCAGACTCAGCATTCGCCGCCGATCGCCGGATCGACCGGGCCCGGGCCCCAGCACGTCGAAATGCAGGTTCAAGTCCTGCCCGCGCAGCTCGATGCGTGGTGGTCCAAAGGAAGGACGCGGCGACCTCACGACTGACCCGGGTTCTCAAGTGTGCCGGCGTGTGACTTTCGGCGGCATCCCGGGGCCCGGGGGCAGGCTACGCCCTCGGGCCCGCTCGCGTTCCCGGCCCCGAATCCAGGCCGCCCGGAATTGCGTTCATAAAGAACTCGGTCCTTCGGGACACATGTCACACCCGCGAAATGCGATCGAACCTTTTCGTACGGGAACCCGATCTACCGTTGGACAACGAAGCCAACAGCCCGGCCACCGTCGCCCGAAGGCACACCCCGCCCTCGTCCGGACAGGAGCCCCGTGTCCCGTCGTATCGCCCTGCCCCCGTGGCTCGCCCACGCCCTGCGCGCTCAGCGCGGGCCCGTGCCCTGGAGCGCGGTGACCAGAGGGGCGCTGGCCGCCGGGCCGCTGCTGCTCGCCGCGGTCATGGTCCACCGCACCTCCCTCGGCGTGGTCGCCGCCATCGCCGCCATGCTCGCCGGGATCAACGACCGGCCGGGCAGCCGGCGGGCCGCGGTGCGGCGGCTCGGGGCGCCCGCGGCGGCCGGTGCGGCGGGGCTGCTCGTCGGGACGTACGGCGGCGCGCACCTCACCGCCGTCCCCCTGACCCTGCTGCTCACGGGCCTCGGCCTGGTCGCCGGTGGCATCAGCGCCGTCGGGCCGGTCGCGTCCGGCGCCGGGACGCAGCTCCTGGTCGCCGCCGCCATCGGCGCCGGGATGCCGGTCGCGGAGGCGGGCTGGCAGCGGGCCCTCGCCTTCCTCGCCGGAGCCGGCTGGCTGCTGGTGCTGCGGCTCGCCCTGCCCACCCCCGGCGCGACCGCGGGCGACTACCGTTTCGACGGGGAGCGGGACGCCGTCGCCGCCGTCTACGACGCCATCGCCGACCTGCTCGAAGCCGTTGCCGGCGAGGCCGCGCTCGGCCGGCGGAAGGCGCTGAGCACCGCGCTCGACCATGCCCAGGACGCGCTCACCGGACCCCGGCTCAGGCGGTACGCCAGTTCCGCCGCCGAACGCCGGCTGCACACGCAGTACACCGCCGCGCTGCCCCTCGCCGAGGCCGCCACCGCCCTCGCCTGGGCCGGCGAACCGATATCCGGGCGGGCCGCCGAGGGACCCCGGCGGCTCGCCGCCGCCGTCCGGGAGAACACCGGCACCGGACCGTTGCCCGCGCCGTCCCGCGCGGTACCCGCACTGCGCGCCCTGGACGACGCGCTGCTGCGGGCCGCAGAGGCCTTCGACCGGTCCGAGGGCGCGGACCAACGGCCGCCCGCCCGCCGCCGCGGCCCCCGGGAGATCCTGCGCGCCGCGTTCGGCAGCGGCGGACGGGAGTACGGGCTGCGGGTCGCCCTCTGCTTCGGGGCCAGCGCCGCCATCGCCCAGGCCCTGCACCACACCCGCTGGTACGGCACGCACCAGCACTGGTACTGGCTGCCCGCCACCGCCGTCTTCCTCGTCAAGCCCGACCTAGGGCCGCTCGCCTCCCGGGTGCTGTGCCGGGCCGCCGGGACGGTGGTCGGCGCCCTCCTCTTCGCGGGCTTCGCCGCGGTGCTGCCCCGCCCTGAGGGGCTCATCGCCCTGGTGGCCCTCTGCGGCGCCCTCGTCCCCGTGTCCACCCGGCACTTCGGCGCCCAGACCGTCGTGGTCACCGTCCTGGTGCTCGCCCTGGTCATGGTCGGCGGTGAACCGCAGGCCTCCGTCAGCCGGATCGGCGAGACGCTGCTGGCCTGCGGGCTCGTGCTGCTCGTCGGGCATCTGCCGATGCCGGGGGAGCGCGGCGGCGGGGTACGGGCCCGGCTGGCGGCGGCCGGGCGGGCCGCGCACGCCTATCTCGCCCACGTACTGAGCGAGTCCGCCGACCGCGGCGAACGCTGGGCGCTGCGCCGCGAGGCCTACCGCACCCTCGCCGAGGCCCGCACCGCCATCGCCCTGGCCGCCGCCGAACTCCCGGCTCTGGCCCGGCACACCGAGGGCACGGACGCGGTGGCCGCCGTACTCGAACGGCTCGTGGACACCACGACCGCGTGCGCCGTGCACCTCGACGAGACCGGCCGGCTCACCGCCCGCCACACCCGGCAGCTGGGAGACCTGGCCGACGAGTTGGAGCGGGGCGGGCAGCGGCTCGGGGTCACGGTGCCGAGGATGCCCCTCGCCGCGTAGGAGAATTTCTCCGCCGCACCGATGAGTTCTCCGGCCGGCCGCGGTCAGCACCCGGAACCGACCGTCGTACTGGAGGGCCCATGTCGCTTCCGGAGATCGTCTCGCGTGAGCGGTGGCGTGCCGCGCGTGAGGAGTTGCTGCGCAAGGAGGAGGCACTGGCGCGGGCGCGGGACGTGCTCAACGCCGAGCGGCGCCGGCTGCCCATGGTCGAGGTGGACCCCGAGTACGTCTTCGAGGGCGGCGACGGCAAGGCGAACCTCCCCGACCTCTTCGACGGCCGGACCCAACTGATCGTCCACCACTTCATGTTCGCCCCGGAGTGGGAGGCCGGCTGCCCCGACTGCGCCGCCTTCCTGGACCAGATCGGCCACCTCGCCCATCTGCGGGCGCGCGACACCTCGTTCGCGGTGGTCTCCCGGGCGCCCTTCACCAGGATCCTGCCGTTCAAGGCGCGGATGGGCTGGACACTGCCCTGGTACTCCTCCTACCACAGCGACTTCAACCGTGACTTCGAGGCGACCCTCGTGGTGGACGACGAACCGGTCGAACGCCCCGGGCTCAGCTGCTTCCTCCGCGAGCACGACCGGGTCTTCCGCACCTACGCGGTGTACGACGGCGGACTCGACGGACTCGGCTCGACCGCGTCCCTGCTCGACCTGACCGCGCTCGGCCGGGCGCCCACGGGCAGCGACCGCGTGCGTTATCACGACGAGTACGAGGACTGACACAAGTGGTCACGAAAGTGGCCGAAAGTCAACGGACCCTCACCCTCCGCGCCGACGGCGTGTCGGCTGTGTCTCAGTACGGTCACCGGGCGAGCCATTCGTGTTCTCCAGAGCGTTAACTCCTACGAGTACGACGCATTTCTGGAGGTGCAGGATGGTGAACGGGCGAACCGTGCTCGAGCGCTTTCCCGCAGGCGGACCGCGAGGATCATGGCCTGCGGAGGAGTTCGCACAGGCCCGGCGGCTGGAAGGGCTGCCCGCGGAGGTCGTGATGGACCTGGCCACGGACACCTTCCTGGTCATCGTGCGCGCCGCCGAGGGGGTCGAGAACTAGCCCGCCTTCCGGGCGGGCGCCGCGGCCGTGAACTGGTTCGCCTGGAGTCCGTAGAGCTCCGCGTAGACACCGCCGCTCGCCAGCAGCTCGTCGGGGGTCCCCGACTCCACGACCCGGCCCTGGTCGAGGACGTGCACCAGATCCGCGTGCCGGACCGACGCCAGCCGGTGGGTGATCAGTACGACCGTCTGCCCGCCGCCCGCCAGCGCCCGGATCTTCTCGAAGACCTCCAGCTCGGCCCGGGCGTCCAGGGCGGCCGTCGGCTCGTCCACGATCAGGATGTGCCCGCGCCGGTAGGCGGCGCGCGCGATGCCGAGGCGCTGCCACTGGCCACCGGACAGCTCGTGGCCGCCGCTGAAGCTGCGGGCCAGGAGGGTCTCCAGGCCCCGCGGCAGGTCCTCGACCACCTCCTGCGCGCCCGCCTCCGCGACCGACGCGGCCAGCCGCTCCTCGGTCAGCGGCGCCGACGAGCGGCCGACGGCCACATTGACCTTGGCGGTGAACGGCCAGCGTTTGAAGTCCTGGGCGACCATCGCGATGCGTTCGGCGAGCCGGTGCCGGTCCGCCTTCGCCGCGTCGACGCCGTCCCACAGGATGCGCCCCCGGTCCGGCTGGTACAGCCCGGCCAGCAGCTTGACCAGCGTGGTCTTGCCGGATCCGTTCTCCCCCACCAGGGCGACGATCCGGCCGAGGGGGAGGGAGAGGGTCACGTCGTCCAGGGCGGGACGGGAGACGGCACCGGTGTCACCGCCCGGGTCCTCACCCGGATAGGTGAAGGTGACGTTCTCGAAGCGGATCTCCCGCGGATCGTCCGGCAGGGGCTCCCCGCCGACCGGGATGGCCCGTTCGGCCGCCTCGACGTACAGCCGCTCCAGGTCTCCGACGAACAGCGCCTCCTCGTGCAGCGTGTTGATCTCCAGCACGAGCGTGTTGAGGCTCGCCGAGCCGGTACGGATCGCGATCACCGCCGTCCCGGCCACCGACAGGGCCATCGCCCCGCTCAGCAGCAGCGCGCCCAGCGTGGCGTACGTGGCGACGGTCGCCAGCCCGGTCCAGGCCGCCGCGATCAGACCGGTACGGGCCGCGAGCCTCGCCAGCCGGGCCTGCTCCTCCTCGGCCGTCTCCGCCATCGCCCGGAAGTGCCGCAGCAGGAACGGGCCGACCCCGTGCACCCGGATCTCCGGCGCCGCCTCCGGCTCGGTGAGCAGGCTGCTGATCAGATGCCCCGCGCGGGCGTGCTGCACCCAGATGTGGAACGACTCGTAGCGGCGCCGGGCGTTGGTCAGGGCGCCCCAGGCGCTCGGGATGGTCATCGTGATCAGCAGCGGGAGCAGGGCCGGGTGCAGCACGGTCAGCACCCCGGCCGCGGCGACCAGCGAGATCATCGCGTTCACCACACGGGTGCCGTACATGATCATGCGGCGGGCCGAGGCCGCGCCGTACTGCGCGGTGTCCAGCAGCTTGTGGAAGGCGTGGTCCTCGATCGCGGCGAGTTCGACGGCCGCCGCCCGCTCCAGGTACATCTCGGTCGCGACCCGTTCGACCTTGGGTTCCAGACGGCCCGTGGCATAGGTCGACGCGGCGCGCAGCAGCGCGGCCACGAACATCAGGGCGGCCATGGTCACCAGGGCGGGGGCGGCGCCGCGCAGCCGCTCCTCGATGGTGCCGGTGCCGATCAGCCGGCCCAGCACGCTGTTCACGGCCAGCAGGCTCACGGCCTGGGCCACGCCGACGCCCAGCTGGGCGACCAGCACGGTCCGCGCGTCCCGGGCGTCCGCCTGCCGGGCCAGCCGCAGGCTGGACGCGAGCATGCCGGGCAGGCGGGTCATCATGGCGCGGAAGTCCAGTTCGAGGAAGGCGTCCCGGTGCTGGTTCCAGCCCATGTCGTAGCGGAGCGGCCCCCCGAACAGCAGCCGCTCCGACTCGGACACCTCGGGCGCCGCCGCTTCCCGCCGCTTCCTCACCGTGGTCCTCCCCGGAGCCGTCGACGAACGGCCACTATCGCGGGCCCGGACGCCCGCCGGGCAGGGCGCGCGACGGGGCTCGGGGTGCACGGGGGAGTGCGCCCGGAACACACCGCGAACCGCGTCCGTACGGCACTCGGGCGGTGAAGGACGAGGTACGCGTACGCGTCACGCGCTGAGGGGCCGGGACCATTCCGGGGTCGTTCCCGTCACCCGGCAGAGTGCGAGATACAGCGGGATCGGCGGGGTGTACGGCACCGTCCCCTGCGGGCGGTGGATCAGCCGGGCGGCGCCGGGGAGCGTGGCCCCCGTGCTGTAGAGGGCCGGGGCGGGCCAGGTGAGGGCCTCGTCGGAGTCCGACGGAACGATCCACCACCAGTGCGTGCCGTCGGCGTACACGCATCCGACCCGTGGCAGCCGGGGTGCCACCAGCGGTCCGAGCGCCGCGGGTACGGCCACCGCGTCGCGGCCCAGCGGCGCCGTCATGCCCTCGGGCACCGGCGGTCGCCGGGTGTCGGCCGCGGTTCCCGGCCGCCGGTCCCGTTGCAGGCGGACCAGGGTGTCGAGACCCAGCGGCCGGCCAGGACCGGGGGCGCCGCTCACGCCGGCCTCCGCCGGGGCACCGAGTGCCGGGCCTCGGGCCGCGCCTCCCCGCCGGAGGCCGGCGACGGGCGGTGCGCCGGGTCACGCGCGGGGTTGTGGGACGAACCGCGCGTAGAACCCGGTCCGGGACGGGCGCCCCAGCCCAGGTCGTTGCTGGGTCCGGCGGTCTCCCGGGCGGCGTCGGCCCGGCCCGGCAGCTCCGCCCAGACCAGCAGTCCCGGTCCGTGCTCCTGCGCTCCCCAGGCCCGGCACAGCGCGTCGACGAGGAGCAGTCCTCTCCCGTGCTCCTCCTCGGGACGCTGCGGGGAGGGGTGGGGCTCGTCCGGTGAGCAGCCCTCGTCGTACACGGCTATGCGCACCGTGCCGTCGTGGTCGTGCAGCTCGCACACGACGCGACTGCTCGCGGTGTGCACGATCGCGTTGGTCACCAGCTCGGATATGACGAGCAAGGCGGTGTCACAGGTGTCCGCGCAGACCGACCAGCCGGTCAGCCGGGCACGCGCCAGACGTCTTGCCTGGGCGGGGGAACCCGGATGAGCGGCCAGCTCGAACCGGAACCGGCGCTCGGCGGCGCCCTCACCTGGGGCGACCACCGCGGCAGCGCCGAGACCGAGACGGTCGCCGGCGGCGTCTGTTCCTAAGGGCGCGGACGGAATCACGCTTGCCACTATCGCCCCGCCGTGAACACTTGGCAAGTGTCACTCTGAAAAATGCAGAGTGCTGTGTGACGCGGTGAAGGGCCGTGGCACACTGCTCGCAACAGCATGTCGAGCGGCGCCAGTTGGGATCAGTGAGGATCCGGCGGACCGATCCGGCCCATGCGACCGAGGTGACCGAACAGGACAGTTCCGGCTTATTCGGGCAATTCGGTTTGACGGGGCCGTTTCGGTTGATCCGTCAGATCGTCGAATGAGTCTTCGAATGGCGCCGCTGGGCTGTCGGCATGCCGGGTGACACCTGTAGATGACGGCGGCCGGCGCACCGGCGAGTCCGGACGGCGGCCCGGTCGGGGAACTTCATGGAGGTGGGTGGAGCGTGAGCGAGCCGCGGTCCGCGCCGACGGTGGGCCAGGTGGTCCTCGGCCGGCGCCTCCTCGACCTGCGGGAGCGCGCCGGGCTCAAACGGGAGGAAGCCGCCCGGGTGCTGCGCGTGGCACCCGCCACCGTCCGTCGTATGGAGATGGCCGAGGTCGCCCTCAAGATCCCCTACCTCCAGTTGCTCCTGAAGGCCTACGGGGTGACCGACGACGAGGCCGACCTCTTCGTCCGGCTCGCCGAGGACGCCAACAAGCCCGGCTGGTGGCAGCGGTTCCACGACATCCTCCCCGGCTGGTTCTCCATGTACGTCAGCCTGGAGGGCGCGGCGAGCCTGATCCGTTCCTACGAACCGCACTTCGTCCCCGGCCTGATGCAGACCGAGGACTACGCGCGCGGGGTGCTGAGATCCGGCGCCATCGGCCAGACGTCGCCCGAGGAGATCGAGCGCCATGTCGCCCTGCGCATGCAACGCCAGGAACTGCTCACCCGGTCCGACGCGCCGCGCTTCTGGGCGGTGATGGACGAGACCGTCCTGCGCCGCCCGGTCGGCGGCCCGGAGGTGATGCGCGCGCAGATCGACCGACTGCTGGAGGTGGCGAAGCTGCCCAACGTGACGCTCCAGGTCGTCCCGTTCTCGAGCGGGCCGCACCCGGGGACGTACGGGCCCTTCGTGCTCTTTCGATTCGCCATGCCCGAACTTCCGGACATGGTCTACAGCGAGTACCTGACCGGCGCCGTCTACCTGGACGCGCGCACCGAGGTGGCCAGCCACCTGGAGGTCATGGACCGCATGGCGGCCCAGGCCGCTACGGCACAACGCACGAAGGAGATCCTCCGGGATCTCCGCAAGGAGCTGTGAATGGATCGCATCAAACCCCAGTCCGGCCCGCGGAACCGCACCGAGCGGATCTACAACGGGATGCCTGCCGGGGAACTGGGCAGCGAGGGCTGGCACAAGCCGTGGAGCGGCGGCAACGGAGGCAACTGCCTGGAGGCGATGAAGCTGGCCGACGGCCGGATCGCCGTCCGCCAGTCGACCGATCCGGACGGACCGGCGCTGATCTACACCACCGACGAGATGACGGCCTTCATCGAGGGCGCCAAGGCGGGGGAGGCCGACTTCCTGCTCTCCTGACCTGCTCTTCTTCTGACCCGAACGTTGCCTTGCTCTCCCCGTTCTCCCCGTTCTCTCCGTTCTCCTCGTTCTCCTCGTTCTCCTCGTACTCCGTGATCTCCTTGTGTGACTTCTCTCGACTTCTCGTTCAACTTCGTTCTCTTGGTACTCAATTGACCATTGACCGTGTCAGACGCTTATGGAGCCCTTCATGACCGGGCAGGACCGCACCGTGATCGACACTGGCAAGCCCCATCCGGCGCGCATGTACGACTGGTATCTCGGCGGCAAGGACAACTACCCCGTCGACGAGGAGATGGGCCGGCAGATGCTGGCCCTCGACCCCCGGGTGCCGGTGATGGCCCGGGTCAACCGCGCCTTCATGCACCGCGCCACCCGCTGGCTGGCCGAGCACGGCGTACGGCAGTTCCTGGACATCGGCACGGGCATCCCGACCGAGCCGAACCTGCACCAGGTCGCCCAGGCCGCCGCCCCGGACGCCCGGGTCGTGTACTGCGACAACGACCCGATCGTGCTGGCCCACGCGGCGGCCCTGCTGCGCAGCACCCCCGAGGGCGCGACCGAGTACCTCCAGGCCGACGTGCGCGACCCGGCGGCGATCGTCGCCGGCGCGCGCGAGATCCTGGACCTCGACCGCCCCGTCGCGCTGTCACTCGTCGCCCTGCTGCACTTCGTCTCCGACGAGGACGGGGCGCACGAACTGGTCGGCAGACTGCTCTCCGAACTGCCCTCCGGCAGCTACCTGATGATGACCCACGCCACCGCCGACTTCACCCCGGAGGAGTCGGCGGCGGCCACCGCGAAACTGAAGACGGCCGGGGTCACGCTGGCGCTGCGCTCCCGCGAGGAGTTCGGCCGCTTCTTCGACGGCCTGGAACTCGTCGAGCCCGGTGTGTCGGTGGTCCACCACTGGCACCCGGAACTCGGCGAACCGGTGCCGGGACAGGACGACGGGGTGATCCCGGGATACGGGGCGGTGGCGCGCAAGCCGTGAGCCGCCCTCCGACACCGCCCCGCTCTGGTGACCTGCTGACCCTCTCCGGGTGACCTGCTGACCCCCCGGGTGGCCCGCTGCCCCCGGTGACCCGCTGGCCCTCGCTGACCTGTCGGCCTGGCCCCGGCCGACGCAGCTACACGACCATCGACGCAGCTACACGACCATCGGCCGGTCGTACGGCGATATCGGCGTCGGCAGCCGCGAACTGCCCGTCAGATACCGGTCGACGGCCGCCGCCACCGCCCGTCCCTCCGCGATCGCCCACACGATCAGGGACTGTCCACGCGCCGCGTCCCCGGCGGCGAACACCCCGGGGACGTTCGTCGCGAACCCGGCGTCCCTGCTGATCGTCCCGCGCGGTTCCGTCGCCACCCTCAGCTGGTCGATGAGCCCGTCCTCGCGGTCGGGCCCGGAGAAACCGAGCGCGAGCAGCACCATGTCCACGGGCAGCGTCCGCCCGCTCCCCGGCAGCGGCCGGCGTGCCGCGTCCACCTCCACCAGGTGCAGCGACCGGACATGGCCGCCCTCGTCGCCCGCGAAGCGCAGTGTCGACGCCGCGAACAACCGCGCGTCCGCGTGCGCCGCGGGCGCCGTCTCCAGATCCCGCGCCTCCTCGTGCGCTGCCGACAGCCGGTAGACCTTCGGGTACGTCGGCCACGGCTCGACGTCCTCGTCCCGCTCCGCGCCCGGCTGCGCGTAGATGTCCAGCTGGGTCACCGACGCGGCCCGCTCCCGGACCGCCGTACCCAGACAGTCCGCCCCCGTGTCACCTCCGCCCACGATCACCACATGCCTTCCGGCCGCCGACATCGGCGACTCGGCCAGATCCCCCTCGCACACCCGGTTGGCCAGCGGCAGATACTCCATCGCCTGGTGTATCCCTTCCAACTCCCGACCCGGCACCGGAAGTTCCCGCCACGCCGTGGCGCCGGTCGCGATCACCACCGCGTCGTACCGGGCCCGGAGCTCCGCCGCTCCCACGTCCCGTCCGACCGTCACCGAGGTGCGGAACTTCGTCCCCTCGGCGCGCATCTGGCGCAGCCGCCGTTCCAGATGGTGCTTCTCCATCTTGAACGAGGGGATGCCGTACCTCATCAGCCCGCCGAGCCGGTCGTCCCTCTCGTACACGGCGACCGTGTGCCCGGCCCTGGTCAGCTGCTGCGCCGCCGCGAGCCCGGTGGGCCCCGACCCGATCACCGCCACGGTCCGCCCGGTCAGCCGCTCCGGCGGCATCGGCGGAGCGAACCCCTCCGCCCAGGCCCGGTCGGCGATCGCGCACTCGACGTTCTTGATCGTGACGGCCGGCTGGTTGATCGCGAGCACACACCCCGCCTCGCACGGCGCCGGGCACAACCGTCCGGTGAACTCGGGGAAGTTGTTCGTCGCGTGCAGCCGGTCGCTCGCCGCCCGCCAGTCCTCCCGCGACACCAGGTCGTTCCACTCCGGGATCAGATTGCCCAGCGGGCACGCGTCGTGGCAGAACGGCACCCCGCAGTCCATGCAGCGGTCCGCCTGCTTGCTGATGATCGGCAGCAGCGCCCCGGGTACGTAGACCTCGTCCCAGTCCCGCACCCGCTCGTCGACCGGCCGCCGCCGCCACTCCTCGCGCTGCGTGGTCATGAACCCCTTGGGATCGGCCATGGTCGTCTTCCTCGCGTACGTCGCCCCAGGCCGTGCGTCATCGGGCCGCACTCTTTCGGCCACGATACGTCCGACCGGTGCCGCCCGCAGAGTGGCCGGTGACGCATTCCACCGGGTGCTCCTCAGCCGGGATCCAGCCGGAATCCAGCCGGAATCCAGCCGGAATCCAGCCGGGATCCAGCCGGGATCCAGCCGGGATCCAGGCGGGATCCAGGCGGGGCCAACCGGGATCCAGGCGGGGCCAGCCGGAATCCAGCCCGGGGTCAGCCGGACGCCAGTCGCCTCCCACGGCCTCCTCAGGCCAGGGCCAGTACGTAGACGAGGGCCGCCGCGGCCGACGAGAGGGTGCGCAGGTGGTTCCAGAACGTCCACTCACGCACATACACCGGCCAGTAGGCGGCCGCCTCCGGGGTGCCCGGCTCCAGCTTCGCCAGCGCCTCGTTCCGGGGCACGTTCGCCGCCACGCTCAGCCCGAACGAGCCGAACAGGTACAGCGCGCTGCCCAGCAGCAGCGCCGCCTTCCCCGCGTCCGGCCACACCACGAACGTCACCACCGCGATCATCGCGCTCAGCACCGCCGACCCCACGAACACCAGCATGAACGCCGACGTCACCGCGGACCGGTTGATCGCGTTCATCGCGGCGACCCCCTGCGCCGACGGCAGGGCGGCCAGCCCGCGCATCACGAAGGTCGAGAATCCGCAGAACACCCCCGCCACCAGGCCGGTCCCCAGCACTCCCAGCAGCACCAGTACGTAATACGGCCCGTCGATCACGACCACCACACCCACTCCCGTCCGTCCGACGTCATCCGGTCAGGCGCACCCGCACCCCGGCCTCCCAGCTCCGCAACACCGCTTCCACCGCCCCCGCGATCCGCCGCCTTGCCTCGTACCTGGGCACCCCGCCCATCAGCAGCTGGTCGTACGGCGTGTCCATGTGCCGTACCGCCGCCACCACCGCCGAGATCACCGCCCCCTCCGTCAGTGCCCGCCCGGCCGCGGTGCGACCCACCCGCCCGCTGCCTCGCAACGACGCGTGCGCAGCGATCGCCGTGGCCCGCTCCACCGGACACCCCGGAAACAGGCGCAGGATCTCCGCCGCGAACGCCTCCGTGAACCGCACGTCCTGCGCCGCCCGCAGCCTCGCGTCCCGCGCCCGCCGACGCCGCCGGGCCTCGGCGTCGGCCAGACACCGCCTCTCGGCGCGGACCAGCGCGGCCTCCTCCACCAGGACGCCCTGCCGCTCGTACCGGCTCTTGCGCCGGTTGAACCGCACCACCACCGCCGACAGCGTGCTCTCCTCCCGCGACCGCCGGGTCAGCGCGGTGTCCCCGCGGGGCAGGAACACCAGATGCCCGAGATCGGCGCAGTCCAGACACCGCGGCGCCCCGTCCTCCAGCACCAGCAGCGACAACGGCCCCCGCCGGCAGGCCGCGCACCGCTTGTGCCGCAGCGGCTGCACGACCAGCAGTCCACCGTGGTGAGGAGGAGTCGCGAGGCGTGTCATACGCGGTTCCCTGCCCGTTACGGGCACTGGTTGCACGTCCTTCGCAGCCCTGACCAAGACGTCCTCACCGCCCTGGAGAAGGCCGGGGCCGAGGAGAAGACGACTCGGTACGACGAGACCCCGGACAGCAACCTCGCCGATCCCGGACAGCCACCTCGCCGACCCCCGCTTGAGCCCCCCACCCCGCGCCCTCCGCCCGGCGCCCCCGCCCCGTGCCCCGTGCCCTGCGCCCCGTGCCCTGCGAGGCATCATGGCCCCGTGCGACTCGAAGCGATCACCTGGGACCGGCTCGCCGACCGCCTCGCCGAGCGGCTGGCCGACCTGAAGCCCGCCGACGGGGGTGCCTGGCCGCGCGTCGCCTTCGACGGCGCCCCCGCCGCCCGGCCCGGGGACCTCGCGGAGCGCGTCGGCGAGGCGCTGCGGGTGCGCGGCAGGCCGTCCCTCGTCGTGGGCACCGAGGGCTTCCTGCGGCCCGCCTCACTGCGTCTGGAGCACGGCCGCCGGGACGCGGAGTCGTACTACGGCGGCTGGTTCGACACCAACGCCCTGTGGCGCGAGGTCTTCGGCCCCCTCGACCCCGGCGGCACCGGCCGTGTCCTGCCCGATCTCTGGGACCCGGCCACCGACCGCGCCACTCGCAGCCCCTACGTCTCCCTCCCGCCCGGCGGCCTTCTGCTGCTGCACGGGCCGCTCCTGCTGCGGCACTGGTTCCCGTTCGACCTGACCGTCCATCTCCTGCTGACTCCCGGTGCCCTGCGTCGCCGGACCCCTGCGACCGAGCACTGGACCCTGCCCGCCTTCGAGCGCTACGCGGCCGAGACCGACCCCGCCGGCACGGCCGACGTCCTGGTCCGTGCCGACGACCCCCGCCATCCGGCGTGGAACGGCTGAGCGCCGTCAGAGCCAGCCGTTGCGCCGGAAGCCCCGGTACAGCGCCAGACACGCCGCGGATATGACCCCGAGGACGAGCGGATAGCCGAACCGCCAGTGCAGCTCCGGCATGTGATCGAAGTTCATGCCGTACACACCGCACACCATCGTCGGCACCGCGATCACCGCGGCCCACGCCGTGATCTTCCGCATGTCCTCGTTCTGCGCGACCGTCACCTGCGCCAGATGCGCCTGGAGGATGGAGTTGAGCAACTCGTCGAAGGCCGCGATCTGCTCCTTCGCCCGCGTCAGATGGTCGAGCACGTCCCGGAAGTAGGTCTGTATCTCCGGCGGGATCACCCGTATCGGCCGGGCGGTCAGCTCCTCCATCGGCCGGCCGAGCGGCACCACCGCCCGCTTCAGCTCCAGGAGTTCACGCTTCAGCTGGTAGATCCGGCCCGGATCGGCCCGCGCGCCGTTCTCCGCGAACACATCGGCCTCGACCTGGTCGATGTCCGCCTGCACCGAGTCCGTGACGTTCAGGTAGTCGTCCACCACATGGTCCGCGATCGCGTGCAGCACCGCCGCGGGACCCTTGGCGAGCTGCCCCGGCGTGGCCTCCAGCTCCTCGCGCAGCGGCCCCAGCGAACCGTGCCTGCCGTGCCGGACCGTGATCACGAAGTCCTCGCCGACGAACACCATGATCTCCCCGGTGTTCACCACCTCGCTGGTCGCCGTCAGCTTCTCGTGCTCGACGTAACAGACCGTCTTGAACACCGCGAACAGCGTCTCGCCGTACCGCTCCACCTTCGGGCGCTGATGGGCCTCGACCGCGTCCTCCACCGCCAGCGGGTGCAGATCGAAGAGTTCGGCGATGCCCGCGAACTCGCCGTCCGTCGGTTCGTGCAGCCCCAGCCACACGAACCCCTGGCCCTTCTTGCGCACCCGCTCCACCGCCGAGTACAGATCACTGCACTCCGGCACCCGCACGCCTTCCTCGTACGTCACACAGTTGACCACCGAGGAGCCCAGCGGGGACCGCGCGTGATGGTTCAGGTCGACGCGGGGGCGCCGCCGGGCAAGCCGCGCGACCTTGCGCAGACCGCCGGCCCTGCCCAGCCCCGTGACCTTCCGCAGATTCCCTGCCATCGTCATCCGGATCTCCTCGCGTGGATCCCCTCGCACACCGCTTCCGCGCCTTGTCCGGCAAGTCTGCCAGCCCGGTGTGAGACACGGGTAAGGCTGTGGGAACAGCGCGTTCCGGTTGGTTCCTGACTGTGGACAACCGGAACCCCGGCGCCGGTTCCCGCCGTTCGGTGACGGGTTCCCCGCGTCGGGCCGACACACTCTCGCCGCACCGGCGTCGACCGTCCCGGACAAGCCGGGCAACTGGGATCATCACTTCATGACACAAGCCGACGGGTACCTTCTCGACAACCGTCAGAGCGAGGCCGGACAGCGTTTCGACGCCTTCGCCCGCCTCTTCGACCCCACGACCTTCCGGCATCTCGAGGCGGCCGGTCTCAAAGCTGGCTGGCGCTGCTGGGAAGTGGGGGCGGGCGGCACCTCCGTGGTGTCCTGGCTCGCCGGGAAGGTGGGGCCGTCCGGCAAGGTCGTGGCCACCGACATCGACACCTCGCTGCTCACCGCGGTCGCCCAGGCACCCGTCGAGGTCCGCACCCACGACGTCGGCGCCGAGGAACCGCCGGGAGAGGGCTTCGACCTGGTGCACGCGAGGCTGGTCCTGGTCCATGTGCCGGACCGGGAAAGGGCGTTGCGCGCCATGATCAAGGCTCTGCGTCCCGGCGGTCGACTGCTGGTCGAGGACGCCGACCCCGCCCTCCAGCCCCTCACCTGCCCCTACGAGTACGGCCCCGAGCAGCAACTCGCCAACCGGCTCCGCCAGGGTTTCCGCAAGCTGCTGGCCGAACGCGGCGCCGACCTGTCGTACGGCCGCAAGCTCCCGCGGCTGCTCCGTGAGGCAGGACTGCGCGACGTGGAGGCCGACGCCCACTTCCCGGTCGCCTCACCCGCCTGCACCGCGCTGGAGGCCGCCACCGTCCGGCAGATCCGCGACCGGCTGGTCACGGCCGGCCTGGCCACGGACGCCGACATCGACCGGCACCTGGCCAACGTGGAGGCGGGCACCATGGACCTCGCCACCGCCCCGATGATCTCGGCCTGGGGCCGCAAGGAGTAGCCCCGCCCCGCCGCGCGCCGTTGCCGGCCGCTCTGCCGTGTCAGCCGTGGGCCGGGGGTCTGGCGCCCACGCGGCCCACCGCCCGCGCGCCCGCCCGGCAACCCCGCGCCGCCGCCTCCTCGGCGTCCGCGCCGGCGACCAGCGCGGCAAGGAACGCCCCGGTGAAGGCGTCACCGGCGCCCGTGGTGTCCCGGGGCGTCGCCGGTGCGGCCGGGACCCGCGCGACCACCACGCCCGCCCGGGCCACCAGCGCGCCCTCCGCGCCCGCCTTGGCCACCACCAGCGGCACCTGACGGCTCAACTTGGCCGCCGCGTCCGCCGGATCCGGCAGCCCCGTCAGCAGACAGGCCTCGTCCCGGCTCGGCAACAGGACGTCCACGCCCTCGACGAGTGCCAGGAACCGGTCCACACCCAGTGCCACGAGGAACCCGGCCGACGCCGGATCCACGCTCACCGGGACACCCCGCGCGCGTGCCGACGCCAGGGCGACCGCCACCAGTGCCCGGCCCGGTGCGGAGAACAGCAGATAACCGGAGAGATGCAGCCGGGCGGCCCCGTCGAGCAGCGTGTCCGACCAGTCGGCCGGCTCCAGCCGCAAGGACGCCCCGCTGTCCGTGAGGAAGGTGCGCTCCGCCGAGGCACCGCCGTCCACCAGGCAGACCACCGTCCCGGTGGCGGCCTCGGGATCCACCACCAGCCGCGGCCGCACCCCGGAGGCGACCAGTTCCCGCTCGTGCCACTCGGCCGCGTCCGCGCCGACCCGCCCGAGCAGCCGCACGTCCGCACAGCCCGTGTGGGCGGCCCAGCAGGCCACGTTGGCCCCGGCACCACCGGGCAGGGTCCGGATCACGGCAGCCGTGTCGGTGCCGGCCGCGAGCGGCCCCCGGTGCCGCGCGACGACATCGGTGACGACGTCCCCGACCACGAGCAGCGCACCGCCCGGTACCGCCTCCCGCGCGGTGGTCACCTCGCGGACCACGCCGAGGCGATCCGGGCCGCCAGCCGCACGTTGCCGCGCACCGCCGCCAGGTTGGCCTCCAGCGAGGCCCCGTCCGTGTGCCGGACCAGGTACCCGAGCAGGAACGGGGTGACCGCCTGCCCGGTGATCCCCTCCGCCTCGCACGCCCGCAGCGCGTCCGCGAGCACGCGCGCGTGCAGCTCCGGATCCAGCTGCTGCTCCTCCGGCACGGGGTTGGCGACGATCAGCGCCGTGTCCGCCGCGGCGAGCGTGTCCTGGGCGCGCATGACGTCCACGACCTGCTCGGGGGTGCGAAGCGTCCAGTCGACCGGGTGTCCGGAGTCGGACAGGTAGAAGCCGGGGAAGCGGTCCGTGCCGTAGCCGGCCACCGCGACGCCCATGGTCTCCAGGCGCTGGAGGGTGGCCGGCACGTCCAGGATCGACTTCACGCCCGCGCACACCACCGTGATCCGGGTGCGGGCCAGCAGGCCCAGGTCGGCGGACTCGTCCTGGGTCACCGTCCACTCCCGGTGCACCCCGCCGAGGCCTCCCGTGGCGAACACCCGGATGCCGGCCAGTGCCGCCAACTGCGCCGTCGCCGAGACGGTCGTCGCCCCGCTTGCCTCCGCGGCCACGGCGAACGGCAGATCGCGGTGGCCCAGCTTGCGGATCCCCTCCCCGCCCGCGACCCGCTCCAACTGGTCCTTGGCCAGGCCGACATGAGGCCGCCCGTCCAGCACCGCGATGGTCGCGGGCACCGCCCCCGCGCGCCGCACCTCCTCCTCCAGCTCCAGCGCCACCCGGAGGTTGCGCGGACGCGGCAGCCCGTGCGCGATGATCGTGGACTCCAGAGCCACCACCGCCCGGCCCGCGTCGAGTGCCTCCCGGACCTCTTCCGACACCACCAGCACCACGCGCCCGCCTCCTGTCCGTCGGTCCTTCCTCATCTCTGGCGGGCGGCACCGCCGGCTAAACGCTTGCGGCCCGTGGTGGACGCCACCAGCCTGGACCGCATGACGAATCACCCGGTACGTCTGGATCACGTCGTCCTCTGGGTCACCGACCCGGTCGCCGCGGCCGCCTTCTACGAGCGGACGGTCGGCCTGGAACCGCTGAGGGTCGCCGAGTTCGCCGCGGGCGAGGTCGCCTTCCCCTCCGTGCGGGTCGACGAAGGAAGCATCATCGACCTCGCGCCCCGCACCCTCGCCGACCGCATGCCCGCGCTCCCCGGGGCCGCCGGCAGCGCGGGCCACCCCGTCCACCACATCTGTCTGGCCCTGCCGTCCGACGCCTTCGACGCCCTGCGCGCCCGCCTCGCCGAGCACGCCGTACCCATGACCGACCTCGGGCACGACTCCTTCGGCGCCCGCGGGAAGGCGCCGCGCAACTTCTACTTCCAGGACCCGGACGGCAACGTCGTCGAGGCACGCCACTACGAGTGACCGCGCCCCAGGCGTAGCAGCGGCACCTCAGAACAGCGGCTCGGGCAGCACACCCTCCAGGGCGAGCAGCTTCCGCTTGGTCTCCAGACCGCCCCCGAACCCGCCGATGCCGCCGTCGCTCTCCACCACCCGGTGACAGGGCACCACCACGGGCAGCGGATTGGCGCCCATCGCCGCGCCCACCGCCTGCGCCCCGCCCGGCTGCCCGACCCGTCCGGCCAGCTCGCCGTACCCGACCACGGTGCCGAACGGCACACCCGCGGCCAGCTCGCGCAGTACCTGACGGTTGAAGCCGGAGATCAGCGACCAGTCCAGCGGCAGGTCGAAGTCCTGCCGGTCACCGGCGAAGTAGGCCCGCAGCTGACGTATCGCCTCGGCCAGCACCGGCGCTCCGGGATCCTCGACCGGCTCGGTGCCCAGCCGGCCCGCCAGCCGCTCCACCGCCCGCTCCCGCACCGCCTCGGAGGCATGGAACACCACGTTGACCAGGCCGTCGCGGGTCGCCGCCAGCAGCAGCGGACCGATGGCAGTGCCCACGACGGCCCACACCACCCGCTGCTCGTACTGCCCTTCGCTGTCCATGCGCCCCACCGTACGGCCCGCCACTGACAACGCCCGCCGCCCGGCCGGATCAGCCGGCCCGCAGCGCGGCCCGCACCACGTCGGGCTTGTCGCTGATGACCCCGTCGACGCCGTACCCCACGGCCTTCCACGCCGTGACCGCGTCGTCCACCGTCCATGTGAAGACGCGCAGGGGCCGGCCGTGCGGTCCGTCGACCGAGTGGACCGCGTGCACGTAACCGGCGGAGATCGAGCCCACCGACGGGTTGATCAGATCCGCGAAGCCCGCGTACCGCCGCAGCGCCCCGGTGGCCGGCGTGCCGAGGTAGCCGGTGGTCACGGCGGGCCGCAACCGGTGCACGGCGCGCAGGCTGTCCGCGCTGAAACTCTGCACGACGAGCCGGCCGAGGTGGCGGCGGTCCAGCCAGCCCTCGTTGCCCAGCTGCGCGAGGATCTGCCGCTCGATGCCCGGGTACAGCTGCGGGTTCTTGATCTCCAGGAGCAGCTTCTCGTGGTTGTGCTCGACCTCGCGCATGTACCGCGCCAGCGTGGGCAGGCGCGTGCCCGTGTACGAGCGGGAGAACCAGCTGCCCGCGTCGAGCCGGGCGATCTCGGCGGCGGTGAAGTCCTTCACCTTCCAGGGGGCCCGGCCGGGAAAGACCTGTTCGACGTCGGTGGTGCGCTGGAGACTGTCGTCGTGGACGACGACGAGCGTGCCGTCCTTGGTCCGCTGGACGTCGTTCTCGACCCAGGTGAAGCCCAGCGCGGCCGCCTTGTCGATGGCGGCCAGGGTGTTCTCGGGTGCGTAGGCGGAGGCACCCCGGTGGGCGAGCACCGTGGGTACCCCGGTGTCACCGGCCCGGGCGGCGGGGACGGGGCTCAGCAGGGCGGCCGTCCCCAGGAGCGCGGTGGTGGTGGCGGCTACTGCGCGCGCGTGCATGCGTACACCTCACGTCGGGCGAATACGGACAGCACAAGAGTGACAGCAGGGAGTCAACGGTGGCCGGGTACGGGATGACCACAGATCGAACGCAGTCGCCAAGGCCGCTCACCGGTGCCGCACAACTGAGGCAAGGGCGTGTTTCTTTGCCGGAAAATCGTTCGACCATTCCGGTGCGGGTCATACTCTCTGCGTCAACCCTGACCGCTCGGGCGGTCCTGGGACGGGGGCGCAATCCAAATATTCCGGGACGCAAAGGGTGAAGGGCAGCCACGCATGCAGGGCACGGTCGACGGATTCAGCTATGGGGTCGTCACCCCGCTGGTGGCCTATCTGATGGCCTGCCTCGGCGGCGCCCTGGGGCTGCGCTGCACGACCCGGGCCATGCTGGTGACCCATACCTGGCGGCCCGCCTGGCTGGCGCTCGGCTCCGCGGCGATCGGCTCCGGCATCTGGACCATGCACTTCATCGCCATGATGGGGTTCAGCGTCAAGGAGACGCCGATCCACTACGACAAGCCGATCACCTATGCGAGTCTCGCCCTCGCCATCGTCATGGTGGGTGTCGGGATCTTCATAGTCGGCTACCGGGGCGCCACCGGTACCGCGCTCTTCACGGGCGGCACGATCACCGGACTGGGCATCGCCTCGATGCACTACCTCGGCATGGCGGGCCTGCGCCTGAACGGCAGCCTCCAGTACAACACCGCCACCGTGGCCGCGTCCGTGGTGATAGGGGTCGTGGCCGCCACCTCGGCCCTGTGGGCGGCCGGGCAGATCCGCGGCTTCCTCTGGAGCGTCGGCGCCAGCCTCGTCATGGGCCTCGCCGTCAGCGGCATGCACTACACCGGCATGGCGGCCCTCAGCGTCCACCTCCACGGTTCCGGAGTGACCGCTCCCGGCGACTCGCCGGCCTCGCTGCTCGCCCCCATGCTGATCGGCCCGCTGACCTTCCTGTGCCTGGCCGCCGTCGTCGTGATCTTCGACCCGCTGCTGGTCATGGGCAGGCCCGCCCGGCTCCGCGTGGAGCGCAAGGCTGGCGTCCCGGCCGACGAGGTCACCCACCACCCGAGCCGCCGCACGTCCCCCCGCGTCGGCCACCAGCACAGCCACCACAGCTCGCGCACCCCGCAGAACCGCTGATCAGACCCGGTTGTCAGTGGGGGGTCGTACGGTGGATCCATGCGGCCCGTTTCCCACATCGAACGCACGGTGGCGCCCATCGAGGTCGTCAGCCCGTACCAGCCCAGCGGCGACCAGCCGGCGGCCATCGCCGAGCTGGCCAAGCGCATCGAGGCCGGTGAGAAGGACGTGGTCCTCCTCGGCGCGACCGGCACCGGCAAGTCCGCCACCACCGCGTGGATGATCGAGAAGCTCCAGCGCCCCACCCTCGTGATGGCGCCGAACAAGACACTGGCCGCCCAGCTGGCCAACGAGTTCCGCGAGCTCCTCCCGAACAACGCGGTCGAGTACTTCGTCTCGTACTACGACTACTACCAGCCCGAGGCGTACGTCCCGCAGTCGGACACCTACATCGAGAAGGACTCCTCGATCAACGAGGAGGTCGAGCGGCTGCGGCATTCCGCGACCAACTCGCTCCTCACCCGCCGTGACGTCGTCGTGGTGGCCTCGGTCTCCTGCATCTACGGCCTCGGCACCCCGCAGGAGTACGTCGACCGGATGGTCCCGCTGCGGGTAGGTGACGAGTTCGACCGGGACGACCTGCTGCGCCGCTTCGTCGACATCCAGTACACGCGCAACGACCTGGCCTTCACCCGCGGCACCTTCCGCGTCCGCGGCGACACCATCGAGATCTTCCCGGTCTACGAGGAGCTCGCCGTCCGCATCGAGATGTTCGGCGACGAGATCGAGGCGCTGTCCACGCTGCACCCGCTGACCGGCGAGATCATCAGTGACGACCAGCAGCTGTACGTCTTCCCGGCCTCCCACTACGTCGCCGGCCCCGAGCGCATGGAGCGGGCCGTCAACGACATCGAGAAGGAGCTCGGGGAGCGCCTGGCCGAGCTGGAGAAGCAGGGCAAGCTGCTGGAGGCCCAGCGCCTGCGCATGCGCACCACCTACGACATCGAGATGCTCCGCCAGATCGGCACCTGCTCCGGCGTGGAGAACTACTCGATGCACTTCGACGGCCGCCTGCCCGGCTCCCCGCCCAACACCCTGCTCGACTACTTCCCGGACGACTTCCTGCTCGTCATCGACGAGTCGCACGTCACCGTGCCGCAGATCGGCGCCATGTACGAGGGCGACGCCTCCCGGAAGCGCACCCTCGTGGACCACGGTTTCCGGCTGCCCTCGGCCCTGGACAACCGGCCCCTGAAGTGGGAGGAGTTCCAGGAGCGGATCGGTCAGGCCGTGTACCTGTCGGCGACGCCCGGCACGTACGAGCTCTCCCGCGGGGACGGCGTCGTCGAGCAGATCATCCGCCCCACCGGCCTCGTCGACCCCCAGGTCGTGGTCAAACCCACCGAGGGGCAGATCGACGACCTGGTGCACGAGATCCGCAAGCGCACCGAGAAGGACGAACGGGTCCTGGTCACCACCCTCACCAAGAAGATGGCCGAGGACCTCACCGACTACTTCCTGGAACTCGGCATCCAGGTGCGCTACCTGCACAGTGACGTCGACACCCTGCGCAGGGTCGAGCTGCTGCGCGAGCTGCGGTCCGGCGAGTACGACGTCCTGGTCGGCATCAACCTCCTCCGTGAGGGCCTCGACCTGCCCGAGGTGTCCCTGGTGGCGATCCTCGACGCCGACAAGGAGGGCTTCCTGCGCTCCGGTACCTCGCTGATCCAGACCATCGGCCGTGCGGCGCGCAACGTCTCCGGCGAGGTCCACATGTACGCCGACAAGATCACCCCGGCGATGGAGAAGGCCATCGACGAGACCAACCGGCGCCGGGAGAAGCAGGTCGCCTACAACAAGGCCAACGGCATCGACCCGCAGCCGCTGCGCAAGAAGATCAACGACATCGTGGCGCAGATCGCGCGCGAAGAGATCGACACCGAACAGCTCCTCGGCTCGGGCTACCGCAAGTCCAAGGACGGCAAGGGTGCCAAGGCCCCCGTCCCGGCCCTGGGCGACAAGGCGGCCAGGGGCGCGAAGGCCGGCAAGGCGGCGAAGGGCAAGGCCGCGGAAACGGTGCCCACCGATCGTCCGGTGGCCGAACTCACCGAGCAGATCGAGGAGATGACGGCGCGGATGCGCGCCGCCGCGGCGGATCTACAGTTCGAGATCGCCGCCCGGCTGCGTGACGAGGTCTCGGAGATGAAGAAGGAACTGCGCCAGATGAAGGAGGCGGGCCTGGCCTGATCCCGCAGTCCCCACCGGACCCCGGCAAGGGCGCGAAGTGTTGCAACACCGACACAAACCGCGGGCCGGGGTTCGGCACTGTCAGTGCCGCTGCATAGGGTTTTGGACAACCGCGCACGCCGCGGCGACCGGAGACGTCCGACGAGGGGAACGCAGCCGTGACCGTCAACATGACCAAGGGTCAGGCCATCAGCCTGGAGAAGCAGGACGGGGGCTCCCTGAGTGCGGTCCGCATGGGTCTCGGCTGGAAGGCGGCGCCCCGGCGCGGGCTGTTCGGCTCCCGTACCCGTGAGATCGACCTGGACGCCTCGGCGGTGCTGTTCGCCGACAAGCAGCCCGTCGACGTCGTGTTCTTCCGCCACCTGGTGAGCGACGACGGTTCGGTCCGTCACACCGGCGACAACCTCGTCGGCGGCGCCGGCCAGGGCGGTGACGACGAGGCGATCGTCGTCGACCTCGCACGCGTCCCGGTCCACATCGACCAGATCATCTTCACCGTCAACTCGTTCACCGGCCAGACCTTCCAGGAAGTGCAGAACGCCTTCTGCCGGCTGGTCGACGAGACCAACGGCCAGGAACTCGCCCGCTACACGCTCGACGGCGGCGGCGAGTACACCGCCCAGATCATGGCGAAGGTGCACCGGTCCGGCTCGGGCTGGACGATGACGGCCCTCGGTGTCCCGGCCCGGGGCCGTACCTTCCAGGACCTCGTGCCCACGATCCTGCCGGTTCTCTAGGGCACGACTCCGCCGGTCCTCCGGAAGAGGCCCCGCGGCGCACGACGACACGACACACAGGGGGACATGGGCAATGGCGGCCGAGCTGGTGCGCGGGCAGAACCATCCGCTCTCGCGGGCCCGGATCGAGATCCGGATCTCGGCCGACGTGCCGGTGGTCGCCGGGGCCACCCTCGCCGACGACAGCGGCCGGGTGCCGGGCGCGGACCGGGTGGCCCACCCGGGCGCGCCCACCCTGCCCGGGCTGGAGGTCTCCCGGCAGGCGGCCGCCGAACACCGGCTGGCCGTCGACCTCGACGCCATGCCGGAGACGGTGCACCGGCTGAGTGTCCTGATCGCCCTGCCCGCCACTGCCGACGGGCCGCCCCGCTTCGGTGCCGTCCGCGCTCCCCGTGCCGCGGTCACCGGCCTCGACGGCGCCGAGATCGCCGGCTACACCCTCACCGGCCTGGACGCCGAGTCGGCCGTGATCGCCCTGGAGCTCTACCGTCGGCAGGGCGCCTGGAAGGTCCGCGCGGTCGGCCAGGGCTACGCGGGCGGCCTCACCGCGCTCTTCACCGATCAGGGCGTGCCGCAGGCCGCCGAACTCGCCCGCGGCATCGAGGAAGCGGTGGCCCAGGGCCTGGCCCGCTCCGTCCCGGCCCGTACGACGGACACCGACCGCACCCGCCGTACGGCCGCGTCCGTCGCCGGCTCCGATCTCTCGGGCGCCGCCTCCGCCGCCGGTCCCGAGCCGGCGGGTACCGCTCCCGCCGCCGGACCGTCGTACGACCCGAGGGCAGCCGGCGTCGGCAGCGTCCGACCGGCCCCTGCCGACGGCAGCGTGCGACCGGCCCCTGCCGACGGCAGCGTGCGACCGACCCCTGCCGACGAACTGGGCGGCACCCAGCCGGCGTCCGGCGCAGGGCCCTCCGTCTCCGACGGTCCCGGCATCGCGGAGGCCGCCACGTCACCCGCCGGTGGCCCCGTCGACTACACGCATCCGAAGCGCCGCCAGGCCTCCCCGCCACCGGCCCCGGGGGCTCCGGGCCCAGGGGCTCCGGCCCCGGTGGCGGACGGTCCCGCACCACCCGTCGCGGGAGACGCGGTCGGCTGGTCCATGGACGAGCGCCTCTACAACCAGGTCTGGGGCATGTTCGAGGACCTGGCCCGGTCCACCGCCGCCTACCGCAGCGCCGTCGACTTCGCCGAGTCACGCCTGGAGAAGGAACTGGACCAGGTCCTCTCCGATCCGCGCAGCCGCCTCGGTTCGGCGGGCGACGCCGCGCGCGAGGCGGCCCGTGCCCGGCAGGCCGAGCTGGTCGACCAGGCCCGGGCCGTCCTCGACCGTGACCTCGCTCAGCTCATCGCCGAGTCCGAGGTCGTCGAGCCCGCGCTGCCACCGGCGTACGCCGGCTGGGACAACCCCGTCTGGCACGGCTACCGGGTGCCGACCGAGTCACCGATGGCCGTCCGGCTGGGCGACCTCCGGCTGCCGGAGAGCACCCCGCTGCGCATCCCGATGCTGATCAGGCTGCCTCTGGAGCGGGGGTTGTGGATCGACAGCGGATCCCTCGACGGGACCGGTTCGGACACCGGCGAGCTGCGCCACCTCGCCATGCGCACGGCGGTGGCGCTGGCGGCCCGGCTGCTCGCCGTCCATCCGGTGGGGGAGTTCGGGGTCGAGGTCGTCGATCCCGCCGGCGCGGGTGCGTCGGCGCTCACACCGCTGACCGGGACCGGGGCCCTGGCGGAGCCACCCGCCACCGGCGCCGCCGGTGTGGCGGCCGTACTGGGGCGGCTGACCGAGCGGGTCGATCTGGTGCAGATGGCGCTGCGCGGCGGTGCGCCCGACGCGCTGCCGCCCGGTCTGGACACCTCACGCCGACTGCTGATCGTCAACGACTTCCCGCACGGTTTCGACGACCGTGCCGTCACCCAGCTGCGTTACCTCGCGGACGAGGGGCCGGACGTCGGCGTCCACCTCCTGCTGGTGGCCGACCGTGAGGACGCGGCTGCCTACGGCCCGTTGCTCGATCCGTTGTGGCGTTCACTGATGCGACTGACCCCCGCGCCGGACGACCACCTGGCCGACCCGTGGGTGGGGCATGCCTGGACGTACGAACCCTGCCTCGTGCCGGACGGCAGCCAGGTGCTCCAGCAGGTCCTCACGCAGGTGGTGACAGCCCGCACCAAGCGTATGTAAAGAGCTCTGACCAGTGTATTTGGCCTTTCTTTTGCCAAGCGCTTTACCTTTCCTTGGTGATTGGGGTACTGTTTTCCTCACGGAGGGGAGTACTCCCTGTCTGCTGCGGCGTACCCGTCAATACGGATCCGACCGGATCCCGGGGCGTCGGCCCGTCTCGGGTGGAAGAGACCTCCGGCAGCGATGACGCTGGCACTTTGCCCGTTCACGAACCGGAGGCGCAGTGGATGTATCCGTGACCCTGTGGGTCCTCACCATTCTTGGTCTGGCCGCCCTGATCGCGGTCGACTTCTTCATCGGCCGCAAGCCGCATGACGTGTCCATCAAGGAAGCTGGAATCTGGACCGTCGTCTGGATCGCCCTGGCCGGACTCTTCGGCCTCGGCCTGCTCCTCTTCTCCGGCGGCCAGCCCGCGGGAGAGTTCTTCGCCGGCTTCATCACCGAGAAGTCGCTGAGCGTCGACAACCTCTTCGTCTTCGTCCTGATCATGGCGAAGTTCGCGGTGCCCTCGCAGTACCAGCAGCGGGTGCTGCTCGTCGGCGTCCTCATAGCCCTGGTCCTGCGCGCGGTCTTCATCGCCGCCGGTGCCGCGATCCTCGCCAGCTTCTCGTGGGTCTTCTACCTCTTCGGTGCCTTCCTCATCTGGACGGCCTGGAAGCTGATCCAGGAGGCGCGGACCGACGAGGAGGACGAGGAGTTCGAGGAGAGCAAGCTGCTCAAGGCCGTCGAGCGCAAGTTCGGTGTGGCCGACCGCTACCACGGCACCAAGCTGTGGATCCAGCAGAACGGCAAGCGGGTCATGACCCCGATGCTCGTCGTCATGCTCGCGATCGGTACGACCGATGTCCTGTTCGCGCTGGACTCCATCCCCGCGATCTTCGGCCTGACGCAGGACCCGTACATCGTCTTCACGGCCAACGCGTTCGCGCTGATGGGTCTGCGACAGCTGTACTTCCTCATCGGCGGACTGCTGAAGAAGCTGGTCCACCTCTCGTACGGCCTGTCGATCATCCTCGGCTTCATCGGCGTGAAGCTGGTGCTGCACGCTCTGCACGAATCCGGCATCCATGTCCCGGAGATCAGCATCCCGGTCTCCCTCGGCGTCATCTGCGCGGTCCTGATCGTCACCACGATCACCAGCCTCAGGGCCTCCGGGAAGCAGGCGGCGGCCGAGGCGGCGCAGGCCCGGAGTGAAGGCGCTCCGAAGGACAGCATCGACGTCTGACCACGTCCGACGTAGCCACAACCACCCCGTGGACCGGTGCCCGGCGCATTGCCGCGGCACCGCGCCCGATGCTTCGTTGGGTGGCGGAGTGCCCCCGGTCGGGGGCGCCGCCACCCGGTGGAGGCAACCGTGACATTCGTCCAGATCATCGACTTCGAAACCGACCGCATCGACGAGCTGAAGGCCCTCGCCGACGAGATGGCCGACCAGCTCGCCGGCCGCGACAACAGCCCCACCGACCGTCTGATCCTCGAGGACCGGGGCCGCCCCGGTCGCTACCTCGCGGTGATCGCGTTCAACTCCTACGAGGAGGCCATGCGGAACAGCGGCGACCCGGAGACCGGCAAGTTCGCCGAACGGATGGCCGCCCTCTGCACCCGGCCGCCGTCCTTCACCGACTGCGACGTCATCGACCGGGCCGACTTCACGTAACCGCCCGCCCGACCGAACCCGTACGACCCGGGGGCCGTGCCGTACGACGGCAGGCCCCCGGCACCCGAAAGGACCGGAATGCGAACCATGTACGCCTCTGCAACCATCACTGCATGATCACTCGGCTCAGGTCGCTCACCTCTCAGTGGACGTTCCTCGTGCCGGTGCTCGCGGTCGTCCTGCTCGCTCTCACCTGGGGACGTGATCTGCCCGGCTGGGTCATCGCGCTGGTGACCCTGGTCCTCGCCGCCTCCGTGCTGGCAGCGGTCCACCACGCGGAGGTCGTGGCCCACCGGGTCGGCGAACCCTTCGGTTCCCTGGTCCTCGCCATCGCCGTCACCATCATCGAGGTCGCACTGATCGTCACCCTCATGGCCGACGGCGGCGACAAGAGCTCCACCCTGGCCCGGGACACCGTCTTCGCCGCCGTCATGATCACCTGCAACGGCATCGTCGGCCTCTGCCTGCTCGTCGGGTCGCTGCGGCACGGCACCGCTGTCTTCAACCCCGAGGGCACCGGCGCCGCCCTCGCGACCGTGGCCACCCTCGCCACACTCAGCCTGGTGCTCCCGACCTTCACCACCAGCAAGCCGGGCCCGGAGTTCTCCGGCGTACAGCTCACCTTCGCGGCCCTGACCTCGTTGATCCTCTACGGCCTGTTCGTGGCGACGCAGACCGTGCGGCACCGCGACTACTTCCTGCCGATCACCCGGCAGGGCGAGGTGATCACCGCCGACGACCACGCCGTGGCCCCGTCCGCGCGGACGGCCTGGATCAGTCTCGGGCTGCTGGGTCTCGCCCTGGTCGGAGTCGTCGGACTGGCCAAGGGCGTGTCGCCGACGATCGAGTCCGGTGTCGCGGCGGCCGGCCTGCACCACGCCGTCGTCGGTGTGATCATCGCGCTGCTGGTGCTGCTCCCGGAGACGATCGCGGCCCTGCGCTCAGCGCGCCGCGACCGGGTGCAGACCAGCCTCAACCTGGCGCTCGGCTCGGCCATGGCCAGCATCGGCCTGACCATCCCCGCGGTGGCCCTCGCCTCCGTCTGGCTCTCCGGCCCCCTGGTCCTCGGCCTCGGCTCCACCGACATGCTGCTGCTCCTGCTGACGGTGGTGGTCAGCTCCCTGACCGTCGTGCCCGGCCGGGCGACACCGCTACAGGGCGGGGTCCACCTGGTGCTGTTCCTCGCCTATCTGGAGCTGGCGGTCAACCCGTAGCGTGCTTCCGTCCGGTGACCGGCTCGACGGCCGGCACCGGGCGGGTCTCCGGCAGCATCGCGAAGCAGCCGAGGCTCAGCAGCGCGACGGCCGTCAGATACGCCCCCACACCCCAGGGCACCCGCCCACCGTGCTGCGCCAGCGCCGTCGCCGCGATCGGTGTGAGCGCACCCCCGAGCACCCCGCCCAGGTTGTAGCCGACGGCGGCACCGGTGCAGCGCACCCGAGGTTCGTACAACTCCGGCAGGTAGGCGGCGATCACCGAGAACATGGTGATGAAGCCGATGAGCGCACCCGTGAACCCCAGGAACATCAGCAGTGGTTCGCCGGTGGCCAGCAGGGCCACCATCGGGAACGACCACAGCGCCGACGCCGCGCATCCCGCCAGGCACAGCGGCCGCCGCCCGTATCGGTCGCCGAGCAGCGCCATCACCGGTGTGAGCGAGCCCTTCACCACCACGGCGGCCATGACGCAGACCAGCATGACGGTACGGCTCACCCCGAGCCGCTCCGTCCCGTACGCCAGCGACCAGGTCGTCACCGTGTAGAACACCGCGTACCCGACGGCCAGCGCCCCCGCCGTCAGCAGCACCAGCCGCCAGTGGTGCCGTACGACCTCGGCGAGCGGCATCCGCGCGTGGTCGTCGATCTCCAGGAACCGTGGGCTCTCGGCGAGCGAGGAACGCAGCCACAGCCCGCTCAGCGCCAGCGCGCCCGCCGCCCAGAACGGCACCCGCCATCCCCACTGCGCGAACTGCGCGTCCGACAGCAGCGCCGACAGGGCCAGCATCACGCCGTTGGCGAGCAGGAAGCCGACGGCCGGACCGATCTGCGGAAAGCTCGACCACAGGGCACGCCGCCCGGCAGGCGCGTGCTCCGCGGTCAGCAGCACCGCCCCGCCCCACTCGCCGCCGAGCCCCAGCCCCTGGAGGAACCGCAGCACCAGCAGCAGCACGGGAGCCGCGACGCCGACCGTGGCGTACGACGGCACGCACCCGACGGCGACCGTCGAGGCGCCGGTCAGCAGCAGGGACAGGACCAGTACGGGCCGCCGGCCGCGCCGGTCCCCGAGGTGCCCGAACAGCATGGAACCCAGCGGCCGGGCCACGAACCCCACGCCGAACGTCCCGAACGCCGCCAGCGTCCCCGCGACCGGCGAGAACGTCGGGAAGAACAACGGCCCCAGGACGAGCGCCGCCGCCGTCCCGTAGACGAAGAAGTCGTAGAACTCGATCGCGGTCCCGGCGAGCGAGGCCGCCGCCAGCCGCAGCATCGAGGGGGCCCTTACGGTGCGTACATCGCGCATGCCGCGTCAACCACCCACAGTGATCATGGGTTACGGGGCGCACGACGTCCTTCGTAGGCGCCCCGGCGCACCGTGATAAACCGGTCTGAGCCGCGGTCCTCCCAGGGCCGTTCACCAGTAAATCGGACCCGGAGGAATCGTGCCCCGCTCCCTGGCCAACGCCCCGATCATGATCCTCAACGGGCCCAACCTGAACCTGCTCGGCCAGCGCCAGCCGGAGATCTACGGCTCCGACACGCTCGCCGACATCGAGGCCCTGTGCGCCGAGGCGGCGGCCGCGCACGGCGGCACCGTGGACTTCCGGCAGTCCAACCACGAGGGCGAACTGGTGGACTGGATCCACGAGGCGCGCCTCGGCCACTGCGGGATCGTCATCAACCCGGGTGCCTACTCGCACACCTCGGTCGCGATCCTGGACGCCCTCAACACCTGTGACGGGCTGCCCGTGCTGGAGGTCCACATCTCCAACATCCACAAGCGGGAGTCGTTCCGGCACCACTCCTACGTGTCCCTGCGCGCCGACGGCGTGATCGCGGGATGCGGCGTGCAGGGCTACGTGTTCGGGGTGGAGCGGGTGGCGGCACTGGCCGGCGCCGCCACCGCCGAGGCGTAGCGCCTCAGAGGCGCCCGGCCTCCACGATCCGCCGCAGGAAGCGCTGAGTGCGCTCCTGCTGCGGGTCGCCGAACACCTGCTCCGCGCTGCCGCGTTCCAGGACGACACCGCCGTCGAGGAAGCAGACCTGGTCGGCGACGTCCCGGGCGAAGCCCATCTCGTGCGTCGCCAGCACCATGGTCATGCCCTCGTCCTTCAGACCACGCACCACGGTCAGCACCTCGCCGACCAGCTCCGGGTCGAGGGCGGCCGTGATCTCGTCGAGCAGCAGCAGCCGGGGCCGTACCGCCAGGGCGCGCACGATGGCCACCCGCTGCTGCTGGCCGCCGCTCAGCCGGTCCGGGTAGGCGTCCGCCTTGCCACCCAGCCCCAGGCGCTCCAGCAGCTCCCTGGCCCGTTCCTCGGCCTCCGCGCGGGAGACCCCGTGCACCCGGCGGGGCGCCAGCGTGATGTTGTCCAGCACGGTCATGTGCGGGAAGAGGTTGTAGGCCTGGAAGACGACACCGATCCGGCGCCGGACCGCGTCGTGGTCGGCACGCGGGTCGGTGATCTCCTCGTCGTCCAGCCAGATCGCGCCGTCGTCGATCTCCTCCAGGAGGTTCGCGCAGCGCAGCAGCGTCGACTTGCCGGAGCCGGAGGCACCGATCAGCGCGGTCACCGTGTGCGGGGCGACCGCCAGGTCCACGTCCCGCAGGACGACCGAGTCCCCGAACGTCTTGCGGACGGACTCCATGCGCAGGACGGGCGCGTCGCTCATATCGCTCCTCCCTGGGCCCGCTGCCGGTCCATCCGGGCCGTCACCCAGTCCGTGAATCGCGTCATCGGGATGGTCAGCGCCACGAAGACCAGCCCGGCGACGATGTACGGGGTGTAGTTGAGGCTGCGCTGGGCGATGATGTCGGACGCCCGTACGGCGTCGATCGCACCGCCGATCGACACCAGCCCGGTGTCCTTCTGAAGCGACACCAGGTCGTTCAGCAGGGGCGGCACCTGGCGGCGTACCGCCTGGGGGAGCACCACGTGGCGCAGCGCCTGCCGGTTGGTCAGTCCCAGCGAGCGGGCCGCGGCGCGCTGTGAGGGGTGCACCGACTCGATGCCCGCGCGGAACACCTCGGCGACGTACGCGGAGTACGTCAGCGTCAGCGCCGTACCGCCCAGGAGCACGGGATCGACGGTCACGCCCTGGAGGCGCAGCGCCGGCACCCCGAAGACCACGATCATCAGGTTGATGATCAGCGGCAGACCGCGGAAGAAGTCCGTGTAGGCCGCCGCCAGTGCCCGCAGCGGGAAGAAGACGGGTCCCGGCAGCGTCCGGGCGATGGCGATCAACATGCCCAGCACGAGCACCAGCACACCGCAGATCAGCAGCAGCCGGATGTTGAGCCAGAGACCGTCGAGGACCTTCGGGAGGGCCTCGCGCGCGTACTGCCCGTCGAAGAAGGTCTCCTTGGTGCGCTCCCAGCCCGGCGCGCTGACCACGACCAGGTACAGGACGACGGCCGTGACCAGGGTGGACAGCGCGGCGATCGCGGTCGCGCGCCGCGCGCGGACGCGCTTGTGACGCTCGCGGTCCAGGCGTCGCTGCGAGGGGACGTACGTGTCGCGCATTCCGTCTTCGCCGGAGTCCTCCCCGGACTCGGCCTTCGTGACCGTCACTTGAGCACCGGCGCGTCGACGGCGTCGGACAGCCACTGCTTCTCCAGCTTCGCCAGCGTGCCGTCCTCGCGCAGGCTGTCCACGGCCGACGACACGCAGGACGTGAGGTCGCTGCCCTTGTCCAGGACGAGCCCGAACTGTTCGGGCGTGCCGCTCTGGTTCTCGAACTGACCGACGATCTTCGCGTTCGTCACCTGGGCCGCGGTGACGTAGAACGCGGTCGGCAGGTCGGTGACGATCGCGTCCACCTGGCCGTTCTTGAGTGCCGAGATGGCCTGGTCGTTCTTGGAGTACGCGGCCGCCTCCTGGGACGGCTTCACCACGTCGCTGATGTAGTTCAGGCTCGTCGTGCCGACCTGGGCGCCCAGCTTGAGGCCCTTGAGGTCGGCGATGCTCGTCGCCTTGGCGGCCTTGCTGCCCTTGAGCGCGATCACAGCCTGGCGCACGTCGTAGTAACCGGACGAGAAGTCCACGGCCTTCTTGCGCTCGGTGCTGATGGACACCTGGTTGATGTCGAAGTCGAAGGTCTTCACGCCGGGCGCGAACGCCTTGTTGAACGGCACGCTCTGCCAGACGACCGCGCTCTTGTCGTACCCCAGCTGCTTCGCCACGGCGTACGCGACCGCCGACTCGAAGCCCTCGCCGTTGGCGGGCTTGTCGTCCTTGAACCACGGCTCGTACGCCGGCTCGTCCGTCGCGATCGTCAGCTTGCCGCTGGTCCGGGTGGCCAACTTGCCCTTGGCGCAGGTGCTTCCGGCCGCGGAGGCCGACGAGGAGGATCCGCCGGACGCCTTGTCGTCCGGCTGCGGAGCACAGCCGACAGCGGTGGCGAGCAGGGCTATGGTGGCGGCGGCGACAGCGCTACGCAGTGCGCTCGGGGCAGGGTGCATGGCGGGAGAGTGACAGCGAACGCCGCGTTTGTCCAGGTCAAGCGGGTATTTGTCCGCATACTGGGAACGGGTGTTGCGGTCTTGTGAACGCCGCTGTCCGCCGGGTGGACGGACGTGCCGGGGCCGCCGGTCGAGGGCGGGGAATGAAGACCGGCGGCCCGTACCGCGCAGGAGCCGTCATCCTGTGCGGGGCTGCCACCAGTTGACCGCGCGAGCACGCACGCGGGGAGCGTGCGCCCGGCTCCGGCGTGTGCGAACTGTTCACACGGGGCGCGCGTTTGGACCTACGCGCCCCGGGCTCACCACCCGCGCCCTCCGCTCGCCGCGTGAGCCGCTTCGCTCACCACCCGCGCGCGTGCCACTCCGGCAGGTGCGGGCGTTCCGAGCCCAGCGTGGTGTCGTTGCCGTGCCCCGGGTACACCCAGGTCTCGTCCGGCAGCGCGTCGAAGATCTTCGTCTCGACGTCGTGGATCAGGCTCGCGAAGGCCTTCGGGTCCTTGCGCGTGTTGCCGACGCCGCCGGGGAAGAGGCAGTCACCGGTGAAGACGTGCGGATGGCCGTGCGGGTCGTCGTAGACCAGGGCGATGGAGCCGGGGGTGTGGCCGACCAGGTGGCGGGCGGTGAGTTCGACCTGGCCGACCCGGATGACGTCGCCGTCGTCGACGGGGACATCGGTGGTGACCGGGATGCCGTCGGCGTCCTCGCGGCCCGCGTACGTCCGCGCGCCGGTGACGGCGACCACCTCGGCCAGCGCCTGCCAGTGGTCGCCGTGCTGGTGCGTGGTGACGACGGACGCGATGCCGTCGTCACCGATCGTGCCCAGGAGCGTCTCCGCGTCGTTGGCCGCGTCGATCAGCAGCTGCTCGTCCGTCGCGCGGCAGCGCAGCAGGTAGGCGTTGTTGTCCATCGGCCCGACCGCGATCTTGGTGATCATCAGGTCCTTGAGCTCGTGCACGTCCGCAGGACCGCCGACCGTGACCTCTCCGCTGTACGTCATGGCGGTCAGCCTATAGCCGTCGGACCCGGCGCGGCGCCGCGTGCTACAGCGGCGGAAGCGCCGGCAGGGCGCCGCCCGTCACCGTCAGGGCCGAGCCGTCGCGGCGCCCGGCGAGCCAGCCGAGCAGGTCGGCGGCGGTCCCCTCGACCCCGATCGGGCCTCCCGGCGCGCCGCCGCCCGTCGTCCAGGCCCGGCCGTCGCTGCTGCGCAGCCCGACGGACGGCACGTCACGGTGTCCGCCGAAGCGTTCCGCGAGGAAGTCGATCTCCCGTTCCGCGAAGTCCGCCGGGACATCCTCCAGCTCGTACCCCATCCCGAGGTCGACGTGGTGCAGCTCGACCTCGATCCAGCGCCGGAACGGCACCCGCGCGGCCACGTCGATGACCCCGTTGCGCAGCTCCACCGAGCGCGTCCAGTCCGCGGGCGCGGTGCCGTGGGCCCGGAACCGGGCGTCGCTCTCGCGCAGGTCCGCGAGCTGCGCGTCGAGCGGGCGCGGCGCGTCCCGCTCGATGTCGGCGTCCCGCGCCTCGGCGGAGGGGTACATGGGGCGTCCGTCGAGGACGTTGCCGAGCGCGTCCGCGTTGCGGGCGAGGTGGGCCAAGACGTGGCCGACCGTCCAGCCGGGCAGCCGTGACGGTCGCGCCACAGACGCGTTGTCCAGTCCGGCGGCTGCGGTGAGGAGTCGCTCCGTCGCTTCCCGTACAGACGCCAGGTCATGAGCGTGATCAATCATGGGGCTGACAGTAGCCCCGCCCCACCTTCGGGTGAAGGTTTCCGGCGGGAGCCGTAAATCGAATGCACGTGCTATATCGTCGGTGGTGGCGTCGGGCATGCTGGATGGTCCGGGATTGTTTACGCATCCAGAATCCGACCGGCGTTGTCAGTGGCTCCCCCTAGTCTGAAGAAGCACGGGGCCCTGCCCCTGTCACTTCTCTCAAGAAAGGTGCGGACCGGCTGTGGCCGACCGTCTCATCGTCCGTGGCGCGCGCGAGCACAACCTGAAGAACGTCTCGCTCGACCTGCCTCGTGACTCGCTCATCGTCTTCACGGGTCTGTCCGGGTCGGGCAAGTCGTCCCTGGCCTTCGACACGATCTTCGCCGAGGGCCAGCGTCGCTACGTGGAGTCGCTCTCCTCGTACGCCCGCCAGTTCCTCGGGCAGATGGACAAGCCGGACGTGGACTTCATCGAAGGCCTGTCCCCGGCGGTGTCCATCGACCAGAAGTCGACCTCGCGCAACCCGCGCTCGACGGTCGGCACCATCACCGAGGTCTACGACTACCTGCGGCTGCTCTTCGCGCGCATCGGCAAGCCGCACTGCCCCGAGTGCGGCCGCCCGATCTCGCGCCAGTCGCCGCAGGCCATCGTGGACAAGGTGCTGGAGCTGCCCGAGGGCAGCCGGTTCCAAGTGCTCTCGCCGCTGGTGCGCGAGCGCAAGGGCGAGTTCGTCGACCTCTTCGCCGATTTGCAGACCAAGGGCTACAGCCGCGCGCGCGTGGACGGCACGACCGTCCAGCTCTCCGAGCCGCCGACCCTGAAGAAGCAGGAGAAGCACACCATCGAGGTGGTCGTCGACCGCCTCACGGTGAAGGACACCGCCAAGCGCCGCCTCACCGACTCCGTGGAGACCGCGCTCGGCCTGTCCGGCGGCATGGTCGTGCTCGACTTCGTCGACCTCCCCGAGGACGACCCCGAGCGCGAGCGCATGTACTCGGAGCACCTGTACTGCCCCTACGACGACCTCTCCTTCGAGGAACTGGAGCCCCGCTCCTTCTCCTTCAACTCGCCCTTCGGCGCCTGCCCCGAGTGCACCGGCATCGGCACGCGCATGGAGGTCGACCCGGAGCTGATCGTCCCGGACGAGGACAAGTCCCTCGACGAGGGCGCCATCCACCCCTGGTCGCACGGCCACACCAAGGACTACTTCGGCCGCCTGGTCGGCGCCCTCGCGGACGCGCTGGGCTTCCGCACCGACATCCCCTTCGCCGGGCTCCCGCAGCGCGCGAAGAAGGCCCTGCTCTACGGTCACAAGACCCAGATCGAGGTCCGCTACCGCAACCGGTACGGCCGTGAGCGCGTGTACACCACGCCTTTCGAGGGCGCGGTGCCGTTCGTCAAGCGCCGGCACAGCGAGGCCGAGAGCGACGCCAGCCGCGAGCGCTTCGAGGGCTACATGCGCGAGGTGCCCTGCCCGACCTGTCAGGGCACGCGCCTGAAGCCGATCGTGCTCGCGGTCACGATCATGGAGAAGTCGATCGCCGAGGTCGCCGCGATGTCGATCAGCGACTGCGCGGACTTCCTGGGCGAGCTCAGGCTCAACGCGCGCGACAAGAAGATCGCCGAGCGCGTACTCAAGGAGGTCAACGAGCGGCTGCGGTTCCTGGTCGACGTCGGCCTCGACTACCTCTCGCTCAACCGCGCGGCCGGCACCCTCTCCGGCGGCGAGGCCCAGCGCATCCGGCTGGCCACCCAGATCGGCTCCGGTCTCGTCGGTGTCCTGTACGTCCTCGACGAGCCGTCCATCGGCCTGCACCAGCGCGACAACCACCGGCTGATCGAGACCCTGGTCCGGTTGCGTGACATGGGCAACACCCTCATCGTCGTCGAGCACGACGAGGACACCATCAAGGTCGCCGACTGGGTCGTCGACATCGGTCCCGGCGCCGGCGAGCACGGCGGCAAGGTCGTGCACAGCGGCTCCCTGAAGGAACTGCTGGACAACGCCGAGTCGCAGACCGGTCAGTACCTGTCCGGCAAGAAGTCGATCCCGCTGCCCGACATCCGCCGCCCGCGGGACCCGTCGCGCCGGCTCACCGTGCACGGGGCCCGGGAGAACAACCTCCAGGACATCGACGTCTCCTTCCCGCTGGGTGTGTTCACGGCCGTCACGGGCGTGTCCGGCTCCGGCAAGTCGACGCTGGTCAACGACATCCTCTACACGCACCTGGCCCGCGAGCTGAACGGCGCGCGCAACGTGCCGGGCCGGCACACGCGCGTGGACGGCGACGACCTCGTCGACAAGGTCGTGCACGTCGACCAGTCGCCCATCGGCCGCACCCCGCGGTCCAACCCGGCGACCTACACCGGCGTCTTCGACCACATCCGCAAGCTGTTCGCGGAGACCACCGAGGCGAAGGTCCGCGGCTACCTGCCCGGCCGTTTCTCCTTCAACGTCAAGGGCGGCCGCTGCGAGAACTGCGCGGGCGACGGCACCATCAAGATCGAGATGAACTTCCTCCCGGACGTCTACGTCCCGTGCGAGGTCTGCCACGGAGCCCGGTACAACCGGGAGACCCTGGAGGTCCACTACAAGGGCAAGTCCATCGCCGAGGTCCTGAACATGCCGATCGAGGAGGCCACGGCGTTCTTCGAGGCCGTCCCCTCGATCGCCCGCCACCTCAACACGCTCAAGGACGTCGGCCTCGGCTACGTCCGCCTGGGCCAGTCCGCGACCACGCTGTCCGGCGGTGAGGCACAGCGCGTGAAGCTCGCCAGTGAGCTCCAGCGCCGCTCCACCGGGCGGACCGTCTACGTCCTCGACGAACCGACCACCGGTCTGCACTTCGAGGACATCAGCAAGCTGCTGAAGGTCCTCTCCGGTCTTGTCGACAAGGGCAACACGGTCATCGTCATCGAGCACAACCTCGACGTGATCAAGACCGCGGACTGGGTCGTCGACATGGGTCCGGAGGGCGGCGCCGGCGGCGGACTGGTCGTCGCCGAGGGCACGCCCGAGGAGGTCGCCGGCGTTCCGGCCAGCCACACCGGCAAGTTCCTGCGCGAGATCCTGGGCGCCGACCGCGTCAGCGACGCCAGCTCGGTGAAGGCTCCGCGCAAGACGGCGGCGAAGAAGACGGTCGCGGCCAGGTCGGCGGCGAAGAAGACGGCGACGGCCACGACCGCCAACAACACGGCCACGAAGAAGGCGGCCGGAGTCACCAAGAAGGCGGCGCCCGCGAAGAAGACGACGCGAGCCCGCAAGGCCTGAGGCCACGGGATCACAGGCTTCGACAAATCCGGAAATGTGCGGTGCCCCGCGGGAACTTCCCGCGGGGCACCGCGCGTTGCACAGTCAGCCGCTCGATCACTGCGGCCACGGCGAACCTTGACTCCTCAACAGTGGAAACAGCGGCAACAGCGGCCGAACGTCCTTGACAGGTTCGCGAGTTCACGGACTCCCGAGCTCGAAGGCGTACGGAGGCTCCGCACCCGCGCGGGAGCAGGTGATCGCGGCCGCCCGGGCCGCGAAGCGCAGCAGCCCGGTCCAGCCCTCGGCGTCCAGTCCCAGGAGCGCCTCGGCCGACAGCGCGTCCCTGGCGGCCAGACCGTGCAGCAGAGCCGCGTTCACGGTGTCACCGGCGCCGATCGTGTCCACGACGGCGACCTCCTCACCCGGCACGGCATACTCGGCGCCGTCCCGGGTGAAGGCACTGAGGCCGTCCCCACCGTGGGTGATCACCACGGCCGACGGGCCCGACGCCAGCCATTCGCGCGGGGTACCGCCCAGCCACAGCGCGTCCTCCTCGGAGAGCTTGAGGAGCGTCACCGAGGGCAGCCAGCTCTCGAACCGGGCCCGATAGGCGTCCGGATCCGGGATCAGACCCGCCCGGATGTTCGGGTCGAGGGCGGTGAACAGGCCCTGCGCCGCGGCGCCGCGCATCAGTTCCTCGTAGGCGCTCGCCCCCGGCTCCAGGGCGAGCGACAGCGTCCCGAAGGAGACGGCACGGGTGGCGGCGGGCAGGGCGGCGGGGGCGGTGAACAGGCGGTCGGCCGTGCCGTCGACGTAGAAGGAGTAGGAGGCGGAACCCCGCGGGTCGACGGTGGCGACCGCCAGGGTCGTCGGTTCCGTGCCGCGCTCCACGAGGGAGACGTCCACCTCGGCCCGCCGCAGCCCGTTCAGCAGGGCCTCGCCGAACGCGTCCCGCGAGGCACGGGAGCAGAACGCGGTGGGGGAGCCGAGGCGGCCGAGCGCCACGGCCGTGTTGTACGGGCCACCGCCGAGCGCCGGCCGCAGGGCGGCGAGGGCGCCCGTGCCCTGCGGTACCAGGTCGATCAGTGCTTCACCGGCGACGACGATCACGACAGGGTTCCTTCCTCTGGGTGCTCTGGGTGCTCTGGCTCTGAGCGTTCGCGGGCCGGGGCGGCCCTCCCGTCCCCTCCTGGACACCCGCACGAGGTCCGGTGCACGAAAGCGCACGGGAGGCGTACGGTCCGGGCCGGCCGGCCGGGTGCGGCCAGCCGTTCCAGGAGCACCCGGACCGCCTCGGCACCGATCTCCCTGCTGGGCTGGGCGATGGCGGTGAGCCGCGGCGAGAAGAGATCGGCCCAGGCGAAGTCGTCGAAGCAGCACAACGCGATGTCGTCGGGGACGCGCAGACCACGGGCGTCGAGGGCGCGCAGGGCACCGATGGTCATCGCGTTGTTCGCGGTGACGAGGGCGGAGGGCGGCGCGGCAAGCCCCAGCAGGGCGGCGACGGCCCGCTCGGCTCCGGCTGACTCCGAGTTGCCGGGGACGATCAGCCGTTCGTCCAGGGCCAGCCCGGAGGTGGCAAGCCCCTGCCGGTATCCGGTGATCCGCTCGTCGCTGGTGCTCAGCCCGGGCAGCCCCGCCACCAGGCCGATCCGGCGGTGCCCCAGCCCGGCGAGGTGGGTGACGAGCCGGGCCGTCGGTTCGGTGTTCTCGGCGCAGACCTGATCGAAGCGCGGAGCGGCGTCGGGACGACCGTCGATCACCCGGTCGAGGAAGACCGTCGGCACGGCATGGCGGCCGAGATAGGTGAGGAGCTCGCCCGGGGCGGCGGAGGGAGCGACGATCATGCCGTCGACGCGCCGCTCATGGAGAAGCTGGACGACCTTGAGTTCGTGGTCGGGGTCCTCGTGCGGATCGGCGATGAGCAGGCTGTAGCCGTGCTTCAGGGCGGCGGCCTCGACACCCTGGAGGATCTCCGTGAAATAGGGGTTGCTGATCGCCGACACCGCGAGCCCGATGGAGCGGGTGCGGGAGGTCACCAGGGAGCGGGCGAGGGTGTTCGGGGTGTAGCCCAGCTCCTCGATGGCGTCGAGCACGGCCTGGCGGGTGTGCGGCAGCACCGGGCGTGTCTCGTTCAGCACGTGGGACACGGTCGCCACGGAGACACCGGCACTCCGGGCCACGTCGGCCATGGTGGGCATGGTTCCCCCTTCTCCGCTTCCCGCCCGGGGAAGCTATCTCATCCGGCATCGCCGCGTAAACGCTTACGCAAGCGTTTACGCACCACGACGCGTGCCGTCCCGCGCACCCCGACCCGTCCCGAAGCGGGACAGACCGGCCCAGGTATCGTCGCCCTGCACACCCTCGACCCACCTGGAGCCCGCATGCCGTCCCGTCCCTCCGCGAGCCGTCGTACCGTCCTGCGCGGGACGGCGGCCGTGCCGGTCGCCGGACTGGGACTGGCCGCCTGCTCGGCGCCCGCCGGTGGAGCCGCGGCGGACGCGACACCGACCGCGCCGGTCGACCTCGGGGCCGAGAACGAGGTCGCCAAGGGCGCCGCCAAGCTCTACCGGGACCACAACGTCGTCGTCAGCCGGTCCGGCGACGGTGCGCTGAAGGCGTACAGCACCATCTGCACGCACGCGGGGTGCCCGATCAACAAGCTCCAGGGGACGACGCTGGTCTGTCCCTGCCACGGCAGTGAGTTCGACGCCCTGACCGGGAAGGTGGTGCGGTCACCGGCCACCGAGCCGCTGAACGAACTGCCGGTCAAGACGGCGAACGGCCGGCTCGTCGCCGGGCCCGGCGCCTGAGGCGGAGGGCCGAGGCCGCTCCTCCGCCGCATCAGCGCCGGCCCATCCGGACCAGGGGCGGCCGAACCGCACCGGGACCGGCGATCCGGACCAGTGGCCGAGCCGATCCGGACCAGTGGCGGCCGATCGGGGTCAGTCCCAGTCCCAGCCGATGCCCAGCAGGCCCGGCCGTACCCGGGGCTCGACCAGGTGGACGGAGCGGTGCAGCCCGCTCAGCGGCAGGTTCTGCCGGCCACTGCGCGGGGCCGCGGCCGAGTGCTGGGCGAACCGGTGGCACCGGGCCGGCAGCGCTTCGGAGGTGAAGCGGACCTGGAGGGTGTACTGACCGCCGGGAAAGCCGAAGCCGCGGACGTACTCGCGGGAGACACCGGCCGTGCCGTCCTCGACGGCGTAACGGAAGAGGAAGGTGTCGCCGGAGCGCAGCCGGGTGCCGAAGAGGAGTTCGGCGACGAGCAGGCCGGTCTCCTGGTCCGAACGGACCCGGCCCGTCCGGCAGTTCTCCAGCGCGTGCACGCTCATGCGCCGCGGGGCACAACCGGGGTCACCGTGGTGGACGGCCACGAAGCGGTCGATGCCGTCCCGGTGGGCGCGGACGATGTGCTGCGACTCGCGGGCGGCCAGTTCGCGGTGGGCGCCGATCCGCACCCGCTCGTGGTGCCCCAAGGTGTGCAGGCCACCGTCGAGGGACCAGTCGAGCTCGGCCTGGAGCCGGTCGATGACGTCCGACGCCTCGACCAGCGAGCGGTAGGAGCGGGCCGCGGGGCGCCGCACGGCGGTGCCCTGGTCGCTCTCGGCCAGGAGACGTATCAGGGACTCGTCCGGGAGCTGGAGTATCTCCTCCAGCGCGCGGACGGCCCGCAGCGACTCCGGGCGCTGCGGGCGGCGGGCGCCCTGCTGCCAGTAACTCAGGCTGGTGACGCCCACTTTGACCCCGTAGCGCGACAGATGGTGCTGCACGCGCTGGAGCGGCAGGCCGCGGGCGGCGATCGCGGCGCGCAGGGCCACGTGGAAGGGGCCACCCCGCAGGGCCGAGTCCAGTTCCGCGGTGGCGACGTCCGCGTGCTGTGTGCCGTGCCGCATGCAGGGGGGCCTTTCTCTTGGGGGTTCTCAACGGCTGGTCAGGCCGTTGGCGCGGGCCAGGGCCACCCCGGCGGTGCCGGGGCGGCCGCGTTTGGGTGCGCCGCGTCCGCAGGCCGTCGCTCGCGGCCCCGAGTTCCCCCGCATTGAAGCGTGTTGACCAGGCCCCGACAACACCTTCGTCCGGCCGAGGGCGCTCACCTGGCCGAGGCGTGCCCCCTCGCGCGGGTGGCACCGGGTGGGCGTGGCGGTGCCGTCGTCGTCCCGGCGGTCGAAGATCGTTCGTCGGGAAGCGGCCGATTCGGGGAGGAAGCGGCGCAAGCTCCCTGGGAATCGTCACAGCCGCCGCGCACCGGCTGCGCTCCCGCCTCGGAGCAGGCTCGCGCACGGGCCGTGCCGGAACCGTCCCCGACGCCACCGAGGTGGCCGATTCCGAGATCGTCTGCCGGACGGACCAGATGGACGGGACGGACGGACATACCGGACGGACCGCATGGATCGATCGGACCGCGTGGATGGATCGGACCGCATGGATCGATCGGACCGCATGGACCGGAGCGGACCGCATGGACCGGACGGACCGGATGGGCTTGACGCCCCTGACGCCGGGGCGCCCGGGCCCCCGGCCGTCGGCGCCCCGGCGGTTGTCCACAGGGCGTCACGGTGTCGGTGCTCGCCAGTAGGGTGTGAGACATGGCCGACCCCTCCAGCTACCGCCCCAAGCCGGGACAGATCCCCGACTCTCCCGGGGTGTACAGGTTCCGTGACGAGCACCGCCGGGTGATCTACGTCGGAAAGGCGAAGAGCCTGCGCCAGCGCCTGGCGAACTACTTCCAGGACCTGGCGAGCCTGCACCCCCGCACCCGGACGATGGTCACGACCGCCGCGTCCGTGGAGTGGACCGTGGTGTCCACGGAGGTCGAGGCGCTCCAGCTGGAGTACTCCTGGATCAAGGAGTACGACCCCCGGTTCAACGTCAAGTACCGCGACGACAAGAGCTACCCGTACCTCGCGGTGACGATGAACGAGGAGTTCCCGCGCGTCCAGGTGATGCGCGGTCACAAGAAGAAGGGCGTGCGTTACTTCGGTCCGTACGGCCACGCCTGGGCCATCCGGGACACCGTCGACCTGCTGCTGCGCGTGTTCCCGGTGCGGACCTGCTCCGCCGGGGTGTTCAAGAACGCCGCCCGCACCGGTCGCCCCTGTCTGCTCGGCTACATCGGCAAGTGCTCGGCGCCCTGCGTGGGCCGGATCGACCCCGAGGACCACCGCGAACTGGCCGACGACTTCTGTGACTTCATGGCCGGCCGCACCGGCACCTACCTCCGCCGTCTGGAGAACCAGATGACGGAGGCGGCCGAGGAGATGGAGTACGAGCGGGCCGCCCGGCTGCGCGACGACATCGGGGCCCTGAAGAAGGCCATGGAGAAGAACGCGGTCGTGCTCGCCGACGCGACCGACGCCGACCTCATCGCCGTCGCCGAGGACGAGCTGGAGGCGGCCGTCCAGATCTTCCACGTGCGCGGTGGGCGGGTGCGCGGTCAGCGCGGCTGGGTGACGGACAAGGTGGAGGACGTCACCACCGGGGCCCTCGTCGAGCATGCGCTACAGCAGCTCTACGGCGAGGAGACCGGCGACGCCGTCCCCAAGGAGGTGCTGGTCCCGGCCCTGCCCGACCCGCTGGAGCCGGTCCAGGAGTGGCTCACCGGCCGTCGTGGTTCGAACGTCTCGTTGCGGATCCCGCAGCGTGGCGACAAGAAGGCCCTGATGGAGACCGTGGAGCGCAACGCGCTTCAGGCGCTCGCCCTGCACAAGACGAAGCGCGCCTCCGACCTCACCACCCGGTCGCGCGCGCTGGAGGAGATCGCCGACGCGCTGGACCTGGACAGCGCCCCGCTGCGCATCGAGTGCTACGACATCTCCCACCTCCAGGGCGACGACGTGGTGGCCTCCATGGTCGTCTTCGAGGACGGCCTCCAGCGCAAGAACGAGTACCGCCGCTTCCAGATCAAGGGCTTCGCCGGCCAGGACGACGTGCGCTCCATGCACGAGGTGATCACCCGCCGGTTCCGCCGCTACCTCGCCGAGAAGGAGAAGACCGGCGAGTGGGTGGAGGACGGCATCGACGACGCCCTCGAGAACGCCGCCGCCCTCGAGGACGCCGCCACCGCCACCCCCGGCACCTCCACGGACGACGGCACAATCCCGGACGCCGGCACCTCCACGGACGACGCCGCCTTCCCGGACCCCGGCACCCATCCCGACGGCGTCCCGGTCAACGGCTTCAAGGACGAGGACGGCCGGCCCAAGAAGTTCGCGTACCCGCCCCAGCTCGTGGTCGTCGACGGTGGCCGCCCGCAGGTCGCCGCCGCCAAGCGGGCGCTCGACGAGCTCGGCATCGACGACATCGCCGTCTGCGGTCTCGCCAAGCGCCTCGAAGAGGTCTGGCTGCCCGAGGACGAGGATCCGGTGGTGCTGCCCCGCAGCAGTGAGGGCCTCTATCTGCTCCAGCGTGTCCGTGACGAGGCGCACCGCTTCGCGATCACCTATCAGCGCACCAAGCGGGCCAAGCGTTTCCGTGCCGGCCCCCTGGACGACGTACCGGGCCTCGGCGAGACCCGCAAACAGGCGTTGATCAAGCATTTCGGCTCGGTGAAGAAGCTGCGGTCCGCCACAATCGAACAGATCCAGGAAGTCCCCGGGATAGGCCGCAAGACGGCCGAGACCATCGCCGCGGCCCTCGCCCAGGCGGCCCCGGCCGCACCCGCCGTGAACACGGCGACGGGAGAGATCATGGAAGACAGGGAAGACGAGGCGCCCGAGACGACGGCGGACGCCTCGGGGGAGCCCGTACCCGCGGGCGCCCCGGACGATCGACGGGGGCAGGAGAGATGACCGAGCGCGACGCACAGCCCACAGCCGGACGAGATCCGGCGTTCAGCGAATCACAGGGCGAGCCAGAGGAAACGCACAACGAGGCGCGCCAGGATCAGCCGCAGGAAGCGGAAGCGGTCCAGGAAAACGGAGCAGAAGTGAGTACGGACGTCACCCCGGCCGGGGCCGCCGAGGCGGCCATCCCCGAGCTGGTGATCATCTCCGGTATGTCCGGGGCCGGCCGTTCGACGGCGGCGAAGTGCCTGGAGGACCTCGGCTGGTTCGTCGTCGACAACCTGCCGCCCGCCCTGATCCCCACCATGGTGGAGCTCGGTGCCCGTTCCCAGGGCAACGTGGCGCGGATCGCGGTCGTCGTGGACGTACGCGGCCGGCGTTTCTTCGACAACCTGCGGGAGTCCCTCGCCGACCTCGACAGCCGGGCCGTCACCCGCCGGATCGTCTTCCTGGAGTCGTCCGACGACGCCCTGGTCCGCCGCTTCGAGTCGGTGCGCCGCCCGCACCCGCTCCAGGGCGACGGCCGGATCGTGGACGGCATCGCCGCCGAGCGGGAGCTGCTGCGCGAGCTGCGCGGCGACGCCGACCTGGTGATCGACACCTCCAGCCTCAACGTGCACGAACTGCGCGCCAAGATGGACGCCCAGTTCGCCGGCGAGGAGGAGCCCGAGCTGCGGGCGACGGTGATGTCGTTCGGGTTCAAGTACGGCCTGCCGGTCGACGCCGACCTGGTCGCCGACATGCGGTTCCTGCCCAACCCGCACTGGGTGCCCGAGCTGCGTCCGTACACCGGTCTCAACGAGGAGGTGTCGGCGTACGTCTTCAACCAGCCGGGCGCCAAGGAGTTCCTCGACCGGTACGCCGAGCTGCTGCGGTTGATCGCGACCGGGTACCGGCGCGAGGGCAAGCGGTACGTGACCATCGCCATCGGCTGCACGGGCGGCAAGCACCGCTCGGTCGCCGTGTCGGAGAAGCTCGCCGCCCGCCTGTCCGCCGAGGGAGTGGAGACCGTAGTCGTGCACCGGGACATGGGGCGCGAGTGACCGGACGTTCTTCGCGGCTGGGCAGGCTCCGCCGGATGGTTCCCGAAAGCCGCGCGGGCCGTCCCGTCGAGGTCCGAGGCGCCCGGCCGCGCCGTCGGGGCACCCAGCCCAAGGTGGTCGCCCTGGGCGGTGGCATGGGTCTGTCCGCCTCGCTCGCCGCGCTGCGCCGGATCACCGGTGACCTCACCGCCGTCGTCACCGTCGCCGACGACGGCGGCTCCAGCGGGCGGCTCCGCGACGAGCTGGGTGTGCTCCCCCCGGGTGATCTTCGCAAGGCGCTCGCCGCGCTGTGCGGGGACGACGACTGGGGCCAGACCTGGGCCCGGGTCATCCAGCACCGCTTCCAGTCCAAGGGCGACCTGCACGAGCACGCGGTCGGCAACCTGCTGATCGTCGCCCTGTGGGAACAGCTCGGCGACCATGTGCAGGCCCTGGACCTGGTCGGCAAGCTGCTCGGCGCGCACGGGCGGGTGCTGCCCATGTCCGCGGTACCGCTGGAGCTGCAAGCGCTGGTCAAGGGGCACGATCCGGAGCGGCCGGACGAGGTGGACATCGTCCGGGGCCAGGCCACCGTGGCGCTGACACCCGGCGAGGTGCAGTCGGTGCACGTGGTGCCGCACGACCCGCCGGCCGTACCGGAGGCCGTCGAGGCGGTGCTGGACGCGGACTGGGTGGTGCTCGGTCCCGGTTCCTGGTTCTCGTCGGTGATCCCGCACCTGCTCGTCCCCGAGCTGAGTGACGCGCTCACCGAGACGAAAGCCCGTAAGGTCCTGTCCCTGAACCTGGCACCCCAGCCGGGAGAAACCGAAGGCTTCTCCCCGCAGCGTCATTTGGAGGTTTTGGGGCGACACGCCCCTAAACTCGCCCTGGACGTGGTGCTGGCCGACGAGGCCGCCGTGCCCGACCGCGACTCGCTCACCGAAGCCGCCAAGCGGCTGGGGGCCGCGGTCGAGCTGGGCCCCGTGGCCCGGACCGACGGTTCACCCCGGCATGACCCGGAGCTGTTGGCCGCCGCGTACGACCGTATTTTTCGGATGCATGGAAGGATCGGCCCATGGCGATGACGGCAGCGGTGAAGGACGAGATCTCCCGGCTACCCGTCACCCGGACCTGCTGCCGGAAGGCGGAGGTCTCCGCCATTCTGCGGTTCGCGGGCGGCCTCCACCTGGTGAGCGGGCGCATCGTGATCGAGGCGGAGCTGGACACCGCGATGGCGGCCCGGCGCCTCAAGCGGGACATCCTGGAGATCTTCGGCCACAGCTCCGAGCTGATCGTGATGGCTCCCGGCGGGCTGCGCCGCGGCTCGCGTTACGTCGTACGGGTGGTTGCGGGCGGTGATCAGCTGGCCCGTCAGACCGGACTGGTGGACGGCCGGGGCCGGCCGATCCGGGGCCTGCCCCCGCAGGTGGTCTCCGGGGCCACCTGCGACGCCGAGGCGGCCTGGCGCGGTGCCTTCCTGGCCCACGGGTCGCTGACCGAGCCCGGCCGTTCCTCCTCCCTGGAGGTCACCTGCCCCGGCCCGGAGGCCGCCCTCGCCCTGGTCGGCGCGGCCCGCCGGCTGTCCATCGCCGCGAAGGCCCGTGAGGTGCGCGGGGTGGACCGGGTGGTCGTCCGTGACGGTGACGCCATCGGTGCGCTGCTGACGCGGCTCGGCGCGCACGAGTCGGTGCTGGCCTGGGAGGAGCGGCGGATGCGCCGCGAGGTGCGGGCCACCGCCAACCGCCTCGCCAACTTCGACGACGCCAACCTGCGCCGTTCCGCCCGCGCGGCCGTCGCCGCCGGCGCCCGGGTGCAGCGCGCCCTGGAGATCCTCGGTGACGAGGTGCCCGAGCACCTCGCGGCGGCGGGCCGGCTGCGCATGGAGCACAAGCAGGCCTCGCTCGAGGAACTGGGCGCGCTCGCCGACCCGCCGCTGACGAAGGACGCCGTGGCCGGCCGGATCCGCCGGCTGCTCGCGATGGCCGACAAGCGGGCCTCCGACCTCGGCATCCCGGGCACCGAGGCCAACCTCTCCGACGAGCTGGCCGACAACCTCGCGGTCTGAGCCCGCGTCAGTTCCGTGGTGCCGACGGCCCATTGGGCCGTCGGCACCAGTTTTTTGCCCGCAGGTGCGGTTCCCGTGGGCCGAGCGTGAGTCGCCCTTGACTCGATCATGAAGTGTCATGAGCCTGGCATGAGTTCGCCGCCGTGGCGGACCACTGCTAGGGGGGTTCATGAGACACAGAGCGAGATCGATCCTCGCTGTCGGCGCGCTCCTGCTCGGCGGAGCCGCACTCGCACCCGTGGCACAGGCACAGACCGGAGGTTCGGGCACGACCGACCCGGACGAGGTGAAGGTCTTCCACGCCGACGTCACCAAGAAGCAGATTCCCCTGTTGCTCAAGGCCGGCCAGGACGGCCACGAACTCGGCGACCAGGTCTCCGGATCCGGGAAGACGGAAGTCGAGCTCTACCTCACCGACCAGCAGGCCGGGAAGCTGAAGAAGCAGGGCGTCGCCCTCACCGAGCACACCCTCTCGGCCAGGGCCGAGGCCCGGGTCGACAGTGCGTCCCAGGGCGTCTTCCGCCCCTACGGCGGCAGCGGCGGACTGCGGGAGGAGATCCTCCGCACCGCCCAGGCCAACCCCGGCCTCACCAAGGTCGAGTCCATCGGGAAGACGGTCGGCGGCCAGGACATCCTCGCGCTCAAACTGACCAAGGGCGCGAAGAAGTCGGCGGACGGCTCCAAGCCGTCCGTGCTGTACATGTCCAACCAGCACGCGCGCGAGTGGATCACGCCGGAGATGACCCGCCGGCTGATGCACTACTACCTGGACAACTACGGCACCGACAAGCGCGTCAAGAAGATCGTCGACTCGACCGAGCTGTGGTTCGTGCTGTCGGCCAACCCCGACGGCTACGACTACACCTTCCAGAACTCCGACACCCGTCTGTGGCGGAAGAACCTGCGGGACGTCAACGGCGACGGTGTCATCAGCACGGGTGACGGCGTCGACCTGAACCGCAACTTCGGCTACAAGTGGGGCTACGACGACGAGGGTTCGTCGCCCAACCCCACCAGTGAGACCTACCGCGGCGCGAGCCCCGAGTCCGAGCCCGAGACCAAGGCGCTGGACGCCTTCGAGAAGCGGGTCGGGTTCACGTACGGCATCAACTACCATTCGGCCGCCGAACTGCTGCTCTACGGTGTCGGCTGGCAGGTGGCCACCCCGACCCCGGACGACGTCCTCTACAAGGCGCTCGCCGGCACCCTGGACAACCCGGCGATCCCCGGCTACCACTCGCAGGTCTCCTCGGAGCTGTACACCACCAACGGCGAGGCGGACGGACACGCGTCCAACGTCAACGGCATGGCGATGTTCACCCCGGAGATGTCGACCTGCCAGACGGCCTCGAACATCGACCCGAGCGACGCCTGGAACGCGGCTGACTGCCAGTCGGTCTTCAACTTCCCGGACGACGAGAAGCTGATCCAGGACGAGTTCGTGAAGAACATCCCGTTCGCGCTCTCCGTCGCCGAGACCGCCGCCCACCCGGACCAGCCGGTCTCCTCGGTCGGCCTGAGCGCCGCCGACTTCACCCCGGCCACGTTCTCCACCTCGTACACGCGCGGCGCCGACCAGGAGGTCTCCGTCGTCGTCCGCAAGGCGGTCCGCGACAAGGAGCTCAGGTACCGCGTCAACGGCGGCCGCACCCATGACGCGTCGCTCCGGCACTGGAAGGGCGGCGAGACCTACGGCGGTGACGACGACCTCTACTTCGACGAGTACCGGGCCAAGGTGCGGGACGGCGCGCCGGGCGACAAGGTCGAGGTGTGGTTCACCGGCAGGACGAGGAACGGCAAGAAGGTCTCCAGCCCGCACTTCACGTACACCGTCGCCCAGCGTCCCAAGGCGGACACCCTGGTGGTCGCCGAGGAGGGCGCCAAGGCCACCCAGGCGGGGACCTACATCGACGCGCTGAAGGCCGCCGGTCACAAGGCGGTCGTCTGGGACGTCGCCACCCAGGGCGCGCCCGACGCGCTGGGCGTACTGGGGCACTTCCGGACCGTCGTGCACTACTCCGGCACCGGCGGCCCCGGCAACGCCACCCAGCTCCAGCTGCGCGCGTACCTCAACGAGGGCGGCAAGCTGATCGAGGCCGGTGAGCTCGCCGGCGGCAGCGTCAACCTGGCCGACGGCACGCCGTCCGACGACTTCAGCCAGTACTACCTGGGCGCCTACTCCCGTACGTCGACACCGGGGGCCACCGGCTTCACCGGCTCCGGCACGCTGGCCGGGTTCTCCGGCCCGCTGAGCGGCACCACCGCCAACCCGCTCGACAAGGCCGGGACCTACGCCGTCACCTCGGACCAGCTCGCCACCGACACCTACCCCCAGTTCGCCAGCGCGGGGGCCGGGCAGTTCGCCGGGACCGTCAACCCGTACGGGCCGTACTCCGGGTCGTACATGGCCGCGGCCGTCCACACCGACGACTCCTACAAGCGCCTCACCCGCACCATCGACCTCACCGGTGTCACCGCGGCCGACCAGCCGGCCCTCGGCACCAAGCTGCTGTGGGACACCGAACCGGGCTACGACCACGCGATCGTCGAGATCCACACGGTCGGCGCCGACGACTGGACGACCCTGCCCGACAGGGAGGGCGGCACGAAGACCGCCGTACCGTCCGAGTGCGAAGCCGGGTTCCTGATCGCCGAGCACCCGTGGCTCAAGCACTATCTGACCATCGGGGACAACCAGTGCGCCGCCAGCGGCACCAGCGGTGCCTGGAACAGCTTCACCGGCAGCTCGGCGGGCTGGCAGTCCGCGAGCTTCGACCTGAGCGCGTACGCGGGCCACAGGGTCGAGGTGTCCATCAGCTACGTCACCGACCCGAGCACCGGCGGCCACGGCGTCCTCGTCGACGACACCTCGCTCCTGCTCCACGGCACGGCCGCCGAGACCGAGGGCTTCGAGACCTCGCTCGGTCCCTGGAGCGCCGCCGGACCGCCCGCGGGCAGCCCGGCCGTCCTCAAGGACTGGGCCCGCACCGGAGCCCTGTTCCAGACGTACGGAGCGGTCACCACCGACCGGACCGTGCTGCTCGGCTTCGGCCTGGAACAGGTCACCTCGGCCACCGATCGTGCCGCTCTGGTGAAGAAGGCGTTGACGGCACTCGACAAGTGACCCGCACGGCACTCGACAAGTGAGCCGACCCGCTCACGAACGAGTGATATCGAGGTAAGAAGTGGTCGGCATTCCCTGACAGAACGGGGCGTTCCGACCCACGATCCGAGGTGGTCCGTACCCCTACTGGCGGGTACGGACCGCCTCGCCGTGTATGGGGCATCTGGATGTCACCACGGGAGCCTCAGGGAGGTAGGGTCGTGGGTGGTCGGGGACATCCCAAATACAGCTCGCCGGCACCGCATGGCCGGCGTACCAACGAGGAGATCGGTTCGTGACGATCCGCGTAGGCATCAACGGCTTCGGTCGTATCGGTCGCAACTACTTCCGCGCGCTGCTGGAGCAGGGTGCTGACATCGAGATCGTGGCTGTCAACGACCTGGGTGACACCGCGACCACCGCGCACCTGCTGAAGTACGACACGATCCTCGGCCGCCTCAAGGCCGAGGTGTCGCACACCGCCGACACGATCACCGTCGACGGCCACACCATCAAGGTGCTGTCCGAGCGCAACCCCGCCGACATCCCGTGGGGCGACCTGGGCGTCGACATCGTCATCGAGTCGACCGGCATCTTCACCAACAAGGAGGACGCCGCCAAGCACATCGCGGGCGGCGCCAAGAAGGTCCTCATCTCGGCCCCGGCCAAGAACGAGGACATCACCATCGTCATGGGCGTCAACCAGGACAAGTACGACCCGGCGAACCACCACGTCATCTCCAACGCCTCCTGCACCACCAACTGTGTGGCGCCGATGGCGAAGGTCCTCGACGAGAACTTCGGCATCGTCAAGGGCCTGATGACGACGGTGCACGCGTACACGAACGACCAGCGCATCCTGGACTTCCCGCACAAGGACCTGCGCCGCGCCCGTGCCGCCGCCGAGAACATCATCCCGACCACCACCGGCGCCGCCAAGGCGACCGCCCTGGTCCTCCCGCAGCTCAAGGGCAAGCTGGACGGCATTGCCATGCGCGTCCCGGTCCCGACCGGCTCGGCCACCGACCTGGTCGTGACCCTCCAGCGCGAGGTCACCAAGGACGAGGTCAACGCCGCGTTCAAGAAGGCCGCCGACGGCGGCGACCTCAAGGGCTACCTGGCGTACACCGAGGACGAGATCGTCTCCTCGGACATCGTCGGCGACCCCGCCTCCTGCACCTTCGACTCCTCCCTGACCATGGTCCAGGAGGGCAACACCGTGAAGATCCTCGGCTGGTACGACAACGAGTGGGGCTACTCGAACCGCCTCGTCGACCTCACGGTCTTCGTCGGCGACCAGCTCTGATCGACCGAGCACGCACCTCGATGCGGTAGCAGGGCTCGGGCAGCGCACCGTCGCGCCGCCCGAGCCCTGACGCACGTAAGGATCGACCCGCCGTCTACGGTTCGATCAGTCCTCGTACGATCAAGAGCCCTCCTGTAGGAGTCCCCAACCATGAAGACGATCGACGAACTCCTCACCGAAGGCGTCGACGGCAAGCGGGTCTTCGTCCGCGCCGACCTCAACGTGCCGATGGCCGGCGGCCTCATCACCGACGACGGCCGCATCCGCGCCGTCCTGCCGACCGTCAAGGCGCTCGCCGACGCGGGCGCCAAGGTGGTCGTCGCCTCCCACCTGGGCCGCCCCAAGGGTGCCCCGGACCCGGAGTTCTCCCTGCTCCAGGCCGCCGAACGGCTCGGTGAGCTGCTCGGCGCCCCGATCGCGTTCGCCCAGGACACCGTCGGACCCGCCGCCCACGACGCGGTGAACGGCCTTGAGCCCGGCCAGGTCGCGGTCATCGAGAACCTGCGTTTCAACGCCGGTGAGACGTCCAAGGACGACGTCGAGCGCGGCGAGTTCGCGGACCAGCTGGCCGCCCTCGCGGACGTCTACGTCGGCGACGGCTTCGGCGCCGTGCACCGCAAGCACGCCTCCGTCTACGACCTCCCGGCCCGGCTGCCGCACTACGCCGGTTACCTGATCGCCACCGAGGTCGGCGTCCTGAAGAAGCTCACCGAGGATGTCCAGCGCCCCTACGTCGTCGCGCTCGGCGGCGCCAAGGTCTCCGACAAGCTCGCCGTCATCGACGAGCTCCTCGGCAAGGCCGACCGCATCCTCATCGGCGGCGGCATGGCCTACACCTTCCTGAAGGCCAAGGGCTACGAGATCGGCAGCTCCCTCCTCCAGGAGGACCAGCTCGACGCGGTCACCGAGTACATCGAGCGCGCGGAGAAGACCGGCGTCGAGCTCGTCCTGCCCGTCGACACCGTCGTCGCCCCCGGGTTCCCGGACCTGAAGACCAAGGCCCCGGGCAACCCCACCACGGTCGCCGCGGATGCCATGCCGGCCGGCCAGATGGGGCTCGACATCGGCCCCGAGAGCGGCGCGCTGTACGCCGCGAAGCTCGCCGACGCCGAGACCGTGTTCTGGAACGGTCCGATGGGCGTCTTCGAGCACCCCGACTACGCCGCGGGCACCCGGGCGGTCGCCCAGGCCCTCGTGGAGTCCAAGGGCTTCACCGTCGTCGGCGGCGGTGACTCCGCCGCCGCCGTGCGCATCCTCGGCTTCGACGAGAACGCGTTCGGACACATCTCGACCGGTGGCGGCGCCTCCCTCGAATACCTCGAGGGCAAGACGCTCCCCGGCCTCGCCGCACTGGAGGACTGACCTACATGAGCACGCGCACGCCGATCATGGCGGGCAACTGGAAGATGAACCTCAACCACCTCGAGGCCATCGCGCACGTCCAGAAGCTCGCCTTCGCCCTGGCGGACAAGGACTACGAGGCCGTCGAGGTCGCCGTCCTGCCGCCCTTCACCGACCTGCGCTCCGTGCAGACCCTGGTCGACGGCGACAAGCTCAAGATCAAGTACGGCGCCCAGGACATCTCGGCCCAGGACTCCGGCGCCTACACCGGCGAGATCTCCGGCCCGATGCTGGCCAAGCTGAAGTGCACGTACGTGGTCATCGGCCACTCCGAGCGCCGCCAGTACCACCACGAGACCGACGACACGGTGAACGCCAAGGTCAAGGCCGCCTACAAGCACGGTCTGACCCCGATCCTGTGCGTCGGCGAGGAGCTGGAGGTCCGCGACGCGGGCAACCACGTCGCCCACACCCTCGCCCAGGTCGAGGGCGGCCTCAAGGACCTCCCCGCCGAGCAGGCCGAGTCGATCGTGATCGCCTACGAGCCGGTGTGGGCCATCGGCACCGGCAAGGTCTGCGGCGCCGGCGACGCCCAGGAGGTCTGCGCCGCCATCCGCGGCAAGCTGGCCGAGCTGTACGGCCAGGAGCTGGCCGACCAGGTCCGCATCCAGTACGGCGGCTCCGTCAAGTCCGGCAACGTCGCCGAGATCATGGCGCAGGCCGACATCGACGGCGCTCTGGTCGGCGGGGCCTCGCTGGACGCGGACGAGTTCGTCAAGATCGTGCGTTTCCGCGATCAGTGAGCACACCGGTGAGTAGGCGGTAGCGACGATCCGTCGTACCCTTGCGGGGCCGAAGCTGTTATTTGGAGCGTGAGACTTCAAACAGGCTCCGGCCCCGCAGTCCATCCGAATCCGAGGAAGTTGGTCCAGCCGTGGTTTTGGGGTTCTCGATCGCCCTGATCGTCTTCAGCCTGCTGCTGATGCTGCTGGTGCTGATGCACAAGGGCAAGGGCGGCGGCCTCTCCGACATGTTCGGTGGTGGCATGCAGTCCTCCGTGGGCGGCTCCTCGGTCGCCGAGCGGAACCTGGACCGGATCACCGTGGTGATCGGTCTGCTGTGGTTCGCGTGCATCATCGTCCTCGGCATGCTGATGAAGACGAACAGCTGATCCGCGGCTCGCACACACGCACAATCCGCACGTAAGGCCCCATGTTCGGTACGCGCCCCTGAGCGCGGCCTATCATGGGGCTTGCGTCTAGGTGCGGGGACGGTAACTCCCAACACTGGACGCGCGTTGGGCCTTACGTAGACTGAGGCGCTCGCAACGGAGCGACACGCCGACTCGCTTCGCGGCACCATCACGCAGGGAGTTACACCGTGGCAAGTGGCAACGCGATCCGAGGTAGCCGGGTCGGGGCGGGGCCGATGGGCGAGGCCGAGCGCGGCGAGTCCGCGCCGCGTCTGCGCATCTCCTTCTGGTGCTCCAACGGGCACGAGACGCAGCCCAGCTTCGCCAGCGACGCGCAGGTGCCCGAGACCTGGGACTGCCCCCGCTGTGGCTTTCCGGCCGGCCAGGACCGGGACAACCCGCCGGACCCGCCGCGCACCGAGCCGTACAAGACGCACCTCGCGTACGTACGGGAGCGGCGCAGCGACGCGGACGGCGAGGCGATCCTCGCCGAGGCGCTGGCCAAACTGCGCGGCGAGATCTAGGAGTTGACACCGGCCGGGCGCCTTCGGGCGCTTGGCCGCAGTCGTCTCCGCGGCCGGGTCCCGGCCCGTTGTCAGTGGTGCCCTCTACGGTTTGCACATCGGCGAATCGTGAGGGGGCGACGGTGATGACGGGGGAGCGGGCACCCGCGTGGCGCGGGGGATTCGGACGGCTGTGGACGGCCGCCGTGGTCTCCCGGTTCGGGGACGCCTTACGGACCGCCGCGCTGCCCCTGCTGGCCGCGCGCCTGACGGACGACCCGTTCGCCATCGCCTCGGTGACCGCCTGCGGCTACGTCCCGTGGCTGCTGTTCGGGCTGCTCGGCGGTGCCGTCGCGGACCGGGTGGACCAGCGGCGTGCCATGTGGGCCGCGGACACGGTCCGAGGGCTGCTCGTCGCCGCCTTCGCGCTCGCCGTGGGCCTAGGCCACGCCTCGATCCCGCTGCTGCTCGTGCTCGCCTTCGCGCTGACCACCCTCCAGACGCTCTTCGACAACGCGTCCACGGCCCTGCTGCCCGCACTGGTGGACGGCCAGGCCCTCGGCGGGGCCAACGCCCGGCTGATGACCGGTCAGCAGGTGGCCGGCGGCCTGCTCGGCGCCCCGCTGGTGCCGCTGCTGCTCACGGCCGGCGCGTTCATGCCCTTCGCGGCCGACGCGAGTACCTATCTGGTCGCCGCCGTCCTGGTCGCCTCGCTGCGGACCCGGCCCCCGCACCGGCCGCCACGCCCGGCCGGCAGCACCCTGCGCACCGAGATCGGCGAGGGCCTGCGCGTCCTGTGGCGGGACCGGGCGCTCCGGGCGGTCTGCGTCTCCACCCTGCTCTGCAACATCGGCATGGGCGCCCTGATCGCCACCCTGGTGCTGCACGTGACGCGCTGGCTGCACGCGGGCACCGCGGGATACGCGGCGGCCATGACCGCCTACTCGGTGGGCAGCATCGCCGGCGGCTTCCTCGCCCAGCGCGTCGCCCGCCGTACCGGCCGGCTGCGGGCCCTGCTGGTCGCCGGCACGGTCCAGACGGCCGCCCTGGTCCTCATGGGCACCGTCCGGCAGCTCGGCGCCCTGGTCGCCGGCATGCTGCTGCTCGGCGCGATGGGCATGGTGTGGAACGTCAACCAGGTCACGCTGATGCAGCAACGCGCCCCCGAGTCGATGACCGGCCGGATCGCCGCCGCCTTCCGCACCTGCGCCACGTCCGGGGCTCCGCTCGGCGCCCTGCTGGGCGGAGTCGTCGCCGGGGCCGTCGGCCTGAACGGGCCCGCGCTCCTCGCCGCCGCCCTCTTCGGACTGGCCGTCACCTCGTTGATACCGGTGCGCCGGCCGGACGTACCTGTTGTTGCGTCGCCGGACAGCGTGACGGCAGGCGGTGTCCCGCGCTGATCAACTAGGTTGGAACCGGCAGGCGGGGCAGCCGTGCAACAGGACAGGTGCAAGGAAGAAGGCTGAAGTCGCACATGAACGCAGACGGCCGTACCAGGCTCAACCAGATGCCCGAGTGGACCGCGCTCGCCAAGCACCGCGAGGAGCTGGCCGGCACCCATCTGCGGGACCTGTTCGCCGCCGACCCGGGGCGTGGCACCGGCTACACCCTCCAGGTCGGCGACCTCCACATCGACTACTCGAAGCACCTCGTCAACGACGAGACACTGCGGCTGCTGCGGGAGCTGGCCGCCGCCACCGACGTGTTCGGCCTGCGGGACGCCATGTTCCGCGGCGAGAAGATCAACGTCACCGAGGACCGCGCGGTGCTGCACACCGCCCTGCGTGCCCCGCGCGACGCGGTGGTCGAGGTCGACGGGGAGAACGTGGTGCCGCAGGTGCACGCGGTCCTCGACAAGATGGGCGACTTCGCCGACCGGGTCCGCTCGGGTGCCTGGACCGGCCACACCGGCAAGCGCATCCGCAACGTCGTCAACATCGGCATCGGCGGCTCCGACCTCGGCCCCGCGATGGCCTACGAGGTGCTGCGGGCCTTCACGGACCGCGACCTGACGGTCCGTTTCGTCTCCAACGTCGACGGCGCCGACCTGCACGAGGCCACCCGCGACCTGGACGCGGCCGAGACGCTGTTCGTCATCGCCTCCAAGACGTTCACCACGATCGAGACGATCACCAACGCGACGTCGGCCCGCAACTGGGTGCTGGGCGAGCTGAAGGCCGGTCAGGAGGCCGTCGCCAGGCACTTCGTGGCCCTGTCCACGAACGCCGGCAAGGTGACGGAGTTCGGTATCGACCCGGACAACATGTTCGAGTTCTGGGACTGGGTCGGCGGCCGCTACAGCTACGACTCCGCCATCGGCCTCTCCCTGATGATCGCCATCGGCCCGGACCGCTTCCGCGAGATGCTGGACGGCTTCCACCTGGTCGACGAGCACTTCCGCACCGCGCCCGCCGAGAGCAACGTCCCGCTCCTGCTGGGCCTGCTGGGCATCTGGTACGGCAACTTCTTCGACGCCCAGTCGCACGCGGTGCTGCCGTACAGCCACTACCTCTCCAGGTTCACCGCCTATCTCCAGCAGCTGGACATGGAGTCCAACGGCAAGCACGTGGCGCGGGACGGCAAGGTGGTCGACTGGACCACCGGGCCGGTGGTCTGGGGCACCCCGGGCACCAACGGGCAGCACGCCTACTACCAGTTGATCCACCAGGGCACGAAGCTGATCCCGGCGGACTTCATCGGCTTCGCCGAGCCGGTCGCCGAGCTGAGCGGTGAACTCAGGGCGCAGCACGACCTGCTGATGGCCAACTTCTTCGCCCAGACCCAGGCGCTGGCCTTCGGCAAGACCGCCGACGAGGTCCGCGCGGAGGGCGTCGCCGAGGAACTGGTCCCGCACAAGACCTTCGAGGGCAACCGCCCGACGACGACCATCCTCGCCCGCGAGCTGACCCCGTCGGTCCTCGGGCAGCTCGTCGCCCTCTACGAGCACAAGGTGTTCACCCAGGGCGCCGTCTGGGACATCGACTCCTTCGACCAGTGGGGCGTCGAACTGGGCAAGGTGCTCGCCAAGCGCGTCGAACCGGCCCTGACCGAGGGCGCCGAGGTACCCGGCCTGGACGCGTCGACGAAGGCACTGGTGGCCAAGTACCGGGAACTGCGCGGGCGGTAGACCCGAGGCGGTCCGGGGTGGCCCGGATGTGAAAGAACCCGTACGGCCAGGGGCCGTACGGGTTCTTCTCAAGCGGGGGTTGTCACGGCGAGGCCGGCGGATACAGCGACCTCGGCAGCTGGGCCGCCGCCGTCGTGTCCAGGAGCCACAGGGTGCGTTGGCGGCCCTGGGCGCCGGCCGCCGGGGCCTGGATCTCGCCCGCGCCCGAGAGGGCGATGGCGACGGCCTCGGCCTTGTCCTCGCCCGCCGCCAGCAGCCAGACCTCGCGGGCCGAGCGGATCGCGGGCAGGGTGAGGGAGACCCGGGTGGGCGGCGGCTTGGGGGCGCCGTGCACGCCGACCACCGTGCGCTCCGTCTCCCGGACCGCGGGCAGCTCCGGGAAGAGCGAGGCCACGTGGGTGTCCGGACCGACGCCCAGCATCAGGACGTCGAAGGTCGGCACCGGACCGTGGTTCTCGGGGTCGGCCGCGGCGGCCAGCTCCGCCGCGTAGGCCTCGGCCGCCGCGTCCACGTCCGCGCCCCAGGGGCCGTCCGACGCGGGCATGGCGTGCACGCGCTTCGGGTCCACCGGGACCTGGTCGAGCAGGGCCTCGCGGGCCTGGGTGACATTGCGCTCCGGGTCGCCCTCGGGCAGGAAGCGCTCGTCGCCCCACCAGAGGTCGAGCCGGCTCCAGTCCACGGCGTCCCTGGCCGGTGCCGCCGCCAGCGCCGCGAGCAGGCCGTTGCCGTTGCGGCCGCCGGTGAGGACCACGGACGCCTCGCCCCGGGAGGCCTGGGCGTCCACGATCTTCGTGATCAGACGGGCCGCGGCGGCCTGCGCCATCAGCTCCTTGTCGTGGTGCACGACCAGCTGGGGAGTGCTCATGTCGCCTTCGCCCTCTTCTTCAGCGGTGCCGGTTCCTGCGCCGCCTCTGTCGTGGGAGCCTCGGCAGCGGCTTCGGGAGCCGCTGCGACGGTGACCGGTTCTCCTTTGGGCGACGGCTCAGGGGCCGGCGGCACGGTGGCCGACGACGCGTTCAGCCGCTCCACGCCGAACCGCAGCGCCGACGCGTAGGTGTCGTCCGGGTCGAGCCGGCGCAGCTCCTCCGCGATCAGCTCGGCCGTGTCCCGGCGCTTCAGCGCCACCGCGCGGTCCGGCTGCCCGTCGATGGAGAGGGTGGCGAGGGAACCGTCCGCGCGGTCCAGCGCGATCGGGCCCTCGCTGGTGTGCATACGGACCGCCGTCAGACCGGGGCCCGCGGAGAGCGACCGCTTGACGGGGACGTCCAGCCGGTCCGCGAGCCACATCGCGAGCAGCTCGCAGCTCGGGTTGAACTCCTCGCCCTCCACCTCGACGGCCTTGACCTCGCAGACCACCTGGTCCAGGGCCGCCGCCAGCATCGAGCGCCAGGGGGTGATCCGGGTCCAGGACAGGTCCGTGTCACCGGGGGTGTACGTGTCCGCGCGGGCGGACAGCTCCCGTACCGGCTGCTCGGAGGCGTAGGTGTCGGTGACCCGGCGCTGGGCGAGAGCGCCCAGCGGGTCCTTCGCCGGGTCGAGCGGGGCGTTCACCGGCCACCAGACGACGACCGGCGCGTCCGGCAGCAGCAGCGGCAGGACGACCGAGTCGGCGTGCTCGGCGACCTCGCCGTGCAGCCGGAGCACCACCGTCTCGCCGGTGCCCGCGTCCGCGCCCACCCGGACCTCGGCGTCCAGCCGGGACGCCGTACGGTCGCGGGGGGAGCGGGAGACGCGCTTGATGACGACCAGCGTGCGCGAGGGATGCTCGTGCGAGGCGTCGCTGCCCGCCTTCAGGGCGTCGTAGGCGTTCTCCTCGTCGGTGACGATGACGAGGGTCAGCACCATGCCGACGGCGGGGGTGCCGATGGCCCGGCGGCCCCGCACCAGCGCCTTGTTGACCTGGCCGGCCGTGGTGTCCGTGAGGTCTATCTTCATGGCCGGCGCCAGCTCCGTCCGTCTCGTGCGAGCATCTCGTCGGCCTCGACGGGACCCCAGGTGCCCGACTTGTACTGCGCGGGCCTGCCGTGCTTGTCCCAGTACTCCTCGATCGGGTCGAGGATCTTCCAGGACAGCTCGACCTCCGCCGTGCGCGGGAAGAGGTTGGAGTCGCCGAGCAGCACGTCCAGGATCAGCCGCTCGTAGGCCTCCGGCGACGACTCGGTGAAGGACTCGCCGTAGGCGAAGTCCATCGAGACGTCCCGGATCTCCATCGAGGTGCCCGGCACCTTGGAGCCGAAGCGGACCGTGATGCCCTCGTCGGGCTGGACGCGGATGACGATCGCGTTCTGCCCGAGCTCCTCGGTGGCGGTGTGGTCGAAGGGCGAGTGCGGGGCCCGCTGGAAGACCACCGCGATCTCGGTGACCCGGCGGCCGAGGCGCTTGCCGGTGCGCAGGTAGAAGGGGACGCCCGCCCAGCGGCGGTTGTCGACCTCGACCTTGACGGCGGCGTAGGTGTCGGTCTTCGACTTGGCGTCGATGCCGTCCTCTTCGAGGTAGCCGATGACCTTCTCGCCGCCCTGCCAGCCGGCCGCGTACTGGCCGCGCACCGTCGACCTGCCCAGGTCCTTGGGCAGCCGTACGGCGCCGAGCACCTTCTCCTTCTCGGCGGCCAGCGCGTCCGCGTCGAAGGAGGCGGGCTCCTCCATGGCGGTCAGTGCCATCAGCTGGAGGAGGTGGTTCTGGATGACGTCACGGGCGGCGCCGATGCCGTCGTAGTAGCCGGCGCGGCCGCCGATGCCGATGTCCTCGGCCATGGTGATCTGCACGTGGTCCACGAAGGACCGGTTCCAGATCGGCTCGAACATGGTGTTGGCGAAACGCAGCGCCAGGATGTTCTGGACGGTCTCCTTGCCGAGGTAGTGGTCGATCCGGAACACCTGGTCCGGCTCGAACACCTCGTGCACGACCTTGTTGAGCTCCTCGGCCGACTTCAGGTCGTGGCCGAACGGCTTCTCGATGACCGCGCGCCGCCAGGAGCCGCCCGACTGGTCGGCCAGGCCGTGCTTCTTCAGCTGCTGGATGACCACCGGGAAGGAACGCGGCGGCACCGAGAGGTAGAAGGCGAAGTTGCCGCCCGTACCCTGCGCCTTGTCCAGCTCCTCGATGGTGGAGCGCAGCCGCTCGAACGCGTCGTCGTCGTCGAAGGTGCCCTGGACGAAGCGCATCCCCTGGATGAGCTGCTGCCAGACCTCCTCGCGGAACGGGGTGCGGGCGTGTTCCTTGACGGCGTCGTGGACCTCGGCGGCGAAGTCCTCGTGGGCCCACTCACGGCGGGCGAAGCCGACCAGGGAGAAGCCCGGCGGCAGCAGACCCCGGTTGGCGAGGTCGTACACGGCGGGCATGAGCTTCTTGCGGGAGAGGTCGCCCGTGACGCCGAAGATGACCAGGCCCGACGGCCCCGCGATACGCGGGAGCCGTCGGTCCGCGGGGTCACGGAGCGGGTTCGCTCCGGAACCGGAAAGGGGTGACAAGTGATCAGCCCTCCGAGGGGGCCAGGCGCTCCAGCTCCGCCTGGGTCGACTTGAGCAGGTCGTTCCAGGACGCCTCGAACTTCTCGACGCCCTCGTCCTCCAGGACCTGGACCACGTCGTCGTACGAGATCCCGAGCGCCTCGACGGCGTCGAGTTCGGCGCGGGCCTGCTCGTACGTACCGGTGACGGCGTCGCCGGCGACGTCACCGTGGTCCTCGACCGCGAGGAGGGTGGCCTCCGGCATGGTGTTCACCGTGTTCGGCGCCACCAGGTCGACGACGTACAGGGTGTCCTTGTACGCCGGGTCCTTCACGCCGGTGGAGGCCCACAGCGGGCGCTGCTTGCGGGCGCCCGCGGACTCCAGCGCGTTCCAGCGGTCGGAGGAGAAGACCTCCTCGTACGCCTGGTAGGCGAGCCGGGCGTTGGCGACGGCGGACCTGCCGCGCAGCGCCTTGGCCTCGTCGGTGCCGATGTCGTTGAGGCGCTTGTCGATCTCGGTGTCCACCCGGGACACGAAGAACGACGCCACCGAACGGATCAGCGACAGGTCCAGGCCGCGCTCCTTGGCCTTCTCCAGGCCGGTCAGGTAGGCGTCCATGACCTTGCGGTAACGCTCCAGCGAGAAGATCAGCGTGACGTTGACGCTGATGCCGAGGCCGATGACCTCGGCGATCGCCGGCAGACCCGCCTCGGTGGCCGGGATCTTGATGAGCGTGTTGGGGCGGTCCACCAGCCAGGCCAGCTGCTTGGCCTCGGCGACCGTCGCCTTGGTGTTGTGGGCGAGGCGCGGGTCGACCTCGATCGACACCCGGCCGTCCTGGCCGTCGGTCGCCTCGAACACCGGGCGCAGGATGTCGGCGGCGTCACGGACGTCCGCCGTGGTGATCATGCGGATGGCCTCTTCGACGGTGACCTTGCGGGCGGCGAGGTCCGAGACCTGCTGGTCGTAGCCGTCGCCCTGCGAGATCGCCTTCTGGAAGATCGTCGGGTTGGTGGTGACGCCCACGACGTGCTGCTGGTCGATCAGCTCGGCGAGGTTGCCGGACGTGATCCGCTTGCGCGACAGGTCGTCCAGCCAGATCGCGACGCCTTCTTCGGAGAGGCGCTTGAGTGCGTCTGTCATGGAATTACATCTCCTACGTGTCGTATGTGAGCGTCAGCGCTGGGCGGCGGCGATGGATTCCCGGGCCTTGTCGGCCACGTTGTCGGCAGTGAAGCCGAACTCCTGGAAGAGCACCTTGCCGTCCGCGGAAGCACCGAAGTGCTCCAGGGAAACGATGCGGCCGGCGTCGCCCACGTACTTGTGCCACGTGAGACCGATGCCCGCCTCGACCGAGACGCGAGCCCTGACGGACGGCGGCAGAACGCTGTCCCGGTACCCCTGGTCCTGCTCCTCGAACCACTCCACGCACGGCATGGACACCACGCGGGTGGGGACGCCGTCGGCCTCCAGGCGCTCGCGCGCCTCGACGGCGACGTGCACCTCGGAACCGGTGGCGATGAGGATGACCTCCGGGGCCCCGTTCGAAGCCTCGAACAGGATGTAACCGCCCTTGACGGTGTCCTCGTTGGACTCGTACACCGGCACGCCCTGGCGGGTCAGCGCGAGCCCGTGCGGGGCGCCCTTGCCGAACACCTTGGTGTAGCGCCGGAGGATCTCGCGCCAGGCGATCGCGGTCTCGTTGGCGTCGGCGGGACGCACGACGTTGAGGCCGGGGATGGCGCGCAGCGAGGCGAGGTGCTCGACCGGCTGGTGGGTCGGGCCGTCCTCGCCGAGACCGATGGAGTCGTGGGTCCACACGTACGTCACCGGCAGGTGCATCAGCGCCGACAGGCGCACGGAGTTGCGCATGTAGTCGGAGAAGACGAGGAACGTACCGCCGTAGACACGGGTGTTGCCGTGCAGGGTGATGCCGTTCAGCTCCGCGGCCATGGAGTGCTCGCGGATACCGAAGTGGATGGTGCGCCCGTAGGGGTCCGCGCCCGGCAGCGGGTTGTCCGCCGGCAGGAACGAGCTGTCCTTGTCGATGGTCGTGTTGTTCGACCCGGCGAGGTCGGCGGAACCGCCCCACAGCTCGGGGATCACCGCGCCGAGGGCCTGGAGCACCTTGCCGGAGGCGGCACGGGTCGCGACGCCCTTGCCGGGCTCGAAGACCGGGATCTTCTCCTCCCAGCCCTTGGGCAGCTCGCCCGCGGCGATGCGGTCGAAGTCGGCGGCCCGCTCGGCGTTGTTGTCACGCCACAGCTGGAAGGACTTCTCCCACTCGGCCTTGGCGGCCGCGCCGCGCTCCTGGGCCTGCCGGGTGTGGGCGATGACCTCCTCGGCGACGTCGAAGCTCTTCTCCGGGTCGAAGCCGAGGACGCGCTTGGTGGCCGCGACCTCGTCGGCACCCAGCGCCGAGCCGTGCGCGGCCTCGGTGTTCTGCGCGTTCGGGGCGGGCCAGGCGATGATCGAGCGCATCGCGATGAAGGACGGCCGGTCCGTGACCGCCTTGGCCGCCTCGATCGCGTCGTAGATGGCGTGCGGGTCCAGGTCGCCGTCCGGCTTCGGGGCGATCCGCTGCACGTGCCAGCCGTACGCCTCGTACCGCTTGACGGTGTCCTCGGAGACGGCCGTCTCGGTGTCGCCCTCGATCGAGATGTGGTTGTCGTCCCACAGCAGGATCAGGTTGCCGAGCTTCTGGTGGCCCGCCATCGAGGACGCCTCGGCGGAGATGCCCTCCTGGAGGCAGCCGTCACCGGCGATGCAGTAGATGTAGTGGTCGAAGGGCGACTCGCCCTGCGCGGCCTCCGGGTCGAACAGACCGCGCTCGTAGCGGGAGGCCATGGCCATGCCCACGGCGTTGGCGACACCCTGGCCCAGCGGACCGGTGGTGGTCTCCACGCCCCTGGTGTGGCCGTACTCCGGGTGACCGGGGGTCTTCGAGCCCCAGGTGCGGAAGGCTTCGAGGTCCGACAGCTCCAGGCCGAAGCCGGCCAGGTACAGCTGCGTGTAGAGGGTCAGCGACGAGTGACCGGCGGACAGCACGAAGCGGTCGCGGCCCACCCAGTCGGGATCGGACGGGTCGTGCCGCATCACCTTCTGGAAGAGGGTGTACGCGGCCGGCGCCAGGCTCATCGCCGTACCCGGATGGCCGTTGCCGACCTTCTGTACGGCATCGGCGGCCAGGACGCGGGCGGTGTCGACGGCCCGCTGGTCCAACTCGGTCCAGTCGAGGTCTGTGGTGGTCGGCTTGGTGCTCACCCTGGGTCAGGGCTCCTCTCCACATGTTCGGTTACCGGTCCACGGGCACACGCCCACACCGGCTGCCGGTGTACCGGGTGCCCACCGGCCGTTGTCGAGCCTACCCCCGTAAGGACGTGCATTTTTTCGAGTGTTTCCAGACTGCCGGGACTCTCGGGGATCCGCCTCCCGACTGGCCGGGAGGGCGTTCGGCACATGAATACGGAGCCGCTCATCTGACTGCTCAATCGAGCCACCCCACCCCTCTCCCGAGACGCCCGCCAACACGACCCCACCCCCGCGAAGATCGGGGTATCGGCAACGTCTAAAGTGGCGTGGTACGCGCGAGCCTTTACCGTGAGTTCACACGGCGGGGCTCGCTGAAATGTCTCTGTCAGGGGTGTGCGTGACGGCCGTCGAATCCCGTCCAGCGGGGGTACTCGGTGCGAGCGAGAGCCCGAGTCACCGGCCGTTCGGGGCCCGTGTCAAGGCTTTCGTGGCGCTGACCAAGCCGCGGATCATCGAGCTGCTGCTCATCACCACCGTTCCGGTGATGTTCCTGGCGCAGCGAGGCGTGCCCGACCTGACGCTGGTGCTGCTCACGTGCGTCGGCGGCTACCTGTCCGCGGGCGGCGCGAACGCGCTGAACATGTACATCGACCGCGACATCGACGCGCTGATGGACCGGACCTCCCAGCGGCCGCTGGTGACCGGCATGGTCAGCCCGCGCGAGTGCCTCGCCTTCGGCATCACCCTCGCGGTCGTCTCCACGTTGCTGTTCGGGTTCACCGTCAACTGGCTGAGCGCCTGGCTGTCACTCGGAGCGCTCCTCTTCTACGTCGTCGTCTACACGATGATCCTCAAGCGCCGTACGGCGCAGAACATCGTGTGGGGCGGCATCGCGGGCTGCATGCCGGTGCTGATCGGCTGGTCCGCCGTCACCGACTCGCTCTCCTGGGCGCCGCTCATCCTCTTCCTGGTGATCTTCTTCTGGACGCCGCCGCACTACTGGCCGCTGTCCATGAAGGTGAAGGACGACTACGCGCGCGTGGGCGTGCCGATGCTGCCGGTCATCGCCTCCAACAAGGTGGTCGCCAGGCAGATCGTCATCTACAGCTGGGTGATGGTCGTCGTCTCCCTCCTCCTCACCCCCCTCGGCTACACCGGCTGGTTCTACACGCTGGTCGCCCTGGCGGCGGGTGGCTGGTGGCTGTGGGAGGCGCACGCCCTCCAGAACCGGGCCAAGGCCGAGGTGACGGGCGGCAAGCTCAAGGAGATGCGTCTGTTCCACTGGTCCATCACCTATGTCTCGCTGCTCTTCGTGGCCGTCGCGGTGGACCCCTTCCTGAGGTAGTGGACCCCTTCCTGAGGTAGGGGTCACTCGGCCCCTCCGTCGCCAATCGAGCTACCCGTCGGTAGCATCCTGTCCATGGCAGACACGCAGCAGGTGGACCAGGTGGACCAGAAGGCCGAGCGCAAGGTCGCGCGCCTCGCCAGGCAGATCGACGCCTTCGCCAAGGCCCACGGCGGCGCCGAGGGCCAGGTGGCCTACATCGGCGAACGCGGCGCCCGCATCGTCCTCGTCGGCGAGGACGGCGGCTGGGGCGACCTGGTGGCCCCGACGTACGAGATCGCCGAGCAGGCCGTGGCCAAGTCCGGCATCACGACCCACGAGTCCTTCGACGGCGAGTTCGCCGCGAAGGTGACGACGGGCCCGTACGAGTGGAAGCGCATGGCCGGCATCCAGATCGGCGGCTGATCCAGCGCCCTTTTCAGGGGTGCGGGGAACTGCGCGACGAGCCACATCCGGGCCCGCAGCCGCCGTACGACGCGTACTCCCGGGCTGAACCGCGACCTCAGTCCCGGTTCACCCGTTAAGACGGTCAAGCAACCGTCGTCCACGGGGAGCCCGGATGATCGAAACGCCGTCCCTGGTGGACCAGTACTGCCACGGCGTCCTCCGTACGGAGCTCGGCCTCGGTACCTTCGAGGCCCAGCTCGCCCGCACCGAAGGCCCCCCGGCCCCCGGCACCACCCTCTTCGACACCCAGACCGGTTTCGCGGTACGACGCTGGTGCCCCCCGCTCCTCGGCCTGGAACCCCACTGCCAGCCCGCCCACTACCTGGCCCGGCGCCGGGAACTCGGCGTCCTGGAGGCGGGCCGCCGGCTGCTGCGCGGCACCGGCATCACCACCTACCTCGTCGACACCGGCCTCCCCGGCGACCTCACCGGCCCCACCGAGATGGCGTCCACCGGCGACGCCGACGCCCGCGAGATCGTCCGCCTGGAACTCCTCGCCGAACAGGTAGCGGACACCTCGGGAACCGTCGAGTCCTTCCTCGCCAACCTCGCCGAGTCGGTACACGGCGCGGCGGCGAACGCGGTCGCCTTCACCTCGGTCGCGGGCCTGCGGCACGGCCTCGCCCTGGCTCCGGAGCCACCCGGCCCCGGCGAGGTGCGCGGCGCCGCCGGCCGCTGGCTGGCGGCCCGCCGGGTCGGCGGCGAGCTCTCGGACCCGGTCCTCCTGCGCCACCTGCTCTGGATCGCCGTGGCCTCCGGCCTGCCCCTCCAGCTGCACGCGGGCCTCGGCGAACCCGGCGCCCGGATCGACCGCACCGACCCGGTCCTGCTCACCGACTTCGTCCGGGCCACCGCGGGCCTGGGCACCGACCTGGTCCTGCTGCACGGCTACCCCTACCACCGCCACGCCGCGCACCTGGCCGGGGTCTTCCCGCACGTCTTCGCCGACTCGGGCGCGGCGCTGGTCCGCACCGGGGCCCGCGCGGCCACGATCCTCGCCGAGATCCTCGAACTCGCCCCGTTCGGCAAGATCCTCTTCTCCAGCGGCGCCCACGGTCTGCCCGAACTCCATGTCGTCGGCGCCCACCTCTTCCGCGAGTCCCTCGCCCGGGTGCTGGGCACCTGGGTCGCCGAGGGCGCCTGGTCCCTGGCCGACGCGCAACGCGTGGCCGGGCTGATCGCGGCGGGCAACGCGCGGCGGGTGTACGGGCTGGAGTGAGCCGGGCCCCGGGGACGCCTGGAGCCCGGGACTACCTGGGCCCGGGGCTACCTGGGCCCGGCGGCCGACGTGCTGACCGTGTCGTACGACTGGGCCGGCAGGCCGGCCGCCGTCACCTCGGCGCGCTCCCTCAGCGACAGCAGCACACGCAGCACACCGATCCACACCAGGCAGGAGCCGAACATGTGCAGGCCCACCAGGACCGTGGGCAGATGGGTGAAGTACTGGACGTAACCGATCACGCCCTGCCCGAGCAGGATCAGGAACAGGTCACGGACGCGGTCGCGCGGCCCCTGCGGCGCGTCGACGCCCTTCAGGAAGAACCACAGCGCGAAGGTCAGCGACACCACGATCCAGGCGAACACGGCGTGCAGCTCGGCGACGCCCGACCAGCTGACGTCGATCCGCTCGACCTCGCCGGAGTCGCCCGGGTGCGGTCCGGCGCCGGTCACCACCGTGCCCGCCGCGATGAGCACCAGGGACACGGCCACCAGCGCCCACACCAGCTGCTGCACGGCCCTGCCGACCAGCGGCTGCGGCTCCCCGTCGCCCTCGCGGGTGCGCTGCCACATCACGGCGGCGACCGTGATGAGGGCCGTCGCCAGCAGGAAGTGCGCGGCGACGGTGTACGGGTTGAGACCGACGAGCACCACGACGCCGCCGAGGACCGCGTTGCCCATCACGATCCAGAACTGCGCCCAGCCCAGCCTGGTCAGGCTGCGCCGGTACGGCTTCTCGGACCGGGCGGCGATGATCGCCCAGCCGACCGCCGCGCACAGCACGTACGTCAGCATGCGGTTCGTGAACTCGATGGCGCTGTGGTAGCTCAGCGCGGTCGTCGGGGTCAGCGATCCGTCGGTGCACTCGGGCCAGGTCGGGCAGCCGAGGCCGGAGCCGGTGAGGCGTACCGCGCCACCGGTGACCACGATGACCACCGACATGACGAGCGCGGCGAGGGCGGCCCGCCGGACGGTCCGGGGATCCGGGGTCCAGCGGTCGGCGATGAAGGCGAGCGGGTTGCGCAGGGCCGCTACGACGTCGGGGGGGGTCAGCTTTGGCACGCACACCATGGTAGGGGGCAGCTTGTGCACGCGTTCACTAGGGTCGGGGAACGGTTCCCGGGTCACCCCTCGGCGCTGCGTGTCGCCTCTCTGACCTGCGCGGCACGCCGACGCAGAGCGGCCGCGGCCGCCTCGTCGGCGGTGCACCGGGCCAGCCGCTCGTACACCGCGACCAGAACGGGGTGACACGGGCCGAGACGGGACACGAAAATGTGCTCCGCCATGTCCAGGACCTTCTTGGCGTCGCACTCGTCCCCGGTGGCCAGTGTGACCTTCCGGCCCGCCGGGCCCGCCGCCAGCAGGACCTCACCCAGGCGCGCGAGAGTCTTGGCCCGGTAGGGATGGTCCGCCTTGTAGGCGGTCACGTATATGGCCTCTGCCTCGAGGAGGTCCTGCTCCGCCTCCTTCGGCCGGCCCTGCGCCAGGCGGAGCGAGCCACGCTTGTTGAGACATGCCGCGTACTTGTGGTTCTCCGCCTCCCGGCGCTTCCTGTGCTGGTCCACGGCCTGTGACAGCAACCGGTCCGCCTCGTGCAGCTGCCGGGCCGCACTCCGGCTCAGCCGCAGCCGCGCCAGCGGCGAACGGGTGTTCCTGGCGAGGGCGCGGGTGGTCTCACCGCGCCGCCGCACCACGTCGGCCAGGAACTTCTCCACCTGCGCGGTCTCGAAGTTGTCGCTGTCCGGGTTGGGCGGGAAGCGTGAGAGCGCCGATCGGAGGTGTGCCTCGGCGGCCTCCAGGTTCCCTCGGTCCTGCTCCAGGATTCCCTTGCAGAAGACCAGTTCGGCCCGGAAGAGCGCGTGCTCGGCCGGTTCCTCGCCGTCCTCGGGCGGGATCAGGGCGCCGGCCGTGTCGTAGTGCCCGAGCGCCCGGGAAAGGTGGCCCGCGTTGCGGTGGATCTGACCCAGCCGCATCTCGGTGCGTGCCCGGTCGAGGCCCCGCCACTCCAGACCCCCCTCCTGGAACAGTCCCATCGCCTCCACGACGGACTGCTCGGCCTCGGCGAACTTGACCCGCTCACGCAGCACGTCCGCCCGCAACAGCAGGCACTCGGCGTGCAGCCGCAGCAACCCCGAGCGCTCAGCCCCGGGCGGGCAGGACGACAGCACGGCCTCGCATTCGGCCTTCAGTGAGCCGCACTCCTTCTCCGCCGCCTCCAGATCGGCCAGCCGGTACTTCTGACGGGCCACGTCCAGCAGGGACTCGATGCGTTCCCGGTCACCGCCGATCCCGTTCGCCCGGATCCAGGCTTCGTGCGCGTAGTACGACAGGACGTCCCTCTGATAGACGCCGCGGTGTTCCTGGTAGTCCCCCGCCTGGTGCATCAGGCGGGCCAGAGCCTCACGGGCCGCGGTGTCGCCCCGCGGATCGACGGCCCAGGCCCCGTCCTCCTCGATGTCCCTGCGGATCGCCTGGACATGCGGCATCAGACGCTCTCTGCCGATCTCGTCGGCGGCCTGCCCGGACGATGCGCCGGCCCCCTCGGCGAAGGCCGCCTCCACGATCCGGACGATGGTCTGCGACCACATCGCGCGCGCCCGGTCGTCCATGCCCTCCTTCACGGAACGCTGGATCTGCAAATGCATGCTGTAGTGGCCCGCGTCGCCCTGACGGCTCCTGCTGACACTGAGCAGCCAGCGGTCGCTCAGCAGCCGCGTCACCTTCGAGAAACCGTGTTCCTCCGCCAGGAGCATCCCCAGCGAGGGCGGTACCAGCGGCCGGAACCGCGGATCGCGCAGGAGCTGCCGGGGTATTCCTTCGGGAGCCAGGAACGCGCACAGCCGCAGCAGGTCCTCGGCCCTCGGTTCCTGGTCGACCACCCGCGCGATGGCGAGCCCGATGGTGGCGTCGGCGTCGGCGCCGATGCTCGGGCGCTCCCGCAGCTTGCGCAGGTAGTCCCTCGCCGGCACGCCCTCCGCGTCGATGTAGCTGCCGGCCTGGACCAGGGAGAGGGGCAGCCAGCCGAGGGCACTGCCCAACTCGTCCAGCACCCGGGTGTCCTCGGCGTCGTCGGCACCGTCGTCCCGGGCGCGGATCCGCGCCTGGAGGAGCGCCAGGCCGTCCTCGGGCCCGAGTTGGCGCAGCCCCACCCGCTCCGCCGCGATGTCGTACTTCTCCAGGACGTTGATCACCTGGGTCGTGATGACCACCGAGCCCGAGACGTCCGTGGGCAGGAGGAAGGGCCGCAGGTCCTCCCGCTCGCTGCGCAACGGTCCCAGGCTCCTGTCCTGGACGTCGTCGTAGACGAGCAGCCAGTCCGGTTCCTCCCGCAGCCGGCTCCACAGCCGGTTGAGGACCACGCTCTTCGACTCGTGCCCGGGGACGTCCAGGAAGGCCGCCAGTTCCAGGAGCTGGCTGGTGAGGAGTTCGTAGGTCGACGCCTTGAGCCACCAGACCAGGGCCGCGGTCTCGTCCCACCGCGACTTGGCGAAGTGTGCCGCCAGTTCGGTCTTGCCGACGCCGCCCATGCCGTGGATCACGCAGACCCGTAACGCGCCGGAGTTCTCCTCCTGAAGCCTCAACTTGGCGGCCACGCTCTGGAGTTCCTCGTCCCGGCCGACGAAGGGCTCGGAACGGCTCGGGATTTTGAGGTGGGATGTGCGCCGCTCGGTTCTGGGACGATGGACGCCGGAGTAGCCCGACAGCGCGGACACCCCGGCGAGTACGCCGGCGGACGTAGCGAGAGACAGGAGGGCCGTGCCATGCGTGTCCTGTGCGATCACGGACAGGAAGGCCGCCCCGGCACCGGTGACATAGCTCAGGGCGACCTTGATCCGCCGCCGCGTGACAAGTGACCGGTCGCTGTAGCCGAGTGCCATGGCGCCTCCCCCGAAACCGCCCGCAGTAACGTCCATTGTTCCCGTTGGCCGTCTCCGCGAACAGAGAGTGGCACGAGGCGGGCCGCGGCGTGCCCGGCTCCTCGCGGCGCGGCCTGTGTCCGCCGGTTTCCGCACAGTGGCCCCAACACCCGGAGGTGTGGTGGTTCGGCAGCAGACATTCCCAGGTCAGACAAGCGAAGCGAGCGAGGGACCGCACGTCGGGCTCGTGCACTGGGCGTTCCCGCCGTGCGTGGGAGGAGTGGAGACACATCTGTGGTCGTACGCGCGGGCTCTGACCGTCAGGGGGCTTCGGGTCACCGTCTTCACCGGGACGGTGGGGGCGCGGTCGCCCGGCGACGGGATCCGCATCCGGCAGCACCGTCTGCTGGATCTGTCCCGGCCGCACCGGCAGAGCGTGGGAGCCGTCCACGAGATGCGTGACTGGTTCCGTGCCGAACTCGCCGCGCCGGGCGTCGGCATCCGTCTGGTGCACGGGCACAACCTGCATCAGTTCTCCGCCGTTCCGGCCCGCGCACTGCGGCTGCTCAAGGACGAACTGGGGCTCGTGCTGCCGCACACCTACCACAATCTCAGGCGCCATCCGGCGGACGAACGGATGGCCAGGCAATGTGCGGTGTGGGACACCCACCACGCGGTGTCGGACTTCCTGGCCCGGGAGTGCGCCGACGTGCTGGCGCAGCCCGTCAGCCGCACCTACCTGGGGGTCGACACCAGCGCCTTCCTGGACATCCCCGAACTGGACGAGACCGGCGGGCGGCCCATCGTGCTGTTGCCGGCCAGGTTGGTGCCCAACAAGGGTGCCGAGCTCGCCATCCGCATGGTGCGCGACATCATCGCCCGTGGCCGCGGACTCCGGCCACCGGGCCCCACGGTCCGGCCCCGGCTGGTGCTGACCAATCCCTCCACCACCGTGGACTTCCGCCACGAGGCGGAGGGCTTCCGGGCACGGTTGCGCGGGCTGATCCACGACTGCGGGCTGGAGGAGGGACCGGGCCGGGACGTGGAGTTCCGGGAGGCCGGTGTCGACGACATGCGCAAGCTGTACGAGGAGGCGGCCGTCGTGGTGTACCCCTCACGGTTCGCGGAGCCCATGGGGCTGGCGCCGCTGGAGGCCATGTGCGCCGCTCGCCCGGTGGTCGCCATGCGCGTCGGTGGCCTGCGGGAGAGCGGTGGCATCCTGGTCGCACCCGGGGCCGGCGAGAGCGAGGAGGCGCTCGCCGCGAGGTTCGCGGACGAGGTGTGGCAGCTGCTCGTCGAGCCGTCACTGGCCCGGCGGATCGGCGCCGCGGGCCGCGCCCATGTGCGCGCGCACTTCGATCTCGGGCCCGTCCACGTGGATCCGATGCTCGACGAGTACCGACGGCTGCTTGCCATGCGGGCGTGACGGCCGGTCGTGGCAGTGCGCGGGCCGGTCCCGCGCACTGGGGCACGGTCAGCCGTTCTCCACGCGCCAGCCGGCCGGGAGTCCGGAGCACTTGCCCTCGCCCGCCGCGGTGACCTCCACGTGCAGGGTGTTCCCGGCGAGAGCCAGCCCCTCCACCAGAAGCGGCGCCGGATGGGCGGGGGCGACGGTGAGCACCCGCCGCGCGGCATCGGGCCGCAGTCCGAGAAGCGCCGTGAGCAGTGCCATTCCCGACGCCGCCGACCAGCCCTGCGGTCGGCAGCTGGCCGGGTAGGGCAGCGGCGGTGGGGAGGACGGCTCCCGGGCCTCACCGCCGTAGAGTTCGGGCATCCGGTGGTCGAAGTGCGTCGAAGCGTCGAGCAGCCCCTCCGCCAGCACCAGTGCCTCCCGGCGATGCCCGGCCGAGCACAGGCCGCTGACGGCGATCGCCGTGTCGTGCGTCCACACGGCACCGCCGTGGTAGCTGAAGGGATTGAAGCCGGGCACGTCCGCCGAACGGCTGCGCAGCCCCCAGCCCGAGCTCAGGCCCGGAGCCGCGAGCCAGGCCGCGACGTCCTTGCTGCCGGTGGCGTCGATGATGCCCGTGGCCAGGAGGTGCCCCATGTTCGACGCCGGACCGGTCACCGCCTGCCCGTCCTCGCCCACCGCCACCGCCGGATAGCGGGCGGCCGGCCCCGAAGCGGCCGGGACCCAGAACAGCTCGTCGAAGCGTTTGCGCAGGGAAGCGGCCCAGTCCCGCAGCTCCGCGGCCCGGTCGTCACGACCTCGGTGTTGCAGCAGCCCGGCCAGACCGACCGCGGCCTCGTACGCGTATCCCTGTACCTCGCAGACGGCCAGGGGCGGTCCCACGTGCCGCCCTTCGGCGTCCCGTACCGCGTCGGCGCTGTCCTTCCAGGACTGGTGGCGCAGACCTCCCGACCGGGAGTGGTAGCGCAGCAGCTGGTCCTCGTCCCGGGCGCAGCTCTGCCTGACCCATTCCATCGCACGCTCCGCGGCGGGCAGCAGGGCGTCGACATCGGCGTCCGGCATGCCCCAGTTCCAGGCGTCGACCAGGAGGGTGACGAACAGCGGTGTGGCGTCGACGGAGCCGTAGTAGCGCGAGGGCAGACTCAGTCCGTGACCGTGCTGGGCGTCGGCGGGACGCAGTTCGTGCAGGATGCGGCCCGGAGCCTCCTCGCGGAAGTCGTGGTGCTCGGTGCCCTGACGCCGTGCGAGGGCCCACAGGGTGCCGCGGGCCAGGCCGGTGCCCAGCGGGAGCATCATCCGGGCCGTCCAGATGGAGTCGCGGCCGAACAGCGTGAGATACCAGGGGCAGCCGGCCGCGACGAACTGGTCCTCGCCGTCGTCGGGGCCGGTACGCAGCGGGTCGGCGAGCCGCAGCGCGTCGAGGTCCTCGAGGCCGCGGCGGACGAGGGCGACCAGCCGGGCGTCGCCGCGCACCGTGGGCTTCGCCCAGGGCGCGGGGGTACGGGGGGCCACGGGGTGACCCGCCGGTGCCGTGTCCGTGCCCCCGGTGACGGTGAGCTGGACCGTCCAGCAGGAGTTCGCGGGCAGGACCACCGAGCGCCAGACGAGCGTGCCCCGCTCCGGCCCCGCGGACACCTCGGGCGCGGGCCCCGAGACCGCCTCGAGCCGGGCGTGTTCCCCGTCGCAGGTCCAGGACAGCGACAGCGGGCCCGCCGTGCAGGGCACCGCGGGGCCACGGTGTCCGCGTTTCACGTCGGCCACGGTCGCCAGGTCCGTGGCGGCTGTGAGTGACACGTTCAGGCGCCGTGTCCGGGTGCCGGTGTTGCGGACCGTCAGGGACTCCGTCCCACGGGCGGCCCGGGTCCGCTCGACGATCACCGAGGGATCGTCGGTGCCGTCCTGCGTGTACCGGTGCACCGCGGTGAACTTCACCCGGTCGGGTCCCAGCGGCTGCACACCGATGGGCTCGGGCTCCCGGCCGTCGACGAGGAGGCGCAGCGTGTGCAGCGACCGCCGGTCGTGGTCGTAGAAGCCGTCGACACGAGCGCCCGTCAGCTGCCCGTCTCTCGGGGACGCGGTGAAGGCCGGTGCGGTCACGCAGAGGACCACATCGTGCAGCAACGGTTGCAGATGTGCCCTCGCGGACGGGTCCAGGGGTTCTTGCACGGGGGTTCTTCCCCTTCTGTAGCCCTTACCGAAATGAGACACCAAGGGTGTCACCAGTGGGCGCGCCGCGGGGGTATTCGGTGACGAAAGTCCATTCGCTGGTGAGTTCCCGGCCTACCACCAGCGGACGGCTACTCCCAGCGGAAGAACCTCCCGGCCGCGCCCAGGGCCACCGCCGCCCACACCGCCAGGATCCCCAGGTCGGCCCAGGGCATGCCGGAGCCGTGCTGGAGGACGTCCCGCAGGCCGTCGGACAGGGCGGAGACGGGGAGCAGGGCGAGGGCGTGCTCGGCGCCGCCGAACCTGTCCAGCGGGACGATCACCCCGCCGCCCACGAGCAGCAGCAGGAACACCAGGTTGGCGGCCGCCAGGGTCGCCTCCGCCTTCAGGGTGCCCGCCATCAGCAGGCCGAGGCCCGAGAACGCGGCGGTGCCGACGACGAGGAGGAGCAGGACCGCGAAGGGGTTGCCGTGCGGCGACCAGCCGAGGGCGAAGGCGATCGCCGTCAGCAGGATCACCTGGAGGACCTCGGTGACCAGGACCGACGCCGTCTTCGCGGTCATCAGCCCCCAGCGCGGGAGCGGGGAGGCGGCGAGCCGCTTGAGCACGCCGTAGCGGCGTTCGAAGCCCGTCGCGATGGCCTGGCCGGTGAAGGCCGTGGACATCACCGCCAGCGCGAGGACGCCGGGGGCCAGGAAGTCGACCGACCGGCCCGAGCCCGTGTCGACGATGTCCACCGAGCTGAAGAGGACCAGCAGGAGGGTCGGGATGACGACGGTCAGCAGCAGCTGCTCACCGTTGCGCAGCAGCATCCTCGTCTCCAGGGCCGCCTGCGCCGCGATCATGCGGGGGAGCGGGGCGGCACCCGGCCGGGGGGAGTAGGTGCCCGTGGCGGTGGTCATGAGCGCAGCTCCTTGCCGGTCAGTTCGAGGAAGACGTCCTCCAGGGTGTGGCGTTCGACCGAGATGCGGTCCGGCATCACCCCGTGCTGGGCGCACCACGACGTCACCGTGGCCAGCAGTTGCGGATTGACCTTGCCCATGACCCGGTAGGAACCCGGGGTCAGCTCGGCCGCCGTCGAGTCCGCCGGGAGCGCCTTGAGCAGGGAGCCGACGTCCAGCCCGGGGCGCCCGGTGAACCGCAGCGTGTTCTCGGCGCCGCCCTTGCACAGCTCCTCGGGGGAGCCCTGGGCGATGACCCGGCCGGCGTCGACGATGGCGACGTCGTCGGCGAGCTGCTCGGCCTCCTCCATGTAGTGCGTGGTGAGGATGGCCGAGACCCCGTCGGCGCGCAGGTCCCGCACCAGGTCCCAGGTGGCGCGGCGGGCCTGCGGGTCGAGGCCGGCGGTCGGCTCGTCCAGGAAGACCAGTTCCGGGCGGCCGACCACGGCCATGGCGAGCGCCAGCCGCTGCTGCTGACCGCCGGAGAGCCTGCGGTACGACGTGCGGCCGCAGCCGCCCAGCCCCAGCCGTTCGATCAGCGCGTCCACGTCCAGCGGGTGCGCGTGCAGCTTCGCCACGTGCCGCAGCATCTCGTCGGCACGCGCGCCGGAGTAGACGCCACCGGACTGGAGCATCACGCCGACTCTGGGGCGCAGCTCGGCGGACTGCCGTACGGGATCGAGGCCCAGGACGCGCACCGAGCCGGAGTCCGGTCTGCGGTACCCCTCGCAGGTCTCGATCGTGGTGGTCTTGCCCGCTCCGTTGGGGCCGAGCACGGCGGTCACGCCCGGCCGGGCCACCAGGTCGAGGCCGTCCACGGCGGTTTTCGTGCCGTACCGCTTCACCAGGTCCCGCACCTGGACCACGGGCTCACTTCGCATGGTGACAGAGTCTAAGGACGTCGCCCGTCACCCGGACGGCCGGGTGGCCGGATCTCCTCCTCACGGGTCGGACTCACGGGTCGGACTCAGGGGTCGGACTCAGGGGTCGGCCTCACGGTCGGCCTCACGGTTCGGCCTCAGGGGTCGGGTGAGGCGGGCTCGACGGGATTGACACCGGGCGCGCTCAGGTGCTCCGTGAGGGCGTCCCGGGCGGCAAGAGGGCCGGTCGGAGGGGGTGTGGGCGGGGCTGCGGGAGTGGTCTGGAGGGGCCGCCGCACGTCACCCGTTCGGCTCAGGGGGGATCGATCACCGAGCGATCAGTGATCGTTTCCGCAGGTCAGATTAGGTATACCTAAGTGATGCAGGGCACCGTCCCGTCGCCCGGACGCGGCTTGCCTGCCTCTGAGGAATTACGCAACAATGGCGTTGTGAAAAACGTCGGCGAAGCTCGGGAGACCCCCATGGGGACCCCGCAGGAGGAGCTCGCGACCGGAGAGCGTTCGACGCGCAACCGGGTCGCGCGGTCGATCCTGGACCACGGGCCGTCGACCGTCACCGAGCTGGCCGGGCGCCTGGGGCTGACCCCGGCGGCCGTACGCCGGCACCTGGACGCGCTGGTCGCCGACGACGTCGTGGAGGCGCGCGAGCAGCGGGTGTACGGCGCGCGGACGCGCGGCCGGCCCGCCAAGGTCTTCGCCCTCACCGACTGCGGCCGCGACGCCTTCGACCAGTCGTACGACAAACTCGCCGCCGACGCGCTGCGCTGGATCGCCGAGCAGGGGGGCGGTCAGGAGGCGGTCGCCGCCTTCGCGCGGGCCCGGATCACCGCCCAGGCGAGCGTCTACCGCAGGGCGATCGAGGGCGTGAGCCCCGACAAGCGCGCCGAAGCGCTGGCCAAGGCCCTGAGCCAGGACGGGTACGCTGCAACGGCGCGCACCGCACCGGTCGGCGAACAGTTGTGCCAGCACCACTGCCCGGTCGCCCACGTCGCGGAGCAGTTCCCCCAGCTGTGCGAGGCGGAGACGGAGATCTTCGCCGAGCTGCTCGGAACCCACGTCCAGCGACTGGCGACCATCGCGCACGGCGACGGCGTCTGCACGACGTTCATCCCCAAGACATCCACTGACGCATCTGCAAGCACGGCCGGGAGGAACCCCGCATGACTCTCCCCACGGAGACTGCCCACCCTGAGCTCGAAGGCCTGGGCAAGTACGAATACGGCTGGGCCGACTCCGACGTGGCCGGTGCCTCTGCCAGGCGTGGCCTCAGCGAGGAGGTCGTCCTCGACATCTCCGGCAAGAAGTCCGAGCCGGAGTGGATGGCCAAGCTGCGTCTGAAGGGTCTGAAGCTCTTCGAGAAGAAGCCCATGCCGAACTGGGGCTCCGACCTCTCCGGCATCGACTTCGACAACATCAAGTACTTCGTGCGCTCCACGGAGAAGCAGGCGGAGTCCTGGGAGGACCTGCCCGAGGACATCAAGAACACCTACGACAAGCTGGGCATCCCGGAGGCGGAGAAGCAGCGCCTGGTCGCCGGTGTCGCCGCCCAGTACGAGTCGGAGGTCGTCTACCACCAGATCCGCGAGGACCTGGAGGAGCAGGGCGTCATCTTCCTCGACACCGACACCGCCCTGAAGGAGCACCCGGAGCTCTTCAAGGAGTACTTCGGCACCGTCATCCCCGCCGGTGACAACAAGTTCGCCGCGCTGAACACGGCCGTGTGGTCCGGCGGCTCCTTCATCTACGTGCCGAAGGGCGTGCACGTCGAGATCCCGCTCCAGGCCTACTTCCGTATCAACACGGAGAACATGGGCCAGTTCGAGCGGACCCTGATCATCGTCGACGAGGGCGCCTACGTGCACTACGTCGAGGGCTGCACCGCTCCGATCTACAAGTCCGACTCGCTGCACTCCGCGGTCGTCGAGATCATCGTCAAGAAGAACGCCCGCTGCCGCTACACGACCATCCAGAACTGGTCGAACAACGTCTACAACCTGGTCACCAAGCGCGCCGTCGCCTACGAGGGCGCGACCATGGAGTGGGTCGACGGCAACATCGGCTCCAAGGTGACGATGAAGTACCCGGCCGTCTACCTGATGGGCGAGCACGCCAAGGGCGAGACCCTGTCCATCGCCTTCGCGGGCGAGGGCCAGCACCAGGACGCCGGCGCCAAGATGGTCCACATGGCCCCGAACACCTCGTCCAACATCGTCTCCAAGTCGGTGGCGCGTGGCGGTGGCCGTACCTCCTACCGCGGTCTCATCGAGATCGGCGAGGGCGCCCCGGGCTCCAAGTCGAACGTGCTCTGCGACGCGCTGCTCGTCGACACCATCTCCCGCTCGGACACCTACCCCTACGTCGACGTCCGCGAGGACGACGTGTCCATGGGCCACGAGGCGACCGTCTCCAAGGTCTCCGAGGACCAGCTCTTCTACCTGATGAGCCGCGGCCTGAGCGAGGACGAGGCGATGGCGATGATCGTGCGCGGCTTCGTCGAGCCGATCGCCAAGGAGCTGCCCATGGAGTACGCCCTCGAACTCAACCGGCTGATCGAGCTCCAGATGGAAGGCGCGGTCGGTTAAGGACCACCGCCCGACCGCCAAGCCACACACGATTTCCGAAAGCGAGCACTACGACAGCCATGGCTGAGGCTCAGAACTCCCCGGTGGGCTCCACCACCGCCGGCGCCATCGCGGTGGCCGCCGAGTCGACCGTCGCCACGCGCATGAGCGCGCCCCCGTCCTTCGACGTCGCGGACTTCCCGGTCCCGCACGGCCGCGAGGAGGAGTGGCGGTTCACCCCGCTGGAGCGCCTGCGCGGGCTGCACGACGGCACCGCGGTCGCCACCGGCGAGGGCGTGAAGGTCGTCGTCGAGGCCCCCGAGGGCGTCACCGTCGAGACCGTCGACCGTGACGACCCGCGGCTCGGCAGGGCCGGCACCCCGGTGGACCGGGTCGCCGCCCAGGCGTACTCGGCGTTCGAGAAGGCCGGCGTGGTCACCGTCCCCAAGGAGACGGTGCTCACCGAGCCGATCCGGATCGCCGTGCACGGCGAGGGCGGGACCGCCTTCGGCCACCAGGTGATCGAGCTGGGCGCCTTCGCCGAGGCCGTCGTCGTCATCGACCACACCGGTGACGCGGTGCTCGCCGCCAACGTCGACTACGTGCTCGGCGACGGTGCCAGGCTGACCGTCGTCTCCGTCCAGGACTGGGACGACAAGGCCGTGCACGTCGCCCAGCACAACGCCCTGGTCGGCCGGGACGCCACGTTCAAGTCCGTGGTCGTCACCTTCGGCGGCGACGTCGTACGGCTGCACCCGCGCGTGTCCTACGCGGGCCCCGGCGGCGAGGCCGAGCTCTACGGCCTGTACTTCACCGACGCCGGCCAGCACCAGGAGCACCGGCTGCTCGTGGACCACAACACCCCGCACTGCAAGTCCAACGTCGCCTACAAGGGCGCGCTCCAGGGCGAGCAGGCCCACGCGGTCTGGATCGGTGACGTCCTCATCGAGGCCAAGGCCGAGGGCACCGACACCTACGAGATGAACCGCAACCTGGTCCTCACGGACGGCGCGCGCGTCGACTCGGTGCCGAACCTGGAGATCGAGACCGGTGAGATCGTCGGCGCCGGCCACGCCTCCGCCACCGGCCGCTTCGACGACGAGCAGCTCTTCTACCTGATGGCCCGCGGCATCCCGGAGCACGAGGCCCGCCGCCTCGTGGTCCGCGGTTTCTTCGCCGAACTGGTCCAGCAGATCGGTGTCACCGACATCGAGGAGCGCCTGCTCGCCAAGATCGAGGAGGAGCTGGAGGCCTCGGTCGCATGACAGCCTCGACCGCGTTCGTACGCGCCTGCGGGCTGAGCGAGCTGGAGGAGGACACCCCGAAGCGGGTGGAACTCGACGGCACGCCGGTCTCGGTCGTCAGGACCGGGGGAGAGGTGTTCGCGATCTACGACATCTGCTCCCACGCCAACGTCTCGCTCTCCGAGGGCGAGGTGGAGGACTGCCAGATCGAGTGCTGGCTGCACGGCTCCAGCTTCGACCTGCGCACCGGCAAGCCGTCCGGCCTCCCGGCCACGCGCCCCGTACCCGTTTACCCCGTAAAGATCGAAGGGGACGACGTGCTCGTCTCCCTCACCCAGGAGTCCTGAGGCAATCCATGGCAACGCTTGAAATCCGAGACCTGCACGTCACCGTCGAGGCCGACAACGCCACGAAGGAGATCCTCAAGGGCGTCGACCTCACCGTGAAGCAGGGCGAGACGCACGCCATCATGGGCCCCAACGGCTCCGGCAAGTCGACCCTCGCCTACTCGCTCGCGGGTCACCCGAAGTACACCATCACCGGCGGCACCGTGCTGCTCGACGGCGAGGACGTCCTGGAGATGTCCGTCGACGAGCGCGCCCGCGCGGGCCTGTTCCTGGCGATGCAGTACCCGGTCGAGGTCCCCGGCGTCTCGGTCTCCAACTTCCTGCGCACCTCCGCCACCGCCATCCGCGGCGAGGCCCCCAAGCTGCGCACCTGGGTGAAGGAGGTCAAGGAGGCCATGCAGCGCCTCAACATGGACCCGGCCTTCGCCGAGCGCAACGTGAACGAGGGCTTCTCCGGCGGTGAGAAGAAGCGTCACGAGATCCTCCAGCTCGAACTGCTCAAGCCGAAGATCGCGATCCTCGACGAGACCGACTCCGGCCTCGATGTCGACGCCCTTCGCATCGTCTCCGAGGGCGTCAACCGCGTCCGCGAGACCGGCGAGGTCGGCACCCTGCTGATCACGCACTACACGCGCATCCTGCGCTACATCAAGCCCGACCACGTGCACGTCTTCGCGGGCGGCCGCATCGTCGAGTCCGGCGGCCCCGAGCTCGCGGACAAGCTCGAGAACGAGGGCTACGAGGCATACACGAAGGGTGGCGCATCCGAGTGACACAGCTGCCGGGCCTCCTCGACACCGAGGCGATCCGCAAGGACTTCCCCATCCTGGACCGACAGGTCCACGACGGGCGGAAGCTCGTGTACCTGGACAACGCGGCGACCTCGCAGAAGCCGCGCCAGGTGCTGGACGCCCTGAGCGAGTACTACGAGCGCTACAACGCCAACGTCCACCGCGGTGTGCATGTGCTCGCCGAGGAGGCCACGGCTCTGTACGAGGGCGCGCGCGACAAGGTCGCCGAGTTCATCAACGCGCCCAGCCGCGACGAGGTGATCTTCACCAAGAACGCCTCCGAGTCGCTGAACCTCGTGGCGAACATGCTGGGCTGGGCCGACGAGCCCTACCGGGTGGACCACGAGACCGAGATCGTCATCACGGAGATGGAGCACCACTCCAACATCGTGCCGTGGCAGCTGCTCGCACAGCGCACGGGCGCGAAGCTGAAGTGGTTCGGCCTCACCGACGACGGCCGGCTCGACCTGTCCAACATCAACGAGGTCATCACGGAGAAGACGAAGATCGTCTCCTTCGTGCTGGTCTCGAACATCCTGGGCACGGTCAACCCGGTCGAGACGATAATCCGGCGCGCGCAGGAGGTCGGCGCGCTCGTCTGCATCGACGCCTCCCAGGCCGCCCCCCACATGCCGCTGGACGTACAGGCCCTCCAGGCCGACTTCGTGGCCTTCACCGGCCACAAGATGTGCGGTCCGACCGGCATCGGCGTCCTGTGGGGCCGCCAGGAGCTCCTGGAGGACCTGCCCCCGTTCCTCGGTGGCGGCGAGATGATCGAGACCGTGTCGATGCACTCGTCGACGTACGCCCCGGCGCCGCACAAGTTCGAGGCGGGCACCCCGCCGATCGCGCAGGCGGTCGGCCTCGGCGCGGCGATCGACTACCTCAACGCCATCGGCATGGACAAGGTCCTCGCCCATGAGCACGCGCTGACGGAGTACGCGGTCAAGCGGCTCGGCGAGGTACCCGACCTGAGGATCATCGGCCCCACCACGGCCGAGGACCGCGGCGCGGCGATCTCGTTCACGCTCGGGGACATCCACCCGCACGACGTGGGCCAGGTCCTCGACGAGCAGGGCATCGCGGTCCGGGTCGGCCACCACTGCGCCCGTCCCGTCTGCCTGCGCTACGGAATTCCTGCGACCACGCGAGCGTCGTTCTATCTGTACTCCACTCCGGCCGAGATCGACGCTCTGGTCGAGGGCCTGGAGCACGTACGGAACTTCTTCGGCTGAAGGGCGTGAGCTGAGACCGTGAAGCTGGATTCGATGTACCAGGAAGTCATCCTGGACCACTACAAGAACCCGCACGGGCGTGGTCTGAGGGATGGCGACGCCGAGGTGCACCACGTGAACCCGACGTGCGGCGACGAGATCACCCTCCGAGTGAAGTACGACGGCACGACGATCGAGGACGTCTCCTACGAGGGCCAGGGCTGCTCGATCAGCCAGGCGTCCGCCTCCGTCCTCAACGAGCTCCTCGTCGGCAAGGACCTCGCCGACGCGCGGAAGATCCAGGAGACCTTCCTGGAGCTGATGCAGTCCAAGGGCAGGCTGGAGCCCGACGACGCGATGGAGGACGTCCTGGAGGACGCGGTCGCGTTCGCCGGTGTCTCCAAATACCCCGCCCGGGTCAAGTGCGCCCTCCTGAGCTGGATGGCGTGGAAGGACGCGACGGCCCAGGCGCTGGGTGGCGCGGCCGACGCCGAAAGGAAGACGGCATGAGCGAGACCGCTGAGATGAAGCCGGCCTCGGAGGAAGAACTCCGCGAGGCGCTGTACGACGTCGTCGACCCCGAGCTGGGCATCGACGTCGTCAACCTCGGGCTGATCTACGGCATCCACATCGACGACGCGAACATCGCGACGATCGACATGACCCTGACCTCGGCGGCCTGTCCGCTGACCGATGTCATCGAGGACCAGGCCAAGTCCGCCACGGACGGCATCGTCAACGAACTGCGCATCAACTGGGTCTGGATGCCCCCGTGGGGCCCCGACAAGATCACCGACGACGGCCGTGAGCAGCTGCGGGCGCTCGGGTTCAACGTCTGAGACCGGACACGCGGAAGCGGCGGCACCTTTCCCGGTGCCGCCGCTTCCGCGTGCGGGGGTTCAGGCCAGCGGGTCCACCAGGCGGAACGCGGAGTCCGCGCGGTAGAGGTCGCTGTTCTGGTACGGGTCCAGTTTCAGCTGGAAGTTCTGGTGGCGCAGATAGCGGCCCGGGTAGTTCACCGACTCCAGCATGACCGCGCCGGAGTAGGACGAGGTGCGGGCGCAGAAGGTGGCGTCCTGCTCGAAGAGGGCCGAGCCGTCGTCGCTCATGGCGCGCAGGACGAAGTTGCGGTGCCGCAGGTACCTGCCGTCGGCCGTTTCGAACGAGTAGCAGTAGCTGTTCGCCAGGCCCTTGACCACGGTGAACGAGGAGTCCGCGAGGGACTCGGAGCCGCGCGGCGCGTCCAGCTTCACGAAGCCGTCGCTGACGTGCCAGTAGCGGTCCGGGTAGTTGACCGAGCGGACCGACCTGCGGTCGGTACCGGACTGCGGTGCCGAACCCCCGGAACCGCTCGAACCTCCGGAGCCGCCCGAGCTGCCGGAACCTCCCCCGGTCGCCGCGGACTTGGAGGGTTTCGCGGCGGACGGCGAGGACGTGGGGCCGTCGGTGGCGTGCTGCGCGCCGGTGGCGGTGGCGGACGGGTCCGCGGCCGCGGCGGCCGACGACATGCCCGAGGTGCCCTTGGGCTGGCCGGCCGAGGCCGTCGGCGAGGCGAAGGAGAGCAGGCCGGGGCCGTTGTCGGTGGCCGCGTCGGTGGCCGGGGGAGTCGACGCCCGGTCAGGAGCGTTGTGGCTGACGGCTACCGCCGTGGCACAGGCGACGATCGTGGCGATCGCCAGCGTGCCGGCCAGCCAGAGTCTTCGGGTCCCGGGAGCCCGGGAGGTGTCGGGGACCCAGCCGTTCTCCCACTGGGGGTGCGGCGGGGGCTGGGGGGTGGTTTCTGGCATGCGCGTTTCCTCCAGCGGCGCCATTGCAGCGGCAGCCGGGGGTGTGAGAGTGAGGTGAGTGAAGTGTGAAGCGGTCGATCACAGAGGTGCACACACTAGTGGAGCGACGGGACTGCGGGGAGTCGTTTCAGCTAGCGGTTTCTGTGAGCATTAAACATCTTCGGGCGGCGTGAGGGGAGTCCGTGGCGTGCTCGTCCTTGGCCCCAACTACGTGCCACCTGAACCTACTTGGGCGCCGGACGGGTTTGCCGGCGGCTTCGCGCCAGCCGTTGTGTACGACCGTACACAACGTTGCGTACACTCGTACACATGGGATATCTGACGCTCGCCGGCGCCATAGCCGCCGAGGTCGCCGCCACGACGGCGATGAAGTACAGCGACGGCTTCAGCAGGCTCTGGCCGACGCTGCTGACGGCGCTGGGATACGTCCTCTCCTTCCTGCTGCTGGCCCAGACGCTGAAGACCGTGTCGATCGGCACGGCGTACGCGATCTGGGCCGGGGTCGGGACCGCGACCATCGCCGTGCTCGGCCTGATGCTGTTCGGTGAGGGCCTGTCCCTGCTCAAGGTGGCGGGGATCGTGCTGATCGTCGGGGGAGTGGTGGTCCTGAACCTGGGAGGCGCGCACTGATGCCCCGCCGTTACGACCCCGAACGCCGGCAGCGGATCATCGAGGCGGCGATCCGCGTGGTCGGGGAGAAAGGGCTTGCTGGTCTGAGCCACCGTTCCGTCGCCGCCGCGGCGGACGTACCGCTCGGCTCCACGACGTACCACTTCAAGACCCTCGACGAGCTGATGGTCGCCGCGCTGCGCCAGGCCAGCGAGGGATTCGCCAAGGTGATCGCCTCGCGAGGCGGACTGGAGGACGCCCGGACCGACCTGGCGACGGAACTGGCCGCCTGGATGGGCGAATGGCTGGCAGGCGACCGCACGGGGGTGGAGCTGGAGTACGAGCTCTACCTGGCCGCGCTCCGCCGTCCCGCCCTGCGCCCGGTCGCCGCCGAATGGGCCGACGACGTGGCCCGCCGGCTCGCCCACCGCACCGACCCGGTCACGGCACGCGCGCTGGTCGCCCTGATGGACGGCATCTGCCTGCAAGTGCTGCTGACGGGGGCGGAGTACGACGAGGCCTACGCGCGGGAGATGCTGAGGCGGGTCGCCGGGGGAGGATGACGACGCCGATCCGGGAGGCCGACGGGGGCCGGGGTCGCCGCTGGGGGTGGCCGGGACAGCCGAGGGGGCGGCCGGGGCCGCCGCTGGTGTGGCCGGGGTGCCGGGCTCGCCGAGAGGGTGGCCGGGGAGAGGGGGGAGGCCGGTCGGGGGATGGGGAGGGCGGTGTCCGATACCGGCTCGTGAGACGCGGTTCGCCCTGGACGCCCTGCTCACGTTAGGTTTCTGTGCATGACCGACACGAACGTTCGCACCACCGGCGCCGTGGCCGCCGGCCTCGCCACCATCGCCGCCGACGGCACCGTTCTCGACACCTGGTTCCCGGCCCCCGAACTGGTCGCCGAGCCCGGTCCGGCCGGTACCGAGACGCTCTCCGTCGAGCGGGCCGTGGAACTCCTCGGCGAGGGCGCGGCCAAGGCGATCGGCCCGGACGTCCGCCGCAACGTCGAGGTCGTCGCGGTCCGCACGGTCATCGCATCGATCGACGAGAAGCCGCTCGACGCGCACGACGTCTACCTGCGCCTGCACCTACTCTCGCACCGCTTGGTCAAGCCGCACGGCCTGAGCCTGGAGGGCCAGTTCGGCTTCCTCGCCAACGTCGCCTGGACCTCGCTCGGCCCGGTCGCCGTCGACGAGGTCGAGCAGGTCCGGCTGAACGCCCGCGCCGAGGGCCTGCACCTCCAGGTGACCTCGGTCGACAAGTTCCCGCGGATGACCGACTACGTCGTCCCCAAGGGCGTGCGCATCGCCGACGCCGACCGGGTCCGCCTCGGCGCGCACCTCTCCGAGGGCACGACCGTCATGCACGAGGGCTTCGTCAACTTCAACGCCGGCACGCTCGGCACCTCGATGGTCGAGGGCCGTATCTCGGCCGGTGTCGTGGTCGGGAACGGCTCGGACATCGGCGGCGGCGCCTCCACCATGGGCACGCTGTCCGGCGGCGGCAACGTCATCATCTCCATCGGCGAGCGCTGCCTGATCGGCGCCGAGGCGGGTGTCGGCATCGCGCTCGGCGACGAGTGCGTGGTCGAGGCGGGCCTGTACGTCACCGCGGGCACCCGCGTCACCATGCCCGACGGCCAGATCGTCAAGGCCCGCGAGCTCAACGGCGCCTCCAACATCCTCTTCCGCCGCAACTCGGTCTCCGGCGCGGTCGAGGCCCGCCCGAACAACGCGGTCTGGGGCGGCCTGAACGAGATCCTGCACAGCCACAACTGATCACCGGCGGCCGTGACCCGCGGCCGCCGCACCGATCAACGCCCTGACCCGCTGCCGAACTGTCGGCACCGGTCGGCACCTGTCGACGCTGGTGACCATTGAGCGCCCTTCCACGGCCCGAGGACGGCCCGGGAGGGCGCTCGCGCGTGAGCACCGCAGCCACGCCCACCTGGACGGCGGACCGGTTGGAGATCAACGAGGGCCAGTCAGGACCCTGATCGCGAAGGGCCGGTGCGAGGAATCGTTCTGCTCGGCCTCATAGCCGAGGACTTTGAGCATGCATACGATCGCTTCCGCTGTCCGTTCGTGTACGTCGACCGAAGCTTGGATCACCGGGTCGCGGGTCCGGCCCTGCCGCAGGGCGGCCTCGCGCACGGACTGCCGCACGGCAGGGTGGAGCTCCCAGGTGAGCCAGAGACCGCCCAGTTCGTCGTCGACCTGGTCCAGGTCGATCTCCAGCCCGCCGGGCGCCGTTTGCCGGTCTGGTTCCTCCCCGACGTCACGAACGACGAGTCCGGACCGGGACAGGTCTGCTTTCACTGCCGTGGCGAGCCGTCGGAGGCGATCGATCTCGTCGGCGCCTGGCGACCTCTGTCCGGACTCGTTCTCTCCGTTCACGACGTGCACGGTACAGCGCGGGCGGCGGAACGACTGTGCGCGGCAGGTGCCGTGGGGCGAGTGAGAGGATCGGCGGCCGTGCAGCTCCGCACCTGACGGGTTCGGTGCGGCAGGCGGTGGGTGGTTCTGTGTGGGCTGTGTCAGACACTGCACCGGCAGTAGAGGTGTGCCCCCGTGGTTCGGGCTCGGGAGGCCAGGGCGGTGAAGACGGTGATGGTGTTCTCGGCGGTGAGGCGGTCCGGGAAGTCGACCTCCTCGATCTCGTACCATCGGGCCGCCACCACGGGGACGGCGTCCTCGGGGAGGCCGGCGAGGATGTCCCGCCAGCGGTCGGGGAGTTGCTGGAGGAGCAGGCCCGTGTCCCAGGGGGAGTCGGGATCGGCGGTCCCCTCCCGGGGGTACGGGGGTTCGGGCCAGATCAGGTCCGGTGTGTCCTGCTGGGCGGAGAACGGTATGCCCTCGGCGCAGGCGACCAGTTGTCCCACGACGACGTTCGGGTCCAGGCCCTTCGCGTCGATCCAGTCCGCGCCCGCCTCCTCCAGCGTCGTCCCGCTGAGCCAGTCGCCGCCGGGGCCGATGGCCTGCTCCACCGCCGTGGCGTGGTCGGTCGCGTGGAAGTAGTCGTACAGCACACCCATGTCGGCCTCCGTCGGTCACCGGTTCCTCGTCCCGAGTAGAGCACCCGGCACTGACAACGGCCCCGCCGGCCGCCTCACGCGTTCAGGCGTCGTGCGGCAGCGACGCCCTGAACTCCGCGAGCGCGGTGAAGTCGGGCTCGCGCAGGCCGATCCGGGGGTCCACGTGGTGCAGCAGGGCCGCCCCGGGATGGTGGGCGCGGACGTACAGCGTGTCCGCGGGCCTCTGCTCGTCGTCCACCCAGGCGAAGGGCCGGCCCCGGGCGTACCCCACGATCGCCTCCGTCTTCCAGTGCACCCCGTCCGGCCGCTCCGCCGGCAGCCCCCGGCCGAAGTCGACGTACGGGAGTTCGGGCAGGCCGAGGACCGGGGCGATCCAGCGGTTGGCCTCGGCCATCCAGGTGGTCGCCCAGCACAGCTCGTAGCCGAGGGCGAGCAGCGCCGGACCGTGGTCCGGGTTCAGCCAGACCCGCAGGGGACGGCCGGGGCGTACGGTCGCCCGGATCGTCGTACAGCCGGGCGGGCGCCGTTCCGGCTTGGCCGCGTACGGGTTGAGGGGGCCGTCGACGTCCAGGAACAGCAGCGGGCGGCTCATGCGGACAACGTACGGCAGCGGGCGGGCGGGACACCGGTGGATATTCCCGCGCCGGACAGGCATAGTGGCGCCGCTCCGCACGCGTCACCAGGGATACGGGGCCCGGACACGAGGTGGGCCCGGGGGAAGAGAAGGTGACGATGGATGCGGAATCGCAGAAGAGCTTCCGGGAGTTCGTGGACAGTCGGTCCACGGCCCTGCTGAGGACGGCCGTGCTGCTGACCGGCGGTGACCAGCACGCCGCCGAGGACCTCCTTCAGAACGCCCTGATCAAGGCGGCCGGCCGCTGGCAGCGCATCGAGGAGCCCGAGGCCTACGTACGGCAGGTGCTCTACCGGCAGCAGATCAGCCGGTGGCGGCTGAAGTGGCGCCGGCGCGAACTCAGCGTCGCCGAACCGCCGGAGAGCTCACCGGCCCCCGACGCCACGTCCGCCGCCGAACTGCGGCTCGTGCTGCGTGCCGCCCTGTCCCGGCTCACCGCCCGGCAGCGCACCGTCCTGGTCCTGCGCTACTTCGAGGACCTCCCCGAGGCCGACGTGGCCCGGCTGCTCGGCTGCTCCGTCGGCACCGTGCGGTCCACCGCCCACCGCTCGCTGGCCCGGCTGCGCGCCCTCGCGCCCGAACTGGCCGCCCTCGATCCGGACCCCGGCCGCGAACAGCCGCCGTCCCGTGACTACTCGCCCGTGGAGGTGCGGCCGTGAACATCGAGGAACTCGTGCGTGACTCCCTGCGGGAGCTGGCCGCGGAGCAGCCGCCCGCGGTACCGGGCTTCGCCGACCGGGTGCTGGCCGTGCGCCGGCGCCGCCGCGGCCGCAGGCTCGCCGCGGTGGCCGCCGCGACGGCCGCCGTGGTCGCCGTCGCCGTGGCGGTGCCGGTGCTGGACTCGGGGCGGAACGACGTCCGTCCGTCCGGGGTCGTGGGGCGGAACGGGATCGCCGGCCACCCGGACCAGTCGCCGCCCCGCGAACTGATCGCGGCCGGGCAGACCGCGCTCGCCGCCTACTACACCTGGCGCACCGTGCCGCGGACGGAGAAGCAGACGGAGAAGAAGGGCAGCAGCGAACGCACCTACTGGCTGCTCGACCCGGGGACCGGTACCTACGTGAAGGACTCCCGGTGGTCCGTCGTCGCCGTCGCACCGGGCCTGCGGACGGCGGCCGTGCTGGAGCGGAACCTGCCCGTGAGCCGGATCGGTCTGCTCGACCTCGCGACCCGCAAGGTCGAGCGCTGGATCCCCGTCGAGCACCCGGTCGCCGGGCTCGCGTTCTCGTACGACGGGGCCCGGCTGCTGGCGACGACCTACGACGGCGACCCCGACGCACGGCACAAGTACCAGGACCTCAAGGGCGGCTGGGGCTGGGGGCCCACCTCGGGCACGTCCACCCGGACCGGCTTCTACGACGTGGACGTGGTCTCCGGAAAGGGCTCCTGGACGGGGGTCGCCTCCGACCGTGACACCCTCGCCCGCGCGGACTTCTCGTTCAGCCGCACCGGCGACCAGGTGTACGCGCAGGTCCTGGGCAAGCACGACGGCACCCAGCAGTTCTACGACCTCGACGGCGAGAAGGCGGCCGGTCCGGCGAACGAGCGGTACCTGCGCGCGGACGTCGACGCCCGGCTCTCCCCGGACGGCCGGCTCGCCGCGCTCGGCCTGGCGAAGGAGATCGCCCCCGGGAAGTCGTACTCCTCGATCCGCGATCCCCGCACCGGAAAGGAGATCACCAAGGTCCGCGGCGCCGGACTGCTCGCCTGGGCCGACGACCGGCGGCTCGTCGCCTGGGAACGGGTGACCGGCCTGGACGAGCCGTACCAGCCCCGGCTCGTGCTGGTGACGATCGGCAGCGACCGGGTCGTGCCACTGAGCGGGGTCCAGAAGGAGATGTTCGAGGAGACCAAGGGGTGGCAGCCGGTCTTCGTCCGCCGCTGATCAGGCGGCCGTGAACTCCTCGTACACCGCCATCAGCCCGTCGGCCGCCTCCCGGCCGGCGGGCCGCAGCGGCGCCCGTACCGGCCCGGCCGGCAGGCCCAGCGCGGTGAGCAGGGCCTTCGCCGTGACCGTGCCGGGCAGGCCCGCCGCCGTCATCGCCTCGATCAACGGCGTGGCCCGCAGCTGGAGTCGGGCCGCGCCCGCGGTGTCGCCCGCGTCGAAAGCGTCGAGGATCGCGGCGACCCGGCCCGGCACGACGTTCGCCACCGTGCTCACACAGCCCGCCGCGCCCACCGCGTACAGGGCGAGGATGTGCTCGTCGCAGCCCGCGTAGTACGCCAGCCCGGTTTCCGTCGGCCCGGTGCGCGCCAGCACCTTCTGGGTGCCGAGGAAGTCGTACGAGCAGTCCTTCACGGCGACGATCCGGGGGTGCGCGGCGAGCCGGATCATCGTCTCCGGTTCGATCCTGGTGCCGGTGCGGCCCGGGATGTCGTACAGCATCACCGGCAGCCCGCTCGCCTCCGCCACGTCGAGGAAGTGTGCCTCCAGGGCGTCCTGCGGCGGCCGGCTGTAGTACGGCGACACCACCAGGACGCCGTCCGCGCCCGCCTTCTCCGCCGCCAGCGCCAGTTCGACGGTGTGCCGGGTGTCGGCGGTGCCCACGCCCGCCACGACCGGCACCCCCTCGCCCACCGTCTCCCGGACGGCCGTGATCAGCTGCGCCTTCTCCGTGTCCGTGGTGGTAGGCGACTCCCCGGTGGTGCCGTTCACCACCAGGCCGTCACAGCCGTCTGCCACGAGACGGGCGGCCAGCCGCCGGGCCCCGTCGAGGTCGAGCGCCCCCGTCGCGGTGAACGGCGTGACCATCGCACAGAGGGTGCGGCCGAAGGGGGATGCGCTGTGTGAGTTCGTCATGGGGGTAGTCTCGGCACCATGACGACTTAGCTCTACTTAATTCTTCTACGGTTCATGTCTTAGGGATGCTACGACGTGTAAGTGCCGACGGTGGGACGGGCAGGGCTGATCGCCGCTGATCCGGGTAGCCGGAGTGTCAAGCAGAGTGGATGCCGACGACACTCAGGAGGGGCACGATGACGAAGCGGACCGTACGTGAAACGGGGGCTCGACTGACCGAGGGCGCGGGCGAGTTGGCGGCGAAGGCCGACCTCAAGGGGCGCACCCAGGCCCGTGCCGCCGATCTGAAGGACAAGGCCGGTGCCCTGACCGTGCAGTTGCGCGAGGGTGCGACCAAGGCCGGTCACCAGGCGCAGAGTCGGGCCGCCAAGGGCGGTCACGCGGCGCAGGAGCAGATGCTGAAGGCCCGTCACGCGCTCCAGGAGCGGGCACTCGGGGCCGGGCACGCCGTCCAGGAGCAGGCCGGCCGGGCGGGACACCTCGCGTCCGAGAAGGCCGCCGGCGCCGGGCACGCCGCCCGGGGGCCTCTCGCGCAGCCCGCGCGGATGGCGGTCAGGGCCGCCCTGCGCCGCCCGCGCCAGATCCTGATCGCCGGTGCCGCCTTCGCCGCCGCGGGCATGGCGGCCGCGGGCGTGCTGCGCCGGTACCGGCGCCACTGAGATCCGCCCATGGGGTCCGTCGGCCCCACCGTCTCACCGAAAACCAGAACCGTCTGGACAAAAAAACTTTTCGGTGAGACGGTGGGGCCATGCTGGATGTCACCGTGATCGAGGACCCCGAGGCGGCGGCCGTGTCGCTGGACCCTGTACGGGCCCGGCTGCTCGCCGAACTCGCCGCGGCCCCCGCGTCGGCCACGATGCTGGCCGGGAAGGTCGGGCTGCCCCGGCAGAAGGTGAACTACCACCTCAGGGCGCTGGAACGGCACGGCCTGGTCGAACTGGCCGGGGAACGGCGCAAGGGCAACGTCACCGAACGGCTGATGCGGGCGACCGCCGCGTCGTACGTCATCTCACCGGCCGCGCTGCCCGCCGTACAGCCGGACCCGGACCGCTTCCGGGACCAGCTCTCCGCACGCTGGCTGCTCGCGCTCGGCGCCCGGCTGGTACGTGACGTCGGCACGCTGATCACCGGGGCCGCCAAGGCCCGCAAGCGGCTGGCGACCTACGCGCTGGACGGCGAGGTCCGTTTCGCCTCCGCCGCCGACCGGGCGGCCTTCGTGCAGGAGCTGACGGCGGGCGTGAGCGCGCTCATCCGCAAGTACGACGCGCCCGACGCGGGCGGCGGCCGTGACCACCGGATCGTCGTCGCCGTCCATCCCACGGTCAAGGAACCACCGGTGTCCACGGCGGAGGAACCGTCCGCCGTGGACACGGCCGAGCCGTCCGCCGTCCCGGGCGCCGAGCCGTCGGCCGTCCCGGCTGGCGAGCCGTCCGCCGTACCGGCTGGCGAGCCGTCCGGCCTCGCGGCCGCGGAACCTGCGTCGGCCCCGGCCGCGGAACCGCCGTTGTCCCCCGCCGCGGAACCGCCGTCGTCCCCGGCCGGGGGGCCGCCGGCGCCCGCGGCCGGTGAACGGCACACCCCCGAACTGGACCAGTAGGCAGCAGGAGCCCCGTCATGTCGAAGGAATTCGAGATCGTCCGTGAGTTCGAGGTCGACGCCACGCCCGCGGAGGTGTGGGAGGCGATCACCAACGGCACCGGTGCGTACCTGTGGCCGATGGAGCCGCCCGAGCCCCGGGTGGGCGGCGCGGCGGCCTTCGGGTCCACCGTCGCCGCCTATGATCCGCCGCACCACCTGATCACCCGCAGCGAGGACGTAGGGTTCCCGACCCAGAGCGCCAACCAGCTGGAGCATCTGGTCGAGCCCCGGGACGGCGGCCGCCGTGCCTGGGTGCGCTACGTGCACAGCGGGATCTTCACCGACGACTGGGACAACCAGTACGACGGCGCGAACCGGCACACCGACTTCTACCTGCACACCCTGCGCGAGTACCTCACCCACTTCGCGCCCCGCCCGGTCACCTTCGCCCAGCTGAACGGGCCGGAGGCGTCCCGGGCGCCGGACGCCTTCGACGCCGTGACCCGGGCCCTCGGCCTGCCGGACGACACGGCCGAGGGCACCAAGGCGGGCGTCCGCGGGCCCGGCGGGCGGACCCTGGACGCGGTGGTCGACCACCGCGACCCGTACTTCGTCGGGTTGCGCACCGACGACGCCCTCGTCCGGTTCTTCGGACGCAACCACTGGGGTGCCCCCGTCGGCATCAGCGTGCACGACTTCGCGCCGGACGCCGACGCCCGGGCGAACGAGGCCGCCTGGCAGGACTGGCTGAACGGGGTGTTCGGCCAGTCCTGAACCGCCGCCGTCGCTCCGACCGCTCCGGCCGCTGCTACTGCTCCGGCCGCTGCGACTGCTGTGGCCGCCATGGCCGCTACGGGCGGAAGCGCAGCACCTGCGGGTCGTGGTCGCTGATCTGGTCGTGGAACTCCGAGTTGATGTGCACGCTGTCGTACGCGAAGTCGCCGTCGCCGCGGATCTTCTTGCTGATCAGGATCTGGTCCAGGACCTGCTCGTTGCCCTGGTAGTCGTAGGTGTAGCGCTCCTTCGTGGGCAGCGACTGGATCGCCGACCAGAGCGCGCCGCCCTGCTCCAGGATCTTGGTGGTGCCGGAGAAGTCGAAGTCGTTCATGTCGCCGAGCGCGATGACCTCGGCGTCCTTCTGGACGTCCAGGATGTTCTTGACGAACGCGTTGACCAGCGTCGCCTGAGCGTGGCGCTGGGTCTCCGAGCTGCGCACCACCGGCTGGTACTGCGAGGTCAGACCCTGGTCGCCGCCCTTGGAGTTGAGGTGGTTGGCGATCACGAAGACCGTCCTGCCGTGGAAGACGAACTCGCCGGCCAGCGGCTTGCGGCTGGCCGTCCAGGCGGAGTCCGCCGGGGCGATACGGCCGGGGGAGGCCGTCAGCTGCGCCTCGCCGTGCACCTTGGTGACGCCCACCGCGCTGGTGGAGTCGCCGCCGGCGCGGTCGACGAAGGAGACCCGCTCCGGGTTGAAGAGGAAGACCTGGCGGATGTTGCCGCCGGGCTCGCCGCCGTCCTGGTCGTTGACCGGGTCGATGGAGCGCCAGGCGTACTTCGGGCCGCCGGCCGCGACGATCGCGTCGATCAGCTTGTTCACCGTGACGTCGGCGGCGACCGTGCCGTCGTCCGTCGCGCCGTTGTTGTCCTGGATCTCCTCCAGGGACACGATGTCGGGCGACTGGAGGTTGTGCACGATCGCGGACGCGTGCGCGGCGAAGGTGCCGTCGGAGGGGTCGAGGTTCTCGACGTTGTAGGTCGCCACCGCCAGCTCGCCGTGCGACTGCTTCTTCGTCGTCTCGCGCTCCAGGCCGCCGCTCCTCAGGGTGCCCAGCGAGCTCGCGACGAGGGTGTAGCCGCCGTACTGGTTGTAGTCCAGGGGGCCGGTCGTGGCGCCGGCCAGCGTGTCACCGACGTTCGCCACCGGGAAGTCGGCGGTCGAGCCGAGGGACTGGATCTGTAGCCGGCCGGTGTTCTGGTCGCGGTAGGAGCGGTACAGCGAGCCGCCGCGGACGGTGCGGTTCTCGTGCGGCTTCACCGTGACCCACAGCTCGGCGTACGGGTCGGTGGCGGTGACCACCCGGGCGTCCTCGACCCGGACGTTCATGCCCTCCAGCGACTCGTAGTAGTCCAGGGCGTACTTCTCCGGCCGCAGGGTCAGGCCGTTGATCGAGTTGCCCGCGGCCGCGTCACCCGCCGGGGCGTACGCGCTCGGCACCGACTTCTTGTCGATCACGACCGGTGCCGGCACCGCGTTGCCGGTGGAGACGGTGGTGACCGTCGGCTTGGTGATCTCGGTGAGCGACTGGTTGCCGGTCGAGGCACCGCCCGGGACGTACTCGGAGACCGTGCCGGTCACCGTGACCGAGTCGCCGACGGCGACCTTCGGGGTGGAGCTGGTGAAGACGAAGACGCCCTCGCTGGTGGCCGGGTCGTCGTCCGGCGTCGGGTCCTGGAGCCAGAAGCCCTTGGAGGAGCCGTAGGTGCGCGTGGCCGTGACGATGCCCGGGACGTCCGTCACCTTCTGGCCGGCGTACGGGGATATGCGCGTGGTGCCCTGGACGTCGTGGATGCGCAGGCCGTCGGCCTGGGCGGGCGAGGTGAGGGCGACGGTGGACGCGGCGCTGCACACGGCTGCGACGGTGAGCGCGGCGAGACGCGCGGAAGACCTGCTCGGCAAGGGAATCCCTCCGGGGACATACGGACGTGCCGGGACGAGGGTGAACCATGGAACGTTCATGACACGTGCGTGCAGAACACGCGACGTGGATGTGACGCGCGTAGACACAGAGTGAACACTTGTCCCCCCTTTTCTACGCGCGTCAATCTCCTGTGTGGCGAGGGGAGTTGTCAAGGTTTCAGCCATGTACGGGACCGGACGGGGAGATGAACCGGGCGGCATGGGTGGAAATCCGTCTAGGCTGAGCGGCTGAGCCGTACGGCGTCCAGGTGGTCGTACGGACGTCGCCACGGCGTGGCAGCCGTACGACCGCCCAGGCATCCGAGGAGAACCAGCCGATGTCAGACAGCTCGCCCCTGCCGCCGGTGCGGTTGCGTCCCGAAGCGGAGCTGGCGCGTGCCGCGCTGGCCGCGCCGCTGCTCTCCCGGGCCGCCCGGCTCGCCCGCTGGGCCGGCCCGGACACCCGCGTCGACGCAGGTGGCGAACTGGCCGAGGAACAGCTGCCGGCCGCCGTCGAACTGCTCGGTCTCACCGGGGAGGACGCCGTCGCGTACGCCGCCGAGGCCTGGCGGGTCGCCGTGGACGCGGGGCTCGTCGAGATCGCCGACGAGGAGGCCGGCACCGTGACGGCGGGGGCGGAGCTCGGGCAGCTCACCGGCGGCTCGCCGCACGACGTCCTCGCGGTGTGGCAGGCGGCGCTCGAGACCGTGATCGCCGACGCGAGCGTGCCCGACCTGGACGGAATTGTCGACGCGCTCGACGAGGGCGGCGAGGTCGATTTCACGTCACTCGGGTGGGACCCCGAGGCGGAGGCCGAGTTCCTCGACGGCGTCCTCGGCAACCTCTATCTGCTGACGGTGAGCGAGGGCGGTCCCGGCGCGTCGCCGGTGCCGCTGCCCGCGCTCGCCGCGTCGATGATCGTGCCCAGTGACATGGGCGAGCCCACCAACGACGTCCTCGAACAGGTCTCCGACGCGATGATGCGGCTCGACGACCAGTTCCGGCTGCTGGAGCCGGTCGGGCTGGTGGAGTACCAGCCGGTCGACGAGGCGCTGATGGCCGACGCGGAGGAGGAACCGGCGGCGGGGCCGGTCGACGAGACCGACGTCTCCCGGTACGGCATGGTGCGGCTCACCCCGCTCGGCGCGTACGGGCTGCGGGCGCGGCTGCTGGAGGCGGGCTTCGAGGCCCCGGCGGTCGGCGAACTCGCGGACAAGGGCGCGGACGCGCTGCTCGACGGAACGGCCGCGTTCCCGCAGGGGGCCGCGCAGGCCGAGACCGAGCAGTGGCTGGCCCGCCGGGAGTCCCTCGCCGCCGCGCGGGAGCTGCTGGCCGCCGCGCGGGGCGGGGACGCGGGGGCGCCGCTGCGCCGGCTCCGCTGCCAGCAGGCGCTGTCGCTGCTCGGCGGCGAGGCCGAGCCGGCCCTCCGTGAGGTCCTGGACGACCCCGAACTGGGCGGGCTGGCCCGGGTCTGGCTGGCCGAACGCGGCGCCGCGGGCGTGCCGCAGCCCTCCCAGGACATGATCTTCTGGCTGACCATCGACACGGTGGCCGCCCAGCTCGCGGCCGAGGGCAACTCGGAGGAACTCCAGGCCCTGGTCGAGGGGTTGGCCCGGCAGCACGCCGGGTTCTTCGGCGAGGCGTGGCGGGTGGAGCACCCGGACACGGCGGACGTCCTGGAGGCGATGGGACGCCTGCACCCGGACAAGAAGGTGGCCAAGGAAGCCAGGAAGGCGGCCTTCAAGGCCCGCTCCCAGCACGGGGGATAGGGCCGGGGTCCGGCGGGGTCCGACTGCGTGGCGGGACTGGGCCAGGGCCGGCCGCGCGGAGGGACTGGGCCCGGGGTCCGGCCGGGTCCGGCCGCACGGCGGGACTGGGCCGGGGTCCGGCCGGGCGGCGGGACTTTTGGCTTCCGTGGGCCGGGGCTTACGGATTCGTGGAACAGCCGAAGCCGAAGTCGCCCGGTGTTCAACCGGCGTTCAGGAGCGGCCGGGAGCGTGTGCGCCGTCTTGAGGTCCGCCACCCTCCACGGCACTCCGACCGTCACAGGAGACACCATGTCGCTCACCCGCAGGGACTTCGCCGCGAAATCCGCGCTCACCGGTGCCGGTGTCGCGCTGGCCGGCAGCGTCGGCGCGCTCGCCACCGCCCCGAACGCACTCGCCGCCACCGACACCGCCGAGGGCGAGTCGGCGCACGGGCACGGCGGGGTCGGCTACGGGCCGCTGGTCGCCGACCCCGACGGCATCCTCGCGCTCCCCGCCGGCTTCCGGTACGAGATCATCACGTACAGCGGCCGGACCAGGCTGGAATCCGGCGAGTTCACCCCGTCCAACCACGACGGCACGTCCACCTTCGACGGCCCCCGCGGCGCCACCCTGCTCGTCAACAACCACGAGCTGAAGGGCCCGCGAGCCGACTGGGAACACCCCGTCCCGCTCACCGAGGGCCTGGTGTACGACCCCGCCGCCGCCGGTGGCTGCACGGTCGTCGAGGTCCGCCCCGGCGGCCATGTCGCCGAGTGGGTCGGCATCGCCGGCACCTCCACCAACTGCGCGGGCGGCAACACCCCTTGGGACACCTGGCTCACCTGTGAGGAGACCGAGGACAAGGCCGGCGCGAACGGCATGACCAAGGACCACGGCTACGTCTTCGAGGTGGACCCCGAGGACCGCCGGGCCAACCGCGACCCCAAGCCCGTCAAGGCACTGGGCCGGTACGCCCACGAGGCCGTCGTCGTGGACCCCGGGCGCGGCCACCTCTACCTCACCGAGGACGCCTCCGGTCCCAACGGCCTGCTCTACCGCTGGACCCCGCCGCAGGGCTTCCACCACGGCCGCGGCAGGCTGCGCACCCTCGCCGACGACGCGGGTACCCTCCAGGCCTTCAAGTGCTTCGACTCCGGCGGCCAGTTCGTCGACGACCTCTCCCGAGCCACGCGGATCGGCACGGTCTACGGCGTCGACTGGGTGGACGTCCCCGACCGCGACGCGCGCACCACCTCCGTCCGCAAGCAGTTCACCACCGGCCAGGTCACCCGCGCCCGCAAGCTGGAGGGCATGTGGTGGGGCGACGGCGGTGCCTACATCGTCTCCTCCTACGCCCGTGCGGAGAGCCCCGTCCAGCACGACGGCGCCGTCTGGTTCTACGACCCCAAGCGCCGCACCCTCACCCTGAAGGTGCTCATCGGCGTCAACCCGGACCCGTCCGCGGAAGGCGCCTTCGACGGACCCGACAACATCACCGTCTCCCCGTACGGCGGTCTCGTCATCGCCGAGGACGGCGAGGGCCTCCAGCACCTGTTCGGCGCCACCGACAGCGGCCGCACCTATCCCATCGCCCGCAACGAACTCAACATCGGCACCGAAGAGGAGCCGGAGTACAGCGAGTTCACCGGCGTCACCTTCTCGCCCGACGGCCGGACCCTGTACGCCAACATCCAGACCCCGGGCATCATGCTCGCGATCACGGGGCCCTGGAAGCGCCAGAAGCGCTGCTGATTTTAATTCGCTCGCTCGATTCGCGGCCGCCCTCCTAAGGTTGTGCACGTCCAGGTGCGAAGGCAGGACCTACTTCCACTGATAATGGGGCGGCCGCGGGTTCGAGTCCCGCCACCGGTACGACGCGCCGGTGTAGCTCAGGGGTCAGAGCACCTACGTCGGTCCCGCCGGCCTCGAACTCTGGACACCAAAACTTCATGCACCTCCCGGTGCGCAGGCTGCGGCTCCTTCTTTCTCAGAGAATCCAGCGCCGCCGCCGACCAGACCTCGGGAGGCTCAGTTCATGGTGGGTGTCCGGTGCGAAGGCGACGGATACTTCGGGAGCTGGTGGGAAACCGTGCGGGTTCGAATCCCGTCATCGGCCCAGGGCCGGTGTGGCGGAATGGAAGACGCGCCAGTGGTGAGCGACCGTCGCCGACCCCTTTCTTTCTCGGACACCCCCATTTCTGTGCCTCCTCCCAGACTCCATCGAATTCGGGGGGAATTCATCATGGCGCGATTCAACACCAAGGCCGCCCGGGCACGGCCCACTTCACGGGTCACCTCCACGGGTCGCGTGCTCCGTACCTACCAGGGCGGCCGCGGCCAGGAGCGGGACAGGCGCTCCGAGCTCTTCCTGCTCGCCGTGTCCAACTTCGTCTCGCAGCAGACCTTCTACGAGACCGGCGCCGAGCGCGACGACCGGTTCGCGAAGCTCGTGCGCGAGCTCGCCGTCACCGACGCCGCCTGGACCGCCGGTCTGCTCGGCTGGCTGCGCGGCGAGGGCAACCTGCGCACCGCCTCGCTGGTGGGCGCCGCCGAGTACGTGCACGCCCGGCTGGCCGTGGACGCCACCGACGGCCCGGCCAACCGCCAGGTCGTCGCCTCCGTGCTGCGGCGCCCGGACGAGCCCGGCGAACTGCTCGCCTACTGGACCGCCACCTACGGACGCGCCGTCCCCAAGCCCGTCAAGCGCGGGATCGCCGACGCCGTACGGCGGCTCTACCACGGCAGGTCGCTGCTCAAGTACGACACCGCGGCCAAGGGCTACCGCTTCGGCGACGTCCTCAACCTGGTGCACGCGGCGCCGGACCCGGACCAGCCGGGGCAGGGCGACCTGTTCCGGTACGCCCTGGACCGGCGGCACCACCCGGACACCGCCGTACCGCCCGGGTCGAGCCCGGTGCTCGTCGCGCACCGCGAACTGATGGCCCTGCCCGTCGAGCGGCGGCGGCCGGCCGTCACCGGACCGGGCGGCGCCGAGCGGATCGCGGCGGCGGGCCTGACCTGGGAGGCGCTGGCGGGCTGGCTCCAGGGACCGATGGACCAGGCGGCCTGGGAGGCCGTGATCCCCTCGATGGGGACCATGGCGCTCGTGCGCAACCTGCGGAACTTCGACGAGGCGGGGGTCTCGGACGAGGTCGCCGCCGAGGTGGCGGCCCGGATCAGCGATCCGGCGGAGGTGGCGCGGTCGCGGCAGTTCCCGTTCCGGTACCTCGCGGCGTACCGGCACGCGCCGTCCCTGCGCTGGGCCTACGCGCTGGAGCGGGCGCTCGGCCACTCGCTGGCCGCCGTGCCCGCGCTGCCGGGCCGGACGCTGGTGCTCGTCGACCGCTCGGGCTCGATGTTCTACTCCCGGCTGTCCGACCGTTCGGACCTGACCCGGGCCGACGCGGCGGCGATCTTCGGTACGGCGCTCGCGCTGCGGGCGGCGGACGCGGACCTCGTCGAGTTCGGCACCACGAGCCGGCGGCTGACGTTCGGTGAGGGCGAGTCGGTGCTGCGGGTCCTGGACCGCTTCGGCGACCTGGGCGGCACCGACACCACCTCGGCGATCCGCTCGCACTACCGGGGGCAGGACCGGGTGCTGATCGTCACCGACGAGCAGTACGCGTACCACCGGCACGGCGACCCGACCCAGCAGGTCCCGGCACACGTCCCGGTCTACACCTGGAACCTGGCCGGCCACCGGGCGGGCCACGGTCCCTCCGGAAAGGGCAACCGGCACACCTTCGGCGGCCTCTCCGACGCGGCCTTCCGGATGGTGCCGCTGCTGGAGGCCGCCCGGGACGCCGACTGGCCGTGGGAGACGGCGGCGGCCTGACCGCGGCCCCGGCCCCGGCCCCGGCCCCGGCCCACGAACGTGGCCCGCACCTTCACGGGGGGTGCGGGCCACACCCGTATCCCGCACACCCTTGCCCTGCCCCAGACTGATATCTAACATTTCAGTTATGGAGGCTCTACGACCGCTGCCCCGCACCCTGCTCAGGGACCGCGCCTACACCGCCATCCGGGACGCCATCGTGGCCGGTGACATCGAACCCGGCGCGGTGGTGCGCGACAGCGACCTGGCGGAGCGGCTGGGGCTGTCCCGGGCCCCGGTGCGGGAGGCGTTCTCCCGGCTCGTCGACGAGGGGCTCCTGGAGAGCAAGCCGCAGAGCTACACCCGGGTCACCCCGGTCGTGGCCGCCGAGGTGCGGGACGCGGCCGCCGTGGTCGGCGCCATGCACGAACTGGTCACCCGGGCCGCCGTACCCCGGCTGCGGGACGCCGACCTGGACGAGATGCGCGTGTCCAACGTCCGCTTCGCCGCCGCCGTGCAGGCCGGTGACGTGGACGAGGCGCTGCGTGCCGACGACGAACTGCACGACGTGCTGGTCCGGGTGGCCGGCAACCGGGCCGCCGCCGCCACCGTCGCCCGCTACACCCCGCTCATCCGCCGTCTGGAGCGCCGCCGCTTCGGTGAGGGCGGCTCCTGCCGCTCGGCCGGACTCCACGAGCGTCTGATCGAAGCCTGCGCGGCGGGTGACGCGGACGCGGCCGCGCGGGTCACCGCGGACATCTGGCACACCCTCGGGGACGTGGCAGACGACGACACCACCGACTGACCGCTCCTCCAGGAGGCACCCCATGTCCCTTTCCTCGTACGACCGTTACCCGCTGCTCTTCGGCCCCTCGCCCGTCCACCCGCTGGAGCGCCTCACCGCCCACCTCGGCGGTGCCGCGCTGTGGGCCAAGCGGGAGGACTGCAACTCCGGGATCGCCTACGGCGGGAACAAGACGCGCAAACTGGAGTACCTGGTCGCGGACGCGCTCGCCAAGGGCTGCGACACCCTCGTCTCCATCGGCGGGGTGCAGTCCAACCACACCCGCCAGGTGGCGGCTGTCGCCGCCCGCGCGGGTCTCAAGTGCGTGCTGGTGCAGGAGAGCTGGGTGGAGTGGCCGGACGCGGTCTACGACAAGGTCGGCAACATCCTGATCAGCAGGCTGGCCGGAGCCGACGTACGTCTCGTCCGGGCCGGGTTCGGGATCGGCTTCAAGGAGAGCTGGGAGCTGGCGCTGCGCGAGGTGGAGGAGTCCGGCGGCAAGCCGTACGCCATCCCGGCCGGTGCCTCCGACCACCCGCTCGGCGGGCTCGGCTTCGCGGGCTGGGCCTACGAGGTGGCCGAGCAGGAGCGGCAGCTGGGCGTCTTCTTCGACACGGTGATCGTGTGCTCGGTGACCGGCTCGACGCAGGCCGGCATGGTCGCCGGGTTCGCGGCGCTGGAGGAGGCGGGCGGGCGCCCGCGCCGGGTCGTCGGCATCGACGCCTCGGCCAAGCCCGTCGAGACCCGGGAGCAGGTCGCCCGTATCGCCGACCGCACCGGCCGGCTCCTGGGCCTCGGGCGCGAACTGACCGTCGACGACGTCGAACTGGACGAGCGCTACCACGCGGGCGTCTACGGTGTCCCGGACGACACCACCCTGGCCGCGATGCGCCTCGCCGCCCGCACGGAGGGCATGGTCACGGACCCGGTGTACGAGGGGAAGTCGATGGCGGGCATGATCGACCTGGTCGAACGGGGCGAGATCGCCGCCGGCTCCACGGTCCTCTACGCCCACCTCGGCGGCCAGCCGGCCCTGAACGCGTACAGCGCCCTCTTCTAGCCGCCCGCGTCCGGGGCACGCCCGGGCGGCGCGGTGCGGCCCGACGTCCGCACGCCGGCGCCGTCCGGCGTGGAGCGGCGGCCGCCGTGTGCACGGCTGGTACACGGCTTTCGACACCGGCCGTCGCGGACACTCCCGCCCCGCGGTCCGGCCGGATCCCCGGCGTCCGGCCGGACCGCGGGGCGGGTGTCCGGCCGGACGGGTGGGGGACGCTACTTGGCGAGGAACGACAGCAGTGCGGCGTTCACTTCCTCGGCGTGCGTCCACAGCAGGCCGTGCGGGGCACCCTCGACCTCCACGTACTCGGCCGACGGCAGCAGCGCGTGGAACGGACGCCCGGTCGCGTCGATGGGCAGGATGCGGTCCCCGGTGCCGTGCAGGATCAGCGTGGGGACGTCGACCTTCGCCACGTCCGCGCGGAAGTCGGTGATCCAGGTCGGTACGCAGGCCGCGGAGGCGTGGGCGGAGGCACCGGCCGCCACGTTCCAGCTGTTGCGGACGGCCTCCTCGCTGATCCGGCTGCCCAGCGTCTCGTCGAGGTTGTAGAAGTCCTGGTAGAACGCGGTGAAGTAGGCGTACCGGTCCTTGGTGACCGCGTCCAGGATGCCGTCGAAGACCGCCTGGTCGACACCGGCCGGGTTGTCGTCGGTCTTCAGCAGGAAGGGCTCCAGGGAGGCCAGGAAGACCGCCTTGGCGACCCGGCCGGAGCCGTACGCGCCCAGGTAGCGGCCCACTTCGCCGGTACCCATCGAGAAGCCGACCAGGACCGCGTCCGTCAGGTCGAGCGCGGTGAGCACCTTGTCGAGGTCGGCGGCGAAGGTGTCGTAGTCGTAGCCCGTGGTCGGCTGCGAGGACCGGCCGAAGCCGCGGCGGTCGTAGGTGATGACGCGGTGTCCGGCCGCCAGCAGGGCCGGCAGCTGCTTCTCCCAGGAGTGCCCGTCGAGCGGGTACCCGTGGATCAGCACGACGGGCTGTCCGGTGCCGTGGTCCTCGTAGTAGAGCTCGATCGGAGCGCTGTTCTCTTCGCCAACGGTGATGTACGGCATGACGGTTCGTCCTCCTGGGTTCGGAGAGTCCAGCTCACCACCGCCGCCGGACCGCCGCCAGGCAGAAGTGCAGGCAGAAGTGCAGGCAGAAGTGCAGGCGGAAGCAGCGAGCGCTTGTTCGCGCTTGGTCTAATTGTCGTGATGACCAGACGTTCCTCTTCTCCTGAACCTCCCCCTGACACGACCCACGGCCTTCCCCCTGACACGACCCTCGGCGGCACCGCGTTCGGTGTGCTGCTGCGTTCCCTGCGCCGTACGGCCCGGCTGACCCTGGAGCAGCTGTCGCACGCGTCCGGCGTCAGCGTCCGCGCCCTGGGCGACATGGAACGCGGACGCAGCCGCGGACCGCAGCGCCGCACCGTCGACGCGCTCGCCGCCGCCCTGGGACTGGACGGCGAACAGCGGCAGCGACTACAGCGGCTGGCCGACGCCGGCCGGGAACGCGGTGCGCCGGCCGCGCCGCCGTACCTCCTGCGCACCATCCCGGACTTCACCGGACGCGGGCGGGAACTGGCCGATCTGGAAGCGCTCGCCAGGGGTGCCGGCACCCGCGCGGTGGTCCTCTTCGGACCGGGCGGGCAGGGCAAGACGACGCTCGCCGCGCAGGCCGCGCGGCAACTGGCGCGGGAGCACTTCCCGGACGGCTGCGTCGGCGTGCAACTGCACGGCATGAGCGACACACCCGTGCCCGCGGCCGAGGCACTGGTCCTGCTGCTGACGGCACTCGGGCACCCGCCCGACCGGATCCCGGTGGACCCGGTGGCACGCGAGGCCGTCTACCGGGCCACGCTCAGCACCCGGCGGGTACTGGTCGTCCTCGACGACGCGGCCGACGAGACACAGGCCAGGCCGCTGCTGCCGGACGCGGAGGGCAGCTTCGTACTCGTCACCAGCCGACGGCCGCTGACGGGGCTGGAGGGCGTCCGGCGGATCAGGCTCGGCGCCCTCAGCGGCAGGGAGTCGGTGACGCTGCTGGAACGCATCCTCGGTACACCGCGTGCCGAAGACCAGGCGGAGGGGATCGGCCGGCTGGCGGAACTGTGCGGGCATCTCCCGCTGGCCCTGCGGATCGCCGGCAACCGCCTCTCCAGTCGCCCCGCCTGGACCCCCGCCCGGCTGGCGGACCAACTCGCCGACGAGGAGGAGCGGCTGGGCACCCTGGTCGCGGGCGACCTGGCGGTACGCGGCGCGCTCGCCCTCTCCTACCGCCAGCTCACCGCTCCCCGCAGGCTGCTGTTCCGCCGGCTCGGCCTGCTCCCCGGCCATGAGACCGGACCCCACCTCGCGGCCGTACTCACCGGCGACGACGACCCGGTCGCGGTCCGGGACGCCCTCGATCTGCTGGTCGAGCGGGGGCTGCTGGAGGAGCCCACGCCGGGCCGCTACGCGTTCCACGATCTCGTACGGCTCTTCGCGCGCGAGCAGCTCCGCGCCGAGGAGCCCTCGCCGCCCGTCGAGGCCGCCGCCCTGCGCATGGCGGACTGGCTGCTCAGGTCGGCCTCGGCGGCCGGCCGCTGGTTCGAGGCACCCGGCGCGCCCGAGCCGTGGCCGGGAGCCACCCCGGCCTTCGCCCCCGCGTCCGCCGAGGAGGCGGAGCACTGGCTCAGCACCGAACGCGCCCACTGGGCGGGCGCGTTGCGGCTCATGTTCGAGGCCGGGCGGCACGAGGAGATCGTCCACACGGCGCGCACGCTGTACTGGTTCTCCGACCGCTGGGACACCTGGCCCGAGTGGCGCACCCTGTTCACCTACGGACTCCGCTCCGCCGCCGCGCTCGGCGACCGGGCGGCCCAGGCCCACCAGCTCAACTGCCTCGCCTGGACGTACTCGGTGGGCGGCGCCCAGTACCAACAGGCCGAAGAGCACGCCCGTCAGGCACTGGAGCTGGCGACGGAGGCCGGGGACACCGGCCAACAGGGCTGGGCCTGGACCTACATCGCCGGGGCCTGTACGAGACTGGACCGGCCGGCGGAGGCGGCCCGGGCCGCGGAGGAGGCCGTACGGCTCTTCGAGGCGACCGGTGACCGGGCCGGGCAGGCGGTCTCCCGCCGGGTCCTGGGCAGCGCCCTGCGCGAATCGGGGCACCCGGAGGAGGCGTTGGCCGTGCACCGGGGCCTGCTCGGGACGGACGCGGGCGACGCACCCGGCTTCCAGGAGTTCGCGCAGGCGATCCTGCGCCACCAGATAGCCCGTGACCTGCTGGCCCTTCGGCGTTGGTCCGACGCGGTCGAGGCCTACCGGGCCGTCATCACCCCGGCCACCCACGGCGGCACCGACCGCTTCAAGGCCCAGGCGCTCACCGGCCTCGCCACCGCCCTGGAGCACTGCGGGAAGACCGCCGAGGCACGGACCCGACTCGCCGAGGCGCACCAGCTGTTCACGGCGGCCGGTGACACGGCCGCCGCGGAACGCACGGCGGCCTCGCTCGGGCGCCTCGCGGCACGTACGCCCGACGATCACGAGGCCGTCCGGAGCGGCACCGGCCGGCCTGCCGGGTAGGGCGCGCGGACCACCGCACAGGAACGGCACCGGGTCCCCGAAGCCGAAGCACCGGCCGCACCACCCTCCCGGTCGGCCCCCTCGGAGCGCCCGGCCATGAGCCCGCCCGCCCATGCGCCGCCTGCCTGTCCGTGCGCCCGTCCGTCCGCGCGGCCGCTTCCGCCTCCGGCACCGGCGAAGAGGCCCCGGCCGCGCGGCACCCGGGGCTACGCCCTCGGCACCCGGGGCTTCACCCTCGGCACCCGGGGCTACGCCCTCGGCACCCGGGGCTTCACCCTCGGCACGCCGGGCTCGCCCCGACCGAGCCGGTGGGCGCACCGTCCTGGCGTCCGTACCGTCGTGGCCGGATACAGTGCACAGCGTGTGGGCGGACAGCGAACAGCACGAGCTTCGCGACGGGCAGGCCGACAGGCCCCGGCGTCGCGCGACGATCCACGACGTCGCCCGCCTCGCCGGCGTCTCCCGGCAGACCGTCTCCCGCGCCGTCAACGACAAGGGTGAGATCGACCCGGTCACCAAGGAGCGTGTCCTGGAGGCGGTCCGGCTCCTCGACTACCGGCCCAGCAGGTTCGCCCGGGGCATGGTCCGCAAGGGCACGGTGACCACCGGCCTGGTGATCCCGGACCTGATGAACCCGTTCTTCCCCGAGGTGGCGGCCGGGGTGCTGGAGGCGGCCGAGCAGCGCGGCTGGCAGGTCGTGGTGTGGGACTCGCGCACCGACGCGGACCGGGAGCGCGAGGCCCTCGACGTCTTCTCCCACCAGGCCGACGCGGTGATCGGCTACTTCAAGAACGACGACGCGGAACTGGGCCGCCTGCTCGGCGGCGTACCGCTCGTCCTGCTCGAACGCGGCCCGCAGCAGACCCGGTTCGGCGCCGTCGGCATCGATGTCGCGGCCGGCATGGAGCAGGGAATCGCCCATCTGGTCGCGGCCGGGCACCGCCGGATCGGCCTGCTGGACGGCGACGGCCTCTCCGGCCCGGGGCCCCGCCGGACCGCCTTCCTCGACGAGGTCCGGCGGCACGGACTGCCGGTCGACCAGGGATGGATCGTGCTCTGCTCCGAGCACAGCGTGGCGGGCGGCGCGGCCGGCATGTCCCGGCTGCTGGAAGCGCACCCCGAGGTGACCGCCGTCGTCGGCTTCAACGACCTCATCGCCATCGGCGCCACCCGGACCGCCCGGCGGCACGGGCTGCGGGTACCGGAGGACCTGGCCGTACTGGGCTTCGACGGGCTCTCACTGGGGGAACTGGTGGAGCCGGCGCTCACCACCCTGCACATCGACAAGCGCCGCCTCGGCATGCTGGCCGTCGAGCAGGTCGCCCGGCTCCGGGCCGGTGAGGCGCCCCTGACCGGCGCGGACGCCTGGGTGATCCCCCAACTGGTGGTGCGGGCCTCGGCCTGATTCGCCGCACCGTCCTGACATCACGTCAACAGATGGCGCTTGCACATCTCTTGACTGTCCTTTTCGGCCACCTCAATACTCGTCGGCAACGTTCACGTGAACGTTCACGGGGACTCGGACAGAGCTGGACATCGTTGTCTCCCCTTGTTCCGGAAAGCGAGTGCACGCGCATGGCACCACACCGAACGATCTCCCGCAGACGGCTGCTGGGGGCCTCCCTGGGCGGCGCGGGGTCCGCCCTGCTCGGCCTGTCCGGATGCGGGACGGGCAGCGGCTCGATCTCCGCGGGCACCGACCACCTCACCATCTGGTACTGGAACGGGTCCCTGAGCGACAAGCTGCTCGCCACCTCCGCCCGCGGGGTCCCCGGCGTCCCCGGACTGAAGGTGAAGGGCGCGCCGATCGCCGGCGACTACCGGGGCAGACTGCGCACGGTCATGGCGGCCCGCGCCTACGTCCCGGACCTGGCCTGCCTCAACTCCCCGATCGGGGACTACTTCCCGGACGAGAACGAGTTCCTGGACCTGAGGGACCTCGGTGCGGACGCGGTCGAGAACGAGTACCTGGCCTGGAAGTGGAAGAGCTGCGTCAGTCCGTCGGGCCGGATGATCGGCTTCCCGCTCGACGCCGGCCCCACCGCGCTCTACTACCGCCGTGACCTCTTCGAGGCGGCCGGTCTGCCCACCGAGCCGGCCGACGTCGCCGAGGCCACCTCGACCTGGGAGAAGTACCTCGACGTCGGAAAGACCCTGAAGGCGAAGGCGCCCGGCCACCCCTACCTGATCTCGCAGATCGCCTACGTCTTCCGGATGGCGCTGTACCAGAGCCCCAAGCAGTTCGTCGACGCCGACAACCACTTCATCGGCGACCAGGAACACGTCAAGCGAGCCTGGGACCTGGCCGTGGAGACCTACCGGCAGGGGCTGAGCGCCCGCGTCCTGGACGGCACGCCCGACTTCAACTCCGCGCTCGGGGGCGGCCGTATCGCTTCGATGAACACCGCCGTCTGGTACATCAACGGCCTCAAGGACACCGCCCCGAAGACCGCGGGGAAGTGGCGGCTGACCTCGATGCCCGGCGGCCCGGGCAACTACGGCGGCTCGTACGTCGGCATCACCCGCTACTGCCGTGACCCGGAAGGGGCGTTCGCCTTCCTGAAGTGGCTGCTCGGCCCCGCGAACCAGCTGAAGAGCTACCAGGAGATGGCGCTCTTCCCCACCACTCCGGCCGCCTACGACCAGCCGGCGATGCGCAGGCCCGATCCCTTCTTCGGCGGTCAGATCCCCGTCGACGTCTTCGGACCGGCCGCCGAGAAGGCCCCGGTCATCTTCTTCAGCGCCTACGAGAACACCGCGAACACCCCGGTCTACCAGGAGCTCACGAACGTGGAGACGCTCGGCAAGAACCCCGACAAGGCGTGGCGGGACGCCATGGACGCGTCCAGGACCGCGCTCGCCCAGCGGGGGGTGAGCTGACATGGCCGCAGTGGCACAGACCTCGTCGGCGGCGGACGTCACGGAGCCGGTCCGGGCCCGGGCCCCGCGCGGCCGTCTGCGGCGCCACCTCCCGTCGTACGCCGCCATCTCGCCGTACTACCTGCTCTTCGCCGTCTTCGGGGCGTTCCCGGTGGGGTTCTCGCTGTACCTGTCCTTCCAGGACTGGGACGGCATCGGGGACATGAAGTTCGTGGGCTTCCGCCAGTACTACTGGCTGCTGCACGACTCGGTGTTCTGGCACGCCCTGCTCAACACCTTCGAGATCTGGTTCCTGTCCACGGTGCCGATGCTGCTCCTGGCGCTGGTCCTCGCCTTCCTGCTGCACTCGCAGACCCGGTTCTCCGCCGCCTGGCGGGTGGCGTACTTCATCCCGAACGTCACCTCGATGGTCGCGATGACGATCGTCTTCGGCTCGGTCTTCGCCCAGGCGGGCCTGGCCAACTCGCTGTTCAAGGCGGTCGGGGCGGACGGCGTGGGCTGGCTCACCTCGGCGCTGGGCATCAAGTCGGCGATCGCCATCATGATCATCTGGCGGTGGGTGGGGTACAACGCCCTGATCTTCCTGGCCGGTCTCCAGGCCATCCCCACCGAGCTGTTCGAGGCCGCCCGGGTGGACGGGGCGAACAGCAGGCAGTTGCTCTTCCGGGTGGTGGTGCCGCAGCTGCGGCCGGTGATCCTGTTCGCCGTCATCACGTCCACCATCAACGGCCTCCAGATCTTCACCGAGCCGCAGGTGCTCTTCTACTCGGACGACCCGGGCACCGCGGGCGGTCCCGGACAGGAAGGCATGACGATCGTGCTCTATCTGTGGCAGAAGTCCTTCAACGACCTCCAGTTCGGCTACGGGGCGGCGATGGGCTGGCTGCTCTTCGCGGTCATCGCGCTGTTCGCGATCATCAACTGGCGGCTGGTGTCCGGCTCCGGCCGCGACGACCGCCCCGGCATCCCGCTCGGGAAGGAGACCGGCCGTGGCCGCTGAACGCACCGCCTCGAACGCGGGGCTCGCCATCGGAGCCGGGAGCAGGACGACCCGGATCGCCGTCCGCGTGGCCCTGCTCCTCGGGGTGCTGGTCTCGCTGTTCCCGTTCTACTGGCTGGTGGTGATGGCCTCCGTCACCACCCAGGACATCCTGGCCTACCCGCCCCGGCTGCTGCCCGGCGGCCAGCTCCTGCACAACATGCGGGAGGTGATCCACCGGATCGACTTCTTCACCTCGCTCTTCAACACGGTCGTGGTGGCCACCGTCGGCACCCTGCTCGTGCTGTTCTTCGACTCCCTGGCCGCCTTCGCCTTCGCCAAGTACGCGTTCCCGGGGCGGAAGCTCCTGTTCGGGATCCTGCTGGCCACCTATATGATCCCGGCCCAGCTCTCACTGGTCCCGCAGTTCGTCACCATGGCCCACTTCGGCTGGGCCGGCACCCTGAAGGCGCTGATCGTCCCGGGGGCGGCCAACGCCTTCGGCATCTTCTGGATGCGCCAGTACGCGCAGAACTCCCTGCCCGACGAACTCCTCGACGCCGGGCGCATCGACGGGGCCGGCTTCTTCCGCCTGTACTGGCAGGTGGCCCTGCCGCTGTTCCGCCCCGCGCTCGCGTTCCTCGGCATCTTCACCTTCATCAGCCTCTGGAACGACTACATCTGGCCGCTGGTCGTCATGGTCAACCCCGACAAGGTCACCCTCCAGGTCGCCCTCGCCAACCTCAACGTCGCCTACAACACGGACTACGCGGTGGTGATGGCGGGGGCGCTGATGAGCGTGCTCCCGCTGATCGTGGTGTTCCTGATCGGGGCCCGGCAGTTCCTGCGGGACCTGGCGGCGGGAGCGACGAAGATGTGACGGCGCGGCGCGCGGCCGCTACAGCGCCTGGGCCCCCGGCTTCACCATGTTGCGGACCGTCCGTGCCTTCACGAAGTCACCGATCGCGGTCATGTCCCACTCGCCGGAGAACTGCCGGACCAGCTTCGCCATCATCACGCCCGTCTGCGCCTCGGCGTTGGTGAGGTCGAAGCGGACCAGCTCCTCGCCGGTCGCGGCGTCCAGGAGACGGCAGTAGGCCTTGGCGACCTCCGTGAACTTCTGGCCGGAGAAGGAGTTGACGGTGAAGACCAGGCCGGTGACCTCCGGGGGGATCCGGCCGAGGTCGACCACGATCACCTCGTCGTCGCCGCCCCCCTCGCCGGTCAGGTTGTCGCCGGAGTGCTTGATCGCGCCGTTGAGGATGGACAGCTTGCCGAAGTAGCAGCTGTCGACGTGGTCGCGCTGCGGGCCGTACGCGATGACCGAGGCGTCCAGGTCGATGTCCTTGCCGCGGAACGCGGGCTCCCAGCCCAGACCCATCTTGACCTGGGAGAGCAGCGGGCTGCCGCCCTTGACCAGGGACACGGTCTGGTTCTTCTGGAGGCTGACCCGGCCCTTGTCGAGGTTGATCTTCCCGGCGCCGGGGGCGGGGGCGGCGGGCGGCGCGGACGGCATCGGGGGAGCGGCGGCCGGCACCGGCTGGACCGCGGGGGCGGGGGGCGCCGCCGCGGCCGGTTCCTCCACCGTCACCCCGAAGTCCGTGGCGATGCCGGCCAGCCCGTCCGCGTACCCCTGGCCGACCGCGCGGGCCTTCCACGCACCGCCCCGCAGGTAGATCTCCACGACCACCAGGGCCGTCTCCGCGCCCAGCTGCGGGGGCGTGAACGTGGCCAGCACCGAGCCGTCGTCCGCGTTGCGGATCGTCGCCGTCGGCTCGATGCCCTGGAAGGTCTGGCCCGCGGCGTCGGGGCTCGCGGTGACCACGATCTTCTCGATGCCCGGAGGGACCGAGGCGGTGTCGACGATGATCGCGTCGGGTGCGGCACCGCCGCCCGAGCGGTAGGTCACGCCCGCGCCCGTCGGCTGGTTGTAGAAGATGAAGTCGTCGTCGGAGCGCACCTTGCCGTCGCCCGTGAGCAGCAGGCCCGACACGTCGAGCCGCACCGGAGCGGCGACGTCCACCGCCACCCGGGAGGCGGAGAGCGGGATGTTCGAGCCAGGGGTCATAGCTGTCATGCCGGGTGAACGAACGGCACCGCTTTACCGTTCCCTTAAACTTCTACGGCACCACCACGATCTTCCGTCCCACCCCCGCCGCGAACTGCTCCAGCGCCTGCGGATAGCTGTCCAGCGGCAGCCGGTCGCTGATGAAGACCTCCGGGTCCAGCACCCCGTTCGCGAACAGCTCCGCCGCGCGCTCGTAGCTGTGCAGCACGGCCATGGAGCCGGTGATGGTGATCTCCTGGTTGTAGACGCGGTACGGGTCGATCGTCACCCGGGTCGCGTAGTCGGCGACCCCGAACTGGAGGAAGGTGCCGGCCTTCGACACCCGCTCCAGGCCGTCCTGGATCGCCGCGGCGTTGCCGGTCGCGTCGATCACCACGTCCCAGCCCCGCGGGCGGTCCAGCTCGTCCGCGTTCGCGGCGGCCGCCGAGACGCCCAGCCGGCGGGCGGTCTCCAGCCGGGCCGGGTTCAGGTCGACGACGTCGACGCTCGCCGCGCCGGTCCGCTTGGCCAGCTCCAGCATCATCAGGCCCATCGTGCCCGAGCCGTAGATCAGGACGTGCGCGCCGAGGCGGGAGTTGAGGACGTCGTAGCCGCGTACCGCGCAGGACAGCGGCTCGATCAGGGCCGCGTCCTGGGTGCGGACGTGCTCGGGGAGTTTCACGCAGTTGGCGACCGGGGCGACGGCGTACTGCGCGGCGCCGCCGGGCACCGTCACGCCGATCGCGGCCCACCGCTCGCAGAGGTTGTTGTGGCCGTCCCGGCAGTAGCGGCACTCGTGGCAGTACAGCGACGGGTCGACCGCCACCTGGTCACCGACCGCCACCTCGGTCACCTGGGAGCCGACGCCCACCACCTCGCCGGCGAACTCGTGTCCCGGCACGATCGGCAGCTTGGGCGCGAACTCGCCCTGGAGGATGTGGAGGTCGGTTCCGCACAGACCGCAGGCGGCGACCTCCACGACCACCTCGCGGGGCCCCGGCGCGGGGTCGGGCACCTCGGTGACGACGGCGCGGCCCACGGACTCGATGACGGCGGCCTTCATTTCACGGCTCCAAGCGACAGGCCCTGGACCAGCTTGTCCTGGGCGGCGAACCCCGCGGCGAGCACCGGCAGGGAGACGACGAGCGACGCGGCGCACACCTTGGCCAGGAACAGGCCCTGGCTGGTGATGAAGCCGGTCAGGAAGACGGGGGCGGTCTCGGCGACCACGCCCGTCAGCACCCGGGCGAAGAGAAGTTCGTTCCAGCTGAAGATGAAGCAGATCAGGGAGGTCGCGGCGATGCCGGGCAGGGCGATCGGGGCCACCACGCGCGCCAGGATCGTCGGCAGGCGCGCGCCGTCGATCTGCGCGGCCTCGATGACGGCGACCGGGACCTCGGCGAGGAACGACTGCATCATCCACACCGCGATCGGCAGGTTCATGGAGGTGTACAGGATGACCAGGAACCAGATGTTGTCCAGCATGCCGGTGTTCTTCGCGAACAGGTAGACCGGCAGCAGTCCGGCGACCACCGGCAGCATCTTGGTGGACAGGAAGAAGAACAGGACGTCCGTCCACTTTTTCACCCGCCGGATCGACAGCGCGTAAGCCGCCGGGAAGGCCAGGACGAGGACGAACAGGGTCGAGACGATCGACGCCACCGCCGAGTTGACCAGTGCCGGCCACGGGCTCGCGCCGCCGCCCGCGCCGAAGAACTCGCGGTAGCCGTCCAGGGTGAGGGCGGCGCCGAAGGAGGGCGGGTTGGTCGCCGCGTCCGCCTCCGAGTGGAAGGACGTCAGCGCCATCCAGGCGACCGGGAAGAAGAAGACGATGCCGACCAGCCAGGCCACCAGGCCGATGCCGCGGCCCCGGTGCTTCTTGACGTGCAGGGCGATGCTGCTCATGCGCGGGACGCCTCCTCTCGGAACAGGGACGACACCACGCGCAGGGCGAAGGTCGCGATGACGATCGAGCCGATGACCACCAGGACGCCGGCTGCCGAGGCGAGGCCGTTCTCGTGGGCCTGGTAGAAGCTCTGGTAGACGGTGTACGGAAGGTTGGCGGTGCCCAGGCCGCCGGACGTGATCGTGAAGACCGCGTCGAAGTTCTGGACGATGTAGATGCTGCCCAGCAGGGCGCCGAGTTCGAGGTAGCGGCGCAGGTGCGGGAGGGTCAGATGGCGGAAGATCTGCCATTCGCCGGCGCCGTCCACCCGGGCGGCCTCGATCTGCTCCGGGTCCCGGCTCTGTAGCCCGGCGAGCAGGATCAGCATCATGAACGGCGTCCACTGCCACACCAGGGCGGCCTCGACCGCCGGCAGCGGGGTGTTGGAGATCCAGTCGGGCTGGGGTCCGCCGACGTAGTGCAGCAGACCGTTGAGCAGGCCGTACTCGGGGTTGTAGAGGACGTGCTTCCAGAGCAGGGCGGCGGCCACCGGGACGACGAGGAACGGGGCGATCAGCAGGGTGCGGACCACGCCCCGGCCGCGGAACCGGTTGTTCAGCAGCAGCGCGAGCGCGAGGCCCAGCACCAGGCTGACCAGCACCACGGTCGCCGTGAGGAGCACGGTCGTCCAGACCGAGTGGCGCAGGTCGGCGTCGGTGAGGACCTGGCGGTAGTTGTCGACGCCGGCGAAGTGCCGGGCCTTCGGGTAGAGCGCGTTCCAGTCGAAGAAGGAGATGACCACCGTGGCCACGAACGGCAGCTGGGTCACGACGATCATGAAGACCAGGGCGGGCAGGAGCGGGGCCCGGGTGGCCCAGGCGCGCAGGCGGGCGGAGGGCGGCCGCGTGGCGCGTACGGGTGTCGCTGCGTAGGGGGCTGTCGTCGCGGTCATCGTCCCTCGTACTCCTTGGAGATCTTCTCGGCGAGCTGCTGGGACTTCTTCAGGGCCGAGTCGACGGACTGCCGTCCGGCGATGGCCGAGCTGATCTCCTGGGAGACCTTGGTGCCGAGATCGGTGAACTCGGGGATGTCGACGAACTGGATGCCGGGCGCGGGCCGCGGCTGCACGCCGGGGTCGTTCGGGCGGGCGCTCTCGATGGCCTCCTTGGTCATCTCCTGGAACGCGGCGGCCGACTTCACGTAGTCGGGGTCGGTGTACGTCGACGCCCGCTTGCCCGCCGGGACGTTGGACCAGCCGCTGGTCTCGCCGACCAGTTGCTCGTACTCCTTGCTGGAGGCCCAGGACACGAACTTCCAGGCCTTGTCGGGGTTGCGGGAGGCCTTCTGGATGCCCCAGGCCCAGGTGTAGAGCCAGCCGGCGGACTCCGTCCGCTCCACGGGCGCGGGGACGTAGCCGAGCTTGCCCTTGACCGGGGAGCCGTTCGCCTCCAGGAGGCCGGCCGCGGAGGTGGCGTCGTACCACATCGCGACCTTGCCCTGGGTCATGTTGTTCAGGCACTCGGCGAAGCCGGACTGCGGGGCGCCGGACTCGCCGTGCGCGCGGACCAGGTCGACATAGAACTTCGTCGCCTTCTCGAAGCCGGGCGCGTCCAGCCGCGCCTTCCAGTCCTTGTCGAACCAGGTGCCGCCGAAGGTGTTCACGACCGTGGTCAGCGGCGCCATCAGCTCGCCCCAGCCGGGCAGGCCGCGCAGGCAGATGCCACGCATCCCGGACCGCGCGCCGTCCACCTTCGCGGCGAGGTCGGCGACCTGCTGCCAGGTGGGGTGGGCGGGCATCGTCAGGCCCTTCTCGGCGAGGACGTCCTTGCGGTACATCAGGAAGGACGACTCGCCGTAGAAGGGCTGGCCGTAGAGCTTGCCGTCGGAGGCGGTCAGCGCCTGCCGCATCGGCTTGAGGACGTCCTCCTCGTCGTAGCCGGGGTCCTTCGCGACGTACGAGTCCATCTCGTGCAGCCAGCCGTTGCGGGCGTAGATCGGTATCTCGTAGTTGGACAGGGTGGCCACGTCGTACTGGCCGGCCTGGTTGGCGAAGTCCTGGCTGATCTTGTCGCGGACGTCGTTCTCGGGCAGCACGGTGAAGTTGACCTTGATGCCGGTCTCCTTGGTGAAGCGCGGGGCGAGCTTCTGGAGTTCCGTCATCTGGGGGTTGTTGACCATCAGCACGTTGATCGAGTCGCCGCCGGAACCGGACCCGCCCGCACCGACCCAGCAGCCGGAGAGCAGCGGGGCGAGCAGCGTCCCTGCGGCGGCCATGGCGAGTGTGACGCGCGGCCTCCGTCGGCTCGGGGTTCGCATGGATCGCTCCTGGAGGAATCGTGATATATGGGGCATTGAAGGGTGTGGCAGGGTCTTCGGTGTAGCGGGGGCTTCGGTGTGGCAGGGGCTTCGGGGAGTGCGTGGGGCGGTGTCAGACCCGGATGACCTGGGGGCCCAGCAGGGAGTAGCGGTGGGCCTCGGAGGAGGGCAGCAGGGTGCTCGTCACGATCGCCTCCAACGCGCCGACGCCGGCGAAGCGGCAGAAGCTGACGGCCCCGAACTTGGTGTGCACGCCCGCGAAGACCGTCCGGCGCGCGGCCAGTATCGCCTGCGCCTTGACCTCGCCGACGGCCGGGTCCGGGGTGGTCAGCCCGTGCTCCCGGGAGATGCCGTTGGCCCCGATGTAGGCGAGGTCCAGCACGAAGCCGGCGAGCATCTTCGTCGTCCAGTGGTCGACGGTGGCGAGGGTGCCCGCCCGGACCCGGCCGCCGAGCAGCAGGACCGACGTGTTCTCGGCCTCGGCGAGCGCGCCCGCGACCGGCAGGGACGCGGTGACCACGGTCAGCGGCCGGCCCGTCGGCAGCGCCTCGGCGATGAGCCGGGGGGTGAAGCCCTCGTCGACGAAGACGGTCTCGGCGTCGCCCAGCAGTTCGGCGGCGGCCGACGCGATCCGCCGCTTCTCCGGCACATGGCTGGTGGAGCGGAAGGCGAGGGTGGTCTCGAAACCGGCGCTCTCGACGGGGTACGCGCCCCCGTGGGTGCGGCGCACCAGGCCGTGGTCCTCCAGGGCGCGCAGGTCGCGCCGGATGGTCTCCCTGGCCACGCCCAGCGCGTCGGCGAGTGCGGTGACGTCGACCGAGCCGGTGGCGCGGGCGGCCCGCACGATCTCGCGCTGGCGTTCTTCCGCCGTCCTCGTGCTCATCCCGTCACCCACTTCCTTGTGGAAACGCCTGGAACTGCCTGTGCGTCCGCCTGTGGAACTGCCCGTTCGGGCCTTGCAGCAAGTTCTACAGCGGGTGCGGGGGGCTGACCAGGTCTGTTGCGGGCCCGATACTGCCCGTGTGTGCCCGTTTGCGGCACGGAGTGCCCGCCTCGGACCTGGGCCGCTGTCCGGGAAGGGGTGGAAGCGGGCGGCCCGGATGCCCGAACGCGACGGCGGGCGGGCCCGTTCGGTGCCCGCCCGCCGTCGCGTGCGATCGTTTCGTGCCGTGCCGTGCCGTGCCGTGCCGCGCCGTGCCGCGCCGTGCCGCGCCGCGCTGGCCGTGCTGGCCGTGCCGTGCCGCGCCGTACGTGCCTCAGTACGGCCAGACCGGCGGGTCGACGACGAACCGGCCGCCCAGGTGGGTGTGGGCCGGGTTCCCGGGATCCAGCTCGCCGAGTCCGGCGATCAGCTTCTCGGCGTACGGCTCGGAGTCGTCCCGCGGCTCGTAGCCGAGCGCCCGCGCGGAGGTCAGGTCCCACCACAGGCGGGTGTTGGCGGAGGAGCCGTAGACGACGGTGTGGCCGACCTCCTCGGCGGTCAGGGCCGCGTGGAAGAGGCGGGCGCCGTCGGCCGGGCTCATCCACACCGAGAGCATCCGCACGTCGGTGGGCTCCGCGAAGCAGGAGCCGATGCGGACCGAGACGGTCTCCAGGCCGTGCCGGTCCCAGTACAGCTGGGCGAGGTCCTCGCCGAACGACTTGGACAGTCCGTAGAAGGTGTCCGGGCGGCGCGGGGTGTCGACCGGGACCGGCGGCTCGCCCGCGCGCGGGGCCGGGGTGAAGCCGACGGCGTGGTTGGAGGAGGCGAAGACGATCCGGGGTACGCCCGCCTCGCGGGCGGCCTCGTAGAGGTTGTACGTGCCCTCGATGTTCGACCGGAGGATCTTCTCGAAGGGTGCCTCCAGGGAGATCCCCGCGAGGTGCAGGACCGCGTCCACACCCCGTACCGCCTCGCGCAGCGCGTCCCGGTCGGAGAGGTCGGCCGTGATCGCGTCGGGCTCGCCCTCGATCGGCCGCACGTCGAACAGGCGCAGCTCGTAGCCGTACTCCGGGAGCAGGGAGCGCATCAGGGTGCCGAGCCCGCCTGCGGCGCCGGTGAGCAGTAGCGTGCGGGGAGTGGGCATCCACGGTCTCCTTGACTCGGCGCCGGTCGCGTATGTGCATCCTATTCACATTCATGGACACGCTAGGGAGCCGGGGTGCGCCGCGTCAAGTGTGCCGTGGAGTGCGCGAATCCGCTCGCATGTTGGTCGTTTGTCTGCTTGACCGGCCCTGATGGAGGCTCGTAACGTGGTCGCGTTCATGAATATAGACGCCGATCAGAGACATGCATCGCCAGGGAGCGCCCGTGACGCCAGCCCCTCTCGCCGCCCGGCTCCGTGACCCGCGCGGGCCGCTCTTCTTCCCCGTCACGGCCTACGGCCCCGACGGCTCCCTCGACCTCGACGTCTACCGCGAGCACGTACGGCGGGGCGTCGAGGCCGGTGCCGCCGCGGTGTTCGCCTGCTGCGGCACCGGGGAGTTCCACGCGCTGCTGCCGGAGGAGTTCGAGGCCTGCGTGAGCGCTGCCGTGGCGGCGGCCGACGGACGGGTGCCGGTCGTCGCGGGCGCCGGCTACGGCACCGCGCTCGCCGTGCGCTACGCGCGTCTCGCCGAGGCCGCGGGCGCCGACGGTCTGCTCGCCATGCCGCCCTACCTGGTGGTCGCCGGCCAGGAGGGCCTGCTGCGGCACTACCGGGAGGTGGCCGCGGCGACCGGCCTCCCGGTGATCGTCTACCAGCGCGACAACGCGGTGTTCACCCCGGCCACCGCCGTCGAACTCGCCCGCACCGAGGGCGTCATCGGCTTCAAGGACGGTCTCGGCGACCTGGACCTGATGCAGCGGATCGTGAGCGCCGTCCGCACCGAGGTCCCCGGCGACTTCCTCTACTTCAACGGCCTGCCCACCGCCGAACAGACCCAGCTCGCCTACCGGGCCATCGGCATCGACCTGTACTCCTCGGCCGTCTTCTGCTTCGTCCCCGAGATCGCCCTCGCCTTCCACACCGCGCTGCGCGAGGGCGACCGGGCCACGGTGGACCGCCTGCTGGACGGCTTCTACCGTCCCTTCGTCGAACTCCGCGCGCAGGGCCGGGGATACGCCGTCTCGCTCGTCAAGGCCGGGGTACGGCTGCGCGGTCTGGACGTGGGCGAGGTCCGGCCCCCGCTGCACGAGCCGGGCGAGGACCATGTGAAGCAGCTCGCCCAGCTGGTCGAGCGCGGGTACGCACTGCTGGAGGGGGACGCGTGACGACGTCCACCGAGGGACGAGTGAAGTCGCGAGACGGAGCGGCACGGTTGAGGACGTCCACGTTCGTCTACCCCTGGGACGTCAACGGCGACCCCGAGGCCCCGCGGCGCATCGCCGGGCTCGGCGTGGACCAGGTCACCCTCGCCTCCGCCTACCACTCCACCCGCGCGCTGACCCCGCGCCATCCGCGCCGCCGTATCGTCACCGCCGAGCACGCGGCCGTCTACTACCCGGCGGGCGACCACTGGGCGGACCGCGCGCTCCGGCCCTACCCGGCGGGCGACTGGGCCCCCGGTGACGCCTTCGGGGAGGCGGCCGAGGCGCTGCGCGGCGCCGGTCTCGACGTGCACACCTGGGTGATCCTCGCCCACAACTCCCGTCTGGGCGCCGAGCATCCGGACACCTCGGTCGTCAACGCCTACGGCGACCGCTACCCCTGGGCCCCGTGCATCGCCCAGCCCGCCACCCGCGCCTACCTCACCGGCCTCGCCGCCGAGGCCGCCGTACGGCCCGGCGCGGCCGGCACCGAACTGGAGTCCCTCGGCTGGTACGGCCTCCAGCACCTGCACGCCCACGACAAGACCGCCGGGGTCGGCCTCGGGGACGCCGGCCAGTACCTGATGGCGCTGTGCTTCTGCCCCACCTGCCGAACCGGGTACGGCGAACACGGCCTGGACGCGGACGAGTTGGCGGCAGCCGTACGGGACGCGCTGGAACCGCTGTGGCGGGGCGCCGGGGGCGACACGGGCTGGCCGACGGTCGAGAAGCTGCTCGGCGAACCGGTGGCGGCGGCCACCCGGGCCTGGCGGGACGACAGGGCCCGCACCCTCCAGGAGGCGGCGGTGGCCGCGGTGCGCGCGGCGGCCCCCGAGGGCTTCCAGGTGCTGCTGCACGCCGACCCGGTGGCCTACCACTGCGGAGCCAACCCGGGCGTGGATCCCGCCCATGTGCTGTCGGTCGCCGACGGCGTCGTGGTCCCCTGTGCCGGCGGTACGGCCCTGCTGGCGCCCTTCGCCGAGCACGCGCGGCCCGGCACGGTCCTCGCCGCCAACTTCACGGTGGTGTCCGGGATGGGCGGCAGCCCCGACACCCTGGCCGCGGACGCGGCCCGCGCCCGCGCCCAGGGCGCGACCGAACTGCGCCTGTATCACGCCGGATTGGCATCCGACGACGACCTGGCGGCGGTACGGTCGGCGCTGCGCTGAGCCAGCGCGCAGGCGGTGCCGAGCAGCGCACCGCCGAGGACCACCGACAGCCGTCGGCGGTCGACGAGTTCGACGAGAGCGGAGCCGACCGCCGGCCCCAGCACGTTCGGTGTGAACGTCAACGTGTTCGCGGTCGCGGTCGCCTGCCCCAGCGCGGCGGCCGGGATCTCGCGCTGTACGGCGGTGTGGGCGGCGATCAGGACACAGGGCAGGCCGAGTCCGCCCGCGAGGCCGCACACCAGCAGCACCGGGTCGGACGACACCGGCCGGCCGGCCGTCGCCAGCCCGGCCGGCGCGATCCCGGCCACCGCGAACCACCGCTCGCCGAGCCGTCGTAGCGCGGGCCCGGAGACCAGCCCCACCGCGACCGAGCCGACCCCCTGGACCGCGTACGGCACTCCCACATGGGCGGCGGAGTGGCCGAGGGCGTCCACCACCGCGTAGTTCAGGCTGCTGCCGAGCGAGACCAGGCCCGTCGTGACACCGCCCGCGCGGACCAGCGGCCGCGGCGCCGGGTGCGCCCGCAGCAGCCGGACCCCCTCGGCACTCCGCCGGCGCAGACTCGCGGCGGGCCGCCGAGGGCGGGGCCGAGGAGGGTGGGGGCCCGTCCCTGCTCGGCTCGGCGTTCGGATGCGCGAGCTGCCGTCCGGTCCGGCGCGAGGACAGGGGGAGCGAAGAGACCGGTGCCCGGGGCGATGAGATTCCGCGGCCGGTGCGGTCTGCCCACCGAAGCCGAACGACCGCGTCGGTGAACAACCGGGAGGCAGCGCAATGACTGGCACGACCATGATCGACCTGGGCCCGCAGGTGAGGATCGTCGCGGAACTCGCGGAACGGGTGACGGACGGACAGCTCGCGGCGCCGACCCCGTGCCCGGACTACGCGGTCCATCACCTGCTCGCCCACGTGGCGGGCCTCTCCGTGGCCTTCCGGGACGCGGCCCGCAAGGACCTGGGCGTCACGACCGACCACCGCCCCGACGCCACGCTGCCGGAACTCGGCCCGGACTGGCGGCGGGAACTGCCCAAGGCGCTCGACGCACTGGCCGAGGCCTGGCGGGACCCGGCCGCCTGGAGCGGTATGACCCGGGCGGGTGGGATCGACCTGCCGGGGGAGGTGGCGGCGGCGGTCGTCGCCGACGAACTGGTCGTGCACGGCTGGGACCTGGCCCGTGCCGCCGGCCTGGAGTACACCCCCGATCCCGCGGCGCTGGCGGCGGCGCACGGATTCCTGGCGATGGCGGCCCAGGGCGACCGCGGCCCCTTCGGCCCGCTCGTGCCGGTGCCCGAGGAGGCGCCGTTGCTGCACCGGACGGTGGGACTGTCCGGCCGGGACCCGGGCTGGAAGCCGTGAACGCACCGAAACGGTGAGCGGGCGGGGACCCGGATCCGTACTCTCCTCGCCATGCCACTGAGCCTGACCGTCCTCGGTACCTCCACCCCGCACCCCCGGCCCGGCCGCCCGTGCTCCGGGTACCTGCTGCGCGGCGGCGGCGCCGAGGTCTGGGTCGACGCGGGCACCGGCACCTTCGCGGAGTTGCAGCGGCACACGGATCCGGCCCGGCTCACGGCGATCTGGATCTCGCACCTGCACGCGGACCACAGCGCGGATCTGCTGGCCGCTGCCTACGCGTTCGCCTTCGGCGGCCTGACGCCGGCGGCACCGATCCCGGTGTACGCCCCGCAGGACTGCGCGCGGCGCCTGGCCGACTTCCTCGGCCGGCCCGACCCGGCCTTCCTGAGCGGGGTGTTCGACTTCCGGCCCCTCTACGACGGCCACGCCGTCCGGCACTGGAACCTCCGGCTCGCCGCCCGCGCGGTCGCGCACGGCACCGAGGCGTACGGTCTGCGCGCCGAGTGCCAGGGCAGCGTCCTCGCGTACTCCGGGGACAGCGGACCGTGCGACGCCCTGCCCGAACTCGCGGCCCGCGCGGACGTGTTCCTGTGCGAGGCCGACCTCGACGAACATCGCGAAGGCGAACAGGTCCATCTGACCCCGGAGGACGCCGGGCGGGCCGCCCGGGACGCGGGCGCCCGGGAGCTGCTGATCACCCACGTGGGACCGGCCCTGACCCGCGAGATGGCGGCGGCCCGAGCGGGAGTGGCGTTCGGCGGCGCGACGAGCGTGGCCCGGGAGGGCGAGGCCAGGGGTCTGTAGAAGCGACCCGTGGGCTTCACCCGCATCACCTCTGTCAGAAGCATTGACGAAACATGGCTGCCCTCCTACCTTCGTCCGCGTCGTACTTCGTACGTCATATATGAGACGCGATACGCGAGATCAGATACGTCAGACCAGGCCGTGGCGGCCCGGTTCGTGACCCCGAGAGGCGCGCATGACCTCTGTGCCCATGCCGATCCCGTCCCGCACGCAGTACGTGCTGGACGCGATCAAACACCGCATCCTCACCGGCGTGCTGACGCCCGGTCAGGCCCTGGTGGAGACCGAGCTCGCCGCGCAGTTCGGGGTGTCCAAGACCCCCGTGCGGGAGGCGCTCAAGACCCTCGCGGGAACCGGCCTGGTCGTGATGAGCCAGTACAAGGGCGTCACGGTGCGCATGGTGGACGCGGACATGGCGCGTGAGGTCTACGACGTACGGCTGCTCCTCGAACCCGAGGCCCTGAAACGGGCCGTCCGCCGGGGCGCCTCCCTCGACGCCGCCCGCGACGCCCTCACCCGCGCCGCCGACGCCACCGACACCGCCGAACGCTCCCTCGCCAACCGGGACTTCCACCGCGCTCTGTACCTGCCGTGCGGCAACCCGCTGCTCGGCCGGATGCTCGACGAGGTCCGCGACCAGGCCGCCCTCGTCTCCGCCGTCGCCTGGGCCGCCTCCCCCTCCTGGGAGCGGGAGGCCGGTGAGCACCAGGAGATCCTCCGACTGGCGCTGGCGGGCGACGCCGACGGCGCGGCCCGCGCCCTGCACTCCCACATCGCGTCCTTCGTCGACCGAGCGTTCCCCCAGGCAGCCGACCAGGAAGGCCAGGAATGAGCAGCGTGGCGTTCGAGACCCAACGGGCGGCCCTGGCCGACGTCGTGGCCATCCCGGTGACACCGTTCGCCGAGGACGGCGGCGTCGACCAGGACGCCCACCGGGCCCTGCTGCGCCGGCTCCTCGACGGCGGGATCCGCACCCTCACCCCGAACGGGAACACCGGCGAGTTCTACGCCCTGACCCCCGAAGAGCGGCGGCTGGTCACCGAGTTGACGCTCGACGAGGCCGCGGACCGGGCCGTGGTCCTCGTCGGTGTCGGCCACGACATCCCCACCGCCGTCGCCTCCGCCCGGCACGCCCGGGAGCGCGGTGCCCGGATGGTGATGGTCCACCAGCCCGTCCACCCCTACGTCTCCCAGGCCGGCTGGGTGGACTACCACCGGGCCATCGCCGCGGCCGTCCCCGAGCTGGGCGTCGTCCCGTACGTCCGCAACGCCCAGCTCCCCGGCGCCCGTCTGGCCGAACTCGCCGACGCCTGCCCGAACGTGGTCGGCGTCAAGTACGCCGTCCCGGACGCCGCGAAGTTCGCCGCCTTCGCCCGGGACGCGGGGCTCGACCGGTTCGTGTGGGTGGCGGGGCTCGCGGAACCGTACGCCCCCTCCTACTTCTCGGCCGGTGCCACCGGCTTCACCTCCGGTCTCGTGAACGTCGCCCCGGCCGTTTCGCTGAACATGATCGAAGCGCTTCGATCGGGTGACTACCAGGCCGCCATGAAGGTCTGGGAGCAGATCCGCCGCTTCGAGGAGCTGCGCGCGGCGGGCGGCTCCGCCGACAACGTCACCGTCGTCAAGGAGGCCCTGGCCGCGCTCGGCCTGTGCCGCCGTGACGTCCGCCCGCCCAGCAGGCAGCTGCCCGAGGAAGCGCGCGCCGAGGTCGCCGCCATAGCCACCGGATGGTCCCTGTGAGCCGCGGCGAGAACGTCCCGCGCAAGCAGCCCGAGGAACTGCGGAGCCACCAGTGGTACGGCACCGAGGGCCTGCGCTCCTTCAGCCACCGCGCCCGCACCCGCCAGCTCGGCTACCTCCCCGAGGAGCACCTCGGCAAGCCGGTCATCGCGATCCTCAACACCTGGTCGGACATCAACCCCTGCCATGTACACCTCCGTGACCGGGCGCAGGCCGTCAAGCGGGGTGTCTGGCAGGCCGGCGGCTTCCCCCTGGAGTTCCCGGTCGCCACCCTCTCCGAGACGTTCCAGAAGCCGACCCCGATGCTCTACCGCAACCTCCTGTCCATGGAGACCGAGGAACTGCTGCGGTCGTACCCGGTGGACGGCGCGGTGCTCATGGGCGGCTGCGACAAGTCCACCCCGGCGCTGCTCATGGGCGCCGCCTCCGTCGACCTGCCCACCGTCTTCGTGCCCGCCGGGCCCATGCTCCCCGGCCACTGGCGGGGTGAGGTCCTCGGTTCCGGCACCGACATGTGGAAGTACTGGGACGACAGGCGCGCCGGCCTGATCGGCGACTGCGAGATGACCGAGCTGGAGAGCGGGCTGGCCCGGTCCCCCGGCCACTGCATGACCATGGGCACGGCGTCCACGCTCACCGCCGCCGCCGAGGCCCTCGGCGTGACCGTGCCGGGCGCCTCCAGCATCCCGGCCGTCGACTCCGGGCACGACCGGATGGCCGCCGCGTCGGGCATGCGGGCCGTCGAGCTCGTCCACAGGGACCGCAGGCTCTCCCAGCTCCTCACCGCCGACGCCTTCGAGGACGCCGTCACCACCGTGCTCGGCCTCGGCGGCTCCACCAACGCCGTCATCCACCTCATCGCCATGGCCGGCCGGGCCGGGGTTCGGCTCACCCTCGACGACTTCGACCGCATCGCCCGCACCGTGCCCGTCCTCGCCAACGTGCGGCCCGGCGGACAGCGGTACCTGATGGAGGACTTCCACTTCGCGGGCGGCCTGCCCGGCTTCCTCTCCCGGATCCCCGACCTGCTCCACCTCGACCGGCCGACGGTGTCGTACGACAGCTACCGCGAGCAGCTCGCCGGCGCCCGGGTCCACGACGACGACGTCATCCGGCCCCGGGACAACCCGGTGGCCGCCGAGGGCGGGGTCGCCGTGCTGCGCGGCAACCTCTGCCCGGACGGCGCGGTCATCAAGCACATCGCCGCCGAGCCGCACCTGCTCAGGCACACCGGGACGGCCGTCGTCTTCGACGACTACCGGACCATGCAGCGCACCATCGACGACCCGGACCTCGGCATCACCGCCGACAGCGTGCTCGTCCTGCGCAACTCGGGGCCGAGAGGAGGTCCGGGCATGCCCGAGTACGGCATGCTGCCCATCCCCGGCCACCTGCTCAAGCAGGGCGTGCGGGACATGGTCCGGATCTCCGACGCCCGGATGAGCGGCACCAGTTACGGCGCCTGTGTGCTGCACGTCGCGCCCGAGTCGTACGTCGGCGGGCCCCTCGCCCTGGTCCGCAGCGGGGACTCCATCACCCTCGACGTCGAGGCGCGCACCCTCCGGCTCGACGTGGACGACGAGGAGCTGGCCCGGCGCCGGGCCGCGTGGACGCCGCCGCCCGCGCGGTACGAGCGCGGTTACGGCGCGCTCTACGACCAGCAGATCACCCAGGCCGACACCGGCTGCGACTTCGAGTTCCTGGCCCGGCCCGGAGAAGTCCCGGACCCGTACGCCGGCTAGCGCCCCCGCACTCCCGAAGACCGTCGAAGCGCTTCAACCACAGGCATCGAGCAAGCGCTTCCTGCACCCGCTGTAACCGAAGCGAACGGAGAACAGTCGTGGCCCAAGCCGCAGCCGTGGCGAACCCGCCCGCGCCACCCCGGCGGCGCCGTACCTCCGCGACGCCGCGCAGGCTGCCGTACCTGCTGATCGCCCCGGCGGCCCTGCTGATGCTGGGGTTCATCGCCTACCCGGTGCTCAGCGTCTTCTACTACAGCCTCCAGAACTACAACCCGACCAAGCCCTGGCGGAACGGCTTCGCGGGCCTCGGCAACTTCACCCAGGCCTTCGCCCACGACCCGCAGTTCTGGGACACGCTGACCTTCAGCGCCAAGTGGGTGGTGGTCGAAGTCGGGTTGCAGCTGCTGTTCGGGCTGGCCCTCGCGCTGATCGTCAACCAGACGTTCGTGGGGCGGGCGCTGGGCCGGGCGCTGGTCTTCTCGCCGTGGGCCGTCTCCGGGGTGCTGACCTCCGCCATCTGGGTGCTGCTCTACAACTCCCAGACGGGCATCACGCGTTACCTCGCCGACGCGGGCATCGGGTCGTACGGCACCAGCTGGCTGTCGGACACCTCGACCGTCTTCCCGGCGGCCGTGGTCGCCGACCTCTGGCGCGGTGTCCCCTTCTTCGCGATCCTCATCCTCGCCGACCTCCAGTCCGTGTCGAAGGACCTGTACGAGGCCGCCGAGGTCGACGGGGCGAGCCGGCTCAAGCAGTTCCTGCACATCACCCTGCCGCACCTCAAGGACGCCATCGTGCTGTCCACGCTGCTGCGCGCGGTGTGGGAGTTCAACAACGTGGACCTGCTCTACACCCTGACGGGCGGCGGCCCGGCGGGCGAGACGACCACCCTTCCGCTGTACATCGCCAACACCAGCGTCGACGCCCACAACTTCGGCTACGCCTCGGCCCTGACCACGGTGGCGTTCGTGATCCTGCTCTTCTGCTCGGTCGTCTACCTGCGGCTGAGCAAGTTCGGAGGCGAGGCGAAGTGATCACCGAGATCGCACCGACCGCGGAGCCCGTGGTGACCCGGCCGGCCCGGCCCGGGAAGCGGCGCCGCGCCTGGGACGAGGTCCCGCGCTGGCAGATCTACCTCCCCCTCGGGATCTACCTCCTCTTCACCCTGGTCCCGTTCTACTGGATCCTGCTCTTCGCCGTCCGCCCCGCCGGATCCACCTCCCTCCTGCCCTGGCCGGCCACCTCCGAGCACTTCCAGAAGGTGTGGACCGAGCGCAGCTTCGGCACGTACTTCACCAACAGCGTCTACGTCGGCGTCGCGACCCTGGTGCTGACCACCGTCGTCGCGCTGGCCGGCGGCTACGCCCTGGCCCGCTTCGACTTCCGGCTCAAGCGCGGCTTCATGCTGGCCCTGCTCTGCTCCCAGTTCGTGCCGGGCGCGCTGCTGCTGGTGCCGCTCTTCCAGATCTTCGCCAACCTGCGGATGATCAACTCGCTCGGCAGCGTCGTCGTCGCCGAGACCGTCTTCCAGCTCCCGCTGTCGATGATCCTGATCAGCGGCTTCATCAGGAACGTGCCGTACTCCCTGGAGGAGGCCGCCTGGGTCGACGGCTGCAACCGGCTCACCGCCTTCCGGATCGTCGTCCTGCCCATGCTGCGGCCCGGACTGGTCGCGGTCGGCTCGTTCGCCTTCGTGCACGCCTGGAACCACTTCCTGTTCGCCCTGATGTTCCTCTCCGACCAGAGCAAGCAGACCATCCCGGTCGGCCTCAACACCCTGATGAGCTCGGACAGCGTGGACCTGGGGGCGCTGGCCGCGGGCGGCATCATCGCGGCCGTACCGGTCGTGATCGTCTTCGCCTTCATCCAGAAGTGGCTGATCACCGGCTTCAGCGCGGGGGCGGTGAAGGGATGAGACACCTTTCGGACCGCTCGGGACAAACGCTTACCCTGCTCGCAAAGATCGACAACGCAGGGAGGACCCCATGACCGTCGACATCGTCCTGGCGGGAGCACGCGGCCACGGCCGCTGGCACCTGGAGAACATCCGCCGGCTCCAGGACAAGGGGATCGTCCGGCTGGCGGGCATCTGCGAGCTGACCCCGCTGGGCCCCGAAGAACTGCCGGAAGGCCTCGGAGAGCCCGAGCAGTCCGCCGACTTCGGCGCGCTGCTCGACTCCACCGGCGCCCGGATCGCGGTCGTCTGCACGCCCATCCCCACCCACACCGACCTGGCCCTGACGGCGGCCGAGCGGGGTGTCCACCTGCTCCTGGAGAAGCCGCCGGCGCCGTCGTACGCCGAGTTCCGGCGGATGGCGGACGGGGTCGCCAAGGCGGGCGTGGCCTGCCAGATCGGCTTCCAGTCGCTGGGCTCGCACGCCGTGCCCGCGATCCGGAAGCTGATCGAGGAGGGCGCGATCGGCGAGGTGAGGGGGGTCGGCGGGGCCGGCGCCTGGGCCCGGCCCGAGTCCTACTACCGGCGCGCGCCCTGGTCCGGCAAGCGGCGGCTGAACGGCGTGGACGTCGTCGACGGGGTCCTCACCAACCCCCTCGCCCACGCCGTCGCCACCGGACTAGCCCTGCTCGGCACCGTCCGCGCCGAGGACGTCACCGGCATCGAGACCGAACTGCTGCGCGCCAACGACATCGAGTCCGACGACACCTCCTGCGTCCGCGTCTCCACCCCACGCGGCCCGGTCACGGTCGCCGCGACGCTCTGCGCCGAGGAACCCGGGGACCCGTACGTGCTGGTGCACGGCGACCGCGGCCGGATCACCTTCTGGTACAAGCTGGACCGGGTGCTCGTCCAGCGGGCGGGCCGCGGCCCTGAGGAGACCGAGTACGGCAGCACGGACCTGCTGGAGAACCTCGCCGACCACCTCACCACCGGCGCCGGACTGCTGGTCGAACCGGACGCGACGGGCGCCTTCATGAAGGTCGTGGAGGCGATCCGGGTGGCCGACGACCCGGCCGTGCTGCCCGCCGACGCCTGGCGCCACCTGCCCGGCGAGGACCGCCGGGTGGTGCCCGGCATCGACGCGCTGGTCGCGGCCGGCGCCGACACCCTCGCCCTCTTCTCCGAGCTGGGCGCTCCCTGGGCACCGCCGAAAGAGGTGAGCACATGACGGACGCCGCCCTGCTGCTGACGGCCGCCGGCCGTCCGGTCGGCCGCTACGTGACCCACCCCGGGCTCCCGGCCCGGCTCTCCCCGCGCCCTTACCTGCACCCCGTCACCACCCTGGCCGGCACCACGGTCACCGAGCTGACCCCCGCCGACCACCTCCACCACCTCGGCGTCGGTGTCGCCGTTCCCGACGTCGAGGGGCACAACTTCTGGGGCGGGCGGACCTACGTCCGGGACCGGGGACCGACCGAACTGGACGACCACGGCACCCAGCGTCACGTGGCCTTCCAGCTCCGCGACCCCGACGGCTTCGTGGAGGAGCTGCGCTGGGCCGCCGCCGGCACGGACCTGCTCCGGGAACGCCGTACCGTCGCCGCCACCGCGCTCACCGACACCGCCTGGGCGCTGGACTTCACCTTCTCCCTCACCAACGTCACCGACGGCCCGCTCTCCCTCGGCAGTCCCGCCACCAACGGCCGCTCGGGAGCGGCCTACGGCGGCTACTTCTGGCGGGCCCGCAAGGAGGCCTCGGCGCCGGACGTGTTCACGGCGGACCGGGAGGGCGAGGAAGCCGTGCACGGCGGCACCGCCGGCTGGCTGGCGCTGGCCGGCGCCGACTGGACCCTCGTCTTCGCCGGGGCCACCGAGGACACCCGCCGCGACCCCTGGTTCGTGCGCGCCGCCGAGTACCCGGGCGTCGGCTCCTCGCTGGCGCACACCGAGCGGCTGCCGGTCCCTGCCGGTGAGACCGTGGTCCGCCGGATCGTCACCGTCGTCGCCGACGGCCGCCTCACCCGGGACGAGGCCGCGACGCTGGCCCGCAAGGCGGTGACCCAGTGACGACGGCCTACCGCAACCCCGTCCTGGACGCGGACTGGTCCGACCCGGACGTCGTCCGCGTCGGGGACGACTTCTACCTCACCGCCTCCAGCTTCGGCCGGGCCCCCGGCCTCCCGCTCCTGCACTCCCGCGACCTGGTCAGCTGGACCCTGGTCGGGCACGCCCTCGAACGCCTGGAACCCGAGGCGCGGTTCGCTTCGCCACGCCACGACTGCGGGGTCTGGGCGCCCTCGCTACGTCATCACGACGACCGCTTCTGGATCTTCTGGGGCGACCCCGACCAGGGCATCTTCCAGATCAACGCCCCGGAGATCAGGGGCCCTTGGACCCGCCCGCACCTGGTGAAGGAAGGCAGGGGACTCATCGACCCCTGCCCGCTCTGGGACGACGCGACCGGCGAGGCGTACCTCGTGCACGCCTGGGCGAAGTCCCGGTCGGGGATCAGGAACCGGCTGACCGGGCACCGGATGCACCCCGACGGCACCTCGCTGCTCGACGCGGGCAAGGTGATCGTGGACGGGGACCGGATACCGGGCTGGTTCACCCTGGAGGGCCCCAAGCTCTACCGGCACGACGGCTGGTTCTGGATCCTCGCGCCGGCCGGAGGGGTGGCGACCGGCTGGCAGGGAGCCCTGCGCTCCCGGGAGTTCTTCGGGCCGTACCAGGAACGGATCGTCCTGGAGCAGCGGGACACCGACGTCAACGGACCGCACCAGGGCGGCTGGGTGCGGACCCGGGGCGGCGAGGACTGGTTCCTGCACTTCCAGCAGCGGGGCGCTTACGGACGGGTCGTGCACCTCCAGCCGATGCGCTGGGGTGACGACGGCTGGCCGGTGCTCGGGGACGAGGGCGCGCCGGTCGCCGAACACCCGAGGCCCGGCCTGCCGGCGCAGCCGCCCGCCGCGCCCGCCACCGACGACGACTTCCCCGGCGGCCGGTTCGGCAGGCAGTGGCAGTGGACGGCCAACCCGGGGGAGGGCTGGGCCACCCAGCACTCGGGGGACGGGCTGCGGCTGGCGTGCGTGCGCTCGGGGGATGCGCACGACCTGCGCCGGCTGCCGCACGTGCTGACCCAGCGGCTGCCCGGGAAGCCGTGCGTGGTCGACGTCGGCCTGCGGCTGGACGCCACCGGGCCGGGGGCGCGCGCCGGGCTCGCCGTGCTGGGGGACGCGTTCGGCTGGATCGGGCTCGAGCGGGGCGCCGACGGTGCCGCGCGGCTCGTGCACCGGTTCGCCGAGGCCGTCGCCGACCGGGAACGGGACGCGGCCTCGGCCCGCCCCGCGCCCGAGGGGCGGGCCCGGCTGCGGATCGAGATCGGCGCGGCGGCGCGCTGCCGCTTCTCGTACGACGTGGGGGCGGGCTTCGTGCCCTCAGGACCGGTGTTCGCCGCCACCCCCTGGCGCTGGGTGGGCGCCCTGCTCGGCCTGTTCGCCGCCGCGCCCGAAGGACCGGGCCACGCCGGGGCGGCCACCTTCTCGCAGTTCCGGATCAGCGCCCCGTAGTCGTCGTTCTTGTTGGGAGCCGCAATGACGCACCTCCGTAGCAAGCGCTTACCGAACCAGGGGGCCTCGCCCAGCACCGCGCATCTCCACTGGATCCCGAAGAAGAGACCCGAAGAAGAGAGCCGACCAATGAAGAGCAGCATCCGCAGAAGCAGGCGTGCGGCCGTCGCCGTCGCCCTGGGCTCCGTGCTCGCGCTGACCGCCACCGCCTGCGGCGACGACGGCAGCGGCAGCGCGGGGGACAAGGGCAACGAGGGCTCAGGCAAGGGCACGATCACGTTCTGGGACAACAACGGCGGTGTCCGCACCGACGTCTGGAAGCAGATCATCGCCGACTTCGAGAAGCAGAACCCCGGCATCAAGGTCGAGTACGTCGGCATTCCCGCCGCGAGCGCCCAGTCCAAGTACGACACCGCCATCCAGGGCGGCGGTCTGCCCGACGTCGGCGGTGTCGGTACGGCGATGCTCGCCGAGGTCGCGGTGCAGGGCGCGCTGGAGCCGCTGGACAGCCGGCTGGCGAAGAGCTCGCTCAAGAGCAAGCTGAACCAGAAGCTGCTGGACAACAGCCGGGCCGCGGGCGGCGGCGACCAGCTGTACCAGATCCCGACCTCGTCCAACAACGGTGTGCTGTGGTACCGGACCGACCTGTTCGAGAAGGCGGGCCTGGACGCGCCGACGACGTGGACGAAGTTCTACCAGGCCGCCGACAAGCTCACCGACAAGGGCAAGAACGAGTTCGGCTTCACGATCCGCGGCGGTGAGGGGTCGATCGCGCCGGCGCTCGACGCCGCGTACAGCCAGAGCGGGATCACCTCGTTCTGGAACGGCGACAAGACCACGGTCAACGACCCGAAGAACGTGGCCGCGCTGGAGAAGTACGTCGCGCTGTACAAGAAGGACACGCCGTCCGCCGACGTCAACAACGACTTCACCAAGATGGTCGCGCAGTGGGACAGCGGCACGATCGGGATGCTGAGCCACAACCTCGGGTCGTACCAGGACCATCTGAAGGCACTGGGCGCGGACAGGTTCCGGGGGCTGCCGAATCCGACCCAGGACGACGGTACCCGGGTGCAGATCTCCAACCCGGTCGACGGGCTGAGTGTCTTCAAGTCCAGCAAGAACAAGGCGGCCGCCTGGAAGTTCGTCGAGTTCGCCCTGTCGCACGAGGAGAACTCGAAGTTCAACGAGTCGGCGGGACAGATTCCGGCGAACACGGAGGCGGCGTCCGACGCGTGGGTCCAGCGGGCCGAGCCCACGAAGCTGGCGGCCGAGGCGCTGAACGGTGCCGGTACGAAGATCGTGCAGTTGCCTTACTACCTGCCGGACTGGAACACCATCTCCAAGGCCGACAACGAGCCGAACTTCCAGAAGGTGCTGCTCGGGAAGATGACGGCGAAGGAGTTCCTGGACACGCTGGCCGATCAGCTCGACAAGGCGCAGGCGGACTGGAAGAAGAACCACTGAGACCGGCTGGTTCCGGTACGCGGGGGACTGCCGGTCGATCGTGGCTGGTCCGCGCGGTTGCTCCCGCAGCCTTCGGCCGAGGGCCCGCAGCCTTCGGCCGGGGGCACCCCCAGCGCCCCTTGGCAGGACACCTCAATCCCTGTTCGAAAGGCGACCCACGTGTCCCTCACGCGCAGACAGGTGACATCCGCGGCCCTTGCCGCCGTTCCTCTCGTCGGCCGAAGCCCCGAGCGGAACCCTCGAACCCTCTACATCGCAGGTGATTCCACCGCCGCCCAGAAATACGCCGACGAGGCCCCGGAAACCGGATGGGGCATGGCACTCCCCTTCTTCCTCCGGAAGGAGGTCGGTGTCTTCGACCAGGCCGTGAACGGGCGGAGTTCCAAGAGCTTCGTCGACGAGGGGCGGCTGGACGCGATCCTCGCCACCATCCGTCCGCACGATCTGCTGCTCGTCCAGTTCGCGCACAACGACGAGAAGAGCGCCGATCCGACCCGGTACACCGAGCCCTGGACGACGTACCAGGAGTACCTGCTGAAGTACGTCGAGGGAGCGCGGGCGCGCGGTGCCAGGCCCGTGCTCGCCACCTCGGTCGAGCGCAGGAAATTCGACGCCGACGGCAACGCCGTGCCGACCCACGGCGACTACCCGGCGGCGATGCGTGCGCTGGCCGCGCGGGAGCACGTGGCGCTGCTCGACATCGAGGCGCTGTCGCTGGCCCTGTGGCAGGCACTGGGCGTCGAGGCGACCAAGACGTACTTCAACTGGACCGACACGGAGCAGGACAACACGCACTTCAATCCGCCGGGGGCCATCGCCGTGGCCCGGCTCGCGGCGCAGGAGCTGCTGCGTACCCGGGTGCTGGCGCGGCACGACGTCATCCGGCTGCACGAATCCATCCCGACCTCCTGGATCACCTGGCCACCCGCATAGCCGAGGAGAACCGCACAGTGCGTACACAGATATGTCATGGACGCGTCATAGGAGCGCTGGCCGGCTGCACGGCCCTCGTGCTGGCCGCGACCGGGACGGCCCAGGCCGCCGCCCCGCACCGGACCGCCCCCGACCGGCAGGTGCTGGCCGCGAACGACGGCTGGGGCTCGGCCACGACCGGGACCACCGGCGGGTCGGCGGCCGACTCCGCGCACGTCTACACCGTCACCACCTGGGACGAGTTCAAGGCCGCCCTCGCCGACGGGGGCAGCGCACCGAAGATCGTCAGAGTCGTGGGGACGATCGACGCGGACGGGCCGAGCTGCGACTCCTTCGCCGTGCCCGGCTACGACTTCGCCGCCTACCTCGCCACGTACTCACCGGAGGCCTGGGGGCACTCCACCAACCTGGACAACGAGCCCGACGACAGCCCGGAGGGACTGCGCCGCGCCTCCCAGGCCCAGCAGGACGCCTACATCAAGGCCTACGTCCCGGCCAACACCACCATCATCGGCGTCGGCAAGGACGCCGGGTTCAAGGGCGCCAGCCTCCAGATCAAGGCCGTCGACAACGTCATCGTCCGCAACCTGGCCTTCGAGAGCCCTCTCGACTGCTTCCCGCAGTGGGACCCGACCGACACCGCCGACGGCAACTGGAACTCCGAGTACGACAGCGCGGTGATCTACGGTGCGACGCACGTGTGGATGGACCACGACACGTTCACCGACGGCGACCACCCGGACAGCACGCTGCCCTACTACTTCGGCCGGATCTACGAACAGCACGACGGTGAGCTGGACATCGTCAAGGGCGCCGACTACGTCACCGCTTCCTGGAACGTCTTCGAGGACCACGACAAGACGATCCTGATCGGCAACAGCGACAGCGCCTCGACCGCCGCCGTCGACCGGGGGCACCTCAAGGTCACCTTCCACCACAACCTGTTCAGCGACCTGGTGGAGCGGGCACCGCGGGTGCGGTTCGGACAGGTCGACTCCTACAACAACCACTTCGTCGCCGGGGACGGCTACGGCTACAGCTACGGCATCGGCATGGAGTCCCAGCTCGTCGCCGAGCACAACGCGTTCACCCTCCCGGCCGGGGTCGGCACCGGCTCGGTCCTGAAGAAGTGGAAGGAGGCGCCGCTCACCGCCGACGACAACTACGTCAACGGCGAGCTGACGGACCTCATCGCCGTCCACAACACCGAGGTCCCCGGCGAGATCCTCCAGTCCGGAGCTGGCTGGACCCCGACCCTGCGCACCCGGGTCGACCCCGCGCGGGCCGTCCCGCGCATCGTCGACTGCGGCGCGGGCGCTGGCCGGCTGCGCTGACGCCTCCGGGGCCGGGGCACCGCGCGCCCCGGCCCGTCACCCCCCACGGCAAAGGACGTAACGCCACTCTTCTCCCCCCTCTCCACCCCTCTCCCCCCTCTCCCCC